>NZ_JBQFRA010000001.1:0-1208172 GCF_056537165.1 Ruegeria sp. CG8 | reverse complement strand
TACCGCCGCTTGAGCTGCCGCCATCACCGGACCCACCGCTGGAGCTACCGCCGCTTGAGCTGCCGCCATCACCGGACCCACCGCTGGAGCTGCCACCGCTTGAGCTGCCACCGTCACCGGAACCGCCACTGGAGCTGCCACCGCTTGAGCTGCCACCGTCACCGGAACCGCCACTGGAGCTACCGCCGCTTGAGCTGCCACCGCCATCACCGGACCCACCGCTGGAGCCGCCACCGCTGGAGCTGCCACCGCCATCACCGGACCCACCGCTGGAGCTGCCACCGCTGGAGCTGCCACCGCTGGAGCTACCGCCACTGGAACTGCCACCACTGGAGCTGCCTCCACTGGAACTGCCGCCGCTGGAGCTGCCGCCACCAGAGCTACCGCCCGGAGTGGGTGCGTTGCCCCCGCTTGAGCCGCCACCGCTTGAGCTACCACCGCTTGAGCTACCACCGCTTGAGCTACCGCCGCTTGAGCTACCGCCGCCTGAGCTCCCGCTCTGTTCCGAAGGGCCGTCGCCGGATCTTTGATCAACCGTCCCGATCGACGCGGTAGGGAAATCCGTCAGTACGGCTGCAAAAGCCGGGCAGGTCTGCAAAGTGCGGGCAAGAATGTCTTCAAAATCGGCACGACGCTGGATGTAACGCAGCATCCGTGCATCCACGACCGTACAGGCACACAGGGTTTCTGTGGAAACCGACTGCCGGGCTGTCTGGATCGTACATTTGTCCGCGGCGACAACAGGCCCACCGGACATCAGCGGCAATGAAGCTGAAGCAAATACTATTGTCAGTAGACGGGATTTGATGCGCATATCGCGCCTCCTTAAACTCGTTAAACTCATCACCGAACAACCTGGCGATGACATACTTTGAACACAAATACACCCCTATCACGTCGCATTTTCAAGGGCAACACCGCGATAGCGATGCGGAATTAACTCATCTTATGGACGAAATTGCAGGCAAAACAAAAGGGAAGCCATGATCCATTCATGGCTTCCCTGAGAAAACACCGTTTCAGATGGACGCAAAAATGTCACATTCGCGCCATTGTTTCCGACCCGTCCAAAATCGAACGGACCGGGGGTCAGGCTGACTTGGCCATACGCTTGCGTTCGTGCGGATCAAGGAACCGCTTTCGCAGTCGGATCGCGTTCGGGGTTACTTCGACCAGCTCATCGTCGTCGATGTAAGCAATGGCCTCCTCCAGCGAGAACTGGACATGCGGTGTCAGGCGAACGGCATCGTCCGAACCGCTGGCCCGCACGTTGGTCAGTTTCTTGCCTTTCAGCGGGTTCACCTCAAGGTCATTGTCCCGCGAATGTTCGCCGATAATCATGCCCTGATACACATCGGTCTGGGGGCCGACGAACATCCGCCCACGCTCTTCCAGGTTCCACAGCGCGTATGCGACGGCCTGTCCGTTCTCCATCGAGATCAGAACGCCGGCGCGCCGTCCGGGGATCGGGCCCTTGTGCGGTGCCCAGCCGTGGAACACGCGGTTCAGAACGCCGGTGCCGCGGGTGTCGGTCAGGAATTCACCGTGATAGCCGATCAGGCCACGCGACGGGACATGCGCAATGATGCGGGTTTTGCCAACTCCGGCGGGGCGCATCTCAACCAGCTCGCCCTTGCGCGCGCCTGTCACCTTTTCGATGACTGCGCCCGAGAATTCGTCATCCACGTCGATGGTGACTTCCTCGATGGGCTCCAGGCGTTGGCCGTCTTCCTCGCGGAACAGAACCTGCGGGCGCGAGATGCTGAGCTCGAACCCTTCGCGACGCATATTCTCGATCAGAACGCCCATCTGCAGTTCACCGCGGCCCGCGACCTCGAAGGCTTCGCCGCCGGGGGTGTCCGTGATCTGGATCGCCACGTTCGATTCGGCCTCTTTCATCAGGCGGTCGCGGATGACGCGCGACTGGACCTTCTTGCCGTCACGCCCCGCCAAGGGCGAGTCGTTGATGCCGAAGGTCACAGTGATGGTCGGCGGGTCAATCGGCTGGGCGGGCAGGGCCTCGACCACCTGGGGCGCCACCAGCGAATCCGCGACGGTGGCCTTGCTCATGCCCGCGATGGTTACGATGTCGCCCGCTTCGGCAACGTCGATCGGTTGCTGGCTGAGACCACGGAAGGCCAGGATCTTGGTGGCCCGGAAATTCTCGATCAGCTTGCCGTCACGGCTGAGCGCTTTGAGGCTGTCACCCGCCTTGAGCGTACCGCTTTCCACACGGCCGGTCAGAATGCGACCGATGAACGGGTCGCTGCCCAGAGTGGTCGCCAACATGCGGAAGGGTTCATCCTTGCGCTCAGCTTGTTTGGGGGCGGGAACGTGGTCGACTACCAGGTCGAACAGAGCGGACAAGTCCTTGCGCGGGCCGTCCAGTTCCATGTCGGCCCAGCCCGACCGCCCCGAGGCGTACATGGCCGGGAAATCCAGCTGGTCATCGTCGGCGCCGAGGTTGGCGAACAGGTCAAAGCATTCGTCCAGGGCGCGGTCGGGCTCGGCATCGGGCTTGTCGACCTTGTTCAGCACCACGATCGGACGCAGACCCAGCGCCAGCGCCTTCGAGGTCACGAACTTGGTCTGAGGCATCGGGCCTTCGGCGGCATCGACCAGAAGCACAACACCGTCGACCATGCTGAGGATACGCTCGACCTCGCCGCCGAAATCGGCGTGGCCGGGGGTGTCAACGATGTTGATCCGCGTGCCTTTCCACTCGACACTGGTGGCCTTGGCCAGAATGGTGATGCCGCGTTCACGTTCGAGATCGTTGCTGTCCATGGCGCGCTCGGCCACGGCCTGGTTTTCCCGGAATGCACCGGATTGTTTCAGAAGCTCGTCTACCAGGGTCGTTTTACCGTGGTCCACGTGAGCGATGATTGCGATGTTGCGCAGGTCCATGAGGTCAGCCTTTGAACGGGAAGTTGCCGCGCGCATAACGCGGCGCGGCACAAGTTACCAGCCCTAACGCGCGATCAGTGGCCCGCAGTCTGCGAAAAGAGGTGGATGACCAGAATGCCACCCAGAATCATCGCAAGGCCCAGAACCGCGGGCCAGTCCAGCCGCTGGCCGAAAACCACAAAGCCGATCAGCGCAATCAGAGCGATGCCCAGCCCGGACCAGATCGCATAAACGATGCCCACGGGCATTACCTTCAGCGTCAGCGCCATCAGGTAGAAGGCAAAGCCATAGCCCACTACCACCAGAACCGAGGGCCAGAACCGGGTGAATTGCTGGCTGGCCTGCAGTGCGGTCGTTCCGATTGTCTCGGCAATGACAGCGAGAAGGAGGATCAGGTAGGCGTGGGGCATGGTTCTTGAACCCTTGATGCATCTGCTGGGACGTTGAGCACAGAATTCAGAAACGGCGCAAGGAAATTTAGGCAGCCGCCCCTTTCGTTGGTTCACCTAGGGTCAGGTAAACCCGACTATGGCAAGGCCGGAAAGCGTGTAAACTACTCCACGTTTTCGATTACTTTTTTAACGAGTGTGTTTCATGACGACATTTGCAAAAACGGTCGTGTTTGCTTCGGCAATAATCGTGGCGATTGGGTGGCTTGCTGACGGGGGGTCCGTCGATACTGACGCAGCCAAATTGGTTGATAGGTCAAGCGCAACAACAGTTTGAACGCTACGAATGAAACGAAAAAGGAGCCCGCGGGCTCCTTTTTTGTGCGCCTATTGCTTTTCGATCGCCTTCACTTTGGACCGGTGATCCGACAGCCTCTTGATCAGGAATTGCCGCGCCTTGCGCTCGGCCAGCCGGACGCGTATTTCGGTAAGGAAAGCCTCTTCAAGCGATTGGGAGGCTGCTCCCAGCACGTCACCGACTTCGACATAGAACCGATCCTGGCCGGTTTCGTCCATGACCTTCATCGTATCCTCGGCCAGTTTCGCCGCGAGAATGGTGATGGTGTCGGACATCAGCGCGTGTTCTCGGTCAGGCGGCGTTTGACGTAGTCGGTCACGTTGGTCATCAGCGTATCCATGTGCTCACCCTGGAAGAAGTGGTCGGCTCCTTCAACCTCGGTATGGGTGATGGTGATACCCTTCTGCTCGTGCAGCTTTCCGACCAGTGCGGTGGTGTCCGCCGGCGGTGCCACACGGTCGGCCGTTCCGTTGATGATCAGCCCGGACGAGGGGCAGGGGGCAAGGAACGAAAAATCATACATGTTCGCGGGCGGCGAAACGCTGATGAAGCCGGTGATCTCGGGGCGACGCATCAGCAACTGCATGCCGATCCAGGCTCCGAACGAAAAGCCTGCGACCCAGCAGTGTTTCGAGTTGTTGTTCATCGACTGCAGATAGTCCAGCGCCGATGCCGCGTCGCTGAGCTCTCCGACGCCCTGGTCATACTCGCCCTGGCTGCGGCCGACGCCCCGGAAATTGAAGCGAAGTACCGTAAAGCCCATGTTGTAGAACGCGTAGTGCAGGTTGTAGACGACCTTGTTGTTCATGGTCCCGCCGAACTGGGGGTGCGGGTGCAGCACGATGGCGATCGGTGCGTCTTTTTCCTTTTGGGGGTGGTAACGGCCTTCCAGTCGGCCTTCAGGTCCGGGAAAAATCACCTCGGGCATGTGTGCGGTTGTCCTGTCTTTTTCTCGCGGGCGCCGGGATATACTTGACGGTTATCGTCAGGCACCTTAGAACGGTTCTAATTGAGTATCGCAGCGTGAACACGCTGTCAGTCGGAGATACGCACTGACCGCGGCGACGTCAATGTTTTCACGCGGTTCAAGCCACGAGGATCGAAGAATGAAGCTGTCAACCAAGGGCCGTTACGCGATGGTTGCGTTGGCGGACATCGCGCTTCAGCCCGCCGACACGCTGGTGACCCTGGGAGAGATTTCCGAGCGTCAGGACATTTCGCTGCCCTATCTGGAGCAGTTGTTCGTCAAGCTGCGCCGTGCCGATCTGGTTGCATCGGTGCGCGGGCCGGGCGGCGGCTATCGTTTGGCGCGGCCGGCGTCCGAGATCCGCGTGGTCGAGATTCTATCAGCCGTGGATGAAACAGTTGATGCCATGCACAAGGGGGCCGGGGCTTCGGGGGGATCCTCGGGCAGCCGGGCGCAGTCGCTGACCAACCGCCTGTGGGAAAGCCTCAGCGCGCATGTCTACGTGTTCCTGCACCAGACACGCTTGTCCGATGTGATCCAGAACGACCTTGCGCCGTGTCCAGCGGTGCCTGGGCTGTTCTCGGTCGTGGATGATTGACCGGTGAGTGGATCGGGAATCTCGAAGGGTGTGGCCGTGGATGAGTGGATGAAAAGGTGAGTCCATGAAACGTGTTTACCTGGATCACAACGCCACGACCCCGCTGCGCCCCGAGGCGCGCGACGCGATGATCGCGGCGATGGAGATTTGCGGGAACCCGTCCTCGGTGCATGCCGAGGGGCGAGCGGCCAAGGCCGTCATCGAAAAGGCGCGCGCGCAAGTTGCGGCGGCTTTTGGGGCGGATGGGGCGGATATCGTGTTCACATCCGGGTCGACCGAAGGCGCGGCGCTGGCCTTGGAAGGGCGCGACCTGCATGGCGCGGCGATCGAACATGATGCCGTAAGGGCCTGGACCGTCGAGGATTTGCCGGTTTCGAGCCAAGGCGTTGTTACGGTTGCCGATCCGGCTCGGTCCACGTTGCAGCTCGCCAATTCTGAAACCGGACTCATTCAGGCCTTGCCCAAGGGTCTGGCCGTCACCGATGCAACGCAGGCGTTCGGGAAACTGCCGATCGCGTTCAACTGGCTGGATGTGCAGATCGCGTTGGTCTCGGCGCACAAGCTGGGCGGCCCAAAAGGCGTGGGCGCCGTGGTGATGACACGCGGCACCGATCTGCAAGCCCGGATCAAGGGCGGTGGCCAGGAAATGGGGCGCCGGTCGGGGACGGAAAATGTCATTGGAATCGCGGGGTTCGGCGCTGCGGCTGAAGCGGCGGCGCGGGATCTGGCAAACGGGGTTTGGGAAAAGGTTGCAGAACTTAGAAATATTCTAGAAAAGGCCCTTGAGGCTGGTTCTAAATCTACTATTTTTGTCGGGAAAGATCAGGATCGGTTGCCCAACACCCTGTGCTTTGCGACGCCCGGCTGGAAGGGCGAAACGCAGGTGATGCAGATGGATCTGTCGGGCTTTGCGATCAGCGCCGGTTCGGCCTGCTCCAGTGGCAAGGTGAAGGCAAGCGCGGTACTGACCGCGATGGGATATGACGAGGCCACGGCGGCCAGCGCGGTGCGCGTTTCGCTGGGCCCCGAGACGAGCGAAGAAGACGTGCTACGTTTCGCCGAGACGTGGCTGGAAAAAGAGAAAAAGCATCGCGCGCGGGCCGCGTGATCTGACGGAGGGTGGAACATGGCCGCTTTGGACCAGACCCAGGTAAAAGAAGGTGTCGATCAGGAAACCGTTGACGCGGTGCGCGAGGTCGGGACCTACAAATACGGGTGGGATACGGATATCGAGATGGAATACGCGCCCAAGGGCGTGAACCCCGATATCGTCAAACTGATCTCGGAAAAGAACGAAGAGCCCGAGTGGATGACCGAATGGCGTCTGAAGGCCTTCGAGCGCTGGACCCAGATGGAAGAGCCCAAATGGGCCATGGTCCACTATCCCGAAATCGACTTTCAGGACCAGTATTACTATGCCCGGCCCAAGTCGATGGAGACCAAGCCCAAGTCTCTGGACGAGGTCGATCCCAAGCTGCTGGCTACTTACGAAAAGCTGGGTATCCCGCTGAAAGAGCAGATGATTCTGGCAGGCGTCGAAGGCGCCGAGGATGCCCCGGCCGAGGGCCGCAAGGTCGCCGTGGATGCGGTGTTCGACTCGGTTTCGGTGGGCACGACCTTCCAGGCCGAGTTGAAGAAGGCCGGCGTCATCTTCTGCTCGATTTCCGAGGCGATCAAGGAACACCCCGAACTGGTGAAGAAATATCTGGGCTCGGTTGTTCCGGTGTCGGACAATTTCTATGCCACGCTGAACTCGGCCGTGTTCTCGGACGGGTCGTTCGTCTATGTGCCGCCGGGCGTGCGCTGCCCGATGGAGTTGAGCACCTATTTCCGCATCAACGCGGAAAACACGGGCCAATTCGAGCGGACTCTGATCATCGCCGACAAGGGCTCGTACGTGTCCTATCTGGAAGGCTGCACCGCGCCGCAGCGTGATACCGCGCAGCTGCACGCGGCAGTGGTCGAGATCATCGTCGAAGAAGACGCCGAGGTGAAATACTCGACCGTCCAGAACTGGTTCCCGGGCGATGAAAACGGCAAAGGCGGCATCTACAACTTCGTGACCAAGCGCGCCGATTGTCGGGGTGACCGGTCCAAGGTGATGTGGACGCAGGTCGAGACCGGCAGTGCCGTGACCTGGAAATACCCCTCCTGCATCCTGCGGGGTGATGACAGCCAAGGTGAGTTCTACTCGATCGCCATCACCAATAATATGCAGCAGGCCGATACCGGCACCAAGATGATCCATCTGGGCAAGAACACCAAGTCGCGCATCGTGTCCAAGGGCATCAGCGCGGGCAAGGCCCAGAACACCTATCGCGGGCTGGTGTCGATGCACCCCAAGGCCAAGAACAGCCGGAACTACACCCAATGCGACAGCCTGCTGATCGGCGACAAATGCGGGGCGCACACCGTTCCGTATATCGAGGTCAAGAACAACAGCAGCCGGGTCGAGCACGAGGCCACCACCTCGAAGGTCGATGACGATCAGCTGTTCTATTGCCGCCAGCGCGGCATGGACGAGGAAGAAGCCGTGGCGCTGGTGGTCAACGGGTTCTGCAAGGACGTGCTGCAGGCGCTGCCGATGGAGTTCGCCATGGAAGCCCAGCAGCTGGTCGCGATCTCGCTGGAAGGCTCGGTCGGCTGATGGCGCGTACCAGCCAAATCAGCAAAGAGGCTAAGGTCTTCGAAACCAATGCCAAGGAAGGCGCACGCTCGGAGGCTTTCTGTTGGTTGTCACGTCGGGCCGTGTTGCCGGTTGTGTTGATTTGTGTGGGACTCATTGTTGCGGCATTCGTCAAAAACGAACCGATGGCCGGAAGTCTGAGTCTTCTGATTTTCGTGCCGCTGTTGATCGTGGTTTGGAGGCTCTGGTGGCGTCAGTTTCAGAAGATATGGAAGTATTGGAGAAGCTGATGGCGCGAAATCACCAAAACGGCATCCGCAAGGATAATTTTCTGACTTGGCTTGGCTATGCGCTGCCGGTTCTGGGCGGCTTGCTGGGCGTGGCCTATGTCAACGTCAACTACACCGATTTCATCAACCCGGTCTGGGCAATCGGCGGCGGGGCGGTCCTGGGATGGATCGCGGCGCGGCTGCTGCGCAGGGTGCTGGGATAGGAACAGACCGGGGCCGGCGCGTCCCGAAGATACGCAAAAGGATAAAACATGCTGGAAATCAAGAACCTGCACGTCAAACTTGAGGAAGAGGAAAAGCAGATCCTCAAGGGCGTGGACCTGACGGTCGAGGCCGGCAAGGTACACGCGATCATGGGGCCGAACGGCTCGGGCAAGTCGACGCTCAGCTATGTGCTGTCGGGCCGTGACGGATACGAGGTCACCGAGGGTTCGGCCACGCTGGATGGCGCCGACCTGCTGGAGATGGAGCCGGAAGAGCGTGCCGCCGCCGGCGTGTTCCTGGCGTTCCAGTACCCGGTCGAGATCCCGGGCGTGGGCAACATGACCTTCCTGCGCACCGCCGTGAACGCCCAGCGCAAGGCGCGTGGCGAGGAAGAACTCTCGGCCGCGGATTTCCTCAAACTGGTGCGCGAAAAGGCCAAGTCGCTGAAGATCGACGCCGACATGCTGAAACGCCCGGTGAACGTGGGCTTCTCGGGCGGCGAGAAGAAGCGCAACGAAATCCTGCAGATGGCGATGCTCGAGCCCAAGATGTGCATCCTGGACGAGACCGACTCGGGCCTTGACGTGGATGCGATGAAGCTGGTGGCTGAGGGCGTGAACGCACTGCGCGACGAAGGCCGCGGTTTCCTGGTGATCACCCACTATCAGCGTCTGCTGGACCACATCAAACCCGACGTGGTGCACATCATGGCCGATGGCCGGATCGTCAAGACCGGCGGGCCCGAGCTGGCGCTGGAAGTCGAAAACAACGGTTACGCCGACATTCTTGCCGAGGTGAACTGATGGCCTTGCCCGACGTGAAACAATCCGCGACCGAGGCGCGGCTGGCCACGCTGCCCATGCCCGAAGCCGGCTGCACCCGCGACGCGCGCGAGGCGGCCCTGGCCCGGCTGCGCGCCATGGGTCTGCCCGGGCGGCGCGACGAGTATTGGAAATACACGCGTCCCGATACGCTGATTTCGCCCGAGGCCCCGGCGGCCGAGGTATTCCACACCGACGAGCCGATGGTCTTTGACGGGTTTGACCGCCTAAAGATCGTCTTCGTCGATGGCGTATTCAGCCCCGAGGACAGCGATGACCTGACGCTGGAAGGCGTGAGCATCGACCGGCTTGAGGATATCTGCTGCAAGGACATCCACTGGGCCAAGCAACTGTATGGCGTGCTCGAGGAGCGCGGTCAGACCCCGGTTCAACGCCCGTTGGCGGCCCTGAACACCGCCTTTGCGCAGGATGGCGTGGCGATCCACGTGACCGGCAAGCCGTCCAAGCCGATCAGCCTGATCTATCGCCACGAATCCGAAAGCTCGGACGCGATCCTGCACCACGTGATCCGCGTGGAAAGCGGCGCTGAGGTTACGATTCTCGAGAACGGTCCGGCGGCCTCGCGGTTCAACAAGTGCATCGAGATCGACATCGCCGATGGCGGCACGCTGCATCATGTCCGGGCGCAAGGCAGGGACCATCAGCGCCGTGCCGCGACGCATATGTTCACCCGGCTGGGCAAGGACTCCGTCTACAAATCCTTCACCCTGACCGTGAATGGTGTGCTGACGCGCAATGAACAGGTGGTCGAACTGACCGGTGACGATGCGGTGGCGCATGTGGCCGGTGCCTGTGTGGGCGATGGCGACTTCCACCATGACGACACGGTGTTCATCACCCATGACGCGGTGAACTGCGAAAGCCGTCAGGTGTTCAAGAAGGTTCTGCGAAACGGCGCGACCGGCGTGTTCCAGGGCAAGATTCTGGTCAAGGAAGGCGCCCAGAAGACCGATGGCTACCAGATCAGCCAGTCTTTGCTGCTGGATGACGACAGTCAGTTCCTGGCCAAGCCCGAGCTTGAGATCTATGCCGATGACGTGGCCTGTTCGCATGGGTCGACCTCGGGTGCGATCGACGAGACTGCGATGTTCTACCTGCGCTCGCGCGGGGTTCCGGCCAAGGACGCGACCAACATGCTGACGCTGGCCTTTTTGGCCGAAGCCGTGGAAGAGATCGAAGACGAAGCGCTGGCCGAGGACATCGTCTCGCGGCTGGAAGGCTGGTTGGCGCGGCACAGCTGATGCCGGTGACCACCGATATCGTCGCCTCGTATCGCGGGCCCGGTCGGGTGGTGCGTCGGCTGCTGGACATGGGCCCGCGTGAAGACCGCGCGCTGGCCTTTGTCATGGCGTTCTGTGTGATTGGCTTTATCGCACAGTTGCCGGGCCTTGCGCGCCGTGCCCATCTTGAGGGGTTGGACCTGAACATGCTGATGGGTGGGGCCTTGCTGGGGTCGGTCTTCATTCTGCCGTTACTGCTTTACGTCCTTGCCTGGGGGACTTATCTGATTTCTCGCATGTTCGGCGGTGCAACCACGTCCTATCAGGCGCGGCTTGCGCTGTTCTGGGCTCTGCTCGCCTCATCGCCGCTGGTGTTGTTGAACGGGCTGGTGGCGGGTTTCATCGGTCCGGGACCTGTCCAGACGCTGACCGGGGCCCTGTGGGTTGCGGTATTCGTCTGGTTCTGGTTTTCCGGGTTTTCTCAAACACGAAGGGCGCCGGCATGAACGCCGCATTTCTGGGACATCTGGCCGTTCTGACACTGGCAAATCCGGCCGAGGCGGCAAGGCGTCTGTTGACCAGTGTACCCGGTCGGGATGTGCTTTGGACAGCGCTGGCATTGGTCGTTGTCCTGAACGCTTTGTCTCAATCACTGTCGACCCTTGTGTTTCCGGCGCTTGATCCATCGCTGGATATGGCGTTTGAACCGGTCGTGCAGTCGTTGGCAACTTCGGCCGGGGCCGTTCTCTTGGGCATCTTCGCGTTTCATTTTGTCGGCAGGATGCTGGGCGGCACCGGCAGCCTGGACGGCATGATGCTGCTGATGGTCTGGCTGCAATTCCTGCAGATTCTGGGCCAATTGATCATCTTCGTCATGGTGATGGTTGCGCCGACGATGTTCCTGATCCTCGTATTGGGGATGAGCCTGTACAGCCTCTACATCAGCCTGCATTTCATCAATCAGGCGCACCAGTTCCACTCGCTGGGCAAATCCTTCGTGGTCATCCTCATCTCGGGATTGCTGGCGATACCCTTCGTCCTGTTGATGACCCCAAGCGGGCCTGTTTAGGGAATTCGTTCATGTATGACGTCCAGAAAATCCGCGCCGATTTCCCGATCCTCTCGCGTGAGGTGAACGGGAAGCCGTTGACGTATCTCGACAATGGGGCCTCGGCGCAGAAACCTCAGGTGGTGATAGATGCAGTCACCAATGCCTATGCGCACGAGTATTCGAACGTGCATCGCGGATTGCACTACCTGTCGAACCTGGCGACCGAAAAGTACGAATCCGTGCGCGGAACCGTCGCCCGGTTTTTGAATGTCGCGAATGAGGATGAGATCATCCTGAATTCCGGGACGACCGAGGGGATCAACCTAGTCGCCTATGGGTGGGCCATGCCGCGGATGCAGGCCGGCGACGAAATTGTTCTGAGCGTCATGGAGCATCATGCCAACATCGTACCCTGGCATTTTCTGCGCGAACGACAGGGCGTCGTTTTGAAATGGGTGGACGTGGATGCAAGTGGTGCGCTGGATCCGCAGGCCGTGATCGACGCCGTCGGGCCCAAGACCAAACTGGTGGCGGTGACCCAGTGTTCCAACGTTCTGGGTACCGTGGTTGACGTGAAGGCGATCACCGAAGGCGCCCATGCCAAAGGCGTGCCTGTGCTGGTCGACGGAAGCCAGGGCGCGGTTCACATGCCGGTGGATCTGCAGGATATCGGGTGTGATTTCTATGCTATTACCGGACACAAGCTGTACGGCCCGTCGGGATCCGGCGCGATCTTTATCAAATCGGAACGCATGGTCGAGATGCGCCCCTTCATCGGAGGAGGCGATATGATCAAGGAAGTGTCGAAAGACAGGGTGATCTACAACGATCCGCCGATGAAATTCGAAGCCGGCACTCCGGGTATCGTCCAGACAATCGGCATGGGCGTTGCGCTGGACTACATGATGAGTTTGGGGATGGACAACATCGCGGCCCATGAGGCGGGCTTGCGCGACTATGCAATGCAGCGCCTGACCGGGCTGAACTGGCTGCAGGTTCAAGGGACGATGCCCAACAAGGCCGCTATCTTCAGCTTTACGCTGGATGGTGCGGGCCACGCGCACGATGTATCCACCATTCTCGACAAGAAGGGCGTCGCCGTTCGGGCGGGGCACCATTGCGCCGGACCGTTGATGGATCATCTCGGGGTTACGGCCACCTGCCGCGCGAGTTTTGGTCTGTACAACACCACCGATGAGGTCGACACGTTGATCGATGCGCTGGAACTGGCGCACGAATTGTTTGCCTGATTGTTCGTCGCTAAACCGCGTTTCGACATGCAAAATCCAGTTGCACCCGGATCGGAACAAGGTTAGCTAACGGCCAACGCACCTGTAGCTCAGCTGGATAGAGCGCTGCCCTCCGAAGGCAGAGGCCAGAGGTTCGAATCCTCTCAGGTGCGCCACTTTCTTCCAGCGTTTCAAGGCGTAGCGCTTCTGCGCCTGTGTCCGTCATTGCCAGATGGGCGCTGCGCAGCAAAAAGCCCCGGGCAGTGATGCGCCGGGGCTTTTTGCGGGGTTGGTGAGTGGTAGTGTATTAGCCGCGCCAGGAGCGAACGTCGCCGCAATCCATGTGCACGAAATTTGATCCATAGTATTGGCCGACACCGCCGGCACGGCACGAAATGGCTGCCTTGGCCATCTGTGAGACCGAGCGGGAGGCAAGCCGCAGGTCCGCAGCCTGACCTTTGACGTGGAGAGAGTTCTTGGCGACACCGCGCGACCGACGGCGCAGCATGGCGTTGGTCTGCGGAGAGCGGTAGCCCGACAACAGCATGTAGGGCTCGTTCACATCCAGAAGGTTGTGGGCCGCGGCCATGATGTCGATCGTGCGCAGATCCATGTCCTTTGACTGATCGGTGCGCCAATCACGCATGAAGTGGTTGATTTCCTTGACCGCGTCTTTGACGTATTTGCCATCGACCCAGTAGATCATGTCCAAACGCTCGCCGGTACGGCCCGAATACATACGGATCCTGCGGATGTCTCCGCCCCCGCGAAGGAAGCCTGCTGCGTTTGAGTAGGTTGGTGCTGCAACAACTGCCGTTGCCGCGAATGCGCCCAATAGGGCACGCCGGGTCATCCCCGAGGTACTGCTCTTGGTCATAGCGTGTTTCGTCCCGTACAGTTCCTGCCTGCACACGATGTTACGTGCGCTTTTTTAATTCTTTCCCATCCCAGATGCAGATTTTATGCCACAGAGGGATTCTTGCGCCAAGTGATCTTTTGGCCTTGTGCTTTCTTACGGGGAATTTTCGGCGAAAATCTGCGCAAGTGACAAAAAATGTGGCGAACAGGCCTGAATCCCTTTCGTTTTTTTCCAGACGATGCAAACGCGCATCAGGGGCCCAGCGGTGTGATGTGCTGTTGGAAATGTGAGTGGACAATCCCCCGAGGCGTGAAACATAATTGTCGGGCGCAAAAACTAGAGTTCCAAGTTATTGAAAACCAAGGCTATCCCATGAATTCTGTCCGTCGGACCTGTACTATTTTTCTGTTTGCCGCAAGCATCGCCGTGTCGGCCACATCCGTTCAGGCGGCTCCGACCCAGGCTGAGAGTTTCGCGTTTCGGATGGCTGTCGCGGAAAGCGCAGGGACAACCCCGGAAATCGCGTCCTTTTATCGAGAACAGGAATTCGTGCCGATTTGGGTCGGTCCTACCTCTGATCACGCGGCGCGTCGGTCGGCACTTATCAAAGCATTGTCCCATGCTCAGATGCATGGGCTTCCGGCCGAACGATATGATGTTGATGGCCTGATGGCGAAGATGGAGAGCGCTCGGTCAAACCGCGATCTCGGGGCGCTTGAGGCGGCTCTGAGCGAGGCGTTTGTCCGCTATGCGCAGGATATTCAGTCCGGGCTGCTGCGCCCGGCTCAGATCGATGCCGGCCTCGTGCGTGCGGTCGAACGGAAGCCAGCCTCGGAACATCTTGCGGCGATGATGGGATCCACCGACGGCTCTTATCTCGCGCAGCTTCCGCCGCAGTCCAGCCAGTACCGGGCGCTGCTCAAGCAGAAGATGGCGCTGCAGTCACTGAACGAACACGGTGAATGGGGGCCGACCGTACCAACCGGAAAATACGAACGCGGCGATACGGGGCCGAGCGTCATAAAGCTACGTAATCGTCTGGTTGCGATGGGGTTCCTCAAGCCCATGGCCAGCCCAGAATATGACGACTCCATGGTGGCCGCGGTGCAAGCCTTCCAACGTGCCCATGGTCTTGAACCAGATGGTGTTGCCGGCCAGGGAACGATTGCCGAAATCAACCGTTCACCTTCTGACCGGCTCAAGGCGGTGATGGTTGCGATGGAACGTGAACGCTGGCTCCCTCGCGAGAGGGGTGCACGGCACGTTCTGGTCAATCAGGCCGACTTTTCCGCGAAAATCATCGACGATGGTCGGGTGACATTTGAAACACGTGCGGTGATCGGCAAAAACACCAGCGATCGTCAAAGCCCCGAGTTTTCGGATGTGATGGAGCACATGGTGATCAATCCCAGCTGGCATGTGCCGCGCTCGATCATCACCAAGGAATACCTGCCGAAGTTGCGGGCCAACCCCAATGCCGTCCGGCATCTTGAGATCACCGATCGGCGTGGACGGCAGGTGAACCGCAATGCGGTGGACTTCAACCAGTTCACGGCTCGCAGCTTCCCGTTTGCGATGCGCCAGCCTCCGGGTCAAAGCAACGCTTTGGGGTTGGTCAAGTTCATGTTCCCCAACAAGTACAACATCTATCTGCACGACACCCCGCAGAAGAGCCTGTTCGCACGCGAAGTGCGCGCCTTCTCTCACGGGTGCATTCGTTTGGCGCAACCTTTTGATTTCGCCTATGCTTTGCTGGCAAAACAGGAAGAGGACCCCAAGGCCTTTTTCCACAGGGTGCTGGGTACCGGGCGTGAAACCAAGGTTGACCTCAAACAGCCGGTTCCGGTTCATCTGATTTACCGCACCGCATTCGTCGGGCCGAAGGGCGACGTGCAGTATCGGCGCGATGTCTATGGTCGGGACCAAAAGATTTGGGATGCCCTGCAAAAAGCAGGGGTGGCCCTGCCGAACGTTCAGGGGTAAGCACAGGGCGCAAAATCCTGCGACAAGGAAGCCCGCGATGCAGTTCACCTTACAGCAAATCGCCGATGCTCTGGGGGCGCCGGCCGAGGGAAACACCAGCCTGACGATTCTGAGGGCGGCCGAGCCCAAGGATGCCGGTCCGACCGATCTGGCTATGGCGATGGCTCCGAAATACGCCGAGGCGC
This sequence comes from Ruegeria sp. CG8, assembly GCF_056537165.1. Lineage (NCBI taxonomy): Bacteria > Pseudomonadati > Pseudomonadota > Alphaproteobacteria > Rhodobacterales > Roseobacteraceae > Ruegeria > Ruegeria sp. CG8. Next base: position 1,192,464 of record NZ_JBQFRA010000001.1, on the reverse strand, counting down.
TGGCTGAGGGTCAAGCGCGCTGTGCGGTCCTGTGGGAGGGCGCGGACTGGCGCGCACTGGGTCTGGAGGGCGCCGTGTTCGTTGGCCGCCCCCGTATGGCAATGGCCGGAATTACCACGATGCTGGACCGGGGGCAGGGTGTGGCACCCGGGATCCATCCCTCGGCGGTCGTGGACCCGACGGCCGAGATCGCCGGAGATGTGTCCATCGGGCCTCTGGCCGTTGTCGGCCCCCGGGCCCGCATCGAATCCGGAACGGTGATCGGCGCCCAGTGCCACGTTGGTATGGATGTTGTGTTGGGCCAAAACTGCCTGTTGCGCGAGATGGTCAGCATCGGCGCGCGTGCCATCATCGGCGATCGCTTTATTGCGCAACCCGGAGCCAGGATCGGCGGGGATGGGTTCAGCTTTGTCACGCCCGAGGTGTCTGGTGTGGAAAACGTGCGCAAGACCATGGGCGACGCCGGAGACGCCAAGGCGCAGAGTTGGTTGCGCATCCATTCGCTCGGTGCGGTCCAGATCGGCAATGATGTCGAGGTTGGCGCGAACTGCACCATCGACAACGGCACGATCCGCAACACCGTCATCGGAGACGGCTCCAAGTTGGACAATCTTGTTCATGTCGGGCACAACACCCAGGTCGGCAGAGACTGTCTGCTGTGCGGTCAAACCGGAGTGTCCGGTTCGGTTGAGATCGGTAACAACGTGGTTTTGGGTGGCCAGACCGGGGTCGTCGACAATATTTTCATCGGTGACGGCGTGATCGCGGGCGGTGGAACCAAGATACTTTCGAATGTCCCGGCAGGTCGTGTGATCATGGGCTATCCGGGCGTGAAAATGGAAACGCACACCGAAATCTACAAGGCGCAGCGTCGGCTTCCACGCATAGCCCGTGACGTAGAGGCGCTTAAAAAGACGGTTTTCAAACCCTCGTCGAGCGATTAAATCAACCGCAACGCGACAATCAGGGGAACGACATGAGCATCAGCGACCGCGTCATCGCAATCATTGCAGAGCAGGCCGTGCTGGAGCCGTCCGACGTGACGCCCGAAAGCTTTCTGGAAGATCTCGGAATCGATAGCATGGGCCTGGTTGAAAGCATCTTTGCTATCGAGGAAGAATTCGACATCTCGATCCCCTTCAACGCCAACGAACCGACGGCAAGTGATTTCGACATCTCGAATGTTGCAGCGATCATTGCCGGGATCGAAAAACTGGTCGCGAAAAAGGTCTGATCCGCGGTCATGAAACGGGTTGTCATTACCGGCGCTGGCACGATCAATTCGCTGGGCCATTCCGTGCCCGACACCCTGGAAGCGATGCGCGAAGGCCGTTGCGGCATTTCCGAGCTTGAATTTCGTGACGTTGACCGACTGAGCATCAAAATTGGCGGCCAGGTCCGAGGGTTCGAGGCCGAGGGCCGGTTCAATCGTCAGCAGATGGCTCTGTATGACCGTTTCACGCAATTCACTCTGACTGCGGCCAAAGAGGCGATCGACCAGTCGGGGCTGGAGTTTCACGGCGAATTGGCCGTTCGGTCGGGGGTCGTTCTGGGAACGGCCGGTGGTGGTGTTTCGACCTGGGATGACAACTACCGCTCGGTCTACGAAGACGGGAAGAACCGGGTCCATCCGTTCGTCGTGCCGAAGCTGATGAACAACGCGGCCGCAAGCCACATTTCGATGGAGCACAACCTCAAAGGCCCCAGTTTTACCGTTTCGACGGCCTGTGCATCGTCCAACCACGCGATGGCGCTGGCGTTCCAGATGGTGCGCAGTGGCGCCGCCCCGGCGATGATTACCGGCGGGTCGGAGTCCATGTTGTGTTTTGGCGGGGTCAAGGCTTGGGAAGGCCTTCGGGTTATGTCGAAGGACGCGTGCCGGCCGTTCAGCGCAAATCGCAATGGCATGGTTCAGGGCGAGGGCGCCGGTGTGTTCGTATTCGAGGAATACGAACATGCGCGTGCTCGCGGCGCGGAAATCCTGTGTGAGGTTGCGGGCTATGCGATGTCTTCGGACGCGACGGATATCGTAATGCCCAGCAAGCAGGGCGCGGCCCGTGCCATGGCCGGGGCCTTGAAGGACGCCGGGCTGAACGCAAGTGACGTGGGCTATATCAACGCCCACGGCACCGGAACCGCCGCCAATGACAAGACCGAATGCGCAGCAGTCGCGGATGTGTTCGGACGCCATGCCGACGATCTGATGATCTCATCGACCAAATCCATGCACGGCCACCTTATCGGCGGAACCGGCGCGGTTGAATTGTTGGCCTGTATCATGGCCGTCCGTGACGGCGTGATTGCTCCGACCATCGGGTATGAAGAACCCGACCCGGAATGCGCTTTGGACGTCGTACCAAACGAGGCGCGCGAGGCCGAGGTGAATGTGGCATTGAGCAACGCCTTTGCGTTTGGCGGTCTGAACGCGGTGTTGGCCCTCAAGAAGGTATGAAAAAAGCCGCCATCGGGGGATGGCGGCTTTGGTCAATCATCTTGGCGTGATCAGTTGGTGTTGACCTCCAGGCCGTCAAAGGCAGCGGTAAATCCGCTCAGCGACAGATCCATGTTGATAACCTGATCGGGCGCGCGTGCGGGCACCAGTGAAATGGTAGCCTTCGTTCCTGCTTTCATCGCGTCAATGTCGCCTTGCGTCAGACCCAGCTGCGCAACACAACCGACCGGAACACAGTGATGATAGTTGTACAGCTTGCGCGGTGCGCCATCGATCGAGATGGCCAGTTGTGCCTGCAGCAGAGTTTCCAGAGGAACAATGACGTTCGCCCAGGCCGCGGCGGCACCACCGGCGGGCAGCTTGCCAACGGTAATCTCGGCCAGAGGTTCATTCTGCGCACCGTTGAGAATCTGAACCATCGCACAGGGGTCATCGCCGGATTGCGCCTTGATGCAGGAGATCTCCCAGTCGCCCGACTTCTCGCGGACATATTGCTCGCCGACACGCGGGCCGCTTTGACCCAGATCCAGGTCGGAGCCGGTATCCGTGGTCTGACCGGTTTGGGTCTGCTCTTGAGTTTCAGTCGTGGCTTCCTGGGCGAACGCGCCTGAGCCCAGCAATGCAGCCGTTACCAGGGTGGCTGGAACAAGTTTGGTGATCATCAGTGCCTCATTGTGCTGATACAGCTTTTTCAAACGTCTCTAGCATTCCTGCTCGGCCATGTCAGTTGCAAAGCGCGCGCCAAACGCGGGATTGGACGGATTTTCGCCGACCCATCGTAGGCAACCTGAAGTGACGCCGGGAAGCCTTTGAGTACAAACGACAAAGGGAGCCGTACGTGCGGCTCCCTTCAATCAATGTATCTCCCCGTCGGACTGGCCGACTTAGTTATGCCCGAACGTTACGAGAGGCGAACCCAGTGGTCAACTGCAAACAGCGAAATTTAATGTTTCCACAAGCAGAAACTTGGCAATTTCAAAAAAAGGGCTGTGCTCGAAAGCACAGCCAGTCGACAGGGAGGAAGTTTGCCCACCACACGAGGGAATTGCGAGGCGAGCAAAATCACTATCGCAGTCAAAGGTTAAGTTTGTATGGTGGTGCCGGGACGCTAAGTTTTGGGACGTATCAATATGACGGAAAACGTTTTTGTCGGCGGTGGCGGTGTTGATTACAAGCAGCCGCAGGGGTTGACGCTGAAATATGCAAACCGGCACGGCTTGATTGCCGGTGCTACGGGGACGGGCAAGACCGTGACCCTGCAAATCCTGGCCGAGGGGTTCTCGCAGCAGGGCGTTCCTGTTTTCCTGTCAGACGTAAAAGGTGACCTGTCCGGACTAGCGCGTCCCGGCAGCCCCGATCACAAGTTGCATCAGGCCTTCATGGACCGTGCCCAGCGTATCGGGTTTGCCGATTACTCCTATGCCGCGTGCCCGGTCACGTTCTGGGATCTTTTTGGTGAGCAGGGCCACCCTGTCCGGACAACGGTTACCGAGATGGGACCGCTGTTGTTTTCCCGGCTTCTGGACCTGAGCGAAGCGCAGGAAGGTGTGCTGAACATCGCCTTCCGGGTTGCGGATGAAGAAGGGATGCCGCTTCTGGATCTCAAGGACCTGCAGGCTCTTCTGGTTTGGATTGGTGAAAACCGGTCGCAGTTGTCCCTGCGCTACGGAAATGTCTCGACCGCTTCGATCGGTGCCATACAGCGACGATTGCTGGTGTTAGAAAACCAAGGCGGCGCACGGCTATTCGGTGAGCCCGCGCTCGAACTGTCGGATTTGATGCGCCTGGATGAAAACGGCCACGGGATGGTCAACATCCTTGCTTCTGACAAGCTGATGGGCGCGCCCGGGCTGTATGCCACGTTTCTTTTGTGGCTGCTGAGCGAACTGTTCGAGGAACTTCCCGAAGTCGGCGATCCCGACAAGCCCAAGCTGGTCTTTTTCTTCGACGAAGCCCATCTGCTGTTCGACGATGCGCCCAAGGTTCTGGTGGACAAGGTCGAGCAGGTCGCGCGATTGATCCGATCCAAAGGCGTTGGGGTTTACTTCATTACTCAGAACCCGGCCGACATTCCCGAAGATATCCTCGGGCAGTTGGGCAATCGCGTCCAACATGCTTTGCGCGCCTTCACCGCGCGGGATCGCAAGAATTTGCGGCTGGCCGCGGAAACCTATCGGGAAAACCCGGCCTTCGACACGGAAACCGCGATCCGGGAGGTCGGAGTGGGCGAGGCGTTGACCTCGATGCTCGAACGAAAGGGCGCCCCCGGTATGGTCGAGCGAACATTGATACGTCCGCCGGGTTCACAACTGGGCCCGATTACCGACGCCGAGCGCAAGGCTGTGATGGAGGCGTCTCCGATGGCCGGAAAGTACGAAACGCTTCTGGATCGCAAATCGGCATTCGAAATCCTGCAGGCGCGCGCGGCCAAGGCCGCGGCCGAGGCCGAGGAAGCCGAACCCGAGGAGCAAGACGACACCCGGTCGGTGTCCGAGCGGGAGTATTCGGCGGCGCGCAGATACAGCGGCAGCAGAGTAGGGCGATCGTCTGCACGATCGGTCCGAAAGCAAGACAGCTTTGCCTCTGCCATGAGCGAGGCAGTCATCAAAGAGCTGAAAGGAACCACAGGACGCCGCATCGTTCGCGGCATCCTAGGCGGGCTGTTCCGCAACCGTTGAATTTCATCGCGCTGCCAGCCGGAACTGGCGGGGCGTGCCGCGTCAGCGGTTGAGGCGCCGCTGTCCTTCCTGCTGGCAATAGGCGTCAGCTTCGGGAACCGACATCTTGGTGGCCGGGAAATCAATCGCGCGATCCCAGTCAACCCGATCCTGGCGATACAGTTGGCAGGTCACGACGCCCTTGGGCGTCTGTACCTGGACGGGTGTGGTTTCCAGTTCACGGGGGCTTGGGATACATCCGGCCACAACAGCCAGGACCGGAACCATAAGGGCAATTTTCTTTGTGGAAGTCTTCATGGTGCAAGAACTTTTCTTCTGGGTCAGAGTTTACTCGTTAAGATCGGCGCATCAGGTGAGTGGTGTTTCGAACAATATGCGCCGATATGGTTCATAGAGTGTGAAGCCGTCTATTGATTTTTCAAGCCGCAATCAAGAAACCGCGCCATTCGCATGGCGCGGCCTGACGGTTTCGTGATGAAAGATGTCTACTTCTCGGGGATCAGGCCCCTTGGGCTGAATCTGAGAACAATCAGCAGGATAAGCCCCATCGTGAACAGGCGCATATGTGCCGTGCTTTCGATCAGGTGGGCCTTCAGCGCGCTGCCATCTGGCATGCTGGAAGTGATCAGGTTCATAAGCCACAGACCGATCGGTTCGACCTCGACCCACAGGAACCAGATCAGAAAGGCCCCCAGGACCGAGCCGAAGTTGTTACCGGAACCGCCGACGATCACCATCACCCAGACAAGGAAGGTGAACCGGAGCGGTTGGTAGGCGCTGGGTGTCAGCTGGCCGTCCAGCGTCGTCATCATCGCCCCGGCAATGCCACAGATGGCCGAGCCCAGAACGAAGATCTGCAGATGACGGCGAGTGACGTCCTTGCCCATGGCTTCGGCGGCGACCTCGTTGTCGCGGATCGCGCGCATCATGCGGCCCCACGGGCTTTTGAGCGCCATCTGAGCCATCCAGAGCAGGATGAGAAGCACGATCAGAAACAGGAATGCATAACCCAGTTTCACCCACAGGGTCGAAGCGGTCACCGGGTCCAGCCCGAATGAGGCTGCACGTTCGACGAAGGACGGGTCGCTCTGCAGGTCAATCTCATAGCCCACGATAGGTGAGGGGCGGGGGATGCCGTAGACGTTCTTGACCCCACGGGCCAGCCAGTCCTCGTTTTTCATGATCGCAATGATGATCTCGGCGATGCCCAGCGTAGCAATCGCAAGGTAGTCCGAGCGCAGACCCAACGCCGTCTTGCCAATCAGCCAGGCAGCGCCCGCGGCCAATAGCCCACCCGCCGGCCACGCAAGCAGCACCGGAAGATTCAGCCCGCCGATATTTCCCGCAATGGCTGGGTCGATGGCTTCGACGGCAGCGATGCTCGGGTCGAAGACAGCGCGATAGACGAAGAACCCGACGACGAGGATTGCGATGATCGCCAGCGTTCGTGCCCGGCCCTTGGGCATTTTTTGCGCGGCCATCACGGCTGCGACAACGGTCGCCGCCCCCAGCAGAAGCGCCAGCACGATCCCGTACCCGCCCGCGGACCAGGCTCCGGGTGTCGGGGGGGTCGAGACCAGCACAACCGCAAGTCCGCCCAGCGCAACAAAACCCATGACGCCGACATTGAACAGTCCGGCAAAGCCCCATTGCAGGTTCACACCGATCGCCATGATCGCGGAAATCAGACCCATGTTCAGAATCAAGATCGCCGTGTTCCAGCTTTGAACGAAACCGGTCAGCAGGATGAGCCCGCCGACAATCACGAAAAGCAGGGTGTTTTTGACTGCTTCGTTCATACCGCTTTCCCCTTGAACAGACCTGTTGGCTTGAACAGAAGCACGATCAGCAGAATGACGAAGCTGACGGCGAATTTGTAATCGGTGGACAGGAACTGCACCAGGCCCGAAGGTTCCAGGCTTTCCGGGGCAAGGTAAGTCAGCACCTTCTTCCAGGCATAAGTGATCGTGACTTCGGAAAAGGCGATAATGAATCCGCCTGCGATAGCCCCAATCGGGTTACCCAATCCGCCCACGATGGCCGAGGCAAAGATCGGCAGAAGCAGCTGGAAATAGACGAATGGCTTGAAGCTCTTGTCCAGCCCATAGAGAACCCCGGCCGTCGTGGCCAGTGCCGCAACGATGATCCAGGTGATCATCACCACACGTTCCGGGTTGATGCCGGACAACAAGGCCAGATCCTCGTTGTCGGAATAAGCGCGCATCGACTTACCAGTGCGGGTCTTGTTGAGGAACCAGAACAGCAAGGCTACGGCAACGACGGCGACGATCACGGTGATGCCCTGCGAGGTCTTGATCGCAAGCCCCTCATCCAGCCCGGTCATCTTTTTGAAATCCCTCGCAGAAATCAGGAACCGAGCCCCATCCGAGAACCTTTGGTCATCGGGGCCGATGATGAAGCGCACCAGCCCATTCATGATGAACATCACGCCCATGGACACGATCACCAGGATCACAGGTTTGGCCTTTTGCTCGCGGTAGAACCGATAGACCAGCCTGTCGGTGATCAGCACCAGAAGGATGCACCCCAGGATCGCAAACGGAAGCGCCAGAAGCGCCGTCGGCAGGGGCCCGAACCCGATCCCTGCGGCCTGAAGACCCCAGGTGACCAGCACGGCAATCATTGCGCCGAAGGCCATCGTATCCCCGTGGGCAAAGTTGGAAAACCGCAGGATGCCGTAGATCAGGGTGACCCCCAGCGCCCCAAGTGCCAACTGGCTGCCATAGGCAACCGCAGGCACGATCACAAAGTTCGCAAGCGCAACAAGCGCATTCAGTAGGTCCATTATGTTCTTCTCACTGTCCGGGTGCGGCTTTATGGCATGACGCCGACAAAAGACACAACAATTTGGAGCATGATTTTTGCGGCTTTGTGCATGTTTTTATGCGGTTTGGCGGACATTGATCACGTGCGCTCCGACCGTCTGCCGATCCCCGAAAGAAAAAGACCGCGCCACCATGTGGGACGCGGCCTGAAATCGCAGATGATTGCGGGACTAGGCTCCGGTTTCCATGCATTGGCCGCGGTCATTCTGAAGGACCGGACGGCGAATGGACAGGTTGTAGGACAGATCAGGGCTTTTGACGAAGAAGGTCATGACATGCTGTTCGGTCGCCAGGATGAACGTCATGTTGTTCAGTCCAGGAAACACCTGAGCATCCCCGGTCGTGTCACCGAATTTGACCGATCCCTTTTGCTCGCCTTCAAGCCGTGTCAGCCGGTACTCGGTTCCATCAATATCCGATATGCACACAAACTCGCGTTGCTGAGCCACAGCGCCAGTTGCCAAGTGTGCGACCAGTGCGGCGATCATCCATTTCTTCATTTTGACTTCCAATTTTTGTGCCCCCCAATTGGGGCGCGTTTCGGGGATTGGTGTAGTGGTTCGGGCGCAGCGATATTTTTGAAATTTGACCTGATTAAAGCAGCAGATAGGCATTCCGAGAAATTCCACAGGCTTTTTGAACCGGTGCGCTGCCAGGAAATAATTTATATTTTTCAGATGCCTAATAAGGGTTCTCAGGAAGAAGGGTGTGGCCGGAAACACCGATTGCCATCTTCTGGCCTTCAATTTTGCGCAAAGCGATCAAGCAAAAAGGCCAGTCGAGAATCCCGACCGGCCCCATGAAAAAACCGAATTCTGAAAAGCGTCGGTTAGCCGCCCAAAAACGACTTGCGCACTTCCTCGTCCGCCAGCAGTTCCTTACCGGTTCCGGTGTATGCGTTGCGCCCCTGGACCAGTACATAGCCCTTGTCGGCGATCTCAAGTGCCTGGCGAGCATTCTGTTCCACCATCAGGATCGGAAGGCCGGTGCGCGACACTTCGATGATGCGGTCGAACAGCTCGTCCATCACGATCGGCGAAACGCCCGCAGTCGGTTCGTCCAGCATCAGCACTTTGGGCTTGGTCATAAGCGCGCGGCCGACGGCCACTTGTTGGCGCTGTCCGCCCGAGAGCTCACCCGCCGCCTGGTTGCGTTTGTCTCGCAGGATCGGGAACAGCTCGAACACCTGTTCCATCGTGTCCGAGAAATCATCCGTGCGGATGAACGCGCCCATTTCCAGATTTTCCTGAACCGTCATCGAGGTGAAAATGTTCTGCGTTTGGGGCACAAAGCCCATGCCTTTGATCACCCGGTCCTGCGGGCTGAGGTTGGTGATGTCCTCTCCATCCAACCGCACCGATCCGGCGCGCACGTCCAGCATGCCGAAGACGGCCTTCATCGCGGTGGATTTGCCAGCACCGTTGGGGCCGACGATCACGGCGATTTCGCCCTTGTCCACGGCGATCGTGCAATCGTGCAGAATGTCGGGGCCTTTGCCGTACCCGCCGGTCATGGTGTCACCGATCAGGAATGGACCGCCTTCTACCCGGTGGGTCTTGCCGCTGACCCGATGGGCCGGCGTCATTGTGCCGATGCCATGCGTGTTGGTAATCGAGGCGTCCTTGTTGCCCTTGTCGTCCTGATAGGGATTGTCGCTCATGCCCCGGCCTCCAACTGGTCTTTGTTCTTGAGCCCAGTGCCCAGATAGGCCTCGATGACGTGCTCGTTGGCCTTGATCTCGTCCAGCGTGCCTTGCGCCAGAACCTTGCCCTCGGCCATGCAGATCACCGGATCGCAGATCTTGCCGATGAAATCCATGTCGTGTTCGATCACGACGAAGGTATAGCCGCGTTCCTTGTTCAGACGCAGGATCGTATCAGCGATGGTCATCAGCAGGGTGCGGTTCACGCCTGCGCCGACCTCGTCCAGGAACACGATCTTGGCGTCCACCATCATCGTGCGGCCCAGTTCCAGCAGCTTTTTCTGGCCGCCCGAGACCTGACCCGCCTTGTGGTCGGCCAAGTGTTCGATGGTCAGGAACTCCAGCACCTCGTCGGCCTTGGCGCGCAGGGCGCGTTCCTCATCCGCAATCCGCTTGCGGCCGAACCATGTGTTCCACAGCGATTCACCGGATTGGCCACCGGGGACCATCATCAGGTTTTCGCGGCATGTCATCGACGAGAACTCGTGCGCGATCTGGAACGTGCGCAACAACCCCTTGTGAAACAGATCATGGGGCGGCAGGCCGGTGATGTCTTCGCCATCCATCCAGACCTTGCCGCTGGTCGGAGGCAGAACACCCGCGATCACATTAAAAAGAGTGGTTTTTCCGGCTCCGTTCGGGCCGATCAGGCCGGTAATCGAGCCCTTTTCGATCTCCAGCGATGCCCCGTCCACCGCATGGAAACCGCCGAAATGCTTGTGCACGTCCTCGACGACGATCATGTGTTCCCCTGTCCGCGGCTTTCGCGGTTCTTCGTGTTGCCCCATCCTCAAGATAAGGTGGCGCCTTTTGTCATTGAAACAGCCCGGACACAAGGCCCGGGCTGCTTGGTATCATGCGGTCAGCTGACGGATCAACGGAACTTGACGGTCTCGTTCTTGCCGTCTTTCACTTCGATCTCGCGGTAGGACCCGGCGCTTTCGCCCGGACCGATCAGTTCGACACCCGAAGCGCCGACATAGTCGATGTCCTGACCAGCGGCCAGCAGTTCCAGACCCTTGGCCAGTTCACCCGGATAGATCTTCTCGCCGGGGGCGTTGGCCACATCCAGGATCTTGCCACCGTACTGGGCCGGATCGGCCGACCCTGCTGCTTGCATGGCCAGCATGAACAGCGCGGCTGCGTCATAGCTTTCGGGCGAGTAGGGCGACGAGCCGTCAAAGCCCGCGGCTTCGGCCATCGCGAAATATTTCTCGGCGCCTTCACCGCCGGAACCGGCGATCTGACCAAACGAGCCGTCCAGATCGGGGCCGACATTCGCAGGCAGCGAGTCACCGATCATGCCGCCCGGCAGACCGAACGTGTCGAACGCGCCGCTGTCCAGAGCGGACTGGATGATGCCCAGACCACCCTGATCCAGGTAACCGGCAACCACGAGGATGTCACCGCCGGCCGAGGCCAGCGCGCCGACTTCGGCCGAATAGTCCGCTTTGCCGTCTTCATGTGCTGCAACGATGGTCACTTCGCCGCCCACGGCCTCGAACGACGACTGGATCGCGTCGGCCAGACCTTTGCCGTAGTCGTTGTTGGTATAGGTCAGAGCGATCGAGTTGATGCCGCGGTCTTTCAGAATGTCGGCCATAACCTGACCTTCACGCGCATCCGACGGGGCGGTGCGGAAGAACAGGCCGTTGTCTTCCATCGTCGACAGGCCGGGCGAGGTCGCCGACGGCGAGATCATGACCATGCCATTCGGAATAGCGACGTTCTGCAGGATTGCGCCAGTCACACCCGAGCAGTCGCCGCCGATGATGCCGGCAACGCCATCGGCGATCATGCGTTCGCCGTTCGAGGTGGCCAGACCGTTGTCGATGCAGCCGGTATCGGCACGCGACGGGGTGACGGTGGCGCCGCCCAGCAGCTTGCCGGATTCGGTCACTTCGGCCATCGCCAGTTCGGCGCCCGAACCCATTGCCGGGGCCAGCGATTCAATCGGCCCGGTAAATCCGAACAGAACGCCCAGTTTGACGTCTTCGGCCATTGCGGCACCAGCCAGCAATGCGGTTGCTGCAGTCGCAGTAAGCAGCTTTTTCATTAGGTTACTCCCTTGTTGGAACGTATTCGTTCTGAGCAAGACCCTAGGCAAGCTGTTCAGAAAAGAAAAGTCCAAACAGGAATGTGTCTTTTGGCTGAACAACTCTATTTGTTTTCTAGGGTTTGGTTCCCGGGCGGCTCATTCTGACAGGGATTGGAGCGAAAGGTATGATCAGGTTTTTTACGATTCTCATTCTGATGATTTGCGGCACCGTCGCGTCGGGCGAGTCATTGAAGACATCCGCAGGCGAGGTCTCGGTCACGACCATGTTGGGGGGTCTGGATACGCCCTGGGCGATCGGCTTGTTGCCTGATGGCAGTTTTTTGGTCACGGAGCGCGACGGCCAGTTGCTTTTGGCGCGTGATGGCAAGGCCACCAAGGTCCGGGGTGTTCCGAAGGTCGCGGCGCAAGGGCAGGGCGGTCTGCTGGACGTAACCATCGCCCGCGATTTTGACCGCACCAGAGAGGTGTTTCTAACATTCTCGAAACCGCAGAGCGGCGGGGCCGGTACGGCGGTTGCCGTGGCGCGCCTGTCCGAGAACGGCAAGCGGCTGACCAACCTGAAGGTGATATTCGAAGCGGTTCCCGGCGGCTCGGGTGGCCGGCATTTCGGATCGCGCGTGGTCGAGGCGCAGGACGGGACGCTGTTCATCACTGTGGGGGATCGTGGCGACAGGCCAAGCGCGCAGGACCGCTCGAACCACATGGGGACGGTTATTCGGATCAACCGCGATGGCTCGATCCCGGCGGATAATCCGTTTGTCGCGCAAGAAGGCATCCGTCCCGAGATCTGGTCCTTTGGTCATCGCAACCCGCAAGGCGCTGATGTTGATACGAGCGGCCGGTTGTGGGTCTCGGAACATGGCGCCAGGGGCGGGGACGAGGTGAACCTTGTGAAACCCGGCGCCAACTACGGTTGGCCGGTCATTTCCTACGGGACGCATTATTCCGGAGAGAAGATTGGCGAAGGCACCAGCAAAGACGGAATGGAACAGCCGCGCTTGTATTGGGATCCGTCCATCGCGCCCTCGGGCTTGATGGTCTATTCCGGCGGGATGTTTCCCGAATGGCGGGGTGACATCTTCGTGGGTTCGCTGAAATTCGACTATATCGCACGGCTGTCCGGAAACCCGTTGCGCGAGGTCGAGCAGATCAAAGGCCCCGAGACCGAACGGGTCCGCGACATCGTGCAGGCCCTAGACGGTGCGATCTGGTTCATCTCGGTCGGGCAGGGTGCGGTTTACAGGATTTCCCGTTCGTCCTAGGAGTGCAGCGATACACTTCTAAGAGGATTGATATGTTCCGCATTCTCGCAGCGATATTTTTGTCCCTTTCGACACTTCCCGCCGCGGCCGACGAGGTCTTTGCGACCTATGCCGAATACGAAGCCTTCGTCGACACCAAGATCAAGAACCGCGAGTTCTCGAACGTCATCAACCGGTTGGGCGGCGCCGACGAATACACGCCGCAGCAGATGCAAGTCCTGCAAGGGCAGCTGCGTGACCTTGTCCCGTACTACCTGACCAATGCCGACGTTGCCAAACGGGTCGAGCTTGAGAACGGGTTCGCGCAGGAAATGCGGATCTACTGGAACGACAAGAACAGCTATCTCTACTATTACGCTCTTTTGCATAAACGCCACGACGGCGTGCTAGTTCTGCAGTTCAGCATCAACACACGCGCCGAGCCCATTCTGGGCATGTTCTAGGCGTCAGACCGACAGCCGCCCGCTCTGGGTGCCACGCTCGCGATAGGGCGTGGTGTTGTAATGCGCGCGGTAGCATTTCGAGAAATGGCTGGGGCTGGCAAAGCCGCAAGCCAAGGCCACGTTGATCACGCTCATGTCGGTCTGCATCAGCAGGTTGCGCGCCTTGTGCAGCCGCAGTTCCATGTAATAGCGCTTGGGCGAACGGCTCAGATACCGACGGAACAGCCGCTCGAGCTGGCGGGTCGACATGCCAACATCCTTGGCCAGGATCGAGGGCGAAATCGGCTCCTCGATGTTCTTCTCCATCATCAGGATGACCTGGCTCAGCTTGGGGTGGCGCACACCGATCCGCGTGGGCGTCGACAGGCGCTGGGTGTCCTGATCGGTGCGGATAGAGGAATAGATCATCTGGTCGGCCACGGCGTTGGCCAACTCCTCACCGTAGTCATCGGCAATCAGCTTCAGCATCAGATCGATTGACGAGGTGCCACCGGCTGTTGTCATCCGGTTGCCGTCGATCAGAAAGACGGATTTCGTCAGTTCGACGTTTTCGAACTCTTCCGCAAAGCTGTCGGCGTTTTCCCAGTGGATGGTGGCCCGCTTGCCGTCCAGCAGGCCGGCCTTGGCCAGGGTATAGGCCGCCGTGCACAAGCCACCGATCTTCAAGCCTTTGCGGGCCTCGCGGCGCAGCCAGTTCAGAACCTTTTTGGTGGTCGCCGCCTGAACATCGACGCCGCCACAAACAAGGATCACCTCGTCCCTCTGCAGTTCGTCCAGATCGCGGTCAAGCTCGAACGTCGTCCCGGCCGAGCAGCTGACCACCTCTCCGCCTTCACCGGCCAGCGACCAGGTATAGATCTGCTGATCCGCCATACGATTGGCAATCCGAAGGCTGTCCAGTGCCGAGGCAAAAGACAGCAACGAAAACTTGTCGAGCAACACGAATACGAAATTGAGCGGCTTGGCCGCGCGCTTGTCCACAGTGACAACTTGGCGTTGCTCTTGCATGGCGAACTGTCCTTGATTCGGCGGGCCGAGGCCCAAGGCCTGCGGCGAATTTGACCGACACCATGCTCAAAGCTTGTTTCCGACGTCAAGAGGCGCAAATCGGATATGGTCTCTGGTCTATGGATTTTGTATAGAGACCACCTGAATTACCTCAGCGGAGATCAAAGCTATGACCGAGTGGCAAAAAACGAACTGGCGCAGCAAGCCGCGGGTTCAGATGCCAGACTATACCGACGCGGCCGCGCTGGCCAAAGTCGAGGCCAAGCTTTCGCAGTATCCCCCGCTGGTTTTTGCGGGCGAGGCCCGGCGTCTCAAACAGCATTTGGGCGCGGCCGGCCGTGGCGAGGCCTTCCTGCTGCAGGGCGGGGACTGCGCCGAAAGCTTCGACCAGTTCAGCGCCGATGCGATCCGCGACACCTTCAAGGTGATGCTGCAGATGGCGATGGTTCTGACCTATGGTGCCAAGGTTCCGGTGGTCAAGGTGGGCCGTATGGCCGGCCAGTTTGCCAAGCCGCGCAGCGCGCCGACCGAAGTGGTCGATGGCGTGGAGCTGCCCAGCTACCGTGGTGACATCATCAACGAACTGGCCTTCACGCCCGAGGCGCGTATCCCGAACCCGGAAAAGATGCTGCAGGCCTATACCCAGGCCGCGGCTACTCTTAACCTGCTGCGCGCGTTCTCGACCGGCGGTTTCGCGGACATGAGCCGTGTGCATTCCTGGACCTTGGGCTTCACCAACGAACAGGACGTGCAGAAGTATTCCGAGATCGCCGACCGCATTCAGGACACGATCGACTTCATGGAGGCCGCCGGCATCACCGCGGATACCACGCATGAATTCTCGACCGTCGAGTTCTACACCAGCCACGAAGGACTGCTGTTGGAGTATGAAGAAGCGCTGACGCGACTGGATTCGACTTCGGGCAAATGGCTGGCCGGCTCGGGCCATATGATCTGGATCGGCGACCGCACCCGTCAGCCCGACGGCGCGCATGTCGAATTCTGCCGCGGCGTGCTGAACCCGATCGGCCTGAAATGCGGCCCGACCACCACGGCCGAGGACCTCAAGGTTCTGATGTCCAAGCTGAACCCGGACAACGAAGAAGGCCGTCTGACCCTGATCGCGCGCTTCGGCGCGGGCAAAGCGGGCGAGCACCTGCCGCGCCTGATCAAGGCCGTCAAGGAAGAGGGCGCCAAGGTGACCTGGGTCTGCGACCCGATGCACGGCAACACGATCAAGTCGGCCACCGGCTACAAGACCCGGCCGTTCGAATCGGTCCTGCGCGAGGTGCGGGATTTCTTCGGCGTGCATCAGGCCGAGGGCACGATCCCCGGCGGCGTGCATTTCGAGATGACCGGTCTGGACGTGACCGAATGCACCGGCGGCGTCCGCGCCGTCAGCGAAGAGGACCTGTCGGACCGCTACCACACCGCCTGCGACCCGCGTTTGAACGCATCGCAGTCGCTGGAGCTGGCGTTCCTGGTGGCTGAAGAGCTGACCAACCTGCGCCGTGACCGAAAGGACCGCGCGGCAAGCTGAGGCATGTCGGATTGAAACGCAAACGGCGGGCCCTCGGGTCCGCCGTTCTGCTTTTTACTCGTCGCGAGAGAAGACCAGCCGCAGGTGTTTCGCCGGTCTCTGGAAATCGGCCTGATCCTCGGCAAAGCCCGCCTCGAAAAGCCGGCTGTTGTGGGCCTGATCCTGAATGTTCACCAGTGTGCGGATCCGAGTGTCCTCGATTCCGAACCGTCGCGGCGTAGCGCCTATCGTGCCATCGCTGACCATCACACCCAGCACCCGGCTGACATCCCCCAGATCGCTTCTGAGGGGCAACAGGATCATGTGGGCCTGCAGCCGCGTCCGGCCGAGCTTGCCTTTTGAAACAAGGCTGAACTCACCGATCGCCGGAGCGGCGAACACCTCTTCCAGGGCCTCTGACACCTGATCACGGGCGCTGGGATCAAAGAAGGCGGTCAGAGGCATTCCGCGCACCTCCATCCCCGCGATCTTGTTCAGATGGCTTCCCGCCAGTCGAAACCGAGCGAGGCCGGGCGCGATGCGTTCCAGAATGAATGTGTATTCCAGAATGTTTTCGAGGCCGCGTGGGTCGATCTGGGAACGCTTGGGAACGCCGTCGCCGCTCAGCAGCGCGGTCCAATACGCCTCGGCCTGACGGATGGGGGACAGACTGCGCCCACTGTCAAAGCGATCCATTGCGATGATCTTTCCAGCTTTCGACCCGGAACCATTCCAGAAGAAGGTTTTCATTACCATGCACCTCGTGTCGATTGGCGGCCATCCGGTCCGTGCGCCATGCAAAGCGATAGCGGCCGACCCATCCTTCGACTGACAGATTGACACGGGTTTATTCAATTTTGGACCAAATCTTTAAGGAATGGTTAACTTCTTGCGATGAATTGCACATCCGGCAAGGTCTTGCCCTATGGGGTACGATAGCTTTAGGTGCAGCAGAGCAAGGCTGCGCAGCAGTGGGAAAGGGCAGGCATGATCAAATCCATGACCGGTTTTGCATCCGGAAAGGGCGCATTGGGGCCGCACAGCTGGAGCTGGGAACTGCGCAGTGTCAACGGCAAGGGTCTGGACATGCGGTTGCGGGTGCCGGACTGGCTGACGGGACTTGAGGCTGCGCTGCGCGCGGATATGTCCAAACAGATCAGCCGGGGCAACGTGACGTTGAGCTTGCGCGTTGCCCGCGAAGAAACCGCCGCCGAACTGAAGCTGAACGAAGGCGCAATGAGCGCCGCGCTGGATGCGTTGGCGCAGGCCGAGGAATTGGCGGTCACCAAGGGCGTCGCGCTTGCACCGTCAAAGGCCAGCGATCTGCTGATGCTCAAGGGTATGCTGGACGCGGCAGCCGAAGACGACGATCCCGCGCCGCTGGTCGAGGCGTTGAAATCCGAATTTGGCAGTCTGCTGGCCGAGTTTGTGACAATGCGCCGGGATGAGGGGCAAGCCCTGGCTTCCGTCCTGTCTGCCCAGTTGGATCAGATCCAGACCCTGACCGAGCAGGCCACCGAGCTGGCCGAGCGGCGCAAGGAAGCCATGGCCGACACTCTGCGCCAAAACCTTGCGCGGGTCATCGAAAACAGCCAGGGCGCCGATCCCGACCGGGTGGCGCAGGAGTTGGCCCTGATCGCGGTCAAGGCGGACATCACCGAAGAACTGGACCGCCTGGCCGCGCATGTCGTAGCCGCGCGCACTCTGCTGGAGCAGGAGGCCCCGGTCGGCCGCAAGCTGGATTTCCTGATGCAGGAGTTCAACCGCGAGGCCAACACGCTGTGCTCCAAATCCCAGAATTCGGACCTGACAACGATCGGCCTGGAGTTGAAGGCGGTGATCGATCAGTTGAGAGAGCAGGTTCAAAATGTTGAATAAGCAAGGAAAAGTGTAATGGCGGATCGCCGCGGTCTACTCATCATCCTTTCGTCGCCCTCGGGTGCCGGAAAATCCACTTTGGCCCGTCGCCTGATGGAGTGGGACACCGATCTCGAGTTTTCGATCTCGGCCACTACCCGCGCCCCACGCCCGGGCGAGGAACATGGACGCGAATACTATTTTCTCAGCGAAGATGATTTCCGCCAGCAGGTGTCAAATGGGCAGATGCTGGAACATGCCCATGTGTTCGGCAATTTCTACGGCTCACCAGCTGGTCCAGTTCGCGAAGCGATCCAGAGCGGGCGGGACGTGCTGTTTGACGTGGACTGGCAGGGTGAAGTGCAGATCCGGAATTCCGAGCTGGGCAAACATGCTTTGTCCATTTTCATTCTACCGCCATCGATCAAAGAGCTGCGCCGCCGGCTTGAAACCCGCGGTCAGGACAGCGCCGACGTCATTTCCAAGCGCATGATGAAAAGCTGGGACGAAATCAGCCATTGGGGCTACTACGACTATGTGTTGATCAATGACGATCTGGCCGCAACCGAGGAAAAGCTGAAGACGATCGTCAGCGCCGAGCGGATGCGCCGTATTCAGCAGCCCCGATTGCAGGATCACGTCCGCGCCTTGCAATACGAATTCGAGAGCATGTCATGACCATTTACGCATTGGGACAGGACGTCCCGCAGATCCACGAAGACAGCTGGGTTGCGCCGGACGCGAACCTGATCGGCAAAGTCGTCCTGGAGCGAGGTGCATCCGTCTGGTTCGGGTGCACGATCCGAGCCGATCACGAAGAAATCCGCGTGGGCGAGGGCAGCAACGTTCAGGAGAACTGCGTGATGCATATCGACGCCGGTTTTCCTCTGACGATCGGAAAGAATTGCACCATCGGCCACAAAGTGATGCTGCATGGCTGCACTATCGGTGACAACAGCCTGATTGGTATGGGAGCCATCGTCCTGAACGGCGCGAAGATCGGCCGGAACTGCCTGATCGGGGCAGGGGCCCTGATCACGGAAGGCAAGGAGATCCCCGACAACTCGCTGGTGATGGGAGCCCCTGGCAAGGTGGTCCGGCAACTGGACGAGGCGGCGGCCCGGCGGATCACGTTCAGCGCGCTCCACTATCAAGAGAACATGCGCAAGTTCCGGGAAACGCTGACGCCCGTTTCGCCCGTCGCATAGGTCCTGTGAACCGGTCATGAGCAACGAACTGCTTGCCGAAGTCGTCTCTGCTTTGCCGATGCCCGCATTGATGGTCGATCAGACCGAGCGGATCATCGCCTCGAACGCGGATGCGCGTGCGCTGTTGGGCCGAAACATCGACGGTCGCCATTTTGCGACGATCCTGCGACAGCCGCAGGTCATCGAAGCGATGGAGACAAGCTTGCGGAGCAAGGGGCCGGCCAACAGCCGGCATCTGGCGAACGACGGCGCACAGGACACTGCGTTTCAGGTCCACTGTCGGTACATGCAGGGCGTTGGCGCGGTTTCCGGTGGCGCGGTTCTGGCAACGTTCATGGATGTGACCCACCTTGAACAGGCCAGCCAGATGCGCCGTGACTTCGTTGCCAATGTCAGCCACGAACTTCGTACCCCACTGACCGCTCTGATGGGCTTCATCGAGACCTTGCAAGGACCGGCGAAGGATGACGCGGCGGCCCGAGACAGATTCCTGAAGATCATGACAGCCGAGGCCAACCGGATGAATCGCCTGGTCGGTGACCTGCTGTCGTTGAATCGGGTCGAAAGCGAAGAGCGCATTCGGCCAAGGCAGCAGATTGAACTCATCGAGCTGCTGCGCGTGACGCTCGAGACGTTGCGCCCCTTGGCGGATGACGCGGGCGTTTCCCTGTCTCTAAGCGCCCCGGATAACCCCGTTCGCCTTCCGGGCGACAATGACCAGCTGCGGCAGGTTTTCACAAACCTTGTTGAAAACGCGATCAAATATGGCGGCAGCGGTGGCAGTGTCGATGTGCAAGTCTCGGTCTCAGATCAGGATACCGCGATCCGGGGACCGGCCGCCCGGGTGAGGGTCATCGACAAAGGCCCTGGCATTGATCCGGTTCATCTGCCTCGACTTACCGAACGGTTTTACCGCGCCGACAGCCACCGCTCGCGCGAATTGGGGGGTACGGGGCTGGGCCTGGCTATCGTCAAGCACATCATCAACCGCCACCGCGGCCGGTTGCGAGTGGAAAGTGATTTGGGAAAGGGCGCGGTGTTCACCGTCATTTTGCCCATGTAAGACCGGCGCGTGATAGGCTAGGAACGGTCAAGCCGAGTACTCGGACCAAAAAACGAAGGACCCGCCACCCGTGGATAGCGCATTGGAAACCGAAACCCTCAAGGTCTCAGCCAGGAACGTGAACGTGTTCTATGGTGACACGCACGCCATCAAGGACGTGAATGTAGAAATCCAGGACAAGACCGTTACGGCGTTCATTGGGCCCTCGGGGTGCGGCAAGTCTACCTTTTTGCGGTGTCTGAACCGGATGAACGACACCATCGACATCTGTCGGGTCGAGGGTGAAATCCGCCTGGATGGGGAAGACATCTATGACAAGCGGATCGACCCCGTGCAACTGCGCGCCAAGGTCGGCATGGTGTTTCAGAAACCCAACCCTTTTCCAAAGTCGATCTATGACAACATCGCATACGGCCCGCGCATTCATGGTCTGGCCAAGACCAAGGCCGAACTTGACGAGATCGTCGAGAAATCCTTGCGCCGCGGCGCCATCTGGGACGAGGTGAAGGATCGCCTGGATGCCCCTGGTACTGGTTTGTCAGGAGGGCAACAACAGCGCCTGTGTATCGCACGCGCCATCGCCACGGCACCCGAAGTTCTGTTGATGGACGAGCCCTGTTCGGCACTGGACCCGATTGCCACCGCCCAGGTCGAAGAGCTGATCGATGAACTGCGTGAGAGGTTTTCGGTCGTGATCGTCACCCATTCGATGCAACAGGCGGCGCGCGTCAGCCAGAAAACGGCTTTTTTTCACTTGGGCAATCTTGTCGAGTTCGGTGATACCGCCCAAATCTTCACCAACCCCGAAGACCCGCGTACCGAAAGCTACATCACCGGCCGCATCGGCTGAGAACAGGTAAATGACCATGAGCGAACAACATATTGCATCTGCCTTCGACCGCGATCTTGAGGCGGTTCAAGCCCACATCATGAAAATGGGTGGTCTGGTCGAAGCCGCGATCACAGGTGCGGCCCGTTCGCTGGAAACGCGGGACGAGGAGCTTGCACAGCAGGTGCGGCAGGGCGACAAGGCGATTGATGCGCTTGAGGACCTGATCAATGAGGAAACCGCCCGGGTGATCGCTCTGCGGGCGCCCACCGCCGGCGACCTGCGGTTGGTGCTGTCGGTTCTCAAGGTTTCGGCCAACCTGGAACGCATCGGCGATTACGCAAAGAACATCGCCAAGCGCACCACCATTCTGGTCGAGGCCAACCAGATCGGCGGCAGCACCGCCGCACTGCGACGCATGGCGCGCGAGGTCGAGCGTATGCTGCGGGACGCATTGGATGCCTATATTCAACGGGATGCTGAACTGGCCCGTGACGTCATCGATCGGGACCAGGAAGTGGACCAGATGTACAACGGCCTGTTCCGCGAGTTGCTGACCTTCATGGCAGAAGACCCGCGCAACATCACGGCCTGCATGCATCTGCATTTCATCGCCAAGAACATCGAGCGGATGGGCGACCACGTCACTGCCATCGCCGAACAGGTTATCTATCTGGTGACCGGCGAACGGCCTACCGAAGCGCGCCCGAAAGCAGACAACACCTCGCAATCTCTGTAGGGGGTGGCCGGCATGCCGACGGGCCAGCCGACTATCCTGATCGTCGATGATGAGCCCGCGCTGCGCGAGGTGCTGGCCTACAACATGCAGTCCGCCGGGTACGAAGTGGTTCAGGCGGCAAGCGGCGAAGAAGCCCTGGTGTTGGTTCAAGAGGTGGCGCCTGATCTGATCGTGCTTGACTGGATGATGCCCAATCTCAGCGGGATTGAGCTGTGTCGTCAGCTAAAGGCGCGCCCGCAGACCCGCGCGATTCCGATCATCATGCTGTCGGCGCGGTCCGATGAGGCGGACAAGGTGCGCGGTTTGGAGACGGGGGCCGATGACTATGTGGCCAAACCGTATTCGATGGCGGAATTGATGGCGCGGATCCGAGCTCAACTGCGTCGGGTACGCCCTGCGGCGGCTGCGGAGACCCTAGAATATCACGACATCGTCGTGGACCTCGAAAGCCACAAGGCCAGTCGGGCGGGCAAGCCGCTCCGGATGGGGCCAACCGAATTCCGGCTGCTTTGCACCTTCATGGAAAAGCCGGGGCGCGTGTTCAGTCGCGATCAGCTATTGGACCGTGCCTGGGGGCGCGACGTCTATGTCGATTCCCGCACCGTGGATGTCCATATTGGTCGACTGCGCAGGGCGTTGACGGCGTTTGGCGGATCCGACCCCCTCCGAACGGTGCGAGGTGCTGGATACGCGCTGGATTAGCCTATCTGGGCAGAGTTTCGTCGTTTTGGGCCTGAGACGCCAACCAGTGACGGAAGTGCCGAAGTGTCGGATCTTCGGACTTTGAGCTTGGCCAGACCAGGAAATAGGCCCCCATGGTTTCAACCGGATCCTTGCAGGCTGCAACAAGCCTGCCGGTCGCCAGGTCTTGCTCGATCAGATAGTTGGGCAGCAGGGCGACGCCCAGCCCATGC
Organism: Ruegeria sp. CG8; assembly: GCF_056537165.1. NCBI lineage: Bacteria > Pseudomonadati > Pseudomonadota > Alphaproteobacteria > Rhodobacterales > Roseobacteraceae > Ruegeria > Ruegeria sp. CG8. Next base: position 1,169,885 of record NZ_JBQFRA010000001.1, on the reverse strand, counting down.
AGGGCGGCTTGATTGATGGTCGTGAATTGATCGTGCACCGTGCCGGGCAGGGCGCCTGAATGCTGAACGCCCATTTGCTTGAACCATTCTTGCCAGGCGCGCGGGCGGGTCTGGATGTGAAGCAGAGGCAGTTTCAGCAATTCGCGCGGATCGTCCGGCGCGCCTCCTGGCAGCAGCGAGGGGGCACATACCGGCAGAACCCTTTCCACCTTCAGCAGCAGACGCTCGGTTCCGGGCCAATCTGGTTCCCCGAAATGTAACGCGGCATCAAAGGGTTCTGATGAGAAGTTGAACGGCCTCAGGCGCGTGGACATGTTGATCGTGATGTCAGGATGCAAACGGGCGAAATCCGGCAGCCGTGGAACCAGCCAACGCATTCCGAATGTCGGCAGGATTGCCAGATTTAGCGTTCCACCCACTGGCGCGACGTGCAGTTTCAGGGAGGCCTGCGCAATTTGGTTCAGACCTTGTCGTATTTCCGCGACATAGTCCTGCGCCACCGGCGTCAACGCCAATCGCTTCTTGTCACGCAGAATGAGCTGCACGCCCAGTTGGGTCTCGAGCGTCTGCAGTTGCCGGCTGACGGCGCTCTGGGTCAGCGCAAGCTCTTCCGCGGCGGCCGAGGCGGACCCCAGCCTGTCCAATGCTTCGAGCGCGCGAAGCGAAGAAATTGACGGAAAAAGTCGACGAGGCGTATCCATCTATGCGTTTTACTCATGAAAACTTGCAAATGTCTCGCTGTTTTTTGCGTAAATTGCAGGGTAGGGTGCGTATGAACTTCAGTTTGGAGCCAGAAGATGAACGCCCCCGACACCAAACCTGCATTGCGCGCAAAGGATGCGCCCGATCTTGGCCGCTTTACCTGGGACGATCCGTTCCGCCTGTCTGATCAACTGACCGAGGATGAACGCCTGATCGCCGACAGCGCGCGTGCGTATGCGCAGGAAAAGCTGCAGCCTCGGGTAACTCAGGCGTTTCAGAACGAGGAAACCGATCCTGAAATCTTCCGTGAGATGGGCGAAATGGGCCTGCTGGGCACCACCATTCCCGAAGAATACGGCGGGATTGGCGCCGGTTACGTAACCTACGGTCTTGTCGCGCGCGAGGTCGAACGTGTGGATTCCGGCTATCGCTCGATGATGTCGGTGCAAAGCTCGCTGGTGATGTATCCGATCTATGCCTATGGCAGTGAAGAGCAGCGCCGGAAATACCTGCCGAAACTGGCCAGTGGAGAATGGATCGGTTGCTTTGGTCTGACCGAACCGGATGCGGGGTCTGATCCGGCAGGCATGAAAACCCGGGCGGAAAAGATCGACGGCGGCTACCGTCTGACCGGCAGCAAGATGTGGATTTCCAACGCGCCAATTGCCGATGTGTTTGTTGTCTGGGCCAAGTCCGATGCGCATGACGGAAAGATCCGCGGCTTCGTACTGGAAAAAGGCGCCAAAGGTCTGAGCGCGCCCAAGATCCAAAACAAGCTTAGCCTGCGCGCGTCAATCACCGGCGAAATCGTGATGGATGGTGTGGAGGTCGACGAAAGTGCCTTGCTGCCGCATGTCCAGGGCCTGAAAGGGCCGTTCGGATGCCTGAACCGAGCACGCTATGGCATTAGTTGGGGCGTCATGGGGGCCGCAGAATGCTGCTGGCACGCGGCGCGTCAGTATGGATTGGATCGCAAGCAGTTCAATCGTCCTTTGGCGCAGACACAGTTATTCCAGAAGAAGCTGGCGGACATGCAGACTGAAATCGCGTTGGGTTTGCAGGCCAGCCTGACAGTCGGACGGTTGATGGACAAAGCCGAAGCCGCGCCTGAGATGATCTCGATCATCAAGCGGAACAATTGCGGCAAGGCGTTGGATATCGCGCGGATGGCGCGGGACATGCATGGTGGCAACGGGATCTCGTTGGAGTTCCAAGTCATTCGCCACATGGTCAACCTTGAGACCGTCAATACCTACGAGGGCACGCATGATGTTCATGCGTTGATCCTGGGGCGGGCGCAGACTGGGTTGCAGGCCTTCTACTGATCTGCAGCCTACAGTTCGCGTAATCGGTATTATGTAAATAAAACTGCAAGGCCTGGCACCGCTACGTTCGCATTGGCGGTGCTATTTCAACCTGTTACGGTCCTGTGTGAAACCAAGACAGGATGCGCTGATGGACCTTCAAGGAAAAGTCGTAGTTGTTACCGGTGCAGCCAAAGGCATCGGCAAAGGTATGGCGACGCGCTTCGCGGCGGACGGCGCGCGTGTGATCTGTGCGGATATCGATGAAGCCGGCGCCGAAGCCGTCGCCCGGGAGATTGGCGGGCATTCGTTCAAATGCGATGTCGCCGACGAACACGAAATCCAGAAAATGATCGAAAGCGTCGAATTCAGCATCGGCCCCATTGATCTGTTCTGCGCCAACGCCGGCATCCTGACGCTTGGCGGTCTCGATGTTCCCGATGCGCATTGGGATAGGATCTGGAAGATCAACGTCATGTCTCATGTGTGGACGGCCCGCCATCTGGTGCCGCGGATGATTGCGCGCGGCGGCGGCTACATATTGATCACGGCTTCCGCTGCGGGGCTGCTCAACCAGCCCGGAGCCGCGCCATACGGAGTCACCAAACATGCGGCGGTTGGTTTCGCGGAATGGCTGGCTTTGACCTATGCCGACAAAGGCATCCGGGTTTCGGTCTTGTGTCCTCAGGCCGTCCGATCGGAAATGACCAAAGGGTTTGAAGACTCAGTTGCCGCGATTGATGGCATGCTTGAACCCGAGGACGTGGCACAGGCTTGTGTCGAGGCCATTGGCACCGAGACCTTTCTGATTCTGCCGCATCCGCAGGTTCTGGATTACATGCGCTTGAAAACCGCCGATTACGACCGTTGGATTTCAGGAATGAACAAGTTGAATCAGCAGTTTGCAGGCGATACCTAGTCTTTCTTGCGGGCGCGGCGCAGAAGGCCTTCCTGCGCGACGGAGGCGACCAAGGTACCGTCCTGCGCATAGATTGACCCGCGGTTGAAGCTGCGTCCCTGCCCCGTCCATGGCGACTCCATGGAATAGAGATGCCAGTTCTGGAAATGAACCGGTGCATGAAACCAGATCGCGTGATCCAGGCTCGCGCCATTAATTTCGCCCGTGAACCAGCTCAACCCGTGCGGCCGCATGCCGGAACTCAGCAGCGCCATGTCCGAGGCATAGGCCAGCAACAGGTGTTGGGTCACGTGATCAGCCTGTTCCGCTGCTCCCATGCGGAACCACAGATGGTTTCGGTCGTCGCTTTTCTCGGGCTGAAATATGTCCAAGGGATCAATCTCGCGCACCTCGATCGGACGTTCGCGCAGCAATTCGGCGCGCAGCCTTTCGGGAACGTGGTTCAGGTATTTTCGCCGCAATTCATCGCGGGACGGTTGCGTTTCGGGCGATGGGACATCAGGCATCGCGTGCTGATGGTTCCAGCCTTCATCCTGAATGTGGAACGAGGCCGACATGTTGAGGATCTGCTTGCCGTGCTGGATTGCCACCACGCGCCGTGTGGTGAACGATCCGCCATCCCGCGCGCGATCTACCTGATAGATAACCGGAATTTCCGGATCTCCCGGACGGATGAAATAGGCATGTAGCGAATGGCAAAGGCGGTCTTCGACCGTTCGGTACGCGGCCGCCAGAGCCTGCGCAATGACCTGACCACCGAAGATCCGCGTGGGCGTTTCACCGCCGGACCCGGTGCCTCGGAACAAGTCTACCTCAAGGCGTTCAATGTCCAGCAAATCCAACAGGATGCGTTCGGCTTCGGTCATTCGACTCTCTCTGGTTCTGTTCGTGATCGGCCTAGCAGGCCCGCGCGGGTCATTCAATGAGGGCGGCGTGAACCAGGGCTTTGAGTTCTGAGCGTGACGGGTAGGAGCTGGAGGGCGATAGCTGTGTAAAGAAAACAGCCGACAGGTCGTTCTTTTGGTCGACCCAGAAAAAGGTCGACGCCATTCCGCCCCAACTGAAGTCTCCTACCGATCCAGGGGTACGTGCACGGCCCGGGTCCAAAACCACAGCGCCGCCAAGCCCGAACCCCATGCCGTCCATCGGCTGTTCGGCAAAGCTTTGAGGCCCCATGGACGCGATGTCGCCCGGCAAGTGGTTGCGCATCATGAAATCCACCGTGCTCGGGCCCAGCAGTCGTTGATCACCCACCTGCCCTTTGGCGCGCAGCATCTCGGCGAAACGGGCAAAATCGTCGATCGTGCTGACCAGCCCACCACCGCCGGAAAACAGCGTGGCCGCTTCGAATGGCGAGTTTCCGGCCTGATCCACCAATCGCAACGTTTCGCCGCCGGACCTGGCCGCGTTCAGGGCCATCGCGTCTCCCTCGAGCGGTGTGTACAGCGAGGCGAACCGGTCCCCTGCCCCTTTGGGAACCGAAAACCCGGTTTCGGCCATCCCAAGCGGCCCAAAGATCTCGTCGGCAAAGAATTGGTCCAAACTCCTGCCGGACACGACTTCGACCACGCGTCCGATAACGTCGATGCCAACCGAGTACTCCCAGCGGCTGCCGGGTTGAAATGCCAGCGGCAATGCAGCCACGGCCCGAACCTGATCGGCCAGCAGACCCTGGTCCGGTTTGAACATCAGGTCCTGAGCATCCATTGCGGCAGGCAGAACGCCCGGATTGAACGGATAGCTTAGCCCGCTGGTGTGGGTCAGCAGTTGATGCAGGGTCGGCGGCGTCGAGTCTTCTGTTTGATCAATGGATTGCGCGTCTTTCCGCAACGCCTTCATTTCGGCAAATTCCGCCAGAAACTCGGACACCGGCGCCTCAAGGTGCATCAGACCTTGTTCTACCAACATCATCAGCGCTGTCGTGGTCACCGGCTTGGTCATCGAGTAGATGCGAACCAAGGTCTCGCGGTCGAACGGCAAATCACTCTCGAGACTGCGCAATCCGCAATCGTGAAAGAAAACTTCGCGCCCGTGCTGCTTCAACAGAAAGGCGCACCCGGGGTATTTTCGTTCGTCCACATACCTTTGCATCCATGTCCGAATGCGGTCCAGCCTCGTCCGATCAAACTGCATTGGCCGAAATTTCCCCGCTTTTTCTTTCACCTACGCGCAATCCTGCCGTCCCGTGGCAAAGAAAAACAGCCCAAAAACACAGCCGGCGAAAATTGCCGGGCGAGCGGTCTGCAAGTCTGCTCTCGGCCACGACCCGCGACGCTGCTAGACTGAAGGCGTTCTGGATTCGTGATTTGCAGCCGTTACCCCTGAATTCGCCACCGGCCGGAGGTGCCAGATGACGCAGAACGTGGAATTCGTATACGACTTTTGCAGCCCGAACGCTTACCTCGCTCATAAGGTTTTGCCAGATCTCGCCGCGCGCCACGGGGCCGCGATTCGCTTTGTGCCCGTTCTTCTGAGCACAGTTTTCAAGGCTACCAACAACCAGAGCCCATTTCGGGCGTTCTCGGAAAATCGGAAGAAATCGGCGTATCTGACCCATGACCTGCACCGCTTTGCGCGGCGGCGCGGCCTGAACTTTCATATGAGTCCCTATTTTCCGCTGAACACGAAGTTCGCCATGCGTGGGGCGGTCGCGGCGATAGGAAAATCTTGGGAAAATAGATATGTAGACGCCGTCTTTGATGCAATATGGGTGCACGGACAGAAAATTGACGACCTGAATGTGTTGACCGACATCATTCAGGAACGTGACCTGCCCGTACGAAAAATCCGTGAGGCGATCACCGGCGATCTGGCAAAGCAGACTCTGAAGGATCAGACAAAAGCGGCCATTCGCCGCGGAGTTTTCGGGGTGCCCTGCCTGTTTGTCGGGTCTGAGATGTTTTTTGGTAAGAACAGCCTGGCCAACGTAGAACTTGAACTTGAGGCGTTGCACTGAGGTTTCATGGACGCAGTCCCAATTGCCGGGCGGCATCTATCAGCTTGTGCGCGTGGTCTCCTTCAAGCTCTTCCGGGGTCACGTAAAAGCTGGGTCCGCCGATATTCAATCCAAATACCCGCCCGTCGCTGGCGGTGGACACCGGAACGGAAATGGCATGGACGTCGTCCCGCCACAGAGAATATCCGGTACAATAACTTTGTGTATCGTATTCATCCAACGCGGTTTTTATCGAGTCGCGCAGGTGATTTTCGGGCAGGTTCAGATCGCGTCGAGCAGCGTAAATCGCCGTTTCCCTTTGATCCTCGGTCATGCCAACCAGAATGGCCCGCCCCATGGCCGAGGAGAACAACGGCAGCCGGGATCCGACATGCATGGTAAGCGCCACGTTCTGCGTCGACCTACTGACCGCGACGTATACGACCTCGGCCCGATGTGCTTCGCCCAGGGCGGCCGTCAGGTACGGATTGGCTCCATCGCGCAGTTCCCTCAGCACCTCGACGGCACGCTCGCATATGTCAGCCGCACCCAGAACTCCGAATCCCAGCCGCAGCACTCCGACGCCAAGCCGATACGAACCGCCTGCGTGATCCTGAACAAGGTAACCCAGTTGGCACAGCGTATGGGTCAACCGCGAGATCGTTGGCTTGGGCAGACCCGTGCGTTCAGCAAAATCCGTGTTGGTCAGGGCGGTTTCGCCGTGGCGAAAACACCGCAGCAGCTCAAGCCCCCGCGCCAGTGCAGTGACGAAGTTCCGATCCTTGCCAGTGTCGGCGCTAGGTGATGTCTCGGATACCACGCCTGCCCCTCTATCCCAGCGCTGCAAGGCCATGTTTGGCGAACATCGGCACATAGGCTCCGAATGCGCGCGCCCGGGCCGGATCGGATGCATTCCCGTCCAGGGCGCGTTTGTAGACCCCTTGGAGAATTCCGGCCATGCGGAAGAAATTGAACGCAAGATAGAAACCGAAATTGTCGATCCCCGGCAATCCGCGCCGCTGACAGTATGAGGCGATGAACTGCTGATCGCTGGGCAGCCCAAGGCTGCTTCGGTCAACACCAGCCAGCCCTCGACCCTCTTTGCCCGGCGGCATCTGCCATTGCATGATTACGGCCGCCAGATCGGCATAGGGATGGCCGATGGTGGACAACTCCCAATCCAGAACCCCGATGCAGCGGGTGCCGTCCCGCTCGAACATCAGATTGTCGATGCGATAGTCGCCATGAACCAGCGTTCGTTGGCCATCATCCGCCGGGATCGAGCTTTCCAGCGCGTCGATCAGCGCATCCATGTCGGCAACCGTTTCGGTTTCCGAGGCGCGATACTGTTTGGTCCAGCGCGCGATCTGGCGTTCAAAGTAGTTGCCGGTCGGTCCGTAGTCGGACAGGCCCACTGCGTCGATGTCGACCATGTGCAATTCGGTCAGAACCCGGTTCATCTCATCCAGAACGGCGCTACGGGTTTCGTTGGTTTCGCCCTTCATGGTCGGTTCCAAAAAATTCCGGCCGTCCAGACGCTCCATGACATAGAAGACAGAGCCGATAATGCTGTCATCCTCGCACAGCACGTACATGCGCGGCACCGGTACTTTGCTGTGCGCCAACGCTGTCTGAACACGGAATTCGCGGTCTACTGCGTGGGCGGATTTCAGCAGAACTCCGGGCGGCTTGCGCCGCAGAACATAGGATTTGCCAGGCGTGCGCAGTTCGTAGGTCGGATTGGACTGACCCACCGTGAACTTCGTCGCCTCAAGCGGACCGGCATAGCCTTGCAGGTTGGCGCGCAGATAGTCATCTACGGCGACAAGGTCGAGAGTGTTCGGGTCATCGCTCATGCGATCGGCCTCGCTTGATACTGGACCGGGTTTCACAGGGCATCGGCAAAGATGTTTCCTCCGGTCAGAACGTTGATACCACCCGAGACCGGGATCACGGCGCCGGTCACGTAACTGCCGCCGCGTCCGCTGAGGAACAGCATACAGCCCGCGATGTCCTCGTCGCGCCCGACACGGCCCAGCGGGACCGACTTGCCCACTTTCTCGCGTTTTTCCTCGTCAGCGGTGGCAAAGGCGGTCATGCGCGAAACGAACGGTCCCGGTGCCAGAGCATTCACAGTCACGCGGTAGGGCGACAGCTCCTTTGCCATGATCTTGGTCAGATGGATGACGGCCGCCTTCGACGCGGAATAGCTGTAGGCGCCATCTCCCATGGGAACCTCTCCCATCACCGATGCGACGTTGATCACCCGTGCAGGATCATCGTCCGAACCCGATTGCATCAGCAGAGGAAGCAGCTTCTGGGTCAGATGAAAGATGCCGGCGACATTCACGGACATGACTTTGTCCCAGGCGTCATAGGGAAACTGTCCCATTGGCGCGCCCCACGAAACGCCGGCATTGTTCATAAGGATATCAAGCTTTTGGGTGCGGTTGTTCACCTCTTCGACCAGCGCATCAATACCGGCCTCGCTGCTGACGTCACCGGCAAACCCTTCGGCGGTTCCGGGCGCATCCAGCGCGTTCAGTTCGGCGGCCACAGCTTCGCAGGCTTCGCCCTTGCGCGAAGCGATCAGCACCCGCGCTCCCGCGCGCAGCAGAGCCTCGGCTGCCATCCGACCAATGCCGGTCGCGCCGCCCGTGACCAGAGCAGTCTTGCCCGCTAGCGAAAATAAGTTCTCCGGTTTCATCAGCCTCTCCCCATAATTCGTTTTTGTTGCGTCCTGAGTTCTATTTCAGGTCGGGTTAGTTTCACTGTGCAGAATTGCATTTCACATCTGCCTTGACAACATAGTGTCAGGACCCGACCTTCGGGCCAACAAATGGCGGAGATCGGAAAACGAAATGCAAGCATTACTCAGCGTCGCCCCGGGTGGTCCGGAAACACTTGAACTGACCACCCTGCCCGATCCAACGCCCAAAAAGGGTCAGGTACTGATCTGGGTACGTGCGGCAGGCGTGAATTTTCCGGACACGCTGATCATCCGCGATTTGTACCAGATGAAACCACCGCGCCCCTTCGCGCCCGGAGGAGAGGTGTCGGGCGATGTGATCGCCGTTGGAGATGGTGTTTCCGATCTGAAGGTCGGTGACCGCGTTCTGGCCCTGACAGGCCACGGAGGTTTCGCCGAGCAGCTGTGCATTCCGGCCGCCAGCGCCGTTCCGATCCCGGAGTCCATGCCGTACGAGGATGCGGCTTGTTTCATCTTCACCTACGGAACGTCCTACCATGCGCTGAAGGATCGCGCCGGGCTCAAGGGCGGTGAGACCTTGTTGGTTCTTGGGGCCGCCGGTGGTGTCGGCTCGGCCGCGGTTGAGTTGGGCAAAGCGATGGGCGCGCGTGTAATTGCCGCGGTGTCCACGGAAGACAAGGCTCAGTTTTGCAAGGATTTGGGCGCTGATGAGACGATCGTCTACTCCAAAGAGATGACGCGAGAGGCGCAAAAAGCGTTCTCGTCAGAAATCAAGAAGCTGGCGGGCGGTGATGGCGTTGATGTGGTCTATGATGCGGTTGGCGGCGACTACGCCGAGCCAGCATTGCGCGCGATGGCCTGGAAGGGGCGGTTTCTGGTCGTTGGCTTTCCGGCCGGTATCCCCAACATCCCGTTGAATCTGCCTTTGCTCAAAGGCTGTGAGATCGTCGGCGTGTTCTGGGGCGCGTCCGTATTCCGCGATCCGGCCGGACATGCCGAAAACTTGCGGGAACTGTTTGCCATGTATCATGGCGGCAAGATCAAGCCGCGTATCAGCGCCCGCTTTTCCTTGCCCCGCGCCGCCGAAGCTTTGGAGATGTTGGGCGACCGGTCGGTTCTCGGCAAAGTTGTCGTATCCATCGACTAGGAACGACATTCACGGTCGTTTCACCGCCTGTCCCCAAGACCGGACCTGCGCCCGCTCGCCTCATGAGAGCAAAGCCGGTAGACGCGTTTTCAATTCGCGGCTATGAAACAGGTATGGGGACAGAAAAATAATGCGTAGTATTCTTGTATTGAACGGACCGAACCTGAACCTGTTGGGCACACGGCAGCCCGAGGTTTACGGTCATACCACCTTGAAGATGATCGAAGACTTGTGCGTTTCGCATGGCGCATCGATCGGGTTGCGTGTCGAGTGCGCTCAATCAAACCATGAAGGTGTGTTGATCGATGCCATCCACGCCGCGCGCGGGACCCATGACGGGATCGTTCTGAATGCCGGCGCGTATACCCACACGTCAATAGCATTGATGGATGCCATTTCGTCAGCTCAATTGCCGGTGGTCGAGGTTCACCTGTCCAATATCCACGCCCGCGAGGCATTTCGGCACAAGTCCTACATCTCGGCCGTCGCCATCGGGCAGATCTGCGGCTTTGGCGCTCAAAGCTATGTTCTGGCGCTGGAAGCGCTGGCCGCGCATCTTCAGGAGGGTGGCGGCGCATGATGACGCTCAAGGAATACCTCAACTTTCTGAGCTATGTGAAAACCCTCGAGGAGCTTTGGGCCGCGCACACCGAACAGATGGCCAAGTATGGTTTTGACCGCCTGTTGTACGGACACACACAATACCGCACCCAAACGTCTTTGGGCGACCCCGAAGATTTCGTGATCCTGACCAATCACTGCAAGGAATACATGGACGGTTTCCTTCGGGATGGTCTGTATTTCCATGCGCCCATGCTGAAATGGGCGCTGGATCACGAAGGGGCCGCAAGCTGGAGCATGATCCGCGAGATGATGTCCAGCGGCACGATGACCAACGAAGAACGCAAGGTGTATGAGTTCAATCGCTCGAAAGGGATCACCGTCGGCTACACGATCAGTTTCACTTCGGTGTCCATGCGGTCGAAGGGGGCAATTTCGCTGGCCGCTCTGAACCGCAGCCAGGACGAGATGGACGAGATGTGGGCCGAGCATGGCGATGACATCCTGCTGATGAACAACATCGCCCACCTCAAGATCCTGACCCTGCCCTACAATCCCCCGAACCGCGCATTGACCAAGCGGCAGCGTGAGGCTCTGGAATGGGTGGGTGACGGCAAAACGACCCAAGACATTGCCCTGCTGATGGGACTGACCTCGGCGACTGTTGAAAAACACCTCAGGCTGGCGCGCGAGGCTCTCTCCGTCGAGACGACTGCACAGGCGGTTTTGAAGGCTTCGCTGCAGAATCAGATGTTCGTCATGGAGGTCTGAATCCGCTGTCGCGCGGCAGTTGACCTTAGGTAAGGAATACATGACTTCCTAAAACTGCGCAGAAATTGCACATTGATCCTGTTCCGTGAGTGGTGGCTTTAGCCAAGGAACATTTGGACGGATCTTTGTATTGCCAAGGCTCTCCGTTCGCTCTGACAAAGGGCGCTTATTCGTCCGCGTGCCGATGTCGGAAATTTTGGGGGGCCTCGACCATCCCCATCTTGCGGGGCCCTCCAATTACTCCTCTGATCAATCGGAAAATTCGCCAAGAAAAAAACCGGTCGCGCGTCGCGCAACCGGTTTCGGGTGTTTTTGGTTCAGCCCGGAAAACCCGGGCTGAACAGGCGTCAGCCCTGAGCCGCTTTGGCGACTTCGGCAGCAAAGTCTTCTTTTTCGACCACGATGCCTTCGCCAACTTCCAGGCGAACAAAACCGGTGATGGTTGCGCCGGCTTCCTTGGCCGCTGCTTCCACGGTCAGGTCGGGGTTCACAACGAACTGCTGGCTCAGCAGGGTCGATTCCGCGACGAATTTCTTCATGCGGCCCTCGATCATCTTTTCGATGACCTGCTCGGGCTTGCCGGACTCGCGCGCGATATCCATCTGGACCTGCTTTTCTTTTTCGACAACGGCCGGATCCAGGTCGGCTTCGGACAGAGCGGCCGGGTTCACGGCTGCGATGTGCATCGCGACTTGCTTGCCGATGGCTTCATCGCCGCCCGACAGAGCAACCAGAACACCGATCTTGCCCATGCCGTTGGTTGCGGCGTTGTGGACATACGAGACCACGGTGTCGCCCGACAGTTTGGCCATGCGGCGGACCGACATGTTTTCGCCGATGGTGGCGATCTTGTCGGTCAGCGTGTCGGCAACCGACTTGCCGCCCAGATCAGCGGCCAGCAGTTCCTCAACCGAGTCAACGCCCTGGGCTGCATAGGTGATCTTGCCGACCATTTCCTGGAACTCGGCGTTCTTCGCGACAAAGTCGGTTTCCGAGTTCACTTCGACAGCAACACCGTTGCCACCTTCGACGTGAACGGCAACCAGGCCTTCTGCTGCGGTACGGCCGGATTTCTTTGCGGCCTTCGCCAGACCTTTGGTGCGCAGCCAGTCAACGGCCTCGTCCATGTTGCCGCCGGTTTCGGTCAGCGCTTTTTTCGCGTCCATCATGCCTGCGCCGGTCGAGTCGCGCAGTTCTTTCACCATTGCTGCAGTGATTGCCATCTCTTGGCTCTCCTCAATTCAAACGGAATTGGGGCAGGTCTACCCTGCCCCATATGTCATTTACGTGACGGGCAGCTTACGCTTCGGCCGACGCTTCGGCTTCTTCTGCAACGGCTTCTTCAACCGGTGCTTCTTCGAACTCGCCCAGGTCGACGCCGGCGGCGCCCAGCTGAGCCGTCATGCCGTCCAGTGCAGCGCGTGCGGCCAGGTCGCAATACAGTGCGATTGCACGGGCAGCATCGTCGTTGCCGGGGATGATGTAGTCCACACCATCCGGCGAGCAGTTGGTGTCGACGACGGCCACAACCGGGATACCCAGCTTGTTGGCTTCGGCGATGGCCAGGGCTTCCTTCTTGACGTCGATGACGAACAGCAGGTCAGGAACGCCGCCCATCTCGCGGATGCCGCCCAGCGAAGCCTGCAGCTTGGCCTGGTCACGCTCCATGCCCAGACGCTCTTTCTTGGTCAGGCCTTCAGCGCCCGATTCCATGGCTTCGTCGATCTGGTTCAGACGGTTGATCGACTGGGAAACGGTTTTCCAGTTGGTCAGCGTGCCGCCGAGCCAGCGGTGGTTCATGTAATACTGGGCCGATTTTTCAGCGGCTTCGGCGATCGGCTGTGCTGCCTGACGCTTGGTGCCGACAAACAGAACGCGGCCACCTTTGGCGACGGTGTCACGTACCGCCTGCAGCGCCTGGTCCAGCATCGGAACGGTCTGGGTCAGGTCCATGATGTGGATGCCGTTGCGTGCGCCATAGATGAAAGGCGCCATGCGGGGGTTCCAACGCTGTGTCTGGTGACCAAAGTGAACGCCAGCTTCCAGCAGCTGACGCATGGTGAACTCGGGAAGAGCCATGCTATGTTTTCCTTTTCCGGTTTTCGCCTTGGCGGGGGTGAAAGAAGCGTTTGCTCCAACCGGCGGCCTTGATGAGGATGTCTCCCTCAAAACGACCAAACCCCGCCTGCGGATTTGAATGCCGCGCGTATACGGCAGGTTGACTGACGGTGCAAGGGGCTTTTGCCCCTATTTTTCTGGCCGCGCCAAGGCATGCCCGTGGCGAACGGCCTGCTCGCAATGCGCGGCCAAAGCCTTGCGGTTGTCGAAGTCGCTGACCCGCGCCGGAGAATGATAGATCAATTCGACCCGCCCCTGCCGCCGCGCGCCCAGCGTCTTCAGAAGATGCGGGGCAAAATCCATGTCCCCCCACCAGCCATAAAACCGATCCGGCTGCCCATCGGGCGCGTGGTAGACAACCGAAACCGGCTGAACATACATGAATTCGCGCAGTTCATCTGCAAAGAATGCCGCAAAAAGCGTTGTTTTGAATGGTAAAACCCGCAGGCCGTCCGTCGATGTGCCCTCTGGAAAAAACAACAGCTTGTGCCCGACCTTCAGACGGTCCTCGAACAATCTGGTCTGCTCGCGCGCTTTCTTGGGATTGCGTTCGATGAACACGGTTCCGGTGGCCCGGGCCAGCCAACCGATGCCGGGCCAATTCGCCACCTCGGCCTTGGACACGAAGTATACACGCTTGCGGGCGTTGAGCGCGAAGATGTCCAGCCAGGACGTGTGATTGGCGACGACAGCCCCGCGCTGCTGCATCAGCTCACCCGAGCTTGAAAATCCGATCCCCAGAATTCGAAACGCATTGCGACACACGAATTGGGCAATGAACGGCGTTATTGGTCGACGCAGACCAAAGATGGGTCTTTCGACCAGGCGCACAAGCAAAAGAACGATCAGACCACCGAACACCAGCACAGCCAGAGGAAGCCCCCGGAGGATCACCAAAATCCAACCCCACACGCCCAACTCAACCGGGTCCGGGTCGTCCGAGCTGTGCCAGACAGCACCGTTTGGCACGTCACGCTCCGCCATAGATGCGTCTCTGTCTTTCGTTCATCCGAGTGGTGTCGAGGATCAGGCAAACGTCGATGGTGTTGAAGGCATGGTCGATGAATGCGCCCTCGCCCACAAACCCGCCCAATCGAAGATAGGCCTTGATCAAGGCCGGAACTTGCAACATCGCACTCCGTCGATCCAGCGCATCTTTCGGAACCAGGTTCATGTTCTGATAAACATCCGGCTGCGCACGCACCCGCAGTTCGGGTGGAGCCAGGTGGTTGTGATGCAGCATCGACAGAGGCTGGGCAAGGTGCTTGACGTCTGTGCCGTGAAAACTGGCAACGCCGAACAGAACCTCGATCTCCCGTTCGGACACATATTTCGCGAGGCCATTCCACAAATGATACATTGCGGTTCCGCCGCGATAGTCCGGATGCAGGCAGGACCGGCCGAGTTCCAGCAATTTGCGGCCGCTGTTTTTCAGAACGGTAAGGTCGTATTCATCCTCAGAGTAGAACCGTCCGACTTCAGCTACGCGGTCACCCGGCAACAGGCGGTAGACTCCGACCACTTCTCCGGTGACGTCGTCATAGGCCAGCATGTGATCAAAATACGGGTCGAACTGGTCGCGTTCCAGGCCCTCTGCATGATCGACCATCTCTCCGCCACCGCCCAATTCACGCACGAAGACGTCATAACGCAGCCGCTGCGCCGCGCGCAGTTCCTCGTCGGTTTCGGCAAGTTTGACAGTGAATGAAGGGCCCGTATCCGGCATGTGGAATGGTCGTCGTCTTGTTGCGATCCCAGCGCTGATACCGCAGCTGCGCGGCGAATGGCAACACGAACCGGGTGGCGAGCCCCGTTAACCTTTCCTAAACCAGTTTCATGGATCAAGAACCGGCATCAAGGCGATGCGTGTTCCGTCAATCACCACTTTGCCCTGGTCGCGAAAGTTCACGGTGATCTTGCCCCCGATGTTGGACTGGACCTGTCCAACGCCCCAGTCAGGGAAATCTGGGTGGCGGACAAACATGCCCGGTGCAAGAATGGCATTCAGATCTGTCATGCGACGGCTCCGGGTCGGGCATGGGGGATACCACAGGAGGTACGCATGGGCGACACCAACGTCAACCTGGCCGAGTTGATCGGCTCTCGGATCTGCCACGATCTGATCAGCCCGATCGGCGCGATCACCAATGGGCTGGAACTGTTGGAGATGGTTGGCGGCACCCAGGGCCCCGAGATGGAGCTGATTACCGGCAGCGTCGGCAGCGCCGGGGCGCGGATCCGGTTCTTCCGCGTGGCCTTCGGCGCGGCCAGCGATCAGCCGCTGGGCCGCAGCGAAGTGACGGAATTGCTGCGCGATGTCGAGCGTGCGGGCCGTGTCCGGGTGCATTGGAACGTCACGGAGGCGATGCCGCGCAATCAGATCAAACTGGCCTTTCTGGCCATCATGTGCTGCGAAAGCGCCATGCCCATGGGCGGCGAGGTCAAGATTGACAGCGTGGGCGATAAATGGACGGTCACCGGTACGGCCGACCGCATGAATGTCGATCCCGACCTGTGGAAAGGCCTCCCGACCGGCACATTCGCCAAAAAGGTCACGCCGGCGCAGGTGCAATTCGCCCTGCTTCCGCAGACGGCGGCCGCTCAGGGCCGCCGGGTATCGGCCGAGACGGGCGCGACCCGCGTGGTGCTGCGGTTCTGACGCAGCGCCTCAGGCGCGCGTCGTGCCGTTGCCGCGCACCAGGTATTTGAAGCTGGTCAGCTGCGCCGCCCCCACCGGGCCGCGCGCGTGCATCTTGCCCGTGGCGATTCCGATCTCGGCGCCCATTCCGAACTCACCCCCGTCGGCAAATTGGGTCGAGGCGTTGTGCATCAGGATCGCACTGTCGAGCCGTTCAAAGAAGCGGTCGGCGGCGGACTGATCCTCGGTCATGATGCAATCGGTATGGTTCGATCCGTATTGCCGGATATGCGCGATTGCTTCATCGATATTGGTCACCGGTTTTGCGGCGATGATGCTGTCCAGAAACTCCTTACCCCAATCGTCATCGCTGGCCGGCACGGTGCCGTCGATGGCCAGCGCACCCGCGGCATGGACCTCGACGCCCGCGGCCAGCAGCGCGGCGATCACGTCGCGCCCCAGCGTTTCCGCGATATCCTGATGCACCAGCAGGCATTCGGCCGCCCCGCAGATGCCAGTGCGGCGGGTCTTTGCGTTCAGCACCACGTCCAGCGTTTTCTGCGGATCCGCCGCCTTGTCGATGTAGATGTGCACGATCCCTTCAAGATGGGCAAAGACCGGCACCCGCGCCTCGCGCTGGACCAGCCCGACCAGCCCCTTGCCGCCGCGCGGCACGATGACGTCGACATAGTCGGTCATGGTCAGCAACTCCTGCACCGCTGCCCGGTCACGGGTCGGGACCAGCTGGATCGCATCCTCGGGCAGGTTGGCAGCTTTCAGCCCCTCGACCAGGCAAGCGTGGATCGCGGTTGAAGAATGAAAGCTCTCGGATCCGCCGCGCAGGATCACGGCGTTCCCCGACTTGAGGCAAAGCGCCCCGGCATCAGCGGTCACGTTCGGGCGGCTTTCATAGATCACGCCGATCACGCCCAGCGGGGTGCGTACGCGGCGGATGTTCAGCCCCGAGGGCATATCCCATTCGGCCAGAACCTCACCCACTGGATCGGTCTGTTCAGCCACGGTGCGCAACCCGTCGACCATGCCCTGAATGCGCGTCTCGTCCAGCATCAGACGGTCCATCATAGCCGGGCTCAGACCCTTTTCGCGGCCGTAGTCCAGGTCTTTCTTGTTGGCCTCGATGATCCGCGCACGGTTCTTCCACACAGCGTCGGCGGCGGCAATCAACGCGGCGTGTTTGCGCTCGGCCGAAGCAAAGGCCAGATCCCGAGACGCATCCTTGGCGCGCTTGCCAAGATCGGCCATCAGGGCGGGAATGCTATCAAAGTCCTTCATGTCATTTGCCTTTCCGGTCGTCGGACCAGCCAAATCTATCAGTTTTCGCCGCTACAAAGCCAGATCGTCACGGTGGATCATCACCGCACGGCCGGGATAGCCGAGTGCGTCCTCGATCTCGGAGGATTTACGCCCCTTGATGGTGTCGGCCTCGTGCGCGGTATAGCGGCTGAGGCCCAATCCCAGACGCCGGCCTTCGTTGTCCTTGATGGCCACCGGGTCGCCCCGTCCGAAATCGCCCGTCACTTCGACGATACCGGCCGGCAACAGGCTTTTGCCATTCTCGAGTGCGCGCGCGGCCCCTGTATCGACCGTGATCTCACCCCGCGGCTTCATCGCCGAGATCCAGCGTTTGCGCGCCGCATGCGGATCCAGCTTGGCCTTGAACCAGGTGCTGTTCGCGCCATTGTTCAGCGATTTCAGCGGGTTCAAAGGCGATCCTTCCGTAATCGCCATGTCGCAGCCCGCCGCCTTCGCCATCTGCGCGGCCATCAGCTTGGTCTTCATGCCGCCCTTGGACAGCCCCGAACCGGCGTCACCGGCCATTGCCTCAATCTCGGGCGTGATCGCGTCGATCACGTCAAACCGGGTGGCGGACGGGTCCTCGGCGGGGTTGCCAGTGTAGAACCCATCGACATCGGACAGCAGAATCAATTGGTCCGCACCGACGGTCACGGCGATCTGCGCGGCCAAGCGATCATTGTCGCCGTATCGGATTTCATCCGTGGCCACCGTGTCATTTTCGTTCACGATGGGCACGACACCCAACCCCAGCAAAGTTTCCAGCGTCGCGCGCGAGTTCAGGTACCGGCGGCGGTTCTCGCTGTCTTCGAGAGTCACCAGAACCTGCGCCGTGGTGATGTCGTGCGGGGCCAACGCCTCTTCATAGGCCCGCGCCAGCCGGATTTGCCCGACGGCGGCAGCGGCCTGGGACTGCTCCAGCGACAGCGCGGTTGCGGGCAGGCCCAGTACACCGCGCCCCAGCGCGATCGAACCGGACGAGACCAGAACCACATCGGCCCCCTGCCCCTTGAGCCACGCCACGTCCTGCGCCAGCGAATGCAACCACTCCGAACGCAGCTTGCCGGTCGCACGATCGACGAGCAACGCCGAGCCGATTTTGACCACCAGGCGCTTTGCGTCGGTCAGGGCTGCCACGTCTCGCGCTCCTCGGTGGGTTTCTGGCGCAGGCGGTTTTCGTCGATCTGGGCGCGCAGGGCCCGCAGAACCTCGGTCACGCCTTGCCGGGCGACGCTCGACATGGTCATGACAGGGCCGCCCACGGCCTCTTCCAGCTCGGCCTTGGCCAGTTCGAGCTGTTCTTCGTCCAACGCGTCAATCTTGTTCAACACGGTGATCCGGGGCTTGTCAGCCAGCGCGCCGCCATAGGCCTCAAGCTCGTGGATGATGGTGTGATAATCCTGCGCGATGGTCTCGGACGTGCCGTCCACCAGATGCAGCAACACCGCGCAGCGTTCGACATGGCCCAGAAAACGGTCGCCGATGCCGCGGCCTTCATGCGCGCCTTCGATCAGGCCGGGAATGTCAGCCACAACGAATTCCACGTTGTCCACGCCGACGACGCCCAGATTGGGATGCAGCGTGGTAAAGGGATAATCGGCGATCTTGGGCCGCGCGTTCGATGTTGCGGCCAGAAAGGTCGATTTGCCCGCATTCGGCAGGCCCAGCAGACCCACATCGGCAATCAGCTTCAGACGCAGCCAGATCGTGCGGTCCACGCCCGGCTGTCCCGCATTGGCCCGGCGCGGCGCCTGGTTGGTGGCCGATTTGAAATGCAGGTTGCCAAAGCCGCCATTGCCGCCCCGCGCCAGCAGGACACGTTGCCCCACCTCGGTCAGGTCGGCGATCACCGTCTCCTGATCCTCGTCCAGGATCTCGGTTCCGACGGGCACGCGCAGGATGATGTCGTCGCCATCCTTGCCGGTGCGCTGCTGGCCCCGGCCGGGCTGTCCGTTCTTGGCAAAGAAGTGCTGCTGATAGCGGAAGTCGATCAGGGTGTTCAACCCGTCCACGACCTCGGCCCAGACAGACCCGCCCTTGCCGCCGTCCCCGCCATCAGGGCCGCCGTATTCGATGTACTTTTCGCGTCGGAAGCTGACGCACCCGCTACCGCCGGCCCCGGACCGGGTGTAGACCTTTGCAAGATCGAGAAATTTCATGACAGTCCCCTACTGCAAAGGCCCCATCGGCCACAAGTCAGAGTTTTTTGCTGTACGTCCAGGTGGGCACATTTGCGTCGCGCGCCACCGAGAAGCTTTCGGCATCGCCAAGATACTGGAACCCGCAATGGGTCAGGACCCGCGCCGAGGCGGGATTGTCCTGAAACACGCTGGCAAACATCGTGGCGTTTTCCAACGGATTCGCCTGAACCAGCGTTTCCACCGCCAGCGAGGCGATGCCCGTGTTCCAATACAAGGGCGCGACCCAATAGCCCACTTCGGACTGATTGCGATCCAGCCGCTTGAGCGAGATCACCCCGATCAACTCGGGCCCGCCATCCTTGGTGGCGTCCATCGCCCAGACGTCCTCGTCCCGGTCCTCGGCCATGGCGCGGGTAACGAAAGCCTCGATCGAACCGGGCGGCAAAGGGTGTGGAATCGACGTGGTCATGCGCGCCACGCGCTCGTCCCCGGCGTAGTGCTCGATCAGGCCCATGTCCGACCGGCGCAGCGGGCGCAGGTCGAACCGCTCGGTTTCAATGACCGGCTGATTTATGATTGCCTCAAGTTTCATTGGTGTGTTCCTCCTCCGAACAACACGAAAAGTACGGATGCAACAGTCAGACCCGCGAGAGTCCACATCAGATATTTTTCCGCCGGCCGTCCCGCAACCACGCGGGCAATTCTATCGCCCGCAAAGGTCCAGATCGGGTGCAGGACCAACTGGCAGGTCAACAAAACGAGCGCGATCGTGAGCGTCGCACTCAGCACCGACGTCCCCGCCGCGACGAACCCTGTGAATCCCGCGATGATCATCGCCCACGCCTTGGGGTTTAGCGGATGTACCACCAACCCAGCCCAGAAACCCGGAACCGACTCGCCCGCGTCCTGATGGGACAGGCGCAGGTTGGCGATTTTCCACGCAAGCCAGCAAATATAGGCCGCGGAAGCATATTTCAGAACCGCAAACGCGGTGGGGGCCTGTTCCGCCAGTTGCAGAAGGCCAAAGCCCAACGGCCAGATGATCAGCTGCTTGCCCAGAATCACGCCTGCCACGAAGGGCAGTGCCGCGCGGAACCCATAGCGCGCACCCGTTCCCAACAGGACCATGTTAGCCGGTCCCGGCGTGCCGACCTGGCTGGCGGCAAAGATCAGGAAACTGGTGGTTGCAACGGGCATCGGGGCTTTCGATCAAATCTGCGTCAAAACGAGAAAGGGGACCGGCACTTTGTGCCGGTCCCCCATGAATTTTTCTTAAACCTTCTGGGTTTCGGCTTACTCTGCGGCCTCCGCCACTGGCAGGACCGAAATGAAGGTGCGGTTTTTCAGTCCCTTGTGGAACTTCACGGCGCCATCGACAGTTGCAAAGATGGTGTGATCCTTGCCCATGCCCACGCCTTCGCCCGGCCAGAACTTGGTGCCGCGCTGACGCACGATGATGTTGCCTGCAACGGCGGCCTGGCCACCATACAGTTTCACGCCAAGGCGACGACCCGCTGAGTCGCGGCCGTTACGGGAGGAACCGCCAGCTTTTTTATGTGCCATTCTCTCTCTCCTTAGCCTTTGGCCAGCTCTTTGGCCTGCTCAACCCATTCGGGTTTCACTTTGACCGTCTCGATAGCAGCAATCTGCTCCTCCGACAAGGCGGCCAGAGCGGCAAAGCTTTCGATACCGGCTTCGGCCAGTTTCTTGGCAGCTGCGGGACCAACACCGGTGATCTTGGTCAGATCGTCAGCGGCAGCAGCAGCGGCCGGGGCTTCTGCCTTGGCAGCGGCTTTCTTGGCGGGTTTCGCTGCTTTCGCAACTTCACCTGCCGGAGCCGAACCGGTTGCGGCCTTGACGCCCGACTTGTCCGCGCCCGAGGGCAGGATGTCGGTGATCTTGACCAGGGTCAGCTTCTGACGGTGGCCAACGGTGCGCTTCGAGCTGTGCTTGCGGCGGCGCTTGACGAATTTGATGACCTTGTCACCTTTGATCTGTTCGATCACTTCCGCCTGAACGGCCGCACCATCGATGAACGGCGCGCCGACAACCGGGGCGTCGCCACCCAGCATCAGAACGTCGTTGAATTGGACTTTTTCACCTGCGTCGGCAGCCAGTTTTTCAACGCGGAGCACGTCGCCCGCCTGAACCTTGTACTGCTTGCCGCCAGTCTTGAGGACTGCAAACATGCGTCTTTCCTTTTTCTACCGCGTTCTGTGGTCCCCGTCAGACGGGCGTTTCGGCCAAAGCCACCTCGAACAGCGCGCCCTTTTCGGGCGGATGAACGACCGTCAGGGCGCACCCGTCAGGCCAGCAATAACGATACCCGGCGCGGAGGTTCCGGCCGGGATGCGCGCTTATCCACGGATCAAACGGTAAAGTCAACAGCAAACCGGCCTAAAGATCCGACGCTTGCAGAACCTGCGCCACCGTTACGCCCAGCTGGTATGACAACTCGTTGAACATGGTGTCCAGACCTGCGAACAAGGCGTTGTTCAAGGCCTGCCCTGCCTCGGTACGTGAAAAGGCGATATTCTCGCGCAGCTGGGCCTCGCTGAGCGGTTGGTACGCAAACAGAAGGAACGAGTACAGCCACTCGCGGGTTTGTTGCTCGGACTGCGCTCCCTGCGCCAGCAATTGGGCCAACATTTCGCCGTCGTCGCCCGTGATGCCCTGCCCGTCCGCCAACCCACGGAAGAAATTGTAATCGGCCTGCAACGCCCCGCGCACGTTCCGATCAACAAGGTCGTTGATCTCGACATACTCATCGATCAGACGAAAATAGGCCGCATCACGATCGGCCTCCCGATAGGCGGCCATGGCCATCTCTTCGATGGCTTCGTCGGAAAAAGTTCGACGGGCCGAGTTTTCCAGAGACACGACGGCGCGGCCCAGATCGCTTTCGAAAAACAGCGCAGCCTGCTCCAGTTGCCCTTCGGACATACCGCCAGCCAGCGCGTCATAAATCTTGGCCTGCATCCACGCCTTGTCGTACAAGTCTTCAACCTGGGCCTCGAAAAACGATCCGCCCTCACCGTCCAGCAGGCTTTTGTCCAGTTCGCGCCCCTGCGCGACACCCTCATCACGCAGAATCTGCATCACGTCGGACAAATGCATTGCCTTGGTCAGACGGTCGACCTGGTCCGCCGTGACCGCACTGGCCCAACCGGCCAAAACCAGCCACAGAGCCAGAAACAGCCGCATCAGATGTCCTGAGCCGGACGCAGTTCGGCCATGCGCGCCGCCAGCACTTCAAACCGCATGGCCATGATCTCGTACTGGATTGCGTTCAACAGCTCGTAGACTTCCTGCATCAGCGGCTGTTCCAGCGCTTTGGTATAGGCGTCGACATCCGCGTCAGAGAAATCCTGATAGGTGTAGGCCGCGTTGGCCAAGGCGGACAGTTGCAATGACTGCCGCATCTCGGGTTCGTTCAGCTTCATCATCTGGCGCAGCCCGTCCGCGTCCAACTGCAGGTCGATCACTCCGGCGGCGCTGGCGGCCAGCAGGAACCGCAGCTGGATCTCCTGCAGAGCCCGCAATGAGGTTTCGCTGGCATCGATGGCGCTGTTCATCCGCTTCAGGCTTTCGATGCGGCTCGAACCGGACTTGACCAGATCGGATATGATCTCCTGCCCCTCAAGTTGCTTGGCTTCGTCATCCTCAACAAGGTGCGAGGCATTTTCCGCCTCGACAAGCCGTTGTCCCAGATCCGAGGCATAAAACTCGACCGCGTGGTTCAGGGCCTCGTCGCTCAGCGTCTGTTCGAGAATCGCAACCGCTGTTTCATGCATGTCGTCGGTGTCGAACACCTCTTCCGTCAGACGCGTCCATTGCGAGCCAAAACCCTCGGGGTCGATCCCCAGCATCTGAGGCGCCGAAGCCGAGGCCAATGCGATGCTTTCCAGCGCCACGTCAAAACCCGTCGTCGTCAGAAAAGCCTCAATCCGATCCCGGCTGGCGGACAAGGCGTTTTGAGCCGTCAGAGCGAACGCGAACACGGGCAGGATGAGCAGAAGCGAAATGCGGTGCAGAAGATGTCTCATACATGTCAGCCTAGGAGATTTCGTCGGACTGGCAATGGAAAATCCACGGTTTGGCGAATTCGGGAATTTTCTGCTTGCACCCCTCGGCGATCACAACTAAATCCCCCCCTCACAGACCCCCGCGGAGAGGTGCCGGAGTGGTCGAACGGGGCGGTCTCGAAAACCGTTGTGGGTGCAAGCCCACCCAGGGTTCGAATCCCTGTCTCTCCGCCACTACTTCCCAATGACGCCCCCCCTTTCTTGTTCGCCTGATGGTTGCAACCGTGTATTTTCGCCGGTGGCGTGTTGTTGCCGCCGATCGTCTGACTGATCAGCGCCGAGTGGCCCAAACCCCGAACATGCGCCGAATTTTTGGGATTTCCCCTTTGATCTCAGGTAGTTTCTCCCCACATCAGCGGCACACATCCGAAAAGGAGACCCCAATGTCCCGCATTATCATCCTGATTATCATCGCCGGATTGGGTGCCGGCGCGTATTTCTACCTGAATCAGCCCGAGCCCACCCCGGCCGAGAAACTGCAATCTGCCGCCAAAGAAGCCGGCGAGGCCGTTGGCGAGGCCGCAACCGCAGCCCAAGAAGCCGCCAGCGAGGCTTTGTCGACGGCCACGCAGCAAGCGGGTGACGCAGCCTCGGCCGCCGTCGAACAGGCCGGTGAAGCCGCCGAGCAAGCCGGTCAGACAGCCACGGATCTGGCTAACCAGGCCGGCGATGCTGCGACGGATCTGGCCAACCAGGCAGGCGATCAGGTTGCAGCCCTCACTGCCCAAGGGCAGGAGTTGCTGAATACCTGGGTTGACGAAGGCATGCTGTCGGCCGAGCAGTTCGACTATGACGCGATGGTTGAATCCGTGAAAAACAGCCAGCTGAGCCAGGAAATCCAGGACCAGGTGATCAAGATCCTCGATGGCATCAAGGAAGCGCCGGAAACGGCTGCGCTCAAGATCCAGGAACTGCGCAACCTGTTGACGCAATAAGATCATTCGACAAGGCCGGCATTTGTCCGGCCTTGTCACACCTGCACCGGTTTCCCAATTCCCCAACGTTAACCCTGTGGTCGATTGACGTGTCCGGTGCCATTTGTTTGGCTTGGCTCAACCAGTCGCATCAAGTCGGGACGACCTATTGTCGGCATCGGTGCGCCCTGCCCCAGGGCGTGCACTTGGATCGACCCGTTTGCTTGAAAATGTCGGAAACAAAGGAAAAAGAATGACTGATCTCCCCAAATCCATGTTTGCCGTGATCCAGAAATTTGACGGATACTCGGGTACCGCCACGGGCCCGGCGATCGAAGACGCCGCCGACTGGGTTGAGAATGCCGAGATCCCGGTGCCCACGCCGGGCCCCGGCCAGGTGCTGATCAAATTGCGCACCGCATCGGTGAACCCCTCAGACCTCCATTTCGTCAAGGGTGAGTACGGTCAGCCGCGGGTCAAAGGTGCACCGGCCGGTTTCGAAGGGTGCGGGGACGTCGTCGCCACCGGCGCGGGCGCCGAAGCGCTGAAGGGGCAAAGGGTCGCCTTCGTCGCCTCCGGGTCCGGCGCATGGGCCGAGTATGCCCTGACACAGGCGCAGATGTGCATTCCTTTGCGGTCCGAGATCTCGGACGATGACGGTGCCGCACAGATCGTCAATCCGCTGACCGCAATGGCAATGGTTGAGATCGCGCGGTCCGAAGGAGAGGCCTTTGTCGTTTCCGCGGCCACCAGCCAGTTGGGCAAGCTGATGTGCGGGCTGGGCCGAGACCTTGGCCTGAAGCCGATTGCGATGGTGCGGCGCCCTGAAACGGTCGAACTACTCAAAAGCCACGGAGCGGCCGAGGTCATCGTAACCACCGAAGACGATGCCGTCTCCAAGTTTGCGGCCATCAGCGCACAGCTCAAGCCGCGAGTGTTTCTTGATGCGGTCTCGGACCAGCTATCCGAGCAAGTATTCTGCGCCATGCCCAACGGCGCGCGCTGGGTATCTTACGGCAAACTCAGCAGCGAGCCTCCGAAGCTGACCCAGATGGGCCAGTTGATTTTTATGAGCAAGCAGATTGAGGGCTTCTGGCTGACCAAATGGATGATGTCCACTCCGCCCGAAGAGCAGATGCGCGCGATTGCCGAGGTGCAGGCCCGCTTTGCAGACGGACGGTGGAAAACGGATGTCTCGGCGCATGTCCCGCTGAACAAAATCGTTTCCGATCTGGCAGTTGCACTGAAAAAGAGTGACGGTAAGGTAATAATCACGCCATAGTAGAACAGGCGCCCCGGTGATTGGAGGAGATCCGGGGCGTCAGGACGCCGGGCAAACCGGCATGGGGAGGAGAATTTGGACAACGCACAGCTGCTGATCAGCGGGCTGGCGAACGGCTGTGTCTACGGCCTGATCGCGCTTGGCTTCGTTTTGATCTACAAGGCGACCGAGGCCGTGAACTTTGCCCAGGGCGATTTCATGATGCTGGGCGCATTTGTCACCATCGGGCTGACCAATACCGAATATATGGGCCTGCCCTTCTGGCTGGCCCTGCCCATCTCGCTGGGGATCATGGGCGCGCTGGGGTATCTGCTGGACCGGCTGATCATCCGCCGCCTGTTCGGGGAAAGCCAGACCGCTGTGGTCATCCTGACCATCGCCCTGGGTTTCGTGATCCGCTTTGTTGCCGGGCTGATCTGGGGCCATGAGCCGCAGACGCTGGAAAACCCACTGGCCGGTAAGGAGGTCCGCTTTGGCGGGCTGGTTCTGGGGATGGAGGACGTGGCGGTCATCGTCGTGACCGTGCTGCTGACCTGGGGGCTCTATGTGTTCTTCAGCAAGACCAAGCTGGGGCTGGCGATGCAGGGCGCTTCGCAGAACCAGTTGGCGGCCTATTACATGGGCGTCCCGGTCAAGCGCGTGCAGGGTTTCATCTGGGGGCTGGCCGGTGTCGTGGCCGGGATCGCGGGCATCCTGTTCGCCGCCAAGGGATCGGTCGATCCGACCACCGGGTTGCTGGGAATCAAGGCCTTTGCGGCCGCGGTCATCGGCGGGTTCGGCAGCCTTCCCGGGGCTTTGGCGGGCGGTCTGATCGTCGGCGTGATCGAACCCTTCGCCAGCCGCTACATCGCCGCGGGCTATAGCCAGATCGCGCCTTATGCGCTGTTGCTGGCGGTGCTGATCTTCCGCCCGCACGGCCTGTTCAGCCAGGTCCGGGTCAAGAAGGTCTGAGCGCATGAGGATCGTTTTCAAAACCGACTACATGCAAGACATCCGCCCCTGGAAGGACGGATACCAGTTATCGCTCTACCTGATCCTGCTGGCGGTGGTCTTTGCCGCGCCGTGGTGGCTGGACGCGTTCTATCTGGGAGAGTTGACCAACGTTCTGATCTGGGCCATCGCCGGGCTGGGTCTGATGATCCTGACCGGGCATACAGGCCAGGCCAGCCTGGGCCACGCGGCGTTTCTGGCCTTTGGCTGCTATGCCAACGTGATTCTGATCGAGTCCGGCGTGCCGTTTCTGGTGGCCTTTCCTCTGGCCGGCATTCTGACCGGTATCGCTGGGGTCACGGTCGCCATCCCTGCCCTGCGGCTGCACGGCATCTATCTGGCGATCTTCACCCTGGCCCTGTCGATCCTGATGGACGACCTCATCGTTCTGGCGGAACCGATCACCGGCGGTGTCGCGGGCAAGTACATGGGCGGGGTCGAGATTTTCGGCCATCTGGTCGACCGCTGGGGCACGCCCGAGCAGTTCTACTGGCTGGTGTTGGCCGTCACGGTTCTGGTCACGCTGGGCTATATCAACCTTCTGCGTACGCCGCTGGGGCGCAGCTTCATCGCGGTGCGCGACTCGGAAGTGTCCGCGCAGGCGATGGGCATCGACATCGCGCGCACCAAGACCGTGTCTTTCGCATTGTCCTGCGCCGTGACTGGATGGGCGGGGGCGCTGATGGGCCTGTATGCCGGGGCCTTCAACAACGAAACCTTCAGCGTTGTGATCTCGATCCAGCTGCTGATGATGATCGTGATCGGCGGACTGGGCTCGATCCACGGCGCGTTTCTGGGCGCCATCGTCATCGGGTTTCTGCCGCAGTTCCTGTCGATCGCCAAGGAATACGCAGCCGCCCTGTTCGGTGGCGGAACCGTCGCCATTCCGGGGCTTGAATTCGGCATCTTCGGCATGATCCTGATCGGGTTCATCCTGTTCGAGCCGATGGGCATCTACGGCCGATGGCTGAAAATCCGCACCTGGTTCGAGCTGTTCCCCTTCTACCGCAAGGACATGTTCAAGCGGCAGAAATCCTATCTCAAGACGGAGCGCCTGAGATGAGCCTGCTGGAATTCGAGAACGTCACCCTGAAATTCGGTGGCCTGACGGCGGTGAACGATCTGTCCTTTTCGGTCGAAGAAGGCGAGGTCTTTGCCATCGTCGGGCCGAACGGGGCGGGCAAATCCACGGTGTTCAACCTGATCTCGCGTTTCTACGACCCATACGCGGGCCAGATCCGGTTCGACGGGCACGATCTGCTTCAGGTCAAGCCCTCGGGTGTGGCCGCCTATGGAGTTGCGCGGACCTTCCAGAACATCGAGCTGTTCGAACATGCAACCGTGTTGCAGAACCTGCTGGTCGGGCGGCACCGCCACCGGCGGACCAATCTGCTGTCCGAGGTGTTCTTTACCCCCTCGGCCCGCCGGCAAGAGCTGGAGAACCGCGAGAAGGTCGAAGAGATCATCGATTTCCTCGATCTGCAGGCCTATCGAGACAAGATGATCGCCGGGCTTCCCTACGGCGTGCGCAAGGTTGTCGAGGTCGCGCGTGCGCTGGCCACCGACCCCAAGCTGCTGCTGCTGGATGAACCGGCCTCGGGGCTGTCGGTCGAGGAAACAACCGACATGCGCTGGTGGATCGACGACATCCGGCGGCAGATGGGGATCACGGTGCTGATGGTTGAACATGACATGGGGCTGGTCTCGGGCGTGTCCGACCGGGTGCTGGCTATGGCCGATGGGGCGAAACTGGGCCTTGGGACACCGGCGCAGGTGCAATCGCACCCCGCCGTCGTCGAAGCCTATCTGGGGAAAGCTTCATGAGCGCACCGATCCTGAGCATCCGCAACATCGAAAGCTTCTATGGCCCGATCATGGCGATCCGCGGCGTGTCGCTGGAAGTGCGCCCGGGCCAGATCGTCTCGATCCTGGGCGCCAACGGGGCGGGCAAGACGACGCTGATGAAGACCGTTTCGGGTGTGATGGACCCGGAAAAGGGCACGATCACCTTCGACGGCGAGGAAATCCAGGGGCTGGAGCCGCACAAGATCGTCCAAAAGGGCATCGTGCATGTGCCCGAGGGGCGCGAGGTGTTCCCGTTGTTGACGGTGAACGAGAACCTCAGCCTGGGGGCCTATACCCTGCATGACAAGGCCCAGATCGAGCGCGACCGCGAGTTGGTGTTTTCCTACTTCCCGGTTCTGAAGGAACGCCGAAATCAAGAGGCCGGCACCCTGTCGGGCGGGCAGCAGCAGATGCTGGCCATCGGCCGCGGCCTGATGGCCAACCCGCGCATCATGCTGCTGGATGAACCCTCGCTGGGCCTGTCGCCGCTGCTGGTCCAAGAGATCTTCGGCATCCTCAAACGCCTGAATGACGAGCAGAACATGACCATGATGCTGGTCGAGCAGAACGCCAACGCCGCGCTGGAACTGGCCGATCATGGCTATGTCATGGAGGTCGGGCGCATCGTGATGGACGGCCCCGCCGACGTGCTGATGCGATCCGAGGACATCCAGAACTTCTATCTGGGCGTGCAGGAGGAAGGCGCGCGGGAAAACCGCCGCTGGAAACGCAAGAAGACGTGGAGGTGAGCCGGATGAACATGACCACCCTGCCCCCGCAGACCACCATCAACGGCGTCCAGTTCAACGCCACCCCCGGCCAGCGCCCCGTGCGGGTCGATGGCTGCGTAACCATCCCCGAGCTGTTCCAGAAACGCTGCGCCGCCCTGGGCGACCGCACCGCGCATCGGGAAAAGGATCTGGGCATCTGGAAATCCTATTCCTGGGCCGACTACTGGCAGCACGCCAAGTTGATCGGGCTGGCGCTGCGCAAGCTGGGGCTGCAACGCGGCGAGGTCGTCTCGATCCTGTCCGAGGACCGCAAGGAATGGGCGTGGTTCGATCTGGGCATCCAATGCGTCGGCGGCATCGCGTCGGGCGTCTACACCACCGATTCCGCCAGCCAGCTGAAATACCTGGTCAATGACAGCGACAGCCGCTTTCTGATCGTCGAAGACGAAGAGCAGCTGGACAAATTCCTGGACATCGAAGACGAGGTGCCCGGCCTGTTGAAGGTCATCATCCTTGAAGACGAAGGCTTGCACGACCTGGCCCATCCCCGCTGTATGATGATCGAAGATCTTTACGCCCTCGGCCGGGAAGCCGAGCACGAAGAACCGGGCCGCTTCGAGGCTGAAATCGCGCTGGCCACGCCGCAGGACACGGCGCTGCTGATCTATACCTCGGGCACCACCGGCATGCCCAAGGGCGCGATGCTGAGCAACGAAAACATCATGGCCGCGATCGAATGCGGCGCACGCTGCTTGCCCGCGCTGGAAACCGACGAACAGCTTTGCTTTTTGCCGCTGTGTCATATCCTTGAACGCGACGTGTCGATCTATTTCCCGCTGGCTTCGAAATGCACGGTGAACTTCGCCGAAAGCCCCGAGACGGTCTTTGCCAACCTGCAGGAAGTGTCGCCCTCGACCTTCACCGCCGTGCCGCGCGTGTGGGAGAAGATCTATTCGCAGGTGCTGATCATGGCGCAAGAGGCCACCCCGGCCGGGCGTGCTGCCTTTGGCATGGCGCTGAAGGCCGGGATGAAGCGGGCCGACTACATCCTGCAGGGCAAACCGGTGCCGCCGGCGGTGGCCGCGAATTTCTGGCTGTGGGACCGGCTGGTGCTGCGCAACCTGCGCCGGATGCTGGGCATGGACCGGCTTCGGCGCGGCGGGTCCGGTGCGGCCCCGATCTCGCCCGAGCTGCTGAAATGGTACTGGGCCATCGGCGTGCCTCTGGTCGAGGGCTTCGGTATGACCGAGACCTCGGGCATCGCCTCGCTGAACACGCCCGAGGCCAACCGCATCGGCACCATCGGCAAGCCCGCACCGGGGATCGACCTGCGCATCTCGGACGAGGGCGAAATCCAGATTCGCGGCCTGAACGTGTTCCAGGGCTATTGGCGAAACAATGCCAAAACCGCCGAGACCTTCACCGCCGACGGCTGGCTGCGCACCGGCGATATGGGGCACGTGGACGCGGACGGCTATGTCACCATCACCGGCCGCCTCAAGGACATCATCATCACTGCCGGCGGCAAGAACATCACCCCGGCCGAGATCGAAAGCCGGTTGAAGTTCTCGCATTACATCTCGGACGCGGTGATTATCGGCGACCGCCGCAAGTACCTGACGGCTCTGA
Organism: Ruegeria sp. CG8; assembly: GCF_056537165.1. Lineage (NCBI taxonomy): Bacteria > Pseudomonadati > Pseudomonadota > Alphaproteobacteria > Rhodobacterales > Roseobacteraceae > Ruegeria > Ruegeria sp. CG8. The sequence continues at coordinate 1,139,149 of NZ_JBQFRA010000001.1, read as the reverse complement.
TCATGATCGATCAGGAAAACGTCGAGAAGTTCGCGCAGGACCGCAAGGTGCCGTTCTCGAACTTCGCCTCGCTCTGCGCTGCGGCCGAGGTGCGCGAACTGATCGGTGCCGAGGTTGCGGCCGTGAACAAGGAATTCGCGCGGGTCGAGCAGATCAAGGATTTCCGTCTGATCGACGTGCTTTTGACCGCCGAAGACGACGAACTGACCGCGACGATGAAACTGAAACGCAGCCTGGTGGAAAAGAAGCACGCGCATCTCATTGAAGACATGTACAAATAGAACAGGGATCAATCCCAAGGGAGGAAGACACATGACCAAAGCAATCAGACGGCTGGCGGCGGCAACCGCCCTATCCGCCCTGGCCTCGATGGGCTGGGCCGAAACGCAAGGCGTGACCGACGACGAAATCGTCATCGGGTCGGTCAATGACCTCAGCGGCATTTTCGCCGCTGTCGGGGTTCCTGCCACCAAGGGCGCGAACGTGGTGTTTGACCGGGTCAACGCCAATGGCGGCGTGCATGGCCGCATGATCCGCTATGTGGTCGAGGACAACGGATACCAGATGCCGCGCGCGATGCAGGGCTACAACAAACTGCTGAACCGCGACAAGGTGTTTGCCATGCTGCAATCGCTGGGCACGCCGATGAACCTGGCCGGGTTCAAACTGCTGGACCCCAAAGGCATTCCCAACGTCGCCCCCCTGTCGGCCGCGCGGCAGATGTTGCAGGAGCCGATGAAGAACAAGTTCACCTCGTTTTCCAGCTATTACGACCAGGCGCGCGTGGGCGTGAAATATCTGGCGCAGGAATTCGGCGGCGACAAGGTCTGCACGATGTATCTGCCCACCGATTTCGGCAAGGAAATCCTGGAAGGCAGCCAGGAAGGCGCCAAGGAAGCCGGCATTACCTTTGCCGCGGAAACCACTCATAAACCTGACGAAACCGATTTCGTGGGCTCGCTGAGCAAGCTGAAGGAAGAAGGCTGCGACATCGTCACCATCGCCTTGGGCGTGCGGCAGGCCATCACCGTGGTCGGTACCGCCAAGAAGATGGGCCTGACGGACATGAAGTTCCTGGGTACCTCGGCCAGCTTCCTGACCGTGGTGGCACAGGTGCCGGGTGGCGTGACCGACGGCTTCTACGCCGCCGCCTCGTGGCAGGACCTGTGGGCTCGCGCGGATGAACCCGCCCCCAAGGCCTTCATCGAGGAATACAAGGCCGCCACCGGCGAAGACCCGGTGGGCTTTTCGATGCTGGGCTATGCCGCGGCCGAAATGATGGTCAAGGCGCTGGAGGCGGCAGGCCCCGACCTGACCCAGGAAAGCTTTATCGCGGCAATGGAGACGCTGGACTATCAGGATGAACTGGTCGGCAACCACATGACATTTGGCCCCGATGACCATCAGGGCGCCGATACGGTCTACGTCAACGTGGTGGAAAACGGCGCGTGGAAAATGGTCTACGAAGAGTAAAACCACGACCCATAGCTCAACGGAAAGGGGCCGCAGCCCCTTTCCGGTTTCAAGACTTGAATATCTTTTTCAACTTGTCCCTGAACGAACGCCTCTTTGGACGACTGTAGATTTCTCTCGGTTCCAAACCCGCGTATTCGCCATGATCGACCACGCGAAAGCCGGTTGCAGTGTTGACGATCATGAACTGATCAAACGGCAAAGTGTAAATCGGCAAATCATGCGCCTCGCAAAAATAGATGGCGTATGGGAACACTTCGCTGGGGCTGAATTCTTCGGAGTGTTGCCAGATCGACTTGGTGAAATCGTCCCCACCGATGAAACCTCCCGGTCTTATTTTGGGCAGCATCGAATAGAGGTCGATGGTTATCCCGCGCAGCGTATGATCGCCGTCAATATAGGCCATATCCAGAGAGCCATTAGGTATTCGTGATTGAGCGTTTTTCGTCGTATCTCGGATCTCGACCACTTTGGTCTTGAAAGGTGCGACGCGGGTCAGCGCTTCGTTCCGTATGCCTTCGAACTCAATGCTCGACTTGTTCGCAGGCTTGTTCCAATCGGGGAGGTTGCGCCAAGGATCGACCAGGGTGTAGCTCTCGATTGATGGGACGCCGTTCAGCAATACTTCGGCAAATCGCCCTTTCCAGACACCTACTTCACAAATCGTTCGACACTCCAGTCCCGCGACCAGATTGACCCAAAGCTCTTGTCTATTCGAACTCCCAAGGATCGAGTGTTCGACAATTTGGTCAATCGATTTGTCGTCCATTGCTGTCCCGGAGTCTGCTGTTTCTTGTTGACGTGCCGGCAAACGATCCGCTGTCGTGAAATCGATGCAGCCACCGGGAGATGTTCTTACACCGAAGCTGCTTGGCCAAATGCATTGTACCCGAAGGCAAATTTCTTTTGTGGCTTGTTGCATAATGCACATGCAAAAGGGCGCCCGCTTGCGCAGGCGCCCAGATACTTGTTTCTCGAGATGCGAGTAGATTAACGCTTCGAGAACTGGAACGAACGGCGGGCTTTGCGCTTGCCGTATTTCTTCCGTTCCACGACGCGGCTGTCGCGGGTCAGGAAGCCGGCTGCCTTCAGCGCGCCGCGCAGGCTGGGATCGTACAGCTGCAGCGCTTTCGAGATGCCGTGCTTGACCGCACCGGCCTGACCGGTCAGGCCACCGCCCTTGACGGTTGCCACAACGTCGAATTCACCTTCGACACCGGCAACCTGGAACGGCTGGCGCAGGATCAGCTGCAGAACGGGCCGTGCGAAATACACGTCCTGGTCCTTGCCGTTCACGGTGACCTTGCCGGAACCCGGCTTGATCCAAACGCGGGCAACAGCGTCCTTACGCTTGCCGGTTGCATAGGAGCGGCCCAGTTCGTCACGCACGGGCTCGCGCACAACAACTTCTTCGGCCACGGTTTCAACGCCTGCGACGGCGCTCAGCTCTTCGAGAGTATTGATCTGATCAGCCATCGGTCATTAGCTCCGGGTGTTTTTCTTGTTCATGGATTTGACATCCAGAACTTCGGGGGCCTGGGCTTCGTGCGGGTGCTCGGCACCGGCATAGATGCGCAGATTGGTCATCTGCTGACGCGACAGACGGTTGCCCGGCAGCATGCGCTTGACGGCCTGAAAGACCACACGCTCGGGGTGCGCGCCTTCCAGGATCTGTTGCTTGGTGCGCGACTTGATGCCGCCCGGGTGGCCAGTGTGCCAGTAGAAGTGCTCGTCGCGCTTCTTGCCGGTCATCTGGATCTTGTCGGCGTTGATGACGATGACGTTGTCGCCCATGTCCATGTTCGGGGTGAACGACGGCTTGTGCTTGCCACGCAGGCGCATGGCGACGATCGAGGCAAGACGGCCCAGAACAACGCCCTCGGCGTCGATCAGGATCCACTTCTTGTCGATGTCTGCAGGAGTTGCAGAGAAGGTTTTCATGTCAGGACAATCCTGTTTGATGTGAAAGGCCGCCCCAAAGGTGGACCGGCCCGAATTCGATGGATGGGTATTTAGACGGCCCGTAAGTGCACGTCAAGAATGGTAGCGTCCAATTAATTATTATAAAACATCAGCTTATAAAATAGGTATCTATTTACCCCAAATCAAACGCTGATTTGTTCGGGGGGATTGTCCAGTAAGGCGCGCAGACGCAGCATGGCGGATTCGAACTGCTTCAGCGAGACATGCCCGTTCATGGCAATGCGCACGGCATTTGGCGCTCGTCCATCCCTCAGCGCGAATTCATCTGCCGATCGGAGTTGAATGCCCTCCCGCTCGGCGGCTCTGCTGAAGGCTGCAGCACGCCAGCCGGAGGGCAGGCTTAGCCAGACAAAGGGAATGTCGGCGTCCCAGTTCAGATTGAAGCCACCCAGTGCATTGACGGCCACCCGTACATACTCACCCATCTTCGCGCGAACATCCCGCGCCATTTGCCGGGATTGAGGGTGACTGAGGAGCAAGCGGGTCAGTTCCGCCAATGGTTGCGCCAATCCGAAATACCCGTATTCCGCCGATCGGCGCAGGTCTCCGCTGCGTTCCCGCGGAGCGATGGCGAACCCCACGCGCAACGCCGGCGTGAGGGTCTTGGAAATCGACGACACGTGCCAGCCGCGTTCGGGTGCAAGAGCCCTGTAGCTGGGCGCGCGCGCCTCGCCCATACGATAGCAATCGTCTTCGATGATTTGCAGATCGTGGCGGCGGGCGATCTCGATCACCTCGTTGCGGCGTTCAAGAGGCGAATGCCCACCGGTCGGATTCTGAACTTCGGGCGACACGCAGATCGCTTGCGCCCGAGTTTGACGAAGGATGTGGTCCAGCGCATCCGGGCTGATACCCCATTTGTCCATTTTCACACCAACAACTTCAGCGCGCATCAACTCACCGGCGCGACGGAATCCCGCATAAGAAAGGTCCTCGACCAGAACAACGGGTTTCGGATCGCGCAGAACGGTCTGAAACACGACGCACAGTCCGCTTTGCCCGCCATGCGTAAGAACGATGTCATCGGCGTTCAAAGCGCCCAGCGGCAAGTCGGAGAGCCAATCAACGACCGCCTGGCGTACAGGCAGGTAAGCGTCGCGGGTGGGATAGTTCATGAACATCTTCGGATCCCCCTGCGCCACCTTGGCAAGGCATGACCGTATCAGGGACACCTGTCCGACATCTGGCAGTCGCGGGCTGAACAGGCTGACATTGGCGTCATACTTGTCGTCGCGAAGATGAAGCTGCCGTGACCAGACATCGTCCAGCAATGGCATTTTCGGTGGTGCCACGAATGTACCACGCCCCACCTCGGCCTGCAGCAACCCCTCCTCGGTCAGAATGGAATAGGCCCGGGCGACCGTTCCCGGTGTGATTTGCAATCGATACGCCAGTTCCCGCACCGGAGGAAGCTTCACCCCGACTTCCAGCTGCTTGTTTTCGATGGCTTTTCGAATTGTATCTGCGACCAGTGTGTACTTTGGCCCCTTGGATTTTGGCAGGTCTGTCGGCCAAATTGTATCCATTACAATTCTTCCTTTGCGTTCAGTACAATCCTGAATGTATCACAGTAATGTACCGAACATTTATGCTTTGTGTCAATACAATTTGAAAGGATACTTACCATGACACGCGCAATGCACAACGCCGCCCTCTTGCTGCTGAACGACAGCCCCCGGCTGCCTCTGATTGCTGCGCTGGCCGTGCGTTTTGCGGCGACTGTCACCCAATGGGAACGCCGGCGCCGCAGCCGCGTCAACCTGAGCAGGCTGGATGACCGTCTGCTGAAGGATGTCGGGCTGACGCGCTTTGAGGCTGACCGCGAAGCACGCCGCCAATTCTGGCTTGTCTAGAATATCCCCAGTCCCAATTACGGGACCTCTTCCTGTGCCGGGGCTTGTCCCCGGCATTTTTTTATCCGAACGCAGCTGCGGCGGAGCCGGCAGGTGGCAGTGAGTAGGTCATGCTGGCGCGTGCCACCGGCGCCTCCTGCCCTTCCGAGTACATCAGGACGTCACCAACAGCCAGCGTACGCCCCAGTTTCAGCAACCTGCACTCGGCAATCATGTCGGCCCCACCGGCAGGTTTGCGCAGAAAATCCATGGAACTGCTGGTGGTCACGGCCAGGGATTGACGACCCTTTCGCGCCAGAACCATTGAATAGACACAGACATCGGCCAGGGCGAACATCGAAGGCCCGGACACGGTTCCGCCCGGACGCAGATGCCGATCTTCGACAACGAGGCGCATGCGGATCGAGTCGTCGGTCAGATCCATGACGACGAAATCCTTGTGCACCTGCGGGAAGACCTGCGCCAGATATTCCGTCAGCTCTTCCTTGTTCATTGCCAATGACATGCTTCCCCTCCTCGATTTGCCGACCTAGAGTTGGCCCCACAGCCGGCAGGAGGGCAAGATGGCAATTTTGGAACGTAACGACACGGGCGCGATCGCTCATCTGAAAATGAAAACGCCCGAGCGGCTGAATGCGCTGAGCGACGAAATGCTGGAGGCGCTGCAATCTGAACTGGATACCCTGCGCGATGATCGTACGATCCGCGCCGTGATACTGTCTGGGGCAGGCAAGGCGTTTTGTGCCGGTCACGACCTCAAGCAGATGACCGCAGGCCGGCAGGCCGAAGATGGCGGCAAGGCCTACTTCACCGATCTGTTCAATCGCTGCGCCCGCATGATGATGTCGATCCAATCCCTGCCCCAACCGGTGATCGCGCAGGTCCATGGCATTGCAACGGCCGCCGGCTGCCAACTGGTGGCGACCTGCGATCTGGCCGTGGCAGCCGAAGGAACGCGATTCGGCGTCAATGGCGTGAATATTGGTCTCTTCTGCTCGACGCCGATGGTGGCGCTGAGCCGCAACATTCCGCGCAAACTGGCGTTTGAGATGCTGACCACCGGTGATTTCATACCAGCGGAGCGGGCCGCCGAGCTGGGCCTGGTCAATCGTGTCGTTCCGGAAGCGCTGTTGGAGCATGAGACCCTGTCGTTGGCCGAGCAGTTGGCCTCCAAGCTGGGCGCGGCGGTAAAGATCGGGAAACAGGCGTTTTATCAGCAGCTTCAGATGCCTTTGGATCAGGCATATGCCTATACCGGCGGCGTAATGGCCGAAAATATGCTGCACCGGGATACCGAGGAAGGTATTTCCGCATTTATCGAAAAACGTTCACCAAATTGGACCCAATGACGCAATTGTTATGGCTAAAATTATCGACTGTTCGCATTTTTGCACTTTTCAAAAGGGCATCTCTGTGGCAAAGCTGAGACAGGGCTGAGGCCCTCACTATCTTTTGGGTCGCCGTGGGCGGAAGGTCCCTCCAAGCTGGTTTCTCTCACCGGCGCAGACATTCCCGCAGCGGCGACCCCAAGACTTCCCAATAAAATCATAGCGTTGCTGCCTTGTTGGTGGCAGTTTTCGATGGCCGTTGCACGCGCGGGCCACCTGCCCTATTTGGACGCACATGACACAGAAATTGCATATCGTTGGCGGCGGAATGGCCGGATCCGAGGCCGCCTGGCAGGCCGCCGAAATGGGCGTGGACGTCGTGATTCACGAAATGCGCCCCAAAGTGGGCACTTTTGCGCATCAAACCGGCAACCTGGGCGAGATGGTCTGCTCCAACTCGTTCCGGTCTGATGATGACGAGCAGAACGCCGTTGGTTTGCTGCATTGGGAAATGCGCGCGGCCAATGGGTTGATCATGACCACGGCTGACGCCCACCGACTTCCTGCGGGCGGTGCTCTTGCCGTAGACCGTGAACCCTTTGCCGAAACGGTGACAGCAAAACTGAAGGCGCATCCACGCGTCACCGTCACCGGTGAGGAAATCACCACGCTTCCGGACGATGGACATTGGATATTTGCCACCGGTCCGCTGACCTCGCCAGCGTTGGGCGCAGCGATCCAGCGCGAGACCGGGGCCGAGGCGCTGGCCTTTTTCGACGCGATCGCCCCGATCGTCTACGCTGACACGATCGACATGAGCAAGGCGTGGATGCAGTCGCGCTACGACAAGGGTGAGACCGAGGAAGAGCGTACTGCCTATCTGAATTGTCCGATGGACCGTGACCAGTACGAGGCCTTCATCGACGCCCTGCTGGCCGCGGACAAGACCGAGTTCCACGAAGGTGAAACCGCCGGCTATTTCGATGGTTGCCTGCCGATCGAGGTGATGGCCGAGCGTGGGCGCGAGACCCTCCGCCACGGGCCCATGAAACCGGTGGGCCTGACCAATCCGCATCAGCCGGACGTAAAACCTCATGCCGTGGTTCAACTGCGTCGCGACAACGCTTTGGGCACGCTGTTCAACATCGTTGGGTTTCAGACCAAGATGAAATATGGCGCACAGACCGAGGTGTTCCGGATGATTCCGGGGCTCGAGAATGCCAGTTTTGCCCGTCTGGGCGGCATCCATCGCAACACCTTCATCAACTCGCCCACCTTGCTGGATGCGCAGATGCGCCTGAAATCCAAGCCAAACATCCGATTTGCCGGGCAGATCACCGGGGTTGAAGGATATGTCGAGAGCGCCGCGATGGGCCTGCTGGCCGGACGTCTGGCGGCTGCCGAGATTCTGGGCCACCCCCTGCCCCCGGTTCCGCAGGACAGCGCCATGGGCGCGCTGGTCCACCACATCACCGGCGGCGCAGAGGCCAAGACCTTTCAGCCTATGAACGTGAATTTTGGTTTGTTCCGACCGGTCGACGGATTGAAAGGCGGACGGCGCGGCCGCAAGGATCGCTACAAAGCCTATACCGATCGCGCCAAGGAGGCATGGCAGCAGTGGCTGACGCAAAGCTGACTGGACGCGGACCGGGCCACGCGCCTAAACTGACGGCATGAGCGAGAAGTTCCTCAAAAACACATATGATCTGAACACGCCGCAGGAAACCCAGGCGCATTACCAGAAATGGGCGGCCTCTTACGAAGATGAGGTGGCCGAGCACGGGTATGCCACGCCGGGCCGCGTGGCCGAGGCGTTGTGGTCCAAGTTGCCGGAACCGGACACACCTATCCTTGACTATGGCTGCGGGACCGGATTGTCCGGTGTCGCCTTGCACAAGGTCGGATACCGGGCAATCGACGGCGTCGATCCGACACCCGAGATGCTGAAAGGTGCTGCTGCCAAGGGCGTCTACCGCAACCTTGCTGCCATCGACATCACCGATCCCAACCCGTTGGAGACGGGGGCATACAAGGCAATCGCCGCGATCGGAGTGATCGGCGCCGGCGCCGCGCCGCCCCAGACATTCGACATGCTGATGAAAGTCTTGCCAAAGAGTGGCCTGCTGGCGTTTTCGTTCAACGACCATACATTGGACGACCCCGGCTATACCGGGCGCCTGAACGAATGGCTGGACATGGGAGCGGCGCGCCTCCTGTTTCGTGAACACGGACCGCACCTGCCAGGTCTGGACTTGAAATCCGACGTATATATCGTTGAAAAGACGTGAAATTCACCACAAGGTTTGCCCCATCTCCAACCGGACCATTGCATCTTGGTCATGCGTATTCTGCATTGCTTGCGTATGGCCTCGCTGACCGAAACTCCGGCACGTTCCTGCTGCGGATCGAGGATATCGATCAGTCCCGGGCGCGTCGGCATTGGGAGGATCAGATCTATGACGATCTGACGTGGTTGGGTTTGACGTGGCCTGGCCCTGTGTTGCGGCAATCCGATCGTATGCCGCTCTATCGGCGGGCCTTGAACCGGCTGTGGTCCCAAGGGCTGCTATATCCGTGCACCTGCAATCGCAAGGATATCGCGGCCGCCGCCAGTGCGCCGCAGGAAGGGTTTCCTCTGCACGGACCTGACGGCGTCATATATCCCGGAACATGCCGTGAAAAATGGACATATCAGGTGCAGTCCGCGATCCCGGAGGATGTGGCCCTGCGCCTCAATACGTCCGAAGCGCTGCGCCGGATCGCGAGGGACGCCACCGGGTTGAGGTTTCACGAGACCGGGTCCGGTCCGGATGGCGCGACTGGCTGGATAGAATTGTCGGACGAACAGATGCTGCACGGCGTCGGCGATGTTGTCCTCGCCCGGCGGGGTATGGGCACGTCCTATCACCTGTCAGTCGTTCTGGATGATGCCGCCCAGAACATCTCACATGTGGTTCGCGGTCAGGATCTGTTTGACGCAACCGGGATTCACGTGGTGCTGCAGCGCTTGTTGGGGTTGGAGACGCCCACCTATCACCATCACCGACTGATCCGGGACGAAACGGGAAAACGGCTGGCCAAGCGAGACGACGCCAGGGCGATTGCGAAATACCGGACCGAAGGAGCGACGCCCGAAGACGTCCGCGCAATGGTCGGTCTTTAGGCCCGCTAGGCGCCCTCAGGCCATCGGCGACATCAATTCGACCTCTTCCCCGTCCCGGACGGCGGTGTAGAAGCAGCTTCGGCGGTTTGTGTGGCAAGCGGGGCCGCTTTGTCGTACCAGAACCAACAGGCAATCCCGATCGCAATCGACGCGAAAATCCACCAACTCCTGTACGTGTCCCGAGCTTTCTCCCTTGACCCAGAAGGACTGGCGCGAGCGCGACCAATAGGTGACGCGCCCAGTTTCCAGCGTCTTTCGGATCGCCTCGGCGTTCATCCAAGCCATCATGAGAACCTCGCCGGTGCTCTCCTCTTGCGCGATGGCCGGGACCAACCCAGCCTCATTGAATTTGAGCGTCGACGGGTCGAACGTAGCAGAGCGCGACATCGCAAAAACCTTTTGCATCCCAGAACATGGCCACTATGTATGGGGAACATCCACCGAGGGAAACCCATGTCCGGCGAAACCGACCTGATCAAGCTCTACTCCGGGCGCATTCTGGCGCTGGCGGCCGACATTCCGCACCTGCAGCGGTTGGAAGATCCGGATGCGACCGTCAAGAAACGGTCGCCCTTGTGCGGCTCGACAGTTGCCGTGGACATCAAAGTGCGGGACGGCCGGATTACCGAGTTTGGTCAGGACGTGAAAGCCTGCGCACTGGGTCAGGCCGCAGCGGCAGTGGTCGGTGCATCGGTCATCGGGGCAACCCGCCCCCAAATCGAAACCGCGCGCGACCAGCTGGCGGCCATGCTCAAGAGTGACGGCCCCACCCCGGATGCGCCGTTTGACGAACTGGAAGTTCTGCGGCCCGCCCGCGATTACAAGAACCGGCACGCGTCGATCATGCTTGCCCTGGACGCGATCGCCGAGGCTTTCGAGAAGGCCGAACAAGCCAACTGCGCCTGAACATGGTCTTTTGAATCGAAGGCGGCTAACCTCCTGACCAATTTGACGGAGAAGCCAATTGAACAACCTTCTGGAACATTTTGTAACCTTGTGGGTCGTCATCGACCCGATCGGAACCATCCCGGTTTTCATTGCCGTCACTGCGGGTATCGAAGCCGCCGCGCGCCGGCGCACTGCCTTGCTGGCCGCACTGATCAGCGCCGGCATCCTTCTGTTCTTTCTGGTCTTTGGACAATTGCTGATCGAGGCGCTGGATATCGGCCTCAACTCGTTTCAGGTCGCCGGCGGGATCATCCTGTTCCTGTTCGCGCTGACGATGATTTTTGGTGAAAGCAAACAGGAAATCGAACAGCGCCAGGCCGAAGAAGACATGGAAGACAAGCTGCACAGGCACAACCCGGCGATCTTCCCCTTGGCGGTCCCGTCATTGGCCTCACCCGGTGCTATGCTGGCCATCGTCATTCTGACGGACAACCACCGCTACAGCGTGGCGGATCAGGGCATTACTGCGCTGGTCATGCTGTCCGTGCTGGCCTGCGCCTTTGTGTTGATGCTACTGGCCGAGCCAATCATCCGGCTGATCGGTCATTCGGGGGCGGCAATCATCAGCCGGGTCATGGGAATGATTCTGGCCTCGGTGGCCGTCAACTCGGTCCTGTCAGCCCTGCTTGAGATCTTCAAAACCGGTCAATTGTAAAAAAACCGCCGCTCCTTCCGGGCGGAAAGGGCGGCGGCAGTCAATGCGTTTCTCGCGTGGGGTCCGGATTACCGCGTGGGGCCGAGGCACGGCCCCTTCAAGGGGTTTGGGACAGGCAGGTCACCCTTGACTGAAATGGGGATGACATACGCGGGTTGATCGGCACGAGATCGCAGGCAGAAAGGCTTAGAACCCGACGGGCACGTGAAGCGCCACCATCAGCATGACAACCAGCGAAGCTACGCCGGCTGCATCCTGCAAAAGCGTGGCTTGCGAACGGCTGAAAGCACTTTTGATCTGGGTCAGCATGTTTCACCTCCGGTCGGGAATTAATCCTTTGTTGACCTTTTGTTCTCATATTTCCGGGGGTCAGTAAAGAACTTTATGAGAACATTTGTGAACTTTTTGCGCGCAACTCGCTAACCCACTGAAATCAAACGGATGGCCTGATCCTGTTTCATCAACCAAAGAAGAACACGCGCGGCCTGACCTCGTTCCGAGGTCAATTTCGGATCCGAAGCCAGCAGCGCACGCGCGTCAGATTGGGCAACAGCCATAAGTCCAGCCTGCCGTTCTAGGTCGGCAATCTGGAACCGGGGAAGACCGGATTGAGCGGTCCCGATCAGGTCCCCTGCCCCGCGCATCTCGAGGTCCGTTTCGGCAATTCTGAATCCATCTTCGGTTTCCCGCAGAACTTCCAGCCGTCTTCGGCCCCCTTCGCTGAGCGGCGCTTGATACATCAACAGACAGGTTGACGCGTCATGCCCGCGTCCGACCCGACCGCGTAGCTGGTGCAACTGGGCCAGCCCGAAGATTTCCGCCCGCTCAATGACCATGATCGTGGCGTTGGGGACGTTTACCCCCACCTCAATGACCGTCGTCGCAACCAAAACCTTGGTCCGCCCGTCCTGAAAGGCGGCCATTGCCGCATCTTTCTCGGCCGGAGGCATCTGTCCGTGCACAAGGCCGACGATTCCGTCACCCAGCTGGGCCCGCAAGTGTTTGAACCGTTCCTCGGCCGCTGTGAGGTCGGAGACCTCGGATTCGTCGACCAGCGGACAGACCCAATAACACTGCTTTCCGTCTTCGATCGCGCGGCGCAGATGATCGACCACCTCCTCCATGCGCGAAGTGCTGACAATCGCAGTTTTGACCGGTTTGCGTCCCGGCGGTTTCTCATCCAGGACCGAGACGTCCATATCCCCATATTGTGCAAGCGCAAGGCTGCGTGGGATCGGTGTGGCTGTCATGACCAGAACATCGGCCCCCTGTCCCTTCTCAGAGAGCTCCATCCGCTGGCGGACACCGAACCTGTGCTGTTCGTCGACAATCGCCAGACGCAAGTCATGGAATGCCACATCGTTCTGGAAAACCGCGTGAGTGCCCACCAGAATTTGGATGTCACCCGCCTTGAGCGCGGCCAGCTTCGCCTTGCGCTCGGACCCCTTGTCCCGTCCCGTCAGGATTTCGAGAACCACGCCGGCGTCCTCGGCCAGGGGGCGAAGGCCCTCCAGATGCTGGCGCGCGAGGATCTCGGTCGGAGCCATCATGACACCCTGAGCACCGGCCTCTACCGCAACCAGAAGCGCCATGAACGCAACCAGTGTCTTGCCGGATCCGACGTCCCCCTGCAGCAGGCGGTTCATTCGGGTCGGAGCACCCATGTCCTCGGTTATCTCGCGTATGGCACGCAACTGCGCCCCAGTGGGTTTGTACGGAAGCGCATCCAGTACACGGGTCTGCAACGCCCCGGTCGCGACACTTACGGTTCCACGAGTTTTGCGTTCTCGCAGTCGGGCCAGAGCCAGAGTCAGTTGATGGGCGAACAGTTCGTCATAGGCCAGACGTTCGCGCGCGGGAGCAAACGCTGCCACGTCATCGGCACCTTGCGGTGTGTGAGCCGCCCGGACTGCATCGGCCCAGGTCGGCCAGCTCTGGCGGGCAACCTGTGCAGGATCCGCCCATTCCGCCAAATCTGGCAGGCGTGCCAGCGCGCTTTGCGCCGCCTTGTAGGCCGTCTTTTGGGTGACACCTTGGGTAAGGTGATAGACCGGTTCAAACTCGGGGATGCTGTTCGCCTGTTCGACCGGCAGAATGTGGTCCGGGTGAACCATTTGCGCTGTACCGTCAAACAGTTCGAGCTTGCCGGACACCACCCGTCTCGCCCCCTCAGGCAGGACCTTTTTCAGGTAGTCGGCCCGGGCGTGAAAGAAGACCAGCTGGAAATCGGTCTGACTGTCCTGCACGAAAATCCGATAGGCTCCGCCCCTGTTGTGCGGCGGGCGGTGGGCGCCGACGGTGACTTCCACCGTGAGTGTTTTGGGCAGATCGACGCCCCGGATCGTATCACGCCGCCGCCGGTCAACCACTGCATATGGCAATGCAAACAGCAGATCGCGTGGCGTTTCCAGCCCGGTCTGCGCCAGCAGGCGTGCGGTCTTGGGACCGATACCATCCAGCCTCTCGAGCCCTGCAAAAAGCGGGAACAGTTGCTCTGGACGGCCGCTCATGCGTCCCCGATCAACTGCAGCCAGCTGTCTTCATCCAAGGTTTCGATCCCCAGCTCTGCCGCCTTCTTGGCCTTGGAACCTGCGCCGGGGCCGGCCACCAGATAGTCCGTTTTTGCGCTGACTGAGCCAGCCACTTTGGCCCCCAAGGCTTCCGCGCGGGCCTTTGCTTCGGCCCGGGTCATTTTTTCGAGCGTACCCGTAAAGACAACCGTTTTTCCCGCGACTGGGCTGCCCGATGTATCCGGCCGTTTGGCCTCTTGTACGTTCAGTTGGGCGACCAGCGCATCGATGCTTTGGCGCTCTGCGTCCTGAGCAAATGTCGAAACCAGGGTCCGGGCCATGACTTCACCGACGCCGTCGATATTCAGCAGTTCATCCCATTCGGGTCCGCTGAATTGGCTGGCAGCCGTGACAGCCTGCTCGAACGCGTCCCACGTGCCGTAGTGATTGGCGATCAGGTTCGAGGCGGCTTCACCAAGGTGTCGAATACCCAGCGCAAACAGAAGGCGGCCCAGCGGAATTGTCCGCTTTTCCTCGATCGCGGCAAAGAGTTTTGCGGCGCTCTGACTGCCCCAGCCTTTTCGGTTGGCCAGCTTGTTCAGATTTGCAGCGTCCCGCTTTTGCAATGTGAAAATGTCTGCCGGCGTACGGATCGGCAGGTCCGGGTCGTTGTAGAACATTTCGATCTGCTTGGCCCCCAACCCATCGATGTCAAACGCCTTGCGGGAAACGAAGTGCTTCAGTTTCTCGACCGCTTGCGCCGGGCAGATCACCCCTCCGGTACAGCGGCGCACCGAGTCGCCTTCCTCGCGGATCGCGTCGCTGCCGCATTCCGGACATTTCGTCGGAAACTCAAACGGGACAGCTTGTTCCGGCCTTTTGCTCAGGTCGACGTCGGCTATTTTTGGGATCACATCGCCGGCGCGGTACACCTGCACCCAATCGCCAACACGTATATCTTTGCCGTCGCGGATCTGTTCGCCTTTCGAATCCCGACCGGCGATGTAGTCTTCGTTGTGCAAGGTTGCATTGGACACGACCACACCGCCAACCGTCACCGGGTGCAGCCGCGCAACCGGGCTAAGCGCGCCGGTGCGGCCAACTTGAATGTCAATCGCCTCAAGCCGGGTCCAGGCGAGTTCGGCAGGAAATTTATGAGCGATCGCCCATCTTGGTGTGGTCGAGCGAAACCCAAGACGGGCCTGCAACGACAAATCGTTCACTTTGTAGACGACGCCGTCGATGTCATAGCCAAGCGTAGAGCGCTGCTCTTCGATTGCGCGGTAGTGCTCCAGCATTTGCGCGGTCGAGCTGCAAACGGCAGTCAGGTCGTTGGTGGAAAAGCCAAAGGACTTCAATCGATCCAACGCAGATGACTGGGTGGTTCCCAACGGCTCGGACAGTTCGCCCCAGGCATAGGCGAAGAACCGCAGGGGCCTTGCGCGCGTAACTTCTGGGTCAAGCTGGCGTAGCGAACCGGCGGCCGCATTTCTCGGATTCGCAAACAACTTCGCCCCCGCCTCTGCCTGCTTGGCATTCAGCTTCTCGAAATCGTCATGAGACATATAGACTTCGCCGCGAACCTCCAGGATCCCGGGCGCGTCGGCGATCTTTTGAGGGATATCTGAAACGGTCAACGCATTGGCCGTGACGTTTTCGCCAACTTCCCCATCGCCCCGTGTTGCCGCCTGCACCAGTTCGCCGTCCACATAACGCAAGGACAGCGACAAACCGTCGATCTTTGGTTCGGCCGTGAATTCGAGGGGCGCCTCTTCGCTCAGCCCAAGATAGTTTCGAACGGACCGAACGAAGTCTGCTACGTCCTCATCGTCGAATGCGTTGCCAAGCGACATCATGCGGACCGCATGGGTCACTTTGCCGAAACCGTCCACCGGCCGCGCACCAACCTGATCGCTGGGGCTGTCGGTGCGCTTTAGCTGCGGAAAGCGCGACTCGATTTCGAGATTCCGTAGTTTCAGGGCATCATATTCGGCATCCGAGATCTCGGGCGCGTCCTGACCGTGATACAGGTCGTTGGCCCGCTGCAGGAGTTCCGCAAGACGTGCCAACTCCTCTCGAGCCTGATCCTCGGTCAGATCTTCTACTGCAATCAAATTGCTCATGGCCTCGCCCTGTCACATCGTCTTGGACCCCAGTGATAGGGCGAGGTCATGGTCAGGTCCAGATGTGCCGAGCCGTGAGTGCGAATGCCACCCTGGACCGCGGTGGCAGATGGGTCAGGTTTTCAGGCGCCGACGGCCAAGCGGGTGTTTTCCACCGTGTCCGTCTGGGGATCGCGCAATACATATCCTCGGCCCCACACCGTTTCGATGTAGTTCTCGCCGCCCGTGGCGTTGCTGAGCTTTTTGCGCAGCTTGCAGATGAAAACGTCGATGATCTTGAGTTCCGGCTCGTCCATGCCGCCGTAAAGGTGGTTGAGGAACATCTCCTTGGTCAGGGTCGTGCCCTTGCGCAGGCTCAGAAGCTCCAGCATCTGGTATTCCTTGCCGGTCAGATGCACCGCCTGATTGTCGACCTCGACCGTCTTGGCATCCAGATTGACCGCGATTCGTCCGGTTCGGATAATCGATTGCGAATGACCTTTGGATCGGCGGATGATCGCATGGATCCGCGCCACCAACTCCTCGCGGTGGAACGGTTTGGTCAGGTAGTCGTCGGCCCCGAAACCGAAGCCCTTGATCTTGCTTTCGGTGTCGTCGGCTCCGGACAGGATCAGGATCGGCGTTTCAACCCTTGCAATGCGCAACTGACGCAGGACTTCATGTCCGTTCATGTCCGGCAGGTTCAGGTCAAGCAGGATCAGATCGTAGTCATACAGCTTGGCCAGATCTATGCCTTCTTCGCCCAGGTCCGTCGCATACACGTTCAGGTTGGCATGCGTCAGCATCAGCTCGATGCTTTTTGACGTGGTCGGATCATCCTCGACAAGAAGAATTCGCATTGCACTGCTCCAATTCAGCTCAACTATTCCAGTTCGGGTTAACCCTGATCACAAATGGTTAATCTGACGTTACCGTTGAATCACTTTTTCGCTTTCGCCTTTAAGTTGTCTATATTTTTTTAGCGCCGTCACTTTCAAGGCCTCGATTCCGTGTTCGGCGACTGCAGACACCCATGTGTTGAACTCTTCGTCACTCAGGCCGTATCGTTTCTTGGCGTCCGACAACGAGATCAATCCATAAAGCACGCCTCGAACGACAATGGCCTTTCTTGATGCGACCCAGCGTTTCATATCCGCAGGCGGCAAATCCGCTCGGGACAAAACAGACCCATCCGGCAGGGTAACTGACCTTGGTCCCTCAACTTTGTGCAAATACATCTTTCGACCCTTTTTCTGGTGCCACAAAGCTGACGGCAGTCTACTTAATGCGCGGTGAAACCGCCCCTTGAGAGTGCGTAGAATTTTCCTATATTCTGCCGGTCTTTCTTAACCCGGACTGGAACAGCCCATGGCCCTCGACACCGAGACCCCTCTGAACTCGCTTGGCTTTGCCAAACCCCCGTCGGAAACGCGGGTGGTCGTCGCAATGTCGGGCGGTGTCGACAGCTCGGTCGTGGCGGCGTATCTGGCGGATCAGGGTTATGACGTTGTTGGCGTAACCCTGCAGCTGTATGACCACGGGGCGGCGCTGGCCAAGAAGGGTGCGTGCTGTGCCGGGATCGACATCCACGACGCCCGTCGCGTGGCCGAGGAGCGCGGTTTTCCACACTACGTTCTGGATTATGAAAACATCTTCAAGGACGCCGTGATCGACGAGTTCGCCGACAGCTATCTGGCCGGCGCGACTCCGGTGCCCTGCATCCGCTGCAACGAGCGCGTCAAGTTCAAGGACCTGTTGGAAACCGCCAAGGATCTCGAGGCCGACTGCATGGCGACCGGCCATTACATCCAGCGCAAAATGGGTCCCAATGGCCCCGAATTGCACTGCGCCGAGGATGCCAACCGCGACCAGTCCTATTTCCTGTTCTCAACCACGCCCGAGCAGTTGGAGTTCCTGCGCTTCCCGCTGGGGCATCTGCCGTCCAAGGACGCGACCCGCGAGATGGCCGCGCAATACGGGCTGAGCGTAGCCGATAAGCCCGACAGCCAGGACATCTGCTTCGTCCCCAACGGCAACTATGCCAGCGTGATCGAGAAACTGCGCCCCGGCGCGGCCGAGCCCGGCGAGATCGTTCACGCCGACGGTCGCGTTCTGGGCCAGCATGAGGGCGTGATCCACTACACGATCGGCCAGCGGCGCGGTCTTGGCATCGGGGGGCTCAGCGAGCCGCTCTATGTCGTCAAGCTGGACGTGGATCGCAAGCAGGTCGTCGTCGGCCCAAAGGAACTGCTGGCCACCCGCACCATCCCCGTACGCGAGATCAACTGGCTGGGAGATGCGCCCTTCACCTCGCAGAAAGAATGGCATGTTTCGGTCAAGGTCCGCTCGACCCGCCCCCCGCGCGAGGCGATCATACGTCCGCTGACCGACACCACCGCCGAGGTCGAATTGTTGACGCCCGAAGAAGGCGTCTCGCCCGGGCAGGCCTGCGTGTTCTATGAAACCGGGGGCAGCCGGATCTTTGGCGGCGGCTGGATCTGGCGCGGTTACTGAACCGCGTCGGTCCATGAATTGCTGAGGATATAAAGCCCGGCGCAGACCATGACATAAGGCACGAGGTACTCCAGCCGTTGCGCCAGGCGCCCCGTCATGATCTGGGCGCGCCCACCGATCAGCCCCACGATCGCAAGGGAGAGCGCGGCGAGACCTGCCCCCAGCACACCTGCCAGCCGGAAATCGGGGGTCGAGTCCGCCAGCAAGGGGGCGAGGACCGCAAACGTGTCCATCGAAAGGCTTGTGAACAACAACATTGTCACAAGCGCCGAGGCGCTGCCCGGCACTGCGGGCGCGTCCTGCGCATTTGTTCCGCGAAGCTGTCGAGCGGCCCCAAAAAGCCCCAAGGCCAGAGGGATGGCGCCGAGGTAGCCCGCCCAGTGCGGCACAACATCTTCGACCCCCAGCGCCAGCAGGAAAGCCGCGCCGATCACAAGCCCCTGTGCCAGCAGGAACCCCAGAACCGCGCGTTGCGGACCGGTGACGATCATCAGGGCGACCAGAGCCATGAGGTTGTCGAGATTGGTCAGCACCTGCGCCATGAAGGCCGAGGCCGCAAAGACCACATAGTCCAGCATCACGGCGTCATCCGCTCCAACACCGCGCGCGCGGCCCGAAGACCGGGCGCTTCGCCACCGCGGCCGAGACGTTCCATCGTGATGGCCATAGCCTGTTCCTGCGCGTCCGGCGCGGCCGACACGGAGGCAAGCGCGGCGGAAATGGCTTCAGGCGTGCAGTCATCCAGCAGGCATTCCGGCACTGTCCGGGTTTCGGACACCAGGTTGACCAGCGTGACCGTATCCAGCTTGACCATGCGTTCGGCGATCTTCTGGGTCAGCCAGGTCAGCTTGTAGGCAATCACCATCGGCGTGGACTGGGCCGCCAGCTCCAATGAGACCGTGCCGGACGCGGCCAGGGCGATCTCGGCGGCGGCAAAGGCCGCACGCTTGCTGGCAACCGCGTGATCCGTATCGATGTTGCGCGGGTCCACCACGACCGGCTGACCCGGCCAGGACCGGACATGGGCAGCTACGGTATCGGCCACATGCGCGACCGCCGGAACCACCACCCGCATGTCGGGGCGGTCTTTCAGGTACAGGTCAAGCGCCGCTCCGAATACCGGCGCCAGCCGATCGACCTCGCCCCGGCGCGAGCCGGGCAACGCCAGCAGGATCGGCGCGTCGCCCAGCCCGTGATCGGCGCGGAACTGTGCAATCTGCGCTTCGGTTGCAACCGGCTCGCTGGCCACCGGGTGGCCCACGAAATCGCACTCCATTCCGGCGTTTTCCATATAGGGCGGCTCGAACGGCAGCAGGGCCAGAACATGGTCGATGACCTTGGCCATTTTGTCCGCCCTCTTGGGGCGCCAGGCCCAGACGCTGGGCGCGACATAGTGCACCGTCCGTATATTGCTGCGCGCCTTGACCTGCTTGGCCACGCGCAGCGAAAAGTCGGGACTGTCGATTGTGATCAGAACGTCGGGCTGGGTATCCAGAACGGCCTGAGCGGTTTCGGCTATGCGGCGCTTGAGGTCAAAGAACTTGGGCAGAACCTCCACCAGGCCCATCACGCTGAGCTCGGACATCGGAAAGCGGCTGACCAGTCCCTGAGCCTGCATCAGCGGCCCGCCGACCCCGTCGAATTCGATCTCCGGAACAAGGGTCTTCAACCCCTCCATCAGCGCACCGCCCAGACGGTCGCCCGACGGTTCACCGGCGACCAGAAAGACGCGCATCAGACGGCCCGCTCGTGCACATGCAGGAACAGGCCCAAGCGGTCGCAATCCGCGATCACTTGGAGCCGGTCCAACACGATCACCCCACCCTTTTCGATGACGATGCCGGACAAACCGGCCGCAACGGCGCTGGATACGGTGTCGGGGCCGATGGCAGGCAGATCGGCACGTCGGTCTTGGCCAGGCTTGGGGCCCTTGAACAGAATGCCACCGCCCGCATCCGGGCGCGCGGCCAGCGATTGCAGCATCCAGGCCGTGCCGAAGGCTCCTTCAACAACCAGAACCTGGCCTTTGTGAACAACGCAAGCCTGTCCGATATCCGCAGCGCCCATGGCCCGCAGGACACCCACGGCCCGGTTTGCATCGCCCAGCTCCGCCTCGGTCGGCTGTGCCTGAGTCAGACACCCGAGAGGAGGCAACAGGTCCGGCGCGATCTCGTGCGCGGCCCGAACGCGTAGACCTGCGTCCTCCAAAATGCCGATCACCGCCCGCAAAGCACCGTCGTCGCCCGACATCAACGCCTGCTGTATGATCGGAACCAAGGGCATGGTCTGCGCGTCAATCCGGGCGGGGTTTATGTCTGGCCTGCGGACCGCACCTGCGAGGCATACATCTGTGACGCCGCGCGCTTTGAGCTCGGCGACAAAACTGCCCAACTGCTCCAGCGGGAAGGTCACGTCTGGCGTCAGAGTGTCGGGCTGAAATCCCTCCATCGCGCAAACCAAGGGGCGTTCCGGCAGGTGCGCAACCAGTTCGTCCGGCAAAACCCCTGTTCCCGCGATCAGAGCCAGCATGATCCTATTTCCTTGGTGTCAGGAACGAACGATCGCTTTCGCCCGTCACGAATTCCACGATCTGACGCACATAGTCGCTGTCCGTGCTGTCGCCCAGACGCTTGGCGCGGTCCATGAAGGTGCCCTCGCCTTCGGACAGTTCGCGAAAGGCCGCACGCAGCGCCGAAATGTCCGCCCGGGAAACGCCACGGCGTTTCAGGCCAACAAGGTTCAGCCCCTCCAATTCGCCACGCGAGGCCTGAACCAGGCCGTAAGGGATGACATCGTTGGGCACCATGGTCAGCGCACCGATGATGGCGCCGCGGCCCACGCGCACCCATTGATGCAAACCGGAAATGCCGCCGATGATCACGTCATCCTCGACGATGCAGTGGCCGGCGGCGCCGGAATGGTTCACCATGATCACCCGGTCGCCGATCTGTACGTCATGGGCCACATGGACCCCGGCCATCAGCAGGCAGTCATCGCCGATGCGAGTGACGCCGCCGCCACCCTCGGTGCCGGTATTGACCGTTACGTGTTCCCGGATGCGGTTTCGCTTGCCAATTTCCAGCCGCGTGTTTTCGCCCCCGAACTTGAGGTCCTGCGGGATTTCACCAATCACCGAAAAGTTGAAGATGACGCAGTCGTCACCGATCGAGGTCTCCCCTGTGACAACCACATGCGACTTCAATTCGACTCGGTCGCCCAAACGCACCTGTGGCCCCACATGGCAGAACGGGCCGATTACGCAGTCCTGGCCGATCTGAGCGCCGTCTTCAATGATCGCGCTGGGATGAATTCGGCTCATGCTGTTTTTTCCATATCCCAATCGACATAGGCCGAGAACTCGGCCTCGGCCGCCACTTCGCCGTCAACGGTCGCACGGCCGCTGAACTTGAAGATCTTGCCGCCCTTCTTGCCGCGCACGGTTTCGACATGCATTTTCAGCACGTCACCCGGCACCACTTTGCGTCGGAATTTGCACTTGTCGATATTCATGAAATAGATCAGCAGTTCGCTGTCGATGACATCCATGCCGACGCCCAGCATAACACCTGCGGTTTGTGCCATCGCTTCGACGATGGTCACGCCGGGCATGATCGGCGTTCCGGGGAAATGGCCCTGGAAATGTGGCTCGTTCATGGTGACGTTCTTGATACCAACCGCCGACTGATAGCCGTCAATCTCTTCCACCTTGTCAACCAGCAGGAACGGATAGCGATGCGGCAGGATCCGCTGGATCAGCTGAATGTCGGCGCTCTTGGTTTCCGTGGTCATTTTCAGGATGTCCTGTTCTCGAGGTCTCGTTCACGCGTGGTTAGCAATACCCGTACCCAAGGGCAAGCCACGCTATGGCTTGTCGCCCTCTTCCAGCTGTGATCCATCGCCGATGGCAGCGTCGATCTTGCGGATGGCGATGGCCGTAACATCCGAGGCGTCCGAGCTGAGAAATACGTTGGATCGTTCGATGATCAGCGACGCGCCAGTTTCACGCAGCAGGTCGATGAGCACGGGCTGGGCCAGCTCAAAGAACTGATTGCGCGCCTCGTCACTGCGGCGGGCCAGAGCATCCAGTTTCGCGCGTTGCCCCTCGCGGTGAGACTGGACCTTTCGGTCGAAGGCTTCTGCAAGCGGGCGGAACTCCTCGGGGCTCAGGACTTCGCGCTTTTGCGTCAGCTCTTTTTCCTCGCGGCTCAGCTCGGCAACGATGCGTTCATTTTCAGCGGCCAGCGCAGCACTTTCTGCTTCGATCTCATCAAAAATCCGTCGCCCGAATGCGGACTCGGTGAAGATCCGGTCGCTGGAGATGGTCAGCACGCCGGATTGCGGTACACCCAACTGCTGGGCGGCCACTGGGAGCGACACCACCAAGAAGATCAAAACACACAGGGCCCGTGACGGGCCCTGTACAAACTTCGATATCGCTTTGACCATGGACGTCAGAACCGTGCCTGAATGGTAAAGTCGAAGTTCTGCTCTTTGTCGAAGTCTTCCTTCTTCACGGCCTGCGAGAAGTTGAACCGCAGCGGACCGAACGGCGTATCCCACAGCAGCGAGACGCCGATAACCTGACGGATCGAGCCATCTGCGCCGACGATGTTGGCACCTGTCGTATCAACATTGTTGATGTTGTACAGGTTGCCGATGTCATAGAAGACACCGCCGCGCAGCCCCAGTTCCTCGGGCAGACCCAACGGGAAGTCCGACTCGAACCGGGCGACCCAGTAGTAGTTGCCGCCGATCGCATCATCCTGCCCGTTTGACAGGTCACGAGGGCCGATACCGGCCGGCTCGAAGCCGCGGAACGTTGTCGGACCCAGAACATAACGGTCAATTGCCCGGCTGAAGTCGTCACCCTGCCAATGGAGCGCGCCGGCCTCGAAGGACGCCCGCAGCGTCATCTCCTCGTTCAGAACCTTTGTCTGGGCAATCGCCCGGGTCGAGGTCTTGAAGTACTTGTTGTCACCACCAAGGCCAGCCGCGTCCACGCCGACCTCGAACAGAACACCTGCATTCGGGTTCAGACCACCCAGTCGGCTGTCATAGACATAGGCCAGCCCCAGCGAGCTTGTCGAACGCTTGCCTTGCGCGATTTCCGACGCGATGACTGCCCCGTTGACCTCGTCATCCTGCTGCGACATCTCGGACTTGTTCCAGTTGTAACGCAGCCGCAACGAGGACAGTTCGCCAATCGCATAGCTGAGCTGCGGATTGATGAACACGCTCTTGGTGTCATAGCTGGCAAAGCTGGAATTGGTCCTTGAAAGGCCAAAGCCCAGATCGAAACGCAGTTTCCGGCCCAACAGGTACGGTTCGGCAAAGTTGATGACGTACTGCTCAGAGTCCTGCGCAGTCGACAGCGTCAGGCCAAATTCCTGACCGCGCCCGAGGAAGTTCCGTTCCTCAAGCCGGATGGCGATCCCGAAACCGTCGGAAACCGAGTAGCTGCCGCCCAACGCCAATGAACCGGTCGGCTGCTCCTGGACATCCACGTCCACGATCACCTGGCTGGGGCTGGACCCTTCGCGGGTTTCCACATCCGCGACCGAGAAGAAACCCAAGGCCCGGATGCGTTCGGCGCTCTGCCGGATTTCGCGGGGGTTGAAAGGGTCACCCTCGACCGTGTCGAACTGGCGCCGGATGACCCGGTCCAGAGTGGTCGTGTTGCCCTCGATGTCGATCCGTTCGACGAAAATGCGCGGGCCTCTGGTCAGCACGAACTGAACATCCAGCGTCAGGTCACGGTCGTTTCGGGTCACGCGCGGCTCAACTCGCAGGAAGTCGACGCCCTGCTTCAGGCCAAGACGTTCCTGCCGAGCGATCGAATTCTCAATCAGAGTTGGTGAATACGTGACACCAGGTTTGATCTTGAGGGCCTTCTGATACTCGGCCGCATCAACGCCCGGGATTTCGCTGACCGTTGAGATGTTGCCGAACGAGAATTTCTGACCTTCGGTGATGTTCATCACCAGATAGAAGGCGTCGCGCTCCCGCGTGAACTCGACATTGGCGCTGTTGATCCGAAAATCGACATAGCCGCGCGACAGGTAGAAATCACGCAGAACCTGTTTGTCGAATTCGATGCGGTCGGCAATGAACGTGTCACCGCGCAGGAAGGTGCGCAGGATGTTGGCCTGCTTGGATTCAAGGACACGGCGCAGACGACGGTCGGAATAGGCGCGGTTTCCTACAAAGCTGACGCGCTCGATCTCAATCGTGGTGCCTTCGGCGACTTCAAAAACCAGATCCACCCGGTTGTCGCTGCGGCGGATGATCCGTGGAATGACAGTGGCCGACACACGCCCTTGCGCCGAGTAGATTTCGGCGATCTTGTCAGCGTCGGACTCCGCGACCTGCGGGGTGAACACCCGGCGAGGCTGCGACGAGATTGCCTGGATCAACACGTCGTCCTTGACGCGGCGATTGCCCTCGATGCTGATCTTGTTGATCGTCGGATACTCGGCGACCTCGATCACCAGAGTGTTCCCGCGCGGGGTCAATTCGACTGTCTCAAAAACACCACTGTCAAGCAAACGCTGGTAGGCGTCATTCAACTGGCCCGCAGTGACTGTCTGACCGGGTGTGATTCCTGTCCGGGCGATGATGGTGGACGTCTCAATGCGACGGTTGCCCTGAACATCGAACGACGAAATCGTGTAGGTCTGGGCCTGGGCGGCTTGCGGTACCGCCGTAAAACTCATTGCCGCAAAGAGGAAAAAAATCGTTAGTGCCCGCCACAAAATATTGTCGTGCGGTTGCGCAGTACCGCAGGATGTGCCCGCGCCTCTCCTGTAAGCCATTTTTGTCTCTACCTAGAATTTCGGACTTTAGAAGTTGAGTAGCCGCTCTGATGGGCCTTGTCAAAAGCACAAACGAAAAACGCGACCGGATCGGTCGCGCTCGGGTCGTTCAGCTGGGTATGGGGAATCACATACCGGCCAGATATGCGGCGCCTGCCAGTGCCAAAGCGGTCAGCCCAAAGCTCAGCAACGCGTCCCAGTTCAATACAAACAGGAAGCTGAAGCCCCGATAGGAATTTCGCAATGCCTTGGTCATTGGTTACAGCCCGCTTGATTGCACGTCTCGGCAAAATTACACCAAACAAACTAGGTTTGAATTGAGGCAATTTTGCGACCGTAACGCGTCAATGCCGCCACAATCAGCAGAACAGGTCGTTGCTTACCGAGAAGATCATGAGGCTGAGAATTAACGTGATGCCCACCGCCATCAACAGTTGCAAAGCTCGGTCGCTGGGCGGTTTCCCCGCGACTGCTTCGTAGGCGTAGAAAACAAGGTGGCCCCCGTCCAATGCCGGGATTGGGAACAGGTTCAGCAGGCCTACAGCAGTGGACAGAACCGCGATGAAGAAGATGAAGCTCTGCGCCCCTTGGCTCGCCATCGCGCCTGAGGTTTCCGCGATACCAATGGGTCCGGACATGTTGCAGGTGCTGATCGCACCGGTGACCATGTGCCATATGCCGGACAGCGACCCCTCGATGATGCGGCCGGTCTGGATGACACCGCCATGCAGCGAGTCGACTAGACCCGCAGGTTCGGTCGCCGGGACCAGCATCATGCCGCCGACGATTCCAATCCGCCATTCGGTTTTGAAGCCGCCGTCCGCCTGTGGTTCATCCGTGCGACGCGGCGCCAGTGCAAATTCCAACTCGGCGCCGTCGCGCCAGACGTCCAGCAAAAGCACCTTTCCGTCCGAGCTTTCGACCTTTTCCTTGAGCTGTTCGAAGGCAAAAATCGGGTCGCCATCAACCGAGGTGATGACGTCGCCCGCCTGCAACTGGATATCCATCGCAGCGCTGCGCGGGGCGACCTGCTGGATCAAGGGCGGGAATAGCCACGGGGCCGACACGTCGAGGGTCTGGCCGTCGCGGATGACAGTGTATTCGAGAACCGGCAGCACCGGCAGCGCCTCGGTAAACTCGGTCCAAGCCCCCTCCTGATCGAAATCAGGCGTGGGAATGCCAGCGATCGCAACGATTTCGTCCCCCTCCTGAAGCTCCTGCACAGTGCCCGGCAGAGGTTTCAGCGATCCGACCGTCAGTGGCTCGCGGGTCACGCCCTGCGACCAGAAGATCAAGCCGAAGACAAGGATAGACAGAACGAAATTGAAGACCGGCCCGGCCGCAACCGTGGCAGTCCGCGCCCAAAGCGGTGCGCCATGCATCGTCCGACGCAATTCTTCGGGGCTCTGCGTGGTGATTTCGGCCATCGTCTCGGTGTCCTTGCCCGAGGCCGCATTGGCATCGCCCAGGAATTTCACGTAACCGCCAAAAGGCAGCAGAGCGATCTGCCATTTGGTGCCGCGTTTGTCCATTCTGCTCCAAAGCACCGGACCAAACCCCAACGAGAACACCTCGGCATGGATCCCCGACCAGCGGCCAACGATGTAATGCCCGTATTCATGCACCGCCACGATGACGGACAGCGCCACGACAAATGCGGCAATCGTATAGACCAGCCCACCAAATTGCGGGATCAGCGAGAGTATGTCCAAAATTTTATCCTGCTCTTCGAAGTACGGCGTCATCAACCCATTGACGTGCCAGATGGTCCGTTTTCAGGACGTTATCAAGGGTCAAAGGGGCATCAATAAGGCCGCCTGCATCGTCGAAACGGTCCAGAACGGCGGCCACGGCGTCGGTCATGTCCAGAAAGCCGATGCGTTGACCGATGAAATGATCCAACGCACGCTCCTTGGCGGCGTTGAAGATCGCGCCTGACAGGCCACCGCGCTGCATGACCTCGCGGGCCAGCCGCAGGGCCGGGTAACGCGCCGGGTCCGGATCACGAAAACGCAACTGACCCAGCTTGGCCAGGTCCAGGCGCGGCACCGGCAGGTCGCGCCTTTCGGGCCAATGCAGTGCATAGCCGATCGCATGCCGCATATCAGGCGCGCCCAAATGCGCCATCACTGCGCCATCGCGAAACCCGACTAGAGCATGCACGATGGATTCCGGGTGGACCACAACCTCGATCCGGTCAGGGTTGATCCCGAAAAACTCTTTTGTCTCGATCACTTCCAGCGCTTTGTTGAACATCGAGGCGCTGTCGATCGTTATCCGCTGACCCATGTCCCAATTGGGGTGGCTCGAAGCTTGCTCGACCGTAGCGCCGGCCAGCTTCTCGACCGGCCAGTCGCGAAAGGCGCCGCCGCTGGCAGTGATGATGATGCGCTCAACCGCATCCATGTCTTCACCCACAAGCGCCTGAAAGACCGCCGAATGCTCGCTGTCGACAGGCAGCAGACGCGCGCCGTGGCGTTCCGCGGTTTCCAGAACAAGCGGGCCAGCACACACCAGAGTTTCCTTGTTTGCCAAGGCCAGGGTCGCGCCCTGCTTCAACGCCTCAAGCCCCGGCGCCAAACCGGCCGAGCCAACAATGGCGGACATGACCCAGTCTGCCGGGCGAGCGGCCGCTTCGATCAGCGCTGCTGCGCCCGCGGCGGCCTCGATCCCGGTGCCGGACAATGCATCGCGAAGATCATCCAGATGCTGGTCAAAGGCGGTTACTGCCACTTCCGCACCCAGCCGGCGGGCGTCCTGCGCCAACTGCCGGACATTCGCCCCGCCGGTGACGGCGACCACCTTGTAATCCTCCGGGGCCCGAGCAATCAGATCGAGCGTATTCTGGCCAATCGATCCGGTCGCGCCGAATATCGAAACCTTTCGCATCAGATTTCCCCGGGCGAATAGACCAGCGACGCGATCAGAACCATCAGCGATGCACCCATCATGCCGTCAAATCGATCCAGAAAACCGCCATGTCCCGGCACCAGGTTCGAGCTGTCTTTGACCCCGAACCGCCGCTTGACGGCGCTTTCCACGATATCACCGGCCTGGCTGGCCATCGAGGCCAGGACCGAAACCAAAACAAACCGATAGCCAAACCCGGCATACGCGGCAACGGCTGCGCCCACCAGCGCGGCTGCCACCCAGCCGCCCGCCGTGCCCGACCAGGTTTTCTTGGGGCTGACCCGCGGCCAGAACTTCGGGCCACCGAACGTCTTTCCCACGAAGTACCCAGCTACGTCCGTGGCAACGACGACCAGGATCAACCAGACCATCCAGCCAAACCCCATCGTCTCGCGGATCTGGATAAACCCGTAACCCGCACAGGCAATCCACATGGCAAACAGCACGTAGATCCCGCGTGAGTGCGAGACCTGCCCTGCCCCGACCAGTGCGGGCGCGATCAGAAAGGGCAGTTTGTAGAGCGGCGGAACATGATAGCTGAGCATGACGGCAACGCCGGTCAGGATACCCAACTGAACCGCGACGCCCATCCGATCGGAATCGATCATGCGAACCAGTTCCCAGGTCATCAGACCACACGCGGCGGCAACAAATGTCTCGAACCATAGTCCGCCCAGCCAAACCTCGACCGCTCCAATAGCGACCAGTACCAGGGCAGACAACACCCGGGTGGTGAGGTCGGACCATCGGCCGTCCGTCATGCCGGAACTGCTCCGAACCGGCGTTCGCGCGACCCGAAGCTCTTGCACAGCCGTTCCAGCTCGGCCGCGGTGAAGTCGGGCCAGAGCGTGTCGATGAATTCGTATTCCGAGTAAGCGGATTGCCAGAGAAGGAAATTCGATATCCGCGCCTCGCCGCTGGTGCGAATGACCAGATCGGGGTCAGGCAGGACGCGCGTGTCCAGATATCTGGGCAGCGTTTCCTCGTCGACATCTTCTGGCCGCAGGTTGCCTGCGGCAACGTCCCGCGCCAGCCGCTTGGTTGCCCGGGCCACTTCGTCCCGACCACCATAATTGAGAGCGACGGTCAGGTGGACAAGGTCATTGTCGGACGTCTCGCGCTCCAGCGTGTCCATCAACTCGATCAGTTTGGCATCCAGCCGCACCCTGTCGCCGATGAATCGGACACGGATACCGTTTTGGGCCAGTGTTCGGGTTTCCTTGATGATGTAGCGCTTGAACAGGCTCATCAAACCGGCAACCTCGACCTGGGTCCGTTTCCAGTTTTCCGTCGAGAAGGCAAAAATCGTCAGGTACTTGATCCCCAGCCCCGGGCAGGCTTCGACCACTTCGCGCACCCGACGGGCACCGGCGTGATGCCCGTACAGCCGTGGCCGGCCGCGCGCCTGGGCCCACCTACCGTTGCCATCCATGATGATGGCCACGTGACGCGGACCACAGGGGGGCTCGTTTTGGGGATCAGCGGGCATGGCTTGCGCTCAAACCTGCATGATTTCGGCCTGCTTGGCCTCAAGGGCCGCATCTACGGCCTTGATCATCTGGTCGGTCAGTTCCTGAACCTCGGTTTCCCAGAACTTCTGATCGTCTTCCGACAGGCCGTCGGCCTTGGCTTTCTTGATCTGATCCATGCCATCGCGGCGCACGTTGCGAATGGCAACGCGGGCGTGTTCGGCGTATTGCCCGGCCACTTTGCCCAGCTCGCGGCGGCGCTCTTCGTTCAGCTCGGGGATAGGCAGCATGATGATCGTTCCGTTCAGCTGCGGGTTGATGCCCAGTCCGCTTTCCCGGATCGCCTTTTCCACTTTGCCGACCAAAGACTTGTCCCAAACATTCACGGTGACCATGCGCGGCTCGGGAACGTTTACAGTGCCGACCTGGTTGATCGGTGTCATCGACCCATACGCATCCACCATAACCGGCTCGAGCATCGAAGCCGACGCACGCCCGGTGCGCAGCGACGCGAATTCGGTTCTGAGGTTGGCCATCGCGCCATCCATGCGGCGTTTCAGATCATCGGTGTCCAGTTCAAAATCGTCAGACATGCTGCTCACTCCCCGTCTTCAGGTGATGTTGGAATGGCTCTTACGCCATCGCACCTGGGATGTATAGCAATCATGATCGGGAAATGTGGCAATGACCAGAGTTGTTTCCGCGAAAAACCCGAACCCCCGGACAAAAAAGACCGGCCCTGTGGCGGGCCGGGCTGGCACAGAAAAAACCAACGCTCAGGCGTTCAGGTCAACGACCACGCGCCCCTTGACCTGACCGTTGAGGATGTCGGCACCCAGCTTCGGAAGATCATTCAGAGTGGCCGGCTGAATCATCGCTTCCAGCTTGTCCATCGGCAGATCCGAAGCCACGCGCTGCCAAGCCCGCAGTCGGTTGTCGAACGGCTGCATCACGCTGTCGATTCCCAACAGGTTGACCCCACGCAGCAGGAACGGAATGACGGTCGCCGGCAGGCCCGCGCCACCGGCCAGACCGACCGCTGCCACTG
The DNA here is from genome assembly GCF_056537165.1 of Ruegeria sp. CG8. Lineage (NCBI taxonomy): Bacteria > Pseudomonadati > Pseudomonadota > Alphaproteobacteria > Rhodobacterales > Roseobacteraceae > Ruegeria > Ruegeria sp. CG8. Next base: position 1,108,381 of record NZ_JBQFRA010000001.1, on the reverse strand, counting down.
AGGCGCCATACTTCATCTGACCCAGAACGCGCGCCAGCATTGCGCCCCCGACGGCATCAACGCAGCCAGCCCAGGTTTCGCTTTCCAGCGGGCGTTTGGTGGTTTCGTTCAATTCGTCACGCGGCACGATCGACGTCGCACCAAGCGCCTTCAGATAGCCTTCGGTTTCAGGCCGCCCGGTCACTGCCGCAACTTCGTATCCCAGATTGGCCAAAATCGCCGTGGCAACCGAGCCGACGCCCCCGGCAGCACCGGTTACCAGAACCGGTCCACGGTCGGGCGTCAGACCGTGATCTTCCAGCGCCATCACCGCCAGCATCGCGGTAAAACCGGCAGTTCCCACGGCCATGGCCCGGCGCGTGCTCAACCCCTCGGGCAGAGGGACGAGCCAATCGGCCAGCGCGCTGGCCTTCTGGGCGTATCCACCCCAATGCGCCTCACCCACGCGCCAACCGGTCAACACCACTTTGTCGCCGGGTTTGTACCGGTCGTCCGAGGATTCTTCGACAGTTCCGGCATAGTCGATCCCGGGCACATGCGGATAATTTCGGACCAGACCGCCGCCCTTGGGCGACATGCACAAACCATCCTTGTAGTTGACGGTCGAGAACTCGACGGCCACACGTACTTCACCATGCGGCAAGTCATCTTCCGAGATCTGCTTGATCACCGGGCTGGCCAGTCCGCTTTCCTCGTCCTTTTCCATCACCAAAGCGTTGAACATATTCCAATTCCTTTCATTGACCGTGGCCCGATCGATCTCTCATCTGGCCCAAATGCTTCCCGGGCGCGTCCCGCGCGCCCTTCCCGGCTCAAATCCAGAACTTGTCCTGCACGATTGCAGTCCGCATTCCAGACGGCGTTTCGACTTCGACCTGCGTTCCCGGATCCCAATGGCTCAGCCGCAGCATACCGATCGACACGTTGGTTTGAAAATCCGGCGACCAGGTAGCCGAGGTCACCTGGCCCACACGCTTGCCGCCGCCATAGACCGGCCACGGCCGATCGCAGGGGGGCACCGCGTCGCCCTCGATCGCGATCGGACGGATTTGCTGAACCGGCCCCTCTTTGGCCACCCGCAACAGTGCATCCCGCCCGATGCAGCCAATGGCCGTATGCGTGTTGCAGAACTTGCCCAACCCGCATTCATGGGGCGTGTTGTCATCGGTCATGTCATTGCCGTAAGACAGCAACCCGCCCTCGACCCGCTCGATCAGGTTGGGGCAGCCCGCCCGAACCTGCAGGTCCTCTCCGGCGGCGAAAAGCGCATCCCACAAGGGCATGCCGACGTCGCCGCCTTCGACATAGATCTCAAACCCGCCCTGTTTGGAATAGCCCGACCGCGCAATCGCCAGATCACGCCCCTCGAACTGGAACATGTCGAACTTGAAGAAGCGGATATCACGCACCCGGTCGCCAAAGACCCGCGCCATCAGGTCATCCGACTTGGGTCCCTGCACCGCCAAAGGCGAAACGTCCGGCTCATCCACCAGAACATCCAGTCGATATCCGTTGGCCAAGCCTTTGACCCACAACAGCAAATCGCTGTCTGCGATCGAAATCCACCAGCGGTCATCCGCCAGTTTCACCGCCACGGGATCGTTCAGCATCCCCCCGGTTTCGTCCACGATCGGCACATAGTAGCACTGGCCCGGCAACATGCCGCGCAGGTCGCGCGGGGTCAGCATCTGCATCAGCCGCGCGGCATCGGGGCCTCGCAGTTCGACCTGCCGCTCACAAGACACGTCCCAGACCTGAACATGGGTCTTGAGATGCCGATAGTCGGCCTCGACGCTTTCAAAAACCGTCGGCAGCAACATCCGGTTGTACACGGTATAGCCTTTGACACCGGCCGCCTCGACCCCGTCGGAGAACGGCGTGCGCCGCAGCCGGCGCGACAAAGAAATCTGTGGCACTTAGACCTCCTCGGGCAAGAAAACGAGATCACTGACCGGAGCCTCAGACCCGGCCTCGGTCAGCATTTTGTGGATTTGTCCCCGGTGATGCGTTTGATGATTGAAAAAATGCATCACGCACACGGCGTAAGGTAATGTAATGTCTTCTTCTTTTGCCGCGGAATACCAGGTGAACGGACCCGAGATTGGCTCGTCGCCCAGAGTTTCAACCCAAGCATCGATCCGCGCATCGATGGTCTCGCGCAGCGGCAGCCAGTGCGCCAGATCCGGGCACAGGTGGACGCTTTCGTGAATACCGCCGCCCTTGCGGTGCGGATTGCTTTCAGGCCCCGGCCCTTTGTCGAACCGGGACATCCAGATCCAGTCGCCCCACAGCAGATGGTTGGCAGTCCCCAGGATCGACCCGAAAAATGCACCGCGTTCCCGGGTCAATTCCTCGGTCGAAAGCTCTTGAAGAAAGCCCGCCAACTGGCTGTTCTGCCAGCGGTTATAGCGGGCCATCTGCCGAGCATAGGCGCCGGTGATCATCACTTGGGTCCGTGCCAGTCGATCGGGCAGATTTCGGCAGATTTGCCGCCGAAATCCCAGACACGACCATAGTCGCGCACTTTCGACTTGGTGCCTCGCGCCACGATGATGTCCGGACCCATCCAATACTTGGAGTTCGAAACCATGACCGGATGTTCGGGGTCTTTGCCTGCCAGCATCTCGATCTCACCCTGGATCTTGCGGCCGATGACGATGCGACGTTTGTTGCCGTCGCGTTCGATCTGCACTGGAGCACGCTCGGCGCCGATGATTTCACTCACCAACATCGTGAACAGCCCGGTGGTGCCACCCGCCTGCCCGCTGAAAATCTGCAGCAGACCGTTGTACGCCTTGCCACTTGCGCGCTCATCCACGTAAGCGGCAACCTTCCACTGGCCTTCGCCCATCCGGCCAGGAATATCGACCAACAGACCGACGTTCAGACCTGACAGGTCTTCGCCTTCATAGTGTCCCTCGTCGATGATCACGCCCATCCACGCATGACAATGCCCTTCGGTCGGAGGGTGCGCCCCCAGCGAAACCACGCAGGGGCAGAACACGTCGCAGGAGCAGTTCAGGATAAGCTCACCCTTGATGGCCCAGTCCGTCGGGCTCATCTCGCGCCGCTTGGGGTTGGGCATCCGGCTGTCAATTCGCTGACTGACCGGCAGCTTGTCGGCATCGGGTTTTCTGTTTTTTGCCATCGGCTTATCCTCCGTATGCAATTGGGTAGATCAGCAGCCCAAGGCCACCTGCAATCAAAGCGAAACCCAGCGGCCGTGTCAGAACATGACCGATCTGGGGCAATTTCTCCAACACCATGAACAGGGTCGCCAAACCCATCCACAGAAGGCTCATCACGCCTCCGACAAAGCCAAGCGCCATGAACCCCCAGCAGCAGCCGACACAAAAGGCGCCCAGCCCAAGGCCCATACGCAGTCCGCCAGAGAAGCCAGTGCGCCAGTGTCCAAGGAAATAGGTCATCGGCGCATGACACACCCCGTGGCACACCTCCTTGGCGCGCGTGAATTGAAAGGCACCGACGGCAATGAGAAGACCGGCGGCAAAAAGCGGAGACTTGGCAATGCCCAGCATGTCGATCACGCCCCCGAACAACAAAGCCAGCTGAACACCTGTGATCAACGCGGCGAACCCGGCCCAAACCACGAAATAGCCCAACAGAACGCCGACCCACCCAAGCCTTGTTCCATTGGCGCTCTGGATCAAATCCTCATAGCTTCTCAGTGTCGGAACCAGCGTTGGAAGCATCATCGCGGCCATCATGATCGCCCACATCACGAACAGCGGGCCGAACTCGGCCATCGGCATGTACATGTCCATGCGGGGATCCATCGCACGCATCGCCTCGGCCATTGGCCCGGGTCGGCCAATCCAATCGACGCCCATGTCGCGGCTCATGGTGTACATCACCCACCAGGCCCACAGGATCAGGACGAAAAAGCCCAGCCACAAACCGCTGCGTAGAAGTGCCCGACTCATGTTCCCTCCCGACTCGGTGCTTGCTTTTCAAATGTCAGACTTTTAAATGTCAGACAAATAAATTTTTCACGGCGGCCTGCAGAAGATGAAAATCGATCCCCAGAAAAGCACCGACCTGTCCGCGCAGATCGCCCAGGCCATCCGCGATGCCATCGTATCAGGAGAGCTGATCGTGGACGAGCGCCTGCCCTCGGAATCCGAGCTTGCGGACCAGTTCCAGGTGTCGCGCCCCACCGTGCGCGAGGCGCTGAAACGGCTGGCGGCGCAATCGCTGATCCGCACCCAGCGCGGCGCGACGGGAGGTGCCTTCGTCAACCGGCTGAGTTTCCAGGACGCCTATTCCCAGCAGATCACGACTTCGACGCTGCTGCTGTCGATGAACGAGGTCAGCTTCGATACGGCCTGCGAGGCCCGCTATGCGTTGGAACGTGCCTGCGCGCGCCTGTCGGCCCAGCGGCGCACCGCCGATCAATTGGCCACCATGCGCGCGGAAATCTTCCGTCAGGCGCAGCCCGGTCTGACGGATGAGGCCTTCTGCGCCTCGGACGTGGCTTTTCACCGGGCACTGGTCGATGGCGCGGGCAACCCTGTCCTGTCCTATCAACTGGCCGGAGCCGTCGAGGCGATGCAGCCCCTGATGAACATGATCACCTTCACCGCCCGCTCGCGCGAGGAGATCATCCGCCTGCACAGCAAGATCGCCGACGCGCTGGAGGCGCAGGACGCCGAGACCGTCGACGCCGCGCTGGTCGAACTGGAAACCTACACCCGCCGCCTGGCCCATGATGTGGCCGAACGTCGGCGGAAACCGGCCTGAAGACACTCTGAATTCTTCTTGACGCATCACATCAACGGAAAGGACACTCGAGCAGGCAGACCATCATCCGGCGGGAAGACCGGCACTCTCAATAAAATTGATTTTCAATGACTTACGGGAGGACGTTATGAACAAAAGACCGGATCCAACATTCTATCCATCCGCCAGGATGGCCATGGAGGCCCCGCCCGAAACCTTGGCCTTCACGCTGATGCTCAGCCCCGATTTTTCGCAGCCCGATGGCTTGGCGGTTGTGAATGTCGACCCAACTTCGGGCGATTACGGAAAGATCGTTCACAAGGTGATGATGCCCAACAAGGGCGACGAGTTTCACCATTTCGGATGGAACGCCTGTTCTTCGGCCCTGTCTCCGCTGACCGGCCACGCTTTTCTTGAGCGCCGGTACCTGATCATCCCCGGTATCCGTTCCAGCCGGATCTACGTGATTGACGTGAAAGAGCCGCTGAAGGCCAAAATTCACAAGATCATCGAGCCCGAAGAAGTCTTTGCAAGGACGGGGTATTCCCGCCCCCATACGATCCATTGCGGACCCGAAGGTATCTATGTCAGCACCTTGGGCGGCGGCGGACCGGATGGCACCGATGGGCCTCCGGGCATCTTCATCATGGATTGCGAGACCTTCGACATCATCGGGCGTTACGAGATCGAGCGCGGCGTGCAGGACAAGCACTATGATTTCTGGTGGAACCTGCCGCGTGACTACATGGTCAGTTCCGAATGGGGTCTGCCCCCGCAATTCGAAAACGGGATCGTGGCCGAAGATCTTCTGTCGAACAAATATGGCCACCGGATCCATTTCTGGAACCTGCGCGACCGCACCAACATCCAGACCATCGATTTGGGCGAGAACCACCAGATGGCGCTGGAAATCCGGCCGGCGCATGACCCGGTCAAGCAATACGGGTTCTGCGGTGTGGTGGTCGACACCACCAATCTTCAGGGCGCAATCTTTACCTGGTGGCGCAACAAGGATGGCAGTTTCGCGGCTAAGAAGACCATCACGATCGACCCGCAACCCGCTGATCCGGATGATCTTCCCGATCTGCTCAAAGGGTTCTCGGCGGTGCCGCCTCTGGTGACCGACATCGACCTGAGCTTGGACGACAAATACCTGTATGTCGCGTGCTGGGGCACCGGTGAAATGCACCAATACGATGTCTCGGACCCGATGAAGCCCAAGCTGGCCGGCAAGGTCGAGATCGGCGGAATCGTCAAGAAAACCAAGCATCCCAACGGCAAGGACTTTGGTTATGGCCCGCAGATGGTCGAGATCAGCCGTGACGGCAAACGCGTCTATTGGACCAATTCGCTTTATTCCACATGGGATGACCAATTCTATCCCGGCGATCGCGGCGCTGCGATGGTCAAGGCAGATGTAGGCGAAAAAGGCGGCCTGACACTGGACAAGGATTTCTGGGTGGACTTCCCGAAAGGGTATCGCAGCCACCAGATCCGGCTTGAGGGAGGAGACTGCTCCACCGACAGTTTCTGCTACCCTTCGGTCTGAATTGGACGCCTTGATGACATCGACGGCCGGCCTCTGGCTGGCCGTTGTTCTGAGCGGCGCTTATCACGGGTTGAACCCCGGTATGGGCTGGCCGTTGGCCGTGTCGGCCGCATTGATGGAGCAACGCCAATCCGCCCTCTGGCGCGCGTTGGCAGCGCTGGCGGGCGGGCATTTCGTGGCGATGCTGGGTGTGTTGCTGCCCTTTGCGCTGATGACCATCCTTGTAGACTATCAGCGCGAAATCCGGATCGGAGCGGCCCTGATCGTGATCGCTATGGGCCTCTACATCGCGATCACCCGGCGCCACCCACGGTTTCTGGCGCGCGTACCGCCCAGTCGGTTGGCGCTGTGGTCGTTTCTGGTGGCGTTGGCGCATGGTGCGGCGCTGATGCTGGTCCCGATCTATCTGGGCCTGTGCGGGCTGGACGAGCTGGATACCGGCCACAGAGCCGTGTCCGAGATCATGGGCACCAATGGCCTGCTGGTTCTGGCTGTGGCCGCGGTCCATACGGGCGCTATGATGCTGGGCGGCGGTGCGCTGGCCTTCGCGGTCTATCGCTGGCTGGGCCTGCAGTTTCTGTCTCGCAGCTGGTTCAACCTGGAAATGGTCTGGGCGCTCAGCCTGATCCTTGTGGGGGTGCTCGGCCTCTGGGCCGCAATCTGAGGTCTTCCCCCTGCACCGAAACAGATTAGGTTCGACGGGCAGGCATTTGAAAAGCGAGGCCCCCATGACCGGAACACTCAACATCATCGCAGCCCTTCTGACCATCGGCTTTGGACTGTTCGGCTTTCTGGCTCCGGCCTGGACGGCGGCCTCGCTGGACCTTGCGCCCACCAACAGCACGATGGGCCTCAGCGAGATGCGGGCCTCGGTCGGCGGGCTGTTTGTCGTGACCGGCATAGCTGTATTGTGGCTGAACCACCCGATGGCCTACGCGATGTTGGGCGTGGTCTATGGCGGCGCGGCGCTGGGTCGGTTCGTGTCCGTACTGCTGGACAATCCACCGTTGGCCAAAGCGTTGACCTTCGGCGGAATCGAGCTGGTGCTGGCGATCTGGCTGATCGCAGCCAACCTCTTCAAGCCCGCGTGAAAGGTTGGAAAAATCGCCATGATCCCGCGCTTTGAGGGTTTGCATCCGCAAATATCCTCACCTATATAAATCCTGTCCTTCGGGACTATGGACATAAACGCGCTCGTAATAAGCGGATCGGACCCGGGGGCGGTACCCGGCGGCTCCACCATACATCCTTCATTTGGGGATCATGGGGCCGAAATAGGATCGACGAACGTCTAAAGGGGTTAGCTTTGTCTCGGCTGTCTGCCACCGTTACCGGCGAAAACAGTACAATTGCAAATGACAATCGTGCTCCGGTTGCCGTTGCTGCGTAAGCAGTAACCAGACCGAAACTTAAGTCCTTGCGCCTAGCCGCGTAAGGCGGGGTTCGCAGGTACCTGGCAACAGAAACCTGCATTTCCCTGGATTTTGTCTGAGTTTTTGCGCCGAATTTGGCCGCTATTCAGAAACTGTTCACTCCTGTCATTCAAAGTAGCGGAAGACAGACAGGAGAGTTGGGATGACTAATTCAGAGATACTCAGAGCCTGGTATTCCGAGGTCTGGGAAAAAGGCAATATTGACGCGATCGACCAGTATTTTGCCCCGGAAACGATGGCCGAAGGGCTGATACCCGAAATGCAGGTCGGGGCGGACGACTTTCGCGACCTGGTCATGGCCTTTCGGCACGTTCTGGGCGAAATCCAGGTGGACTTGCCCAAAATTATCGAAAACGGCGATTGGGCGTCGGCCGTTCTGCATGTGCGGACCTCGCGGGCGGACAACGGCGCGCCCTTGGAGGTCACAGGCCAAGTTATGGCGCGCTTCAAAGGTGACAAGATGGTCGAAGCCTACAACCAGTTCGACTTCGTTTCCCTGTTCGAACAGCTCGGCCAGTTCCCGCAGGATACCTTGCCCGTTTGCATGACAGGGCAACGGCTGGACTGGGCCTGAACCGGTTCTTGACCGCGCGTGCTGACCCCGAGTAGCAAGAGCACACGGGGTCAGCATGTGAACGCCCTGCCCGGCGGCAGCCCGGGTTCGCATGTCTCCAAATCCAAAGGGGCACATGCCATGGCTGCGCAATTTCCAATGATCGCTGGTGGTCGGATCGGCACCTATGCTCCGAATATCGGATGGAGCCGCCCGAGGACCGCCGAAACCGGCGCATGCAGGGCGGATCCCCTGTAGTGAACCCCTCACTGTCAGAACTGGTCCGGGTGTTCGGCCGCATCGGCCTCCTCTCATTTGGTGGCCCAGCGGCACAGATCTCATTGATGCACCAGGAATTGGTCGAACGGCGGCCATGGTTGGATGAGCAGAGCTTTCTGCGCGCGCTGTCGTTGTGCATGTTGCTGCCCGGCCCCGAAGCCATGCAACTGGCCACCTATGCCGGTTGGCGGCTGCGGGGGGTGCCGGGCGGGCTGATTGCCGGCGGCCTGTTCGTTCTGCCCGGAGCGCTGGTGATAGCCGTGCTGGTCGGCCTGTATGCTGCCTACGGAGACCTTCCCCTGGTCCAGGCTGCATTTCTCGGGATCAAGGCCACGGTTATCGTGATCGTTCTCCAGGCGGTGCTCAATCTTTCTCGCAAAACTCTATCTGGGGCAGAGCCCGGGATTCTTGCGATACTGGCGTTCCTGGCGATCTTCGCTCTGAATCTACCTTTCCCCCTGATCATTCTGGCCGCGGCTGTCTGGGGCTTTTCACGTAAGCCTTCCGAGCAGCCTTCAGTTTCGCAGAATGTCGATACCGCCTTGGCTCGGCCCGCGCGGACCGCAGCGCTCTGGCTGTTTCTTTGGTTGGCTCCGCTGGTGTTGTTGACCCTTTCCGGCCAGACATTGCTAAGCGATCTGGGCTGGTTCTTTGCTCGATTGGCAGTAGTCACTTTCGGCGGGGCCTATGCGGTGCTGGCCTACATGACCCAGACGGTCGTCGAGAACTATCAATGGATCTCTACCGATCAGATGATCGATGCGCTGGGACTGGCAGAAACCACCCCCGGCCCATTGATACTGGTCACGCAATTCGTCGCCATGCTCGCCGGGCAGTTGGCCGGCGGGATGTCCCTTGCGCTGGCAGCCGGGGCCGTTGCGCTGTGGGCGACCTTCGTTCCGTGCTTCCTGTGGATATTCGTTGCCGCACCTTACCTGGACGTCATAGCGCAAAGACCGAGACTGTCGGGAGCATTGCGCGCAATTACCGCGGCGGTCGTCGGTGTGATTCTCAACCTGTCGGTGTGGTTCGGACTGCATGTCCTGTTTGGAACCATCGGAGAAGTCGTGTTTGGTCCGATCTCACTGCCCATTCCGGTTTTTTCGACCTTGGACATCGCAGCCGTTGGATTGACATGCCTTGCCGGAGTCTTGATTTTCATAAGAAAAACCGGTCTGGCAACGACGCTGGGCATCATGATAGGAGCAGGCGCAATCCTGCATCTGGTTTGAACAATCAGACGCAACCCGCTCTTTCGTTTCCGATCAAATCCCTTATGCTTGGGATAACCACTTTCGAGGATGACACATGTCGCAAGGCATTGACTACGGCAACTTGATGCACACCGCTATGCGTGGGCTGATCAAGACTGTTCTGAAGCGCGTTTCCGAAACCGGATTGCCCGGCGCGCACCATTTCTTCATCACGTTCGATACCCGTGAGCCCGGCGTCGAAATCGCTGACTGGCTGCGCGAACGCTACCCTGATGAGATGACGATCGTGGTGCAGCACTGGTTCGAAAATCTCGAGGTTGGCGAGGACGGATTTGCCATCACGCTCAATTTCGGTGACGCTCCGGAGCCGTTGTATATCCCCTATTCGGCCATCCAGACCTTTGTCGATCCGTCGGTCGAATTCGGGCTGCGCTTCGAAAGCTCGGACGAAGAAGATGAGGACCCGGTGGAAATCGACGCCGAGTCGATCGAGGTCGAACCCGACGACGAGCCGCATCACGATGCGGATATCGTATCGCTGGACAGCTTTCGCAAGTAATTCGCGGCCATTGGACGAGGCTTCGCTTTTTTGGCGGAGCCTATTGTTTTTCCAGGAATGTTTCGACCGAACGTGACTTCTGTCCATCTCTGAACCGGGAAAAGGACAGGTTCAGCCCGCCCTCGGCCAGTGTTCGGTCATACTGCTGCAATTCGTACCCGCCGTCCTCGTCTATGAACAGCGAGAAGACGGTCAGTGTTTCCCCTTCGATCCGCCCCCAGACAAAGGGTTCCCCCTTCATCGGGTCCAGCGGAACCTCATGACCGAAGACATTCCGCTTCATGGCTGCAGAATAGATGTTGTTTCGATCAGAAGGTCGGAACTCGACCGAAAAGCTTTGTTCTTTCACCCGGCCGTCGGCTTTGTAGGTGGTAGTCTTCCACTTGACCACGAACCCTTCGCCGGTCTCTGCGATGGAAACGCTCATGTCGCGCGGGGTCGACGATCCGTCTGCATCGACCACGTCGGCAGATCCGACATAGTCGCCGACAAAGGGACCAATGTCCTGCGCCCATCCCGGAGACGCCAACAAAATTCCAAACGCCAGTATCGACAGCCATCGGGCCATTTGCGCGAAAAATGAGGTCCGGTCTGAGCGATTCATGGTTCTTTCTCCGCGGTTGCCTTCTATATCTTAGCTCAGCCGGGAACGGGCACAATGGTACGTCCCTGTGACCAACCAAGAAAAGTGACGCACACCGCATGGCTATACCTTTTTTGCCCTTCGGACTAAGGTGCGCGCAACTGGCCGATTGAACCATAGCTTAGCTGCGGTTAAACGGCATGCGACTGCATACCAGACGGAGTGACAGATGTCTCAGACCCGCACCGAATCCGACAGTTTTGGCCCGCTCGAGGTTCCTGCCGACAAGTATTGGGGGGCGCAGACGCAGCGCTCGATCATGAACTTCCCCATCGGATGGGAGAAGCAGCCCGTCGCCATCGTGCGCGCGCTGGGCGTGGTCAAGAAGGCCTGCGCCATGCAGAACAAGGCCACGGGCAAGCTGGACGCACGCATCGCCGACGCCATCATCCAGGCCGCCGGCGAGGTGATCGAGGGCAAGTTCGACGACAATTTCCCTCTGGTCGTCTGGCAGACCGGATCAGGCACCCAGTCGAACATGAACGCCAACGAGGTCATCGCGAACCGCGCGATCGAGATCCTGGGCGGCGTGATCGGCTCGAAGGATCCGGTGCACCCGAACGATCACTGCAACATGGGACAATCATCGAACGACACCTTCCCCACCGCCATGCATATCGCCACCGCTATGAGCGTGCGTGACGTGCTGCTGCCGGGGCTGGAAAAGCTGGCCGCCGGGCTCGGGCAGAAGTCGGCGGAATTCAAGGACATCATCAAGATCGGCCGCACTCACACGCAGGACGCGACCCCGCTGACCCTGGGCCAGGAATTTAGCGGCTATGCCCACCAGATCCGTCAGGGCATCGCCCGTGTGAATGCTGCCATGCCCGGCATCTACGAGCTGGCGCAGGGCGGCACCGCCGTCGGCACCGGGCTGAACACCCAGAAAGGCTGGGCCGAGGCCGTCGCCGCCAACATGGCCGAAATCACCGGCCTGCCCTTCGTAACCGCGCCCAACAAATTCGAGTCGCTGGCCGCTCATGACGCCATGGTGTTCCTCTCGGGCGCCTTGGCCACCGTCGCGGGCAGCTGCTACAAGATCGCCAACGACATCCGCTTCCTCGGCTCGGGGCCGCGTTCGGGTCTGGGTGAACTGATCCTGCCGGAGAACGAGCCCGGATCGTCGATCATGCCAGGCAAGGTCAACCCGACCCAGGCCGAGGCGCTGACCCAGGTCGCCGCCCACGTCATGGGCAATGACGCTGCGATCAAGTTCGCCGGCAGCCAAGGCCATTTCGAGCTGAACGTCTACAACCCGATGATGGCCTACAACCTGCTGCAGTCGATCCAGCTGCTGGGCGACGCGACCGACAGCTTTACCGAGCGCATGCTGCTGGGCACCAAGGCCAACGAGGCGCGCATCGACAAGCTGATGAAGGAATCGCTGATGCTGGTTACTGCCCTGGCCCCCACCATCGGTTACGACAACGCCACCACGGTCGCCAAGACTGCGCACAAGAACGGCACCACGCTGAAGGAAGAGGCCATCAAGCTGGGCTTCGTCGACGAGGCAACCTTTGATGCCGTCGTGCGCCCCGAGCAGATGATCGGGCCCAAGGACTGATGGGCAAGCCGGTCAATCTAAACCGGTATCGCAAGGAAAAGGCGCGGGCCGAGAAAAAGGCCTGCGCCGACCGGAACGCGGCGGCGTTCGGGCGCAGCAAAGCAGACAAACAGCTGGACAAGGCCCGTACGGAAAAAGCCCGCCGCGATCTGGACAATCACGAGCTGGACGAATGAGCGGCCCGCCCGTCAAACGCTCGCTGACCCTCAAGGGACATAGAACCTCGGTCTCGCTCGAGGATGAGTTCTGGCAGGCGTTTCGGGACATCGCCAAGGCAAAAGGTATGCCAATCAATGTCTTGGCCTCGGAAATTGATGTCGCGCGCGACCCCGAGACTGGATTGGCGTCGGCCATTCGTGTCTTTGTTCTGAACTGGTACCGGTCACCCGATCGCAGCGCTTGATCTGATCCCCGTCGGTGTCTAGGCTGGATGTGAACAAAAGGGGTACATTTGATGCGCGATCTCGTGACCGGGCCGGATGGCCAACCGCGATGCGGTTGGTGTCAGGCCGCGCCGGAATTCTTCGACTATCACGACAATGAATGGGGCTATCCGGTAGGTGACGACCAGCGCCTGTTCGAGAAACTCTGCCTTGAAAGCTTTCAATCCGGCCTCAGCTGGCGCACCATTCTGGCCAAGCGCGAGAATTTCCGCAAAGCCTTTTCCGATTTTGATTTCAACGTGATGGCCGGTTTTTCTGAAGCGGACGTTGAACGACTGCTGCAAGATGCCGGTATCATCCGCCATCGCGGCAAGATCGAGGCGGTGATCAACAACGCCCGCCGCGCACAGGAGCTGGTGGCCGAAACCGGCTCGCTGGCGGCCTATGTCTGGCGGTTCGAGCCCGAGACCCCTCCTGCGCCGCAGACGGCCTCGACTTCGCCCGAGTCGGTTGCCATGTCCAAGGATCTGAAAAAGCGCGGGTGGAAATTTGTCGGCCCCACCACGGTGTTTGCCTTCATGCAGGCGATGGGGCTGGTGAATGACCACGCCACCGGCTGCGCCATGCGCGAAAAAGCGGCACAGATGCGCCGCTCGTTCATCAAACCGGTCTGACCTCAGACCGAGGCGCGATAGATCTTGTCGATATTGCTGCCCAGGGCCGCGTTGAACTCGGCATCCGACTGCTGTTTCGATAGCCCCTCGGTCAGCGCGCGCGAGAAAGAGGCGATCATCTTGCCGTTCTGCGCCAGCAGGTCACAGGCCTCGTCGGTCGAATAGCCGCCCGACAGCGCCACTACCCGCAGAACACGCGGATGATCGGCGGCCTCGTCATACAGGTTGGCCTTGCTGGGCAGGGTCAGCTTCAGCATGACGTCCTGCCCCTCGCCCAACTCGTCGAGATTCTTGAGGATTTCGGCTTTCAGGATCTCTTCGGCTTCGGCCTTGGTGTCCGACTTGATGTTCACCTCGGGTTCAATGATCGGAACCATGCCGGCCGCGATCACCTCGCGGGCCACGTCGAATTGCTGTTTCACCACGGCGGCAATGCCCTCGGCATTGGCCTCGTGGATGACCGAGCGTTCCTTGGTGCCGAACACACCTTCGGCCTTGGCCAGCGTCTCGGCCAGGCCCGGGATGGGCTTCATCAGCTGCACGCCGTTGGCGGTGTCCTCCAGCCCCTTGTCGATCTTGAGGAACGGCACGATGCCTTTGACCGACCACAGGTAATCGGCCACCTTGCGACCGTCGATTTCCTCGCTCAGCGTGCGTTCGAACAGGATCGCGCCGATCACTTTGTCGCGGGTGAAGTCATCGGCCAGGATGATCCGGGCGCGCATCTTCTGGATCTCGGCAAACATTTCCTCGTCCGAGCCATAGTCGGACGGCTGCACGCCATACAGCGCCAGCGCCTTGGGCGTCGAGCCACCGCTCTGATCGAGAGCCGCGATGAAGCCCGCACCGTTGATCATCTGTTCGCGCTGTTCAGCCTTGGACATAACACTTTCCCGTTCAGTAATGATTCCGCTTTTCCAACCGCATACAGCATGGCGCGGGGCGATGATAGTTTGTTAGCGCTCAACCACGCGCAGCCAGATTCCATCGCGCGAGCGGACCGTCAGATGTGCCACCGGGACCGGGGCGCGGCCTTCGACAGGTTCGAACCGGTACCGACGCAGCAGGGTCGACAGGATCAACGGTCCCTCGACCATCGCAAACCCCGCCCCGGTGCAGACGCGCGGCCCGGCCGAAAACGGGATGAAGGCCGCGCGCTGACAGGCTTGGCCGTTTTCAGTCGCCCAGCGGGCCGGGTCAAAGCTGTCGGGGTCCTCCCACAGCCGTTCATGTCGATGCAGGTGCCATGGGCTGAGCACGATCTGCGCGCTCTTGGGCACGTCGCGGTCGCGGAAGCGTTCGGGGCATGTGGCCTCGCGCACCATCATCGGGACCGGGGGATAGAGGCGCAGCGCCTCGCGGAACACATCGCGGCTGATGCGCAGTCTGGACATGCTGGCAAAACTGATTTCATCCTGCGCGCGGGCCTCCTCGGCCACGCGATCCTGCCAGTCGGGATAGGCGGCCATCAGGTACAGCGTCCACGCCAGGGCCGAGGCGCTGGTCTCGTGCCCGGCCAGAAAGAAGATGGCCACCTGATCGATCATCTCATCGGTATCGAAACACTGCCCGGTCAGGGGGTCGGACGTGGTCATGATCTTGGTGGCCAGATCGTCGGGCGCGGCGCCGGCGGCGATCTGCGCGGCCCGCTCGCGGGTCAGGCGGGCGATCAAGGCGCGGATTTCAGCCGCCGCACGGCGGGTCTTGCGCGGGTGGAACCGAGGCACCCAGCCGGGCAGCGGCACGAAAGCCGCAAGGTTCAGCAGAGGTTGCTGCCGCTGATAGGCGCGGAACTTCTCGAACACCTGCGCGGCGATTTCGTGCTCGATCGGCACCGAGAACAAGGTGCGAAAGATCACGTCGGCGGCGGCATGGCTGGTGACCTCTTCGATCTCGACCGGCACGCCCGTCCTGTCGCTCAGGCGATCGGCGCAAGCCTCGGCCGAGGCCAGCATCGCGGGAAAGGTTTGTTTTAGCCGCCCGCCCTCGAAGGCCGGGTCGATGATGCGGCGCTGGCGCTCCCAGGTTGCGCCGTTGGTCAGGAATACCGATTGGCCCAGCAGGGGCCGCAGGCCTTCGCTGATCCGGCCGGATTTCGGAAAATCCTCGGGGCGGCGTTTCAGAACCCGGTCGATCAGCTCGGGCTGGTTGATCAGGTAGGACCGGAAGAACGGGGTGCGGAACTCGGCCATCCAGGCGCGGTACAGGCGTTGCGGCTGGGCCGACAGGATGTCACGCCGGAACAGGCGCAGGTATTGCCACAGAGATACCTTGTCCGGTCTGGCGGGCGGCTTGGGCGGGGTCATGCGCGCACCGTCCGGTACTTGGACACCGCCCGCTCGATCCGCGATTTCGACGGCGCCCGCCCGGCGAACCGAGCGCCCAGTGTCAGCGGGCCGGCCGTGATGCGGAAATAGTCATAGTCGCTAGGCCGGTCGAACGCGCAAAGATACTGGAAATGCAAACGGAAGAACCGCCAGCGCAACGCGGCCCAACGTTCGGGCGACAGGGTTTGCGTAAAAGCGGCTGACAGAACCAGCGGCCACCGCTTGCCCGGCCCGGCAACCCCGCTGACCGCAACCGGATCACATAGGGCAAAGGCGCAGCCATCCCCGGGTGCCGAGACATCGACCCATGTCAACTGCTCGGTCTGCGACAGCAATTGCAGGTCGGACCGCAACCGGCCGGCCCGCGGCAGGAATGACACCATCGGCACCACCTGCCCCAATGTCAGGAACGACAGGACCGGGCCATCCGGTGGCACCTCGCCCCGCCGCAGCAGGTCGGCCAGAACCGAAACCCCCAGATGGGCGCCGGAACTGTGGCCCACCACCAGAACCTCATCGACGGGCGACCGTAGCGCTGCCGCAATAGTGGCACGGAATTCGTCCAGCCGAGCCTGCAACTCGGGCGGCGTTTCTCCCCGCAGCCGCGCAGAATAGGCATAGTCGTGCATCAGGTAATAGGCGAACAGGCGGTTGTCGATCTTTCGGAACCAGCGCAAGACCGCCACCGAAAGCGCCAGCGCAGGCAGAACCGCCAATACCCCCGCCCACGGGATCAGCAGCACCACGAGACCCCAACCCAGTACCACCGCCGCCACCAACTGCCCCAGCAGCATCGCCACCGGGTAGAGTGCGGCGATCACCGGCCCTTTGCGTAGCCGCATCAGCCGCCACAGCGTGCCGGTCGAGATGTAGATCCACGCCGTGCGCAGCAATTGCCAATAGGTGGCCGGGATCGAGCTTTCCATGCTGTCGCGAACGATGTCGGACCAGACCAGAACCTCGACATCCGCCTCCACTTCGGCCCCGTCCTGCTCCGACCGGACGTGCCAGCCATAGGGACCATCGCCCGTCTTGGCCGAGACCTCCAACCGATACCCGGAAATCCCTGCCTGCGCGCGCCCCTCTTTCCGATAGAGCTCGCGATAGCGGCGGGGATGGATCGGATCATAGCCGGGGATATAGAACACCCGGCGTCGTTGTACCCCAGATTGCGGAACCTGACTGCTCATGCCTTTGCCCTTGTTGCGGGCAGGTTAGCGCAGCGATGTGGCCAAGGTAAGGCCCGATCCTCGCGACCGGGCGCCGCGTCAGCCCAGAGTGGCCAATGCCGGGAACGTCTCAAGCAGCCACCAGCTGAACTCGGTGAACAGACCTGTCACGAGCATGATGCCGACGACCAGCAACAAGCCACCCATGACTTTCTCGATCGTTCCCATGTGTGGTTTCAGCTTGTTCATCACCGCCATCGACCGGTTCAGGAACATCGCAGCCAGCAGGAACGGTATGCCCAGACCCGCCGCGTAGACGCCCAGCAACAGCGTGCCCCGCGCCACCGAGGCCTCGGACGCGGCCAGCGATAGAATCGCGCCAAGCTGGGGGCCAATGCACGGGGTCCAGCCGAATGCGAAGGCCAGCCCCAAGATGTATGCCCCGAAAACCGATCCGCCGGCGTCCCCGGTCTCGACCCGCGCTTCGCGGTCCAGGATCGGAATGCGGAACACGTTCAGGAAATGCAGGCCGAAGACGATCACCACCAGACCCGACGCCTTAGCGAACAGTTCCTGGTTCTGCAGCACGAATGCGCCGAAGGCCGAGGCCGTGAAGCCCAGCAGCAGGAACACCGTCGACAGTCCAAGAACGAAGAACAGCGCTGACAGAGTCGCCTTGCGTCTAGCCTGCGCCTGATCCTGCATCTCGTGAATGGTCACGCCGCTCATGTAGGCCAGATAAGGCGGCACGATCGGCAACACGCAGGGCGACAGAAAACTGATCAAC
Organism: Ruegeria sp. CG8; assembly: GCF_056537165.1. Lineage (NCBI taxonomy): Bacteria > Pseudomonadati > Pseudomonadota > Alphaproteobacteria > Rhodobacterales > Roseobacteraceae > Ruegeria > Ruegeria sp. CG8. The sequence continues at coordinate 1,090,507 of NZ_JBQFRA010000001.1, read as the reverse complement.
CCGCCGACCAGCGCGATGAACATGGCGGGCAGCAGCCCCGCGTCGATGATATCGATTCCGAACATGCCACTGCACATAGGATATCCAGTGGGGCGCGTCACGGGGCCATTCGGTCACATCCTCGTGGTTGCCGGCTGGACAGCTGTGCGCCATGCAAATATCTGAGAGCCATGACACAAGAAGCCGAAACACTGGATGCATTGGGCCTGCTGTGCCCCCTGCCCGTCCTGAAAGCCCGCAAACGGCTCAAGGCCATGCCTGCGGGCTCCCTTCTCCGGGTCCTTGCCGACGATCCGGCCGCAATCGTCGATGTACCTCATTTCTGCTCGGAGTCCGGGCACGAGCTGATCGGGATGGAAGAAGCTGCGGATCACCACGTCTTTCTCATTCGGAAAAACGGCGGGACCTGAAAGAAAAAAGGCGGACAATACTGTCCGCCTTTTTTTGTCTTATTGGCCCAGTGACCACCAACCGCGCCGTTTGGGCTTGGCCGGAGACGGCTCGGGTTCTTCCGCCACCGTCTCAAGCACCGGCTCTGCGGCGTCCTCGGCTTTTTCTTCTGTTGCCGCTTCCGGCGCTTCCGCCACGGGCTTGGGATCAGGCGTCTCGACTTCTGCCGCTACCTCGGGCTCACTCTCTTCGACCGGCTCCTCGGCTTGCGCTTCGGGGGCATTGTCCTCAGCACCCGCAGCCTCATCAGCAGGCGTTTCTGCAGCCGCCTGAACCGCTTCTTCGGCCACCTCGGGTTCCGGCGCGGGCGCCTCTTCGACTTCGGCCGTCTTCTTGCGGCGCGGTGCCCGACGTTTTTTGGGCTTGGCCGATTTTTCTTCGGCCTGTTCCGCTTCACCCTCGGTCACGTTTTCGGCGCCAGCTTCTGCGGCCTCAGCCGTAGCGGATTCAGATTCTGCGGTCTTTTCCGTCCCGGACTCCTCGGGTTGCGCCTCGGTGGTCGCCTTGTCTTCCGCAGCTTCGTCAGAACTGGTTGCCTCGGCCTGCTCGCCGTTACCGCCGTTCTTCTTGCGGCGACGCCGGCGGCGCTTGCGCTTCGGCTTAGCTTCCTCTTCCGCCTGTTCCGGCTCGACGGCGCTGTCTTCAACCTCGTCCTCGGAATCCACCAGATCCATCAGCGATGCCGTCGCGGACACCACCGGCGCAGATGCTTCGGGAACGATCCGGCTGGCCGTCTTGAACTTTTCCATCGAGAAGTCAGGGCTGACCAGATGAGTGTCGCCTTCGATCCGAACCGACAGGCCATAGCGGGCTTCGATCTGCGCGATATGCTCGCGCTTCTGGTTCATCAGGAAGTTCGCAATGCTGACCGGACACCGCACCAGCACCTCGCGCGAGCGGCGGCGTGTCCCTTCCTCTTCAATCTGACGCAGGATCGACAGAGCCATGTTGTCGTCCGAGCGGATCAGACCGGTGCCATGGCAGGACGGGCAAGGCTGTGTGGTTGCCTCAAGCATTCCTGGGCGCAGGCGCTGGCGGCTCATCTCCAGCAGGCCAAAGCCCGAGATCCGTCCAACCTGAATACGGGCCCGATCGGTCTTCAGCTTGTCCTTCAGGCGCTTTTCGACCGCCAGGTTGTTCTTGCGCTCGTCCATGTCGATGAAGTCGATGACGATCAGACCGGCCAGGTCGCGCAGGCGCAGCTGGCGTGCAACTTCCTCGGCGGCCTCAAGGTTGGTTTTGAGCGCAGTTTCCTCGATCGAGCCTTCTTTGGTGGCGCGGCCAGAGTTCACGTCGATGGCAACCAACGCCTCGGTCACGCCGATCACGATATACCCGCCCGATTTCAGCTGGACCGTCGGGTTGAACATCCCCGCCAGATAGCTTTCCACCTGATAGCGCGCGAACAGCGGCAACTGATCCTCGTACCGCTTCACGTTCTTGGCGTGCGATGGCATGATCATCTTCATAAAGTCTTTGGCGATGCGGTAGCCACCTTCGCCTTCGACCAGAACCTCATCGATGTCCCGATTGTAAAGATCACGGATCGACCGTTTGATCAGATCGCCCTCCTCGTAGATCTTCGCAGGAGCGATCGATTTGAGCGTCAGTTCGCGGATCTGCTCCCACAGGCGCTGCAGGTATTCGTAGTCGCGCTTGATCTCGGACTTGGTACGCTTGGCGCCGGCTGTACGGATGATCAGACCGGCGCCCATAGGCACGTCGATCTCGGATGCGATTTCCTTGAGCTTCTTGCGGTCCGCGGCGTTGGTGATCTTGCGGCTGATGCCGCCCCCGCGTGCGGTGTTCGGCATCAACACACAATACCGGCCGGCCAGCGACAGGTAAGTGGTCAGCGCGGCACCCTTGTTGCCACGTTCTTCCTTGACGACCTGCACCAACAGAACCTGGCGCACCTTGATGACTTCCTGAATCTTGTAGCGGCGCGGGCGTGGTTTGCGCGGAGGACGGATGTCCTCGCTGTCATCATCATCCGCAACCGACTCGATCGTGTCATCCTTGGCCGCCGCATCCGGCTTGGCCTCTTCAGCTTCGACGTCGGTTTCGTCGGCTAGATCCGCTTCGGGCTCGTCTGCTTCGACGGGTTCCGCGGGTGCGGCGTCGACTTCGGTCGTTTCGTCCGCCGGTTCGTCACCCGCGCCTTCACTCGGCTCTTCGACCGGAGTTTCAGCGACCGTCTCCATCGGAGACGTGCCTTCGGGCACATCCTGATCAGCGGCGTCTTCCTCGACCAGGTCGATGGTTTCCATACCTGTCGGCTCGGCGGATACGTCTAGCGTTTCGACCGGATCGTCCGTCTTGACCTCTGCCGCCTTCGAACGCGACCGCGAGCGGCGCTTCTTGGGCTTGGATTCTTCGGCCTCGTCCCGCGCCTTCATTGCCTCGGCATAGGCGCGCTCTTCCTCCATCAGGGCTTCGCGGTCCGCGACCGGAATCTGGTAGTAGTCCGGATGGATTTCCGAGAACGCAAGGAAGCCATGCCGGTTCCCGCCATAGTCGACAAAGGCCGCCTGCAGCGAAGGTTCGACGCGCGTTACTTTTGCCAGGTAAATGTTGCCAGCAAGCTGGCGTTTGTTTTCGGATTCAAAATCGAACTCCTCGACCTTGTTTCCGTCCACCACCACGACGCGGGTCTCCTCCGCGTGGGTGGCATCGATAAGCATTTTCTTTGCCATGTGTCCTTGGTGCACCGCGCCAAACGCGTTGTCCTGACCTGTCCAGGCGGACAGGCGCATCTGGGGTGGTGTCTTGTCTGGGCGATTACGGACGGCGCGCGGCAGGGATCGGCGCTGTGGCCCCCTGCCCGTATTCTCAATCGTAGCGCGCGCGTCATCGCGGTTCTTCTCCGACAGGCGCGAACACGCCGCTGCCTGCCCATTATTCCTTTCGCCCGAAGTTCGGGCTCAGGTACTCTACTGCCCCGGAACGGGGCACAATCGGTCTGCTTGGCCGGGCGGGAAAGGTCACCACCTGCAGCAAAGCAGCGAAACTCAATGATTCGGGGCATTCAGGCACAAAAATGCGCCCGACCCGTCCCGGTACAATAAAAGCAGTCCTGTGGAAAACACAATGGGCAAACTGCAAAGGAGCCCGATCTACGGACAGGTCGGGCTTCCTCCGGCTTCAAATTTCCCGGGTGTACTTTGGCCGAACGGCCAAAAAGGGACTGGCCTCTCGCCTACAGATAGTCCGCCCGTTGCAACCCGTACTTGGCCATTTTTTCATTCAAAGTCCGGCGCGGCAGGCAAAGTTCCTCCATCACCGAGGCGATGGACCCCTTGTGGCGCCGCATGGTGTTGTCGATCAGCATCCGTTCGAACGCTTCAACGTATTCCTTCAGCGGCTTGCCCTCGGTGGTCATCACCGGCTGCATCTCTTCGTGATCGGACATCAACAGCGACGCGATGGTGCCCGAGCCGCGCCGCGACTGCAGAACCGCGCGTTCGGCGATGTTGATCAACTGGCGCACATTGCCCGGCCATGGGGCCTGCAGCAGCTGCGCGGCCTCCTGGGCGCTGACTTGCGGTGCCTCACAGCCATATTCCTCGGCAAACTGCTCGCTCAGCCGGGTGAACAGGGTCAGGATATCCTCGCCGCGCTGCCGCAGCGGCGGCATGGTGATGCGCAGCGCCGCCAGACGATAGAACAGATCGGGCCGCAGCACGTCCTCGCTGGTCTTGCCGGCTTCCTGCAGGTTCGAGATCGCAACGATCCGGGTCTCGGCCGGCGTTCCCTGCTCGTTCATCACGCTCAGCAACCGCGCCTGCAGCGTGTCGCTCAGCGCCTCGATATCCTCCAGCACCAGAGTGCCGCCGCGGGCTTCCTCGATTGCGGGCAGTTGCGTGTCCTCGGGCATCATCGGGCCGAACAGCCGCTTGGCCAGCGCCTCTTCTTCCAGCGCGGCACACGAGACCAGAACGAATTTCTTGCCCGCCCGGCTGCCCACTGCATGCAAGGCGTGCGCCACCAGGGTCTTGCCGGTGCCGGTTTCGCCGTCGATCAGCACATGCCCGTCGGCCTGGCCCAGGTCCAGAATATCCTCACGCAGGCGCTCCATCACCGGGCTGGCGCCGATCAGCTTGTTCATGATCTGCGTGCCGCCCGACAGCTCGCGCCGCAGGGCGCGGTTGTCCAGCGTCAGACGCCGAGCGTTGCTGGCGCGTTTGGCCAGTTCCGACATCCGGTCGGGGTTGAACGGCTTTTCCAGAAAGTCGAACGCCCCCACCCGCATCGCCTCGACCGCCATCGGCACGTCGCCGTGACCGGTAATCATGATCACCGGCAAGGTGCTGTCGGCACCCATCAGCTTTTTCAAAAGCTGAATACCATCCATGCCGGGCATCTTGATGTCCGAGATCACGATCCCCGGGTAATCCGGCCCCAGAACCTTGAGCGCATCCTCGGCGCTTGCAAAGGTTTCGGTGTCATAGCCGGACAGCGCCAACCATTGGCTGATCGACTGGCGCATGTCCTGTTCATCATCCACGATGGCAATTTTCATGGCCTGTGCCATAGGTACGTCCTCGTTATTCTGCGGCCTCAAGGCCGTCATGTCCCAAAATGGGCAGTTGCATCTCGAATACCGCGCCGCCGTTCTGGCCGTTGCGCGCAGTCAGCCGTCCGCCATGGTCGTTCACGATCCCGGACGAGATGGCAAGACCCAAGCCGACCCCATCTCCGGGTCGCTTGGTGGTGTAGAACGGCTCGAACAGGTTCTCGATATCCTCGATCCCGTGGCCATTGTCGCGCACCGCCAGCACGGCGGTCTCGCCTGCGGCCAGAATGATCTCGACCTCCGGCTCTGCAACAGATTTGGTGGCGTCGAGCGCGTTTCGCAACAGGTTGACCATAACCTGTTCGATCCTCATCCGATCTCCCATCACGATCACCGGCTCTTCGGGCAGGATCTGGGTGATCTTGACCTGCCTCTGGCGCAGCTGCGGTTCCATCATCGACAGGGATGAGGCCAACGCCTCCCCAAGATTTACGGGCGAAAACGCGTCCGCGCCCTTTCGGGCATAAGACTTGAGCTGCCGCGTGATCGCGCCCATCCGCTCGATCAGACCGTCGATCCGACCAAAGCTGGCCAGCGCCTCTTCGGGGCGGTTTCGGCGCAGCAGTAGCCGCGCGCCCGCCAGATAGGTCTTCATCGCCGCCAACGGCTGGTTCAACTCGTGACTGACGGCCGCCGACATCTCGCCCAAGGCTGCCAGCTTCGAGCTTTGGGCCAGCGTCTGTTCCGCCACTTCCAGCGTCTTTTCAACCCGTTCGCGTTCGGCGATTTCGCGCTGCAGCCTTGCGTTCAATGCGCGAAGCTCCGCCGACTCGCGTTGGAACAGCGCCATGCGGAACGTGGCCCTGCGGCTCAGTGCATAGAACGTCAGCGCAAGAAGAATCGCAAACCCCATGATCTCGAGCGCCAGCACGCTGTTCACCTTTTCGCGGATCGAGGAATAGGTCGTGAACGAAGTCATCTTCCAACCGCGGAACGGGATGCGGGTCTCCATGCGCATCACGGCCTCGCCCGCGACATAGGCATCCGGCGGCAAGGCCGTCCAATCGGTAGTCGCCCGAATTGCGCGCTGGATGGCACCCTGCGGATGCTGCCGTAACAAAGCCTCAGTCTCGTTCAGGCCGCGCCACTGGGGTTCGGTCGACAGAATGATCGTTCCGGTGCTGTCGGTCACCATGACCGCGTCCGAGATCCCGGCCCAAGCGTTCTCGAACTTGCGCAAATCAACCTCGACCACGATCACGCCCAGAATTTCCGACCCGGCCTCAATCCTGCGGGAATAGAGAAAGCCATAACTTCCGGTCTCGCGCGCAATCTCGGAAAAGATCGTCGCGTTCGACCTGACGGCATTCACGAAATACGGGTCACTTCGATGGGACTCGCCCAGTCGATTGCGGTCTGTTGCGGCAACGACCCGACCATCCCGATCCAGCAGCATCAGCGACGCAGCCCCGATTTCTTCAACAAAGGACAGAAGCCGCTGCGTCGACAGGGAAAAATCGGCTGACTGCAAGGCCGAAATCAAAGTCGGGTCCCGGGCCAGCAATTGTGGAACGATGGCGTTTCGACGCAATTCGCTCAGCAGGTTGCCGGAATAGAGCGCCAGACGCAGTTCAGCCCTGTTTCGGGTCGATTCCGTGAACCGATTGGTCAGCAGGCTGTTGGTGACCCAGACCGTCGCCGCAGCAGCAACCAGCAACACGAACACGGCGAGCCGCAGGCGCCACCCCAAAGGGGCACCGCGGCCAAATAGATTTGTCCAGCCTGATTGCGCGTCGGAACTCATGCACCGAAGCTACGCTTCCGCGCCCACGACCTCAAGTCACGCAGGTGTCAGCACACCCGACAATGCGCGGAAGAGCGCCACTCCGTCGGTGCCGCCATGCGCCTCGTCCGCCGCCCGCTCGGGGTGGGGCATCATGCCCAGCACGCGCCGGTTATGCGACAGGATCCCGGCAATATCCCCGCGCGAGCCGTTGGGGTTGTCGGTATAGCTGAAGGCAATCCGATCCTCGTCCCGCAGGCGGGCAATGGTTTCGTCATCAGCGAAGTAGTTGCCATCGTGATGCGCGATCGGAATCTGAATCACGTCTCCGGCGTTGTAGCCCTGAGTAAAGGCGCTGTCGCTGGTCTCCACCTTCAGCCCAACGGTTCGACAGATGTATTTCAGGCCGGCATTGCGCAGCAGTGCGCCCGGCAGGATGCCGGTCTCGGTCAGGATCTGGAACCCGTTGCAGATGCCGATGGCATAGCCGCCCCGTTCGGTGTGCTCGACCACCGCCTTGCAGATCGGAGACTGCGCGGCGATCGCACCGCAGCGCAGGTAATCGCCGTAAGAAAACCCGCCCGGCACGCCCACGATGTCCACGCCCTGCGGCAGTTGGGCATCCTTGTGCCAGACCATGTCGACCTGAAATCCGGCCTGCTCAAAGGCGACGGCAAGATCCCGGTCACAATTGGACCCCGGAAAAACGACAACCGCTGCGCGCATGGGAAACCCTCCTTGGGGATGACGGTCAGAGAATTCAGACCAGTTCGATCTCGTAACGCTCGATGACCGTGTTGGCCAACAGCTTCTCGCACATTTCGGCCACATCGGCCTTGGTCGCGCCATCGGCCAGTTCCAGGTCAATCACCTTGCCCTGCCGGACGCCCTGCACCTTGTCGAACCCCAGTGCGCCCAATGCGTGGCGCACAGCCTCGCCTTGAGGGTCCAGAACCCCGTTCTTGAGCATTACGTGCACCCGTGCCTTCATCGTCGCAACTCCACCTGTGGCCCGCCGCGCCGGGGCCTGTTCCGTTGCGCGGGGGATAGCGCGACTGACCGCGCAGAACAAGCCTTTGTGATGCGGTCGAATGACCGCAGGCGGTTCATCTTGAGGAAATCAATTGCCCGCGCTGCGAGTCAACCCGGGATAATGTGCATCAACCGCGTTGAAGATGCCGGTCAGAACCATTTCGACGGCCACGGCAACCAGCAGGATCGCCATGATCCGGGTCAGCACGTTGATCATCGTCTCACCCACAAGACGCGAGATGCTGTCGGCAAACAACAGGCCGAGTCCAACGATGAAACAGGCGATCAGGATCGCCGAGCCAAGGGTCACAAGTTCGGCCCCATCCGACAGTTGATGCGAGAACACGATCGTCACGGCAATCGTGCCCGGGCCAATCGTCAATGGGATCGCCAGCGGAACAACGGCAAAGTTCAACTTGCGCGCGTGGCCATCGACCACGGCCGCCTGATCGCCCGGCGCACGGTCTTGCGCGTTCAGCATCGACATGCCGATCCCGAAGATAATCAGCCCGCCGGCCACGCGAAACGATGGAACGTCGATCCCGAAGACAGCCAACACCTCTTCACCAATAGCAACAGAGATCAGCGCGATCACCGTCACCGAGGCCATCACGATCATAGCTACCCTGCGCCGTTCGGCAGGTGTGCAGTCGCGCGTCATGCTCAAGAAGATCGGGATGTTGTAGAGCGGGTTGAATATGGCCAGCACGGCCGCCAGAAACTTCAGGAAAACCGCTTGATCGAACAGCGCGCTCATTCAGTGTGCCACCTTGGTTAGCGGACCGGGTTGGTCGGTCAACCCGAAGATGCGTGACAGGGGCCTGACCTGTCAAACCCGCAATGAAAAATGCGCCGCCCCGAATAGGAGCAGCGCATCCTTGTTAGGCCCTGCCAGTCGGCGCGATCAGTTGATCAGGGTGGGCTTGCTCACGTTGCTTTTCGGCAGAACGCCCAGACGACGGGCGACCTCGGAATAGGCGTCGGTCAGGCTGCCCAGATCGCGGCGGAACACGTCCTTGTCCAACTTTTGTCCTGTCTCGATATCCCAAAGGCGGCAGCTGTCTGGGCTGATCTCATCAGCGACGATCAGGCGCTGGAAGTCACCCTCGTAGACACGACCGATTTCGATCTTGAAGTCGACCAGACGGATACCCACAGCCAGCATCACGCCGCTCATGAAGTCGTTCACCCGCAGCGCCAGGCTCAGGATGTCGTCCATGTCCTGCTGGCTGGCCCAGCCGAACGCGGCGATGTGCTCTTCGGTCACCAGTGGATCACCCAGCGAGTCGTCCTTGTAGCAGTATTCCACGATCGGGCGCGGCAGTTGCGTGCCCTCGGCAATGCCCAGCCGTTTCGACAGCGACCCGGCGGCATAGTTGCGGACGATCACCTCAAGCGGGATGATCTCGCAGCTGCGAACCAGCTGTTCGCGCATGTTCAGGCGGCGGATGAAATGGGTCGGCACGCCGATCTGGTTCAGACCGGTCATGAAGAATTCGCTCAGGCGGTTGTTCAGAACACCCTTGCCGTCGATCACGTCTTTCTTTTCCGCGTTGAACGCGGTGGCGTCATCTTTGAAATACTGAACGATCGTGCCCGGTTCCGGGCCTTCGTACAGGATCTTGGCCTTGCCTTCGTAAATCTTCTTGCGACGCGCCATGTGCGACCTTTCCAGGCTGGGGCGAGGGAATGAGTCCCATCGCGTTGGCGCTCTCATAGTGCAAGCCCCCCTTTCCCGCAAGTTCATGCATCCGAGAGGCTTTGACGCAGCGCAAATACCTTGCACCCGGCAGCGCGTATGGTCATATCATCAGGAAACACACTTTTACTTGAAGAGGCCCAACACCCATGACCACGTTCGACGAACGCGAAAACGCCTTTGAAGCAAAATTCGCCCATGACGAAGAAATGCAGTTCAAGGCGCAAGCCCGTTGCAACAAGCTGCTGGGCCTGTGGGCTGCGGAAAAAATGGGCAAAAGCGGCGACGAGGCCGCCGAGTATGCAAAATCCGTCGTGATCGCCGATTTCGAAGAGGCCGGCCACGAGGACGTGGTGCGCAAGGTCGCCGCCGATCTGGGCGATCTGTCCAGCCCCGAGGAAATCCGCGCCAAGATGGCGGAACTGCTGCCCGAGGCCAAAGCCCAGGTGATGAGCGAAGCCAACTGAGGCATGCCGCCCACCTCATGATCTTCATGAGTATTATGAATTTGATTTGACGTCCCGGTCATGCGACACGGGGCGTCTAAATTTTTGGCCCTTGGGGCCACAACTCCGGACATCTCCAATGACCAACGCGCTGACCAGACTGCTGGAAACGAAGGACGCCATTCTTGCCGACGGCGCCACCGGAACGAACCTGTTCAACATGGGGCTGCAATCGGGCGACGCGCCCGAGCTGTGGAACACCGACCAGCCCGACAAGATCCGCGCCCTGTATCGGGGGTCGGTGGATGCAGGCAGCGACCTGTTCCTGACCAATACATTCGGCGGAACGGCTGCACGTCTGAAGCTGCACGACGCCCACACCCGCGTGGCCGAGTTGAACCGCATCGGCGCCGAACTGGCGCGTGAGGTGGCGGATGCCGCCGGACGCCCGGTGGTGGTTGCAGGATCGGTCGGCCCGACCGGGGAAATCCTGGAACCAGTGGGCAGCCTGACCCATGCCGAGGCGGTCGAGATGTTCCACGAACAGGCCGAGGCGCTGAAAGCCGGCGGCGTCGACGTGCTGTGGGTAGAAACGATCAGCGCGCCGGAGGAATTCCGCGCCGCGGCCGAGGCTTTTGCCCTGGCCGACATGCCTTGGTGCGGTACCATGAGTTTTGACACCGCCGGGCGCACCATGATGGGCGTGACCTCGGCAGATCTGGCGCAACTGGTCGAAACCCTGCCCAACCCGCCGATCGCCTTTGGCGCCAACTGCGGCACCGGCGCGTCTGACATCCTGCGCACGGTTCTGGGTTTTGTGGCTCAGGGAACCGAACGCCCCCTGATCTCCAAGGGCAATGCGGGCATTCCGAGATATGTTGATGGCCACATCCACTATGACGGCACACCCGAACTGATGGGCCGTTACGCAGCCATGGCGCGGGATTCAGGTGCGACCATCATCGGTGGTTGCTGCGGAACGATGCCAGCGCACCTGCGTGAGATGCGCAAGGCACTGGACACTGAACCCCGTGGCGCCCGTCCGTCGCTCGAGCAAATTACTGCGGTCCTTGGGCCTTTCTCGTCGGTCAGTGACGGAACCGGGGACGAGGCGATGCCCGAACGGCGCGCGCGCCGGCGCCGCCGGGCCTGATGGTCAGCGCCCCTCGAACCGGGGGGCGCGTTTTTCCAAAAATGCCACCACGCCTTCGGCGAAGTCGCGGGTGCGCCCACATTCTCCCTGCAGGTGCGCCTCGGTCGCCAGTTGTTGCGGCAAGGTGTTTTCGTATGTGCCTCTCATCGCCTTTTTGATCGCGGCAAAGCCCGCAGTCGGCCCTTTGGCCAGGTACTCGGCGCGCTTGCGCCAATGCGCGGCGAATTCATCGTCGGCAACCGCCTCGTAGATCATGCCCCATTGATCAGCCTGACGCGCAGAAATCTTGTCGGCGAACAGGGCCGCACCCATGGCTTTGGCCAGACCCATCTGGCGCGGCATGAACCACGTCCCGCCGGCGTCCGGCAAAAGACCGATCCGGGCAAAGGCCTGCAGGAAATAGGCGCTTTCGGTCGCAATGACCACATCGGCACACAGCGCCAGGTTGGCCCCTGCCCCCGCCGCGGGACCGTTCACGGCCGCGATTGTCGGCACCGGACAATCATGAACAGCTTCCAGCATCGGTTCATATTCGTCGCGCAGCGCGCGTTCCAGATCGATCTTGCCGGTGCTGGACGCATCGCCCAGATCCTGGCCGGAGCAAAACGCCGGACCCGCGCCCGTCAGGACGATTGCGCGCGCGTCATGAGCGGCTTTTTTCATCGCATGGGTAATCTCGGCGCGCATTTTCGTCGTAAGCGCGTTCATCTTGTCCGGCCGGTTCAGCGTGACCACAGCCAGACCGTCCGTGATGTCCAAAAGCACCGTTTCGTATTCCATGAAGTCCTCACATGCGCAGAATTTCCCGAACCCTGACCCAAATGCCGCGCAAGGGAAAGGCAAACCGCACGTCAGTCTTCAAGAATCCGGCGCAGGCGCTCTTTCTCGTCGTCACTCAATCCGTCCACGGCGGAGGTCTCCTCAACCCGCGCACGACCGCGCAAGAAGTTCCACCCCAAACCCGCGGCAATCAACAGCATGGCCGGCCCTGCCAGCCACAACAGAAGGTTCGCCCCCGTGGTCGTGGGTTTGAGCAGCACGTATTCCCCGTAGCGGTCGACGATATAGGCAACCGCTTCTTCATCGGTGTCGCCCGCGACCAGCCGCTCGCGCAGCAAAATTCGCAGGTCACGGGCCAGTTCCGCGTTGCTTTCGTCGATGCTTTCGTTTCGACAGACCAGACAACGCAGGCCCGTACTGATGTCTCGCGCTCGGGCTTCAAGCACCGGATCGTCCAGCACCTCATCCGGCTGGACCGCCATCAGCGGCGATGCCAGCAACAACAGCAAAACGATCAGACGTTTCATTCTGCTGGCACCCCGCCTGCCGGAGCCTTGCGCGCGCCTGCGGCCACCCGGAAGCGGCGGTCGGACAAGCTGAACAATCCGCCCAGAGCCATCAGTATGCAGCCTCCCCAAATCCAATTCGCAAGAGGTTTGATGTAAGTACGCATGACCCAGCCGCCATCGTCCTGCTGATCCCCGATGACCACGTAGACATCACGCAGAAAACGGTAGTCAATCGCGGCTTCTGTCGTGGGCATGGCGGCCACCGGATAGGTACGTTTTTCCGGGTTCAGCGTAGCTATATCTCGACCATCTTTTTGAACCTGCACGTCGGCCATGGTGGAGAAATAGTTCGGCCCCTCAACCTCGCGCACACCGTCCAGAGTGAACGAGAAACCGCCCACGTCGAAAGTTTCCCCGATACGGGCAACACGGATGTCCTCGACCTCCCAGGCGGTCAGGCCGGCAATCGCAAAGATCGTGACCCCCAGACCGGTATGGGCGATCGCCTTGCCCCAATCCGCGCCCGGCAGGCGCATCAGACGCCGGAAGCCGCCGGTGCGGCCTGTGCGGCTCCACAGATCGACCGCGGCGCCGAAGGTGATCCATGCGCCAAGGAACAAACCAACCGGCCCGAGCGCGCTGCGGCCCGTCTGCAGCACCCAAACCAGTACGGCCAGCGAAACGGCCAGAACAAACGCATAGCGCAGCTGCCATGCGACGCGACCCAGCCTTCCGCGCTTCCACGGCAGCATCGAGCCAAGCGGCAATGCGATGCCCAACACCACCATGAACGGCGTAAAGGCCGCATTGAAGAACGGTGCCCCGACCGAGAGCTTTCGGTCGAACATCATCTCGGCAACCATCGGCCACAGGGTCCCGAAGAACACGACAAAACTGCTGACAGCCAGCAGGATATTGTTCAGCACCAATGCGCTTTCACGGCTGACCATTCCGAACAGCCCCTTGGCCTCCATCGCCTGCGCCCTGGCGGCGAACAGGATCAGCGCTCCGCCGATGAACGCCACCAGAATGAACAGGATGAACACACCACGCTCAGGATCGTTTGCGAAGGCGTGAACCGACGTCAGAAGGCCCGAGCGCACGATGAAGGTGCCGATCAGAGAAAAGCCAAACGCAATGATCGCCAACAGAATGGTCCAGCTTTTCAAGGCTTCGCGCTTTTCGACCACGATGGCCGAGTGCAACAGGGCGGCGGCCAGGAGCCACGGCATGAAAGACGCGTTTTCCACAGGATCCCAGAACCAGAACCCGCCCCAACCCAGTTCGTAATAGGCCCACCAGGATCCCAACGCGATGCCGATGGTCAGGAATATCCACGCTGCCAGGGTCCACGGTCGAACCCAACGACCCCACGCCGCGTCCACCCGCCCCTCGATCAGGGCAGCGACGGCAAAGCTGAATGCCATGCTCAGGCCCACATATCCAAGGTACAGAAACGGCGGATGGAAAGCCAAACCGGGATCCTGCAGCAAGGGGTTTAGATCGCGGCCGTCAAACGGCGCCACGGGAAGCCTGTCAAACGGGTTCGACGTAAACAGGATGAAGGCGTAGAACGCCACCCCGATTGCGGCCTGCATCGCCAAGACACGGGCCTTGAGCGTGGGTGGCAAACCCTGGCCGAAAAGCGCGGCCGTTGCGCCAAAAAGCGCCACGATCAGCACCCACAACAGCATCGAGCCTTCGTGGTTTCCCCAGGTTCCGCTGATCTTATACAGCATCGGCTTCAGGGAGTGGCTGTTTTCCACCACGATCCGCAGCGAGAAATCCGAGGTCGCAAAGGCCCACACCAGCGCAGCGAAGGCAAATCCTGTCAGAAGACATTGAGCAATAGCCGCGGGCTCCGAGAACAGCATCCATGACGGCCAGCGTTTTGCGGCGCCGATCAATGGCACGACTGTCTGAACTATGGCCACCATGAAGGCCAGGATGAGGGCGAAATGTCCAAGCTCGGTAATCATGGGCTCGGGTATAATCCCGCGCCCGGGCAAGCGCCAATCACTTTCGCCGCAATCAGGCGCACATAGTGTCGCGGGTCAGGCGCGCTGCAGACGCCGCCAGTCCTCAAGCGCCGGGTTGTGATCGGGGATGATCACCTGGGCCGTCAGTTCGGCATCCGGCCCCGGATCGGCAGCCCCCGGACTGTCCGCTCGCATCTCGTGAAGAGCTTGCAAGTTGGCCATGACCTGTGGCGCCCGCATCATCGTAACTGAGATATCACGCTGAAGGTCCTGAACCTTCGCTTGGTGCCGCGCTCCGAAATAGAACGACACGATGACGCCCAGTAGCCACCACAGCGGCTCGGGCACCAGCGCAATTCCCTGCATCCGCGCCGCAAACCACAATGGATCGACCATCGCGGCCACGAACAGACCCAATGTCCCCAGCGCCAATGCAGGCCTTGGCAACCGATTCAAACCGTCCATGAAACGGTCAAACCCGCCTTTGCGGGGAGCTTCGAATTCCGCGCCGAACTGGTTCATCGCCTGTCCGCGCAGCGCAACAGCGCGTTCCGCACCGGCCTCCGAGTTCTCGCGGAAAACCTCGGCAGTTTCCCGCACCACGTTGCGCCCACCCCCGAACAGAAGATCAAAAACACCTGCGATCAGTCCCATGCGGCTATCCTTTGCTGAAACTCGGCCATGCTCAGGTGATAGGGCGGAGATAGAAACTCCTCGGCCCGGCGGATCCAACCCCCTTTCCCACCGTTGCGGCTGCGCACGTATTTGCGCAAGGCCGGACGTCGGTCAGCCAACCGGAAATAGTAGTTCCTTCGTGCCACCCCATACGCGTCGCGCAACACCACCGGATCGGGTTTTGCGGCCTGATCGCACGCCCCAGCCGTTCGCGGCCCCAAAACGCCATCCACGGCGAGCGAAAATCCCATCTGCACCAAAAGACGCTGCAGGATGCGCACCGCCTGTCCGCCCGCATTCACGTACATATCGAACAGCGTCGGCTGCAACACGTGGGGCACCCGTGCCAGACCGGGCTTTTGAAAGTAATGCGTGATGAAAATCGCGACGGCCTGATCCCGGCCAAGCGCCATCACGTCGCGGCGATCGACAGTGCCGTCACGCGTCAGGTCAAGGCCCAACCGTCGCATCGTGTGGATTGTGACACCGTATTTCGTGGCCCCTCCGGGGTCGTCCGGATCATCGACGAAACCGCCCTCGCGGGCTATGATCTCGTTGGCAATCTGTTGAACCGACTGCATGCTGCACCTCTGTGTTCCTATGCGGCCCACGGTCCGGTGAAATCCTTAAATCCATGAAACGAAGAAGGGCGCTGCACGACCAGATCGCGCAACGCCCTTGAACACTCATTCAGACAACCTACCGAAGGCTGTCCTGTTTCAGCTGTCTGCCGGCTCTTCGTAGACGCCCTGCTCCTTCAAGGCATCGATGACCTCTTTCGGCATATAGGTCTCGTCGTGTTTTGCCAGAATTTCAGTGGCTTGGAACACGCCATCAACGTAGCTTCCGGTGCCGACCATCCCCTGACCCTCAGAGAACAGATCAGGCAAGACACCGGTGAAGGCCACCTTCACACTCTCACCCCCGTCGGTGACGGTGAACCGTACGGTTTCACCCTGCCCTCGTACGATCGAGCCTTCTTCGACCAAGCCACCGATGCGGAACACCTCGTTCGGCGCCGGCGGTTCGGCGATTACCTGGCTGGGCGAGCGGAAATAGTTGATCCCGTCTCGCATGGCATAACCGATCAAGCCCGTCGCCAGGGCCAAAGCCACAAAAGCCAACAGAATGATCTGTACACGACGACGTTTCTTCAGCGTCTTCATCTCGCCCTCATGGGAACAGTGGGGCCATCATAAGCCCGGTCGTTTCGGGTTCACCTAACATCAGGTTTGCGTTCTGCAAGGCCTGTCCACTGCTACCTTTTGTCAGGTTGTCCAGCGCCGCAATCACGATGGCACGGCGTTCGATCCTGTCAGCAACGACGCCGATATGGCAGAAGTTCGATCCGCGCACATGGTGGGTCGAAGGCGTTTCGCCAAAGGGCAGCATCTGAATGAAAGGCTCGTCTGAATAGGCTGCACACAGCGTTTCATAAACGCTCTGCGGATCACCCTTCACATACGAGGTCGCCAGAATGCCCCGGTTCGCGGGGATCAGGTGCGGCGTAAACTGGATGTGAACCGCGCGGCCCGCCAGTTTCGAGAACTCCTGATCGAACTCGCCCAGATGCCGGTGGGTACCGCCGACGGCATAGGCGTTGGTGCCCTCGCTTAGTTCGGCGTGCAGAAGGTTCTCTTTCAGCGCGCGCCCCGCCCCGGAGACAGCGCATTTCAGATCAAGAATGATGTCATCCAGGTCGATAACACCAGTCGCGATCAACGGCCGCAGCACATACTGCCCCGTGGCAGCATTGCACCCGGTGCCAGCCACCAGCCGCGCAGCGCGGATGTCCTCACGATAGAACTCGGTCAGTCCGTAGACAGCCTCATCCTGATGCGTGAGTGCGGCATGCGGATTACCGTACCATTTCTCGTATTCATCGGGGTCGGCCAGCCGGAAATCCGCCGACAAATCAACGATTTTGAGGTCGGAGGGCAAATCCCGGATGACCTCCTGGCTGGTCTTGTGTGGAAGCGCGCAAAAGCACAGGTCGATCTGGCCAAAGTCAATCTGCTCGATCTTGCACAGACGCGGCAAATCCAGATGGCGCAGATGCGGAAACACCTCGGCCATGGTCTGCCCGGCCTTGCGCTCGGCCGCCAGGGCGGTGATTTCCATGTTCGGGTGCTCGGCAATCAGCCGCACCAATTCGGCACCGGTATAGCCCGAAGCGCCGAGGATTGCGATTTTGTGGGTCATGTCAGACCTCGTAGATTTATGTGACACGTCTGGCACCGGCCGACATGACAGGAACCGAATAAATTCATGACAGGGGCTGGTCCTTGACCTAAGTCAGGCGGCCTTGAAGGTGATCTGTCGTCGGAGAAATTGCGTTGCCCGGTCACTGACCTTCTGCGGATTGCCTGTGGTCAGGTAACCCGCCTCACCCCCGCCAAGCATATCCGGATGCCGCTGGAGATAATCCGCAAGGCTTTCGGCCACCAGGTCGCCCTGGCTGAAGACTTGGACGTCTGGGCCCAACGCCACCTGAAAGGCTTCGGCCATCAAGGGGTAATGGGTGCAGCCCAAGATCGCAGCCTGCGGGTGCGGCATCTTGCGCTTCAACGCGTCCACATGGCTCCGCACAAGGGCTTCGGCCAGGATCATGTCACCGTCCTCGATGGCATCGACCACGCCACCGCAGGCCTGCGCCTCAACATCCACGCCGATGGCGCGGAACGCCAGTTCACGCTGGAACGCGCGGCTGGCCACTGTCGCCGGTGTCGCGAAGAGGGCCACATGCTTGACCGCCACTTCGCGCGGGGGGCTGTTGTCGCCCCACTGACGCTCGGTCAGTGCCTCAATCAGCGGGACGAACACACCCAGCACGCGCTTGCCCTGGGGCACGCCCTCTTCCTGCATCCGCCGCAGCGCCGCGGCGCTGGCCGTGTTGCAGGCCAGAATCACCAGATCGCAGCCGCGCGACCACAGGTCCTGCACGGCGTTTCGGGTCAGGTTGTAGATATCCTCGGCGTCGCGCACGCCATAAGGCGCGTGCGCGCTGTCCGCGTAATACAGGAAATCCACCTCCGGCAGACGTGTCTGCGCGGCGTTCAGGACGGTCAGCCCGCCCAATCCGGAATCAAAGATGCCTACTGCCATTTGCCCCTTCAGGCGCGATGCCGTTCCTCGAATTCATAGCCATAGTCATACGACTTCAGCGGCTTCGGAGACAGCTCATACGTGGCTTTGCGCAAGAAATCCATCATCTTGCGCGTATCGCCGGCCAATGGGTCCAGAACGTCGCGGCCGATGGGCTGCCCCACGACCACATCCACTGGGGTATCGACGCGCTTTTTGAACTCTTTGATCAGCAAACCCATGCGCAGCGTCACATGCAGATGGCTGGCAATCTGGAACAGGCGCGAGGTGTGACCATCGAAAAACAAAGGCACCACGGTCGCTTTTGACTTGGCTACCATCCGAGCGGTGAATCCGCGCCAGCCCGGGTCCATCGGGTGCGCGAACGGTCGGGCCGCCGTGCTGACCGTGCCACCGGGAAAAATCCCGATTGCCCCACCCTGACCCAGATAATCCAGGGCGGTTTTTCGGGTCTGCAGGTTCAGCCGCATCGCCTCTTTGGTCTGATCGAAGGAGATCGGCAGGATGATACGGTTCAGATCCTCGGCCTTGTGGAACACATGATTGGCCAGAATCCGGAAATCTCCGCGGGTCTGGGACAGCACATGCCCCATCATCAACCCATCAAGAATCCCGTAGGGGTGGTTGGCGATCAGGATCAGCGGGCCGTCCTTGGGGATGTTTGACAGCGCCCCGCCCACCACGTTCAGGCTCAGCCCGTAGCGTTCGACCATGACCGACCAGAAATCACGGCCATTGGCGACCTCGCGCTCGTAACCATCCGCGCGCCGGATCAGACGCAGCCGACCGGTCGTGTTCTCCATCAGTTTGATGACCATGCGCCCACCCCGCGTTTCAGCAGAATGGGCGTAGGAAATGTCCCGAGCGACTTGGCGACGTGATTTCATCACGGGTCTCCGGCGTGGCCGTCATCGGACGGCGCGGACGGGAACCCTACCGCGCCTCCATGACACCGATATGACGTTACTCGGCCGCGGCCAGCGTCTCGGTCCCTCCTTGCCGGATCACGGCCAGAAGTTCCTCGCGCCGCTTGGCGGCCTTGGCTTCGTTGGCGGCCAATACCGGACCGAAACCGCGGATGTCCAGCGGCAACCGCGCCAGCGCGACAATCGCATCGCGGGTGTTGTCATCCAGCTTGGGCAGAACCTCTTTCATGTCCGCCTCATACTGACGGATCAAGGCCCGTTCCATTCGGCGCTCGGCGGTATAGCCGAAGATGTCCAGCGGCGTGCCGCGTAGCCCCTTCAGCTTGGCCAGAACCTTCATCGGCCCCAGCAGCCATTCGCTGAATTGCCGTTTGCGCGGACGCCCGTCCGGCCCTTTGCCCCCCAGGATCGGCGGAGCAAGGTGGAAGGTCATCTTGATGTCGCCGTCGAATTCGGCGGCGGCCTTGTCGCGGCTGTCCAGCAGCAGGCGGGCCACCTCGTATTCGTCCTTGTAGGACAACAGCTTGTGATACCCACGCGCGACTGCATCCCGGACCTTCGGGTCTTCGATCGACTCGACCAGCTTGAGATAGCGCCTGGACAACCGTTTGCCCTGATAGGCCACCAGATGATCGGCCCGGAAGGCGATGGCCTGCTCGGGTGTCTTGGGCAATTCGGTCACCGTGGGGGTCACGATGCGCGCCACTTCCTCGGGATGAAGAACCGCCCAGCGGCCGACCTCGAAGGCGCGCTTGTTGCGCTCGACCGCGGCGCCGTTCAGCTCGATCGCGGTCATGATCGCCTCGTGGCTGACAGGCAGCAGACCCCGCTGCCAGGCCGCCCCGAACACCATCATGTTGGAATAGATCGAATCGCCCATCACCGCGCGTGCCAACTCGGTCGCGTCGAACAGGGCAAGACCGTCCTTCAGTCGCGCTTCCAGCGCCAGTTCCAGCCGGTCGACCGGAATGTGGAACTCGGTGTTGCGGGTGAAATCGCCAGTTATGATCTCGTGGCTGTTGACCACCGCGCCGGTCTGACCAGTGCGCGTCAGGCCCAGCGTCTTGGCCCCGGCCGACACCACGAGGTCGCCTCCGATCAGCGCATGCGCTTCGCCGGTGGCCACGCGGATGGCGCTGATGTCTTCGGGCTTGTTGGCCAGGCGACAGTGGATATGCACCGCGCCCCCCTTCTGCGCCAGCCCGGCCATTTCCATCATGCCCGCGCCCTTGCCGTCGATCTGCGCGGCCTGCGCCAGAACCGCCCCGATGGTCACGACGCCGGTGCCGCCGACGCCGGTGATGACCACGTTATGCGTGCCCTCGATCTGCGGCAGTACCGGCTGCGGCAGATGGGGGATGTCGATTTCGGTGGTGGCTTCCTTGCGGATCTTGGCGCCTTCCAGCGTGACGAAGGACGGGCAGAACCCGTTGAGGCACGAGAAATCCTTGTTGCAACTGGACTGGTCGATCGCCCGCTTGCGGCCCAGCTCGGTTTCCTTGGGCACGATCGA
The DNA here is from genome assembly GCF_056537165.1 of Ruegeria sp. CG8. Taxonomy (NCBI): domain Bacteria; kingdom Pseudomonadati; phylum Pseudomonadota; class Alphaproteobacteria; order Rhodobacterales; family Roseobacteraceae; genus Ruegeria; species Ruegeria sp. CG8. The sequence goes on along the minus strand of NZ_JBQFRA010000001.1, from coordinate 1,069,941 downwards.
GACACAGTTCGACTGCACCCCGCAATCGCCGCAGCCCTCGCAGATGTCCGAGTTGATGAACACCCGCTTGTCCGGGTCCGGGAAGGTCCCGCGCTTGCGGCGGCGGCGTTTCTCGGCGGCGCAGGTCTGGACGTAGACGATGACCGACACGCCTTCAATCTCGCGGTACTTGTTCTGAACCGCCATCAGCTCGGCCCGTTCGTGGGTTTCCACGTCGCCGGGCAGCACCTTGAAGTTCACGTCTTCCTTTTCGTCATAGACGACGGCCACATGCTGCACGCCCATTGATTTGACCTCGCGCACGATGCGCTCGGCGGTCAGATGGCCCTCGTTCTCCTGCCCGCCGGTCATGGCGACCGCGTCGTTGAACAGGATCTTGAAGGTAATGTTGGTTCCGGCCGCCAGCGCAGCCCGGATCGCTTGAACGCCCGAGTGGTTGTAGGTGCCGTCGCCCAGGTTCTGGAACACATGCTTCGTGGTCGAAAACGGCGCCTCACCGATCCAGTTGGCGCCTTCGCCGCCCATCTGGGTAAAGCCGGTGGTCTCGCGATCCATCCATTGCACCATGTAGTGACAGCCGATCCCGGCATAGGCCCGGCTGCCCTCCGGCACTTTGGTCGAGCTATTGTGCGGACAGCCCGAGCAGAAATACGGCAGCCGTGTCGCGATCTCCTGCGCGTTGTCGTTGCGGCGCGCCTCTTGCAGGCTGGCCAGCCCTGCGCGAATACCGTCGGTTTCGCGACCTTCCTCGATGAAGATCTCGCCCAGCTTTTCGGCGATCATGATCGGATCAAGCGCACCACGGGTCGGGAACAGCTCTTCGCGGTGCAGCGTGCCTGCCCCGCCCTTGTACCAGCCGTACACGCGACGTCCGCGACGGTCGTCAAAGATCGCCTCTTTGACCTGCACTTCGATCAGCTTGCGCTTTTCTTCGACGATGATGATCAGGTCCAGCCCCTCGGCCCAATCATGGAACCCCTTCATGTCCAACGGGAAGGTCTGGCCGATCTTGTAGGTGGTGATCCCGAGCCGTTCGGCCTCGGCCTCGTCGATGTTCAGTAGCGACATGGCGTGGACCAGGTCCAGCCAGTTCTTGCCCGCCGCGGCAATGCCGATCTTGGCGCCCGGCTTGCCCCAGACCCGCCGGTCCATCCGGTTGGCGTGTGAAAACACTTCGGCCGCGAACCGCTTGTAGTCGATGATCCGCGCCTCCTGCAGGTGCGGCGTGTCGCCCAGCCGGATGTTCAGCCCACCTTCGGGCATGTCGAATTCCGGCGTCACCAGTTGCATCCGGTCAGGCCGGCCATCCACGACCGAGGTCACCTCGATCGTGTCCTTCATCGTCTTGAGGCCGACCCAGACCCCAGCAAACCGGCTGAGCGCAAAGCCGTAGATCCCATAGTCGAGGATTTCCTGCACTCCGGCCGGACTGACGACGGGCATGTACATATCAACCATCGACCATTCCGACTGGTGCAGCACGGTCGAGCTTTCGCCCGTGTGGTCGTCGCCCATCGCCATCAGAACGCCACCATGCTTGGCGGTTCCGGCCATATTGGCGTGACGCATCACATCGCCGGACCGGTCCACACCCGGCCCCTTGCCGTACCACAGGCCGAACACGCCATCATATTTGCCGTCGCCGCGCAGACCGGCCTGCTGGCTGCCCCATAGGGCTGTGGCGGCCAGGTCCTCGTTCAGACCGTATTGAAAGGTCACATCGCACTCGGCCAATTGCTTTTCGGCGCGCGACATTTGAAGATCGACCGCACCCAGCGGAGACCCCCGGTATCCGGTGACCAGACCGGCAGTGTTGAGACCCGCGGCGGTATCGCGCGCCTTCTGCATCATCATCAGACGAACAAGCGCCTGCGTGCCATTCAAAAGCACCGGGCTTTTGGTCAGATCGAAACGGTCATTGAGCGAAATCTTTGGCTGACTCATCAGACGCCTCCCCACGTCGGAATAGTGTGCTGCATTTGACGTCATTTTAGGTCATAATTTCTGACCTGTATACAAAATTCCCCCTGTTCTGTAACGATTTCCCCGTTTGAATATGGAATTTGTTACCTCTTTCATATAGGGCTGCCAAAGGATAACGAAAGTTGCGACGATGAATTGGGACAAGCTCAGAATATTTCACGCGGTAGCTGACGCCGGCAGCCTGACGCATGCCGGAGACAAGCTGAATCTGTCCCAATCCGCCGTCAGCCGGCAGGTTCGCGCGCTTGAGGAATCGCTGGGCGCCACGCTGTTCCACCGCCACGCCCGCGGCCTGATTCTGACGGAACAGGGCGAGCTTCTGTTCGATGCAACAACGGCCATGTCCAAGCGTCTGGACGCTGCCGCGGCGCGAATCCGCGACAGCGAGGATGAGGTCTTTGGAGTCCTACGGGTCACGACGACTTTTGGCTTCGGGACCCTGTGGCTGGCGCCGCGCCTGCCCAAGCTGTATGAGCAGTATCCGGACCTGAACATTGACCTGATGCTCGAAGAACGCGTGCTGGATCTTCCGATGCGCGAAGCGGATGTTGCTATCCGGATGAAAGAACCCAGTCAGGCCGATCTTGTCCGCAAGCGTCTGATGACCGTTCGAATGATGTTGTATGCGACCAAGACCTACTTGGATTCGCACGGCGGTGCGCCCCAGACGTTGGAGGACATTTCGAAACACCGCCTGATCTGTCAGACCCCCGCCGCACCCCAGGTTGGCGTTGGCGCGTCGATGGTCAGTCACTTGATGACCTACGAACCCAGCTCGCTGCTGACGGTGAACAACTACTTTGGTGTTCTGCAGGGTGTTCTGAATGACCTCGGAATTGGCGTCCTGCCCGACTACGTGACCGAGGATTTCCCCGACCTGGTCCCGATCCTGTCCGACATCGAGACGGCGAATGTGCCTGTATATTTGGCCTATCCTGAAGAACTGAGGCACTCAAAACGTGTCGCAGCGTTCCGAGATTTCGTTCAGGATGAAATCATTGCGCATCGCAAGCAGCTGAAACATCTGGGAAAACTATAGCTATGCACTCGCAGCATAGCGGACATGCCCTCAATGTGCCCAAAAAACCTTGATCGTTCACAGAGTGATCCCTAAATGAGCACTCGAAGGCGATGATGCTGAAACGCTCATCATCTTCATACCTCCCTGTTGGACTACGGCCGAGCTTAGTGCTCGGCCTTTTTTTTGGCCTGCACCCCGGCGCGCGGTGCCAAATCGTTTGGAATTATTTTGCCAACGGGCCTATGATCGCGAAAAACCATAATATTTCGTGTTCGAGGACAAAGTTTATGACCATCCTACTCCGCCTGTTTTTGATGGCGTTGGTATCCGTCACGTTCCTGGCCCGGCCAAGCATGGCCCAGAGCACCAGCGAACCCACCGCCAGCCATGTGACCATCCCCGAAGATCTGACCCCCGAACAGGTCGACGATCTGGTGGCGAGAATGTCTGACGATCAGGTCCGGGCCATTTTGCTGGAACGGCTTGATGCGGTCGCGGCGAAACAGACTGAAACGCAGACTTCCCGTAAGGGGCTGCTGCAAACGATCTCATCCTCGGCGGGCGACATGGCTGCGTCTTGGCTGGATGTGATCCGCAAGGTTCCGCTACTGGTTTCGGCCCAGGTCGAAGCTTTCAGCAATTTCGGAAACAAGTTTGGCGCAAGCGGTCTGGCAACCCTGTTCGGGTTCACCTTCCTGGCGCTTGCAATCGGGTATGCCGCAGAAACGGCGGTTGGCCTTTGGACACGCAGGTGGATCAAAGTCGTCGATGGGGATGCCTCGACCAACCTAAAAGGCGCAGTTGTCTTTCTGTTCAAGCGCTTCTGCGTCGAGTTTCTGGGGCTGCTTGTCTTTTATTACACGCTGGTCTTCGTCGGGCGTCGATTGCTGGACGAACAGCAAATTGCCCAGGCGGCACCCTTCGTGTTCTTCCTGATCTGGTTCCCTCGCCTTGGAGCCGCGATTTCCCGTTTCATTCTGGCCCCGAAGCAGAGCAACCTGCGACTGGTCAACGTGAATGACAAATGGGCTAAATACCTGCATCGGAACCTGATCGGCCTGTTCCTGCTGATCGGGTTCACCCTGTTCATCCTGGATTTCAATGCGATGAATGGCGTGATGCCGGGTGAATCGCGCCTTGGTTTCTGGCTGAACACCGCCATCCACATCTATGTCGGTGTCATTGCTTGGACGGCCCGCAACGGTCTGACCGACATGATGCGTGGTTCCGATCCGGATCGTACGCATTTCGACGAAGAAGTCGCCCGCTACTATCCGTATTTTGCGATCGCCGTGTCGGCGGGTACCTGGCTTTTGGTCGAGTTCCTCGCCGCTCAGCGCAATCCGGCCGTGTTTGCCCTTCTGTCCGAAGGCGCGCATTTCGTCACGATGTTCTGGCTGTTGATCGCACCGGCACTCGACACGCTAATCCGAGGGCTGACCCGGCACCTGCTGCCGCCGATGATGGGCGATGGTCCGATCGCGGAACGTGCCTACAAATCGACCAAACGCAGCTACATCCGCATCGGACGCGTTCTGGCCGGCATTCTGGTCATTCTGATGATTGCGGATGCCTGGAACCTGGACCTGCAGGATATTGCGGGCGGGGACTCGGAAACCGGTAGCAAACTGGTTCAGTTCTTCATCATCATCGCAATCGGCTACATCCTGAACGAGGTGGTCTCGCTCTGGATCAACCGCCGGCTGGCCAAAGAGCAGACGGCTTCGGAGCAGAGCCCCGATGAGGAAGCCGGCGAAGGCGGCGGTGCCGGAGGCTCCCGCCTGGCCACGGTTCTGCCTTTGCTGCGCGTGACTGCTCAGGTGGCCATCGCGGTGATCTTCGCCTTGCTGGCGTTGGGCGCTCTGGGCTTGGACATCACGCCGCTTCTGGCTGGTGCCGGTATCCTGGGTCTGGCCATCGGCTTTGGTGCGCAGAAACTGGTCTCGGACATCGTGGGCGGCATCTTCTTCCTGATCGACGATGCTTTCCGCGTGGGTGAATATGTCGATGTGGGTGGCACCACCGGCACGGTGGAAAAGATCTCGATCCGCTCGATGCAACTGCGCCACCATCGCGGCCCGGTTCACACCATTCCTTACGGTGAGATCCAGAAGCTGACCAACTACAGCCGCGACTGGGTCATCATGAAGCTGAAGTTCACCGTGCCCTTCGACACCGACCCGAACAAGGTCAAGAAGATCTTCAAGAAGATCGGCGCCGAGATGATGGAGGACCCGCTCCACAAGGATGGCTTCCTGCAGCCCTTCAAATCGCAGGGCGTGTTCGACTTTGACGATGTCGGCATGATCATCCGCGGCAAGTTCATGGCCAAGCCCGGCAAGCAGTTCACCCTGCGCAAGGAAATCTTCAACCGGGTCAAGGCCGCGTTCAAGGAGAACGGGATCGACTTTGCCCGCCGCGAGGTGCGCGTTGCCATTCCGGGTTTGGAAGAGGCCGAAAACCTGACCGAACAACAGAAAGCGGCGATCGGCGCGGCCGCGGCCGACGCCGTGAACAAGAAGGAAGAGCCGCCTCAATAACGGCGGCGGGACAGCGGCGCACGCGCTGCTGTCCCCATCAATGCGGTGGTGCGACCTGCATTTCCCGGTCGCAGGCCGCCGCATTCTGCCAGCAAATAGCCGGTTCCTGTTCGCTGCGCGCTCTTGACCCTTTCCCAAATCGCCCGGTTGCCCTAAAAGGCCCGCAATCCCGGCCACCTTGGAAACAGGACACACGATGCAAGAGCCCGCCATCACACCGGATCTGATTGCCGCACACGGGTTGAAACCCGAAGAATACGACATGATCCTCGAGATTATCGGGCGCGAGCCGACCTTTACCGAGCTGGGGATTTTCTCGGCCATGTGGAACGAGCACTGTTCCTACAAATCCTCGAAGAAATGGCTGCGCACGCTGCCCACCTCGGGCACTCAGGTGATCTGCGGTCCGGGTGAAAACGCCGGTGTGGTCGATATCGGCGACGGGCAGGCCGTGGTCTTCAAGATGGAAAGCCACAACCACCCCTCGTACATCGAACCCTACCAAGGGGCGGCAACCGGCGTGGGCGGCATTCTGCGCGACGTGTTCACCATGGGTGCGCGGCCCATCGCGGCGATGAACGCGCTGTCCTTCGGCGAACCCGACCACCCCAAGACCCGCCAGCTGGTCAATGGCGTGGTCGAAGGCATCGGAGGCTACGGAAACTGTTTCGGCGTGCCGACCGTGGGCGGCGAAGTTCGGTTCCACCCGGCCTACAACGGCAACTGCCTCGTAAACGCCTTTGCCGCTGGGCTGGCGGATGCCGACAAGATCTTCTACTCGGCTGCGTCGGGCGTTGGCATGCCCGTTGTCTATCTGGGCGCCAAGACCGGCCGCGACGGCGTGGGCGGTGCCACGATGGCCTCGGCGGAATTCGACGACACGATCGAGGAAAAGCGCCCAACCGTGCAGGTCGGTGACCCCTTCACCGAAAAACGCCTGATGGAGGCGACGCTGGAACTGATGCAGACCGGCGCCGTGATCTCGATTCAGGACATGGGCGCGGCGGGCCTGACCTGCTCGGCCGTTGAGATGGGCGACAAGGGCGGGTTGGGTGTCCGGCTTGACCTGGAAAACGTGCCCCAGCGCGAGGAAAACATGACGGCCTACGAGATGATGCTGTCCGAGTCCCAGGAACGCATGCTGATGGTGCTGAAGCCCGAGCTTGAGGCCGAAGCCCGCGCCGTGTTCGAGAAATGGGATCTGGATTTCGCCATCGTCGGTGAAACCATCGCCGAAGACCGGTTCCTGATCATGCACAACGGCGAAATCAAGGCCGACCTGCCGCTGTCGAAACTGGCATCAACGGCACCGGAATACGACCGCCCCTGGGTCCCCACCTCGGCGGCCGAAGATCTGGGCGAGGTACCGCAGATCGACCCGATCGACGGGCTGCGTGCGCTGATCTCGTCGCCTAACTACGCAAGCAAGCACTGGGTCTATGAGCAATACGACACCATGGTGATGGCTGACACGGCGCGTACGCCTGGCGTTGGTGCAGGCATGGTGCGCGTGCATGGCACCGACAAGGTGCTGGCCTTCACTTCGGACGTGACCCCGCGATACGTGCGCGCCAACCCCGAGGAAGGCGGCAAGCAGGCCGTGGCCGAAGCCTATCGCAACCTGACCGCCGTTGGTGCCAAACCGCTGGCCACCACTGACAACCTGAATTTCGGCAACCCCGAAAAGCCCGAGATCATGGGCCAGTTCGTCGGTGCCATCCAAGGCATCGGCGCCGCCGTGGCCGCGCTGGATATGCCGATCGTCTCGGGCAACGTGTCGCTCTACAACGAAACCGACGGTCAGGCGATCCTGCCCACACCGACCATCGGTGCCGTCGGCCTTTTGCAGCACGCCGACGAAATCATCGGCACCGAGGTGCGTGAAGGCCACGTTGCGCTGGTGATCGGCGAAACCAAGGGGCATCTGGGCCAATCCGCCCTGCTGGCCGAGGTCTTCAACCGCGAAGACGGCGACGCCCCGCATGTGGATCTGGATGCGGAAAAGCGCAACGGCGACTTCATCCGGGCCAATCGCGAGATGATCAAGGCCTGTACTGACCTGAGCGATGGCGGCCTTGCACTGGCGGCCTTCGAACTGGCCGAAGCCGCGGGCGTGGGTGTGCATCTTGATGACGCCCCGACCGAGTTCCTGTTCGGTGAGGATCAGGGCCGTTACCTGGTGGCCTGCAACTTCGATCAGGCCGAAGCGCTGATGATTGCGGCGGGCCAGGCTGGCGTGCCGCTGGTTTCGGTCGGTCGCTTTACCGGAGAAACCGTGCGGATCGGCGCGTCCGAATCTCCTCTGAGTGAACTCTCAGCGATGTATCGCAGCAGTTTTGCCGAAGCTGTCGCCTGAGCGCGACGACGCTGAACCATAATCGGCTCCTGCGCTGTTCGATCAGCGCGGGATCTGACTTTTCCAAGGGCGCTGCACACCCTTGCGCGGGCTTCGGCATCGCTCTACATCTTTGAAAAGACCTTCAGGAGTATCCTAAATGCCAATGAGCGCCCACGAAATCGAACATCTGCTGCGCGAAGCCTTTCCGAATGCGGAAATCCAGGTCGGCGGCACCGATGGCGTACACATGTCCGCCATGGTCGTGGACGAAAGCTTTCGCGGGAAGAACAGGGTCCAGCAGCAGCGCGCGGTCTATGCTGCACTGAAGGGCAAGATGGACGGCCCGGATGGCGAGTTGCACGCGCTGGCGTTGACCACGAAAGTACCTGAGTGATGAGGCTGGCGGCGGCCAGTGCCATGCTCACTCTGGAGATGGCACGCGCTGCCTTGTGCATTCCGATGCCATCCGACAATTCGGTCACGTGACATGATCGGTTGGGTTGTCTGGATCGGAATATGTGTCGGCGGGCTGGTAGTTGCCGCGGCTCTGCTTGAAGCCTATCTGAAACGGAACAGAACAAGATGATTGTCGGATATGCGCCCCGACCCAAACGCTTTGAAACGCAGACCGTGGGAAGCCGACGGTGTGACAAAAGTCAATGTAATCGACGCGGTTCATGCGATGAACCAGCGTACTGAACCAAGAAACTGGTGGCGCAGCCGCCGATCGAAATGACCGCCCGATAGACGGACGAACGTAAACAAGGAAACGCGAAATGACCGACGTTAAGACCCAGATCGACGAAACCGTCAAAAGCAACGATGTGGTGCTGTACATGAAGGGCACCAAAGAAATGCCGCAGTGCGGATTTTCATCTCGGGTGGCCGGTGTTCTGAACTATATGGGTGTCGAATACACCGACGTGAACGTTCTGGCGGACGAGGAAATCCGTCAAGGCATCAAGGACTATTCGGACTGGCCGACCGTGCCTCAACTCTACGTCAAAGGCGAATTTGTGGGTGGTTGTGATATCATCACGGAAATGACCCTGTCAGGAGAGCTGGACACGCTGTTCGATGAAAACGGTGTCGTCTACAACAAAGAAGCCGCCGACAAAATCCGCGAGGCAAACGCCTGATCAGCCGCTCAGCGGCTGACACAGTCTTTCAAAATATCGGTTTCGTCGGTGGCTCCGGCCGCCGCGAAACTGACCATCGCGTTCCAGCCTTTCGACCGCAGGGTATACGTCCCCTGCCCGTTCACCGACTCGTAGCGGATACCCGAGCCGCTCTGGACCTGGCGCAACGCAATCAACTGACCATCGACGATCATCGCCGCAGCCCCTTCGCCGTCGGAGGGGTTGAAGTATGTCACGGGCAGCTCAACGCCATTTTCGCAGGTGAAGGTCACAGATAGGATGTCAATCTGTGCCAATGCCGGACCCGAGACCGCCCCGACCAACGCCGCCAGGCACAAACTCCGCAAATGTGTCATCTCGCGTTCTTCTCTTCGATCACCGAGGCCAGCGCCTCGGCTCGTGCCGCCATCTCTGCAAGTGTGTCGGTAACCGAGGGCGGAACAACGGCCACTTCGATCCGTTCTGGTTCTGGCGCGGGCGCACTGCGCATACGCTCCAATTCGCCTTCAACTTCGGCCAGCTTCGCCTCGAGTGTCTTGATGCGATCCTCGGTGGCCGCCGCTTTGTCGGCCAGCATAAGCCCCGCCATCAACAGCATCCGCGACTCGGGCATACGGCCAATCTGGTCGGCCATCACCTGGGCCTCATCATCCAGCATCTTCGCGGCTGCGTGCAGAAACGGTTCCTCGCCGTCCTGGCAGGAAACCTCAAATCCGCGCCCGCCAATATGAATGGTAACCTCGGGCATTACTCTACCTCTCCTTCGGCCAGGTTGGCATGGGTCAGCAATGGCTCGAGCCGCGCCAGAACCGCGTGAGCCTCGGCCGCGTCGGTGGCGCGGGCGGCCCGGGTGGCCTCCAGCTCGGCCACGGTTGCCTTGTTCAGAAGCTCGGCATCGGGAACGCCGTCCTCAGCAGCCTTGCGCAACTCGTCGACCGCTTCGCGCAATTGGTCATTTGCCTTGCGCAAGCGCTGCAGGTCGTCATCAAGCCGCGACATGGCTGCGCCGTGGCTGGCGCGTTCGGCCCGCAGCATTTCCAGTTCGGCATTCAATTCGGGGATACGCTCTGAATCCTCCAGCTGCCGCCGCAATTCGGAGATCTCGGCCTTCAGCGCTGCAACTTCGTCCTGATTTTCCAGCGCAGCCTTGGCTTCGGACAGTTCGGCACGCGCGGCCTCGACGGTGGCCAATTTCGCATTGGACTCGCCCAACTGGGCGCGCAATGCGTCGATTTCCTGATCATGCCGCTCCCTCAGAGACTTCAGGCGCTCTTCCAATTGCGCATTAGCCAGCTTTTCCTCGTCCAGAGCGGCGCGCAATTGTCCATCTTCGCTGCCCGAGACCGGACCCGCCGATTGCAACGCCTCGATCCCGGTGCCAATCCGATCCATCGCGGCCATGATGCGTCGCTGTAAGTCTTCGATCTGGCTCATTGCCCCTGTCACCTCTTTACCAAGGTTCGTTCTGTTTTTCCGATGGCCGAATCAATACGGCTCGTACCGGTACTTAGTCTAACGGAATGTTCGCCAAAATACCCACTCTTTGCTTTCAAAGGCTTGAGCAACACTCTTGAAGCGATGGCAATGCGCCGCGCCGGGTTCCGCTTGCACTTTGGGGGGTGGATGGTATTCAGCCCGCAATCTGCCGTAATCCAAAGGAACAACACCCGTGGACCTGACTGCGCTGCGCAATGCCAACCCTGAACACTGGGCGAAGGCTGCGGCCATTCGCACCCTGACCCTTGATGCTGTCGCCGCCGCCAATTCCGGCCATTCCGGAATGCCGATGGGCATGGCCGACGTCGCGACCGTGTTGTTTGAAAAACACCTGAAATTCGACGCCTCGGCCCCAAACTGGCCCGACCGCGACCGGTTCATCCTGTCGGCCGGCCATGGCTCGATGCTGATCTATTCCCTGCTCTACCTGACGGGCTACAGCGCAGTTACTCTGGACGAGATCAAGAACTTCCGCCAACTGGGCGCGAAGACCGCCGGCCACCCGGAAAACTTCCTGATTGATGGTGTTGAAACCACCACCGGTCCTCTTGGGCAAGGAATTGCCAACGCCGTCGGTTTTGCGATGGCCGAAGAAATCCAGCGGGCCCATTACGGCAAAAAGGTTGTCGACCACTACACCTATGTGATCGCCGGTGACGGCTGCCTGATGGAAGGTGTCAGCCAGGAGGCCATCACCTTGGCCGGTCGGCACGAGCTCAGCAAGCTGATCGTGTTCTGGGACAACAACAACATCACCATCGACGGCACCGTGGACATTGCCGACCGTACTGATCAGGTGCGCCGGTTCGCCGCTTCGGGCTGGCATGTGATCGAGATTGACGGCCACGACCCCAAGGCCATCGATGCGGCGATTGTGCAGGCAAAAGCGTCGAAGAAACCGACCATGATCGCCTGCGAAAGCCACATCGCGCTGGGGCATGCCGCGCAGGATACCTCGAAAGGTCACGGCGCGTTGACGGATGCCGAACAGCTGCAGGCCGCCAAGGATGCATATGGCTGGCCGCACGGAGCGTTCGAAATTCCGACCGAGGTGAAATCCGCGTGGGAAGCAATCGGCGCGCGTGGCGCAATGGAACGGAAGGCGTGGGAAGAACGTTTTGCCCAACTGTCCGAGCGCAAGCAGGCCGAGTTCAACCGCGCCTACGCGTTCGAGGCGCCGAAGAAGCTGGCTGGCGCCATCCGTGCCTTCAAAAAGCAGGTTTCCGAGGATCAACCCAAGCTGGCCACCCGCGCCTCGTCGGAAAAGGTGCTGAACGTCGTGAACCCGATCATGACCGAGACGGTCGGCGGATCGGCGGACCTGACCGGGTCGAACAACACCAAATCAGCCGATATGGGCGTGTTCTTGCCGGAAAACCGCAAGGGCCGCTATATCCACTACGGCATCCGTGAACACGGCATGGCCGCGGCGATGAACGGCATGGCGCTGCATGGTGGCATCCGCCCCTATGGCGGCACTTTCATGGCCTTCACCGACTATGCGCGCCCGTCGATGCGTTTGGCCGCGCTGATGAAGATCCCCAGCGTTTTCGTGATGACCCATGACTCGATCGGTCTGGGCGAAGACGGCCCGACGCACCAGCCGGTCGAGCATCTGGCGATCTCGCGCGCAACGCCGAACACCTATGTGTTCCGCCCCGCCGACACCGTCGAGACCGCCGAGGCCTGGGAACTGGCGCTGACCTTCAAGGACAGCCCCTCGGTCCTGTCGCTGACCCGCCAGGGCGTGCCGACCGTGCGCACCCAGCACAAAACCAAGAACCTGACCGCCCAGGGCGCTTATGTTCTGGCCGAGGCCGAGGGCAAGCGTCAGGCGATCCTGATCGCCACCGGGTCCGAGGTGTCGCTGGCCATGGAGGCAAAAGCGATGCTCGAGGCCGAAGGGATCGGCACCCGCGTCGTTTCGATGCCCTGCATGGAACTGTTCGCCGAGCAGGACGAAGCCTATCGCAAAAGGGTCCTGCCCGCCGGCCCCGTCCGCGTCGGCATCGAGGCCGCCGTCCGTGCCGGCGGCTGGGACCGCTGGCTGCTGGGCGAGCGCGGCCGCGAGGCCAAGGCCGGTTTCATCGGCATGTCGAGCTTTGGCGCCTCCGCTCCCGCAGGCGAACTGTACAAGCATTTCGGCATCACCGCCGAGGCGACGGTCGCCAAGGTCAAGGAATTGCTGGGCTGATCCAGCCGATCCGAGCAATCAAGGGGCGGCCATCGTGCCGCCCTTTTCTTTTGGGCCTCAATGGTCCGCTGTCTGCTCTGCCTTTTTGGGCCACAGCGGCGCGATGACCTTGGTCGCCAACGGGATCAGAACGAACCCCCAAGCCAGCCCGAACACGCCGTCCATAGCAGCCTTGCTGATCCACTCCACCGCGCCGGCCCATTGATCGGACACAGCATGACCGGCCGCATAAGCCCAATCGTGGATGTGGTGGCCGAGCCACCCAAAGCCCAGCACCTCGAGCCCATGGATCATGATCGAGCCGCCGACCCACAACATCGCCGCCGTACCCACGACCGACAGCGTCTTCATGACCTTCGGCATCGCCTTGACCAGCCCGCGGCCCAACCCGCGGCCGATCGGTGTCGGCGCGTTCTTGGCCAGATAAAGCCCGACATCGTCCATTTTGACGATCAACGCGACCGAGCCATAGACGGCCACCGTGACACCGATCCCCACAACCGCCAGCGTCGCGGCCTGCATCCAGACATTCGGCGCCTCAATGGCAGAAAGAGCGATGGTCATGATTTCGGCCGACAGGATGAAATCGGTCTTGATCGCGCCCTTGATCTTCTGCTCCTCCAGATGACCCGGATCACGGACGTTCATGTCTTCTTCGATCACGTGGCTTCCATGCGGAAACAGCACGTGAAAAATCTTCTCGGCGCCCTCGAAGCACAGGTATGACCCACCGATCATCAGCAAGGGCGTTATTAGCCACGGCGCGAAATTCGCCAGCAACAGCGCCACCGGCAGCAGCAGAATGACCTTGTTGAACATCGACCCGCGCGCGATGCGCCAGATGATCGGCAATTCGCGTGCAGGGGCGAACCCTTGGACGTATTTCGGCGTGACGGCCGCGTCATCGATGATCACGCCCGCGGTCTTGGCCCCAGCCTTGCCGGCGGCCGCCGCCACATCGTCGACCGAGGCCGCCGCCACCTTGGCGATTCCCGCCACATCGTCCAACAGGGCCAGCAAACCGCTCATGCCGCATCCTTTCCGTTCATCTGTCGCACTTTGGACCCTAACCGATCCGACAGCTAGCGCAAGCGTTAGCGCAACCACACCAAGTTTGCGCTAACACATTGCAAATATGGTATTTTCCATCTTTTTAGATGGACCGATCATCGCTATATCGCCCGGAACACAAGCGGATTTGGAGACGTCACATGACCATCAAGGTCGGCATCAATGGTTTTGGCCGCATCGGCCGCTGTACCCTGTCGCACATCGCCGCGTCAGGCCGCAACGATATCGAAGTGATCAAGGTCAACGCCACGGGACCGCTTGAAACCTCGGCGCATCTGCTGAAATACGACAGCATCCACGGCCGCTTTCCACGCGATGTCTCGATCAGCGGCAACACGATGGACCTGGGTCGCGGGCCTATGCAGATGTTTTCGACCTACGACATGAACGAGCTGGACTGGGAAGGCTGTGACGTCGTTCTGGAATGCACCGGCAAGTTCAACGACGGGCTGAAGGCGAAAACACACCTTGAACGTGGCGCTCAAAAGGTTCTGCTGTCGGCTCCGGGCAAGAACGTGGACAAAACGATCGTGTTCGGCGTCAACCACAACAGCCTGACCGCCAACGACAGGATGGTGTCGAATGGCTCGTGCACCACGAATTGCCTTGCCCCGCTTGCCAAGGTTCTGGACGAAGGCATCGGCATCGAAAACGGCATCATGACCACGATCCACGCCTATACCGGCGACCAGCCCACGCTGGACCGCCGCCACAGCGACCTGTACCGCGCCCGCGCCGCCGCCATGTCGATGATCCCCACCAGCACCGGTGCCGCCAAGGCGCTGGGCGAGGTTCTGCCGAACCTCAAGGGGCGCCTGGACGGTTCGGCCATTCGCGTGCCCACGCCGAACGTGTCCGCCGTCGACCTGACCTTCCGCGCCGCGCGCGAAGTGACCGTCGACGAAGTCAACGCCATCGTCGCCGAGGCCGCCAAGGGGCCGATGCAGCGCGTCCTGGGCTATGAACCCGCCCCCCTGGTGTCGACCGATTTCAACCACACCGAGGAAAGCTCGATCTTCGCGCCCGACCAGACCCGCGTCGTGGACGGCCGTATGGTTCGCGTGCTGGCGTGGTACGACAACGAATGGGGCTTCTCAGTACGCATGGCCGATGTGGCCGTCGCCATGGGACGGCTTAACTGATCTCATCAAGACCGCTTGAACCGCGTCGCCCGCTCAGGTTATCTGGGCGGGCTTTTTTGTTCGGAGCAGCAATGACAAACCAAATCGCGATCTGGCTGGGAGTCCTCATCCTTGGTGGTCTGATGCTGGATTTCGCGCTGTTTGGAACCGAGCACCTCCTGTTCCTCGGCAAGAAGTTCTACGACTTTCTCGACTGGGTCGCGTTCTGGCGCTGACAGAGGTTTTGCTTGACATTTTCGCCTGACTGCCTTTGTTAGCGCTAACTGATTTCAATCGCGGCTTAGCGGCCATTCAGACGGAGCGCGACATGACACTCAAACTTGCAATCAACGGATTTGGACGGATCGGGCGCGGTGTCCTGCGCGGCCTGATGGAAAGCGGTCGTACGGATGTGCAGATCGTCGCGATCAACGACCTCGCCAAGCCTGAAATGAATGCGCATTTGTTTGAGTTCGACAGCGTGCATGGCCGCTACACCAAGCCGGTCACCCTGACCGAGGCCGGGCTGGACGTAGGCGCCGGCCCGATCCGGTTGACCAGCGAGCGCGACCCCGAGGCGCTTGATTGGTCGGACGTCGACGTGGTTCTGGAATGCACCGGCGTGTTCCGCACGCGCGAAGCTGCATCTCGCCATTTCAAGAACGGCGCGAAAAAGGTTCTGATCTCGGCGCCGGCGCGCGGGGATGGCGAGGTTAAAACCGTGGTGTTCGGCGTGAACGACCACGATCTGACCGCCGCCGACACCGTGGTTTCCAACGCATCCTGCACCACCAACTGCCTGTCGCCGGTCGCTGCCGCGCTGGATGCGGGCCTGGGTATCGTGCACGGCAATATGACCACGGTGCACGCCTATACCGCCAGCCAGCCGGTGCATGACACCGCCGGCAAAGACCCGTACCTGTCGCGCGCGGCGGCCCTATCGATGATCCCGACCACCACCGGTGCGGCCTCGGCCGTGGGGCTGGTTCTGCCGCAACTGCAGGGCAAACTGACCGGTCAGGCGATCCGGGTTCCCACCCCGAACGTCTCGGTCGTCGATCTGGTGGTCGAGGTTTCGCGTCCCACCACCGAAGACGAGGTCAACGCCCTGTTCACCGAGGCCGCGGCCAAGATCCCGACGGTTCTGGCTGCGGAAACCCGCCCGTTGATCTCGATCGACTTCAACCACGATTCCCACAGCTCGACCGTGTCGCTGGCCGAAACCAAAGTGACCGACGGCACGCTGGTTCGCGTTCTGGCCTGGTACGACAACGAGTGGGGGTTCTCGAACCGGATGCTGGACACCGCTGCCGCGATGGGCGCCCTAGCCTAACCGCTCTTTCAGCGCGATATTGACTTGGGGCGTGACGAATTTCGACACGTCCCCACCCAGCCGGGCGATTTCCTTGACCAGTTTCGAGGCAATCGCCTGGTGTCGGGCTTCAGCCATCAGGAACACGGTCTCGATCGAATCGTCGAGCGCCCGGTTCATCCCAACCATCTGAAATTCATATTCGAAATCGGCAACAGCACGCAGACCGCGTACGATGATCTGCGCCCCTACGTCCCGGGCGCAGTCTATTAGCAGGTTTTCGAACGGATGCGCAACAATTTCAGTGCCGGTCTGTTCGGTCAGGTAGGCACATTCCGCCTCAATCATCGCCACCCGCTCTTCCAGCGAGAACAACGGACCCTTGTCGCGGTTGATCGCGACGCCAATCACCAGCTTGTCGACCAGCATGGCTGCCCGGCGGATGATATCGATATGACCCATGGTGATGGGGTCAAAGGTTCCCGGATATAATCCAACCCGCATCGCGCCCTCCTGAGCAAGAAAATTTCTGCGCAAGCAAACACAAGTTTTCCGCAGCTGCAAGAGGCCGCAATGTCGTCAGATGGGGCTAATGCCCCATGATCATGCCCTGCAGGGCATCTTTTTCCATGGCCAGTTCTGACAATTGCGCTTTTACGACGTCGCCCAGAGTGACGATCCCAATCAGTTTGCCATCTTCGACAATCGGCATGTGCCGGAACCGACCTTCGGTCATACGAGCGAGAACGTCCTGCACCTTATCTTGTTGGGTGGCGGTCACCAGTTTCTTGGTCATGTAGGCGCTTACCGGCTGTGTCAGGCACCCGCTGCCACTGGCCGCCAATTCCCGCACGATATCGCGTTCCGAGAGGATGCCGGCTGCGGTTTCGCCATCGTCTTCCGATACGATCACCGTACCAATGCGCTTATCGGCCAGAATCTTTGCGGCGTCGGACACGGTCATCGAAGGCGCCACCGTCACAACCCCGCCCGTCGACTTGGACTTCAGAATGGCCTGTACAAGCATGGGCAATACCTCCGAAATAATTTTCCCGTTTTCCAAAGCGTTGCCCGATTAGATCAACCTGTCAAGCTTGGGCTTCGGCTTCCAGCCGCGCAACTTCGTCGCGAATTCCCCGGCTGAGCGCTTCTGCAAATCGGTTCAACCGTTCGTTGCGTTGATCACCCTGATGGCGAACCAGGTGAAAGCTGCGCGTCAGACTGACTTGATCCGTCAGAATTTTTTTTAGCTGAGGATGGAATGGCAACGTGAAGTCATGCGCGATACACACCCCGGTACCCAGCGAAGCTTGCCGCAACTGCACCGAGACCGAGTTCGATGCAAGTGGGACACGATCAATACCCAGATCGTTGAGGTAATCGAGCTCGCGGTCGAAGATCATGTCCGGGATATAACCGATCATGCGGTGGCCCTTCAGGTCACCGACCGATCGAATGGGACCATGCCGCGAAAGATAGTCGGCTGTTGCCACCATATGCAGCTTGTAGTCGCTGATCTTTTGCACCAGCAGCTTGCCGGCCGTTGGGGCGCTGACGGTGACAGCCATATCCGCCTCGCGGCGCGACAGGTTTATGATCCGCGGCAAGGCGAGGATCTGTATGTCCAGGTCGGGGTTCGAGTCGCTGATTTTGGCGCAGACTTGTGGCAGCAGATAGTTGGCGCTTCCGTCCGGAGCACCAATCCGGATTTGACCACTCAGCGACTTGGTCGCGCCCTCCATCGCGCCAGCCGCTGCGCGCATCGCCTCTTCGGCGCCTTGAGCGTGCTCGAACAGTCGCTCTCCGGCCGAGGTCAGCACGTAGCCCTGCGGCGACTTCGTGAAAAGCGGCGCTTTCAGTGCTGTTTCCAACCGGGAAACCCGCCGCCCCACTGTCGCCGGGTCGATCTTCAATAACCGCCCCGCCGAAGACAGGCTTTCCTCGCGCGCAACCGCCAGGAATACGCGCATGTCATCCCAGTTCGGATCCATCCCCACCCCTGCATTTTTGCAAAACTCTTTTGGGATATTGCCTCTGTTCATGAGATTTATGCAAGCCTATGCTGCGCGCAAATTCAGCGGAGGAGTTTGCGATGCAAGACCTGACCCATTTCATCAACGGCGAATACACGCCCGGCACATCCGGTCGATTTGACGACGTCTACAACCCCGCCACGGGCGAGGTTCAGTACAAATGCCCGATGGCCAGCGCTGCCGAGACGACGGCAGCAATCGAACACGCCGCTGCAGCGCAGCCCGCATGGGGCGCAACCAACCCGCAAAAGCGCGCCCGCGTGATGATGCAGATGGTCCACCTGATGCATCGCGACATGGACAAGCTGGCCGAAGCGCTGAGCCGCGAGCACGGCAAGACCCTGCCCGACGCCAAAGGCGACCTGCAGCGCGGGCTCGAGGTGATCGAATACTGCATCGGCGCCCCGCAGATGCTGAAGGGTGAGTTCACCGACAGCGCCGGCCCCGGCATCGACATGTATTCCATGCGCCAGCCGCTGGGCGTTGTCGCCGCCATCATGCCGTTCAACTTCCCGGCCATGATGCCCCTGTGGCATGTCGGCCCTGCTCTGGCCTGCGGCAACGCGGTGGTGCTGAAGCCCTCGGAACGTGACCCATCGGTACCGCTGATGCTGGCCGAACTGTTCGTCGAGGCCGGTCTGCCCAAAGGTGTGTTCCAAGTCGTCAACGGCGACAAAGAAGCCGTGGACACCCTGCTGGACAGCGAGATCATTCAGGGTGTGTCCTTCGTCGGCTCGACCCCCATCGCGCAGTACATCTATTCGCGCGCCACGGCGAACGGCAAACGCGCCCAGTGTTTTGGCGGGGCCAAGAACCACATGATCGTCATGCCCGACGCCGACCTAGATCAGGCCGCCGACGCACTGGTGGGCGCCGGTTTCGGCGCCGCCGGTGAACGCTGCATGGCCGTTTCGGTGGCCGTTCCGGTGGGCGAGGAAACCGCTGACGCGCTGATCGAGAAGCTGGTGCCGCGCATCGAGAAGCTTAAAGTCGGTCCCTATACCGCCGGCGACGACGTCGACATGGGGCCAGTCGTGACCGCCGCCGCCAAGGAACGCATCTTGGGCCTGATCAACTCGGGCGTGGAACAGGGCGCGAAGCTGGTGGTCGACAACCGCGATTTCAAACTGCAGGGCTATGAAGACGGTTTCTTTGTCGGCCCCCACCTGTTCGACCATGTCACCCCCGACATGGACATCTACAAGCAGGAGATCTTCGGCCCCGTTCTGTCCACCGTCCGCGCCGGATCCTACGAAGAGGCGCTTAAGCTGGCGATGGACCATGAATACGGCAACGGCACCGCGATCTTCACCCGCGACGGCGACACCGCCCGTGATTTCGCCAGCCGGGTCAATATCGGCATGGTTGGTATCAACGTCCCGATCCCGGTACCGCTGGCCTATCACACCTTCGGCGGCTGGAAGAAATCCATGTTCGGAGACCTGAACCAGCACGGCCCCGACAGCTTCAAGTTCTACACTCGCACCAAGACCGTGACGTCGCGCTGGCCATCGGGCATCAAGGAAGGTGGCGAGTTCAACTTCAAAGCGATGGACTAACACCCTGACTTAAAGATCAAAGGCCGCCCAAAATTGGGGCGGCCTTTTTGCCCGCAGGCAAACCCAGTCCGCCAACCGTCACCTTGTGCAGCTTCTGCTTGGCAAAAAACTGCGCAAGCCGGACTGCGTTCACGAGAATTTCAGCACCGACCTCTGGCTTCACCTCTCTGCCCGGCATAAATTGGCCGAAAATTCGAGCAGTCAGTCGCCAGGAGGCCATCGTGACAACCAGAATTTCCCGCCGCTCGGCCCTTTTGGGGGTAGCATCCGTATTGGCGTCGCCGACTTTGTTGCGGGCGCAGAGCCAGGACGCCTTCCCTCAAAGCGAGGAGGCGATCAGCACTCAGCTTCCCGTTCGCCGCAACGTATCGTCCTTTTCCAAGCAGGACTGGCAGGATCACTTCGATGAACTGGGCGCGGGCTGCTTGCTGGCTGACATAACCAGCCGGGCGGTGCATTACTGGGGTCCTGACGGTACCTACAAACTGTACCCCAGCTCGGTTCCCATGAGCGAAGAGCTGACCAAACGCGGCTACACCGAAGTCGTGCGCAAAGCGGAAAATCCCAGCTGGACGCCGACCGCATCGATGCGCGAGCGCGATCCCAACCTGCCGGTCCGCATGGAAGGTGGAGATCCGGGCAACCCACTTGGCACCCGCGCCATGTACCTGTCCTGGCCGGCTTACCTGGTGCATGGCACACATGACACCCGCAAGATCGGACGCCAAAGTTCATCCGGGTGCATCGGGTTGTACAACCAGCATGTCGAGGAACTGTATCCTCTGGTCCAGATCGGAACAAAAGTCAGACTGCTTTGAAACGACAAAGCCCCGGCCGATCGACCGGGGCTTTGATTATGTGGCGAGTGTCTTGATTACTCGGGGATCAGAACGGTGTCGACGACGTGGATGACGCCGTTGCTTGCCTCGATGTCGGCCTGAACGACATTCGCTCCGTCGACCTTGACGCCGTTCTTGGCATTGACGCTCAGACGTTCGCCCTGAACGGTCAGGACCTTCGCCCGCTTGCCTGCAATGTCACCCGACATAACTTTGGCCGGCACAACGTGATAGGTCAGGATGGCGACCAACTGATCCTTGTTTTCGGGCATCAGCAGCGTCTCGACAGTGCCCTCGGGCAGAGCGGCGAACGCTTCATCGGTGGGCGCGAACACCGTGAAGGGGCCTTTGCCCTTCAGCGTGTCCACCAGACCGGCGGCCTGAACAGCGGCAACCAGCGTGTTGAACGACCCGGCCGAAACTGCGGTGTCCACGATGTCTGCGGCTTGGGCTTTCATCGGCAGTGCGAGTGCGACGGCGGCTGCGGCACCCATGAATGTACGACGGAACATGTTTAGTCTCCTCTCCAGCGTGATATGGAAAGGGGTACGCGCGCTTTCGAAAAGCGGATCACGAAAAAATCTGCTTTACCGCTTCTGAACCCAGATACTCTGCGCTCGGCCTTCAGTCAAAAAGGGCAAGGCTTCGACGGCATCGGGACGCGCTTGCTGAAGGTAGTAGCCGGGCCAAAGCATTGAAAACGAACCAGATTGCAGCAACGCGTGCAGCATGTACTGCTCGCCCCAACCCGGGCAGTCATAGAAAAACCGCTTGGGGTATTCATAGGGCAAAAAAACATCGTGGGCATGGATCACGACGCCGGGTTTCAGGTTCGGGATGATGCGGCAGAACAGATGCGCTACGTCATTGCTCATGCGCACGACATGGCTCGAGTCGATGAACAGAACGTCTCCGGCCTCGAGCTGATCGAACAAGGATGCGTCGACCTCTTCCAGTCGTTTCTGTTCGAACTGATCAACAACATGCGCGATGTCTGCGCGCGGATACGGGTCGATCGCCGTGATCCGCGTTTCCAAGCTGCCGTCTAGCACGGCTTGCCGGGTCACTCGGGTGGAGTTTCCACATCCGACCTCGACGACGCGTTTCGGCTTGAACCGCCGGATCATCAAGTACAGGGCGTCGGCGTCCGGACTGTCGTAGTACCCGTTGCCGATCCGGTAGCCGGTCTGGTTCCGCTCAGGATCCTTCAAAGCAGCCAGGGATTCCGCATGGACCGCATACTCGGAGACCAGTTCGGCAATATCGAACCCTTCCATCCCGGGTGACAGGGCATAGGCCGGTCGGGTCAGGCCGCCTGCCCGCTCGAATGCTTCAAGCCGTGCCCGCTCATCCCGCTCGGGGGCCTTGTCGATCAACCGTGTGCCAAACCTGTCCAAGAATGCATTGAGCTTCGGGAATTTCCTGGGTTTCACGACACACGGCTCCGATTATCTGTCTGGCTTCTGCGGTGCTTACCTTTGGCACACGGGTCAGCGCAAGGTCGATGGCGCCAAAGCCTTGGCAAAAGAGCGGATTCCGTATTCACTGATCCCAAAAGGAAACGGGAGGCCCGCACATGCAGCAGGATTTCACGATCGGCATCGAAGAGGAATACCTGCTTGTCGATCGCGACAGCTTGCAGCTGGCTCAGGCGCCCGAGGCATTGATGCAGGCCTGCCAGGCGGATTTTGAAGGCCAGGTCAGCCCGGAATTCCTGCAATGCCAGATCGAGGTTGGGACCCGCCCGCATACGACGGTCAAGTCCGCACGTGAGGACCTCAGGCGGCTGAGGTCCTGTGTCGCCAAGCGCGCTGCCGAGCACAACCTGTCGCCCATCGCTGTATCCTGCCACCCGTTTGCGGATTGGAAAGACCAGCACCACACGCGAAAAGAGCGGTATGACAACCTGCAACACGCGCTGGGGGGTGTCGCCCGGCGCATGCTAATCTGCGGGATGCATGTGCATGTCGGTGTAGACGACCCCGCTCAGCGCGCCGATATCCTGCCGCAACTGTGTTATTTTCTGCCCCACCTCCTGGCGCTTTCAACCTCATCACCCTTCTGGAACGGACAGGATACCGGGTTGTCCTCGTATCGCCTGACGGTGTTCGACAACCTGCCCCGCACCGGGCTGCCCCCTGTTTTTGGCAGTTGGTCCGAATACGAGCGCACCACCGGTGTCCTGGTCGAATTGGGCGTAATCGAGGATACCTCGAAGATCTGGTGGGACCTTCGACCGTCGCACAGCTATCCGACGCTCGAGACGCGGATCATGGATGTGCAGCCTCGCATGGAACACGCGCTGTCGCTGGCGGCCATGGTGCAGGCACTGACCCGAATGCTCTGCCGCCTGAAAGACCGCAACCTGCGCTGGCGGCAATATGATCGGTTCCTGATCGGCGAAAACCGTTGGCGCGCGCAGCGCTACGGCGTGGGCGAAGGTCTGATCGATTTCGGAGACCGCTCGATCAAACCGATGCCCGACCTGATGGGCGAGTTGATGGGCATGCTGGCCGAAGATGCCGAAGCATTGGGCACCATGGCCGAGTTGGCCCGTTTGCGTCAGATTGCCGAGAGCGGTACCTCAGCCACGCGGCAGCGTCGCGTTCACGCCGAAGCGCTGGCCAATGGCGACGATCCAGGCCAGGCCGTGGTCCGACACCTGATTGACGAATTCCACGCTGATCTGTGACTCTCATACCGCATTCAGGATCTGTCTGATCCGGTCGGCCACGGGCTCGTACAGGCTGCGGGCTTTCCAATACCCATTGTGCGAAAACGGATTCCATCCGGTGAAGATATTCCCGACCCGAATAGCCTGATCGGTGATCTCACCCGTCCCGACAAGCTGCCCATAGCTGGGCGCGATCGGTCCAAGGGGAAAGCCAAGAACGTCGTGCTTGTCATAATAGTTCTGCCACCAGTTATGGAATTGCAGGGTCAGTGGCAATTCCTGGTTGGGGCGTTGGATCGGCGTGATGTCCTGTTCGGGATAGGCGAACAGAAAGATCGGGATGTTGCAGCCAAACGTGACCATCCCGACTACTGTCTGCATGTCCTCCACCGGAACGCCATGCTGCGGCAATCCACCGTGGCGCAGATGGCGCTGAAGGTCATAGATGTAGTTCGACATAATGTGCCCACCCAAGGAATGAGCGACGATCAGGATGGGCGCGCGCTCGCCGATCTGAAACCGGACGATGCGTATTACCTGCGCAACTCGTTCATGGATCGCGGCATAGGTTTTGTCGCTGCCGTCGGGGGTCGGGCGATAGGATGCCGCGTCAGACAGGTTACACACAACGAAACGGCGCGTTCGGTCATAGCCCGTATAGGGGCTTATGCTGTTCAGATAGTCCATCTGCCGGCCCTGCAGGATTTGCGCCCAGATCACCTCGTGCCAGGCAACTTTGCTCATGTCCTGCCCCAACTGCCGCCCCACCCGATCGTGCAAGTCGCTCGAAAACGTCGGCACCGAGGACGGCTGGTTCGGTCCGACCGACTGGCTGCCCATTCCGTGTATCGCAACCACGGCCATCTTGTAATTCGACATCCACAACTCCGATCAATCAATAAAACGAATGGCTCAGCATAACCGCCTTTTGGCAATCACCCAAATCCGGCGCATGTGCATCACGGGGTTTGCTCAGCGTGAAAAATTTCTGTAAGGATTGCGCAATAAATAAACAGTCGTTCAATTCACGTCGCCACAAGGGGGAGACCGGCCATGGATTTCGCGCTGACCGAGGAACAGACGGCCATTTTCGATATGGCCTACGCGTTCGGGCAAGAACAGATCGCACCTTTCGCCCGCCAGTGGGAGGCCGAGGGCACCATACCCAAGGATCTGTGGCCCAAAGTCGGCGAACTGGGCTTTGGCGGGCTCTATGTGTCCGAGGAAAGCGGCGGTTCGGGCCTGACCCGTCTGGACGCCACGCTGGTGTTCGAGGCGCTGTCGATGGCCTGCCCCTCGGTCGCGGCCTTTCTGTCGATCCACAACATGTGCGCCAAGATGCTGGACAGCTTTGCAAGCGATGAATTGAAATCGCGCATCATGCCCGACGTTCTCAGCCTGAACACGGTGCTCAGCTATTGCCTGACCGAACCGGGCTCGGGCTCGGACGCGGCGGCGCTCAAGACACGGGCCGAGCGCACCAACGACGGTTATACGCTGAACGGCACCAAGGCCTTCATCTCGGGCGGCGGCTATTCCGATGCCTATGTCTGCATGGTGCGCACAGGCGGCGACGGACCCAAGGGAATCTCGACGGTTTATGTTGAGGACGGCACACCGGGCCTCAGCTTTGGGGCGCTGGAACAAAAGATGGGCTGGAAAAGCCAGCCCACCGCGCAGGTCCAGTTCGACGACTGCAAGATCCCGGCCGAAAACCTCGTGGGGACCGAGGGCGACGGGTTCAAATACGCGATGATGGGCTTGGACGGCGGGCGCCTGAACATCGCCTCATGCTCGCTGGGCGCGGCACAGGCGGGGCTGGACATGACGCTGCAGTACATGTCCGAACGCAAGGCCTTCGGCCAGACCATCGACCAGTTCCAGGCCCTGCAATTCCGGCTGGCCGACATGGAGATCGAGCTGCAGGCCGCCCGCACCTTCCTGCGTCAGGCGGCCTGGAAGCTGGATCAGGGCGCGCCCGACGCCACCAAGTTCTGCGCGATGGCCAAGAAATTCGTGACCGAGACAGGATCGAAAGTGGTCGATCAGTGCCTGCAGTTGCATGGCGGCTACGGCTATTTGGCCGATTACGGCATCGAAAAGCTTGTGCGCGATCTGCGGGTGCATCAAATTCTGGAAGGCACGAACGAGATCATGCGCGTGATCGTCGCCCGCCAACTGCTCGCCCATCGCTGAGGTTTTCATGTCCGATATCGACATTCGCACCACGGGCCGCGCCGGCCGGATCACCCTGACCCGGCCCAAGGCGCTGAATGCGCTGAGCTACGAGATGTGCATGGCCATCTACACCGCCCTGCGCAATTGGCGCGAGGATGACGAGGTCGATCTGGTCATCCTTGATGCCGAGGGCGACAAGGCCTTTTGCGCGGGCGGAGACATCGCCGAGTTGTACGCAACGGGCACCAAGGGCGACTATGCCTATGGGCAGAAGTTCTGGCGCGATGAATACCGTCTGAACGCGATGATCTTCGAATATCCCAAGCCGGTGGTCAGCTTCCTGCAAGGCTTTACCATGGGCGGCGGCGTGGGCATCGGCTGTCACGGGACGCACCGGATCGTCGGCGAAAGCTCGAAGATCGCGATGCCCGAATGCTCGATCGGGCTGGTGCCGGATGTGGGCGGGTCGCTTCTGTTGGCGCTGGCGCCGGGGCGGTTGGGCGAATATCTGGGCGTCACCGGCGCGCGCATGGGTCCGGGCGACGCGATCTATGCCGGGTTCGCCGACCACTTCATCCCGCAGGACCAATGGCCCGACATGATCGAGATGCTCGAGGCCTCGGGCAATGCAGATTTGCTGGCCGAACACGCCGCCCCTGCCCCGGACCGCACCCTACCGCAGGACGAGATTGACCGTTTCTTCGGTGGTGAAACTCTGGGCGACGTGCTGACCGACCTGCGCAATGGCGACACCGAATTCACCCGCGGCGCGCTTGAGGCGATGGGCCGCAATTCGCCGCTGTCGATGGCCTGCGCGATTGAGATGCTGCACCGCCTGCGCGGACCCGCCCTGACCATGCGCAAGGCGCTGGAGCTGGAATACCGCTTTACCTTCCGGTCGATGGAGCACGGCGATTTTCTGGAAGGTATCCGGGCGCAGATCATCGACAAGGACCGCAACCCGAGATGGCAGTTTGCGGACATGAACGTACCGGCCACAGCGGTATCACGGATGCTGATGCCGATGGGCGCGGACACGCTGACATTCGAGGAGGAGTGAAACATGAAGATCGGATTCATTGGCCTGGGCAACATGGGCGCGCCGATGGCGGCCAATCTGGCCAAGGCCGGTCACGACGTGACCGGGTTCGACACCGCGGGCGTGTCGGTCGAGGGCGTGACCAAGGCCGAAACGGCCCCTGATGCGGTCCGCGGGGCCGAAGCGGTCATCACCATGCTGCCCAATGGCGACATCCTGCGCGCGGTGGCCGATCAGATCATTCCACACATGGAGAAAGGCGCGGTGTTCATCGACTGCTCGACCGTCGACGTAGATAGCGCCCGCGCCGTGGCGGAGCAGGCCGAACAGGCCGGGCTTCTGGCTGTGGACGCGCCCGTTTCGGGCGGAATCGGCGGCGCGGCCGCCGGCACGCTGACCTTCATGGCCGGCGGCTCGGACGCGGCCTTTGCCAAGGCGGCCCCGCTGTTCGACATCATGGGCCAGAAGGCGGTGCATTGCGGCACGGCGGGCGCCGGTCAGGCCGCCAAGATCTGCAACAACATGATCCTGGGTGTCACCATGATCGCCACCTGCGAGGCTTTTGCCCTGGCCGACAAGCTGGGCCTGGACAGGCAGAAGATGTTCGACGTGGTCAGCACCTCGTCGGGCTACAGCTGGAGCATGAACGCCTATTGCCCGGCCCCCGGTGTCGGGCCGCAGTCGCCTGCCGACAACGACTACAAGCCCGGTTTCGCCGCCGAGCTGATGCTCAAAGACCTGCGGCTCAGCCAGCAGGCCGCCGAAAGCGCCGACGCCGACACGCCGATGGGCCAGATCGCCACTGCGCTTTACGAACAGTTCGTCGAAGCCGAAGACGGCAAGGGAATGGATTTCTCGGCCGTGCTGCCCCGGTTCGAAAAGCGCGGCCGCAGTTGAGCTTGGGCGGCATTTCGCCGCCCAGGGCTTGCACTTCGGGCGGTCATTCCAAAATATCGGGAAACGCGGCATGACGGCGCGACGAACCGAGGGGAACCGCCCATGAAGACACTTATGCATATTGCACTGCTTGCCGGCCTGTCACTGACCCCGGTCGCGACACTGGCTGACAACAGCAAAGGCAAAGGAAAGACCAAGGACACGTTCTCGGTCGAACGTGTGGCCCCGCAGAAGGGCGCAAAATCCGTTGCCAATTGCCCGCCCGGGTTGGCCAAGAAGGCCGTGCCCTGCGTCCCGCCCGGTCAGGCCAAGAACTGGTACAAGGTCGGAGACCGGATTGATCGCGACTATGTCTGGATCGACGATCCGTACCGCTATGGCCTGAAACGTGGCGGCAACTACGTTCGCGCGGGCGACTACGTCTACAGAATCGACCCCGATACGCGCAAAGTGCTGAACCTTATCGGCGCGGTGGCGGATATTCTGTACTGACGCGCAGGCGCCCTATTCGGCCGCCACGCGCTCGGGGTTCAGCATCGGCTTGAGGTATCGCCCGGTGTGGCTGCGCTCGCACTCGGCGACCTCTTCCGGGGCGCCCACGGCAACGATCTCGCCGCCGCCATCGCCACCCTCAGGGCCGATGTCGATGATCCAGTCGGCGGTTTTCACCACGTCCAGATTGTGTTCGATCACGACGACAGTATTGCCCTGATCGACCAGTTCATGCAGCACTTCCAACAGCTTGCGCACATCTTCGAAATGCAGGCCGGTTGTGGGCTCGTCCAGAATGTACAGGGTCCGGCCCGTCGAACGTTTTGCCAGCTCTTTCGAAAGCTTGACTCGCTGCGCCTCGCCGCCCGACAGGGTCGTGGCCTGCTGGCCGACCTTGATGTAGCCCAGCCCCACGCGTGCCAGCGCATCCATCTTGTCGCGGATCGAGGGTACGGCCTTGAAGAACTCCTGCGCGTCTTCGACCGTCATATCCAGCACGTCGGCGATGGACTTGCCCTTGAACTTGATCTCGAGCGTCTCGCGGTTGTAACGCGCGCCCTTGCAGGTCTCGCAGGTGACATAGACGTCGGGCAGGAAATGCATCTCGATCTTGATGACTCCGTCGCCCTGACAGGCCTCGCAGCGCCCGCCCTTGACGTTGAAACTGAACCGCCCGGGCTTGTAGCCCCGCGCCTTCGCCTCGGGCAGACCGGCGAACCAGTCGCGGATCGGGGTGAAGGCGCCGGTATATGTGGCCGGGTTCGACCGTGGCGTGCGCCCGATGGGCCGCTGGTCGATGTCGATCACCTTGTCCAGATGTTCCAGCCCCTTGATCGTTTCGCAGGGCGCAGGCGTCTGACGCGCACCATTCAGACGCATCGAGGCGGTCTTGAACAGCGTCTCGATCGTCAGGGTCGACTTGCCGCCGCCCGACACCCCGGTCACGCAGACGAACTTGCCCAGCGGAAACTCGGCCGTCACGTCTTTGAGGTTGTTGCCCGAAGCCTTTACAACCGTTACCTTTTTCTTGTTCCCCTTGCGCCGCTCGGCGGGCACCGGAATTTCCCGAACCCCCGACAGATACTGCCCTGTAATCGAGGCCGCATCGGCCGCGATCTGCTCGGGCGTGCCGTGGCTGACCACCTGCCCGCCATGCACGCCGGCACCGGGGCCGATGTCGAACACATAGTCGGCTTCGCGGATGGCTTCCTCGTCATGCTCGACGACGATCACGGTGTTGCCCTGATCGCGCAGGTTCTTCAGGGTGCCCAAAAGGCGGTCATTGTCGCGCTGATGCAAGCCGATCGAGGGTTCGTCCAGCACGTAAAGCACGCCGGTCAGGCCCGAGCCGATCTGGCTGGCCAGCCGGATGCGCTGGCTTTCGCCGCCTGACAGGGTACCACTTGAACGAGACAGCGTAAGGTATTCCAAACCAACGTTATTCAGAAACCCCAACCGCTCGCGGATCTCTTTCAGAATCGCGCGGGCAATCTCGTTTTTCTGGGCGCTCAGATGGTTCGGCGCGTCCTCGACCCAGGCCAGAGCCTCTTTGATCGACATTTCGACCACCTGGCCAACATGCAGCCCGGCAATCTTTACCGCCAGTGCCTCGGGGCGCAGGCGATAGCCCTCGCAAGTGTGGCAGGGACGGTTGTTCTGATACCGTTCGAATTCCTCGCGGATCCACGCGCTGTCGGTTTCGCGATAGCGGCGCTCCATGTTCGGGATAACGCCTTCAAAGCTGCGGGTCACCTGATAGACCCGTCCGCCTTCGTCATAGCGGAACTGGATTTCATCATCGCCCGAGCCATGCAGAAACACCTGCTGCACATGCGCCGGAAGATCCTTCCACGGCGTGTTCTTGTCGAACTCATAGTGGCGCGCGATCGCTTCGATCGTCTGCAGGAAATACGGCGACTTACCCTTGCGCCACGGGGCCAACGCACCGTCATACAGTTTCAAGGTCTGATCGGGCACCACAAGCCGTTCATCGAAAAACAGCTCGACCCCCAGCCCATCGCAATCCGGGCAAGCCCCAAAGGGCGCGTTGAACGAAAACAGGCGCGGCTCGATCTCGGGGATGGTGAACCCACTGACCGGACAGGCAAAATTCTCGGAGAACGTGATGCGCTCGGGCTCGCCCTCGCGCGGGGCGGTCTCCAGTATCGCGATGCCATCGGCCAGGTCCAGCGCGGTGCGCAGGCTGTCGGCCAGGCGGGTCTCCATCCCCTCGCGCACGACGATCCGGTCAACAACCACGTCGATGTCATGGCGGAACTTCTTGTCCAGCGTCGGCGGCTCGTCCAGTTCGTAGAACTGGCCATCGACCTTGACGCGCTGGAACCCCTGCTTGCGCAGTTCCAGAAACTCTTTCTTGTACTCACCCTTGCGGTCGCGAACGATGGGCGCCAGCAGATAGCCTCGGGTGCCCTCCTCCATCGCCATGATCCGATCGACCATGTCCTGAACCTGCTGGGCTTCGATCGGCAAACCGGTGGCAGGGCTGTAGGGCGTGCCTGCGCGCGCGAACAGCAGGCGCAGATAGTCATAGATCTCGGTCACCGTTCCCACGGTCGAGCGTGGGTTTTTCGACGTGGTCTTCTGCTCGATCGAGATCGCCGGGGACAGGCCGCTAATGTGATCCACATCGGGCTTTTCCATCATGTCCAGAAACTGGCGCGCATAGGCCGAAAGGCTTTCGACATAGCGGCGCTGACCCTCGGCATAGATCGTATCGAATGCCAGCGACGACTTTCCTGACCCGGACAGACCCGTGATGACAACCAGCTGATCGCGCGGAATGTCCACGTCAATGTTTTTCAGGTTGTGCTCGCGCGCGCCGCGCACCTCGATATTCTTCAGCTCAGCCATTCAGGCCCCCAACACACAAGTGTCCTAGAGATAGGCGAGCGACGCTGAGTCTCCAACCGAAAAGTTAGAACAAAGTGTGAACGAGCAGATTTTCTCCGCCTTGGTCACCCGTCTTCGCTCTTTCGCGCCATGGCCCAGGCACAGATCGGAAAATCCGGGTCGTTCTCCAGACTGTCGGTTTCAGGGTCATAGACGGGCGGCCACACCTGCTCGAGGTTGCGCAAAGCCGCCTGGCGGTTGCCCCATTGCGCGGCCTTAATGCTTTCCGGATCAAAGCCGCATTCGATCAGTAGGTTGCGCAATCCCCGCGCCGACCAACGCGAACAGTCGTGCGGAGCCGCATGGAACGGGATGAAGAACGGCACGGCCAACCAGAACCACCCTCCTGGCCGCAGCATTTCCAGCACGTTCAGAGTGGCTTCATAGGGCCGGTCAAGATGTTCCCAGACCTGATTGGCGAGTATGAGATCGAATTGTCGAACCTCCCCACGCTCATCCATCAGCGGGCCTTTGCAGATATCGTGCTGACGATGCCAGATCTGGGTATGGCTGCGAAACCCGAACTGCGTTCCCCATTTTCCCGATATTTCGGCGCAATCCAGCGCCTCGGGTCCCAGACTCCCTATCCATTTCTTGCTTTGACGAACCATGACGACGCGGTTCAAGCTGACCATCGAAAACCCCGACTGCGTGCTACCTGCCGGGACC
Source organism: Ruegeria sp. CG8 (assembly GCF_056537165.1). NCBI lineage: Bacteria > Pseudomonadati > Pseudomonadota > Alphaproteobacteria > Rhodobacterales > Roseobacteraceae > Ruegeria > Ruegeria sp. CG8. The sequence goes on along the minus strand of NZ_JBQFRA010000001.1, from coordinate 1,038,435 downwards.
GATTGTCCAGAAAAGCAACCCTGTGTCCACAGGGAACGCAACGACTTTTGAGGAGAAGTGGCGCGGTTGACGGGGCTCGAACCCGCGACCCCCGGCGTGACAGGCCGGTACTCTAACCAACTGAGCTACAACCGCGCATTAGGGTCTATGTCGATCCGTTTGCCCGGATCAAAGGCTGGCAGCGATGGCGCGGTTGACGGGGCTCGAACCCGCGACCCCCGGCGTGACAGGCCGGTACTCTAACCAACTGAGCTACAACCGCCCGCTGCCCGTTCATTGCTGAACGTTGGGGTGTATTATGGCCACGCCCGGGCATCGTCAAGCGGCGTTTTCAAGTTTTTTGCAGGAACTGGAAAATTTGTTCGCGAGCGCGTTTGGCATGCTCCTTTTGAATAGCTCCGGCGCGCACCGTTGCGTGAACCGGCACTCGCCGGACTTTCCACTGGCCAGCGTGCTGGATAGCGGTTGCCAGACTGCGCTCCCGCATAGGCTGTCGAATTCGAAGATTACTTTTCGGTTTGCCCGCAGGAGCCTTGCTCGAACCGAAGGGGAAAGCCCACTCGCTGTGTAGACCCGACTTATTCACTGCCCCGACGTTTACTTGACGACACGGTTTTGCCGAAGTCTTGACCCAATCGAGCCACAACCATCTGGGAACTATTTACTTTCTGGCACATCAACGCGAGAAGAGTCCCTGAAAGAATTCAGAGGCCGGGAATTCCTCCATGGTACTTTCCGATACCCTCCACCATGATCGCGCGCAGCAAACAGGGGGCTGCTAGAGGCCCCAAAAATATTGAAACCTGTTGAACACCAAAGAAGGCGATAATTTTCTATGTCGATTGCCAATACAACCAGTCCGGGCGCCAACCCGACCGGGCTTACCTACGTAGACGGATTGATCTGGGGGACATCCTGGGATCTCAGCACCAATATCGGAGGCCCGGCTGGAACGCTTACCTATTCTTTTGATGACGGCACCCTTGGGGATCAACCGTTTGCAAAGTACATGAAGGCGGCAATTCGGGCAGCATTCGACCTGATCGAAACGATTATCCCCATTGAGTTCACCGAGACAAACTTTCTCGCGCCCAATGGCACCATCAACCAGGTGAACCTGACTTATGGCTTGGTGACCCAAGACACCCTGGGAGGTTCGATCGGGTTTCACCAAGTGCCGGGCGATACGCCTCTGCTGTCCGGCTCACTCGGTTTGGATGCGCTGTTTGGCCTGTTTGCGTACGATACCGTTTTGTGGAGCAAAGCTGCTTTGCGTAAGGGCGGTGAAGGCTTCGCGACTGTACTGCATGAAATTCTACATGGCATGGGGTTAGCTCACCCCCATGATGACGGCGGTTCTTCCTCGGTCTTTCCCGGGGTTACCCAACCCTTTGACGACTTCGGGACGGACGGACAAAATCAGGGCGTCTATACGATCATGTCCTACAATTCGGGTTACCCCGAAATGTTCCCCCTGCATTACTACGATATCGGCGGCACTGCCTCGCCAATGGCGTTGGACATCGCAGCACTGCAGGCGATCTACGGCACCCAGCAGCACAACACCGAAAACGACGTGTACAAGATCAAAGGATCGAACAAGGTCGGAACGGCCTGGACCTCAATTTGGGATGCTGGCGGAATCGACACACTTTCGGCCGCCGGAGTCGGGCGTTCAGTGACGATCAACCTGAACGACGCCGACCTCGAGGGGGACGACGCCGGAGGCGCGATATCATCCGCCGAAGGCGTTCGTGGCGGTTTTACAATCGCCAATTCTGTCGTCATCGAGAACGCGATTGGCGGCAACGGTGGGGACGCCATCCTCGGAAACGAGGTTGGCAACGTCCTGCAGGGTCGCGGTGGTTCCGACACCATCTACGGCGCCGAGGGCGAAGATACACTCAGCGGCGGCGGTGGCCACGATACGTTGTCCGGTGACACCGGTGCCGATACGGTTCTCGGCGGCGGCGGCAAGGACAACATCCTTGCGCAGGACGCGGACGGAAACGATGTTCTGGACGGAGGTGGTGGCAGCGACTGGATTCGCTTCCTCGGCACCGGGGCGGCCACTGTTGATCTGTCGAATATCGAGGCGCAGGACACCGGGTACGGCGTTGACACTTTGCAACGCATCGAAAACGTTTCCGGGACCGCTCAAGCTGACCAGATAACCGGGTCCAAAAAAGCCAACATCTTGCAGGGTAATGATGGAAACGACACACTCAACGGCCTGGAAGGAAGGGACACACTGGAAGGCGGTCAAGGAAATGACGCTCTGACAGGCGGAACAGGATCCGACAAACTGCTGGGCGGCACCGGTCAAGATATCTTGGCCGGAGGAACCGGAAAAGACTTCCTGACCGGTGGCGACGATGCCGATACCTTCGTGTTCAACACGATAAAGGACAGCTCAAAATCCGCAGGCTCGGCGGATGTCATCACCGATTTCGAAGTCGGCGTGGACAAGATTGACCTCAGCGGAATTGACGCCAGCACGGTTTTGGATGGCGATGATGCTTTCACCTTCAACGGAACGACGCCGTTCTCGACTGCGGATGAAGGTGAGATCTACTACAAGCAGATCGATTCTCGCGGAACGGCTTCGGACAGGACCCTGGTCTTCATCGACACCGACGGGGACAAATCGCCCGAGATGGTCATCCGCTTGAATGGCCTCCTTGACCTGACAGCGGACGACTTCATCCTCTAGAAACGGCGCGATTCTCGAATGGACAAGGCCCCGGATTTCCGGGGCCTTTTCGTAGGAACGACTACCTGCAACACGAGCCGGCGCCTCAGAATGACCGTGTCGATTTCACAGCTTGGCGCAGGATATCCTCATGCCTGAAGAGGTTAAGAACTCCAGCCATCTCCCCTCTTGCAGCCGGATAAAAAGCACTGTAAGACGCCGCCCTACGGGTGATTAGCTCAGTGGTAGAGCGCTTCGTTCACATCGAAGATGTCAGGAGTTCAAATCTCTTATCACCCACCATTCTCTCTCTTTTTCAACGCTTGAAACGGATGAGACTCGGCGTCTATCCTTGAGTTCGGGTCGGTGCAGCACCGGCATGGCAATCAGGGACATGCATGGCCGAATTAAAGCGCGACATCGGCCTGGTGGGTCTGACATTCATATCTGTCGGAGGAATCATTGGCTCAGGCTGGCTGTTTGGGCCGCTTCTGGCCGTTCAGCACGCAGGCCCCGCGGCGGTTTTGTCCTGGGCAATCGGGGCCGTCGCGATGTTCATTCTGGCCATCACATTCGCCGAAATCTCTGCCATGTTGCCGATCCCCGGAGGGATCGCTCGGGTCCCGCAGTTTTCACACGGCAATATCGTCGCCATGACGATGGGTTGGACTGCCTGGATCGGGTACAACACGACCGCTCCGATCGAGGTCGAGGCAATGCTGTCCTACCTCGCACCCTATGCACGCTGGCTGCATGCGCCATCTGGTGACCTGACCGCGCCCGGACAGGCTGTGGCCTTGGCATTCATGGTGTTCTTCGTCGTGATTAACATGCTGGGCGTAAAGTTCTTTGCGCGTGTCAACACAATGATAACAAGCGCAAAAGTGGCCATTCCAATCCTGTTGTCCGTGGTGCTGATCCTTTCACGTTTCAATGCCGAGAACTTCACGCAGCCCGAGGGGTTCGCACCGTATGGGCTCAAGGGAATAATGGCCGCCGTTTCGACAGGTGGGGTAATCTTTTCGTTCATCGGGTTCAGGCATGTGGTCGACATGGCAGGCGAGGTGCGAAACCCGAAATTCGACATTCCGGCGGCGCTTGTATTGTCGATCATCATGTGTGCGGCAATCTATCTGGGCCTCCAGATCGCTTTCATCGGCTCGCTCGACCCTCAGATGCTGGCGCAGGGCTGGGCCAAGCTCAGTTTTGCCGGAGAGGGCCCTTTGGACGGGGTCATAATGTCCGTCGGGATATTATGGTTCATCAGCATCCTCAACGTCGGCTCGGTGATCGGGCCGTTCGGAAACGCCCTCGTGGCCACCGGTTCGAACGCTCGTATTGCGATGGCCCTGTCGCAGAACGGGTTTCTGCCTGCGCGCATCCAACACCTGTCGGCATTTGGCGTGCCCATCTGGGCGCTGGTGCTCAACTTCGTGATTGGCACTCTTTTCCTTTTGACCATTCCCTTTGAGACAGTGATCGCCCTGAACGGGGCAGCGATCGTCCTGTCCTTCGCCGTGGGCCCCATCGCCGTTGTATGCCTGCGCAGCCTACTGCCAGACAGGCCCCGCTCGATCCGCGTTCCAGCGGTTGGTTTTGTCGGAATGCTGGCCTTTGCGATTGCAACTCTGATCGTCTACTGGAGCGGCTGGGATACGGTCTGGCGCCTGGGCATCACCCTTCTGATCGGACTGCTCCTGCTTTTGGTGCGGTTTCGGGGACGCCTGGAACAGATGGATCTCAAACAGGCCTTGTGGCTCGCGCCCTATCTGGCCGGACTTGGGTTGATCTCGTTTCTTGGTCAATTCGGAGACGGCGCGCTGCACCTGATCCCGTTCGGGTGGGACATCTTGTTGTGCACCCTGCTGTCATCGACCATTTTCTGGATCGCAGTCCGGTCCGCCCTGCCCCCTGAGAAATTCCAGCGCTACATAGCCGAGGAAGAAGTTCTGGACCCATCAAAACCTGTAATCGGGCTTTGAATCAGAAAGGGCGGGGATTATTCCCCGCCCTTCTCGTTGTTTTCAGATCAGTGCGCCGTGGCTGAAGGTCCGCTGTTATCCGAAGCCTTGGCCGCTGCGGCTGCGGCTTCTTCGGCGGCCTCATCCCATTCGATCGGCTCAGGTTTGCGCACCAAGGCGCGCTCAAGAACTTCGGACACGTGCTTGACCGGGATGATCTCCAGCCCTTCCTTCACGTTTTCGGGGATGTCGGCCAAATCCTTCTCGTTCTCTTCCGGAATAAGCACCGTCTTGATGCCACCCCGCAGAGCCGCGAGCAGTTTCTCCTTCAACCCGCCGATCGGCATGGCGTTGCCACGCAGCGAAACTTCGCCCGTCATGGCGATGTCCTTGCGGACCGGGATACCGGTCAGAACCGACACGATCGAAGTCACCATCGCCAGGCCGGCGCTGGGTCCATCCTTGGGCGTCGCGCCGTCAGGCACGTGCACGTGGATGTCGATCTTGTCGAACTGCGGCGGTTTGACCCCGATCTGAGGCGAAATCGACCGCACATAAGACGAAGCCGCGTCGATGGATTCCTTCATCACATCGCCCAGCTTGCCTGTGGTCTTCATCCGACCCTTGCCTGGCAGCTTCAACGCCTCGATATGCAGCAGGTCGCCACCGACCGAGGTCCAGGCCAGACCGGTCACAACGCCGACCTGATCATCCTGTTCAGCCAAACCGTAACGGAACTTGGGCACACCCAGGAATTCGTGCAGGTTCTCAGCCGTCACGACAACCCGGTCGGTCTCGTTCTTGATGATCCGGGTCAACGATTTGCGCGCCACCTTGGCAATCTCGCGCTCAAGATTCCGCACACCGGCCTCGCGGGTATAGGTGCGGATGATCGCGGTCAGCGCCTCATCGGTCAGTTCGAACTCTTTGGCCGTCAGCCCGTGGTTCTTCACCTGCTTGGAGATCAGATGCTGCTTTGCGATCTCGCGCTTTTCGTCCTCGGTGTAGCCGGCCAGCGGAATGATCTCCATCCGGTCCAGAAGCGGCCCAGGCATGTTGTAGCTGTTGGACGTGGTCAGGAACATCACGTTGGACAGGTCGTATTCGACCTCAAGATAGTGGTCCATGAACGTGCTGTTCTGTTCCGGGTCCAGCACCTCGAGCATGGCCGAAGCCGGATCACCACGGAAATCCTGCCCCATCTTGTCGATTTCATCGAGCAAGATCAGCGGGTTCGTGGTTTTCGCCTTTTTCAGCGCTTGGATGATCTTGCCGGGCATCGAGCCAATATAGGTCCGGCGGTGGCCGCGGATCTCGGATTCATCGCGCACCCCACCCAACGAGATGCGGATGAACTCGCGCCCCGTGGCCTTGGCGACCGACTTCCCAAGCGAGGTCTTGCCCACGCCCGGAGGGCCGACAAGGCACATGATCGGGCCTTTCAACTTCTTCGAGCGCTGCTGAACCGCCAGATACTCGACGATCCGCTCCTTGACCTTTTCGAGGCCATAGTGATCGGCATCGAGGATCTGCTGCGCCCGGCCAAGGTCTTTCTTGACCCGAGACTTGGTGCCCCAAGGCAGCGACAGGATCCAATCCAGATAGTTGCGCACCACGGTCGCTTCGGCCGACATCGGCGACATGTTCTTGAGCTTTTTCAGCTCGCCTTCCGCCTTTTCGCGGGCTTCTTTCGAAAGCTTGGTCTCGGCGATCTTGGCTTCCAGTTCGGCGATCTCGTTCGCGCCGTCCTCGCCGTCGCCCAGCTCCTTCTGAATGGCCTTCATCTGCTCATTCAGATAGTATTCGCGCTGGGTCTTCTCCATCTGCGACTTGACGCGGGTCTTGATCTTCTTCTCGACCTGAAGAACCGACATCTCGCCCTGCATCAGGCCATAGACCTTTTCCAGACGCTCGCTGATGCTGAGCGTTTCCAGCAGGTCCTGCTTCTGTTCGACCTCGATGCCAAGGTGACCCGAAACCAAATCGGCCAGTTTCGCCGGATCGGTTGTCTCACTGACAGCGGTCAGGGCTTCTTCCGGGATGTTCTTGCGAACCTTGGCGTACCGCTCGAACTCATCGGCGACAGTGCGCAAAAGCGCCTGCGTCGTCGTAACGTCGCCGGGAATTTCGGTCAGGTATTCGGCGCGGGCCTCAAAGAATTCTTCATTCTCAATGAACTCCGAAATCTTGACGCGGGCCTGCCCTTCGACCAGCACTTTTACCGTGCCATCGGGCAGCTTGAGCAGCTGCAGGACATTTGCCAGAACGCCGCTGCGGTAGATACCGTCCTGGGTCGGGTCGTCGACGGAAGGGTCGACTTGACTGGACAGCAGAATTTGCTTGTCATCCTGCATCACCTCTTCCAGCGCACGCACCGACTTTTCACGCCCCACGAACAGCGGGACGATCATGTGCGGAAACACGACAATGTCGCGCAGCGGCAGAACGGGGTATGAGGAATTAAGAGGCTCTTGCATGCTCTATCCTTATCATTGGCAAGATGGCACTGACCCCTGTTTCAGGCAGCCGTCGGCCATCTCCTTTCTCGGACGATAAAGGTGGGGCGCGGACCGCCCCATTTCAACCTCGTCGCCTAACCTGTGCCAATCAGAATGGCCCGAGGTTTCCCCGACTGCAAGGCATCGCGACAACATATCCACTGATTTTGGCTCGGGTCGCCCAACACGCCCGTTAGAGCGGCTCGATATCACCCAGCGCCCGCTGCGCATGGAACTCGGCCTGCCAGACCTCGAATGCACCGGCGGCGATGGCGTCCCGCATGCCCTGCATGATCTCCTGGAAATAATGAAGATTGTGCCAGGTCAGCAGCATGCCCGAAATCATTTCGTTGGCCCGGAATACATGGTGCAGGTAGGCGCGCGAGTAATTCGAGCAGGCTGGGCACGGGCACTGTTCGTCCAGCGGACGCGGATCGTCGGCGTGGCGGGCGTTCTTGATGTTCACGACCCCGCGGCGGGTGAACACCTGCCCCGTCCGTCCCGAGCGCGACGGCAGCACGCAATCCATCATGTCGATCCCGCGCGCCACGGCGCCCACGATGTCGTCGGGCTTGCCCACGCCCATCAGATAGCGCGGCTTATCGGTCGGTAGGAAATCAGGCGCATAATCAAGACAGCCGAACATGGCCTCCTGCCCCTCGCCAACGGCCAGACCGCCAACGGCATAGCCCTCGAACCCGATGGCCTTCAGCGCCTCGGCGCTTTCTTCGCGCAGGTCGCGCTCCAACCCGCCCTGCATGATCCCGAAAAGCGCATGGCCGGGCCGATCGCCAAAGGCCTCGCGGGACCGTTCGGCCCACCGCATCGACAGGCGCATCGACTCGGCGATCCGGTCGCGATCGGCGGGCAAGGCGGGGCATTCGTCGAAACACATCACGATGTCCGACCCCAGCAGGCGCTGGATCTCCATCGACCGCTCGGGTGTCAGCTCGTGCTTCGATCCGTCGACATGCGATTTGAAGGTCACCCCCTTCTCGGTCAGCCTGCGCAAGCCCGCCAGGGACATCACCTGAAACCCGCCCGAGTCGGTCAGGATCGGGCGCTCCCAGTTCATGAACTTGTGCAGACCGCCCAAGCGGTCGATCCGTTCGGCCGTGGGCCGCAGCATCAGGTGATAGGTGTTGCCCAGCAGGATGTCGGCACCGGTGGCGCGCACGCTTTCGGGCATCATCGCCTTGACCGTCGCGGCGGTGCCCACGGGCATGAAGGCCGGCGTGCGCACCTCGCCCCGCGGCGTGTGGATCACACCGGTGCGGGCCTTACCGTCGGTGGCCTTCAATTCGAATGAGAAACGCTGGGTCATGTCATCGCCTCGGGTCGCTGAACCGGGCAGGCTTTGCCCGATCTGCCCGGCCAATGCAACCCGTCAGGGCAAGCTGGCAACCCTTTGCGTGAACAGGTCCACCACCTGCTGACCGACGACGTCACAGCACACCTGCAACGGTGGGCGAGACGGGTCCGGCCGGGTTGCCCCAACCTCGGGCCCTTCGGTTACCACTTTCAAACCTGTTTCTTGAATTTTGAACATCGCACGGTGAGAACAAGCGATGACTGCGGTCGAGTCATGCAGACCGCAGCCATCCAACCCGGCAACATCGCGGTAGAAATTCAGATAGAACTGAGAGATATCGTTCAGAAATCCACCGATTTCAGGCGCGCGTCGCGCCAGTTCCCCGAAATCAGCCGCGCGATAGAGCGTTTTCAAGGTCACATCCAGGCCGACCAGAACCGTCGGAGCGGGCTGAGCGAACACCTCGTCTGCGGCTTTCGCATCGTGATAGATATTCGCCTCGGCGTGATCGGTGATGTTGCCAGGACAGAAGACTGCACCGCCCATAATGACCAACTGGCCTATGCTCTGAGCGAAATCCGGATCCAGACGCATCGCATTGGCAATGTTGGTCAGCGGCCCAACCGCGCACACCGTTAGGTCCTTCTTGTAGCGCCGGGCCATCTCGACCAGAAACTCGGCTGCGCTCAGGTCGTGGTTCGCGCCGATCTCGGGCACATCGGTTACATCGCCAAAACCCTCATCCCCATGCACGTGCCGAGAGGGCGTGTGCGCATCAGCTTCCCATGGAAACGCTGCGCCCTGCGCAACAGGTATGTCCAACCCAAGCTTGTGAGCCAGAAACCGCGCGTTCCGGCTGGACTGCTGGACATGCGTATTGCCAAAGACCGTAGTCAGGCCAATAAGGTCAATTTCCGGAGCGGCGGCGGCGTAGGCGATCGCCATGGCATCGTCGATGCCGGGGTCTGTGTCTATAATCAGTTTCATTTCGCCCCGATAGCGCAATCAACGGCGGATGCAAAGCAGCCACAACCCGAAATCTCCGTGCTTTGTCCCAATTACCTTGCATGGATATCCTGTTCGGTTCATTTCATAGCTGAGTTGAAATTCAGCCCTTCAATCCCCAAGTGTATACCATTGTACACAAAAAATGAGGACAGAAATGACCGAAGACCAGATCATCGGACTGCTATCATCGAACATCATCTACCTGCTTGGGGCGGCCTTGGTCGTCGTCATCATCCTCAAGGGTATCAAGATCGTTCCACAATCCGAGAAATACGTGGTCGAACGGTTCGGACGCCTCCACTCTGTGCTGGGCCCCGGGATCAACTTTATCGTTCCTTTTCTGGACGTTGCGCGCCACAAGATATCCATCCTGGAACGTCAGCTGCCCAATGCGACGCAGGACGCGATCACCAAAGACAACGTGTTGGTGCAGATCGATACTTCGGTCTTCTACCGCATCCTCGAGCCTGAAAAGACCGTCTACCGCATTCGGGACGTCGACGGCGCCATCGCAACGACCGTCGCTGGTATCGTGCGGGCCGAAATCGGCAAAATGGACCTGGACGAGGTTCAGTCAAATCGCGCGCAACTGATTGAACGCATTCAAGAAAGCGTCGAAACCGCGGTTGACGACTGGGGGATCGAGGTAACCCGCGCCGAAATTCTGGACGTAAACCTGGATCAGGCGACCCGCGACGCCATGCTGCAGCAGTTGAATGCCGAACGCGCCCGTCGCGCGCAGGTGACCGAAGCCGAGGGCCAGAAACGCGCGGTCGAACTGCAGGCCGACGCCGAGCTGTATGCGGCGGAACAAGCCGCCAAGGCGCGCCGCGTGCAGGCGGACGCGGAAGCCTACGCAACCGGCGTCGTCGCAAAGGCCATCCAGGACAACGGGATCGAAGCCGCCCAATATCAAGTTGCGCTGAAACAAGTTGAGGCATTGAATGCGATGGGCAAAAGCGGAGGCAGCCAGACGATTGTTGTGCCCGCAAATGCGCTCGAAGCGTTTGGCGACGCCTTCAAAATGCTCAAGGGAGGCAAATGATGGCAGATCCGTTCTGGCTGACGTGGTGGGTATGGCTGGCAGCCGCACTGGCGCTGGGCATTCTGGAAGTGGCCTTGCCAGGTTTCATCTTCCTTGGCTTCGCTATCGGCGCGGCTATCACCGGAATCCTTCTGGTCATCCCCGGCTTGGCCCCGAACCTGCCCGTCCTGCTTTTGATCTTCGCCACCTTGTCGTTGATCGCATGGCTAGTTCTGCGGCGCATGTTCGCGCTGCCACATGGGCAAGTCAGGACGTTTGACCATGATATCAACGACTGACCGGTGCGGCGCCCTGTAGCGGGGCGCCCTACCCCCTCTGGACGCTGCCTTTAGCTTTCCCTATATAATTGCTCAGGTAACAACCCGAGGCATTCATGACCCACCCCAGCGAACAGCTTGAAGGCACGCCCCTGATTGCGCCTTCGACCGTTGAGCACCCTCTGTACGAATCCGTGGTCGAGGCCTGCAGGACTGTCTATGACCCTGAAATTCCGGTCAATATCTATGACCTTGGACTGATCTACACGATCGACATCAGCAGCGACAACGCAGTCAAAGTCATCATGACCCTGACCGCTCCGGGCTGCCCGGTGGCCGGTGATATGCCAGGCTGGATCGTCGAGGCCATCGAGCCCGTTGCCGGGGTTAAGGAGGTGGATGTCGAACTGACCTGGGAACCACCCTGGGGAATGGAGATGATGTCCGACGAAGCCCGGCTGGAACTTGGCTTTATGTAAGCGCCTGCCGCGCTGAGCGCGCGGGAAACGTCACAAACCTGAAACCCAGCTGTCACGGATCGGTCGTCGAACCGTTACGTTGCTGCGTAACAAGTACAACGCGGGCTTCGCAGTCGGACCCGTCAGAGGAACTCGGCAACTCAAATATCGCCCCAGCAGTCAATGGCGACCACGTTGGAGCGTCTACCGCCCCCCCTGCCGAGGCTCCGCAATACTGGGCCGCTCTTGCCCGAGAGCGGCCCTATTTTACTCGCTGAGGTGCACTCACTTCACGTTGCACTGTGCTTTGATCTCGGCGGCGCGGTCGTCCAGCTTCTTGACATAGTCACCCGACAGCATCTGCAACCGCTTCTGTTCTGTTCCAGAGATCAATCCAAGCAGCGCCCCGGCCGGCGTGATCGCGACCACACTTTCCGCCTGCTGATCCTCGGCGTGTTTCTTTTCCGCCGCAATTGCACGCAGGTCGCCTTCGGCGGTCGAGCAATTCACCGGGTGCCGCTTGTTATCGCCCGCTGCATGAACGGCACTGCCGGCCACCAGAAGAGCCAGAAACGCAACCTGCCGGCACAAGCCAATCTTATTTGAAATCCGCAACATCATCGAAACCCACCTTGTTCTGCTGTCAATTCGATCTCATCGGCAAACCCTGCCCTCTGCCCGTACGGTACGGTCAAAACCGGCGATGAGCAAACTTGTGGCTCTGCGCTCTCTTGAGCCCGGGCCCTCGGGGCCTTAGATTAGGTATAACGCGCGAAAATGGAGACGACGATGTTCGGCATTCCCGGCAAACAGGCCGTGACGATGACGCCCAAAGCTGCAGAGCAGATCCTCCGCCTGATGACGTCGGGCGGCCATGCCGGTCTGCGGATTGGCGTCAAGAAAGGTGGCTGCGCCGGTATGGAATATACCATGGAGTATGTCGATCAGCCGGATCCGCATGACGAAGTGGTTGAACAGGATGGGGCGCGGGTCATGATCGCTCCGATGGCTCAGATGTTTCTGTTCGGAACCGAGATCGACTACGAGGTCTCGCTGCTGGAATCCGGGTTCAAGTTCAAGAATCCCAATGTCGTCGATGCCTGTGGCTGCGGCGAGTCGATCAAGTTCGACGAAAACCTGGCCGAACAGCGCTGAGTCACCTAAAGCCTGCAACGTTTGTGGGCAGGTGAACTGCCGCCGGCGCCGTCTGGTTGAGTCCACCCAGATCGATCCGTCGCGCGACTCGCCAGCGCGCGGCCACCCAAGCGCAATTGTCAGACCTTGATCCGGGTGCTAACTGGATAGAAACGCACGAAAGATCACGGAGACCCCGCTATGCGACGCAGACTGGCAGCCGGAAACTGGAAAATGAACGGAACCGGGGCTGCTCTTTCCGAGTTGGACACGCTGACTGCGACGCACCCTTCTCCGACAGTCGATATTCTGATCTGCCCTCCGGCAACTTTGATCCACCGGGCCGCACAAGCCGTGCAAGGCTCGGGCGTCGCCATCGGCGGACAGGATTGCCACGCCGAAGTTTCGGGCGCCCATACGGGTGATCTGAGCGCCGAGATGCTGAAAGACGCCGGCGCGACCAGCGTAATCGTCGGGCATTCGGAACGGCGAGAAGACCACGGCGAGAAAGACGACGATATCCGCGCCAAGGCCCGGGCAGCCATGAACGCGGGCCTGACCGCAATCATCTGCGTCGGCGAAAGCCTTGAACAGCGCGAAGCGGCCAATACGCTCGATATCATTGGCGGACAGTTGTCCGGATCGATCCCGGATCTTGCTACCGGAGAGAACCTCGTCGTGGCTTATGAACCGATCTGGGCCATCGGCACCGGCAAGGTTCCCACCTTGGAAGAAATCGGAGAAGTCCACGATTTCATTCGCGCCAGACTTGAACGGCGATTTGGCGAAGGTGTCGGCCGGTCGGTTCGTTTGCTCTATGGCGGTTCGGTCAAGCCGGACAACGCGGCGGAGATTTTCGGAGTGTCAAACGTGGACGGCGCGCTGGTCGGCGGTGCAAGCCTGAAGGCACGCGATTTCTCGGGCATCATTTCAGCGCTGGAACAGGCCTGACCGGTCCACGCACACTCAGTCCGCGATGTCCTCGGCCCAAAGCTCAGGCTGTTCGGTCACGAACCTGCACATCAGGGCAATGCAGTCCGGGTCTTCGGCCAAAACAACCTCGACCCCATGATCGCGCAGGAAGTCTTCGTTGCCGTCGAAGTTTTCCGTGTCACCGATGACCACGCGTGGGATGCCGAACTGAACGATCGTTCCGGCGCACATCATGCACGGAGACAGGGTGGTATACAGAACGGTATCTCGGTACGTCTTCTGCCGGCCTGCCTTGCGCAGTGCATCCATCTCGCCATGGGCGATCGGATCCCCCTGCTGAACCCTTTGGTTTCGGCCCTGCGAGATGATCGTGCCGTTCCGAGCCAGTACAGATCCGATCGGGCAACCGCCCTCATCGAAACCGGCTTTGGCTTCTTGGTAGGCAACGCGCATCAGGCGCTTGTCATCATCGGTCAGCATGTTTCGGCACTCGTTGGTTGCGGTGATCAGGGTGGTTCCAGCCTGCCCACCGCGGGTGCCTGCGTCAACAACGGGCCGGTCACGCAAGTTTCATTGCGACCATGCCGGACACGATCAGTGTCGCTGCGATGACACGCAGCGGGGTCAGTGCCTCGCCCAAAAACATCACACCAACCAGGAACGCACCGACCGCGCCAATACCCGTCCACAGCACGTAGGCGGTTCCCAGTGGCAAGGAGCGCATGGCCAGGGCCAGCAAACCGAACGAACCGACCATTGCGCCTCCCATGACAACGGTCGGCCAGAGCCGCGTGAATCCAGCAGACTGCTTCATGGCAACTGCCCAGACGATTTCCAGCAAACCGGCAAAAAGAAGAAAGATCCAGGACATCGGGGACACCTCTATCAACTTCGGGTCGTCCCGAATGATCACCCATGGTGGGGAGGTCGTCCTCGTTCACTATGTGGGAAGAACCGATGGTGAGTTCAAGCCCGGCCATCCAGCGAGGCGGCCTGGCAGATGCCGGCCGACCGCGCAAAAAGTGACCCGAACCGGTTACCCGGTTCGGATCGATTGCGACGGTCTAGTTCGTAATGATCTCGGGGCCCATGAAGGTGTTTGGCAACACCGTCGACAGCCACGGGATGTACGTGATCATGATCAGGAAGACGAACAGAACGGCCAGGAACGGCAGTGCTGCGCGCACGACGGCCATCATCGGCATTCCCGCGACGCCCGACGTAACGAACAGGTTCAGACCGACCGGAGGCGTGATCATCCCGATTTCCATGTTCACCACCATGATGATGCCCAGATGGATCGGGTCGATGCCCAGTTCGATGGCAATCGGAAACACCAGCGGCGCCACGATGACCAGCAGGCCCGAGGGCTCCATGAACTGACCGCCGATCAGAAGGATTACGTTGACCACGATCAGGAAAGTGATCGGCCCCAGACCCGCCGACAGCATTGCGCCGGCAATGTGTTGCGGCACCTGCTCATCGGTCAGAACATGCTTGAGGATCAGCGCGTTGGCGATGACGAAAAGCAGGGTGACCGTCAGCTTGCCGGCCTCAAACAGCGTATGTTTGGTGTCGGGGTGGAAAAAGGCCGTGATCAGCGCCAGCGGCTTTTTCACAAGCGAGAGGTTTTGCTCACCATCCTGGGTGCTGAGTGGCCCCATGTCCTTGTAGACGAAGCTGGCGATGAAGAAGGCGTATACAGCCGCGACCGCCGCCGCTTCGGTCGGTGTGAAGATACCGCCATAGATGCCGCCAAGGATGATGACGATCAGGAACAGACCCCAACCGGCCTCGCGTGCCGACGCAAATATCTCGCCCCAGCCTTTCCAATCACCTTTCGGCAGGTTCTTGACCTTGGCCATCACATAGATTGTGACCATCAGCATGAACCCGGCCATGAGACCCGGAATGACACCGGCCAGGAACATCCTGCCGACCGAGACTTCGACCGCGGCCGCGTAGACAACCATGACGATCGACGGCGGGATCAGGATACCCAGCGTACCGGCGTTACAGATGACGCCCGCTGCGAATTCCTTGGAATAGCCGACCTGACGCATACCGGCGATCACGATCGAACCGATCGCAACAACGGTGGCCGGAGACGATCCTGACAGCGCGGCGAACAGCATACATGCGAACACGCCCGCGATTGCCAGACCGCCAGGCAGGTGACCAACGCAAGCGATCGAGAACCGAATGATCCGGCGCGCCACCCCTCCGGTCGTCATGAAGGACGATGCAAGGATAAAGAACGGGATGGCCAGCAGGGTAAAGTGGCCCTCGAACGCCTCGAACAGGGTCCCGGCAACCGAAGCCAGCGAGCTGTCCGAGTAGATCAGCAGAAACAGGGTCGAGCTCAGCCCAAGGGCAACTGCGATCGGAACGCCGATCAACAGCAGGCCCACGACCATGGCAAAAAGTAGTACTACATCCATCAGTCGTGTTCTCCCTGAAGGGCCCGGACTTCTTCGATCTCGTCCTCAACCTCGTGGCTTGCGACAATACGGTCGGCCTCACCGCGCAGGATCTGCAGCCCTGCCTGGGCAAAGCGGATCACCAGCAGCAACATCGACAGCGGCAGAACGAAATACGGCACGACCTTGGGCAGCTTCTCGTAGTACTCGCCATAGTTGATGAGGTCTTCGAGGAACCGAAGCGGCGCGACCATGGGGATGTCGTCCACCTCGTAGAAGCTCTGACTACGAGCGTCGAAATCAAAGCCCGTGGGGAACCAGCGTCCAGAGGTCGGAGGCAGGTCGGCAAAGACCGCCCAGTAGTCGTAGGACCCCTTCAACAGCAGCAGAGAGAATACGAGGCAGCACCCCACCGCGATCAGTGCCAATACCCTGCGCGGTGCCGGTGGCAGCATGTTCAGGATGGCATCAACACCCAGATGCGCGTGTTTCTTGACGGCGTAGGACGCCCCCAGCAATACCAGCCATCCGAAGGTGAATACGGTCAGCTCTAGCGCCCAAAGGATGTTGGAGTTGAAGACGAAACGCGCAATCACGTTGGCAAAGGTCACGGCCGTCATCAGGCCAAGAAGCAACGCGATCAGGGTTTCTTCGATTCGGTCGACCAGCCCACCGGGGCCGGTTTTCGCACCAGACATCTTTCTGTCCCCATTTTTGTTGATTTATCGAGGTGGCGGGCGCGATTGGGCCCGCTTGGTATGTGCTCCGGCGGGCTTGCGACCGTCGGAGCACACCTGCGTGTCGGATCAGAACCCGGCGTTGATCGCCTGAGCGGCGTCGATCTTGTCCTGACCAACGTCACCGGAGAACTTGTCCCAAACCGGCTTCATCGCATCAACCCAAGCCTGACGCTGCTCGGGTGTCAGCTCGCGGATCGAGCCGCCCGCGTCGATGATGGCCTGCTTGGCCTTTTCGTTGACGGCAAACGCCTCTTTGTTGCGCTCTTCGGTCACCTCGGCCAGGATCGTCAGGAACTGCTCGCGCACTTCCGGATCGAGGCTGTCCAGCCAGTCGACCGAAGTCACGACCAGATAGTCGATGATGCCGTGGTTGGTTTCGGTGGTGCCATCCTGCACTTCGAAGAACTTCTTGCCGTAGATGTTCGACCAAGTGTTCTCCTGACCGTCCACAACGCCCTGCTGCAGAGCACCATAGACTTCCGAGAAGGCCATTTTCTGCGGGCTTCCGCCGATGGCTTCCATTTGCGCAACCAGCACGTCCGAAGACTGAACGCGGAATTTAAGGCCGTTGGCGTCCGAAGGATCGATCAGCGGTTTGTTCGCCGACATCTGCTTCATGCCGTTGTGCCAGAACGCCAGACCCTGCAGGCCGCGGCGCTGCATGCTGTCTTTCATGGCCTGGCCATCCGCCGAGGCCTGGAACGCATCAACCGCGTCGATGTTTTTGAACATGAACGGCAGGTCGAACAGACGGAACTGCTTGGTGAACTTCTCGAACTTCGACAGCGACGGGGCGGCCAGTTGCACGTCGCCCTGCAGCATCGCCTCGAGCACCTTGTCGTCGTTGTACAAGGTCGAGTTCGGATAGACCTCCATGCACATGACGCCGTTCATCTCGTCGTTCACGCGCTGCTCGAGCAGCGATGCGGCGATGCCCTTGGGGTGTTTGTCGGTGTTCGTCACATGCGCGAACTTGACGACGATCTCGCCATCGTCGCAGGCAGCGAAGCCCGCTGTTGCGGTAACGGAAAGCGCAAGCGCGGTGGCGGCTGTTGCCAGGAATTTCATCTGTCTTTTCCTCCCAGACTTCCATAGAGACTTCCTTTGACATCCATGGGGATGCCGGATGCGCAAGAGTGAAACGAATCGACGGTCACCGTTCAACAATTCGAGAACGGCTGGTTGCAGGCAGATTTTCTAAATTCTTTTCAATATCTTAAATAGAGCATCCGCAATGAGTATTTTGTTATCGCAGACATTTGTGCGGGAAACCACACACCCAAATGCGCCACTGTGCGAAAAACCGCACATACATCGAATCATCGGGCGAATCGTTCCGCGTCAGCGCCGATAGTCTTCAGGGCGTATGCCGTAGCGGGCCAATTTGTCGTAGAACGTCTTACGCGGCAGTTTCAGGGACTTGGCCGCGTCCGAAGCCCTTCCGTTGTGACGACCCAAGGCCGCAATCAGCAACGAGCGCTCAACGCGCGCCATCTGTTCGTTCAGCCCAAGATCGGCGGCGGCGGCAACATCCTCGGGCATCCCCAGAACAAAACGCATCGCAGCCGACATCAGCGAACGCGCGTTGCCGGGCCAGTCCCGCGCCATCAATGACGCCAAGTGCTCGGAGGAGACATCCGGTACCGCGATCCCGGCCTGTTCGGCCGCTTGGGCGACGTAGTGGCGAAAGATCACCGGGATGTCCTCGGGACGTTCGGCCAAAGACGGTACGCGCACCCGCATCACGTCCAACCGATAGAACAAATCTGCGTTGAACCGACCCTCGGCCGCCATCTCGGCCAGATCCGCGGTTGTTCCGGCGATGATGCGGACCCCGGGCCCGTTTTCGATCATCTCCAGGGCCGCATATTGCGTCGACTCGGGCATGGCCGAGACTTCATCCAGAAACAACGATCCGGCTGCCGCATCCTTGCATATCGCCTGCAGGGCATCCGCTCCCAGACCTGACGCCGGGCGCTTGACGAACGGCCCCTGCGCGCGGGGTGACATCAAATGGATGACTTCGGCGACTTTCGAAATGCCGCTGCCGGGCGGTCCGGTGACCAGAACTTCGGCCTGAGTTGGGGCAACGCTGCGCACCCTGTTCCGCAAGGCATCAGCCTGCGGTGACAAACCGAACAACAAGCGGGCCGCAGGATCGCCCTTCTCCAGTTCGCGCTTGGCTGCCCGGTGGTCCAATACCTGACTGCGCGCGGCAAATGCACGGCTCAGAACCGCAAGCAGATCGGCGGCGGCGCAGGGCTTCTCAAGAAAGTCGAACGCGCCCTGCCCCATAGCCTGCACCGCCATCGGTATGTCGCCTTCGCCGGTCAGCAGAACGACCGGCAACTCCGAGTCGACCTCGCGGGCATAGGACAGAAGATGAAACCCATCCCGTCCCGGCATCCGAATATCCGAGACAATCACACCTGGGAAATCTTCCCGGATATGGTCTTTGGCAGCCACAAACGATCCAGCGGGAATTACGGAATAGTCCGCAAGTTCCAGAGTCTGGGCCAGCGCCTCGCGCACGGCGGCGTCATCATCGACCAATAGAACCGTTCGGATCATGCCGCGGCTTCCTTCTCAAATGGTTCCAACTCGACGGTGAATTCTGCTCCGTCGGGCATGTTCGCGCCGCGTATCTCTCCTCCGAAACTCTGGACCAGACCGTATGAGATCGAAAGGCCAAGGCCCATTCCCTCGGATGAGCCAACGGTTTTGGTCGTATAGAATGGCTCAAAAACGCGATCGGGATCCTGAATGCCCGGGCCGGTATCGCGCACCGCGACCATCAACCGCTCGCCACGGGTCAGCGTGATCGTCAGGCTTCGGGTTTCGCGACCTGTCATCGCGTCGGCGGCATTGGTGATCAGATTGACGAAGACCTGCACCAGCCGCACCTCTCCACCCCAGGCAAAGACAGGTGCATTGGGCGGCTGCCAGATCAACGTGACCCCGTCCGAGCGCAACCGACCGTCAGTCAGTTCGACGGCCGTATTGAGCACCTGAACCAGATCGACCTTGCCCATCGGCTCGCTCTCATTGCGGGCAAAAGCGCGCAAGTTCTTGATAATGCGTGCCATACGGGCAGCCATGTCCGAGATTCGCCCCAGGTTTTCGCGGGCCTTTTCGGGCTTGCCCTGCGCCAGAAAGGCCGTGCCGTTGTCGGCGTATTGCCGGATGGCCATCAGCGGCTGATTCAATTCGTGGCTGATGCCCGCCGACATTTTCCCCAGCGCGCTCAGCTTGCCCGCCTGTACCAGATCGTCCTGCGCGCGTTTCAACGCCGCTTCGGCCTCTTGCCGCTCGGCCACCTCGCGGCGCAGAGCCACGTTTGCGGCCGTCAAGGCGCGGGTCCGCTGTGCCACCCGGCTCTCCAGCACCGCATTGGCTTCGGCCAGAGTGCGCCGCCGTTCGGTGGCCAGAAACAGCAACGCGCCAAAGGCAAGGCAGATCGCTGCGACTGCGGCGGCCTGCAGTCCGGCCAGACGTCGTGCCGGCGTCACATCCATCAAGACTTCGCCTGTCATTCCGATCACCGGCAGATCGCGGGTCAAGTGCAGGGCGCGATCCGGCAGGTACGGGCTCCAGCCGATCGACCATAGTTCGTGCGGGCCCATGCGTGTAGACGAAAACGCGCCCGGCTTGCCATCAGCCGGCTGCAAGCCGATCTGCCCCGGCGGACGTTGCCAAAACAGCAGTTCGGACCGGTTGGAAATGAAGACCGAGCCAGAACGATCCACAAAAAACACCGCCTCGGTACTGCCGCGCCACGTGCTTTCAACGTCTTCGACATCCGCGATGACCATCAGGGCTCCGGTTACCTGACCATCTTCGGAAAACGCAGGCGCCGCATAGGAATAGATCCGGTTTCCAGTGTCGCGCAAAACCCCGTGCGAGCTGCCAAGAGCGCCGTGTAGCGCGCGTTGAAACGCGGGCTGGTCGGCCATGTTGCCATTCACCACGTCCCGCGCAGCGGCCAGAACGCGCCCGGTCTTGTCCGCATAAAGAACATCCACAGCCGAGGTCTTGTCCGCGACCTCCAGCAGAAGCGCCTGCGCCGCCCGTCGCCGGTCGCCGGTGTCCAACGCCCGCAGCGTCGGGTGCTCGGCCATCAGCACCGCAAGTTCCTGATAGACCTGCAACTGAGTGCTCAGACGATCCGACGCCAACTCCAGATCGGCCTCGGCTTTCTCGCTAAGCTGAGAGAGCGCCTGCCGGTACCCATAAGACCAGACGGCCGCCGACAACAGCGCGACCGCGAACAGGAAACCAATCGTGACCCAAACTCTTTGCATGAAACAGGGTCTTGCATTCACAGCGCCGCATGGCAAGTCTGCGCCGCATGAAGACCGTGCACCAATCTCCGACCGAGCCCGAATTTGTTCAAAACACCTACCCTTTCTACCGGGCAGCGCGCGATCACGGTGACTTGGTGTACTGGCAGGACTACGACATGCCCGCGGCGATGTCTCACGCGGCGGTCCAGACCCTCTTGCGCGATCGGCGTTTCGGACGTGAAATACCGCCAGAGATGGCCACAAAAGGCCCCGATCACCTTGCGCCGTGGCTGACGGTCGAAGCGCATTCGCTACTCGAAGCCGAACCTCCGCGCCATACCCGCCTTCGCGCTCTGGTTCTGCGCGCCTTTACCTCGCGGGCTATCGGAGCGCTCGCACCGGACATCGAAAGGCTGTGTCACAACCTGATCGACGCGTTCCCCGATGCTCCATTCGACACTCTGGATGCCTATTGCACGCAGGTTCCTGTGATCACGATCTGCCGGTTGCTGGGTGTACCCGAAAGCATGGCACCGCAGTTGTTGCAGTGGTCCCACGCCATGGTCGCCATGTATCAGGCCAGTCGCGCCCGCGAGACCGAAGATCAGGCAGCACAGGCCGCCGCCGAGTTCTCGGCATTTCTGAACGACTACGTCTCTCACCGCCGATCCGAACCGAAAGATGATCTGATCACCCGTTTGATCACGGCAGAGGAAGACGGCGAGAAACTGTCACGCGACGAGTTGATCGCTACCTGCATC
Source organism: Ruegeria sp. CG8 (assembly GCF_056537165.1). Classification (NCBI taxonomy): domain Bacteria; kingdom Pseudomonadati; phylum Pseudomonadota; class Alphaproteobacteria; order Rhodobacterales; family Roseobacteraceae; genus Ruegeria; species Ruegeria sp. CG8. The sequence goes on along the minus strand of NZ_JBQFRA010000001.1, from coordinate 1,016,933 downwards.
CTATTGTTGAACGCCGGCCATGAGGCAACCGTTCATTCGCTGGGCAACGGCGTCAAAACACTTTTGGAGTCCGGAACCACGCCTGATGCCCTGAGCCCGGACACAATCGACATGACGGTCGAGGAGATCCTGCGCTTCGACCCGCCGCTGCATATGTTCACGCGCTATGCCTATGAGGACGTCGAGGTTTTTGGCAATCAGTTTGCCCGCGGCGATCAGGTGGCGTTGATGCTTGGGGCCGCCAACCGTGACCCGGACGTCTGGACCGACCCGGACAAATTCGACCCGACCCGCAGCATTCAGGCCAACGCGAGCTTTGGCGGTGGTTTGCATTTCTGCGTCGGCGCCCCGCTGGCTCGGCTGGAAATGCGGATCGCTCTGCCGGTTCTTTTTGACCGCTGTCCAGGCCTGCGACTGGCCGAATCTCCGGTATATGCGAACACCTACCACTTCCACGGGCTGACACGACTAATGGTCCAAACCTGAGCGCCGATCAGGTGTCGGCCAGGGCGTTCAGGGGCAGCATGGTGGTCGACTTGATTTCTTCCATCGACAACAGCGCGGTGACGTTGTGCACGCGCACTTCTGAGATCAGTGCCTGGTAAAAAGCATCGTAGGCCCGTGCGTTCCTGACCCGAACTTTCAGAATGTAGTCGATGTCGCCAGCCAGGCGGTGCGCTTCTTGAACTTCGGGACGATCACGCAGGGCCTGCAGGAACTTGCGTTGCCAATCCGCCTCATGCTCGGAGGTTCGGATCAGAACAAAGAACGTCGCCTCGAAACCCAGCGCCTCTGCGTCCAGCAGAACGGTCTGCTGACCGATGATTCCGGCCCCTTTCATCTTGCGGATCCGATTCCAAACGGGTGTCTTTGAACTGCCCACTTTGGCCGCGATTTCGTCCAGCGATTGACTGGCGTCTCGCTGCAGCTCGGCCAGAATTTTCCGATCCGTGTCGTCTATTCGAACCGACATTCCAATTTTCCTTCCGAATGAAAACCCTTGTTCCGCCTGCCGCGAAATTCAGAACGCTTGTCCTTATTTATTCGGCAATATGGCATCTGGTCGGGAATATTTCCTATATTGAGGGCCAAGTCAAACAACAGCCAGGGCTACCCAATGAAGGCCACGCAGACAAAAGGACAAACGGGACAGGTCGACTTCGTCGGCGCGGGACCCGGTGATCCTGAATTGCTGACTCTCAAGGCCCTGTCCGCATTCCAGCGGGCCGAGGTTGTTTTGCATGATCGCCTGATCAGCCCAGAGGTTTTGCAACTGGCCGGCCAGAACGCCCGGCTGGTCGACGTGGGCAAGGCCGGCTTTGGTCCGTCCTGGAAGCAGGATGACATCAACGCATTGCTGGTTGACTACGCGCTCAAGGGACAACGGGTCGTTCGCCTCAAATCCGGTGACGCGACCCTTTTCGGCCGGCTGGACGAAGAGATCGATGCACTGGACGCAGCCGGTATCCCGTGGACGATCGTTCCCGGCATTACGGCTGCCTCGGCGGCGGTGGCCGGAATTGGCCAAAGCTTGACCCGACGCGGCCGAAACTCCTCGGTCCGGTTTCTGACCGGGCACGACATGCAGGGCTTTGCCGATCACGACTGGGCTGCGCTGGCCCGACCGGGGTCTGTTGCAGCCATCTACATGGGCAAGAAATCCGCGCGCTTCATTCAAGGACGCCTGATCATGCACGGCGCCGATCGCGCCACGCCGGTCACGTTGGTCGAAAACGCCTCGCGACCTGATCAGCGCGTTGTCGCCACGACGCTGGATCAACTGTCTGCAGACCTCGCCGCTGCCGGCCTCGACGGTCCTGCACTCACATTCTATGGCCTGGCCCCGCGCGACGCGGCCAAAGCCGTCACCGAATTCAACAAGGAGCTTGCCTGATGGCCCGCGCTTTCACCCCCAAAGTCGTTACCGCAAATGACCTGCTGGAAGGCGACGTGATCTATCTGACCGCCGATGACCGTTGGTCGCGCGATCTGCGCGAGGCCGAACTGATCACCGACGAAGCGCACGCTCAGCTGCGTCTTCTGGATGCACAGAAGCAAGTCGACAAGATCGTAGGTGCCTATCTTGCCGATGTCGTTGCAGGCGAAAACGGTCCTGAACCCACCCATTTTCGGGAAGACTTCCGCCGGACTGGTCCGTCCAACTATGCCCACGGCAAACAGGAATCTTCCCCGCAGCCCCGGGTCTGACCTCAGGCCCCTCTCTCCCCGTAAAAAGGCCCCGGATCCGGGGCTGCAAAAAAGGACAGCCAAAGATGTACCGCTACTCCGAGTTTGACAAAGCATTCCTGGCCGAGCGCAACGCCCAGTTCCGCGCTCAGGTCGAACGCCGCATCGACGGCTCGCTGACCGAGGACGAGTTCAAGCCCCTGCGCCTGATGAACGGCCTGTATCTGCAACTGCACGCCTACATGCTGCGGGTGGCCATCCCCTATGGCACGCTCAACAGCGCCCAGATGCGCCAACTGGCCCTGCTGGCCGAGAAGTGGGACAAAGGTTACGGCCACTTCACCACGCGCCAGAACATCCAGTACAACTGGCCGAAACTGCGCGACGTGCCTGACATGCTGGACGCGCTGGCCGAGGTCGGCCTGCACGCGATCCAGACCAGCGGCAACACCATCCGCAATGTGACCGCGGACCATTTCGCCGGCGCCGCAGCGGATGAGATCGCCGATCCGCGCCCCTATGCCGAACTGCTGCGCCAGTGGTCCACCGACCACCCGGAATTTCAGTTCATGCCGCGCAAGTTCAAGATCGCCATCACCGGGTCCGAGCATGACCGCGCCGTGATCAAGGCCCATGACATCGGCCTGCAACTGGTCGAGCGCGACGGCGTTCTGGGCGCCCGCGTTCTGGTCGGCGGCGGTCTGGGCCGCACGCCGATGATCGGCAAGGAGCTGTCTGATTTCGTGGCCTTCGACGACCTGCTGGCCTATCTGGAGGCCACCGTTTCGGTCTGGAACCAGATCGGCCGCCGGGACAACAAGTACAAGGCCCGCATCAAGATCACCGTGCATGAACACGGTATCGACGCGATCCGCGCCAAGGTGAACGAGCGCTTCCTGCAGGTCCGCCCGCAGTTCAAGGGCGCCGACATGGCGCTGCTGGATCAAATCAAGGCGCATTTCGCCCCGCCCACCTTCCGCGAAGGCTCGGTCGCGGGATTCGAGAGCGCCTATTCGAACGACCCGGTGTTCCGCTCGTGGATCGACACCAACATCGCGCCGCACAAGCAGGCGGATCACGCGATCGTCACGATTTCGATCAAGAAACACGGCCAGACGCCGGGTGACGCAACCGCCGAGCAGATGCGCGTGATGGCCGATCTGGCCGAGCAATACGCCTATGACGAGCTGCGCATCAGCCACGAGCAGAACGTGATCCTGCCGCATGTCCACAAATCGGACCTGCCCGCGATCCATGCCAAGCTGAAAGAGCACGGCCTGGCCACCGCGAATATCGGCCTGATCAGCGACATCATCGCCTGCCCCGGCATGGACTATTGCGCACTGGCAACGGCCCGCTCGATCCCGGTGGCGCAGCAGATCGCGACCCGGTTCGACGAGCTGAAGCTGGAGCACGACATCGGCCACCTCAAGATCAAGATCTCGGGCTGCATCAACGCCTGCGGACATCACCACGTGGGTCACATCGGCATCCTGGGCTTGGATCGCGCGGGCGTCGAGAACTACCAGATCACGCTGGGCGGAGACGCCACCGAAACGGCCGCCATCGGCGACCGCACCGGTCCGGGCTTTGCCTATGACGAGATCGTGCCCGCGGTCGAACGGATCGTGGAAACTTATCTGGAACAGCGCGCAAGCGCCGAGGAGACCTTTTTGGAAACCTACCGCCGTGTTGGAATGGCCCCGTTCAAGGCGGCCCTCTACCCCGAGGCGCGGGCCAATGCCGCTTGACCTGATCCAGACGGAACTGGGCCGGGAACGACGCGAACTGACCGAAAAGGTCGAGGCGCTGAACGCCCGGTTCCGCCACCACAGCGCACATGACGTCATGCATGGTGCGCTTGAGGAAGCAGGCAACCTAGCGCTTGTCTCAAGCTTCGGCGCCGAGTCGGTGGTGTTGCTGCACATGGCTGCCGTGGTCGACAAGGCCACGCCTGTCCTGTTCATCGACACGATGATGCTGTTTACCGAGACGCTGGAATACCAGCACGAAGTCAGCGAGCGTCTGGGTTTGAAGAACGTCCAGATCATCCGCGCGGATGACGAGGATATTCAGCGCGAAGACCCCTATGGCGCACTGCGGCTGCGCGACATGGATGCCTGCTGCAACCTGCGCAAGACCTTCCCCTTGCAGCGGGCCTTGGCGGGCTATGAAGGCTGGATTACCGGGCGCAAGCGGTTCCAATCCGGCACCCGCGCCACGCTCGAGTTCTTCGAGGTCGAGGACGGCACCGGCCGGATCAAGGTGAACCCTCTGGCGCATTGGGCGCCTCAGGACGTGCGCGCCTACATGGAAGAAAACCGCCTGCCCCGGCATCCGTTGGTGGCAAAGGGCTATCCCTCGATCGGCTGTGCGCCCTGCACCTCGCCGGTGAAGGATGGCGAAGATCCCCGCGCCGGACGCTGGCGCGATCAGAACAAGGAAGAATGCGGCATCCATTTCGTCGACGGCAAAATGGTACGCAGCGGAGAGAAAACATGAACGTAATCGTGAATGACGAGGGCTTTGCCCCTGATGACTGGACCGACGGCTTTGTCACCCTTGAGGATGCCGCAAACGATGTGATCGCACTGGACGTCACCTCGGATACGGACCCCGACGAATTGTTCGAACGGCTTGGAAACACGCGCATGGTGCGCGTCGACTTTCCGTCCTTTGCCGATGGCCGAGGCTTTACCATTGCCCGTACGCTGCGCCTGAAGGGCTATGAAGGCCGCCTGCGCGCGAAGGGACACGTGTTGGCCGACCAATACGCGATGGCCCGGCGCAGCGGCTTCGACGAGGTCGAGATTGACGCAGACCTTGCCGCCCGCCAGCCCGAGGACCAATGGCTGGCCCGCGCCAACTGGCAGGACCACGATTATCAGGCCCGCCTGCGCGGCTGACGCAACGATCGGGGCAATCTGCCCCCTTTTCCTGACCTGGATCAAAGCTTAAACGGAGATGCCGGTTTACCAGACCGGTAGTGAAACGATGACAGAGATGAAGCCCGTGACCGAAGCAACCGCCGTGAAGGCCCCCGTCCTGCCGGACGCCCAGACCGTTCTGGAAGTGAAACACTGGACCGACCGCCTGTTTTCGTTCAAGGTCACGCGTCCGCAATCGCTGCGCTTCCGCTCGGGCGAATTCGTTATGATCGGCCTTTTGGGCGACAACGGAAAACCGTTGCTGCGCGCCTATTCGATCGCGTCGCCGTCGTGGGACGAGGAACTGGAATTCTATTCGATCAAGGTGCAGGACGGCCCGCTGACCTCGAAACTGCAGCACATCCAGCCCGGCGATCAGATCATTCTGCGGCCCAAACCCGTGGGTACGCTGGTGCATGATGCACTGCTGCCGGGCAAGCGCCTGTGGTTCTTTGCCACCGGAACAGGGTTTGCCCCCTTTGCCTCGCTGCTGCGCGAGCCGCAGACCTATGAGGACTACGACGAGGTCATCATCACCCACACCTGCCGCGAGGTGGCGGAGCTGGAATATGGCCGCCAGCTAATCGAGAACATCCGCAAGGACGAGTTGCTGGCCGAACTGATCGGCGAAGGTTTCGCCGACAAGATCCGCTATTACCCGACCACCACCCGCGAACAGAGCCCCAAGATGGGCCGGATCACCGACCTGCTGAAGGACGGAACTGTCTTCAAGGACCTGGGCATCGAAGGCGGCATCAAACCCGAGACCGACCGAGCGATGGTCTGCGGCAGCCTGGCCTTCAACCACGACATCAAGGCCATTCTCGAAGAGTTAGGCCTGCGCGAGGGTGCGAACTCGGACCCCAAGGAATTCGTGATCGAAAAAGCCTTTGTCGGCTGAGCCGAGATCCGGGCCGGCGAACGCCCGTTCCGCCGGCCCGAGCACCGCGTCGACACGTGCGAATTTCGTGTCATAGCACCTATATGGCGCTTGAAAGAACCTTCGTCTCAGTTTAAGTTCCCGGCTCGGAAATCGGCAATTATCAAAGGAATGAACCCATAGCCCGCAGACCTCACAACGCGCCGCCACAACGTGATACCGGCCCGCGCGTCAATGAAAAGATCCGTGCCCCCGAAATTCGCCTGATCGGCGCCGAAGGTGAGAATGTCGGGGTGGTTCATCCCGCCAAGGCCATGCAGATGGCAGCCGATGCCGGTCTTGATCTGGTCGAGATCTCGCCCAACGCGAATCCGCCGGTCTGCAAGATCATGGACTTTGGCAAGTTCAAGTACGAGCAGCAGAAACGCGAAAGCGAAGCCCGCAAGAAACAGAAGATCATCGAGGTGAAAGAGGTCAAGTTCCGGCCCAACACCGATACGCATGATTACGACGTCAAGATGCGGAACGTTTTCAAGTTTCTCGAGAATGGCGACAAGGTCAAAGTGACCCTGCGCTTCCGCGGCCGGGAAATGGCGCACCAGAACCTGGGACGCGAACTGCTCGAGCGCGTGGCGGAGGACGTCAAGGAAATCGGCAAGATCGAAAACATGCCGAAGATGGAAGGCCGCCAGATGATCATGATGATCGGACCGCTTCCCCAGAAGTGACGGCACTTGGATCCGAGTGACCAAAGCTCCCTCGTTCGAGGGAGCTTTTTTGTTTTTGGGTCACATTCAGAACGGCATGTCAAATTGCTTTGGAAATCGCAACCGACAGCTTGTCCACCAGTTCGTCCAACTGCGGCTCTTCGATGATGAATGGCGGGGCCAGAAGCACATGGTCGCCTCTCCTGCCGTCGCGTGTTCCGGACATCGGATAGCAGATCAACCCCGCTTCGACGGCGGCTTTCTTGATCTTGGCCGCCACTCCCCGGGCCGGGTCAAACGGTTCGCGCGGATCTCTATCAGCCACCAGTTCGATGCCCCGGAACAGGCCGCGGCCACGGATGTCCCCGACATTGGGATGCTGGCCAAAGGCCGCCTCGAGTTTGGTTTGCAGTTTGTCACCCATGTCGCGGGCACGGGCCGGCAAATCGCGCGAGGTAAGTTCTGTCACAACAGCCAGGGCTGCCGCCGTGGCCACCGGGTGTCCGACATAGGTATGGCCGTGCTGGAAGAAACCCGAGCCATTTCGGATGGCGTCATAAATCCGATCGGTGCACAGCGTGGCACCGATGGGTTGATATCCAGCCCCCAAGCCCTTGGCGATGCAAAGAATATCCGGCGCCACCCCATCGTGGTCGCAGGCAAACAGATGGCCGGTCCGGCCCATGCCGCACATGACCTCGTCGAGGATCAACAACACGCCGTATTGATCACAGATTTCGCGGATCCGCTTGTAATACCCCTCGACCGCGGGGACGGCGCCCAACGTGGCCCCGACCACCGGTTCCGCCATAAACGCCATCACGGTCTCGGGGCCCAGCCGCAGGATCTCCACCTCAAGCTCATTCGCCACGCGTTGGCCATAGTCATAGCTGCTCTCGCCTTCGGGCTTTTCGGCGTATTCGTAGCAGGGCGCGATATGGCTCATCTCGATCAGCATTGGTGCGAATTGAGCCCGTCGCCATGCATTTCCGCCCGCTGAAAGCGCGCCCAGCGTATTGCCATGATAGCTCTGCCGCCGTGCGATAACCCGAGACCGCTCGGGTTGCCCGATTTCAAGGAAGTACTGGCGCGCCAGCTTGATCGCGGCCTCGGTCGCCTCGGAACCGCCGGACACGAAATAGACCCGGTCCAACGATCCGGGCGCGTGCTGGATCAGCAGATCCGCCAGGGCTTCGGCCGGTTCCGAGGTCATGAAACCAGTATGGGCAAAAGCGATCTTCTGAACCTGCTCCTGCACCGCGTGGATCACTGCCGGGTTTGAATGTCCCAGGCACGACACGGCCGCATCCCCACAGTCGAGATACCGTTTGCCCTGCGCGTCGATCAAATAACACCCATCACCGCCGACAGCGACCGGCAATTCCGCCGTGGTGTGGCGCGGAAAAACATGGCTCACATCATTGTCCTTTCAGCAAAGCGATCAACGCCGCGACCGAGGTCGCGTTGTCCGTCCATCGGGTTCCATCCGAGTTCGTCAGGCTGTTCTCAAAACCGACCCTGACATCGCCGCCACGAGCGGCCGCAGCCGCCAGACAGGCGTGTTCCAGACGCCCGAAAGCACAAACCATCCAAGGCGTACGAGCAGCGGGAAAGGCCTCGAGGTCCGCCGGTTGGGATTCCTGCCCGGTGGCATAGCGTCCCAGCACCAGCAAGCGGTCTTCCTGCTCGCGCCGCACGATCCCATCCGACTGCCATCGCTCCAGCAGATCCGCATCCGTCGAATCGTAGAGGATATGCTGCACCCGAGTTCCCTGTTCCGCACACAGCGCATAGACCCGCGGGGCCAGATCGGGCGCGCGCGCAATTTCCCGAACCGAGATCGAGGCCCATTTCGGGGCCACCTGCTGCAGGCACTCCAACTGCGCAGAAACGTCGTAGATACCGGCGGCCTCGGTCGTGATCTGAACATCCATAGTGGGCACGGTTCGGGCAAGCTCGGCCATAGCCTCCCGATAGCGCCCTGCATCCAGAGAATGCGCGCCCTGCCCATCCCTGACATGCAGGTGCAACCCGTTTGCCCCGGCCGCGTGGCAGGCAATGGCCGTCTCCACAATCTCACCGGTCGAAACCGGCAAGGCGGGGTGATCCGCATGACTGCGTCGCGCACCGTTCGGTGCGACCAAAACATACAGAAGCGACGAAGCCTGTGTGTCAGACATTGAATCATCCTATCGGTTTCTGGCGTGCTTAGCTCGTGTGAGGATGTTTTTCTCTTGTAATAATCATAACATTTGTTTTTCTCCCATCATGACACCCTCAACCCACCACCTGATGGATCGGCTGCGCCGAGAGATAGACCATTTGCCGGCCCAATTGCAGGCCGCAACAAAATACATCATCGACCATCCGGGCGATTTCGGAATCGACTCCATCCGCGTGTCTGCCGAAAAGATCGGCGTCAGCACAAACGTGATCGTTCGGCTGGCGCAGCATCTTGGTTTTGATGGCTTCGAAGCCTTTCGCCGCCCTTTCCGCAGGGATCTAGTGACAGACAGCGAAGACCGCCTCAGCCGGGATTGGCTGACCCAGTTGAATGCCGGCGATGCCTTTGCGTCGGCACAGGCCAGTTATGCCCGCAACGAAATGAACGTAGTGTCACGTTCGTTGCGCCAGCTGGATCCGGTCAAGGTCAGATCCGCAGTCACCCTGATGTCCGATGCTCCCCAGTGCTTGGTCACCGCAACCCGCGCAAGCTATGCCTTGGCCTATTACTTCCACTACGCCGGACGTATGGCCCACCCGGGAATGCAATTGATCCCAAGGCATATGGGATCGGCCATCGACGACCTTCTGAGCGCGGGCGAAACCGACTGCCTGTTCGCAATCACCGTTCATCCCTATTCGGCCGACACGATACGCGCCATCCGGTTTGCCCGGGAAAAGGGTATGCGCGTTATACTGCTGGCCGACAGCGATGTCATTGCTCCGGGGGTCGAGGCGGACGTGAGGCTGACCGTCAGCACCCGATCACAGCACCAGTTCTCCAGCTTCTCCGGAGCGATGGCCGTTCTCGAGGTTCTTCTAAGCCACCTTTTCGCAGTCAAGGGCGACGCGGCTTATCACCGGGTTCAGGACTATCAGAAAGCGCGCGAGGATGCCGGAGCCTACTGGCAGCCCAAAAGGCTTCCGCGTGTCGCGAAAAAGAAATAGGCCCCGGAACACGTCCGGGGCCCAAAGCAGTCACCGAGACCGCGTCACATGCAGGCCTGAACCGCCCGCCGGGTCATGACACCCACCAAGTGCGCGCGGTAGTCTTTGCTGCCGTGCAGATCTTCGATCATGTTCATCGGGTTGACCCGAAGATCCATAAGGGCATCGGGCCGGAATTCCTTGCTCAGCGCCTGTTCGGCTTCGCTCCAACGGAACACGCCGTCCTCGCTGGCTCCGGTCACCGCAACGCGCACACCGTCCGCGAAACGGGCAACGAAAACCCCCACCAGCGCAAAGCGCGAGGCAGGCTGCAGAAACTTCTGGTAGCTTGCTGCCTGCGGTACCGGGAACCGGACCGTCGTTATCAGCTCGCCCTCGTCCAGCGCTGTCGTGAACATGCCCTGAAAGAATTCATCCGCAGCGATTTCGCGCGCACTCGTACGAATGGTCGCGCCTGACCCCAATGCAGCTGCGGGGTAGCAGGCCGCCGGATCGTTATTGGCCAAGGACCCACCTATCGTGCCCCTATTGCGAACGGCAGGATCACCGATATGCCCCGCCAGATCAGCCAGCGCGGGATACTTGCCCGCAACTTCTGCCGCTACCGTGGCATGCGTGGTCGCCGCTCCAATCGAAATCGACCCATCATCTTCGATGCAGACGCCCTTCAACTCGGGAATGGCACCCAGGCTCACCAGCGTCGCGGGTGAGGCCAGTCTTTGCTTCATCGTCGGGATCAGGGTCTGACCGCCCCCCAACGCCTGTGCATCCTCTCCTGCCAACGCGGCAACCGCATCAGCAATGGTCGAGGGGTTCTTGAACTCGAAATTGTACATTTCGCTTTTCCTTTCCGAAAGGCGCGGAACCGCCCTTCATCTGGCATTTGATTGACCAGGGAGCGCGAAGGGCTGACCCCTCGCACACCAACCTCTCCACTCAGCTGTTCATCGCCGCCCAAACACGCGACGGGCTGACCGGCATGTCGATGTGGTCCACCGCCTTGCCACCCGAGTTCAGCGCATCGATCACGGCATTGACCACCGCAGGCGGCGATCCAATCGCCCCGGCCTCGCCGCAGCCCTTCACACCCAGCGGGTTGTGCGTGCAGGGCGTCTGGCTCGAATGATCCACGGTATAGAACGGCACGTCATCGGCCCGCGGCATGGCATAGTCCATGAAGGACGCGCTCAACAGCTGGCCGTTTTCGTCATAGACGCAGTTTTCCAGCAGGGCCTGACCGATCCCCTGCCCGATACCGCCATGCACCTGGCCGTCAACGATCATCGGGTTGATGATGTTGCCGAAATCATCCGCTGCGGTGAACCGTTCGATGGTCACCTGCCCGGTCTCAGGGTCAACCTCGACCTCGCAGGCATAGGCGCCGGCCGGGAAGGTGAAGTTGGCCGGATCATAGAACGCGGTCTCCTCCAGCCCCGGCTCGACCTCCAGCGGGAAGTTGTGCGGCACATAGGCCGTCAGGGTCACATCCCCCCAGGCCACCGACTTGTCGGTGCCGGCCACGGTGAACTGGCCATCCTTAAGCTCGATATCGGCCTCGGACGCCTCCAGCAGGTGCGCCGCGATCTTCTTGGCCTTGTCGATCACCTTCTCGGTCGCCTTGACCATGGCCGATCCACAGACCGCGAGAGAGCGCGACCCATAGGTGCCCATGCCAAACGGGATCTTCGAGGTATCGCCGTGCACGATCTCGACCATCGACTCGTCGATGCCGATCATGTCGGCCACGACCTGCGGAAAGGCGGTCTCGTGCCCCTGCCCGTGGCTGTGCGCCCCGACCATGACGCTGATCGAGCCGGTGGCGTTCACCCGAACGGTTGCCGCGTCATAGAGACCCGCACGCGCCCCCAGCATGCCTACGATGTTCGAAGGCGCGATGCCGCAGGCCTCGATATAGCAGTTCACGCCCAGGCCGCGCAGCTTGCCCCGCGCCTCGCTTTCGGCGCGACGTGCCGGGAAGCCCGCGAAATCGGCGGCCTGCTCCAGCTTGTCCATGGTGCCGTTGTAGTCGCCGGTGTCGTAGGTCAGCGCCACAGGCGTGTCATAGGGGAACTGCGTGATGAAGTTCTGTCGGCGCAGCGCCACCGGGTCGACCCCCAGCTCGCGCGCGGCTTTGTCGATCACGCGCTCCAGCTGATAGGTCGCCTCGGGGCGGCCTGCGCCGCGATAGGCATCCACCGGCACGGTGTTGGTGAACATCGCCCGCACGTTCACCTGAATGACCGGCGTCTTGTAGTTGCCTGCCATCAGCGTCCCGTGCAGCCAGGTCGGCACCGAGCTGGAAAACGTCGAAAGATACGCGCCCAGATTGGCAAAAGTGTTTGTCCGCAGCCCGACGAAATTGTTGTCGGCATCCAGCGCCAGTTCGATCTTGCTGACATGGTCACGGCCCTGAGCATCCGACATGAACGCCTCGGAGCGGCTGGCCGTCCACTTGACCGGACGGTTGCAGGCCTTGGCGGCGAAGGTACAGAACGCCTCTTCCGCGTAGTGGAAGATCTTGGTGCCAAAACCGCCACCTACGTCCGGCGCCACGACGCGGACCTTGTGCTCGGGCAGGCCCAGCACGAAGGCGCACATCAGCAGCCGGATCACATGCGGGTTCTGCGAGGTGGTATAGAGCGTGTATTCATCCGTGCCCCGGCTGTATTCCGCCACGGCCACGCGCGGCTCCATCGGGTTGGCGACCAGGCGGTTGTTCACCAGTTCCAAGGTGGTGACATGCGCCGCATTGGCGAAAACCTCGTTCACCTTGGCATCGTCGGCCTCGCCCAACTGCCAGTCATAACAGATGTTGTTCTTCAGATCGTCATGGACCAGCGGCGCGCCCTCTTCGGCGGCGGCTTTCATGTCCAGAACAGCGGGCAGTTCCTCGATATCCACGTCGATCGCTTCGGCCGCGTCGCGGGCCTGTTCCAGGCTGTCGGCCACGACGGCGGCGATCGGGTCGCCCACATGGCGCACCTTGCCTTGCGCCAGGATCGGGTGCGGCGGTTCCTGCATGGGCGCGCCGTGCTTGTCGGTCACCTCCCAGCCGCAGGGCATGCCGCCCACGCCTTCGAAATCCTTGCCGGTAAACACCCGGACCACGCCGGGCATGGACTCGGCGGCGGACGTGTCGATGCTTTTGATCCGGCCATGCGCGATGTCGGATCGCAGGAAATACACATAGGCCTGACCACGTACGTTGATGTCGTCGGTGTAATTGCCTGCTCCGGTCAAAAAGCGCACGTCCTCGCGGCGCTTGGAACTGGCTCCGATGCCACTGTCTTTGGGCATAGCTTGTTCTCCTCCCATAAACGGATGCTTGCGTGCATCCCAGTCATCCCACGGGCGTTCTCAGTCACGCCCGCAGCGGCATCACTCGGCGGCGATGTGGCTGACGTCCTGGCCGGACGCGGCCATGATCGCCTTGACGATGTTGTGGTACCCGGTGCACCGGCACAGGTTGCCTTCCAGGTATTTGCGGATTTCAGCCTCGGTCGGGCGCGGGTTTTCCTTCAGCAGGGCCGCTGCCGACATCACCATGCCGGGCGTGCAGAAACCGCATTGCAGGCCGTGATGATCCTGAAACGCCTGCTGGATCACGTTCAGCGATCCGTCCGGGTTGGCCTGCCCTTCGATGGTGCCAACCTCTGCTCCATCCGCCTCGAGCGCCAGCATGTTGCAGGACTTCACCGCCTCGCCGTTCACATGAACCACGCAGGCGCCGCATTGGGCCGTGTCACAGCCCACATGGGTACCGGTCAGGGACAGGTGATCACGCAGAAAGCTGGACAGCAGCGTCCGGCCTTCGACATCACCGCTCACGGTCTTTCCGTTCACGGTCATTGAGACCTGTGTCATAAGTTCCTCCCATTTTCGTATTTATCCTTGGCCCGAGTTAAACACGGGAAAAGTCGTTTGAGAACAAAAAACTTGGCCGTTTCCAACCCGCCCCTTGGGAGCCAACTGCCAACATGTATTGCAGGTCGCCAACGGGGCGAAACTGCCGTTACGTCACTTTGCGTTTAGCCCGAGGTTGCGGACGGGTCGGGATTTCCTTGAGCAGACCACCGACGCCCATCGCCGCAATATCGGCACCCGTGGTCGGGATCCCGCAGGCCACCCGAGACAGCACCCAGTCAGCCCCATTCAACGCGGGCGAACGTGCGCATCCCGGCAAACCGATGACCGGCCGCTTGCCCAAAACCCCGAGAAACAACAGGTTGCCCGGATCAACCGGCATACCGAAACGGTCCACCTGCCCGCCCGCGCGCCGAACAGCCTGAGGCGCCACGTCCTCGACATCGGATGTGGCCGAGCCGGTAAGGATCATCACGATATCGGCATTCATCCGGGTCAATGCCTGCGCCAGAGCGTCGACCGCGTGCGGAACGATCTGCACGTCCTCCAGGCTCAGACCCAGGGCCTCGACCCGACCGCGCATCGCGGCGATGCCCTTGTCGTTCGGCGGCCCGCCGGGAATGTCAGTCACCACCAACCCGGCGCTGCCAAACTTCGGCGCTGCCAGGCGAATGGCCCCTTTTGCCAGCTCGGCCGCGCGCTGAACGTCCGCCAGCGGCACCGCGTAGGAAATGACCTTGATCGTGGCGACCATGCCACCCGCACCCATCTGCTGATGCTGAGGAACGGTGGCCACAGTGATCATCGGGTTGACCTGATTGAACGCCAGCAGAGCCTCAACGTCCAGAGCGGCAACCCCAGCTTGATCCGCAATTAGGTTGACGCGGCCTGTAAACGGCTCGGTCACGCGCAAGTTGGCCCCCTTCGGATCCGGGGTCAGTGCCGCAGCCAATTGGCGCGCGGCCTCGTCCTCGTGACAGTCGCCGGGTTCCAGCCGCGCAACGACCACCTCGTACACGCCCGCCTCGGCCAAAAGGGCGACATGCGTGTCGTCCAGCATCAGTCCCTTGCGCAGCTTTTTCGTGCCAGCCATGACCGAATGCGCAAGGATCGCGCCCTTCGCGACCGCAACCGGTACAGGGCCGAACTTCATGCCTTGCCCCGCAGCACCGCCGTCATCTGCGCGATGATCGCAACGGCAATCTCGGCCGGTCCGGCCGCGCCGATATCCAGGCCGATCGGCCCGTGGATGCGCTGCAACTGTTCCGCCGAAAAGCCCGCCTCGGTCATCCGCTGCACCCGTTTGGCATGAGTGCGCGACGACCCCAGCGCGCCGATGTAGAACACGTCCGAGTTCAGAGCGGCCTGCAGGGCCGGGTCATCCAGCTTGGGGTCGTGGGTCAGCAGAACCACCGCCGTACGCGCATCCAGTCCGATGCTGGCCACGGCCTCGTCCGGCCAGTCGGTCAGCAGCTTTTCACCGGGAAAGCGGGATTTGGACGCAAACGCCTCGCGCGGGTCGATGATGATCGGGTCATAGCCCGCGATCCGCGCCATCGGTACCAGCGCCTGCGCGATATGGACCGCACCCACCACGATCAGCCGCAGGGGCGGGTTGTGCACGGCCACAAAGGTCTGGCCGTCTTCCTCGAAACCTGATCGATCCATGCGCAACCGGTCCGCATAGGCGTTGCGCCGCAGCGCGCGGTGGCCAGTTTCGACATTGACCTCATAGGCCACGGGCTCGCGCCGCGCCCGCGCCGCCACCAGTTCGGCCAGCATCAGTTCGGGCAGGACCGAGCCCACCGGCTCGACCAGAACCCGGATCGTGCCGCCGCAGGCCAGCCCGACGGCAAAGGCATCCTCGTCGCTGACCCCGAATTCCAGCAGGCGCGCTTCGCCTTCTTCGATGGCTTCAAGCGCCTCGACGATCACCGCGCCTTCGACACAGCCACCCGAGACCGAGCCTTCGATCCGGCCGTCGCCGCTGATGACCAACTGGGCCCCCACCCTCCGGGGTGCACTGCCCCAGGTTTCAACGACCGTCGCCAGAACCGCGCCGCGACCCTCGCGAAACCACGCCGATGCCGTTTCCGGACTGTTGTCAAATCTGTCCATCGGACCCTCCCGCGGTGGTTCGCATCAACATAAGCAGGTTTGACGCGATGAAAAGCAAGGAGCGCGTTCTCAGGTGGATTATCTCGGACACCGACCCTGCCAACTTGGTTCTTCATGTGACGCAGAAGGCAGGTTTCGGCCGAAGTCCGCGCCAGACAATCAAACATTTGATTGTTTTTCGGACGCCGACTAGCCTGCGGTCAGGCCCGACTTGCGGCCGAATTGACGCAAGAGATTTCGTAAAGGAGACAATGTCTTGAAACAGATATTTACACTAACCATCGGCGCAGCGGCATTGATTGCAGGCAGCGCCTGGGCCGACACTTTCGAACGCTACGGAGAGGTCGAGGGCTGGAAGGTCTTTGCCGACAAGGACAAGAAGTCATGCCTGATCGAAGCGGTCGATGATGCCGAGAACGTGGTGCAGATGGGTCTGACCGAAGACCGCAGCGTTGGATATGTCGGTGTGTTTACCAAGGCGGAAACCGACATCAAGCGCGGAGACAAGGAGGCCGTCGCGATCCTGTTGGGCGACAACCTGTATGTCGGCGAGGCGACCGGCATGAAGGGCAACATCACCAAGGGGTATTCGGGCGGCTATGTCCTGTCGGACGACCCGCAATTCGCCGACGACCTGGCCAAGCAAAAGGTCATGGCGGTGTTTCCCGAGAAGTCCTTTGGCTTCACCGTCGATCTGACCGGCACCTACAAAGCCATGGAAATGGCGCGCGAGTGCAACGAAAAGCAACTGCAGTAACGTTAGCCTGAAAGCGCGGCCAACAACCGCGCTTTCTCTCCCTGGTCGTCGGGTCGTGAAATCACGGTGGCCAGATCCTCAAGCGATGCAATCGAATGACCGGCGCGGAAGCTGTCCACATGCGGCAGCATGGTGGCGACGCCCTTCGCCTTCGGCGCGAACCCGTCCCAGCGCAGCAGCGGGTTCAGCCAGATCAGCCGCCGGGCCGACAGGTGCAGGCGTTCGATCTCTTTTTCCAGCAGATCGGGGTCACCCCGCTCCAGCCCGTCGGTGATCAGCAGCACGACGGCCCCCTGCCCCATCACCCGGCGCGACCAGTCGCGGTTGAACTGGTGCAGGCATTCGCCGATGCGCGTGCCGCCCTCCCAATCCTGCGCCTCGGCCCCGGCGGCGGCCAGCGCGGCATCGACGTCGCGCTGATGCAGGTGCCGCGTGATGTTCGTCAGCCGCGTGCCGAAGGTGAACGCATGCACCTTGGCCCAGCCAGCCCCCTTGGCGTTCGAGACCGTGTGCAGAAAGTGCAGGATGATCCGGCTGTACTGGCTCATCGACCCCGAGATGTCACACAGCGCGATCAGATTGGGCCAGCGCGGTTTCGGTTTGACGAGTGCGATCTGTCGCATCTCGCCGCCCTGACGCATGGCCGCGCGCAAGGTGCGCGCCCGGTCGATCCGCTGGCCCAGATGGCTGGCCTGCCCCCGGCGCGAGGCGATCGGGTCCACCGGCAGTTGCAGCCGCGCCAGAATGCGCTTGGCCTGTGCGGTTTCCGCGGTGCTCATCTGTTCGAAATCCAGCGACCTCAGCCGTTCTTCGGACGAGGCGGTCTGCGTGGCATCAATCTCGATTTCGCTTTCGCCTTCTTGCTCGACGTCCTTGGGCTCGTCCCGTTCGACACCGTCCAGCAGGGCCTCGGCCGCGCGTTTTTCGCCCGCTTCGGCCATGCGTTCCTCCTGAACGCCACGAATGGCCGGCAGCATCATCGACATCATGTGCTCAAGATACCGCGGGTCGCGCCAGTACAGGCGGAAGATCTGGGCAAACACGGTGCGATGCTCGGGCCGGTTCACGAAACAGGCGTGCAGGGTCCAATAGAAATCCTGCTTGCGGGTAAAGCCCGCCGCCTGCACCGCGCGGATGGCATCGACCACGCGGCCGGGGCCGATCGGCAGCCCGGCCTTGCGCAAGGCGCGCGCGAAATGGGTGATGTTCTGCGCCAGTTTCGGATCGGTCGGAATTTCCAGCGGAAGCTGTTCGGCCATCCCTAGGCCCCCGGAGTGTTTTGGCGCCGCAAGGACATCAGACTGGTTCGAGCGTGGCTTTGGCCTGATCCAGAATGCGCTTGGCCTCAGAGCCCTGCAGTTTCTGGATGTCGTCCTGGTATTTCAGGATCGCGCCCAGCGTGTCGCCGATCACCTCGGGGCTGAGGTTGATCACGTCCAGCGCCAGCAGGCACTTTGCCCAGTCGATGGTCTCGGCCACGCCGGGTTTCTTGAACAGGTCCTCGGTGCGCAGATGCTGGACAAAGGCCACAACCTCGCGGCTCAGCGCCTCGGCGGCCTCGGGCGCGCGGGCGTGCAGGATCTCCAGCTCGCGGTCGAAATCGGGGTAGTCGACCCAGTGGTACAGGCAGCGGCGCTTGAGCGCGTCATGTACCTCGCGCGTGCGGTTCGACGTGACGATGACGATGGGCGGTTCGGGCGCCTTGATCGTGCCGATCTCGGGGATTGTCACCTGGAAATCGCTCAGCGCCTCCAGCAGGAAGGCCTCGAACGGTTCGTCGGTGCGGTCCAACTCGTCGATCAGCAGCACCGGCGGGCCAGCCGGGTCGGGCTCCATCGCCTCGAGCAATGGGCGGCGGATCAGATAGTCGCCACTGAACAGTTCCTCCTGCAGACCCTTCCGGTCGGACCCGCCGACCGCCTCGGCGGTGCGGATGGCCACCATCTGCGCGGGAAAGTTCCATTCATAGACGGCCGAGGACGCATCGAGCCCTTCATAGCATTGCAGCCGGATCAGGCGGCGGCCAAGTCCAGAGGCCAGAGCCTTGGCGATCTCGGTCTTGCCGACGCCCGCTTCACCTTCCAGAAACAGCGGCCGGCCCAGTTTCAGCGACAGGAACACCACGGTGGCCAGGGCGCGGCCACAGACATAGCCCTGTTCGCCCAGCATCTTCTGAACGGCATCGATGGAATCTGGCTGGCTCATGTGTCTCAATCTCCCTTGGCACAACAGGTCATGGCTGCCGCTGCGCGTCAAGACCGTGATCTTTCCGGGACTTGCGGCAATCTGGTCGCCTGGCAAGGTTTGTTGTCACTTTCCCGTGCGGCCTGCCTGTGCTAGCCCGGCGCCATGACCGATACTCTGACGCTCCGCCGCCCCGATGACTGGCACCTGCATCTGCGCGATGGCGCCATGCTGCAGGCCGTCCTGCCCGAAACCGCCCGCCATTTCGCGCGGGCCATCATCATGCCCAACCTTGTGCCCCCGGTGGTCACCGGCGCGCAGGCCGCGTCCTATCGCGACCGTATCCTGGCCGCCCTGCCCGAAGGCATGAGCTTTGAGCCTTTGATGACCCTGTACCTGACCGAGGATACCGACCCCGACGACATGGCCGCGGCCCATGCCAGCGGTCTGGTCAAGGCGGTCAAGCTGTACCCGGCAGGGGCCACGACCAACTCGGCCTCGGGCGTGCGGAATTTCGACAAGGTGCGCCCCGTGCTGGACCGGATGGCCGAGATCGGCCTGCCGCTCTGCGTGCACGGCGAGGTCACCGATGCCGAGATCGACATCTTCGACCGCGAGGCGGTGTTCATCGACCGCGTTCTGGACCCGATCCGCAAGGCCACGCCGGGCCTGCACGTGGTGATGGAGCATATCACCACCCGCGACGGTGTGGAGTATGTGCGCGCGAACGAAACCGATCTGGGCGCAACGATCACCGCGCATCATCTGATCATCAACCGCAACCACATCCTAGTTGGCGGAATCAAGCCGCACTACTACTGCCTGCCCGTCGCCAAAAGGGAAGAGCACCGCAAGGCGCTGGTCGATGCCGCGACTTCGGGCGACGAACGGTTCTTTCTGGGGACTGACAGCGCCCCGCATACCGACGCCAACAAGGAAATGGCCTGCGGCTGCGCGGGGTGTTTCACCGCCACGAACACCATGTCGCTGGTGGCCGAGGTCTTTGACCGCGCGGGTGCGCTGGACAAGCTGGAAGGGTTCACCTCGGTCAACGGGCCAAGGTTCTACCGGCTGCCCTTCAACGATCAGACCATCACCCTGCAGAAGGGCGAACCGGTCAGCTACCCTGACAAGATCGAAACATGCGATGGCCCGGTCACCGTGTTCGACCCCGGCTTCCCGCTTCACTGGCGCGTGGTCTAATTAACCAGCCGCTTCGCCAGATCCGCTGCGCGCCCGCCGGTGCGCAGCATCGACCAGATCGCATCCGCCTCGTCAGCGCCGATCAGTTTGGCGGCCTTGTCACGGACCCGGTCCTCACGTTCGGAAATCGAGATCGGCGCGGTCAGATCGTGGGTCGCTTCGCGCCGCGCCCCGTCCCGCCGCAGCAGCGCCAAGCGGGCCTCGGTCTCGGAAAGGGTTTCATCCGCTTCGACCGTTATCCGGTCGCGCAGCGATTGCAGGCGCGGATCGGCGCAGACCTTGTCCGTGTAGCTTTCAGGCAGGGCCGTATCGTATCCCAGCGCCTGCATGGCGATCACCGTCCGATAGGAAAACTTGGCGCCCAGCCCGGTTGTCGGTGCGGTCTGATTGCAGACGCTCATCCAACGCGGATGGGTGCGGATCTTGATCTCGGCCACCTCGGGTTCGGCGATGTCCAGATCGCGCGCAGCCTCAAGCGCGGCGTGCAGCCCGTGGCAGCAAGCGTGGAACTTGTGGCTGACGCTTTCGAACCGCCACTCATCCCCAAGCCCCGACAGCGCTGTGGCTGTGTCATCGGCACCGTGATGCGTCGCGCCAAACCCGAACGGCCCGGTCAGGGCATCGGGATTGGGAACGAACCCCCGCTGCACCAGCAGCGCGGCCTCGACCCCGACCGAAGCCGCCTGCCCCGCATTGTAGGGCTTGCCCATGGTGCCAAACTGCGCCTTGAGGCCCGCCGCCCGGGTCGCGGTCAGCCCCAGAACCCGGCGCATGGCCGCCGGATCGCATCCCAGCAGGCGGGCGGCCGCCACGGCCGCTCCGAACGCCCCCGCCGTTGCGGTCTGGTGAAACCCGACCTGATAATGCCCCCGCCCCAGCCACAGGCCAATGCGGATGGACAGTTCCATCCCCACCAAGGCCGCCTCGAGCAAATCGACGATGGGCTGATCCTGCCATTCGGCCACGGCCAGCGCGGCGGGAAACACCGCCACCGAGAGGTGGCCGATATGGGCGAAATGCGTGTCGTCATAGTCCAGCGCATGCGACACCGTGCCGTTGACCAAAGCCGCAGCGCGCATCGGCGCGGCCCCGCCGCCGAACAGGGTGGCCTGTCTGGCCCCGCCTTCGTCCAGCACCATCCTTCGCAGGATGCGCGAGACCGGCTCATTGACCCCTGCGCGCCCAACCGCCAGCCAGTCGAGCGCGGACAGAGACGTGACGATCCGCGCCTGCGCGGTTGTCTTGACCGGGCCTGCGGCGAATTCGGAAAGAGTGCGTGTGAATTCAGTCATGCGGCGCAGTCTAACGTGCACCCGCGCCGGGTAAACCCTCAGCCGTAGAGGCTGTCCGCGCGCTGCTCGAAGGCGCGCACGATCCGGTGCATCGCCTCGTTGAAGACCACGCCGATGATGCCCTGCAACACGGCGTTCTTGAACTCGAAATCCACGTGGAAGGATACGTTGCAGCCGCCCTCGGGGGCGTCTTCGAAATGCCAGTCGGATTTCATGTATTTGAATGGACCGTCCAGGTATTCGGTGTCGATCTTCTTCTGCTCGGGGAACAGCGTCACCCGACTGCCGAACCGTTCGCGGAACACCTTGAACGAGATCACCAAGTCGGCCTCCATCACCTGCGCCTCGCCCGCCGCATAGGTCCGCCGGATCCGCGCGGCCGCGCACCAAGGCAGAAACTCGGGGTATTTCGCCACATCCGCAACCAGATCATACATCTGCTGCGCGCTGTATGGGAGGTGGCGGGTTTCCGAATGAGTGGGCATGGCAACCTGGGCATTTGAAACGTGACAATGGCGCGTCATGTCGTATGTTGCGCGCCAAAGATCAAGGGGGCAGCCATGAGCCAGCGCGCATATGTGATAGATGAGATGATCTCGGCCAAGGCCATCGCGGCGCGGATCGAGGAATTGTGCCGCGAAATCACCCGCGAATTCGGCGATACCGACAAGCTGGTGGTCGTAGGCCTGCTGCGCGGCAGCTTCGTCTTCATTGCCGATCTGGTGCGCGAACTGGACCTTCCGATCGAGGTCGATTTCCTCGAGGCGTCCTCGTATGGCGATTCAATGGAAAGCAGCCGGGAAGTTCGCATTCTCAAAGACTTGCGCGGCGCAATTGAAGGGCGCGACGTACTGGTGGTCGAAGATATCGTCGACACGGGGCACACGCTGAACCACGTCACCAACCTGCTGCGCAGCCGCCAGCCGAAACGGCTCAAGTCGATTGCCTTGCTGGACAAACCCAGCCGCCGCGAGGTTGATTTCCGCGCCGATTGGATCGGCTTTGAAATCCCGGACGAATTCGTCGTGGGCTATGGCATCGACTATGCGCAACGCAACCGCAACCTGCCCTTCATCGGCAAGGTCCGCTTTACCGAAGACTGATCCCGCCGCGGATTCGAGGCCCCATGATCCTGCGCCACCTTCTGCGAATGTCCCGATGGGCGCGCAATCCGCCCTCGGACCAGCGGGTCAAGCTGGCGCTGGGCCTGATCGTGCTGTGTCTGGCGATTGCCGGCGTTGAATACAAGGGCTGGTGGCCCGAATGGGCAACCAGCCAGCCGCGCAAGCTCAGGCCGTGACCGACGCGTCCAGAACCTGACGGATTGCCGCAAGAAAGATACCCGCGCCGAAAGGGATCAGCGCATCGGGGAAATCATAGTCGGGGTTGTGCAGTTGCGGATGGTCAACCCCGGACCCCAGCCAGAACATGGCGGTTTTCGACCCCTTGGCGAACTGCCCGAAATCCTCCGAAAACCGTTGCGGCACGGTGGTCAGGCGCGGTTGTACCCCGGCCTGCGCGCAGGCTTGAGCCAGGATCAGCACGGCCTCCGGGTGATTGACGCAGGCTTCGAACACGTCGTCAAAAGTGATCTCGACACCCAGACCCTCGTCGGCGGCGGCATTGCGGACCAGCGCTTCGGCCCGATCGACCAGTTGCGCCATGCGCACGTCGGAGACGGTGCGCAACGTGACCCAAATCTCGGCCTCGCCGGGTGCTACGCCGAAGGTCGGCGCCCCCAGTTGGGCGTGGGTGACGGTGGTCAGCGCGTAATCCTCGGTCAGTTCGCCGCCCGACCCCAAGGCGGTCAGGGCCGGAATCAACTCCGCCATGGCCGAGGCCGGCGACAGCCCGTCCTGCGGGGCCGCCGCGTGCGAGGTCTTGCCCGTCAGCCGCACCCGCATCCCGCGCGAGGCGCAATTGGCCGGGCCGGAACACAGCTCGACCGCGCCCAGCTCCAGCCCCGGCAGGTTGTGCAGGGAGAACAGGAAATCCGGCTGTATTTCAGTGTATTGTGGGTCGTTCCGAAAGTCGCGTGCGCCCTTCCCGATCTCTTCGGCGGGCTGGAAGATCAGCACGACCCGACCGCGTGACACGGACGTTTGCGCCAGGTCCTGCGCCACGCCCAGCACCATCGTCATGTGGCCGTCATGCCCGCACAGATGACCCTTGCCCGGAACCCGCGAGCACCAGCGTTTGCCCGGCAACTCCAATATCGGCAGCGCATCCAGTTCGCAGCGGATGCCCACGGTCGGTCCCGGCTGGCCCGAGTCGAGCACGGCCGCGACCCCGTGCCCACCGATCCCGGTCAGAACCCGGCCGGTCACACCGCGCAGTTGCTCGGCTATGAATGCCGCTGTTTCAGCCTCTTCGCCAGAGACCTCGGGCCGCTGGTGCAAAGCGTGGCGCAACGCAGTCAGTTGCGCGAGCCGTTCGGGCGTCACGCTTGCCCCAGCTTTTTCTGTCGTGCCGCCCGCAGACGCGCGAAATCATCGCCCGCATGGTAAGACGAGCGGGTCAGCGGCGTGGCCGAGACCATCAAGAACCCTTTGCCGTAGGCGGCTTTTTCATAGGCTGCGAACTCTTCGGGCGTGACAAAGCGGTCCACGCGGTGGTGTTTCGGCGTGGGCTGCAGATACTGGCCGATGGTCAGGAAATCGATATCGGCGGCGCGCATGTCGTCCATAACCTGGCGCACCTGCTGTTCGTTCTCGCCCAGACCAACCATGATGCCCGACTTGGTGAAGATCGACGGGTCCAACTCCTTGACCTTCTGCAGCAGCCGCAGCGAGTGGAAATAACGCGCGCCCGGGCGTACCTCGGGGTACAAGCCCGGCACGGTTTCAAGGTTGTGGTTGAAAACGTCCGGCTTGGCCGCGACTACGGTTTCCAGAACCGACGGATCGCATTTCAGGAAGTCCGGGGTCAGGATCTCAATCGTGGTCTTGGGCGAACGGTGACGCACCGCGCGGATGGTCTGAGCGAAATGCTCGGCCCCGCCATCAGCCAGGTCGTCGCGGTCGACCGAGGTGATGACGACATGGTTCAGACCCAGCTTTTCCACCGCATGGGCCACCCGGCCCGGCTCGAACGCATCCAGCGCATCGGGGCGACCGGTGGCGATGTTGCAGAAGGTGCAGCCACGGGTGCAGATCTCGCCCATGATCATCATGGTCGCGTGGCCCTGGCTCCAGCATTCGCCCACATTCGGACAGCCGGCCTCTTCGCAGACGGTGACCAGGTTGTTGTCGCGCATGATCCGGCGCGTGTCGGCATAGCCCTTGCCGCCGGGCGCTTTCACCCGGATCCAGTTGGGCTTTTTCGGCTGCGCATTGTCGGGCTTATGCGCCTTTTCCGGGTGACGTTGTTCAGGGATTTTCAGATCGCGCACGGGGCCGGTTTCCTGACTTTGGGTCAATTTGGTTGGTGCATAACATAAACCGGTCGGATGTATTACGCCAGCCATGCATAGCTGCCATGCGTCAGCGTTTCGCAGATGCAGAATAGGAGCGCGACTTCCTAGGGGATCAACGCAAATTTCGACATGATTTCCGCGGACAAGAGGATATTCGCAAACGCAGCACATACCGTGTTGAAGCCGGTTTGGAATCGTTTTAACCCACGGGCCGAACAAATGTGAATCACAGGAGATGCCCCATGAAAACCGGTGCCAAGCTGCCCGACGTGACGTTCCACACCCGCGTGCGCGACGACTCGATCGAAGGGCCCAACCCATTCCGCTGGGAAGACAAGACCACGGCCGACTACTTCGCAGGCAACCGGGTCATCTTGTTCTCGCTGCCCGGTGCGTTCACGCCCACCTGCTCGACCTACCAACTGCCGGGGTTCGAAAACAACTACGAGGCGTTCAAGGCCAAGGGCATCGACGAGATCTACTGCATGTCGGTCAATGACAGCTTTGTCATGAACAAATGGGCCCAGGATCAGGGGCTGAAGAACGTCAAGGTCATTCCTGACGGGTCGGGCGAGTTCACCCGCAAGATGGGTATGCTGGTCGACAAGGCCAATCTGGGTTTTGGTATGCGCTCGTGGCGCTATGCGGCCATCATCAACGACGGTGTGGTCGAGACGTGGTTCGAAGAGCCCGGCCTGATGGACAACTGCCCCGAGGACCCCTATGGCGTTTCGTCGCCCGAAAATCTGATGAAGCATCTGGAAGAAGCGCAACAGCCCGAAATGGCCTGAGCCTTCAACCAGCCTACACTCGAAGGGCTCGCCAAGTGCGGGCCCTTTTCAGTTCCGGGTTTCCGACACGATGTTTTCGCCGACCTGCCGGATCACCTGGGCCAGTTGATCGAACCACACCGCCCCATCCGACGAATCGCGCCGCACGAGGCCGATCTGCCGCGCGGGCTCCGGGGCGCCGAACCGCAGCAGTTTCAGCCCCGGCACGGCATCGGCCTCGGAACGCGCCGCCAATTCCGGAATCAAGGTCAGGCCGAACCCCTCCGCCACCAACCGCGACAGCGTGGCCAAAGACGACGCGCCCATGTTGATATGGGCGCTGGTCCGGTCCTGCCCGCACACCTCAAGTGCCTGATCCGTCAGGCAGTGCCCGTCTTCCAGCAGCATCAGTTGGGCCGCGTTCAGGTCGATCGGGCGCAGAGCGTCGGGGCTGACGGTCAGGCTGTTCAGGCGCGTCTCGCTGCCAGCCAGCAGAAAACGATCCTCAAACAGAGGTACCTCGTCCAGGCCGCGCGCGCCCACCGGCAGGGCCAGCACGGCGGCGTCGATCTCGCCCGCTTTCAGCATCGACAGCAACCGCTCGGTGCGTGCCTCGCGTACCTGTACGCGCAGGGACACATCCGCCGACCGCAGACCAGCCAAGACACCCGGCAGCAGATACGGTGCGACCGTCGGGATCAAGCCGACCGACAGACTGCGATGCCCGGTGGAGTTGTCACGCGCAAACCGATCCAACCGTTCGGCCGCGCCCAAAATGCGCCGTGCGTGCTCAAGCGCGTCGCGCCCCAACGGTGTCAGCAGAACATCTCGGGCGCGCCTTTCAAATAGCGGCCCGCCCATGATGTCTTCCAAAGCCCGTATCTGCACCGATAGTGCCGGTTGAGACACATGACACACCTGAGCGGCCCGGCCAAAGTTGCGCTGCTCGGCCACGGCGCGGAAGTATTGCAGCTGTCTGAGGGTAAAATTCATAACCCTTGATTATCACCTGTTGCGTTTTCCGCAACTCCGGCCAATCGGACTCAAGTTGGATCAACCGATCAATCTGTCACACTCTGCTTGCTTCTCGTAATGACGCTTGAGGCGCTGCAACGCAATGCGCAGCACGATCTTCCCAGAACGTGCTGACCAGCCCATCCGTTTCTCGGCCAGTTCCAGGCCTTCCAGATAGCAACAACACCGCAGCGCAACGTCGCTCAAACCCGGACCCAGATCCGACAAGGCCCGAGCCACGCGATCACGCGCCTCGGACGACCCGCGCGCAACCTGAGCATCGCCTTCGAAACCCGCACGACCGCCAGCGGTAAGGAACCGGTCCCAGTTCTGCGTGACCCGCGGTCCGATCTGGGCCAGCTCGAAATCCTCGCGCAGTCGCTCTCCGGCGCGCACCAGGCTTTCGTCCAGAAACGGCTTTCCATCCCGGTCGCGCCGGCGCGACAAGGCAATCAGGGGGCTCTCCGCTGCGCAATAACGGATGCGCCGTGGACGCTTCTCGTCGGCTTGACTGCGCGTTTTGAACTTCGCCGGTGCCTCGGCCATGCCATATTCAGTCTGTGTCCGCGCGCGGTTTTCGGCATCGGCAATCAACTGGCTTAATGCGGTTCGGCCCATTTGCGTGATCCGGTAACGCGACACACGCCCCGCATTGTCACAAACGATCCAGTCCTTCAGAGCCAGAGCCTGAGCGGTCTTGCAATCAACAACGGCGGTCCGAGTTGTACCGCCCTCGCCGCTGTCGCGGACAACGACCGCCTTTTCCATGTCCTCGGCCACGGCCAGAACCGCACCCGTTTCGCAAAGGCGCCGCAGCACCCGCAAAGCCTCGCGCTCGAACGCCTCGTCTTCGGCATTGGGAATGCGATGAGGATCATCGCCGACGCTAAACAAGGGACCAGAGGCGACTTCATTCCCCGCACCGGGAAAGTGTGTTTCGGCAAGTGACTGCAGTGCTGCATCCACCAAGGGATCGTCGCGGCGCATTTCGATCCTTCGAATCTGTCGCAGAATGGTTGACGCGTGACACCCTGCCGACCGCGCCAGATCCCGGATCGACCGTCCCGCCTCGGTATGGGCCAGGTATCGCTGTGCCCCTTCGGGAACCCAAGCTGGAACGGTGAATGCGGTGCTGTTTTCCATCGTTATTCGCCCTCGTCGACAATCAAACTGCCACTGTCCGCCGTCGGATAAAGTGTTAACCAAATCTACCTAGAGTTGCTTTCGTTACTCGTTCGTTAACCTCCAACGGCTCTGACCAGAATTGATTCAAAAAGATAAACAGTCGTGAAACCATCGTTCGGCGCGAGCCCGATCACGGCAACACCCGCTTGGGTTGTGCAAAATTGCTGCAGGCAAAATTGAACAGAGGAACGCCGAAATGCAGGACCTGATGACTATGATCACCGCCCTCCGCCGCCCGCGGCTGCTGTCTCGGGCAGCCAAGGTCGGAGCACAGGAATACGACCGTGACCGCCACTTGCAGCGCCTGTTTGGCTATGGCGCGCTACCGGGAACCGGAGCGGCCTTGATGCGACTGTTGGAGATGGAGCGGAGCGTCGACGACCAACGACGCTCGGGCGACGCCGCGTATTCGCTGGTTCGCCACCTGGACCTACTGATCGCTTTGATTGGTGAGGCGCGACTGCATCAAGCCAGCCGCGCCCCGGAACTTCATGTCGTCAAGTGAAGGCGTCGGGCATGGACGCTTTCTTTTCCTCGACATAGGCGGTTAGTGCCGCCAGTTTTTCCGGGTCGAGTTGCGGTTGCTGGTAGTTGGCCAGCAGATGCTCGACCCGGGCCGAGGCCAGCATGCGCGTGTCCCGCGCACCCTCTTCTTCCCATGTTTCAAAGGGTTTGTAGTCCAGCAGGTCGGTCTTCCAGAAGGCGCTTTGGAAATTGGCCTGGGTGTGCGCACAACCAAGATAGTGACCACCCGGCCCCACCTCACGAATCGCGTCCATGGCCTGCGCGTTTTCATCATAGGCCACCCCTTTGGCCAACGCATGAAGCGCTCCCAACTGATCGGCATCCATGACGAATTTTTCGAAGTCCGCAACCAGACCGCCTTCGAGCCAGCCACATGCATGCAACATGAAGTTGACGCCTGACAGCAGACCCATGTTCAGCGAATTCGCAGTCTCGTAAGCCGCCTGCGCGTCCGGAAGCTTGGACCCGCAGAACGACCCGGCCGAGCGGTATGGAACACCCAAACGGCGCGCCAACTGACCGGCGCCATAGGTGATGTGCGCGGCTTCGGGCGTGCCGAAAGTCGGTGCACCAGAGTTCATGTCGATCGACGACACGAATGCGCCAAAAATGGCCGGTGCACCCGGGCGGATGATCTGGCTGTAGGCGATGCCGGCCAGCACCTCGGCCAGCACCTGCGTCAGAGTACCAGCAACCGAAACCGGGGCCATCGCGCCGCCCACGATGAAGGGCGAGATGATGCAGGCCTGATTGTTGCGCGCATAGACTTCCAGCGACCCCATCATCACGTCGTCGAACGTCATCGGCGAGTTGATGTTGGTGAGCGAGGTCATCACGGTGTTTTCCTGCACGAACTCCTTGCCGAACAGGATTTCGCACATCTCGACCGAATCCTGCGCCCGGCTGGGATCGGTTACCGACCCCATGAAGGGTTTGTCCGACAGCGTCATATGCGCCATCAGCATGTCGAGGTGCCGCTTGTTCACCGGAACGTCCGTCGGTTCGCAGACCGTGCCGCCCGAGTGGTGCAGCCACTTGGACATGTAGGCCAGTTTCACGAACTTGTTGAAATCGTCCATCGTGGCATAGCGGCGGCCACCCTGTGCGTCCCGCACGAAAGGCGGTCCGTAGACCGGCGCCAGCACAAGGTTGCGCCCGCCGATTACCACCGATTTTTCGGGGTTGCGCGCGTGCTGCGTGAATTCCTTGGGCGCGGTCTTGATCAGTTCGCGGGCCAGACCTCGCGGAATGCGAACGCGCTCACCATCGATGACGGCCCCGGCATCGCGCCATCGTTCCAGCGCCGCAGGGTTGTCGACGAAATTGACGCCGACCTCCTCCAGCACGGTTTCCGCATTGGCCTCGATGATCTCCAACGCTTCGTCATTGAGGATCTCGAAGTTCGGAATGTTGCGTTCGATATACTTCGCCGTTTCGATCCGAACCGCGGTACGCTCGGCCCGGCGGGCGGCGCCTCCGCCACCACGCGCTCTGCGTCGGGTGCTTGCCTCTGTCATGAGATGATCCCGTGTGAAAGTTTAGATTGGATTGCTTGTTACAAGATGCCGCGACTTCACCAGATGTGGATTCCGGCGCAATAGGGGGAAAAGCGACATATTCCGCGCTGTCCAGCACCAGCAACAGGCCTTACGGGGCGTCAGGTTGGCTTGCTGAAATAAACCTTGTTCCCCTCGTGCTCGGTCTCCTGCCACCCAAGATGGCGGTACATCGCGCGGGTGCCCGTCATCAGGCGGTGGGTTGTCAGGCGCATGTTCCGAACTCCGTTTTCGCGAGCCTCTGTCGCGACGAAATCGACCAGCCGACGAGCAATGCCCCGCCCTTGCGCATCCGGTGAAACGGCCAGATTGAAGATCATCGCGGTTTCTCTTTCGAAACCAAAAACCACGACACCCTGCAGGGATGTTTCATCCACGGCCACAACGACGTTCCGGTCGCGAATGTCCTCCTCGACCCCCTCGGTCACATCCGGCAGGTCGGGAATGGACTGGCGCGCTGCGGCATAGGCCGCTTCGATACATCGGCGGATGGGCTCCGCATCGGTTGCCACAGCCCTTCTGAGCGAAATTCCGGTCATTCAATGCGCTCCGCGTCACTCTTTCCCGCCAAATGACGTCAAGGCGCTTGCACATGCAAGGCTTCCGACCTAAAGGCCGGGTATGACCGAGACATCCCATGACCGCCTTCTGATCATCGACTTCGGCAGCCAGGTAACGCAGCTGATCGCCCGCCGCCTGCGCGAGTTGAACGTCTATTGCGAAATCCACCCCTACCAGAACGTCACGATGGATTTCGTGCGGGACATGGCCCCGCGCGCCATCATCTTTTCCGGCGGGCCGGACAGCGTGACCCGCGAGGGATCACCGCGCGTCCCGCAAGAGATATTCGAGTATGGCGTTCCGATCCTGGGCATCTGCTATGGCCAGCAGGTCATGATGCACCAGCTGGGCGGCAAGGTCGAAAGCGGCCACGGCACCGCCGAGTTCGGGCGGGCTTTCGTGACGCCGCGCGGCAAGCTCGACCTGCTCGAGGGCTGGTTCACCGATGGCGACGAACAGGTCTGGATGAGCCACGGTGATCATGTGAGCCAAATCGCACCGGGGTTCGAGGTGTTCGGCACCTCGCCCAACGCGCCTTTCGCGATCACCGCCGATACCAGCCGTCATTTCTATGCCGTGCAGTTCCACCCCGAGGTGCACCACACCCCCAAGGGCGCAAAACTGTACGAGAATTTCGTGAAACTGGCCGGGTTCAAGGGCGACTGGACCATGGGCGCCTATCGCGACGAGATGATCCGCAAGATCCGCGAACAGGTCGGCGACAAGAAGGTGATCTGCGGTCTGTCGGGCGGCGTCGACAGCTCGGTCGCGGCGATCCTGATCCACGAGGCGATCGGCGACCAGCTGACCTGCGTCTTCGTCGATCACGGCCTGCTGCGCAAGAACGAGGCGCAGGAAGTCGTCTCGATGTTCCGCGACAACTACAACATCCAACTGATCCACGCAGATGAAAGCGAGCTGTTCTTGGGCGAGCTAGAGGGCGTCTCGGACCCCGAGACCAAGCGCAAGATCATCGGCAAGCTGTTCATCGACGTGTTCCAGAAACACGCCGACACGATCGAGGGCGCCGAGTTCCTGGCCCAGGGCACGCTGTACCCCGATGTCATTGAATCGGTGTCGTTTTCCGGCGGCCCGTCAGTCACGATCAAATCGCATCACAACGTCGGCGGCCTGCCCGAAAAGATGGGCCTGAAACTGGTCGAGCCGCTGCGTGAACTGTTCAAGGACGAAGTGCGCGCGCTGGGCCGTGAACTGGGCCTGCCGCCCAGCTTTATCGGCCGCCACCCCTTCCCCGGACCGGGTCTGGCCATCCGCTGCCCGGGCGAGATCACCCGCGAAAAGCTGGAAATCCTGCGCGAGGCCGACGCGATCTATATCGACCAGATCCGCAAGCACGGCCTGTATGACGAGATCTGGCAGGCCTTCGTCGCGATCCTTCCGGTGCGCACAGTCGGCGTGATGGGCGACGGGCGCACCTATGACTATGCCTGCGCCTTGCGGGCGGTGACCTCGGTTGATGGAATGACGGCCGATTACTACCCGTTCACCCACGAATTCCTGGGCGAAACCGCCACCCGGATCATCAACGAGGTCAAGGGCATCAACCGTTGCACCTATGACATCACCTCCAAGCCTCCGGGCACGATCGAATGGGAATGACACCAAAAGCCGGGCGCTGACCCGGCTTTTTTGTTGTTGTGAACCGGCGTCGGTTTTGGTTCGGTGGCCAAACGCACGCTCAGCCCAAGGATCGAAACATGCGCGATAGCAAATCGATGATTGCCAAAACCGCGCTGTGGATGACCGGGGCGATCGCTTCTTTCTCGTCAATGGCCGTTGCCGGGCGCGAGCTTAGCCTGACGCACGACACGTTTGAAATCATGATGTACCGCAGCATTGTCGGCGTCATCGTCGTTTCGGCCGTTTTGACGGCAACCGGCAAATGGCACCAGGTATCGACACAACGTCTGGGTCTGCACGCGGTTCGAAACTCGTTGCATTTTGCGGGCCAAAACCTGTGGTTCTACGCTGTCAGCGTCATCCCGCTGGCGCAGGTTTTTGCGTTGGAATTTACGCAACCGATATGGGTCGTACTCCTGTCTCCGCTTCTGCTGGGCGAGCGCCTGACCCCCACACGGGTCATGTCGGCAATCATAGGTTTCGCAGGCATATTGATCGTCGCCCGACCCGGAGCCACACCGCTCACGCCCGGTGTTCTTGCAGCGGCCTCCTCGGCTGTTTTCTTTGCGCTTACAACGATTTCGACGAAGAAACTGACAGGGTTCGCCAGCATCGGATGCATCGTTTTCTGGCTGACTACGATGCAGGCCGCAATGGGTCTTGCTGTTGCCGGAGCGGACGGGCAGATCGTTCTGCCAACCGCTCAAAGCGTGCCCCTGTTGTTGCTGGTCGGGCTGGCCGGCCTGCTGGCCCATTTCTGCATTACAAACGCGCTTGCCATCGCTCCGGCCACGGTCGTTATTCCCTTTGATTTCGCGCGCCTGCCGACGATCGCCATTGTTGGGATGCTGCTGTATCACGAACCCCTGGATCAGTGGACCATGCTGGGCGCCGTCGTGATTTTCTCGGGCATATTCCTGAATGTCTGGTCCGAAGGCCGCGCGGGAT
The DNA here is from genome assembly GCF_056537165.1 of Ruegeria sp. CG8. Classification (NCBI taxonomy): domain Bacteria; kingdom Pseudomonadati; phylum Pseudomonadota; class Alphaproteobacteria; order Rhodobacterales; family Roseobacteraceae; genus Ruegeria; species Ruegeria sp. CG8. The sequence goes on along the minus strand of NZ_JBQFRA010000001.1, from coordinate 984,028 downwards.
CGGGCACTCTGGCAAAAACCACACACAAAAACTGACGTTCGGTCACTGGCAGAAACTAACGTATGGTCAGTGGTTGACGTTTTTTTAAACTCCCCGTGAATAATGGTCACAGAAATCACCGCCACTGACACTCACAAGACAATACTGTGGCGCCGGATAGTGAAAAGGGAGGAATACATGAAGAAAGCGCTGTTACAGGCGTGCGTGCTCTGTGCAGGGGCGACCGCCGCTCATGCCGGCGGTATCGACCGTAGTGGGCAAGGCATCAACATTATCTTTGAGGAAGGTTCCGTCGTACAGTTTCGCCTGGGCTACACCAACCCAAGCGTAAGCGGCACGATGCTGGGCGTTGACTCGGGCAACGTTGCAAACGACTTCTTCTCGCCTCATCTCGCGTACAAGCACGCCTTCACCGACCAACTCGACTTTGCGCTGATCTATGACGAACCGTTCGGTGCCGATATCGCCTACGGTTCGAACTACCCGCTCTCGCAGAACCCGATCCCGGGCGGTCGCACTGACGTTCTGCGCGCGAAAGCCGACACAGAGGCAATTACTGCCTTGTTGCGCTACAAGTTCGACGGCGGCTTCAGCGCCATCGGTGGTCTGCGTATTCAGCGGCTCAGCGCTGACGTTGCCGTGCCGGCGGCGGCTGGTTACGAGGTGAATGCCGACAAGGATACCGCGCTGGGTTACGTCGTAGGTGTGGCTTGGGAAAAGCCCGAGATCGCAGCGCGCGTGGCGCTGACCTACAACTCGAAAATTTCCCATGACCTGTCGCAAACGGAGTCGGTGAACCCAATCCCGATCCCGCCGATCCCGCCTGGAACCGTGGCGACATTCGACACTTCCAGCGAGGTCGTTTCTCCGCAATCGGTGAACCTGGACTTCCAGACCGGCGTTGCCCCCAAGACATTGCTGTTCGGATCGATCCGCTGGGTCGATTGGCCGCAAACGGTTTACGATCCCCCGAACTATCCGCCGACCAGCGCGCTGGTGGACTATGACGATCCGACCTGGACCTATTCGCTGGGTCTTGGCTACCAGTTCTCCGAACAATTCTCGGGCGCTGTGACCCTTGGCTATGAATCGGCAACCAATGAGCCCGTTTCCAACCTGGGTCCGACCGACGGGTTCTGGAGCATCGGCCTTGGCGGCACCTACTCGATGGAACGCGCCAAGATTTCGGGCGGCGTTCGCTATACCGATCTGGGCGACGCAACCGCTGACGGTGCTGGCCCCGGGGCGCGGGCGAACTTCTCTGGAAACAGCGCGTGGAGCGTTGGTATTCAGGTGACCTACGCCCTGAACTAAGGGATACGCTCATACAGAATTGGAAAACCCCGCCCTTGTGGCGGGGTTTTTCGCATGATCCGGGTCGCTTACCGAATTGCCGAATGCAAGTATTCCGCGTGAGGCAAACAGAAACATGCAAGAAATAGCCATGACGCAACAAAAATCCCTCTCCGCCCTTGCTTGGTTCGAGCTCATTCTTCTTGGACTGATCTGGGGCGCGTCCTTCCTGGCGATCCGCGTCGCACTGGACACGATACCTGTGATGACGGCCGTGTTTCATCGCGTTTTCTGGGCCGCGCTTGCGCTTTGGGCCGTCGTTCTCCTCCGCCGAGAAACGATACCGAGGGACCCGCGTATTTGGGGCGCTTTTCTGGTCATGGGTCTGTTGAACAACGTATTGCCCTTCTCGCTGATGGCCTGGGGCCAATTGTATGTCGACACCGGTCTGACCTCGATCTTGAACGCTGCCACGGCAATCTTCGGTGTTCTGGTTGCTGCTGCGTTCTTTCCCGACGAGCGACTGACCAAACGTCGAGCCGTGGGCGTTGCGCTTGGCTTTGGCGGAGTTTCCACCGCAATCGGATTGCACAATTTCCTTGGGTTCAGCCTTCAAAGCGCTGCTCAGTTGGCCATTTTGGCGGGGACCGTATCCTATGCGCTGGCGGCTGTCTGGGCCCGTTTGCGCTTGTCAGGCCTGGCGCCGCAGGTTGCGGCGGCGGGAATGCTGAGCGGGTCAACCATCGTCATGCTGCCGGTAATGCTGGTCGTCGACGGTGTGCCGTCGTTCGACTTGCCTATGACAACTTGGCTCGCCGTAGCTTATTACGCACTCGTCGCTACGGCTGGGGCCTACTTGCTGTACTACAGGGTTCTGGCCGCAGCCGGCAGCGGCAACCTGCTGCTGGTCACCCTGATCATCCCTCCGGTCGCCATTCTGCTGGGCGCCTATGTCCGGCACGAAACCCTTGCCCCGAATGCCTTCATCGGCTTTGCGATCCTTGCATTGGGGCTATTGATCCTAAGCCGATCCCGCAGCCGAGATTGACGCCATCGCCGGGCCGATTTAGCTAGGACAAAACAAGGGACGGTTGCACATGATCTACAGCTCGGCAAAGGACTGGCGCGAAGCGGCGCGCAAAAAGGTGCTGTTTTTCGGCATGTCCGGCTTGGGCAAGACTTACGTGTCGAACATCCTTCGCGACTCGGGCGACTGGTTCCACTACTCGATCGATTATCGAATTGGCACGCGTTACATGGGTGAATACATCACCGACAACGCCAAGGCTGAGGCAATGAAGGTTCCCTTTCTGCGGGATCTGCTGCTCTCTGACTCGATCTATATCGGTTCCAACATTTCGTTCGAAAACTTGACGCCGGTCGCCGCCTATCTGGGCAAGCCCGGAAACCCGGCCTTGGGTGGGCTGGCGATGCCGGAATATCGGCGTAGACAAGAGCAGTTCCGGCAGGCCGAAATCCACGCTCTGCTGGACACCGAATTTTTCATTGACCGCGCTCAGCGTCTGTACGGGTACCCGCATTTTATCTGTGACACCGGCGGGTCAATCTGCGAATGGGTGGACCCTGACAACCCTTCCGACCACGTCCTGTCGGAACTGTCGCGCCAGACCTTGATGGTCTGGATCAAGGGTGACGACGATCACACCGCCGAACTGATCCGACGGTTCGACAAGGCTCCCAAACCGATGTCGTATCAGGCCGATTTCCTCACGCGCACCTGGCAGGAATACCTTGATCAGCACGGCTGCGCCGAGGCAGAGGTCAATCCCGACGACTTCATCCGCTGGACCTATGCCCGCGCCCTGGCCCACCGACAGCCCAGATACCAATCCATGGCTGAGAATTGGGGGGTCACTGTTACCGCCGACGCAATCGGAAAGGTGCGGGATGCGCGTGATTTCGATGAGTTGATCGAGAGCACACTTGAGACCCGCGCCGCGGCGTCCTAACTAGAACGCTTCAGAAGAAACTGGAAAAACCCGCCTCATGCCTATCAAGATTCCGTCCGACCTCCCGGCCTTTGACGTTCTGACGAAAGAGGGCGTCATGGTCATGGCCGAGGATCAGGCCGCACGGCAGGACATCCGGCCCCTGAAGATCGGGTTGCTGAACCTGATGCCGAAGAAAATCCAGACCGAAAACCAGTTTGCCCGATTGATCGGCGCGACGCCTCTGCAGATCGAGTTGTCCCTGATCCGCATGACCGAGCATCAGACCAAAAACACCGCGGCCGAACACATGGAAGAGTTCTACCGCCCCTTTCAGGACGTGAAGGACCAGAAATTTGACGGCCTGATCATCACCGGCGCCCCCATCGAGCATCTGGAGTTTCAGGACGTCACCTATTGGGACGAACTGACCGAGGTTTTCGAATGGACCCGAACCAATGTGCATTCGACCTTCGGCGTGTGCTGGGGTGGTATGGCGATGATCTATCACTTTCATGGCGTCAAAAAGTATATGTTGGACGCCAAGGCGTTTGGGTGTTTCCGGCATCGGAACCTGTCACCGGCCTCGCCTTTCCTGCGAGGCTTCTCGGATGACTGCGTGATCCCGGTCAGTCGCTGGACCGAAGTCCGTCAGGATGAAATCGACGCTGCCGAAGGGCTTGTGACCCTTCTGGGCAGCGACGAGGTCGGTCCGTGTCTTGTTGAAGATCGGCAGAACCGGGCGCTGTATATCTTCAATCACTTCGAATACGACAGTGACACCCTGAAACAGGAATACGACCGGGACGTGGCCAATGGCACTCCGATCAACGTGCCCATCAACTATTATCCCGACGATGACCCGTCCCGCACGCCTCAGAACCGGTGGCGTAGCCATGCGCATCTGCTGTATGGGAACTGGATCAACGAGATCTACCAGACCACTCCTTTCGACATGACGAAAATTGGTCATTAAGTCGTTGATATACTTGGGCCTGTTTGCGGCCCTTTTTGCGGCTTTGACGGCTTGGCTTGCCGCACGCCATGAGGCCCGGGCCGAGGCCGCGTTTCCGCCAGAGGGTCAGGTATTGGATGTCGACGGCGTTGCTGTACATGCCGTCGTCATGGGCGAAGGCCCGGATGTCGTCCTGATCCACGGGTCCAGCGGCAATACCCGGGACATGACGTTTGCTCTGGCGCCGTTGCTGGCAAAGTCCTTTCGGGTCATTGTATTCGACCGGCCGGGGCTGGGCTATTCTCAGAGCTTCTCGGCGGATGGCGAAACCATCGTTGAGCAGGCAGAAATCCTGCAGAAAGCTGCCGCGATGCTGGGGGCCGACAAACCCATCGTCGCCGGCCAAAGCTATGGCGGGTCGGTATCACTGGCCTGGGCTGTGACGCGACCTGACAACATCTCGGCTCTGGTCCTGATCGCCCCGGCCGCAGTGCCATGGGAAACTCCGCTCGATTCCTTCAACCGCATTGCCTCGACCTCCTGGGGAAATGCTCTCGTCCTGCCGTTGATCACCGCCTACGTTCCGGACTGGTACGTCAACAAGGCCCTGGATACGGTCTTTGCCCCCCAGACCGCACCCGAAGGCTATGCCGAGCATTTTGGCCCGGCCCTGACGCTCCGCCGGTCGTCGATGCATGCCAACGCAAAACAACGGGCCAACCTCCTGGACGAAGTTGCCGAACTGCAACCGCGCTACCCTGAGATATCGGTGCCCACCGAAATCGTGCATGGTACGGCAGATACGACAGTTGGTCTGGGCTGGCATTCCGAGCGGCTGATCGAACAAATCCCCGGCGCTGAGCTGATTGAACTTGAAGGCATGGGGCACATGCCGCAGGTGGTGGACGCTCCAGAAGTTGCTGCTGCGGTCGAACGTGCCGCGGAACGAGCGGGTTTGCGTTAACCCCGCCCGTAATCCATAGTAGAAACTGGATTTTATGGCGAGGCAACTCATGACCCGTGCAGCGGACCGAGCAATCAACAGCTACTTTCGGAACGACGCTCCCGAGAGCGTGCGAAAGGCCATCGAAGACGCTGAAAAAGGCGACATCCTCAACCCCAGCTACCCATATCAGGAGAGGATGAAGCGCAAGGACTATGACAATCAGATGGAGGCCCTGCAGATCGAACTGGTCAAGATGCAGGCATGGGTCAAGGAAACCGGACAACGCATCGCGATCGTGTTCGAGGGCCGGGATGCAGCAGGCAAAGGCGGTACGATCAAGCGATTCCGGGAAAACCTGAACCCGCGTGGCGCCCGCAATGTCGCCCTCAGCAAACCCTCCGACGCCGAGCGCAGCCAATGGTATTTCCAGCGGTACATCCAGCACCTGCCATCAGCCGGCGAGATCGTTTTCTTCGATCGCAGCTGGTACAACCGGGGGGTCGTCGAAAACGTCTTTGGATTCTGTACCGCAGACCAGCGGGAACGCTTCTTCAGGCAAGTCATGCCGCTGGAGATCGGGCTTGTGCATGACGGCATTCACCTTTTCAAGTTCTGGCTCAACGTCGGACGCGCAGAACAGCTCAATCGGTTTCTCGCGCGCGAGAATGACCCGCTGAAACAATGGAAACTGAGCCCTATCGACATCGCCGGTCTGGGCAAATGGGATGAATACACGCAGTCGATTTCCGAAACTCTGACACGCTCCCATTCCGATCTGTGCCCTTGGACGATCATCCGTTCGGACGACAAGAAGCGCGCCCGGCTTGCGGCAATCCGGGCGGTATTGTCGACCTTGGACTATGACGAAAAGGACGCCGAAGCCGTTGGAGAGCCCGACCCGATGATTTGTGGCGGACCGGAAATCTGGGATGCGTAGTCTAGGGCGCCTTTGGTCAAGCGGTGGCCCCTCCGATCATGCCCCGGGGATTGGACCTGCTGCGCCGCGTGCATTATGTCTGGTTGGTAAAAGAGCACGCAACCACAGGCAGGTGCCGTCGGAATGACCAAACGCGGCTATCACCATGGAAATCTGAAACAGGCGCTGATCGACGCCGCCCTCTCGCTGATCGAAGAAAAAGGTCCGACCGGCTTCACATTGTCTGAGGCCGCAAAACGGGCCGGCGTCACCCCAGCCGCGGTTTACCGACACTATCAGGGTCGCGAGGATCTGATCGCCGAGGCGGCCCGTCAGGGGTTCGAGATGTTCGCGGACCTCATGCAGTATGCCTATGACAAGGGGCAGCCCTCGGCGCTGGCCGCTTTCGAAGCGACCGGGCGCGCATATCTGGCGTTTGCGCGCAAGCATCCCGGCCATTACATCTCGATGTTCGAAAGCGGAATCTCGGTCAACCGGACGCCCGAGCTGGCGCTGGCCGCCAACCGTGCAAAGGAGGTTCTGGAAATGGCTGCGGCCGATCTTTCAGAACACATTCCGCCGGAAAAGCGACCACCGGCGTCTATGTTCAGCGCGCATATCTGGGCGATGAGCCATGGTGTAGTCGAGCTTTATGCCCGCAATGCGGGGGCCAGTTCGCCGTTCCCGCCCGAAGACCTTCTGGAATCCGGGATCGGCATTTACCTCAGAGGGTTGGGGCTGGTTCCGCCCGACGAATGACCGTCAAAACATCCGGCTGGCATGCGGTGCGTTCAGCCGTGAGGTGACATTGATCAGATCCATCATGCCCATCCCCTTGATGTCGACCGGACCCAAGTCCGAGACCTGGAATTCATCGATCAGCGCATATTTCATCTCTTCGGGGGCAACGATGTTCATGGGGTTCGCAAAGACCTGCAACCGCGATGCGATGTTCACGGCCGGTCCAAAAACGTCATAGACGTATTTCTGGATCCCTACCACGGACCCAACGGCCGGCCCCATGCCAAGCCCGATCCGGGCCTGCCATTTGTGCGGATGACTTTCATTGCGCCGTTCCAGATACCGCAGAAATCGGACCGCACAATGCGCAACCGCCGTGGCATGGTCAGGCGTGGCGTCGGGCATGCCTGAGACCGCAAGATAAGCGTCTCCGATCGTCTTGATCCGTTCACACCCGAACTGTTCGACGATCCGGTCGAAGGCGGTGAAGATGTCATTCAACTCACTGAGGGTGACCGTAGGGTCGGTTTTTGCCGCAAAATCCGTAAAGCCGACGAAATCCAGCATGACCACGGAAACCTGATCATACAGCTGAGGCGTCACTACGCCGAAGGTTTTGAACTCCTCATAAACCGCACGCGGCATCAGGTTCAGCAAAAGCCGTTCGACCCTTTCTTTTTCTCTTTCCAACTCGCGGGTGTTGCGCTCGACCATGGTCGAATAGCTGTCGATCATGCTTTCCAGCTCACGAATTTTCGTTATGTTCTGACATTCGACAACCAGAACCTGCTCATCCATCCCGTTGGCCAAGGAAATCGTCACCGCGAAGATCAGCGTGCGGCGCTTGGGCTTCATCTGCAGCTCGGCCGAGTATCGCAGGCCCGATTGTTTGACGTCATCCAGTTCGCGCTGGTCGAGATCCGGCAATATATCCATAAGTGTCTGGCCGGGCTCGGGTTTGCCGAACCATTCGGCAAATGGACCATTGTGGAACACGAAGGTCAGGTCCGAGGCCCGCAATACCGCTACACCGACCCCGATGGCACGCAGCAGATGCTCGTTGATGGCCAGGATGCTCATGCCGCATCCCGGGCAACGATGATCGCCCTTTTGCCTTCGATCGCAGCCAGCGCGACCTGCACGTCATCTTCGGTCATTCCATGAATTGAAAGGGCTTCGCCGAACAGCGTAGCCATCTCGTCGAAATCATCGTGGCTGATGTTGAGGTGCCGATGCACGGCCTCGATCCGATCATCACTGAAAGACGCGGGACCACCCACCAGAGACGAAACGAATTTGGTTTGGTGATCAATCAACCGTGGCATGTCGATATCTTCGAAGTAGCCTCCGATCTCATCCGATTCCAATGCCATTTCGTAAAATGTCATCACGATCCGGCTGATGGTTTTGAACCCGCCGTATTTCTCGTAAATCGTTTGCCCCACACCAAAACCCCAACAAATCGCGCAATAACACTGCGAGGTTATATCAAATCGAGAGTTTTGTTAACGTTTATGCACTTTGCGACTGGCGCCGATGGTTGGAACCGCTTGGTTTTTCACCACTGGCACAAAGACTTCAGGACCAAGGGCGCACGATCAGATCGTCGGCACAGGGAATGAAGTCCACCATGCCGCCGCGCTGGAGAAGCCGCGCCTGACCGCCCAGCTTCCATTTCAGTTTTCGGCCGGCCGACTGAAGCTCGCGCCGCAGCCGAAACCACGTGGGGCCCTTGTCCAATCCGCTGTTTGTGGCTGCGCTTTGGGTTCGTTCGCTGCTTTTGACCGGTTCGTCGATCTGCTCCTGCCGTCCCGACCAGATCATCTGGACACCAACGGCCGGAAAGCACTGAAACATGTTCCAATCCCTGCGCGGCAAGGACAGAAAGTCATCGAGATGGTCCGAATATCTCTGCGACCAGGCCAACAATTTGCGGCAGCCTGCCTGTGACAGAACATAGGCCGCCGCACTTGGCGCCATTTCCAACATTGGGCGCACGCGGGCATTTCCGATCCCGGTCTCCGGCCCAAAGCGCAGTGACCGGGGCGAGTAATCCAATTTGACGCAATCATAGGCTTCCGGGTGGTTCAGCACTTCGGTGATCACCCGGCCAGCGTCAGAGGACATTTCCACATCATCCTCAAAGACGACAGCGGCTGGAAGGTTCCGATCGGCGATCCGCTGCCAAACCGATCTATGGCTTTCGAAACAGGCGATTTCGCTGGTCGTCAAACCCCAGCGCGTTCCCGTTCCCGCGACATATCCGTTTTGCCCCAACGCGCTTGGCTGACTGGCATCCGTCGCACTGATCCTATGTGCACCCACAAGGCCCGCCTTCAGAAACTGCGCCTCCATGAACGCCCGGCGCTCGGGCACACGGTCCAGATTGATGTAATAGACGCTGTCGCCTGCCATCTGCTGGGTTATCTGCACCGGAAGTCCTTTCGCATCGCGCGCCGCTTTATTGGCCATATCCCCAGTTGGGACTGGAAGTCCAGATTGCACCGCCGGCAGATCTACGGCCAGCGGGATGAGCGAACTGACTGGCTACAGCTTGTTCAGCCGATGCTTTTCCAAAATGTCGATGATGACGGATTTGGCATGCAGCCGGTGCTGGCGATGCCGGTCGCGCGCCACGTCAGGTTTGCCGTCGCGGATTGCGGTATAGACCGCACGGTGATCCTCGTTCGATTTGACCGGCAACGGGCGGATGAACAGGGTCGAGGCCCGCGCCCTGCGGACCTGGTCGCTCATCATGGACACGATGCTTTCCACCCGCCGGTTGCCACCCAATCGGACAAGCTCGCGGTGGAACAGGTCGTCGGCCTTGGCCCATGCCTCCAGGTCTTCGTCACCTATGGCGCGATCCATTTGGGCGATCGAGTCCGCCAACGGCTGAAGGTCTTGCTCGGAAAATCCGGCCTGGGCCGCGCGTTCGGCTGCAAGGCTCTCCAACTCGGTCAGAATGTCATAGATCTCGCGCATGTCATCCGGAGATACCGGCAGGATCCGCACCCCTTTGCGCGGCCGCATTTCCAGCAGGCCCTTGCTTTCCAACATAAGCGCTGCTTCGCGAACCGGCGTGCGCGACATCCCCAACTGCTCGGCCAGTTCGGTTTCCAGATGGTCGGTGCCGGCGGCCAACTCTCCGGTCAGGATCATCCGCCGCAAGTCCCGCACCGCGCGTTGAGTATTCGAGAGAGCCTTGCCGGTCTCGTTTTTCATTCGGCCTCCAAAACGATTTTCCTGCCCTCCGCATCAGATCTGTAGATCGCCTGTTCAATGCGGATAACGTCCAGATAGTCCGGGCCAGTATTTTCCAAATGCGTTCCATTTAGAAGACCGGATATGACATGCTGCTGCAATGCGTGCACGCAATCGCCGCCAAAGCCCTCCCATTTATCGGGTGCAAGCAACTGCTCTCTGCTCTGGCTGCCGAATTCCCGCAGCCCAACGGCGCCAAAGCCATCCATCGTCAGTGTTCCGCCAGTGCCTTCGATCAGGGCCTCCCCCATGGTGCGGCGCAGATTGTCCGAGGCATGATCCAGGTTCCGGTTGCCATCGAATACGGCCCTCAAGCCGTTTTCGAACTCAAAGATGACATAGCCTGCGTCCTCTCCGGCAATGACCGGGTTTATCCGCCGCAGATCCGCGTAAACCGAGACTGGCTTGCCGAACAAGAACCGGAACGTATCGACCCAATGCACCGCCGTTTCGTGGATCAAAAAACGCGGCATTTCCTGAAAATAGGGTTGCCGATCAAGATAGGCGCGCGGCCCCTGCCCGTCGCCCGGGCGCAACCGGAACGTGGCCTGCAACGGCGTCCCGATATCCCCGCGTGTCAGGGCGTCCTTCATCACCCGATACCACGGCTGAAAGCGAAAATTCTCGTGGACAACGACGCTGGCTCCGGCATCCCGAGCATCCTGCAGAACAGCCTCTGCTTCTGCCAGAGATCGACAAAACGGTTTTTGGCACAGGATCCAACTCACACCTGCGTCCAGCGCGGCACGAATTGCGTCGGCATGACCCTCAGGCGGCAGGATTATGTCCAACAGCTGGGGAGATTCCCGGGCCAGCATCGACGGCAGATCATCATAGGCAGGCAACCCAGTGGCGGCCGCCTTCTCGAGATCGCGATCACATGCGGCGACCAGTTGAGCCTGCGGTATGCGGCGCCAGCTGCCATAGTGGAACTGGCTGAAATAGCCGGCGCCGACACAGGCGACACGAATGAACTGCTGGCTGCTCACGCCGAAAACACCCTGTCCGCCACCGCCCGCGCTGCGGCCAGCGTGTCGGCTTCTCCGCCAAGATCACGGGTCAGAATTCGGCCCTCGGATACGACGCCGTCGACTGCCGCGTGCAGCCGTTGCCCATCGCGCGACAACGCGGGGTTTTGATGCCGCAACCCAAGCCATTCCAGCATCATCGCCGCCGACTGGAGCATGGCAAACGGATTGGCGATGCCTTCCCCGGCAATGTCAGGGGCGGATCCGTGACAGGGCTGGAACACCGCATGATCCAGACCAATGTCAGCCGAGGGCGCCAGCCCCAGCCCTCCCATCAGACCGGCCCCAAGGTCAGACAGGATGTCTCCGAACATGTTTTCCGTGACAAGAACATCAAATTCCCAAGGCTTCTGAACCATCCACAAGGCCGTTGCATCCACATAGGCATGATCCGCAACCAAATCCGGGTGACGCTCAGCCTCGGCATCGAACAGATCCCGAAAGAATGCAAAGGCACGGAAGACGTTGGCCTTGTCCACACAGGTGACACGACCCCGACCCTGCCCGGATGCCTTTCGGTCATGCGCCAACTGGAAGGTAAACCGAAACAGCTTTTCGCAGACCTCTCGGGTGATCAGCAGCGTCTCGCGCGCCTCGTCCTCGGTCACTTCTCCGCACCCCTGGGTGTGAAACAACCCCTCAGTGCTTTCGCGGATCAGAACAAAGTCAATTTCCTTGCCAGGCGGCAGGGCCAACGGTGTTGCTTGCCCAGCTCTCACCCGCACAGGGCGCACGCCGGCAAACAGCCCCAGCGCCTTGCGGAGGTCGATCTGAGGTGAAATCTCGGTCCCATCCGGGTACCGAACGTCCGGCAAACCCATCGCGGACAGTAGAATGGCATCTGCCTGCCGCGCCGCATCCATTGACGTTTTCGGAAATGATTCTCCGGTTTGCGCATAGTGGGCTGCCCCGGCCGGAACCTCCCGAAACTCAAGTGTATAGTCCTCGGTCTGCTCCGACAGCTGCGCAAGGATGCTTAGCGTCGGAGCCATGATTTCCGGGCCGATCCCGTCCCCGTGGAACACTGCAATCTCTAGTCTCTCGGCCATCTGCGCCCTGCGTCCTTTTCCTGTGTTCTTGCGTTCGACCTTAAATCAATTCCGGTCGTTGACAACGCATTGTGTAACGTATACGCAATTAAATGCAACAACAAACACATCACTGCATCTGGGAGGAAAAGATGAAGTCGAAAATCGCAAGGTTGGCAGCGGCCGCCCTAATGTCGGCAGGTGCCGCAGGGCTCGTCAGCGCACAGGAATATCCGTACCGGGACATTACCACCGCCGTCGTCTGGGGCGCCGGAGGCGGTACCGACACCATCAACCGGATGATCATGGCCGAGATGGAGAAACATTTGCCGGTGTCGATCAACGTGATCAACCAGACCGGAGGCGTGGCGGGTTCAAACGGAATGGTCTACGTCATGAACCAGCCTGATGACGGCTATACGTTGGTGGGACTTTCCGAATCGAACGTGACCGCCGCCGTCCAGGGCGGCTGGGACAAAAAGTTCGACTACTGGTATCCGTTCATCGTTGGCGGCTCGCCTGATTTGATCTCGGTTCCCGCCGACAGCCCCTACAACAGCCTTGAAGAGCTGGTGGACGCGGCGAAGGCCGCGCCCGGAACCATCCCCGCGGCAGCCTCGGGTGCGGGATCCATCCACCACCTGAACCTGCTGGCCATTGAAAAGGGCTCGGGCGCCGAGTTCAAATTCGTCCCCTACAAAGGCTCAGCTCCGGGGCAAGAGGCCGCCATCGCCGGTGAAGTTGCGCTGGTCGTGACCTCGCTGGCGGAACAGGCCCCGCTGATCGAAGGCGGACAGTTGCGCCCGCTGGCGATGCTGACACCTGAAAACGCGGAAATCGCGGGAATGACCGTTCCTTCGGCCTTTGGCATCTATGACGGGCTCGACCAATATTTGCCGCTGAAGCAGGCAATCGGCTTTGCGGTCCACAATTCGGCAAGCGACGATGTAAAGGCAAAACTGGCCGAAGCATTCCAGAAAGCCATGGCCTCGCAGGCCGTGGCCGATTGGGCCGCGGCAAACAATTATGACATCGGCGGACAGTACGGACCCGAGGCGCAGAAGCTGTTCTCGACGTTGGAATCCACCTTTGCATACACCCTGCAAGATTTGGGTGCGACGACCGTCGATCCGGCCTCTCTGGGCATCGAGAAGCCCTGAGCGACAAACGATCTTGGGGGCGCGGTTCCGCGCCCCTTTTTTGCACGGGAGGGCAAAGTTGGAAAAGGCTGAGGACATTCTGGTCCTGCGCGCACGGGATTTCTGGGCGTCGCTGGTTTTGGGGGCGACATCGGTGTTCTTTCTGTGGAAGACCATGAACATCCCCTTGTGGGGTGAAAACAAGGCGGGGGTCAGCGGTACCCAATGGTACGACTCAGCAGCCATTGTTCCGTTGTTCATCTTTGTGGGCCTGTTGTGCCTCTCGACGGTGCTGTTCGTGATCTCGGTCCGGTCCGGCGGGGCGCGGCACGCCCTTGGTGCGGCTGGCATCGGCTGGAACCCTGACGAAGCATTTCGGTTTTCCACCATTGGCCTGATCCTTCTGGCTTATGTGGGCGGGCTGGTCCCGCGCGTCGATTTCACTCTTTGTTCCGGCCTTCTGATTACCGCTCTCATATTTGGGTATTACGGTGGGCACCCGCGGCGCGCGATGATCGCCTGCGGCGCCGTTTGCCTGGCTGGGTTCACATCCTGGTTGCTCTACCCTGCTCAAGCCGACTGGAACGCCCATGCGGACGACTGGATCACGTTGGGCATTTGGGTTGCCCTGACGATCCCGGTTTTGATCAAAGCCCGGTCCGAGCGGCTTTTGCGGGTCGTTCCCTACATTGCCGTCCTCGCCCCACTTATTCTTGTTTGCGCCATGGCCTTCGGATTTCGCCAGAATGTTCCGGCCCGTGGTGGCCTGCTGTTTCAACAAATCGAGTACCACTACTACGTGACGCTCCGCCCGATCTGGAAAGGCTAAGACCATGGAGTTCGTCTTGTCTCAGCTGGCGGGCTTCGGCCATGCCTTCGCTGCGCTGGTCGCCGATCCGCTGACCTATCTCTATCTGGTTTTTTCGGTCTTTCTGGGCATAACATTCGGTGCCCTGCCCGGCCTGACCGCGACCCTTGCCGTGACCATTCTGACCGGATTCTTCGGCAACAAGATCCCGCTGGATTACTCTTTGATCGCACTGCTGGGCGCATATGTGGGGGCGATTTACGGCGGGTCCTATCCCTCGATCCTGCTGAACATCCCAGGCACCGCCGCCAGCGCTGCCACCGCAATGGACGGTCACCCGCTTGCCAAGGCCGGACGCGGAGGTGAGGCGCTTGGATTGACGACGACGGCCAGTTTCATCGGGACCATTATCGGCACACTCACGCTCCTGATCTTCGTCTGGGCACTGCTGCTTGTTTCAAAGAACATCGCAAGCCCGGAAAAGGCGCTACTGGCCCTGTTCGGTATCCTTCTGTCTGGCACGCTCATGAGCGAGGACCTGGTACTCAAAGGGTGGATATCCGGTCTGATCGGGCTTGCCATGGCCATGGTCGGACTTGACCCCTTGCTGTCCGAACCCCGCTACACTTTCGGCTGGTCCTACATGCTGAGCGGGTTCCAGGTGGTGCCCGTTCTCATGGGGGCCTTCGCGATCCCTCAGATCATCGAAGGCCTGCGCCATGTCGAAGCCGGCAAGGTCATGGCTCTGAAAGGCTCGATCCTGCCAAATCTCTCGACGGTTCGCCGTCACCTGCCCACCATCGGCAGGTCCGGCGTGATCGGCACCGGCGTTGGTGCCCTGCCGGGCGTCGGCGAGGATGTTGCCGGATGGGTCAGCTACGGTGTCGGCAAAACCGTTTCGAAGGATGGTAAGAACTTCGGCAAAGGTTCACTGGACGGGCTTTTGTGTTCGGAGACCGCCAACAACGCCTGCATCGGCGGCGCACTGATCCCGCTGTTGGTACTGGGCATCCCCGGCTCGCCACCCGCGGCCGCGCTGCTGGGGGCGTTCAAAATCAACAACGTCATCCCCGGCCCCACGATCGACCCCGAAATCATCCTGCGGGTCGTGGCCATCCTGGTGCTGGCATCGTTGACGATGTTCCTGATGGGCCTTTTCACCGCGCGGGTCTTCATCAAGATTCTCAAAATCCCGCAAACTGTTTTCTTGCCCGTCGTGATGGTTCTGACCACGATTGGTTCATTCAGTGTGGGTGGCGGCATCAATGACCTTTACCTGATGCTGGGGGTCGGCTTCGTGGCGTATTTCATGAACCTGATGAAATATCCGATTGCGCCACTGGTCATCGGCGTCATCCTTGGCGGGTTGTTCGACGAGACATTCCGCCGGTCACTGTTCCTGTCGGATGGTGATCTGTCAGTATTTGTTTCTCGACCCGGAGCAGCAATTCTGCTGGTGTTGAACCTGGCGCTGATCCTCAGCCAATTGCCTCCGGTCAAACGCCTGTTCGCCCGCCTGAAAGGAGCGCCCGCCTGATGTATGCCGTCACCGTAACCTTCGAGTTGAAGCCCGGGATACGCGAGCGTTTCCTGCCTCTGATGCTGGACAACGCGCGCACGTCGTTGGGCGACGAACCCGGGTGTCTGCAATTCGACGTCTGCGCAGGCGACGATCCGGCCATCGTTTTTCTGTATGAGATCTACGCGAACGCCGACGCGTTCAGGATCCACTTGGACAGTCCGCATTTCAAGACATTTGATCTGGCGGTTTCGGATATGGTGGTCCGAAAGCAGGTCAACACGTTCTCCGAGGTCATGCGATGAACGACTGGGAAGTCTATGCCATCAAATATGCGGACAGAAATGCCCGCACCCGCGCTGACAGCTTCATTTTGGATGACGATCACGCGGCCCCTCATGCCATGGACTACTACCTGTGGCTGCTCAGGCGCGGCACGCAGGTCATTCTGGTGGATACCGGGTATGACACCGACGAAGGGCTGAGCCGCGGACGGCCTATTGCCATGGATCCGCGTGAAGCCTTGCTGCCTTTCGGGATCGCGCCAGAGGCCATTCAGCAAGTGATCGTCACGCACCTGCACTATGACCACGCAGGGGGTCTGCACCTGTTTCCAAACGCCACGTTGCATATGCAGTCGGCCGAGATGGCCTTTGCCACGGGTCCCTGCATGTGCCACGACACTCTGCGCGCGCCATTTTCGGCCGGTCATATCTGCGAGGCGGTCAAGCGGCTTTATTCCGGCAAAGTGGTTTTCCACGACGGCGACGCCGAGTTGGCCGACGGTGTCACGGTCCACTGCATCGGCGGCCACTCCCGCGGGCTGCAATGCGTACGGGTCCGGACTGCCAGCGGCTGGATGGTTTTGGCGTCGGACGCATCGCATTACTACGAGAACTTCATGGCCCGAAAACCATTTCCCATTGTGGTCGACCTGCAGGACATGCTGGACGGCTTTGACAAGCTGCAAAGCCTCGCGTCTGCCCCTGGCCTGATCATCCCAGGCCACGATCCGCTGGTCCGGTCCGTTTTTGCCCCGGGACCAGCCGACCACATCAACCGTTTGGACACGGGGCCAATCAGAGAGATCAAACTATGAAGATCGGAGTCATTGCCGATGATTTCACCGGCGCATCCGACATTGGCCTGACCCTCGCTGAGGGCGGCATGCGCGTCAGCCAGTTTGTTGGCATCCCAACGGGCCACACGGACCAGGATCTTGATGCGGCCGTGGTTGCGCTCAAATCGCGCACGGCCCCGGTTGACGAGGCGGTGCGCGACAGTCTGGCAGCCTGTGACTGGCTGCTATCCCAAGGTGCGCAGCAAATCGTCTTCAAGGTCTGTTCGACCTTCGACAGCACCGCAAAGGGCAATATCGGTCCGGTTCTGGATGCGCTGACGGAAAGGCTGAACGCTCCGACCACGATCGTCTGCCCGGCTTTTCCCGAAAATGGGCGCAGTGTTTACCAAGGGCACCTGTTCGTGCAGGACAAGCTGTTGAATGAAAGCGGCATGCAGAACCATCCACTGACTCCGATGACCGACCCTGATCTCCGGCGTCTGCTGGCCGCTCAGTCCGCCCGTCCGGTCCATCATGTGGCCGCCTTGTTGGTCATGCAGGGGGTTGCAGCCATTCAGTCTGCCCTGCCTGCCAAAGGTCATACGATTGTCGACGCGATCCGCGACGCAGACCTGCTGGAAATCGGCAAGGCTGCCCGCGATACCCTGCTCCTTTGCGGCGGGTCCGGGATCGCGCTTGGGTTGCCAGAAAATTTTGGCTTCAAACCGCGACACCCACAGTGGGACGGCGTGTCCGGACCCGGCATTGTGCTGTCAGGATCCTGCAGTCGCGCCACCCGAGAGCAAGTCGCGCGCTACCGGGACATCGCCCCACACCGCGAGGTCACCGCGCGGGACGCGGTCAGCGGCTCGATCTCGGTGGAAGAATTGGTCAACTGGGCGCTCGAGCAGAAGCAACCGCCGCTGATCTACTCTTCGGCCGATCCACAAGTCGTGAGGCAAGCACAGGACTCCTTCGGCAAGGAAAAGGCATCTGCCGCGATCGAAAACCTGTTCTCCGATCTCTCTCGCAGCCTGCGGGCCGCGGGCTTCCGCCGGATGGTCATTGCAGGGGGTGAGACTTCGGGCGCGGTCGTCCAGGGCCTGCGCGCAAAGCAGTTGCAGATCGGCCCCCGCTTGGCCGCCGGCGTTCCCATGGTACTCCTGCCCGGAACCCCGTCCGTTGCACTGGCGCTGAAATCGGGCAATTTCGGCGGCCCCGATTTCTTTGCGGACGCCTTGAACAGAATGGAGCGGCAACAATGAGCGAGGCGGCGAAGCTACGGGAAGAAATCTGTCTGCTTGCAAAGTCGATGTTCGATCGGGGGCTGACCTGCGGTGCGTCGGGCAACATCTCGGCCCGGCTGTCCGACGGAACGATCCTGGTTACGCCGACCGGCAGTTCGATGGGGTTTCTCGACCCGGCACGGATCAGCCATCTGGATGCCAGGTTTCAGCACATTGATGGCGACTTGCCGACCAAGGAAGTCCCACTGCACTCGGCCTTCTACGACACAAGGCAGCAGACCGGGGCTGTGGTCCACCTCCACTCGACGCATTCGGTGGCCTGGTCCATGCTTCCCGAAGTTGACCCCGAGGACGTTCTGCCGCCGCTGACCCCGTATTCAATCATGCGGGTCGGTCGGGTGAAATTGCTGCCATTCTTCCTGCCCGGCGACCCTGAAATGGGCAATGCGGTCCGGGGACTGGCCGGACAGCGCAGCGCGGTGCTGCTGGCCAATCACGGCCCTGTGGTTGCCGGCAAAGACATCTGGGCGGCCAGTTTCGCAATGGAGGAACTGGAGGAAACCGCAAAACTCGCCCTGTTGACCCGAGGACTGAACCCTCGCCAGCTAAGCGCCGAACAAATTTCAGCCCTGTACGACATGACAGGCCACAGCAAGTAGCCGGTTCGAACACCCGCTGCTCTGACAACACGCTTTGCGATCCAATCGGCCGGATTTCGGATATTGTCGCCAGCTTTTGCGTCCATTTCTGACAATAATCATCTCAAGCTTGCTCAATTACCCTGCGTAAATTACCATTTTCGGCGGGGGACTGTGTCGTTGAATGGTCTAAAGCTGCTTTTTGTGCAGGCAGGGTTCGGTCCGGGTGGTGCGGAAAAAGTCATCGCCATGTTGTCGAACCATTTCGTAGAACGCGGTTGCGAGGTTCACGCAACGGCGTTCAGCATGCCTGAAAACGGTCCCTATTTTTCGATGAACGAAAAAGTGCGGACCAGCGCGCTGTCCGGCAGGCGCGGACAGTTCAATAGGATCACGCACGTCCGTTCTGTCATTCGCGAACTACGACCCGATGTCGTGATTTCGTTTCTGACCAAAGTGAATGTAATTACCCTGATCGCCACACTGGACTCCAAGCTGCCGGTCATCATTTCGGAACGGAACAACCCACGTCTGCAGGACGCACACCCCGGATGGGCGCGACTGCAATCCGTTCTGGGCCGAAGGTCGAAGGCTGTCGTTGCATTGACGCAACAAGGTCTGGCGGATCTGCCCGGCCCGCTCCGCCGTCGCGGTCGGGTCATACCGAACCCGATCGAGCCTTTCACACGCGCGCAGGTATCGAACTCCGAAAAAGCGCGTCACCTGGTCTCGGTCGGTCGCCTGGTGCCGCAGAAAGGTTTTCACCTTCTTCTGGAAACCATGGCCAGGATCCATGGCGAGTGCCCATGGACCACCCTGACGATCTACGGTGAAGGTCCCGAGCGTCCCGCACTCGAGCAATTGCGCAAGTCTCTGGGTCTTGAGGGCTGCGTTCATTTGCCTGGCAACACGGCCCGGGTCGGCGACTGGGCCAACGACGCCGATATCGTGGTTGGGTCTTCGCTGTATGAAGGGTTTCACAATGTTGTCGCCGAAGCTGTCGTCAGTGGGATCCCGGTCGTCTCATTCGATTGTGACTATGGTCCGTCCGAATTCATCCGCCACGGACGAAATGGCTATCTGGTGCCGACCGGCGACGTCACCGGACTGGCAGAAGCCGCCATTCGTCTGATCCATGACCCGACGGCCCGCGCAGGAATGGCAAACGAATCCGATGAGTTAAGGGCGCTTCTTTCTCCAGAGAGGGTCTACTCCGCGTGGGAGAACGTCGTCGCGGACGCAGTTGCGCGAAACGGTCGTATGATCTGACGAGACCTGACACCGACGACCATCCCATCATGCCAAATCCTGCGTAGGGACAGGCTGATTTTGGCCTGCCCTCAACCCCGCTCTGTTAATTTTCATTATTGACAACTTACGCGCCACAGTTATTTGTCAAAGATGACAATAAAGGAACCCCAATGCCCCGGCCTACGCTCAAAGACCAACGATCCGCTGAAATACTCGATGCCTACCTGACCTGTGTGGCCCGTTTCGGATTGGAAGGCGCAACACAAGAACGCATCGCGGCAGAGGCTGGTGTCAAGCGGCCATTGTTGCGCCACTACTTGGGAAACCGGGATGACATGACGGCGGCATTGGCAGACCACGTGATCAACGCTTTTGCCGAAGTTACAGAGGCGGTCTCGGTTCAATTCGGGTCGCAGGGTGAGCCATCTGAGTTGATTGATGCCCTGTTTGACGACGGGCACGGCCATGATCCCCGGCTGATGCTGGCTTGGCAGGCTTTGGCTGCCGCCGCCGAACGCATTCCTGACCTGGGCCCCAAACTGACCCAAAGCTATTCCGACTTTCTGGCCGTTGTCGAAGGCATTCTGGCCCGCGCGTATCCATCGGCACCTCCCGAACGCATTCGGGCAGTCGCCCATGGAGTAACGGCTTGCGCTCAAAACATCGACGCGCTTGCCCCGATTTCACCGCCAGTTCAGTGGCGCGACGATCTGAAAGCGGCAGCGCTGGCGTTGTTTGCAAGCTTGGAGGGTGACGCATGATCAATCTTCCCAGACTGATCAACTACGCAGCCCTACCCGTTCTTTTGGTGGCCACATGGCTGGGGCTCCAGTGGCCCTGGGGGCTGGTATTTCTCTGGTGGGCCGTACCATCGATCCGCAGCGGCCAAGCTTTCCTGATCGATACCGTCAACCGCGAAGCCGATCCACTCTTGTTCTGGACCGTTACTGTTCTTTGGGTGGTCTTCGGCGGCCTGATGGTTACCGCCGACATCGCACCGGCCGTCTATCCGGCCTGGCTGGTCTGAGTGGTTTTCATGACACGAATGTATCACCGGCTTTCCGCCTCTGCCTATACAGCGCAGGACTGGTACGGCCGCGAGCAAGAACTGATCTTCTCTCGCACCTGGCGATATGCCGGGTTTGCCGAGGATGTACCCGAGCCCGGACATTACATCTCGGTACAGGCGGGTTTGAACAACATCTTCGTCGTAATGGGGCGCGACCGTCGGCTGCGGGCGTTCCACAACATCTGCCGTCACCGCGGAACCCAATTGATCCGTGCAGTGGGCAAAACACAGAAGGCACTGACCTGCCCCTATCACGATTGGACCTACGATCTGGAAGGCAACCTGATCTCGGTCCCGGATGAAAACCGCGAATATCCTGACGGCATCGACAAATCTTGCCTCGGGTTGAAACCCGCAAGCGTCGATCTCTGGCGCGGGATGATCTTCGTGCACCCTGACCCGCAGGCGCCGAGCCTTGCGGAGTGGTTCGGGCCAGTCGATCCGTTGCTGGGCCCGCACAAGCCCGAAGAATTGGTCGAATACGGCGAAGCCCGCCAAAGCTATGAGATCCGCGCCAACTGGAAGATCGTGGTTGAGAACTACATCGACGTCTTCCACCTGAGCCACCTGCATTCGAACACGCTTCACATGTATGACCACGGTCGCGCAGAATACGGCTGGAAAGGTCCACACTATCATTTTTGGGAGCCGCCCGCGTCAGACTATGCCCGCGCGCTCGAGAAAAACCTGCCCACTCCGCGAGTAATCCCGAAACCGCACGTTGGCGCCTGGGTGCCGATGCTGTTTCCGGGCATTGGCTTGGCTGGCAGTGAAGACAGCTGGAACATCTTCATCATCACGCCACTCGCGCCCGACCGAACGCGAGTGGAAAACCGCACCCGATTGGCCAGCGCGTCGGCGTGGGAGTACTCGCGGCAGCAATGGTCATCTTACGCGTTCTGGCGTGACTTCGGTGGCACGAAATACAAAGGCGACCACGCGTTGGGCAAAGATGATCCGATGGCCTCGGGCGATTTCACGACCGAAGATGTCTATGCCTGCGAACAGCAACAGAAATCCTTGGCAAGCCCGTTGTTTGAAGTCGGCCCCGCCTCTGTCGGAGAAGGCCCGGTTTTGCAGCATCAGCAAGTTGTTATGGACTTCATGACGAAAGCTGAGGCCGAGACATGACCAGGCCCAAAACACTCTCCCCAAACGCCATCCCTGGGCCGGCACCAATCATCCCGCGCCCAACTGCCCAGAACCCAAAGGTCATCCTGTGAGACTTCGCATTCTTGCCAGCTTGGTTGGGATCGCCCTGGCAGGCGGACTGGCTCTCGCCGCGCCCGGCAGCGACCCGAAGGCGGTTGCCGAACGTCAGCTATCTGTCCCCAACTCTCAGATCGCGTGGAGCGACTGGGATCCCGAAGCGATCCACACGATCACCGTAAAATATGGTCAGGGCCAGCCGGATGATCACTTTAGCTATTCGGTGGCCGATTGGGCCCAGCGAAACGGCGATACCGGCTTTGAATCTGTCCTAGCGCTGCAGGGATATGTGGAAACAGACCGCTCACCCCCGCGGATCGTGACTACAGAAGAGCCCGGCAGCGCCACAGCAACAGCGGTCACCACAGTCAAGTACGACTGGCAGGGTCACGCAGGTACGATGGCTCAAACCGACCGCTTTTCGCTGACGCGCAAAGGCCGAAAATGGGTGATCCGCGCACTGCACACCACCATGGATTATCGCTGACTGAAGATGGCCGTCTTTTGCTCAGGAAGGGACCACTCGTGACCCGCAAATTCTTCCCCTTGTCCGTGGCTGAAATCCGACCTGAAATCGGTGGCGAAGCAACCACCGTCGTGCTGGACGTACCATCAGCCCTGACTGAGCTGTTTCGCTGGTCCCCCGGCCAACATCTGACACTGCGCTTCGGCCTGAGCGGGAAAGAGCAGCGACGCTGCTACACCATCTCAAACCCGCCAGACGAAGCGCTGCGGATCACCGTGAAACGCGTTTCCGAAGGATTGGTGTCGAACCATATCGGCGACACCCTGCGCGCCGGAGATGCGGTCGAGGCGATGCCACCCTTTGGCCGCTTCACGCTGGAACCCAACGCAACTGCACGACGCACGCACTACTTTTTTGGCGCGGGCAGCGGGTTGACTCCGCTTTATGCGATGATCCGAGCCGTGCTTGACCACGAGCCACATTCCGTCGCCCATCTAATCTACGGCAACCGGTCCGAGAATGAGATTCTGTTTCGGGAAACGCTGGACGCCCTTGTCGAGGCCAACCCATACCGGTTCACCTTGCGCCATGTCTTGTCATCTCGATCGCTGTTGAGCTGGTTCAGCCCCTGGCGAACCGGCCGCGTTGACACGGATGCGATCAAGGCGGCAATCGAAGAGTCACCCCCCATCGCACAGGACGTCCAGTATTGGATTTGCGGCCCTGGCAGCATGAACTCAGACGTCCGGGCAGCGCTGAACGCGCTGGATGTGCCCGATGCTCGAATCCACATGGAAAGCTTCGGCGCCAACCCAGCTCAGGACACGAACCAGTCGGGCATGGCGGCCACGGCGAGGGTGACGCTTGATGGGGAAACCCGCGAGGTGCATATCGAGGCTGGGCAAACGATCCTGGAGGCCGCCATTGCAGCGGGGCTGGCGCCGCCCTTCAGCTGCCAGTCAGGCGTCTGCGGCGCATGCCGCGCAATTCAGACAGAGGGTCAGGTACAAATGCGGGCGCACATGGCCCTCGATCAGAACGACATCGCACGCGGTGAAGTTCTGACCTGCCAAGCCGTCCCTAAAAGCACAGAACTGGCCGTGCAGTTCCCCGATACGTAACAATCCCGGTACACCGCCTCACCGCCCGGCAGTACGGATCCCAGCGCACAACATATGTTCGCCCAAGGTGTCCGGGCCAAAACACTGCCGATCCCGCGCGGTGCGCAAAAACTGTGGGTATTCAAGGTGAATGGCGGAGAGACAGGGATTCGAACCCTGGAGACGGTTTCCCGCCTACACACTTTCCAGGCGTGCGCCTTCGACCACTCGGCCACCTCTCCGTGCCGGCGATATTTGGACCAACGAACAGGGATTTGCAAGGGCCGATTGCGCGGAAATCCAGGGGATCCGAAAGTTGCCTGAAGCGCCCCCACCCCAAACGATTGAGCGGGGTCGCTTCGGTCTCGGCCAGCCGGCGAGATGGTGCCGTAGTCCTCTGACTACAGCTCTTCGCCGTCGTCTCCGTCCATGTCCGCCTCGGTCAGGCCCATCGGCGCCGAGCTTGAGTCGTCGGTCTTCACAGGTTCCTGTTGATCCGGCTGTTGGGGCTTCGCTGCCTTGTTGGCCGGTTGCACCAGAACCTCGGGGTTCCGCAGCCAGAGATCGCGCTGTGCGAATGGAATCTCGATCCCTTCTTCGGTGAAGCGCCGGTTGATTTCGTGGTTCATGTCCGACTTTACGGACAGCACCCAGTTCACGTCGCGCAGGATCGCTCTGATTTCGAAATCCAGCGAGTCCGCGCCAAACCCCTGGAACACGACGTTGGGTGCCGGGTTGGCCAACACCATCGGATGCGCATTCGCGATTTCGCCCAGGATCTTCTCGACCTTTCGGGTGTCAGTCCCATAGGCGACGCCAACCGGAACGATGACCCGTCCTATGGTATTGCCGCGGGTATAGTTGGTCACCACGCCGCTGATCAGGTCCGAGTTCGGAACGATCACATCGGTCCGGTCAAAGGTTTCCACCCGTGTCGAGCGCACCGAGATGTCGCGCACATAGCCCATCATCCCGTTGACATCGATCCAGTCCCCTTTGGCGACCGGCCGTTCGACCAACAGGATGATGCCCGATACAAAGTTCGACACGATTGTCTGCAATCCGAAACCGATACCCACAGACAACGCACCCGCGACGATCGCCAGTGACGACAGATCAAAGCCCGCGACAATGATCGCGGCCAGCGCCGCAAGGAAAATTCCCACATAGCCCGTTCCTGCGACGATCGCGTTCTGCCCACCCGGATCGATGCTGGTTTTTGGAAGCAACGAGTTACGCAAACCGCTCTGCAGCAGTCGGGTCAGCATGTAACCGATCGCAAACACGGCCACGAAAGTCAGGAAGTTGCTGGGCGAGACCGTCACGCCGCCGATGTCAAAACCCATCAGAAGCCGGGACCACGCCTCGCGCAGGTCCGAGTCGCGCGCCCCCCAGTACAGCGCCAGAATGGGCAACGACAGAATGGCCAGAACGAACCCGACCAGCACCGAGAACAACGAGTCGCTGGCCGCGTCGCCCTGCCCCGTCAGCCAGCCATAGATCGAGCTGATGAACCGCTGGAAGATGACGATGGCCGTTATCAGGACCAGCGTTTTGACCGATGGGAACACGATCGCTTCGGCGGCATTGGTATAGCCAATGGCAGCCAGGACAACGCTTGCGATGCCCAGGAAAAACAGCGCCCGACGGAGCAACTCGACCAGTTGACTGAACCCGGCAGCCCGTGCTGACTGGCCCTGCTCAGTCTCGTCCTCGGAACCTTCGGGGCGGCGGATTTGGCGGATCCGCAGCAGCAACAGGGCTGTCACGAGTATGACCGGGAAGCTGACAACGGCGCGAGTAGCCTCAGAGGTGTTTTCGATCCGTTCGAACAATTGGCCCAGTTCATGCAGGATCAGCATCAGCGCGAGCAGATCCAGATAAACCCGCAGTTCCTTGATCGTATTTGCTGACAGGACTTTGAAACCCCGTTCTTCGCCCATCAAATAGACCTGACGACCGATCCAGTCGTAAAACAGAATGATCGCGGCCCAATAGGGAATTTCCTGGATCAGCAATGTGCCGCGCAACCCCGGCACTCCGGTCATGACCACGGCCTGAACGATAATGGCAACCCCGAACCATGGCAGGATGATCCGGAACAGCGACACGACGAATGTCCATACGCCACGCCCGGAGCCTCCGAACCGCCGCAGATAGTCTCCAGCTTTCTCCGACCAAGATCGCCCGAACAGCAGCAGGATCATGGCCACCGCGAGCAGAATACCGATGGCAAGTCCGCTCTCTTTCAGCTTTTCACGGACAACGGCCGAACGCATGTTGGCCTTCGTCTCGTTCATCAATGCACGGCCAGCTTCGGTTACGTCCACCCAGGCAGGCGCCCAATGCGCCGGGTTGAGCGGCGATGGCCCGCGCTCAAGAAACTCTTTCCGCTGCCGCTCACGGATGATCTTATCAATTTCGCTGATCAGGCCGTTGGCGCGGCTGTAGGCCTCTTCCGAGATGATCCGCGGTACCTTCAGGCTGTTTAGTTGCTGCTCGAGGCTTTCTCGCAAGCTGGCGATGTCCTCAGGTTCCGAAGATCCGTCATCGGGTTTGGGCCCCAATGCCTTGAGCTGGCTTTCCAGCGTTTGAATGCGGTCTGTGTTCGCACTTCGCGCGCGATTGAAGTCGTCCCGATAACCACTTATTTCAGTGCGCAATTTCTCCATCGAGGCATTCGATGCCCGATTGGCTTCGATCACCTTCTCGGCACGCTCGGCGGTGCTGAGCCATCCCTGGTAGTACTCGCTTTGACGGTCGGTCAGCTGCGCCGAGGCTCCGCCTGCGGCGCCAATTGCGACCACAAACGCAAATGCCAGTAAAACCAGGAACTGCCGCAGCATCATACGTCCTCAAATACACCCGGTATGCTGCGCGGGGCCTCGGTCATCCACTCTGGAACCGGCAGTTCCTTTTCACGCAGGAAGTCGGGGTTGAACAGTTTCGACTGGTAGCGCGTGCCATAGTCGCACAACACGGTGACGATGGTGTGACCCGGACCCATTTCCTTGGCCAGCCTCACGGCGCCGGCAATGTTGATTGCGGTGGACCCACCCATGACCAGCCCCTCTTCGCGCAGAAGATCGAAGATATAGGGCAACGCTTCATTGTCCGTAATCTGGTAGGCGTGGTCGGGCTTGAACCCTTCAAGGTTTTTGGTGATGCGGACCTGGCCGATCCCCTCGGCGATCGAGCCACCCTCCATCGCGATTTCACCCGTCGTGTAATAGGAATACAGACCGGCGCCCATCGGATCGGCGATACCGATCTTGACGCCCTTGGGCTGCAAAGCCTCGGCCACACCGGCCAGCGTTCCGCCCGATCCGACCGCACAGATGAATCCGTCGACCTTGCCGTCGGTCTGCTCCCAGATTTCCGGCCCTGTGGTCTCGACATGCGCCCGACGGTTCGCGACGTTGTCGAACTGGTTTGCCCAAATCGCACCATTGGGTTCGGTCTTGGCCAACTGCTCGGCCAGCCGCCGCGAGTAATGCACAAAATTGTTGGGATTCCGGTATGGTGCGGCGGGAACCTGAACCAGTTGGGCCCCGGCGAGGCGCAGCATGTCCTTCTTCTCTTCGGATTGGGTTTCCGGGATGACGATCACGGTTTTGAACCCCATCGACGCGCCGACCAGCGCCAGACCAATGCCCGTGTTGCCCGCGGTCCCCTCGACAATCGTCCCGCCGGGCTTGAGATCGCCGCGCGCAATGGCGTCGCGAATGATGAACAGCGCCGCGCGATCCTTGACCGACTGACCGGGGTTCATGAACTCGGCCTTCCCAAGGATTTCGCACCCGGTTTCTTCGCTGACACGGCGCAGCCGGATCAACGGAGTCTTTCCTACGGCGTCAGCAAGGTCTCGTGCAATGCGCATGGCACCCTCTTGTAAAATGGCGTTTTCGCAGATGTACAGGTGCCCTGCGCCGACCACAAGGCGGGATAGTCATCCCCGCAGCCGATCGCGGTTGCGTGCCAACCAATGCGCCAGGGACAATAGAGGAAGGTCCTTGAAGACATGCCGGTCAACCATATCCATGAATTCGACATATGGCAGAATCCTGCTGCGAATGTCCTCCCCCTCGGTCGCTAAGCCACCATTGTTGATCGAGGCGGTGACGTCTCCAATCCCAACATAGAGGTGGATGTATTCGGTTGACGAACCGCTCGAAGAATAGGCGCCACCTGCATATTCGAGCCGCGAGAACGACACCTGCGCCTCCTCCATGGCTTCTCGGTGGGCCGCCTGTTCCGGGCTTTCTCCGGGGTCGATCATGCCGGCAACCGGCTCCCACATCCAAGGCTCGGGGTCATCGATCAAAAATACGGGGGTTCGGAACTGCTCAACCAGAAGGACCGTATCGCGCAGGGGATCATACGGCAGCACCACGACCGCAGCACCCTGCATCAAGCCATTCCGATTCAGAACCGGCCCCATCGATCCATCGTATCGGCGGTGCTGCAGTTCGATCTCTTCCATCCCGAAATAGTCGATGTATGCGCGCGTGTGGCGGTGAACGATCACATCATCGCGGGCGCTTCGTCCATCCCCGGTTTTTCGTTGCTGCGCTTCAAGCTTGGCCCACGCCCGGGTACGAATGGCGGGAAAGCTGCGCGCGATCCGAGAGGCATCGACCTTGCCGAAATACCCCATGACCTCATCCGCAGCCAAAAGGGTCATCGCGCCCCACTCGGACACCCACTGTTTCAACGACCAGGGATCGGCCGGCGTCCATAACCCGGGAGCGGGAAAGAAGACTTGGGCGGAAACGGGCGATCCGCCCTCAAGGACGATCTCTTTGACATGCAGGTCATAGTCGAACCCACCTTCGTAGAAGGCCAACCGTTCAATGTCTTGCGTAGATAGGTTCTGCACCAAGATACCCTGTGCCGCTGCGCCGGGCACCTCAAGGATCATCGGAAAGGCCTGGTCCTGCACCGCGTGAACCGCATGGTCCGGCAGCATCGCCGGCTCGGCCGCAAGATCCTGTCCCGAGCGACCCAAAACAAGTTCAAGCAGCGGCAAATACCGCAATGTGCCGTAAAAAAACAGATTGGTCATCGTAGTCTCGTGACTAGGGCGTCAGTTCCAGCGCCGCGAGGCGCCTTCGGTAAACAGGCCGGACAGCAGAGCACCAATCGCCAAGGTCGCGATGATCTCGGGCGAGATCAGTTGCTTGCCGAAATCCACACCGATCTGGAAAATGGCCAGCAATGCCTCGAATGGACCGTCATAGCGGTGACGCATCGCAAGCCGGAACATCTCGTACGTGCCCTGGACGAACAGGCCCCAAAACACCAGAGAAACCACTCCGGTCAGGCCATTGTTCACGGCTGCAGTCCAGCCGCGGCCAGCCCGTTTGCCCATGATGACCCAACCACACAAAAAACCAAGGACCAGGTTCACATAGGTGAAGTAGCCGTAGTCCTTTCCCTCTTCGCCGTTGTCGATGATCATGCCGGACACAAGGAAAGCCACCACCATTAGACTGAGCGCGGCAACAAGACGTGAGGCTGTCGGCATTCCGGTATTTCCGTGTGTTAGTTGGGTTTAGCTACGGTGATCTGTGTCACATCGCAATTGCCCGTGTCAAAGGCTGCGCCGCAGGCGGTCAAATAATAATTCCACATGCGGCGGAAACGCTCATCAAAGCCCATTGCAGCAACCTGGTCCCACTTGTCGTTGAATGTGTCGTACCAGCGCCGCAAGGTCAGGTCATAGCTTGGGCCGAACTCCTTCGACTTGACCACATCCAGACCGGCCTGCTGGATTTCCTGCCTCAGCACCGTCGGGGCTGGCAACATGCCACCCGGAAAGATGTATTTCTGAATAAAATCAACGCCGTTTTTGTAAACGTCCCAGCGGCGGTCGGCCACTGTGATGATCTGAAGCGTGGCCCGTGCGCCGGGCTTCAGCCGGTCGCGGACCGTTTGAAAATAAACCGGCCAGTACTTTTGCCCAACGGCCTCGAACATCTCGATCGACGCAATGCCGTCATACTGCCCACGCTCGTCGCGATAGTCCTGGAGCTTGAAGGTCACTTTGTCGGAAAGTCCAGCTTTTTCTATGCGTTGCGTCGCATACTTCAACTGTTCCTGACTGATGGTCAGGCCTGTGACCCTCAGGTCTCTTTCCTTGGCGGCGTATTCGGCAAAGCCACCCCAACCGCAGCCAATTTCAAGAATGTGGTCGCCCGGCTTTGCTCCCATCTCGTCGACCAGGCTGGCATATTTGGCCGTCTGAGCCTTTTCCAGACTTTCCTGACCGGTTTCGAACAGCGCGCTGGAGTAGGTCATCGTCTCGTCCAGCCACAGGCTGTAGAAATCATTGCCCAGATCGTAGTGGTACGAAATGTTCTTTTTGGCCTGTTTTCGGTTGTTCCGGTGCAGCCAGAACCGCAGGCGTTCATAGGCCTGAACCAAGAATTTGCCAGTGAAATCATCATAGACCGTCTCGGTGCCCAGATGGACAAGATCCATGAAGGCGCGCAGGTCAGGTGTGCTCCACCCACCTTCAAGGTAGGCGTCGGAAAAGCCGAGCTCGCCTTCACGGATCAACCGGGCGAACACATCCGGGTCGTGAATATCGACACGGGCGACAGGTCCGGGTTTGGCACCTTCGTTGCGAAACACGCGCCCATCCGGCAGCGCGATGTCCAGCCGTCCGGACTCCATTCGCTGCAGCATCTTGAAGACCTGCGAAAAATATCTGGGCAGGTTTTTTTGCCCCTCTGTCGTCGTCAGGATCATCCGCTCTCCCCTGTGCGGTGGTCGGAGCAGGCTAGGACGGGATTCCGTTTCTGGCAAGTTTTCAATTCCTTACTGGTGTTTTCGGCTTTCGTAGGCGGCAAGCGCCCGCTGTCGCCCAACCTTCAGATCAACGACCGGATCAGGATAGGCATCCGTCGGAGACAGTCCCCATGACACCGGCACCGCATCGAAATAGGCAAGCGCCGTCTCGGGCGGGTTCTTTTGTCCTTCGGCCAGCCATCGGCGGACATAGGCGCCCGTGGGGTCAAACTTCTCGGCTTGGGTCTGCGGGTTGAAGATACGAAAGAACGGCGAGGCATCCGGCCCCGACCCCGCAACCCACTGCCACCCCATGGCATTCGCTGCCGGATCCCAATCGACCAGACAGTCCGCAAACCAATCCATGCCGACCTTCCAGTGCGTCATCAAGTGCTTGGTCAGGTAGCTGGCGACGATCATGCGGACGCGGTTGTGCATCCGCCCGGTGACGTACATCTGCCGTAGGCCCGCATCTATCACCGGTATCCCCGTTCGCGCCATCGTCCAGGCTCGAACTTCGGGGGTGTCGGCGTCTGTGTTCCACGGAAACGCATCCCATTCCGGCTTCCAGTTTGCGCTCAGTAGATGCGGTGTGTGGTACATCAAGTGATATGCGAACTCGCGCCAGACGAGTTGGCGCAAGAAGCCCTCGGCCCCGGACGAGCCGGAAAACCCTGCGCTCTGGACCCGATGCCAGATGGTTGCCGGGCTGATCTCGCCCAACGAAAGGTACTCGGATAGTCCCGATGTGCTGTCATCGCCCAGATCGTCGCGTTTTGCGGGATACGCGTCGAGCCGTTCGGTGAATTCGTCCAGCTGCGCAAATGCGGCGGCCTCACCCGGTTCGACATGAGCCCGAACGACCGCTGCGCCACGACGCATATCCGCGCCAAGGTCCCAGATCTCAAGCACATCCGACTGCGGCCATGATCGGGGTGCCGCGATCCGCGAGGGTGCCGGCTTGGGAGCGCCGATCTCTCTCCCGCGCACAGCCCGCCACATGGGCGTAAAAACACGAAACGGCTGACCTGCCTGTGTGGCGACCGTCCATGGCTCGAACAAAAGATGTCCGGCGAAAGACTTGGCGGTTACGCCCTGCGCGGACAATGCAGCCTTTATCTGAGTGTCACGCCCGATGGATTCGGGATCATAGGCCCGCGACCAATAGACATCGGTTGCCCCTGTTTCCCGTATCAGGTCTTCAAGCGCGGCCAGTGCCGGGCCGCTTCGCAGGATCAGCTTGCTGCCCTTGCGCTCGAGGCTGTCAGACAATGCGGCAAGGCCGAGGCCCAGTCGCCATTTCGGAGCCGCGCCCAAGTAATCGACCAGCTGATCGCGCAGAAAAACAGGGATCACAGGTCGACCTGTCTGCGCGGCCGCAGCCAAAGCTGGATGGTCAGTCAGGCGTAGATCACGCCGGAACCACAAAATTATTGGTGACTGCTCTTTGTCCATTTCCGCCCCGTTTTCATATGTCTACGGGGCGGAACTGTTACCGGATCACAAAACCCGGTCAAATGCTTCGAGCAATTGGTCGATCTCGTTTCGCGAGGTGTAGTGGGTGAAACTGACCCGTAGAACACCTTGCTCCAGATCGACACCCATGGCGGTCAGCGGGCGAACCGCATAAAAATCACCACCCCCGGCCATGATGCCGTGTTTGGACAGATCAGCCGCCACGCTTTCGGAGTTGCGGTTGACGGCCAAGGCCACGGTCGGAGCCCGGCGTTCGGCATCGGACGGGCCGATCAGGCGCACCGCGTTGCGATCCTTGAGCGCGTCCAGAACCGGCTGCAGAAGCTCAACTTCGTGCGCACGCATCAGGTCATGGACAAAAGCACCACGCGCAGAAGCCCCCGAGGATGGGCCGCCGTGGTGGTCGCAGAGTTGTTCGACATAGTCGGCCATGCCGGCGCTGGCGGCAATCTGAGCGTGGTCCGGTCCGGCCGGCGTGAACCGCTTGTACAGCACGTCTCCGTTGAAGAAATGCCCCTGATTGGGCAGCAACTCGCCCAGCGTGCGCCGGATCACCATGCAGCCCTGATGCGGTCCGTAGGTCTTGTAGGACGAGAACAGGTAGATATCCGGCCCAAGGTCCCCCACGTTCGGGAAGCCGTGCGGTGCGTAGGACACACCATCCACGCAGACAAATGCCCCGGCCGCATGCGCGATCGCCGTGATTTCGGTGACCGGGTTGATCTCGGCGATCACGTTGGAACAGTGGGGAAAGCAAACCAGCCGCACCTTGTCGTCCAGCAGATTTTCCAGATCGGACGGATTCAACGAACCGGTTTCCGGGTCGATTTCCCATTCGCGAACCTCGATGCCGTCCTCGGCAAGGCGCCGCCAGGGCCCCGAGTTGGCTTCATGGTCCTGGTTGGTTACCACGATCGCTTCACCCGGTTTCATCCACTGCCGAAAGGCCTGCGCCAGTACGTAGGTGTTCTGCGTGGTCGAAGGGCCAAAGCTGAGTTCGTCGGTGTCCACGCCCAGCAGAGCCGCCATCCGGACACGTGCCTCATCCATCTCTTCGCCCGCCAGACGGCTGGCCTCGTAGGGCGCATATGGCTGTACCTTGCGCTGGGTATAGAAGCGGGTCAGCCGATCCAGAACGGGTTTGCAGGTATAGGAGCCGCCCGCGTTCTCAAAAAATGCCTGCCCTTTCAGGCTGGGTTCGGAAAAAGCCGGAAACTGCGCCCGAACGAAGTCAATATCCAGAGTGCCCATCGCACAATCCTTCTGTTGTCATGCCCAATGTTCCGAAGTTCCGCCCGCGCATGACACCGGACAACTCCGATACATGGCAGGTCTTCCAGCCAGCCACGGGTATCGCCGCGGCAGTTCGGCCGCCCGCACGAGGATGACGGGACCAAACGCCGTCAGTTAGCCCGGCCAACCCCGCGCGGTCAAGCCGGGCGTCTGATGCCAGCTTCTGTCATCAGCACATGCCAAACTCACGGCACTCAAGAAAAGAGAGGTTTCAGATGAGTTTTCTTCCAAAGGATTTTCTGGTGTGGGGCGAACTGCCTGTTTTCGACTTGGACAAGGCGGTAGAATTCTATGCCCACGCCACAGGGGCAGAACTTGCGGTCGACACATCCGGCCCGAACCCCATGGCCATGTTCCGCCCCGCTGACCCGGCAACGGGCGTTGCCTTGCATCTGTATCCGGGAAAGCCAGCAAAAGATGGTACCGGCCCGACCCTTCATCTGGCCGCAAAGGGCACGGCTGAAGAGATCATGGCCAGGGTCAAGGTTGCCGGAGGTCAGGTTGTCTCGGATCCGATCCAAATCCCGGCCGGTCGGTTCTTCTATGCGGTCGATCCCGATGGCAATTCGGTCGGCTTCTTCGAAGGCAGTCCGAAATAAATGAAAGGCCCCGGTGATGTAACCGGGGCCCTCTGTCAGTGGCGGTACGCTCAGTTGCGTCGGCGTTCGTTCACCAGACCGATGAAGATGGACACGCACATCAAGACCAGCACGATCGCAAAGGGAAAGCCGGTGGCAATGGCCGCGGCCTGCAATGCGCCGAGCCCACCGCCCAGCAGCAGTACGACCGCGATGGCCCCTTCCAGCACGCACCAAAATACGCGCTGAGCCGTCGGAGCATCGGTCTTGCCGCCTGCCGTGATGGTGTCGATCACCAGCGAACCCGAATCCGAGCTTGTGACGAAGAACACAACCACCAGCACGATACCGACGAACGACAGCAGTCCAGCCATCGGGAAGGCCTCGAACATCTTGAACATCTTCAGTTCCAGCGCCGCATCGGTCAGAGCCTGCCCATTGCCGGAAATGACCTGATCCAGAGCAGCTCCGCCGAAAACGCTCATCCAAAGGGCGCCGACCAGCGTCGGGATCAGGATGACACAGGTCACGAACTCGCGGATCGTGCGCCCGCGCGAGATACGTGCGATGAACATGCCGACGAACGGTGACCAGGAGATCCACCACGCCCAGTAGAAGGTGGTCCAGCCCTGCATGAAGTTCGTGTCTTCGCGCCCGACCCAATTGGACAGGCCCGGCAGCGCGACGACGTATTCGATCATGCTGTCGAAGAACCCGATCAGGATCGCCATGGTCGGCCCCACGATCAGGACCAGCAACAAAAGCAGCGCCGCCAGCACCATGTTGGCCTCGGACAGGCGTTTGACCCCCTTGTCCAGTCCGGCGATCACCGAAATCAGGGCGAAAACCGTGATCAAGCCGATCAGCAGCACTTTCATCCCGTCCGTCACCGGAACATCAAACAGATAATTCAAACCGGCCAGCGCCTGTGTCGCCCCCAGGCCGAGCGAGGTCGCCAGGCCGAAGATGGTCGCAAAGACCGCAAGCACATCGATGACGTGCCCCAGCGGACCCCAAGTGGCCTCGCCGAACAGCGGGTAAAAGACCGAGCGCATCGTCAGGGGCAGCCCGCGATTGAAGCTGAAGAAGGCCAACGCCAGTGCAACGACCGCATAGATCGCCCAGGGGTGCATGCCCCAATGAAAGATCGTGGCTGCCATCGCCAGCTTCCGCGATGCGTCGGGATCCTCCAGCCCGGCGCCCAACGGGGCCCAATCGGTGCGCAGGCCGTCCTCTCCCACGGCGACACCGCCAAGTGATGCGCCAAAGTGCGAGATCGGCTCGGCCACGCCCCAGAAAACAAGCCCGATCCCCATGCCAGCGGCGAACAGCATCGAGAACCAGCCCGCATAGCTGTAGTCCGGTTTCGCATCGTCGCCGCCCAACCTGATCTTGCCCAGCGGCGTCACGATCAGCAGCAACGAAAACACAACGAAGATGTTGGCCGAAAGCATGAATACCCAGTCGAACTGGTTGGTCAGCGCGGGGCGCAACCAGCCGAAGAAATCGGCAGCCTGCTCGCGGAAAACCAGCGAAAAGAAGACGAAGGCGATGATGGTCAGGCCAGAAACGGCAAATACCGGATTGTGGATATCCAGCCCCATGATCTGGATATTGTCCTGACCGACCTCGTAGTCGGCATCTGAATTGTCGGACATTCTCTCTCCTCTCATTTTAATGCGCTTTTGATCGGGGAAAGATCGCTTTTTCGGTCAGCCGCCAGAGACTTTCCGGCGGGCAAAAGCGACACGCATACCGGTCACACCGAGCATTTTCAGCAGACCGGAAGGCGTTGGGTTACCTAACGTCCGAACCGAGTCGGGCGCTAGGCAAACTAATGTGGGCTGTTGGGTCGGGTCTTTGGCTAGCCTTGAACCTTGGTATAGGTCCCCTCGCCTGCCAGAATTCCGCGGAACCCGCCGGGCTCGTCCAGTCCGAATACGATCAGCGGCAGATTGTTGTCGCGCGCCAGAGCGATAGCCGAAGCGTCCATGACCTTCAAACGCTTGGCGAGAACGTCGTCATAGGTCACCGAGTCATAGCGGACAGCGTCCGAGTGTGCCTTGGGGTCCTTGTCGTAGACGCCGTCGACCCCGTTCTTGCCCATGAAGATGGCCTCGCAGGTCATTTCGTTGGCACGCAACGTCGCTGCGGTATCTGTGGTGAAGTACGGGTTGCCGGTTCCAGCCGCGAAGATGCACACCCGTTTCTTTTCCAAGTGGCGCACGGCGCGGCGGCGAATATAGGGCTCGCACACTTCGTCCATGCGGATGGCCGAGATCACCCGAGTGAAGACACCCAGGCCCTCAAGCGCGGATTGCATGGCCAGCGCGTTCATCACGGTCGCCAACATGCCCATGTAGTCGGCCGTGGTCCGCTCCATCCCTTGGGCCGAACCGGACAGGCCGCGAAAGATATTCCCACCGCCGATGACCATGCAGATCTCGACCCCGAGATCATGCACCGACTTCACTTCCTGCGCGATGCGCTGGACAGTCGGCGGATGCAGCCCGAATCCCTGATCCCCCATCAGCGCCTCGCCCGAGATTTTCAACATGACGCGTTTGTACGTTGTCTTTGGGGTTTCGGTGGTTGTGTTGGTGGAAGAAAGGCTCATGTTGCGCTCCGGGCTGGCACGGGTTTGTTTTCCGGCGCAAAATGAAGCAAAACCACCGCGGGTTCAATGCGGATGGTCAAGGAACAGGGCAAACACTCATGGCTGAAAACACAGCGCGCAATTTGCTGAACAGTCTGCCGCCCATTCCCGACGATCTGCCGGTCCTTATCATGGGGCCGACCGCATCGGGCAAATCAGCCCTTGCACTGGAGATTGCCGAACACGCGGGCGGGATCATCGTCAATGCGGATGCCAGCCAGATTTACGACTGCTGGCGCATCATTTCCGCCCGACCCGCGATCGACGAAGAAGCTCGGGCTCCACACGCTCTCTATGGCCATGTCGCTTTTGATCAAGACTATTCGGCCGGCCACTGGCTGCGCGAGGTGCGGACTTTTTTGTCAGGGCCGCAGCGTCCGATCATCGTGGGCGGAACAGGTCTCTACTTTTTGACGCTGACGGAAGGTATGGCAGACATCCCGGCAACGCCGCCCGAGTTGCGCAAGACTGCGGACGCGATTCCCCTGCCCGAGCTTCTGGCCGGGATTGATCCAAGGACACGGGACCGGATCGACACGCGCAACCGCGCCCGTGTGCAACGGGCCTGGGAGGTCGAGCAAGCCACGGGCCGGACCCTGGCGGATTGGCAGGACGACACGCCGCCACCGCTGCTGCCCCTGAATCAAGCGTTTCCGATCGTCGTGACGCCCGAGCGAGACTGGCTGATCACGCGCATCAATTCGCGCTTTGACCAGATGTTGCAGGCAGGTGCCCTGGACGAAGTTGCGGCGATGCGCGACAGGTACGACCCGAACCTGCCTTCGTGCAAGGCCATCGGAGTACCTGAATTGATGGCCCATATCGAGGGGCGAATGACCTTGGCCGATGCCCGCGAAAGAGCAACGATTGCGACACGCCAGTACGCCAAACGCCAGCGCACGTGGTGCCGTGCCCGGATGAAGCAATGGCATAACGTCGATCCGAGCCAAGGCTGAGTGAATCACTGACATCGCGCCAAAACTTCGTCCGAAGTCATTTATTTTCAGCCACATAAGGGGTTTTCGACCGAAACCCGTCGGAAAAGGGAATCACAAGTTCCAGAATCAGACTTGCCGATAGCAGCCCCGGCGACCGCGGCTCAGGTTTCTCTGCAAATGTCGTTTTTGTGCACTTGATGACGATTTCGAACATTGACCTAAATTGGAATCTGGTGCCGAATGAACCCATGGGGATGCACAGAATTCAAAAAACTACATCCAAAATGACCTTGCTCGGCGCTGTCTGGCTTCGACGGGGACCAACAAATACCCATAATAATCTCACAGGGAGACATCCATGAAAACCAAGACATTGACCGGAGCCCCGATGCACTGGGCCGCCGAAATGCACGCCCAGGAATATCGGGACGGCAAGCTGAGCCGCCGCGAGTTTCTGACGCGCACGACCAGCCTTGGTGTCACTGCCGCGGCCGCATACGGCATGGTCGGCCTGACCGCACCCGCCAAGGCCGCGGGCGAAGACGCCAAGAAAGAAGGTGGCACCCTGCGCGTTCAGCAGGAAGTTCGCGCGCTGAAGGATCCGCGCACCTATGACTGGTCGCAGATCGCCAACGTCACCCGTGGCACGCTGGAATACCTGGTCGAGTACAACTCGGACGGCACATTCCGCGGCATGCTGCTGGAGGGCTGGGAAGTCAACGACGATGCGACCGTCTACACGCTGAAGGTGCGTCAGGGCGTCAAGTGGAACAACGGTGACGATTTCACCGCCGAAGACGTGGCACGCAACATCGCGCGCTGGTGCGACAAGAGCTCGGAAACGAACTCGATGGCGGGCCGTTTCGCAACGCTGGTCGACGCAGATACCGGCCAGGCAATCGAAGGCGCGATCGAGGTTGTGGACTCGCACACCGTCAAGCTGAATCTGCCGAACTCGGACATCTCGTTGATCCCGGGCATGGCAGACTATCCGGCCGCGATCATCCACAGCTCGTTCAGCGAAACGGACCTGACAAACAATGTCGGCACGGGCCCCTACCTGATCGAAGAACTGGAAGTGGGTGTGAAAGCCGCGCTTGTGCGCAACGAGAACCACACCTGGTGGGGCGAAGCCGTATTCGGTCGTCCGGCGCTGGATCGCATTGAGTACATCGACTACGGCACCGATCCGTCGGCATGGCTGGCGGCTCTGGAATCGGACGAAGTCGACATGCTGTATGAATCGGTTGGTGAATTCATCGACGTGATGGACAGCCTGGGCTACGTGAAGTCCGAGGTTGTCACGATGAACACCATCGTGATCCGCCCGAACCAGCTTGCGGAAGTGGACGGCAAGAAGGTCTATGCCGACAAACGTGTACGTCAGGCGCTGCAGATGGCCGTGGACAACTCGGTCTGCCTCGAACTTGGCTACGGTGGTCGCGGCTCGCCTGCAGAAAACCACCACGTTGGTCCGATCCACCCGGATTACTACGAACTGCCGCCGCAGAAAGTTGACCCGGAAGGCGCGCGCAAGCTGATGGAAGAGGCCGGTATGGCCGATTTCGAACACGAGCTGATCTCGATCGACGATGACTGGCGCCGCAACACCACCGATGCCGTGGCAGCCCAGCTGCGCGACGCGGGCATCAAGGTCAAGCGGACGGTTCTGCCGGGCAACACGTTCTGGAACGACTGGGCGAAATACCCCTACAGCTCGACCAACTGGAACCACCGTCCGCTGGGCGTTCAGATCTGGGCACTGGCATACCGCACTGGCGAGGCTTGGAACGAGTTCGGCTGGTCCAATGCCGAGTTTGATGCCCTGCTGACCGAAGCTCTGGCCATTGCCGATGCCGACAAGCGCCGCGAAATCGTGGCCAAGGGCGAAGCAATGATCCAGGAAGAAGGTGTCACCATCCAGCCCTATTGGCGGTCGCTGTACCGTCACATGAAGGACGGTCTGGTCGGAACCGACATGCATGTGTCGTTCGAACACCATCACTACAAATGGGGTTGGGCGGCCTGATCCCGACCTGAACCTTTCAAGGGGCGCCCGAATGCGGGCGCCCCTTTCCAGCCGCAGACACACCGACGCGGGGTCGGACGTCCGAGGCCAGAAAATGGTCCGCTGATCTGCGGAGAACCCGAACAACAGGGGCCAACATGGGACTCTTCATCCTTCGACGATTGGGCGTGATGCTGCTGACGGCGCTGTGCCTGACCTTCGTGGTCTTCTTCCTGACCAACCTCTATCCAAACCTGGAAAAGCTGGCCAAGACGCAGGGCAACCAGCGTATGTCCGATGAGCAGGTCGTCACTTGGCTTGAGAACCGCGGATACATGCAACCCACGCTGGTCAAATACGGTCAATGGCTGGGGGTGGTGCCCGGTTTCACCAACACGCTACCGGATGGTCAGTTCGTGGGAAGTTGCACTCGTCCCGGCTCTACTCCGGAAACGACACCGCGCTATTGCGGCATTCTTCAGGGCGACTGGGGCTATTCCACCGTCTTCAAGGACGAGGTCGGAACGATCGTCAGCAAGCGGCTGGGCAACACCGGCTACCTGATGTTCTGGGTGCTGGTGCTGATGATCCCGACCGCCCTATTGGTTGGCGTGCTGGCCGGCATGCGCGAGGGGTCTGCGTTGGACCGGTCCCTGTCCACGTTTTCGATCATCACGACGGCCACGCCGGAATACGTGTCGGGCGTGATCTTCATCGCTATCTTCACCTCGTCAACCGTGGGTCTGAAATGGTTCAAGGGCACGGCCACACAGGCCATGGAAAACCCGACTTTCGAGAATTTCTTCCTGCCGGTCCTGACAATTGCCCTTTACGGCATGGGCTACATTGCGCGGATGACCCGAGCCTCGATGACCGAGGTGATGACCGCGCAATACATTCGAACCGCGCGCCTGAAAGGTGTGTCCTTCGGGAATATCGTTCTGAAGCACGCCCTGCGCAACGCGCTGATCGCGCCCTTCACGGTCATCATGCTGCAGTTCCCTTGGTTGCTGAACGGCGTCGTGATCGTCGAGACCCTGTTCAACTACAAGGGTTTCGGTTGGGCACTGGTGCAGGCCGCGGGGAACAACGACATCCAGCTTCTGCTGGCGATCTCGGTCGTGTCGGTCTTCGTGGTGCTCGTGACGCAGCTGATCTCGGATATCGGCTATGTCTACCTCAACCCGCGCATCCGCATTTCATAAGGGAGGATAGACCATGGAACATCTGAGCTGGACTGGCTCTATCGCCT
The DNA here is from genome assembly GCF_056537165.1 of Ruegeria sp. CG8. Lineage (NCBI taxonomy): Bacteria > Pseudomonadati > Pseudomonadota > Alphaproteobacteria > Rhodobacterales > Roseobacteraceae > Ruegeria > Ruegeria sp. CG8. The sequence goes on along the minus strand of NZ_JBQFRA010000001.1, from coordinate 943,409 downwards.
TTCTGAACCCGATCATGATGATCGCCCTGGCTGCGCTGGTCGTATCCGTCGTTGTCTGGATCCTGGCAAGCATTCTGCTGCCCGAGACGCAAGTCAGCGTGAATGCGGATGGCACCGTCAGTTCGGGCGGCGGCCTCAGGAACCTGACGCAATCCGCGCTGTGGTATTCTTTCCTGGCCAGCATCGCGACGGTGGTCGCCTACCTGCTGCTGGGAATATTCCTGGGCACTGGGGCCGGGATTATCGGCGCGATCTCGCAGCAATTTCTGCCGGTCTGGCTGTCGCTGATCATTCTTTTCGCGATGTCGGTTGCCTTCAAACGGCGCCTTGGCCTGTACGGCAAGCTTTTCGACAGCCCGATCGGCATGATCGGTTTTGGACTGGTCATGTTCTGGGTTTTCACCGGCATCTTCGGGGCTTTGGACCTGATCGTGACACATGATCCGTTGGTCCAGGTTTCCGGCATGAAGAACAAGGTGCCCGGCACCCCCCTGCCCAATGCCGAGGACGGTGAGTTCGCCTGGTACCTGCTGGGCGGCGACAACCTTGCCCGCGACGTATTCAGCCGCATGGTCAAGGGGGCGTGGATCGTCGTACAGATTGCTCCGCTGGCCACGATGTTTGCCTTCATGGTCGGGATCACGCTGGGCTTGCCCGCCGGGTATTATGGCGGGCGGCTGGACACGTTTCTGTCGTTCCTCGCCAATCTGATCCTGGCGTTCCCGGTCATCCTGCTGTTCTACCTGCTGGTCACACCGGAAATCGTCGCGACCGGCGTGCCGAACTATATGGCCGCAGTCCTGTTCGTGTTCCCGATCCTCTTCATCGGTGTCCTTCTGAATTCGCGCTACTACACCCGGCCGAAATTCCGTACGCCGCTGCTGATCGGCGTCTTGGGTATCGCGATCTGGCTGTACCTGTCGCTGATCTCGACCGGGGGATACGTCATCCGCACGGACGACTACAGCATCTGGGGTCTGCCGACCTATCTGGATCTGTTCGACATTCCTGGCGGCATCCTGGTCGTGTTCGTTTCGGTTGTCTTCGTCAACTCGCCCACGGTGTTCCGCATCGTGCGCGGCTTGGCCATGGACATCAAGACACGCGATTACGTGGCCGCGGCGCAGACGCGCGGCGAAGGCCCCTGGTACATCATGCTTTGGGAAATCCTGCCCAACGCCCGCGGGCCGCTGATCGTCGATTTCTGCCTGCGCATCGGCTACACGACCATCCTCTTGGGGACCTTGGGGTTCTTTGGACTGGGCCTGCCGCCGGAAAGCCCGGATTGGGGGTCCACGATCAACGAAGGACGCAAGCTGCTGTCGATCTACCTGCACCCTGCACTGCCGCCGGCACTGGCGCTGTTGTCACTGGTTCTGGGATTGAACCTGCTGGCGGATGGCCTGCGAGAAGAAAGCCTGAAGGACTGATGTGAAAGCGGCCGGGGGACTGCCCCCGGCCCCCACCAGGATATTTTTAGCCAGATGAAGGGGATCCCCCGATTGCTGGCGAGGAGCAAGCAAGATGAACAAACTGGCGGATTATGACGGGCCGATCCTCGAAATCGACAAGCTCTCGATTTCGTTCTTTACCCGCTTGCGGGAAATACCGGCCGTGATGGATTTTTCGGTCAGTGTGCAGCCCGGCGAGGCTGTCGGGCTGGTCGGTGAATCCGGCTGCGGTAAGTCGACGGTCGCCTTGGGTGTCATGCAGGACCTTGGCAAGAATGGTCGGATCGTTGGCGGCTCGATCAAATTCAAGGGCCGTGACCTTAGCGAGATGAGCAAGGAAGAACTTCGGGATATTCGCGGCAATGAGATCGCGATGATCTATCAAGAGCCGATGGCTTCTTTGAACCCGGCGATGAAGATCGGCAAACAGCTGATGGAAGTGCCGATGATCCACGAAGGGGTCAGCAAAGAAGAGGCCTATGCCCGTGCTCTGGAAGTGGTGACGGATGTGCGCCTGCCGGACCCCGAGCGGATGCTGAACAGCTTTCCGCATCAGCTGTCCGGTGGCCAGCAGCAGCGCATCGTGATCGCGATGGCCCTGATGTCCAAGCCGTCGCTTCTGATCCTGGACGAACCGACAACCGCGCTGGACGTGACGGTCGAGGCCGCCGTGGTGGAACTGGTCAAGGATCTGGGCAAGAAATACGGCACCTCGATGCTGTTCATTTCGCACAATCTGGGCCTGGTTCTAGAGACCTGTGACCGCTTGTGCGTGATGTATTCCGGCGAGGCGGTTGAACGGGGCTCGATCCACGATGTCTTTGACGAGATGCAGCACCCCTACACCCAGGCGCTGTTTCGCTCGATCCCCCTGCCCGGCGCGGACAAGAATTCACGCCCGCTGGTTGCAATCCCCGGCAACTTCCCGTTGCCGCACGAACGCCCACCCGGCTGCAATTTCGGCCCGCGATGCGACTATTTCGAGGAAGGGCGTTGTGACGCGCAGGACATTCAGATGTTCCCGGTCCCCGGCAATGACCGCCACCATACGCGCTGCTTGAAGTTCCAGGAAATCGACTGGAACGCACCCATCACGGTTGCCGAGCAAAAAGAAAAAGCGCCGATCGGCAAGACCGTTCTGAAAATGGACAACCTCAAGAAATACTATGAGGTGGCCGCAAACGCTCTGTTCGGTGGGGGCGAAAAGAAAGTGGTCAAGGCCAACGAAACCCTCAGCTTCGACGCACATGAATCGGAAACGCTGGCGATCGTTGGCGAGTCCGGCTGCGGCAAATCCACGTTTGCCAAGGTCCTCATGGGATTGGAGACGGCGACCGACGGGCAGATCCTGCTGGACAACCGCAATATCGAGCATCTGCCGATCGAAGAACGGGATGCCAAGACCGTCGGCGAAGTTCAGATGGTCTTTCAAAATCCGTTCGATACGCTGAATCCGTCGATGACGGTCGGACGTCAGATCATCCGCGCGCTGGAAATCTTCGGCGTCGGAAACTCGGAGGCCGAACGCAAGCAACGGATGCTCGAGCTGCTGGACCTGGTGAAGCTGCCGCGCGCGTTTGCTGACCGTATGCCGCGCCAACTGTCAGGCGGCCAGAAACAGCGCGTCGGGATAGCCCGTGCCTTTGCCGGGGACGCCCGGATCGTCGTCGCGGACGAGCCGGTCTCGGCATTGGATGTGTCGGTGCAGGCAGCCGTGACCGATCTGTTGATGGAGATCCAGCGCGAACACAAGACGACACTGCTGTTCATCAGCCACGACCTGTCGATCGTGCGCTACCTCAGCGACCGCGTCATGGTGATGTATCTGGGCCACGTGGTCGAACTGGGCACGACCGATCAAGTCTTCTCGCCGCCCTATCACCCCTATACCGAGGCGCTGCTGAGCGCGGTTCCAATCGCCGATACCTCGGTCGAAAAGAAACACATCGTCCTTGAAGGCGATATTCCTTCGGCGATGAACCCGCCGCCCGGATGTCCGTTCCAAACCCGGTGCCGGTGGAAGTCCGAGGTTGCGGGCGGATTGTGCGAAAAAGAGGTTCCGCCGGTCCAGACGCTGGCTGACGGACACCAAATCAAGTGTCATCTGTCCACCGAAACACTGGCCAAGATGGAGCCGGTTATCAAAATAGCAGCTGAGTGATCGCCCAAAGAAAAACCGGCCGTGGGCCGGTTTTTTTCTTGCGACTTGAATATCAGCCGCCCCAGATGACTTTGACGTAATTCTGCGTCTCGGCATAGGGCGGCACGCCCCCATGCTTTTCTACCGCTTGCGGGCCAGCGTTATAGGCTGCCAGCGCGAGGCGCCAGGACTTGAATTTGCGGTATTGCCACGAAAGATACCGCGCACCGCCTTCAAGGTTTTGCTTCGGGTCATGCGGGTTCACGTTCAGCAGCCTGGCGGTTTGCGGCATCAGTTGCGCGAGGCCCAAAGCGCCCTTGTGCGACTTGGCGTGAGGGTTCCAACCGCTTTCCTGTTGAACCAGACGCAGGAACAGTTCTTCCGGGACATTGTGCTTGCGCGCTGCCTGGCGCGCCATGGCAAGGTATTCACCACGGTACTTGCCGGAATAGCGCTTTTTGAAACTGCCGTCCGGCGTCTTCGGTTTCAGCCGTTCAGAGTCGCGATACTGGCTGGCGGCCCGCGTGTCCAATATCTTGGCCTGCTTCAAAAAGATATCTTTGCGATTCTTGGTCGACAGGACATCTGCGCTCAGCGGCGTCGACGCCAGAACGAGGCATGCAATTGAAAAACCACTTAACAGACAACGCATTCAAGCAATCCCGCTCGTTCAGCAATCATTCGGATTATAGGTATTTCAGGCAGAAATGAAAGCTTGGTTAAGGAAACACTGATTTTCCGGGTGGCACTCCGGGCATCAACCGTGTTCCAACCCGGGCGCAGGACGTATAGGGTTTCAGGTGAACTCAGCGTCAGATTCGGGCGCCATCAAACTAGTCAAAAAACGGGGAAATCCATGGCAGGTTCAGTCAACAAAGTCATTCTGGTCGGCAATCTCGGGCGTGATCCCGAAGTGCGGTCGTTTCAGAACGGTGGCAAGGTCTGCAACCTACGGATCGCGACCTCGGAGAACTGGAAGGACCGAAATACCGGTGAACGCCGCGAACGGACCGAGTGGCACACAGTCGCTATTTTTTCCGAACCGCTCGTCCGCATCGCCGAGCAGTATTTGCGCAAAGGGTCAAAGGTCTACATCGAAGGCCAACTGGAAACGCGCAAGTGGCAGGATCAGTCCGGTCAGGATCGCTATTCCACCGAAGTCGTTCTGCGCCCTTACCGCGGTGAACTGACCCTGTTGGACAGTCGCAACGAGGGCGGCGGATACGGTGGCGGCCAGGACAGCGGCGGATACTCCGAGCCCTACGCCGCACAGTCCAGCGCACCGGCACCGGCATCAGGCGGCATCGACGACGACGAAATCCCGTTCTAAGCTCCAGCGAGGCACGTCATGACATGGTCCTTCGCCGTCGGCCGATTGCTCGGATCGGAACTGAGGGTCCATGTCACCTTCTTCCTGCTGCTGGCCTGGGTCGGCTTTGCCGCCTACTCTGACGGTGGGTGGCCAGCAGCCATCGACAACATCGTGTTTGTTCTGGCGTTGTTTGCCTGCGTGGTTGCCCATGAGTTCGGTCATGCGCTGATGGCCCGCAGGTATGGCATTCGCACTCCTGACATCACTCTGCTGCCCATCGGAGGCTTGGCCCGCCTGGAGAGGATGCCGGAAAAGCCGATGCAAGAAGTTGCCGTTGCATTGGCTGGTCCAGCGGTCAACGTCGTCATCTGGGGCATACTTGTCCTTCTGGGTGCGGGAATGCAGGTTGAAACGCTGGCGCAAATCGACTCGACCCGCGTCGACCTGCTGAGCCGGCTGGCCTACGTCAATCTGTTCCTCGCGGTGTTCAACCTTATCCCCGCGTTTCCGATGGACGGCGGCCGCGTGTTCCGCGCCCTGCTCTGCCTGAAGATGGACAGGGTCAGGGCCACACGGGCCGCCGCCTTTGCTGGCCAGGCCGTGGCCGTCGGGTTCGGGTTTCTGGGGCTCAGCACCGGTAACCCGATCCTGGTTCTGATCGCGGTTTTCGTCTTCATCGCAGCAAATGCAGAAAGTCAGGATGTAGCAATGCGCTCGGTGGCGCGCCGCGTGCTGGCTCGCGACGCGATGATTACCGAATTCCACGCACTGACCCCCCAAGACACCTTGGCAACGGCGGCCCAGGCCGTGATCCAGACAACGCAGCATGAGTTTCCGGTTTTGGGCGCAGACGGGCAGCTGTTGGGCTTCGTGACCCGCAATCGGCTGTTTGCCGCGCTAGCCGGCGATCACCCCCGGTCGGAACCCGCGACCTCGGTCATGGAAGAGCAAATCCCCCGGGTGGCCCTGACCAGTGGGCTCGAAGCCGTTCTGGATGGTCTCCATGGTGGCGCACCGGCCGTGGCGGTCTGCACCAAGACCGGTCAGATGGTCGGATACATCACCCGCGAAAACATTGGCGAATTGATGGTGATACGGGGACGCTGACTCCGCTTATCAGCACGTTGCCAAGGCATCCTGCAGCACGGACAGAACGGCATCGCGTGGCACGTCCGACGTGACGAAGGCCTGCCCGATCCCACGCGCCAGGATAAAGCGCAGCTGGCCGTCAACGACCTTCTTGTCCTGAGCCATAAGGTCGACCAGATCTTCGGCGCCCGGCAGATCTCCGGGAATGTCAGACAGATCGGTCTTCATGCCCATCGCCTTCAGGTGCGCGCGGACGCGGCTCGGGTCTTCCTGGGAACACAGCCCGATGCGGGCCGACAGCTCGAACGCCAGGGCACAGCCGATTGCAACACCCTCGCCATGCAGCAGCCGGTCGGAATAGCCCGTCGCCGCCTCAAGCGCGTGGCAGAACGTATGCCCGAGGTTCAACAGCGCCCGGTCGCCTTGCTCGGTCTCGTCGCGGGCCACGATGTCGGCCTTCATCTGAACCGAACGGGTGACGGCCTGAACCCGGGTCGCCATGTCCCCGGCCGACAGCGCGGGGCCGTTGCGCTCCAACCATTCGAAGAAATCGGCATCCCCCAGAAGGCCGTATTTTACGACTTCACCGTATCCCGCCAGAAAATCACGCGCCGTCAGCGTGCCAAGCACTGAGGTATCAGCCAGAACCAACGACGGTTGATGAAACGCACCGATCAGGTTTTTGCCTTGCGGAGCATTGATACCGGTTTTGCCCCCCACGGAACTGTCGACCTGCGCCAAAAGCGAGGTTGGGATCTGCACAAAGCGCACACCGCGACGCAGCACCGCCGCAGCAAAGCCGCCCAGATCGCCGATCACTCCACCGCCGAAGGCTACGACGACATCGCGCCGTTCGATCTTTTCGGCCAGCAGCCATTCGACGGCGCGCTCGAAATGCGGCCAGCTTTTGGTCGCCTCACCTGCGGGCAGAGCCAATGCGGTCATTTCCACCCCGGCGGACGCCAGGCCGCTGCGCAAAGCATCCAGATGCAAACCGGCCACGGTTTCATCGGTCAGAACCGCGACACGCGGACGGTGCAGCATAGGTCTGATCCGCGCACCGGCCTGAGCCAACAGGTCCGGCCCGATTTCCACGTCATAGGACCGCTCGGCCAGATCAACGTTAACTGTCTGATGCATCTATTTGACTTCCAAAACATCCGGGCGCGTCATCAGCTTTTCCAGAACCCGGTCAACCATATCTTCGATGGCGGTGTCGCCGTCCGAATTCACCACCAGATCAGCCTGTGCGTACAACGGCACGCGGGCCTCGTACAGGTCACGCAGCGTTGCATACGGATCCGGCGTGCGCAGCAAGGGTCGCGTGTCTTTGTGGCGCACCCGGTTCCACAATACTTCCAGGTCGGCGCACAGCCATACGGAAACCCCACGGTCCGAAATCATCGTCCGGTTTTCTTCGCTCAGAAAAGCGCCGCCACCGGTCGACAAGATACCCTTTTTCTCGTCCAGCAGACGGCCGATGACCTGGCTTTCTTTGGCGCGAAAGAACGGCTCGCCGTACCGTTCAAAGATCTCGGGGATGGTCATGTTGGCAGCCGATTCGATCTCGCTGTCACTGTCGAGGAAAGGAACACCAAGGCGCGCGGCCAGAGCGCGCCCCACGGCCGTCTTGCCAGCGCCCATCATGCCGACCAAAACCACCGTTTTGTGCAGGTCATAGACCTGCCGTTGTCCGGTCGGCGCCACGTTATGCTTAATTTCGCTCATTTCCCTGTGAATGACGTGATCTTGGGAAAAATGCCAGTTATAACTTGGCCAAAATCGAAAATTGAGGCAGCGTTGAGCCATGGGCCGTCTGATCAAATTCCTGTTGTACCTAATTTGCCTGCTTTTCATAGGCTTGGTGGCCTATGCGTATCTTGGTCCGTTCTTCGGCGCCGACTTCTCGGCCCCGCAAAGCGAAATCAGCGAACCGGTAATTCTGGATGTCAACTAGGGCCGTCGTGCTGGCGCTTGCACTGACCGGCCAAGCCGCCGCACAAACCGAACAGCCGCTATCCGCGATCGACTGGCTGGAGACAGCCCCTGACCTGTTGCCGGGGACCGTATTGCTTGAGCCGCCGGTTACCGATACGGGCCTGCAACCCGACATTCAGGTTTCTCCTCTCGAGGCGCTGTCGCCGCCGTTGGGATTGGTGGATGGGTCCGCGACCGGGCTGCCGGTTGATCTGTGGCTGCCCAGCGATCCGGCCCGGCTGGCCGAACTTATCGCGCGCGTGCCGGTCAAATCGAACCCAGCCATGCAGCGGCTGTTGTTCACACTTTTGCTGACCGAGGCCCGCGCGCCGGCGAATTCCAATGAGCCAGACGAGCTCCTTCTGGCGCGGCTGGATCGCCTGATGCAGCTGGGTGCCGCCGATCCGACGCAATCCTTGGTGCAGCTAGCCGGCCCCACCGATACGCCTGAGCGGTTCAAACGATGGTTTGACGCAACTCTATTGACCGGCGACGAAGACCGCAGCTGCACTGCGCTGATCGCGCAACCGCATTTGTCGCGGGATTATTCCGCGCAGGTCTTCTGCAAGGCTCGCAGAGGTGACTGGGCTTCGGCCGCACTGACACTCGAAGCGGCGCATGCGCTCGAATTACTGCCGCCCGAGCAACTCGATCTGCTGGATCGCTTCCTAAGCCCAGAGATGTTCGAAGGCGCCGCCTATTTGCCGCAGCCCGAAGACCCTGACCCGCTGACGTTTCGCCTGTTCGAAGCGATCGGCGAGCGACTTCCGACCGCCTCGTTGCCGCGAGCCTTTGCCAATGCCGACCTGCGCGATGTTGCCGGTTGGAAGGCCCAGATCGAAGCGGCCGAGCGTCTGACCCGCATCGGCGCGCTTACGCCGAACCATCTGCTGGGCCTTTTTACCGAGCGCGCGCCTGCGGCTTCGGGCGCGGTCTGGGATCGCGTCTCGGCTGTTCAGCGTTTCGAAACGGCGCTGGAGACCGGAAGCCCCGAGGCAATATCCAAGACCCTGCCGAAAGTCTGGGCAGAAATGGGTTTGGTCGGGCTCGAAGTGCCCTTTGCCGAACTGTTCGCCGAGCGCCTGATGCCGATCAAGTTGCCCGACCCGACCACCGAGAATCTGCGCTGGCGCATCCTGCTGTTGTCCGAGTTGTACGAGGATGCCGCACGATCTGTCCCCGACGGACCCGAGGCCAATGCCTTTCTGGCTGCTTTGGCATCGGGCCAACCCGAGCGTTCGAACTCGCCCTCATCGATGGCTGACGCCATTGCCGAAGGGTTTGCATGGTCGGCACCGATCCCGTCCGATATCCGCGCGATGTTGGAAGCAAACCGTCTGGGTGAGGCAATTCTTGAGGCCATGCAGATGTTCGCGCATGGCGCGCGCGGCAATCTGGTTGACTTGACTGCGGCCATCGCGGTGTTCCGACATGTCGGCCTGGAAGACACGGCGCGCCGCGCCGCCTTGCAGTTGCTCGTTTTGAAGGGGGCCTGACAGTGTCCGCTCCGGCGACACAAGACTTGTGGATTTCCGCGTTTCTCGAGGCGCAGGCCGCAGAACTTGGGGCGGCAACCAACACTTTGCTGGCCTATGGGCGGGACTTGAAGGACTTTGCCGCGTGGCTCGGTCGGCGAAATGCCGAGTTCGAAGCCGCCGACCAGGATATGATCGAGGCCTACCTGATTGACTGTGACGCACAAGGCCTTTCGCGCGCGACCCGCGCCCGCCGCCTCTCTGCCATCAAGCAATTGTACCGTTTCGCGTTTGAAGAAGGCTGGCGTTCGACCAATCCGGCCATCCAGATCAAAGGCCCGGGACGCCAGAAAAGGCTACCCAAGACGCTGGACGTGGCAGAAGTCGACCGCCTGCTTGAGGCCGCCAGGCAAACAGGGCGCAGTACGGCAGACAAGGTGCGCAACACCTGCCTGATGGAAATTCTGTATGCGACCGGGATGCGTGTGACCGAACTTGTTTCCCTGCCGGTTTCATCCGCCCGGGGCGACCCACGCATGCTGCTGGTTCTCGGCAAAGGCGGAAAAGAGCGCATGGTGCCCTTGTCACCGCCTGCGCGCGATGCTTTGGCGGCATGGCTGACGATCCGGGACGAAGCCGAAGATGCAGCCGTCGCCAACGGAGGCCAGCGGTCCCGGTTCCTGTTTCCTTCGCGCGGAAAATCAGGGCACCTGACCCGACACCGGTTCTTTGCACTGATAAAGGAACTGGCCGTGCAAGGTGGTGTATCTCCTGACAAAGTCACGCCACACACGCTGCGCCATGCCTTTGCGACGCATCTTTTGGCCAATGGTGCCGACTTGCGTTCGATCCAGACCCTGCTTGGGCACGCCGACGTCGCGACGACCGAAATCTATACTCATGTCCTGGACGAGCGCCTTTCGGAACTGGTGTTGCAGCATCACCCGCTTGCCAAGGATGAAGGTCGAGACTAGGGCCAAACCCTTGATCGCGCGCATCTGCGACCCCATAACCATTGCATCAACAATACCTGAAACGGACCGATGGACTCTGACCCTTCTCTTCTCGATGGCGCCTTCTGGCTGACTACGGCCTCAATTCTGCTTCTGCTGGTACTCTCCGGCTTCTTCTCGGGGTCTGAAACAGCGCTGACGGCGTCTTCGCGGGGCAAACTGCGGGCGCAAGCCGACAAAGGTTCGCGCGGCGCGCAAAAGGCGCTGGAGATCACTGATGACAACGAACGTCTGATCGGCTCGGTTCTGCTGGGCAACAACCTGGTCAACATCCTTGCAGCCTCGCTGGCCACGGCGTTGTTCACCCGACTTTTCGGAGAAAGCGGCGTGGCACTGGCCACCTTGGTCATGACCCTGCTTGTTCTGGTCTTCGCCGAAGTTTTGCCTAAGACCTACGCGATTACCAATGCCGAAAAGGCCGCCGCGGCGGTCGCCCCGGTGATCGGTGTTGTCGTTACGGTGTTTTCGCCGGTGGTGGCTGCCGTTCGCCTGCTGGTGCGCGGTGTACTGCGCCTGTTCGGGGTTCAGATCGACCCCGACAGCAACATCCTTGCCGTACGCGAGGAGATCGCCGGCGCTCTGCAACTGGGCCATTCCGAGGGGGTCGTCGAAAAAGAGGACCGCGACCGCATCCTGGGCGCGCTTGACCTTGGCGACCGCACGGTCGAGGAAATCATGCTGCATCGCTCGAATATCGAGATGATCGACGCCGATGCCGACCCCGAAGCGATTTTGAAACAATGCCTCGAAAGCCGTCACACGCGCCTGCCGGTGTTCCGTGGCCAGCCCGAAAACATAGTGGGCGTCGTGCACGCCAAGGATCTGTTCCGTGCCATGTACGCAAAGGCGGGCGGTAGCGATGGCGGGGCGGAAAGACTGAAGTCATTTGACATCCTCAAGGTAGCAAATGACCCCTATTTCGTACCGGAGACCACCACGCTGGACGACCAGATGCGGGAATTCCTGCGCATGCACAGCCATTTTGCGCTGGTGGTAGATGAATACGGCTCGCTGCGCGGGTTGATCACGCTCGAGGACATCCTCGAAGAAATCGTCGGCGAGATTGCCGACGAATTCGACGTGGACGAAGATGTGACGGTTACGCGAACCGAAGATGGTCAGTATCTAGTCGAAGGCTCGATGACGATCCGCGACCTGAACCGTGCGATGGACTGGTCCTTGCCCGATGACGAGGCCAACACAATTGCCGGGCTGGTCATCCACGAGGCGCAGATGATCCCGACAGTCGGTCAGGTGTTCTCGTTCCACGGATTCCGGTTCGAGGTCGTCGAGCGCGAGGGCAACCGGATCACCTGGTTGAAGGTGCGGCCGCTCTGACGGACGGCGGGTGGAAACGACAAACTCGGTCGTTTTCGTGACAGATACCGGCGCGGCGCCCCTGCACCTTCAGGCCAGACGCAAGGAGGTGCGGATGAAATCGACGTGTCAGGTTGCCGTAATCGGCGGTGGAGTTGTCGGGTGTTCGGTGCTGTATCACCTGACTAAGCTGGGCTGGTCGGATGTGATGCTGCTGGAACGGTCGGAACTGACCAGCGGATCGACGTGGCACGCGGCGGGCGGGTTTCATACGCTGAACGGCGACACCAACATGGCGGCGCTGCAGGGCTATACCATCCGGCTGTACAAAGAGCTGGAAGAGATCACCGGCATGTCCTGCGGGCTGCACCATGTGGGCGGCATCACGCTGGCCGACAACCAGGACCGGTTCGACATGCTGCTGGCCGAACGCGCCAAGCATCGCTTCATGGGGCTGGAAACCGAAATCGTGGGCCCCGACGAGATCAAGAAGATCGCCCCCATCACCAACACCGACGGCATCATCGGCGCGCTCTATGATCCGCTGGACGGGCACCTTGATCCCTCGGGCACGACCCACGCCTATGCCAAGGCCGCACGGATGGGCGGGGCCACGATCGAGACCCACTGCATGGTGCGCGAGACCAACCAGCGCCCCGACGGCACGTGGGACGTTGTGACGGACAAGGGCACCATCCACGCCGAGCATATCGTCAACGCTGGCGGCCTCTGGGCACGCGAAGTTGGCGCGATGGCGGGCATCTACTTCCCGCTGCACCCGATGGAGCACCAATACCTCGTCACCGACACCATCCCCGAAATCGAGGCGATCATCGACGCGGGCAGCGAGCATCCGCACGTCATGGACCCGGCCGGCGAAAGTTATCTGAGGCAGGAAGGCCGCGGTCTCTGCATCGGCTTCTACGAACAACCCTGCAAACCCTGGGCCGTGGACGGCACGCCGTGGGAGTTCGGGCACGAGCTGCTGCCCGACGATTTCGACAAGATCACCGACTCGATCGAATTCGCCTATCGCCGCTTCCCGGTTCTGGCCGAGGCCGGGGTGAAATCGGTGATCCACGGCCCGTTCACCTTTGCCCCCGACGGCAACCCGCTGGTCGGGCCGGTGCCGGGCGTGCGCAACTACTGGTCGGCCTGCGGCGTGATGGCCGGGTTCAGCCAGGGGGGCGGCGTCGGCCTGACGCTGGCGCAATGGATGATCGAGGGCGAGCCCGAACGCGACGTCTTTGCCATGGACGTGGCCCGGTTCGGCGACTGGATCACCCCCGGCTATACCCGCCCCAAGGTGATCGAGAACTATCAGAAGCGTTTCTCGGTCTCCTACCCGAACGAGGAACTACCCGCTGCCCGCCCCAACCGCACCACGCCGATGTATGACATCTTCAGCGATCTGGGCGCGGTTTGGGGCCAGCAATACGGGCTCGAGGTCGCCAATTACTTCGCGCAGGATGGCGAGCCCGGCTATGAAACCCCCTCCTTCCGCCGCTCGGACGCCTTCGGGGCAACGGGCCGCGAGGTGCGGGCCGTGCGTGAGGGCGTCGGCATCAACGAGGTGCACAATTTCGGCAAATACCTGGTCACCGGTCCCCGCGCCCGCGACTGGCTGGATCGGATCATGGCGGGCCGCATCCCCGCTCCGGGCCGCCTGTCGCTGACGCCCATGCTGTCACCCAAGGGCAAGCTGATCGGGGATTTCACCGTGTCGTGCCTGGGTGAGGAAGAGTTCCAACTCACCGCCTCCTACGGCGCACAAAGCTTCCACATGCGCTGGTTCCGGCAGCATCAGGAAGACGGCGTAACCGTCGAGAATATCAGCGACAAACGCAACGGCTTCCAGATTTCAGGCCCTAAGGCCCGCGAGGTTCTGGCCGCCTGCACCCGCGCCGATATCAGCGACATGCGCTTCATGGACGTACGCCGAATGGTCGTCGGCATGACCGACTGCGTCGTGCAGCGGGTCAGCTATACCGGCGATCTGGGGTTCGAGATCTACTGCGATCCGATGGCACAACGCCAGCTCTGGTGGACCCTGTGGCAGGCCGGCCAGCCGCACGGTATCACCCCCTTCGGGATGCGCGCGATGATGAGCCTGCGGCTCGACAAGTTCTTCGGCTCGTGGATGCGCGAGTTCTCGCCCGACTACACGGCCGCGGAAACCGGGCTGGACCGCTTCATCTCGTTCTCCAAGAACGTCGATTTCATCGGGCGCGCTGTCGCCGAGGCCGAGCGGGCTGAAGGACCGGCCCGCAAGCTTGTGGCCTTTGAGGTCGAGGCCGAGGACGCAGATGTGAACGCCTACGAACCCATCTGGCATGACGGCGCAGTGGTTGGGTTTTGTACATCCGGCGGGTACTCGCATTTCGCACAGAAATCAGTTGCCATGGGCTTCCTGCCAACGGGACTGGCGGCCGACGGCTTGGCGGTCGAAATTGAAATCCTGGGCCAGATGCGCAAGGCGCGCGTACTGACCAGTCCACTATTTGACCCTGACGGTGCGCGTATGCGGGGGTGACAGCCGTTCCGGTTGGCGGCAAGGTGGCCGGCATGGAGGATATCCCTGTCATCTTGCTGGCCGCCGGTAGCTCTCGCCGTATGGGCGGAGTGGACAAACTGATGCAAATTGTCGACGGTCAACCACTGATCCGGCGCTCGGCCGAAAACGCACGAGCTGTCGGGCCGGTCATCGTCGCCCTGCCGCCGGCGCCTCACCCGCGATACACCGCCCTGAGCGGGATGGACTTGGAGGTCGTTTCAGTTCCCGATGCGGATGAAGGCATGAATGCCAGTTTGCGCAGGGCCGTCGCGCAGCTGCCGGTATCAGCCCGGGCAGCGATGATCCTGCTGGCCGATCTTCCAGAGCTGACATCAGACGACCTGCGCGCGGTCCTCCGGTCGGTCACCGAACATCCTGACAAGCTGATCTGGCGCGGAGCGTCCTCGGACGGCGTACCAGGGCATCCTGTGATCTTCGACCGAAGTCTCTTTGCTGATCTGGCGCATTTGACCGGAGATGGCGGCGCACAAGCCATCGTACGCGCGCATCTGGACCAGGTGCACCTACAGCCTTTGCCGGGTCAGAACGCTATTCTGGATCTGGATACGCCCCAAGCGTGGGCCGAATGGCGTAAAAAGAAAAGATCCCAAAAGTAACGCGGCCCGGTCGAGAACGACCGGGCCGGTTGCCCAAAACAGGACTACCACTTTCACCAATCCCGAAAACGCGGCCCGGATGTCGTCAAGACATCAGACCAATGTGCTGCCGAACCGAAACAAGACCCCCTCGTTAACATGCCGCTCAGCGCTTCCGGTGACTGAGATCTGCCTTCAAGCACCCCCTTGATGCTGTCAGGCCCCCCTTTCACTTGGGCACGTTCATCGTCACCGATAAGTTCAGTGCAAACAACGTAAAATTGGTTGAATCGGTTAATTTTGCCGGATTCGTGATGGTATTTCCGCAACAACGCGCGTCACGGAAATCTACCCAAGGTTGTTCGCTCGCTTTGCCATTGCTGACCCACGACAAGAAATTTTTAGCGCTAAACGATCAAAATGACATTTTTGCAAAGACCTATTAGACAAATACCGCCTTCTGAAAGGGCGGTGGCGCAACCTGTGAGTGTCCGTGAAAATTCGGTCAAAAACCGCCGCTGGACTGTTAACAAATTTGATTCAATTCAATGCTTTTACGAGTTTGACCCTCATTTCGGCAACAATCCACCGATTCGACCGGCAACTCCCACGGCCGATTCCCGGGATTGCGAGCGCTACCAGACGCCTGCAATGTGGCAAAATTAAGATTTATTAATTGATCAGTCAGAAAACGCAAAGACTGACGGCTCATGTTCCCTGCAAAGCGCACATCAACAAGCGCCGAACCAAGGAGACCTAGTCAACATGAGCATCCGCAAATCCCCCCTTATTCTCCCTCGTACCTCAGGGCTGTTTGGCGCCACCGCGCTGAGCGCGGCGTTGCTGGCCGCGACCGCTATTCCGTCGCAGGCCGACGAAGCCCTGGCGGATCTGGTCGAGACCGTTTCACCGTCCGTGGTAACCGTCATTGCTTCGATCGACGCGGCCCCGTCGCCAGCGAGCGGCCAGGAGTTTGACTTCGAAGGCCAGCCTTTTGGTGAGTTCTTCAAACGTTTCGGGATTCCCGAAGGCTTTGACGCCCCGCGCCGTGGCCCCAGTCAGGGCTTGGGGTCCGGGTTCGTACTGGATGAAGATGGTTATATCATCACCAACCACCACGTCGTCGACAAAGCCAGCAAGATCACCGTGCGCCTGAGCGATGATCGCTCGTACGAGGCTGAAGTCGTGGGGACCGATCCCCTGACCGATATCGCGCTGCTCAAGATCGAGGCGGATGAGGCGCTTCAGCCGGTCCCGCTGGGGGATAGCGACGACATCCGCGTGGGCGAAGACGTGGTCGCCATCGGCAACCCCTTCGGCCTGAGCTCGACCGTCACGACCGGCATCGTTTCCGCCAAGGGACGCAATATCTCGGAAGGCCCCTACGCTGAATTCATTCAGACCGATGCGGCCATCAACAAAGGCAACTCGGGCGGTCCCCTGTTCAACATGGACGGTGAAGTCGTCGGGGTGAACTCGGCAATCTATTCGCCCAGTGGCGGTTCGGTCGGACTGGGCTTTGCCGTGACTTCGAACATCGTCGAGCACATCGCTGCGGACCTGCGTGACGATGGCCAGGTCAGCCGTGGCTGGCTGGGTGTCTCGATCCAGAACATCAGCCCCGAGCTGGCCGCAGCGATGGGTGTCGATGGCACTGTCGGCGCACTGGTGTCCGAGGTTCTGCCGGACAGCCCCGCTCAGGGCGTGCTGCAACAGGGCGACGTAATCATCGCCTTCAATGGCGAACAGGTCGACTCGAGCAGTGAACTGCCGGTCCTTGTTGGCACCACAGCCGTCGGAACCGACAGCAAGGTCACCGTCCTGCGCAATGGCAAGGAAGAAACCCTGAACGTCACGCTCGGGCAGCATTCGGCCCAGATGGCGGCAAACGCGGAACCGACCGATGACGCGGTGGCGGGCAAGACG
This sequence comes from Ruegeria sp. CG8, assembly GCF_056537165.1. Classification (NCBI taxonomy): domain Bacteria; kingdom Pseudomonadati; phylum Pseudomonadota; class Alphaproteobacteria; order Rhodobacterales; family Roseobacteraceae; genus Ruegeria; species Ruegeria sp. CG8. The sequence continues at coordinate 926,559 of NZ_JBQFRA010000001.1, read as the reverse complement.
CTGGGTGTCACCGTAGCACCGCTGTCCGAAGCGACTCGTGCGCAGATCGGAGTTCCCGAGAACGTGCACGGCGTGGTCGTCACTTCGCTCAAGCCGGACAGCCCGGCGGCCAAGGCCGGTCTGCGGCAGGGCGACGTGATCGTGAAGCTGGGCAACCAGGATGTGGAAACACCCGAAGCGCTCAAATCCGCGCTCGAAGATCAGAAAACCGATCCGGCGCTGATGCTGATCAACCGCGGCGGCAATCAGATCTTCGTCGCCGTCGAGATCGCCTGACCTGCGTCCCGCGCGCACCGCATGATGGGGATATCCGGTGCGCGCATCTCCTGGCGGACACGATTTGTCCACGTGCTGTCGGGATTGCCGGGTGCGGATTTCGCACCCGGCAGTTTTTTTACCTGTCCATACGTGATTATATCCTGAGTGAAAGGAAATCCGACCATGAGCAGACGTCTGTTGATCGTTGAGGATGATGAAGACACGCGGGACTTCATCGCCAAGGGATTTGGCGAGGAAGGTTATGTCGTCGAATGCGCCGAGGATGGCCGCGAAGGTTTGTACCACGCGACCGACGGCGGATTTGACGCGGTCGTTCTGGACAGGATGCTGCCCGGGCTGGATGGTCTGGCCCTGATCAAGTCAATGCGCGCCGCCGGGGTCAAGACGCCGGTTCTGATGCTGACAGCCATGAGCGCCGTGGACGAGCGGGTGAAAGGGCTGCATGCGGGTGCCGACGACTATCTGGTCAAACCCTTCTCATTTCAGGAACTTCATGCCCGGATCGAAGCCCTGTTGCGCCGACCTCAGGAATCCGAGGAAACCCCGACTCTCAAGTGCCGCGACCTTGAAATGGATCTGTTGACCCGAAAGGTCACGCGCAACGGTCGCGAGATCACCCTGACGCCCAGAGAGTTCCAGATTCTGGAATTCTTCCTTCGCCGGAAAAACCGGGTGGTGTCGAGGACGATGCTTCTCGAAGGTGTCTGGGACTATCATTTCGACCCGAATACAAACGTCGTCGACGTTCACATCTCCAAACTGCGTCGGCAATTGGATGAAGGTGGTGAACCACCACTGATCGAAACCGTGCGCGGGGCCGGTTACATGGTTTCTGATGGTTAAGTCGCCCTTGTCGTTCAAGGACTCCAGGACACGGTTGGTGCTGGCCAGCATGGTGCTCAGCACATTGCTGACCGCGGCCGTATTGTTGCTGGTCTATATCACCGCCAACCGGACGATCGAAGGCGAAACCCGATCTGTCGTGTCCGCCGAACTGACCGGGCTGGCGGACGAGTACGAACGCCTGGGGCTGGTCGGCCTGATGGTGGCCATCGAACGCCGGCTTCCGACCGCGTCCGAGCGTGATGCGCTTTATCTGTTGGCTGACCGCTCGGGGAAAACCTTGGCCGGCAACCTCAAGCGATGGCCCGAAGGCATCGCCGCTGGCAGTGGGTGGGTGGATCTGGAACTGCGCAGAACCGAGACGGATCAGCTGGTCCCGATCTCCGCCGCGTCGATCCTGCTGCCCGGCGGCGAACGGCTGCTGGTGGGCCGCGACGCCCTCGCCCGTCAGCAGTTCGACCGGGTGCTGTTTCATTCGGTGGCGCTGGCCCTGGGCGCGGCTCTTGCGCTGAGCATTCTGACCGGTTGGCTTTTGACCCGTCTGGTGTTTTCGCGGCTGAAGGATATCGCCGACACCGCAGAAACCATCGTGTCCGGCGACCTGTCCCAACGAATGCCACAGCGTGGGACCGGCGACGAATTCGACCAGATGGCAGGCACATTGAACAACATGCTGGACCGGATCGAAGAGTTGGTCAGCAACTTGCGCACCACGTCGAACTCGATCGCGCATGATCTGCGGTCACCTCTGTCCCGGTTGAAGCAGCGGGTGGTCGCCTTGGCCGAGCCGGGCAAAAGCGACTTGGATCGCGAAGTCGACATCGCCCGGGCAACGGCCGAAATCGATCACGTGTTGCGGGTTCTCGGGCAACTGACCGAGATCTCACGCGCCGAGGCCGGGCTGGGGCGGGAGCAGTTTGAACCTGTGGATCTTGAGCGCTTGGTCAACGATGCCGTGGAGTTGTACGAACCGGTCGCGGCCGACAAGGATGTGCGCCTCGAGGTCACGGGTCGGGCAGCTCCGATCATGGGGCACCGCCCTTTGCTGTCGCAGGCCCTGTCGAACCTTCTGGAAAACGCCATGCGCTATGCCCCTCAAGGAACTGCAATTTCCATCGAACTACGCGAAGACGGCCCGTTTGCCCTGCTGAGTGTCCGCGACCGCGGCCCGGGCGTGCCGGCCGAGATGCTGTCGCAGCTTCAACTGCCTTTCGTCACACTCGATCCCGCGCGGTCGGACAGAAACTCAGGCCTCGGACTGGCTCTGGTGGCGGCCATCACCCGCATGCATGGCGGGGACTTCAGTGCCCAGAATGCGGATCCCGGGCTGAAGGCAGTTCTGAAGCTGGCGCAAAAACCTTAGGTTAGCGCCTCACGTTTTTTGCCGATCAAAGGGACGCAGGCAAGGAAGCGTATCCGCGGAACCGCATACGTCCACCTCTGACACGTTCATCGGACAGTTGGAAATCTGGGAACCGTGTCACGAACCGCGACAGGGCAACCCGCCCTTCAAGGCGCGCAAGTGTAAGGCCTGCGCAGACGTGCGGCCCGCCGGCAAAGGCGAGGTGACGGTTCGGTTTGCGCGAAATGTCGAACCGGCCCGGGTCTGGGAACACGGCCGGATCCCTGTTTGCAGCGCCGATACACAGATGAAGGTTGGTGCCCTTGGCAATCGAACGCCCGTCAATCACGACGTCAGCCGTCGTTTCCCGGTTGCCGAACTGGTTGGGTGAACGGAACCGCAAAACCTCTTCGACCGCCGAATTGATCAGGCTTGGATCATCCATAAGCCGCTGACGCTGCTCCGGGTGGTCATGCAGCAGGGCCAACCCGTTTCCGATCAGGTTCGTCGTGGTTTCATGACCGGCATTCAGAATGAAGATGCAATTCTGAAGCAACTCGATTTCACTCAACTTTTCGTCGGCCCCTTCACCGCGGATCAACCGGGTCAGGACGTCGGTTTCGGGGTCGCCGGGCGCGGCCCTGCGCCGGGCCACCAGATCGGTCAGATACTCCTTGAAGTCCCGAACGGCCGCATGGCCGTCCTCGAGTAGCTTGGCGCTCAATGCCGGTTCGAGCGCCCCAAGAATGGCCAGGGACCAGTCGCGCAGCGGTTCGCGCTCGTCCACCGGTACGTCCAGAAGGTTTCCGATGATCTGGATCGGGATGGTGGCGGCATAGTCTTCGATCAGATCCACTTGTCGCTTGTCGTCCAGGCGATCCAGCAAACGATCGACGGTCTGGATCAAACCGGGCTCCATGCGGGCGATGGCGCGCGGGGTCAGGGCCGAAGTCATGATTTTGCGAACCCGCGTGTGCAAGGGTGGATCCGAGAACACAAGCGAGGTGGTGTGATGCTCGAACAATGGTGATCCCGGACCGAACTTTGGTCCGAACACGGCCTTTTTGTCGGACGAGTACAAGGTCGTGTCCCGATAGATCCGGTCCAGATCAGCGTGCCGCGACAATAGAACCGAGCCATCGGGCTGCGCCAGAACCGGCGCCGAAGACAGCAGCGCATCATAAAACGGGAAGGGATTGTCGATGAAGCCCTCAGGCGGGTTCATCAGGTCCAGATTGCTAATGTCGCTTGTCAATTCCTTCCCCCTTCTGCACCGACCCGCCGCTCAATGCCTAGCGCAACGGAATTCGTCGTACAACGTTCCGGCGGGCAGTGACAGCACGCCCCGGCAAGGCTAAGAAAGAAACATGCCCGAACCTGTGTCTTCCATCCGCAATCTTGGGCCTGCTTTCGAACAGGCCTGTGCCCGTGCGGGCATCCACTCGGCCGAAGAGTTGCGCGAGCTTGGTGCCGATGCGGCTTATGCCCGGCTGATACAGGCCGGAACCCGGCCCCATTTCATCGGCTATTACGTGTTGGTCATGGGCTTGCAAGGCCGCCCCTGGAACGATTGCAAGGGCGAAGAAAAGAAAGCCCTGCGCGCAAGGTTCGATGCTTTGAAATCGTCAACGAACCGGGCTCCGGCGTCCCGGATCATCGCGGATCTGGATGCCATCGGTGTACGGGTCGGCCCTGACGATCTGAAATCCGTCTGACCAACAAAAAACCGCGCCCGAAATCGGACGCGGCAATCTCGACAGGTATCGTGGTGCGGCTTAGCCGACCAGTTCGATGCCCGAGAAGAAATATGCGATCTCAACCGCTGCGGTTTCCGGCGCGTCCGAGCCGTGAACCGAGTTCTCACCGACCGACTCGGCGAACTCGGCGCGGATGGTGCCCGGTGCTGCATCGGCGGGGTTGGTTGCGCCCATGACTTCACGGTTCTTGGCGATGGCGTTTTCGCCTTCTAGAACCTGAACGACAACCGGTGCCGACGACATGAACTCGCACAGTTCGTCATAGAACGGACGCTCGGCATGAACTTCGTAGAATTTGCCGGCCTGTTCCTTGGTCATGTGGATGCGCTTCTGCGCGACGATGCGCAGGCCGGCTTCCTCGAACTTGGCGTTGATCTTGCCGGTCAGGTTGCGGCGGGTTGCATCGGGCTTGATGATCGAAAAAGTGCGTTCCAGTGCCATATCGGGCCTCTCCTTGGTCTGACGGCGCGGGCTGGGCCGCGCGAAATTCATCGCGCGCCGCCTAACACGGTATTTCGCCCGTGAAAAGTGGAATGATGGCGCGATCGCGCCTTTGGGCGTCAGATTGCGTCGGGAAGCGGGTCCCGTGCATCCACCCAACGGACATACAGAACGGCCAAAAGGCCCAGAAAGCTGCTGCCTGCCATCATCGACAGCACCAGATACGGGCCGTTTTCGGGGCTGACCGCAGCTCCGGTGATCGAAGTGATGACCGCACCGAGCGCGACGATCAGAGCGCCCGACAGGCCCGCCGCGCTGCCGGCCAGTTGCGGTCGAACCGACATGACGCCCGCAGACGCGTTGGCGTTCGTCAAACCGTTTCCAAAACCAACAAATATGGCTGATCCAAAAAACACCCAGACCGACCCCATCCCCCCTAAAAACAGCAACAGCCCGCAGAACGGCCCGACCGAGGCGATGATGCGCCCGGCCAGAATCATCGTCGTCAGCCGAGTACGCGCGGCGATCCGACCGGTCACGAAATTGCCGACCATGAAACCGCCGGTGATGATCCCGATCCCCAGGCCCAGTGTCGCGGGGCTCAGATCGAACCAGGCGGCGGCCACCAGGGGCGCTCCGGTGATGAAACTGTAGAATCCCCCGATCGAGAATGCCGCGCACAACGCGTAGCCCCAGAACCGCCGGGCACGGAACAGGTGCGGGTATTCGCGCATCTGCGCGGCAAAAGTGGCGGACCGGTTGTGGTTGGTCTCGCCCATATCCGCCCAGAGCAGCGTCAGCAGCGCCGCCCCTACAACCGTGTAAAACACGAACCCGGCCCGCCACCCGAACAGCATGTCCAAAGTGCCACCCAGCATCGGGCCCAGCATCGGCGCCAAAGCCATTGCCATGGCGACATATCCCAGCTTGCTTGCGGCCTCGTTGGGCGGAAACTGGTCGCGGATCGACGCGGCAGACAGCACCGAGCCCCCGACCACGGCGGCCTGCATCAGACGGAACCCCAGAAAGGTCCAGATCGACTCCGCCAGAACACAGCCAAGTGACGCCGCCACAAAGACCGCCATGCAGGTCAAAAGAACCGGCCTGCGCCCGAACCGGTCGGACATTGGCCCAAGGATCAGTTGCAGTACGGCGGACACGGCCAGATAGGCTGCGATCGACAGGTTCACCAGCGCATAATCCGCCCGAAAATCGACCGCCATGTTCGCAAGGGACGGAAGGAACATGTTCAACGACAGCACGGACAGACCGGTCGCAAGGACAAGGGTCACCAAAGAGGGTGGAGTTTGTGCGGCCCGCATCTCAACATCCGAATTTCGTTCATCTGCAAAAGCGCTAGCACAGCGCATGTGGTTTGCACATGGCTTGCGTCTGGCGGTGCCAGTATCGCTCTGCTAAGAGCTGCCCATGCTACGGATCGAGAACATCACCTATTCGGTCGAAGGCCGCCCTCTGTTCGAGGGCGCCAGCGCCACCATTCCCGAAGGCCACAAGGTGGGTCTGGTCGGCCGCAACGGTACCGGCAAGACCACTCTGTTCCGCCTGATCCGGGGCGAGCTGGCGCTGGAATCGGGCAGCATCACCCTGCCCCGACGCGCGCGGATCGGCGGTGTGTCACAAGAGGTGCCCTCGTCAAACGTGTCGCTGATCGACACGGTCCTGGCCGCCGACACCGAGCGCAGCGCCCTGATGGCCGAGGCGCAGCAGGCCACAGACCCCGACCGGATTGCCGAGATTCAGACCCGGCTGGCCGATATCGACGCCTGGTCGGCCGAAGCCCGAGCGGCTACGATCCTCAAGGGGCTGGGCTTTGACGATGCCGATCAGCAGCGGCCCTGCTCCGATTTCTCGGGCGGCTGGCGGATGCGGGTCGCTCTGGCGGCGGTTCTTTTCTCACAGCCCGACCTGCTGCTGCTGGACGAACCGACCAACTATCTGGACCTTGAAGGCGCGCTGTGGCTGGAAAGCTATCTGGCGAAATATCCGCATACGGTCATCGTCATCAGCCACGACCGGGGCCTGCTGAACCGGGCGGTCGGCTCGATCCTGCATCTGGAAGACCGCCAGCTGACCTATTACGCGGTGCCCTACGACAAGTTCGCCGAACGCCGCGCCGAACGTCTGGCTCAGGCCGAGGCCGAAAACGCCAAGGCCAAGGCCCGCATCGCCCATCTGCAAAGCTTCGTTGACCGGTTCCGCTACAAGGCGTCCAAGGCCGTTCAGGCACAATCGCGGCTGAAGATGATCGAACGGATCCAGTTGATCTCGACCCCGCAGGAGGCCGCCTTGCGCGCCTTCTCGTTCCCCGAGCCCGAGGAACTGTCGCCGCCGATCATTCAGATTGAGGGCGGCGTCACCGGCTATGGCGACACCGAGGTGCTGCGCCGGCTGAACCTGCGCATTGATCAGGACGACCGGATCGCGCTGTTGGGGAAGAACGGTCAGGGAAAATCGACACTGTCCAAGCTGCTGTCGGACCGGTTGCCCCTGATGGCTGGCAAGATGACTCGCAGCAGCAAGCTGCGCATCGGGTATTTCGCCCAGCATCAAGTGGACGAGCTGTATGTGGACGAAACACCGCTGGATCACCTGCGGCGCCTGCGCCCGACCGAGACCCCGGCCCAGCTGCGCGCGCGTCTGGCCGGTTTCGGGTTGGGCGCGGATCAGGCCGAAACCGAGGTGGGCCGGCTTTCAGGCGGCCAGAAAGCGCGCCTGTCGCTGCTGATCGCGACGATCGACGCGCCGCACATGCTGATCCTCGACGAGCCGACCAATCATCTGGACATCGAAAGCCGCGAGGCCCTGGTCGAGGCGCTGACTGCCTATTCCGGTGCTGTGGTTCTGGTCAGCCACGACATGCACCTGCTGGGGCTGGTGGCCGATCGGCTGTGGTTGGTCTCGGACGGCACGGTCAAACCCTTTGACGGCGACCTGGAAGCCTATCGCCAGATGCTGCTGGCGCGCGACAAACCACCGGCCCGGGAAAAACCGGCCGCCAAACCCAAACGCGCCTCTCGCGATACCATTCTCGCGCTACGGGCCGACCTGCGGAAATGCGAGGAACGGCTGGAGAAATTGACGGACATGCACGAAAAGCTCTCGGCCAAATTGTCCGACCCGGCTTTGTACGAAGATGACCGGATCGCTGATCTGGAAACCTGGAACCGAAAATTCGCCGAGGTGGTCGAGGCCATGTCCCGCGCCGAGGCGCTGTGGGTCGCCGCCGCCGAGCGGCTGGAAAGCGCAGAGGCCGCCGCATGATCGAAATGGCATTCTTCATAACCGCGTTCACAACCCTGTTCGTTGTGATCGATCCCTTTGGCACCGCACCGATCTTCGTCGCGCTGACACAAGGAATGGACCCGGCCACCCGTCGCCGCGTCGCCTACCGCACGTGCCTGACCGCTTCGGGCATCCTTATCGCCTTCGCCGCTTTCGGAGAGGCGGTTCTCGGCTTTGTCGGCATCTCGATGGAGGCTTTCAAGGTCGCTGGCGGCGCATTGCTGTTTCTGACCGCGCTCGACATGCTGTTCGAGCGGCGCAACAAGCGGCGCGAGGACCGAGCGGAAGAAGAAGAGCACCCTGACCCCTCGGTCTTTCCGCTGGCCATTCCGCTGGTGGCCGGGCCCGGATCGATCGCAACGATCATCCTTCTGGCCGGTGAGCACCCCGGCATTCAGGGCATCGCTGCCGCTGTCGGCGTGATGCTTGCCGTGATGGCGGTTGTATTGCTGTTCTTCTTGTCCAGCGGCCTGATCGCGCGCATTCTGGGCAAGACCGGCCTGACCGTGCTGACCCGCCTTCTGGGCATGTTGCTGGCCGCGCTGTCGGTTCAGTTCATTCTTGACGGGCTCAAGGCCTTTGGGTTCGCGTCCTGAAACCCCATATTGACCTTATGAAAGAAGGTTTCGGGTGCCCGCATGGATGGTAGCGATTTTGGACGGTTGGCCTATCTGGTTCTGCTGGGAGCCGCACTGCTGATGTGGTTCTTCACTCACAATCGGCAGTCGTTGGGGAAGACCCTGCAGATGGCTATGGCCTGGGTCTTCATCTTCATCGGGATCATTGCCGTTGTCGGCCTTTGGGGCGACATCCGCTCGACCGTTGGCGTATCTCCGCAGATGTCCGTGACCGGAGATGTGATCGAAGTACCCCGCTCGTTCGACGGGCACTACTACTTGCCGATGCTGGTGAATGGCAAACCGGTGACATTCCTGGTGGATACCGGGGCCAGCCAGATCGTGCTGAGCCCGCAGGACGCGGAGCGCGTCGGATTCGATACCGGTCAGCTGACCTTTCACGGGCGTGCCTCGACCGCAAATGGGGTGGTCCAGACTGCGCCTGTGCGCCTCGACAGCCTGGCTTTGGGGCCCATCACAGACCGAAATGTTCCGGCATGGATCAACGGAGGGGATCTGGACCAGTCCCTACTGGGCATGGATTACCTGCACCGTTTTTCCAACATCCAGTTTTCTGATGGCCGGATGATCCTGTCGCGCTGAACGGCGGCTTTCGGGATTGAGAACAAAACCCGAACATGCTAGCATTCGGCCATGTCCACGCATCTTCTTGGCCGCAAACCGGCGCGCGCGGCGCCGGGGCTGACCCTGCATGATGAGATTTCGCTGCAACTGGCCCGCGTGCACGAGGCCTGCGGCCCCGCGCGGCGCAGCTTTGCCATGTGGCTGGCCGGTCAGGCGCAGGGGCCGGTTCTGTGGATCTCGCCCGCGTGGGAGGCCGATCAGCTGAACCCCGACGGCATGATGCCCTTTGCCGATCCCGCCCGTTTCCTGTTCGTCCGTCCCACCCGGGCCGAGGACCTGCTGTGGTGCATCGAAGAGGCGCTGCGCAGCGGGGCGGTGCCGCTGGTGATCGGCGATCTGCCGGGGGCACCGGGTCTGACGCCGGTGCGCCGGATGCATCTGGCCGCCGAACAGGGAGGCACGATGGGTCAGGCCCCGCTGGGGCTGCTGCTGACCCCCGGCGACGGCGGCGCGCAGGGGATCGAGACACGCTGGCACATGGCCCCGGCGCACACGGGCCAGACCCGCCGCTGGACCCTAACCCGCCGCCGCGCCCGCGCCCTGCCCCCGGTCAGCTGGCACGCCACCCAGACCGCGCCGCGCGCCGGGCTGCACCTGCAACGGATCGGCGCCGAGGAAACCTGCGCCTGACCGACCGGGCATGGATCACGCAAGTTGTGACTGGTCAAACCGCATCCCGCCCCCTAGCGTGCCGGAATGACCCACCCGATCCACGACAGCCGCTATTCCTGGCTTCGCCTTCTGGTCACGCTGGCCATCGCGGCGGTTGCCAATGTGGGCATGTGGGCGGTGATCGTGGTGATGCCCGCGATCGAGACCCAGTTCGGCGCCAGCCGGGCCGAAGCCTCGATGCCCTACACGCTGGCCATGATCGGATTTGCGCTTGGCAACATGTGGCTGGGTCAGGTGGTGGACCGGCTGGGCGTAACCAAGGCGCTGATCGGTGCCGCAGGCCTCAGCGCGCTCAGCTATCTGCTGGCGACATGGGCGCCGACGATCACGATGCTGTCGGTGGCGCATCTGCTGCTGGGCTTGGGCACCGCCGTCGGGTTCGGCCCGCTGATCGCCGACATCTCGCACTGGTTCCTGCGCCGACGCGGGATCGCCGTGGCGCTGGTGGCCAGCGGAAACTATCTGTCCGGAGCGATCTGGCCCACGCTCCTGTCCGGTATCCTTGCCCGCGACGGGTGGCAGCAGGTCTATCTGACATTGGCGGTCATCACCCTGATCGTGGTTATCCCGCTGTCGCTGCTGCTGCGCCGGCAGGTCCCAGCCGAGGCGCATGGCACCGCCGCAGCCGCCGCGCAGATCAACGCGCGCAGCGTCGGCCTGTCGCCGCGGACCCTGCAATATGTGCTGGGCCTCGCCGGAATCGGCTGCTGCGTCGCCATGTCGATGCCGCAGGTCCACATCGTCTCCTACTGCGTAGGGTTGGGCTATGGCCCGGCGGTCGGGGCCGAGATGCTGTCGCTCATGCTGATGGGCGGTGTCGTCAGCCGGATCATCTCGGGGCTGGTCGCAGACAAGCTGGGCGGCGTTCACACGTTGCTGATCGGGTCGATCCTGCAATGCATCGCCCTGTTCCTGTTCCTGCCTTATGACGGAATGGTGTCGCTCTATGTCATCAGCCTGTTGTTCGGACTGGCGCAGGGCGGCATCGTGCCCAGCTATGCGCTGGTCGTCCGAGAATACATGCCCCCACAAGAAGCCGGCGCGCGCGTCGGTTTCGTCATGATGATGACGATCATGGGCATGGCGCTGGGTGGTTGGATGTCCGGCTGGATCTATGACGTGACCGGGCAGTATGAACTGGCCTTCGTGAACGGGATCCTGTGGAACGGGCTGAACATCGCCATTATTGCGACACTGCTGATGCGCTCGCGGCCGCGCCAGGGGCGGGTTCCGGCATGAGCCGCCTGACCCGCCGAACTCTGGTACTGGCGGGGCTGGCATCGCTGCCCTTGGTGCGGCACGCCGTGGCCGCACCGGTTCCGTATATACTTGAAACACAAGGGACATTGATCGAATTCACATTCGGTCTGGCTGGCTCGGCCCAGACCGGCACCATGCCGATCCAGACCGCTGATGTTCTGGTGGACACGAAAAACCTGCGCAACAGCATGGTCGACGTCGTCCTGAACGTCGCCGAGGCGCGCACGAAACTGCCGTTTGCACGCGGCCCGATGCTAAGCCGATCCGTGTTGGATGCCGCGCGGTTTCCATCTATCCACTTCGTCTCGACGGCCGTCAGCCTTGGCCCCGGCGGACGCATTTCCGACGGAGCGACCGTCACCGGCGATTTGACGGTGCGCGACGTGACACGTCCGATCACTCTCGATGCCGCGCTTTATCGCCCGCCGGGTTCCGCAAAGGACGATCTGGACCGGCTGTTCATCCATTTGACCGGCGCGTTGAACCGGAACGATTTCGGCGCCACCGGCTATGCGGACCTGGTCGACGAAACTGTGGGATTGAACATACGAACCGAAATTCGCAGAAAACCCTGAAACTGGCGGAAAACGACACCACAAAGTCGAATAGCCGCGCGCATCGTCATGCGCCATTCGGACATCTACTGGACCCATGCGTACCATCATCTCATTCGCCGCCCTTTTTCTTTCGGTCATTCTATTGCAGCTTTCCACGGGCGGCGTGGGTCCACTGGACGCGATATCCGGCCTGACGCTGGGGTTTTCGACCGAACAGATCGGCCTTTTGGGCTCGGCTCACTTCTTGGGCTTTTTCGCGGGATGCTGGTGGGCGCCAAGGTTGATGGGATCCATCGGGCACTCGCGCGCCTTTGCGGTCTGCACGGCTCTGGGCGCGATGGGTCTGATTGGCCACACGCTGACCGAAAACCCCTATGCCTGGGCCGCGCTGCGCATTGCCTCGGGCACCTGCGTGGCGGGTTGTTATACGGTTATCGAGGCCTGGCTGAACGCCAAAGTCACCAACGAAACCCGCGGCCGCGCCATGGGCACATATCGGTTGGCCGATATGGGAGCCTCGCTCAGCGCGCAGTTGATCATCGCCGTTCTGCCGCCTGCCTCTTATGTCTCTTACAACCTGCTGGCCATCCTGTGCTGTGCTTCGTTGCTGCCGCTGACCCTGACGCGCGCCAGCCAGCCTGAAACCCCGGACGCACCGCGTTTGCGGCCCAAGCTGGCCTGGCATTGCTCGCCCTTGGCGGTGGCTGGAGTGATCGTCTCGGCCATCAGCTCTGCTTCGTTCCGGATGGTTGGTCCCGTCTACGGACAAGAGGTTGGGCTGGGCGTCGATCAGATCGCGTTCTTTCTGGCCGCCTTTGTTCTGGGCGGCGCGCTGGCGCAGTATCCGGTCGGGTGGCTGGCCGACAAATACGACCGCCGCTGGGTGCTGATCTGGATGTCGATTGCCGCTGTTATCAGTTGCAGCATCACCATGGCCGCCAGCGGCACGGGCACTGTGGGCGTTATGCTGGCCGCCGGATTGTTCGGAATAACGACCTTTCCGATATTCTCGATCTCATCCGCGCATGCCAACGACTTCGCCACCACCGAGCAGCGGGTGGAACTGTCGGCGGCGCTGATGTTCTGGTATGCGCTGGGGGCTATCGCCTCGCCCTATGTTTCCTCGACGCTGATCGAGCAATTCGGCCCCGGCGCGCTGTTTGCCTTCGTGGCATTGGGCCACGCGGTCCTGATCATCTTTGGACTGGCCCGGATGCGCTCGCGCCCGACGCCCGAGGAACGCACCAACTACGTCTACGCGCCGCGCACGTCCTTCACCATCGGCCGCCTGCTGAAACGCTCGCGCGAAGGGCGATAGCATTCTGGGGCTGGGATTTCCCGATCCGGTTTGATAGAGCGCGCGCAGACAGTTAGGCGGAAACCAAACATGGCTCGGATTCTCATTACCTCGGCAATTCCCTACATCAACGGGATCAAGCACCTTGGCAACCTGATCGGCTCGCAGCTGCCGGCGGATCTGTTCGCGCGCTACCAGCGCGGCCGCGGAAACGAGGTCATGTTCTTGTGTGCCACCGACGAACACGGCACCCCGGCCGAACTGGCCGCCGCCAAGGCGGGCAAGCCGGTGGCCGAATACTGCGCCGAGATGCACGAGGTGCAGGCCGACATCGCCAAACGCTTTGGCCTCAGCTTCGATCACTTCGGCCGGTCGTCCAGCCCGCAGAACCACAAGCTGACCCAGCATTTCGCCGGCAAGCTGGCCGAGGCCGGGCTGATCCGCGAAGTGACCGAAAAGCAGGTCTATTCCAACGCCGACGGCCGTTTCCTACCCGACCGCTACATCGAAGGCACCTGCCCCAACTGCGGCTACGAAAAGGCGCGCGGCGACCAGTGCGAAAACTGCACCAAGCAGCTGGATCCGACCGACCTGATCGACCCGCGCAGCGCGATTTCCGGCTCGACCGACCTTGAGGTGCGCGAGACCAAGCACCTGTATCTGCGCCAGTCGGCGATGAAGGATCAGCTGGACGCCTGGATCGACGGCAAGACTGACTGGCCGGTGCTGACCACCTCGATCGCCAAGAAATGGCTGCATGACGGCGACGGCCTGCAGGACCGCGGCATCACCCGTGACCTGGACTGGGGCATCCCGGTCAAGAAGGGCGACGAGGACTGGCCCGGCATGGAGGGCAAGGTCTTCTACGTCTGGTTCGACGCGCCGATCGAATACATCGCCTGCGCCAAGGAATGGGCCGACGCCCACGGCAAGTCGGATGCGGAATGGGAACGCTGGTGGCGCACCGACAAGGGCGCCGACGACGTGCGTTACGTGCAGTTCATGGGCAAGGACAACGTGCCGTTCCACACCCTGTCCTTCCCGGCCACCATCCTCGGCTCGGGTGAGCCGTGGAAGCTGGTCGATCACCTGAAGTCGTTCAACTATCTGAACTATGACGGCGGACAGTTCTCGACCAGCCAGGGCCGCGGCGTCTTCATGGACCAGGCGCTGGACATCCTGCCCGCCGACTACTGGCGCTGGTGGCTGCTGAGCCATGCGCCCGAAAGCAGCGACAGCGAATTCACCTGGGAGAACTTCCAGCAATCGGTCAACAAGGACCTGGCGGACGTGTTGGGCAATTTCGTCAGCCGGATCACCAAGTTCTGCCGCTCGAAATTCGGTGAAGAGGTTCCGTCCGGTGGCGAATACGGTGAACGCGAACAGGCGCTGAGCGAGGAACTGACCAAGCGCATTCGCGCCTACGAGGCGCACATGGAGGCGATGGAGGTCCGCAAATCGGCGCAGGAACTGCGTGCGATCTGGGTTGCGGGCAACGAATACCTGCAGGCCGCTGCGCCTTGGTCCACCTTCAAAGAAGACCCGGAACAGGCCGCCGCGCAGGTGCGGCTGGGCCTGAACCTGATCCGGCTTTATGCAGTACTCAGCGCGCCGTTCATCCCTGAAACTTCGGCCAGAATGCTGAGCGCGATGAACACGCTCGATACCAGCTGGCCCGAGGACGTGGAGGCCGCGCTGAGCGCCCTGCCCGCCGGACACGCGTTCACGGTGCCGGACGTTCTGTTCGCCAAGATCACCGACGAACAGCGCGAAGATTGGCAAACACGCTTTGCCGGAGTGCGGAGCTGAGTACAGCAAGGGGGCCGGCGGTCCCCTTTTTTTCAGCCAACTGACCCGACCGATCCGATGAAATCGTCGGACGAAATTGGTTCGACGGCCGAGACATCCCCGGACAGGGTTCGAGCGTTTAAAATTCAAATACTTGAGAATTTTCAACAATGCCTCCATCCTGACTTGGAGTTTAGTCGACTCGGGCTTCAGGAACGGTCCGGCTCGACCCAAATCCCGGTTTGAATGAGGCACTCGCAATGACCGTTGAAAAGACGCTTACCCACACGACCAGCAATCGAACGCTCTCGCGTCTCGGCCTTTGCGCGACACTGCTGGCATGCCTTGCGTTTACACCGGTCGCATTTGCCCAGGATCAGTCGGATGCACCGCCGCCCAAGGTTTCGATTGCGGCCGCATACACACAGGAAATCACCGAGGAGGCTGTTTTCATCGGGCGGGCCGAAGCCACGGACAACGTGGACATCATCGCACGGGTCAGCGGTTTCCTGGAAAGCCGGAATGTCGAAGAAGGCTCGTTGGTCAACGAGGGTGATCTGCTGTTTACCATTGAGCCCGACCTGTACCAGGCCACGCTGGACGCCCGAAAAGCGGATCTTGATCGGGCCGAAGCCAATCTGGAACTGGCCAAGGTCGACTTGGCCCGCAAGGAAGAACTGTACAGGCGCGACGCAACGCCGGAATCCGAGCGCGACATTGCCCGCGCGAACGAGTTGGTCGCCGAAGCCGAAGTCAAAGCGGCCAACGCAGCCATTCAACAGGCGCAGCTTGATCTGGACTACACGCAGATCCACGCGCCGTTTTCCGGCCGGATCGGTCGGATCAGCACCAGCGTCGGCGACGTGGTCGGCCCCAACACGGAACCGCTGGTCAACCTGATCAGCGAAGCGCCGATCTACGTGAATTTCTCGTTGAATGAAAAGCAGTTCACCTCCGTTCTTCAGACCGTTGGTGAGACCGCCTCCACCCTTGCTGAAAGCAACAAGAGCCCGGTTGTCCGGCTTACGCTGCCCAATGGTACCGAGCTGGAAGAAACCGGCAAGATCGTGTTCGTGGACAACCGGATCGACCCGTTGACCGGCGCGATCACCCTGCGCGCCGAGTTTGCAAACGACAAACGTCTGATCGTGGATGGCGCCTTTCTGAACGTTCACATTGAAGCGCTTGAACCCACACTTGAAGTGCTGATCCCTCAAGCTGCCCTGCAGCGAGATCAACGCGGAGAGTTTGTGCTGGTCGTCAACGACAAGCAGATGGTCGAACAGCGCTACATCACGACCGGCGACACGGTCGGTTCTGCCGTGATCGTCAAGGAAGGTCTGCGCGAGGGCGAAAGCGTCATCGTGGAAGGGCTGCAAAGGGTGCGCCCGGGTGTTGCCGTTGACGCCGTTGTCGCCTCTGAACAGCCGGGAGAATAACTGATGTTTTCCGCCCTGTTCATCAGCCGGCCCAAGCTGGCACTTGTGATCTCGCTTGTGCTGACAATCATGGGGGCGATCGGCTACATGGTCCTGCCGGTTGCCCAATTCCCGGACATTACCCCGCCGGTGGTCAGCGTCACGACGACGTACACTGGCGCTAACGCCGAAACCGTTGAAAACACGGTTGCCGCGCCGATCGAAGCGCAGGTCAACGGCGTGGATGACATGATCTACATGACGTCCACATCCTCGGACAACGGCTCGTATTCGCTGAACATCACGTTCGAGGTGGGCACCGACCCCGACATCGCATCGGTCAATGTGCAGAACCGTGTGGCGCAGGCCATGTCCTCGCTGCCGACCGAAGTCACCTCGTCGGGGGTGGTGACGCAGAAAGCGTCGACCAACATGCTGTTGCTGGTCACCCTGACCTCGCCCAACGGCACCTATGACAGCGTGTTCCTGTCGAACTACGCGTCGATCAACCTCAAGGATGCGCTGGCACGGGTGCAGGGCGTGGGCAAGGCCGACGTTCTGACCAACCTGGAATACGCGATGCGGATCTGGATGGATCCCGACAAGATGGCCGCCCTTTCCATCACGCCGGGTGACGTGATCTCGGCCATTCGCGAACAGAACATCGAGGTTTCCGCTGGCTCGATCGGCGCCCCGCCGGTGCCTGAAGGTCAGACCTTTCAGTACACGATCAAGACCAAAGGCCGCCTGACATCGGCCAAGGAGTTTGGCGATATCGTCATTCGGACCGGCGACGCCGGCTCGATCGTGCGGGTCCGTGACATTGCACGCGTCGAACTGGGGGCGGAATACTATGCCGCATCGGGCTATTTTCAGGCCGTTCCGGCGACGGTAATCGGCATCTACCAAGCGCCGGGCGCCAACGCGCTGGCCGTGTCCGACCGCGTCGAAGCCGAACTGGAGCGTCTTTCACGGTCCTTCCCGACCGATGTGGAGTATGCGGTTCCGTTCAATACTACGGACTTCGTCGAACAGTCGCTGAACGACGTGGTGTCGACGCTGATCCTGACCTTCATTCTGGTGATCTCGGTCGTGTTCATCTTCTTGGGCAGTTGGCGGGCGACCATCATTCCGGCCGTGGCGATTCCGGTCTCATTGATCGGGACATTTGCGTTCCTGCTGCTGTTCGGGATGTCGCTGAACACAATCTCGCTTTTTGCACTCGTGCTGGCCATCGGGATCGTGGTTGACGACGCGATTGTGGTCGTCGAGAACGTGGAACGGATCATCGCCGAGGAAGGCCTGCCGCCGGCTGAGGCGACCCGCAAGGCCATGGGGCAGATTACTGGCCCCGTCATTGCGACAACTCTGGTTCTGCTGGCCGTCTTCGTCCCCGTGACCTTCATGCCCGGTATCTCGGGGCGGCTGTATTCACAGTTCGCGGTTACGATCTCGACCGCCGTCGTCATCTCGTCCATCAATGCGCTGACCTTGTCGCCAGCGCTGTGCGGTTTGGTCCTTCAGGCACGTTCAGGCCCGCCCAAGGGTCTGCTGGCGGTGTTCGAGAAATTCATCGGGACGATGCGCGCAGGTTATGTGTCCATCGTGCGCAAGCTGCTGATCGTCCCCGTGGTCTCGCTCGGGATCATCGCGGGCTTTGCCTTTGGCGGCGTGACTATCATGTCGAACACCTCCAGCGGGTTCCTGCCGCTTGAAGACAACGGCTATCTTTTCGTGGACATCCAATTGCCCGACGCGGCCACACTGGAGAGAACCGAGGCGGTATCCAAACGCGTGGATGACCAGATCCGCGAGATCCCGGGCGTGGCGAATACCGTTCTGATCAACGGTTTCTCACTGCTGAACGGAACCATCACCAACGGTGCGGCAGTGTTCGTCAACCTCGACAACTGGGACGAACGGCAAGACGAGGATCTGACGGCGGACGCCATCCTGCAGAAGGTACTGGCCATCGCCAACGGCGAATCCGCCGCCTCGATCGTCGCATTCAACCCGCCGCCGATCCAAGGTCTTGGCATGTCGGCGGGCGTCGAAATGGAGGTTCAGCAAACCGGAGGCGGCTCGCCGCAGGATCTGGCCTCGGCCGTGGGATCCTTTGTCTACGCTGCCAACCAGCGGCCTGAAATCGGCCAAGCCTACACGACTTTCCGGGCCAACGTCCCGCAGCTGTTCGTGGATCTGGATCGGGAAAAGGCAAAAACTCTGAACGTATCGGTCGCCGAAATCTTCCAGACCATGCAGGCTCAGCTTGGCTCGTACTATGTGAACGACTTCAACTTGTTCGGTCGCGTCTATCGCGTGATGATCCAAGCCGAAGGGTCGTATCGTGACAATGTCGAGGACATCTCGAACCTGTACGTCCGCTCGAACACCGGTGAGATGGTCCCGCTGGGAACGCTCATCGACGTCGAAAACGTGCTTGGCCCGGTTCTGTTGAAACGCCACAACCTGTTCCGTTCCGCGACGGTGACGGCGGTTCCGGCAGAAGGTCTGTCGACCGGTGACGCAATCACCGTGATGACAGAAGAGTCGGCGACCGCCCTGCCCCCGGGATATGCCTTTGAATGGACCGGAACCGCCCAACAACAGCTGGCATCCGGCGGGCTGGTCGTGGTGATCCTGGGGCTGGCGATCCTATTCGGGTATTTGTTCCTGGTCGGACAATACGAAAGCTGGACGATGCCGGTCTCGATCCTGCTGTCGGTGATCGTAGCCCTGTTCGGCGCGGTTGCGGCGGTGGCGATCGTGGGCAGTGACATCAACCTGTACACGCAGATCGGGATGATCATGCTGGTGGGGCTTGCGTCAAAGAACGGCATCCTGATCGTGGAATTCGCGATGGAGCAGAGGGCCAAGGGTCTGTCTGTCAAGGACGCCGCCGCCGAGGCTGCGCATCAGCGTTTCCGGGCCGTCATGATGACCGCGCTGTCCTTCCTGCTGGGCGTTGTGCCCCTGCTGGCAGCCAGCGGTGCTGGTGCCGCCAGCCAGAAGGCGATTGGTGTGGCCGTATTTGGCGGGATGCTCGCCGCGACCCTGTTCGGGGTGATCCTGGTGCCGGTCCTCTATGCGGTGATGCAGAGCATGCGAGAGTGGATCAAGGGCACGAACAAGGATCCCGACCCCTCCGAAAAGGCGGCCTGACCGAGAAAAAAGAAACGCCCCGCGACATCCGCGGGGCGTTTTTCTTTGGTGGGTAATTAAGCGGTTTTCCGTTGTTGCTGACGACGCTTCTGCATCCAGGCCTCAATCTGCTCAACCTGCTCGGGTTTCAGGCGCAGTCCCAGTTTGTTTCGACGCCAGATCACATCCTGCGCTGTACGGGCATATTCCTTGTCGATCAGCCATTCGAGCTCACGCTCGGTCAGGGTCGCGCCAAAATCGACGCCCAGATCATCGGCCTGGACTGCGTTCCCGAGGATAATGCGTGCTTCGGTGCCGTACGCATGTACCAGACGGTGCGCCCATTTGTCGGTGAGGAATCCGTAGTCAGCCTTCAATCCGGCAACCAGTGCCTCTACCCCGTCGACCGGGAAATCCCCACCCGGCAGAGCAACTCCCGCAGTCCAAGGGCCAGAGAGGTCTGGGAAGTGCTCGGCCACCTTCTCCATCGCGCTTTCGGCAAGGCGGCGATAGGTTGTGATCTTGCCGCCAAACACGTTGAGGACCGGCGCGCCGCCCTCGGCGTCCACTTTCAATGTGTAGTCCCGCGTCGCTGCCGTGGCGCTTTGGGCGCCATCATCATACAGCGGGCGCACGCCGGAGTAGGTCCAGTTGATGTCGTCACGCGAGACCGGCTTCTTGAAGTATTTGGACGCGAAGGCGCACAGATAATTTTGCTCGGCCTCGGTGCAGACGGGCGGCTCGGACGGATCGGGGTGGTCCTGATCAGTGGTCCCGATCAGAGTGAAGTCCTGCTCATAGGGAATGGCGAAGATGATGCGCCCGTCCTCACCTTGGAAGAAGTAGCATTTGTCATGGTCGCAGAGACGCGGCGTCACGATATGGCTGCCGCGCACCAGCCGCACGCCCTCGCGTGAGTTCGAACGGATCTTTGTCCGAATGATGTCTCCAACCCACGGCCCGCCCGCATTGATCAGCATCCGCGCGCGCAGTTCACGGGTTTCACCGCTTTCGCAATCCTGCACGGTGATCTGCCAAACATCTTCGCTGCGTTCGGCCGACAGAACCTTGGTGCCCACCAAGATCCGCGCGCCGCGTGCCTCTGCATCGCGTGCGTTCAAGATCACCAGCCTTGAATCCTCGACCCAGCAATCGGAATACTCATACGCGGTTTCGAACTTGTCCTTCAGCGGCGCACCCTCGGGCGCCGTGCGCAGGTTCAATGAACTTGTTCCCGGCAGGATCTTCCGGCCGCCCAGGTTGTCATACATGAACAGCCCCAAACGGATCAGCCAGGCAGGCCGCCGCCCCTTCATCCACGGCATGACCGCCCCCAACAGGCGCGACGTGGGCGTTTCAGAGTCAAACCGCATGTCCGGGTGATACGGCAGAACGAACCGCATCGGCCAACTGATATGCGGCATGGCACGCAAAAGCGTTTCACGTTCGATCAGGGCCTCGCGGACCAGACGGAACTCGAAATACTCCAGATAGCGCAGCCCTCCGTGAAACAGCTTGGTCGAAGCTGACGAAGTGGCCGAAGCCAGATCGTTCATCTCGGCGAGCGTGACGCTCAACCCGCGCCCTGCGGCGTCGCGCGCGATGCCACAGCCATTGATGCCGCCACCGATGATGAAAAGATCGGTGATCTGAGTGTCCGACTGTTCCATGGTCTGATGATTCCATTTGCAAAAGGGTCGCGCGCATTAACGCGACCGACACTCGTTTAGTCAATTTCGATTTTCGTTTTTATTCGCTTTGTCGCATCTCGTGCAACTTAATTGTCGTTCACTTCTATCTTCTTTGGCACCCAGTCAAGAAAACATAACGCTTGCGCTCGATGTACAAAAAGAACAAAAACGAACAGAGCCACACCCGCGGAGCCGAATATGTCCCTGTCCTTTCGCCAATCCGACATCCTGAGCCTTGCCAAGCAAAACGGACGTGTCGCGGTCGAGGATCTGGCCGAGCGGTTCAATGTCACCGTCCAGACCATTCGTCGGGACCTGTCGGAACTGTCCGATTCCGGGATGCTGGACCGCGTTCACGGCGGCGCGGTTCTGAGGTCGGGCGTTTCGAATATCGGTTACGAAGACCGCCGCGGACTGAACGACGAAGCCAAGAAACGCATTGCCAAACGGTGTGCCGCCGACATTCCGGACGGAGCATCGGTGTTCATGAATATCGGCACCTCGACCGAGGCCGTGGCGCGGCAACTTCTGACCCACAAGAACCTGATGGTCGTGACCAACAATATGAACGTGGCCAACATTCTGGTCGAAAACCCTGAATGCGAGATCGTGGTCGCTGGTGGTGTTCTGCGCCGATCAGATGGAGGCCTGATCGGAAATCTGACTGTCTCGACCATTCGTCAGTTCAAGTTTGACTACGCGGTCATAGGGTGTTCTGCGCTGGATAGCGAAGGCGATCTGCTGGATTTCGATTTTCAGGAAGTGAACGTCAGCCAGACAATCATCGCGCAGGCGCGGCATACCAGCCTTGTTGCAGACCACTCGAAGTTCCAGCGGTCGGCCCCGGCCCGCATCACGTCATTGTCCGAAATCGACACGTTCTACACAGACGCTCCCGTCACATCCGAACTGGCGGCGCGCTGCCGCGAATGGCAGACCCAATTGGCGGTGTGCGGCTAGGCTTCGCTCGCACTTAAGGCGAACGGACGATCCCAAAACTTGCCAGATGGCAGCGGGCCTGACAGTATCACCACCATTGCAATCGTTGCACGGGAGGGGAGGACCGAGCCATGATCGCGCTTTTATTTGCGTTACTTACAGCCGTTATGGCGCTGAATTACTTTGGACGAACAAAGGCCGGGAACGTGGTTTTCTTTCTCACGCTGGCGTTGAGCGTCTATTGGCTCAAGTTTCACGCCACCAGCCAACTGACAATTCAGTTGTAGAAAGGGACGATCATGACACCTGAACTGTCCCGTACTCTGAATGCCCTAGGAATGCTGGCCGTCAGCCTTGTTCTGTTGCTGGCCTATGTCTACCAGCTCAAGCTGTACGAACTGCCCTGCCCGCTCTGTCTGTTGCAGCGAGTTGGCTTCGTTGCGGTTGGTGTTGGTCTGGGCCTGAACCTGCTTTATGGCCCGCGGCCCCAACACTATGCGATCATTCTGATTGCAGCCCTCTACGGCGGCAGCGTGTCGGTGCGGCAGATCCTTCTGCACATCGTGCCGGGAACCGGGCACTATGGCTCTCCGGTGTTGGGCCTGCACTACTATACCTGGGCGGCCATCTGCTTTTTCCTGATCCTGTTGGGCACCGCGATCATGCTGATGTTCGAGAAGCAGTATGTTTCGGACACGCGCGCGGAACCACGCTTTGGCGGCAGCACATTGGCGAAGGTTGCGTTCTTCATCATGCTGGGTCTTGCGGTGCTGAACGCCGGTTCGACGCTGTTAGAATGCGGTCCGGGCATCTGCGCCGACCCGCCGACCAGCTACAAATTGATTGACGAACTGGACACCAACAACTGAGGATGGGGCAACCGTCCAGACAGGAGGCGCGACGATGGGACTACTGGGGCAGCCGCTGGGCTATTATGACTACCTGACTTTCGTCGCGCTGATCCTGCTGCTGGCGGCGGTCATGGCCTTGTTTCTGTTCATCATGGGCCTGCCCGGCCGGATCGCAATCAAACGGAACCACCCCCATGCCGAAGCCGTCAAACTGATGGGATGGATGGGGTTTCTGGCGATCATCCCCTGGGTGCACGCCTTTATTTGGGCTTATCATGATGGCATGACCGTGGACATCCGCCGCTTGCCCGAGGGCGAGCGCGAAGCGATCCGCAAGGAGATCGAGCGCCTTGGCGGGCAGGTCAAGGACGAGTACCGGGCCCCTGCTGCAGACGACCTACAGAAAACCTGACGCCGAAGGAAATCCACCACTATGTTCGTCGCCCTCGGCATCACGCTTTTCTACATCATTTTTGTCTGGTTCATTTTCTTCAAAGCACAATGGCTCAAGTTCAACATTGTCTGGGGGATCGTGTCGTTCTGGGTCGGCGCCCATCTGCTGTTGATCTTCCTCGTCGCGCTCCGGTTCTTCCAACCCTTCTCGATCGACAGCCACGTGGTGCGGTCCACCATCCAGATCGTGCCGAAACTGACACAACCGACCATCCTGACCGAGGTCTTGGTCGAACCCAACACGCCCATCACCAAGGGTGATCCACTGTACCGGTTCGATGACACGGTGTTCAAGCTGGCCGTCGAGAACGCGCAGGCCCAACTGGTGGCTGCGGAGCAGAACGCCAAAATCCTTGAACAGGACGTGATCGCCTCGACCGAGGCGGTGGAGCGCGCCAATGCCCAGCTGGCTTATGCGATGACGCAGAAGGCGCGCTATGAAAACCTGGTGCCTGCCGGGGGTGCGCGTCAGGACGAGCTGGATCGCTGGAACGAACAAGTGACCGAAGATCAGGCTGCGGTCAAACAGGCTGAGGCCAATCTAAGAAAGGCGCAACTTGCGCAGGAATCACAGATCGACGGAGTGAACACCGGTATCCTTCAGGCCAAGGCGCAGCTGGCCGAAGCACAGTATTTCCTCGACAATACAACGATCTACGCTCCTGAAAACGGCATGATCGTCTCGCAACAGGCCCGTCCCGGCCTTGTGGTCGGTGATATCCGACTTGGGGCCATCGCCAGCTTCGTGACTGAGGATTCGCCCTATATCCTGGCCACATACCGCCAGCAGAACCTGAAATTCGTCGAACCCGGTCAGCCCGTCGAAGTCGCGCTGGATCTTTATCCGGGTGAAATTCTGACCGGCAGGGTCGAGGCCATCTGGTGGGCCACCCGGCAGGGGCAATACCTGCCTTCTGGCCGCCTGCCGGGGTTCGAGCTGCCTAAAATTCCCGGGCGCATCGCGGTGCAGGTTTCAGTCGACGTCCCCGAAGGGCATACCTTCCCCGCTGGCGGGCACGCGGCCGTGGCCATCTATACCGGGCAAGGCACAAGCTTCGAGTTTCTGCGCCGCATCAACATCCGCCTCTATTCCTTCGCCAACTTCATCCGACCGTTGGATATCTGAGCATGACACACATGAACCCGGACCATCCGCGCAGGCCACGAAACCGCCGCCACATGTTGGTTGGCACCGCGCTGAGCGCCGCGTTGCTGTTTGCATGCACCCCGGTCGGGCCGGATTTCGTGCGCCCCAACTCGCCGGTCGTGAAACAGTGGATGGAGGCCAACAGCCCCAGCGCCAGCCAAGCCAGCGGGCTGACATCACGCAGCGCCCCCGTGGTCAAATGGTGGCAGAGCTTCAATGATCCGACCCTGAACAAGCTGGTGGCCGAGGCCTATGCCCAGAACCTGACCCTTCAAGTCGCAGGCGCGCGAGTGTTGCAGGCCCGCGCGCAACTGGGCATCGCCTTCGGCGAGCTCTATCCGCAGTCTCAGGCCGTGGGCGGCGCGTTGGAGCGGCGCCGGATCAGCGACAATCTCGGTCCCATTGCCGATATCAACCGGATCATTCCGCTGGATACCGAGTTTTCGACCTCACAGGTGGGGTTTGACGCCCAGTGGGAACTGGACGTCTGGGGCGCGCAGCGACGCGGCGTGCAGGCGGCGCGGTCGAACCTGGCACTGCAAGTCGCCAACTATGACGACGCGCTGGTGACGCTGACGGGCGATGTGGCCGCGCTGTACATCAACATCCGCGCGCTGCAGGAGTCGCTGGCCGTCGCACGCGAGAACATCAAGCTGCAGCAGGAAGCCAATGATCTGACCCAGTTGCGGTTCAACAATGGTGTGACGACGGAATTGGATGTGCAGGAATCCACCGCCCTGCTGAACAACACCAAGGCGCTGGTGCCGACGCTGGAAAGCGATCTGCAGCAAGCCAAGAACGCGCTGGCGGTTCTGCTGGGCACGACACCGTCGCGCATGACCGGTCTGCTGGGAACGTCCGGGCGGATTCCGTCAGCAAGATCGAACGTCGCAGTCGGCGTTCCGGCCGAACTGCTGCGCCGCCGCCCCGACGTTCGCGCGGCCGAACTGGCCGCAGCCACGCAATCGGCGCAAGTGGGCATTGCCATGGCGGACCTGTATCCGCAGTTCATCCTGTCGGGCTCGATCGGCCTGCAGGCGTCGGGCGGGCGCGACCTGTTCAGCTCGAACAGCACCACGGGTCTGGCCAGCGCCGGCGTGGTCTGGAACGTTCTGAACTATGGGCGGATCAAGAACAACGTGCGCGCGCAAGACGCCGCCTATCAGGCGCTGATCGCCAACTATCAGAACACCGTGCTGACCGCCTATTCCGAGGTCGAAAGCGCCATGGTCGCCTATGCCCAGGCGCGCAAGCAGGTGACGTTCTACCAACGCAGCGTCGACGCAGCGCGCAAGGCTGCCGACATCGCCGTCAGCCAGTATCGCGACGGCATCGCCGACTATTCCCGCGTGTTGAACACGCAGACCGCGCTTCTGCGCTCGCAAGCCAACCTGATCGAGGCGCGCCAGCAGGTGTCGTCGAATCTGGTCGCGGTCTACAAAGGTCTGGGCGGGGGCTGGCAGATCCGTCAGAACCAGGAGTTCCTGCCGGAAACCGTACTGGCCGAGATGTCCTATCGCACCGATTGGGGGGACCTGCTGCAGCAGGACCCAACACGAGCAAGCCTGAACTAAGCGCTATTTCGTCAGGCCCGTCAGGCCTCCAGATATCAGGATGTTCACCTCGTACAGGATGCGCGGCGCGGCCAGACCGCCTGGGCTGGCCAGATAGTTGGGGCTCCACTCCGGGTCGAATTTCTGTTTGAAGGCGCGCAGCCCCTCGAAGTGGTAGAACTGCTCGCCGTGCTCGTAGACGAAACCGCCGATCCGGTTCCAGAGCGAGGCGAGTTGCCGGTTCTCGATCCCGGAAAACGGCGCGGCCCCCAACGAGAACCAATGGAACCCTTGGCCGGCGCCCCAGTTCATCATCTCGGCGAACAGAGCGTCCATGACAAAGCTGGGGCAGTCGGGCTCGTAGCGCATCAGATCCAGCGACAATTCCGACTTGTTGCCGCCCTGAAACAGGTTGGCAAAAGCCACGATCCTACCCGTCTCGCCGTTCTTCAGAACCGCATGATCGAAATAGGACAAATACTGCTCGTCGAACCCGCCCAGAGCAAAGCCCTTTTCCGCGCCCGCCTTGCCTTCCAGCCAGTGATCCGAGATCTGGCGCAGCTCCGGCAGGACCGGTGCAAGCTGTTCCTTGGGAATGATCTCGAAGACATATCCTTCACGCTCGGCCCGGTTCCGGGCCTGACGGAACCGCTTGCGGGATTTTCCGTCCAGCGTGAAGTCCTTCAGCGGAACGCGGGCGACTTCACCGATCTTGAGGATCGACAGCCCGAGGTCCAGAAACGTAGGCAGATACTTGGTGGACACGCTATAAAATGCGCAGAGCTTGCCTTCGGCATCGGCCATTTCGCGCAACTGCCAAATCAGCTGCTGGCCGGCGGCCTCATCGCCGACAGGCTCGCCCTTGCTGATCAACGCGTTGCCGGAATCGGCATAGGCCAGAAAGGCGCTTTCATCTGGCGCGATCAGGAACTGTTTGTCGCCGGTCAGGCTGATCTGCGCCTCGGTGTCTTCGCTGGCCAGCGCCAGACGTCCGACCGCCGCAGGGATCTCGGTGCGTTGACGTGCGGGGATCGTACGTCCGAACAACGAGTTCACGGCCACCACCCCGACGATGACCGCCACCACCATGCTGGAGCGCAGGAACCGCGAGGCATCGCCATTCCATGCAAACTCCCACCACAACGCATTTTCGTATTCGACATGGGAATAGGCGAACAACCCGATCCAGAAGATCACCGCCAGCAACGCGATCAGGCTGACCAGCCAGGGAATGTTCAGTCGGAAGATGGAGGCGCCGCTGACCCGGTAGAAAGCCCCCCGAAACAGGGCCAACAAACCGATGGCTGCAAGCATTCCGATGGCCTCATGCGTATCCAGCCCCTTGGCCAGCGACGCGAAGAACCCGGCCAGCATCAGGATCATGGCAACGATCCATGCCCGGTAGAGCTTGCGGTACAGCCCCCGCGCCACAAGCAGCAGCAGAACGCCAATGGCGCTTCCGGCCAGATGCGATGCCTCGACGAAGGACAGGGGCAGAAACTCGCGCAGGATCCCCAGCTTCGTTGAGCTGGCAGGCAAGGTGCCGGACACCAGAAGAACCACACCGGCCACTGCCGCGATACCGGCAGCCACCATCGGCACGATTGGCCGGACGGCCCGATAGAACCAAGTAGCCGCGCCGCTGATGTGATGCCGGTGTGCCAGCGCCGAAGCGACGGCGATCGACAGGCTTGCGATGGCAAATGGCAAAAACGTGTAGACAACCCGGTAGAGCAGCAAGGCGGCAATCACGTCCGACCGACCCGAGGCCCCCAGCCCTGCGATCAAAGTGGCTTCGAACACACCGATTCCGCCCGGCGCATGGCTGAGAATCCCAACTGCGATTGCGCAGATATAGATGGTGAAGAAATACGGATAACCGACGCCTAGATCGTCGGGCATCAGAACATAAAGAGCCATCGACGCGCCGAACAGATCCCCGATTGCGGCCAGTGTCAAAAGGCTGGCCAACTTGCCTCCGGGCAGGTCAAATCCCACCCCGCCAAAGGACAGCCGACGCCCGCCTTTGGCTAGCCATACAAACAGCACCAGCAGACCGGCCAGCAGGGCGACCCCGATGACCGTTTCAAGCGTTCCGCTGATCGGCAACGCTTGGGCGATCCCGTCCGGATGAAGCGTCATCATTCCGCCGAGGATCAGGATGAGGCCCATCCAGAAGGCCACCCATGATGTGGCGATCACGCCCGCGACCCGTCCCAGATCCAACCCCAGCGACGCATAGATCCGATAGCGGATCGCCGTGCCCGTGATGTACGAAAATCCGAGGCAATTCGACACCGCATAGCCGCTGGCCCCGGCCATGGCCGCAATGCGAAGGGGGACCGTTCCCCCCGCCACGCTCTGCACGGCGAAGACGTCATAGAAGGACAGAGACAGAAAACTGAAAGCCGTCCAGAACACGGCAAGGAACATCACCCGCCAGGATGTTCCGGCAATGTCAGACTGAACGTCCGACCATTTCACATGGCTCGACAGGTCGTGCAGCACCGTCAACGCGATCAGCGTTATCACCACAGGTATAGCCAACCTGACAACCGGCTGCTCCAACAGACCGGTCACCCGGGCAATCAGGATCTCCGCCCGCGAGTTTTCGCCTGGGTCTGCTGTGCTCATATTGATTTCCCTGCCCATGGGCTTGATCAAGCCTGCGGGAAAACTCTTGCACAAATCGTTTGGTATTCAAAGCTATGCCGCGCTGGTGAATGGCGGGCGGTTCAAAAGCGGCCTTTTCGAGTGGACAGAAGCAGATTGGTCTCGGAGCGGGTCACGCCTTCGATGCGGCGGATCTGGAACAGAACCTCGTCCAGTTCGGCTAGCGTTTCGGTCCCGATCTCGGCGATCAGGTCCCATCCGCCGTTGGTGGAATGCACCGCCCGCACCTGCCGCATGGCTGCGATCCGGGCCATGATGCGCTCGGTCCCGCGCCCTTCGATTTCCAGCATCATCAACCCGCGCACCGGGCTTTGCGCGACGTCCCGACGGGTCAGGACAGTAAAGCCCACAATCTCACCCGATTGCTTGAGCCGCTGCAGCCGGCTGCGCACGGTCGTCCGCGTTACACCCAGCACTTCTGCAAGCTCTGACAGGGACGCGCGAGCGTCTCTGTGAAGGGCGCTGAGCAAGCGGCTGTCCAGATCGTCCATTTCGTGTTTCCAATTTGGATTTTCAGATTTCATTTTGAGCATTTTGCCTCCTTCACGCAACCCGCATTGCACCGCTAAATGAACGTATGGATACCAAATCAGTCATTCTCGTTGGTGCCGGCATGGACGTCGGCAAGCGGCGCCAGGGTTGCCGGATGGGACCCGACGCGTACCGGGTGGCCGGAATTGCCGAGGCTCTATCCGACCTCGGGCACACGGTCACAGACTTTGGCGACACCCGCCCGGACACTGTCGACATGCCGCAACATGATCACCTCTTTGCCCTACCCGAATGCGTAGGGTGGACGCGGGCTTTGAAACGGGTCGCGCAACAGGCGGCCCAACAAGGTCTGCCGATCTTTATGGGGGGCGATCATGCCCTGTCGATGGGCACGGTCTCTGGCATGGCCGCCCATGCGCAGCAGATCGGGCGCCCGCTGTTCGTGCTTTGGCTGGACGCGCACAGCGATTTCCACACACCCAACAGCACCGGCAGCGGCAACCTGCATGGCACGCCGGTCGCCTATTTCACCGGCCAGCCCGGGTTCGACGCCTTCCCCGCGCTGGCGGCCCCCGTTCCGACCGACCGCGTCGGCATGATCGGCCTACGCTCGGTCGATCCGGCCGAGCGCGCCGCGCTGGAGAAAGACCGCGCCATGCTGGCCGACATGCGCAGCATCGACGAACACGGCATCAAAGCTCCGCTGATGGCCTTTCTGGACCGCGTCCGCGCCGCGAACGGCATTCTGCATGTCTCGCTGGACGTGGATTTCCTGGACCCCGCCATCGCCCCGGCCGTCGGCACCACCGTTCCCGGCGGCGCCACCGAACGCGAGGCGCATCTGGTCATGGAACTGCTGCACGAAAGCGGGCTGGTCTGCTCGCTGGACCTGGTCGAACTGAACCCCTTTCTCGATGAACGCGGCCGCACCGCGAAACTTATGGTCGACCTGGCCGCCTCGCTGCTTGGGCGCCGCATCTTCGACCGCATTACCCGGAGCTTCTGATGCATTCCCTTCAGGCCCCTTCGGCCGTGGTCATGATCCGGCCACACGCCTTTGCCTCGAACCCCGAGACCCGCGACGATAATGCGTTCCAGACGCTGGCCAACCGCTCGGCCGAAGCGACCTCGGCCGCGGCCCGCGACGAGCATGACCGCGCGGTCGAGCAACTGCGCGACGCTGGCGTGACCGTGCATGTGTTTGACGATTTCGGCGACAACGACACGCCCGACAGCGTGTTTCCGAACAACTGGTTCTCGACCCATCCGGGCGGACACGTGGCGATCTATCCGATGTTCGTTCCCTCGCGCCGGCGCGAACGTCGGATGGATGTGATCGAGATTCTGAAACGCGACTATCGCGTTCAGGACGTGATCGACTATTCCGGGCTCGAGCAGGACAACCTCGCGCTGGAGGGCACCGGTGCGATGGTGCTCGATCACGTCGGGCGCATTGCCTATACCGTCAAATCCAACCGCGCCGACCCGGTGCTGCTGGAACGGTTCTGCACCCATTTCAACTATGAGCCCATCGCCTTCGAGGCCCGCGACGCGCAAGGCCGCGATGTCTATCACACCAATGTGCTGATGGGGATCGGCACGCATTACGCCCTGATATGCCTGGACATGATCACCGACCCCGAGCGGCGCGCGACCGTGAAGGCGCGGCTCGAGGAATCCGGCCGCAGGGTGATTGACCTGACCCACGACCAGATCGCCGAATTTGCCGGAAACGCCATCGAATTGACGGGCCGTGACGGGTTGGTTCTGGCGCTGTCCAGCCGGGCTTTGGCCGCGCTGCGCCCTGATCAGATCGAGATCATCCAGGACAGCGCGACGCCGCTGCCGCTGTCCGTTCCCACCATCGAAACCGCCGGCGGGTCGGTGCGCTGCATGATCGCAGGCATCCACCTGTCACGCCGCTAGGAGAGACCCCATGCAACCTTCCGACAAGGCGCTTGTTCCCTTCGTATCCGTCGACAACATGATGCGGCTGATCCACCACATCGGTGTCGAAAGAATGATCACCGAGATCGCCGCCCAGATCGAGGACGACTTCAAACGGTGGGAGAGCTTCGACAAGACCCCGCGCATCCCGGCCCATTCCCCGCATGGCGTGATCGAACTGATGCCCACTTCGGACGGCGAGGCCTATGGGTTCAAATATGTGAACGGCCACCCCAAGAACACGTCCGAAGGCCTGCAGACCGTTACCGCGTTCGGCCTGCTTGCGGACGTGTACACTGGGTATCCGACCCTCTTGACCGAGATGACGATGCTGACGGCGCTGCGCACCGCGGCTACTTCGGCGCTTGTCGGTAAGTACCTGGCCCCTAAAAACGCCTCGACGATGGCGATGATCGGCAATGGCGCGCAGTCCGAATTTCAGTGCCTGGCCTTCAAGGCCATGTGTGGAATTGACACCGTTCGCCTTTATGACATCGATCCCGCCGCCACCGCGAAATGCGCGGCCAACCTGCAAGGGACCGGCTTGAACGTGGTTTCGTGCCGCTCGGCCGAAGAGGCGATCGAGGGTGCGCAGATCATCACCACCTGCACCGCCGACAAGAAATACGCCACCATCCTGACCGACAACATGGTCGGCCCGGGCGTGCACATCAACGCGATCGGAGGCGACTGCCCCGGAAAGACCGAATTGCATCGCGACATTCTTCTGCGGTCCGACATTTTCGTGGAATACCCCGAGCAGACCCGGATCGAAGGTGAAATTCAAGCTCTGGACCCCGACCACCCGGTCACCGAGATGTGGCAGGTCATCACCGGTCAGGCCGAAGGTCGGCGTGACGAGCGGCAGATCACTCTGTTTGACAGCGTCGGTTTCGCGATCGAGGACTTCTCGGCCCTGCGCTACGTCAAGCACGCGATCGAGGGAACCGAGTTCTTCGAGCCACTGGACATGCTGGCGGACCCGGACGATCCGCGCGACCTGTTTGGCATGCTCATGCGGGCCAAGTGAGCCGTTTCGCCCGATTTTGACGTTATAGGCCGGATGGGGGCGCTGCCCCCGTTCAGTCTTTACGGGGCTGAGCTATTGGGTCAACTGCGGCACCGAAGCTTTATGCAGCCAGAAATCTCTGTGCGCGCGGCAGAGCCATGCATCACAGTCCGTGCTTGGATTGCCCAAAACCTCAGCCGGCAAGCGATGGCAGATACAGAACGATCGCCGGAAACGCCACCAACAGCGCAATGGTCACCGCATCAGCGACGAAGAACGGAGCCACGCCCTTGAACACATCCTGAACGCTCAGGTCCGGGCGCACGCCAGCGACCACGAAGCAGTTCAGGCCGATGGGCGGCGTGATCAGACAGAACTCGGCCATCTTGACCACCAGAATACCAAACCAGATCGCGCACATGGGTCCGGACATACCGAATGCGCTGTCGGCCGCGCTCACCGCCTCGCCCCCGTTCAGGGCCATGACGGCAGGATAGACCACCGGCAGTGTCAGCAGCAGCATCCCGATTGCATCCATGAACATGCCAAGCACGGCATAGGCCAACAGGATACAGATCAATATCAGCATGGGTGACATATGTAGGGAAGTGATCCAATCCGAGAACGCTCCAGGCAGGTCGGCAAAACCCAGAAAGCGCACGTAGATCAAGACACCCCAGATGATCGAGAAGATCATCGCCGTCAGCTTGGCGGTTTCCAACAACGCCGACTTCAGCTCGGTCCAGCGCATGCCGTGAAACAGCGCAAAGCAGAACACGATGAATGCACCGATTGCGCCGCCCTCGGTCGGCGTTCCCCACGCCTTGTCACCAAATGGGTTGTAGACAAAACAGATGATGATCAGGATTACCGCGAAGATCGGCAGCGCACCGGGCAACGCGGCAAAGCGCTGTTTCCAGGTAAAGCCCCGCACCGGCGGACCCACGTTTTTGAAGAAAACCGCTATACCGATGATCAGCAGTCCGTAGATCACCGCCGAAAACGCACCTGGGATGAACCCGGCGAGCAGCAGTTTGCCCACGTCCTGCTCGACGATGATCGCGTAGATCACGAGGATCGCGGAAGGTGGGATCAGCGACGCCAAAGTACCGCCTGCGGCCACGACGCCTGCGGCAAACCTTTTGTTGTAGCCGACGTCCAGCATCTCGGGGATGGCAATGCGGGCAAAGACGGCCGACGTAGCCACTGACGCGCCTGACACGGCTGCAAAGCCGGCCGTCGCGAAAACCGTGGACACCGCCAAGCCACCCGGCACCCAGGCGACCCAGCGCTTGGCCGCTTCGAACAACGCCCGGGTCAATCCCGCGTAATAGGCCAGGTATCCGATCAGGATGAAAGTTGGGATCAGGCTGAGCGTGTGCGAGGCCACTTTGGAATGCGGCACCTGCCCCGCCGTCTTGACGGCAACGGTCAAAGCCTTACCAAACCGATCCGGGTCGTATCCGAATTTGGCCCAGAATATCCAGACCAGCCCTACCAGCCCTGCAAGGCCTGCGGCAAACGCAACGCGCATGCCCCCGACGACAAGAACCAGCAGGCCGCCCGTGACCCACAGGCCGATTTCAATCGTGTCCATTTGTCAGTCCTGCCTCTCAAACTGCTCGGCTTCGGCCGCGGCCTGCGCGGCGGCGTCCTGGATCAGCGGCACCGCAACCGGAGTTTCCAGCCCCAACAGGAACGCCCGACCATACCCCCAGATCTGGAGACACAACCGCAGACACAAAACGGAGAAGGCAACTGGCGCCAACAGCTTGGCGGGCCAGATCGGAATACCGATGTCGATCGAGCTGTCACGGCTCCACATCGGTGCGCCGAAATCAAACGATCGATCGAAATGGGACCAGCTGCCCCAGACCAAAGCCAACATCAGGACCAGGATCAGTACCACCGAAATCAGCTCGAACAACCACATTGCGCGCCCGTGCAGCCGTGCGATCACGATGTCCATGCGGATGTGCCCGCCGTCTCGCTGCACATAGGAAATGCCAAGAAACGCGATCAGAGGCATGGCCTGCTCGATCCAGTCGACATAGCCCGGCAATGGCGCGTTGATCGCGTTGCGTCCGCTGACGGACACAACAGCCAACACCATCAAACCGAAAACGGCGATGCCGCTGAGAAGGGCCAGAAATCGTTCAAGTTGCAGCAATTGCCGGTCGAGACGGCTCAGGAGGCTGCCGTCCTCCAATACCGTGGCGTGTCCTGCCATCCGGTTGTCCCCTGTTCCAGATGATCCCGGGGGCGTTTCAGCCCCCGGCTGTTTTTTATCAGTTGCCGCCGCGCTGCTGCTTCAGCGTTGCCTGCACCAGGTCGTAAAGATCCTGCGCCGGCAGGCCTTGGGCGGACATGTCAGCAATCCACTGGTCGCGGATCGGGTCGGCCGCCTTGGCACGGAACTCGTCCAGAACCGAGTCATCGATCATGACTTTCTGAACGCCCTTTTCTTCGAGCACGCCATCCCACTTTTTCAGCAGCTCACCGTAGTTGGTCAGGTAGTGGTCAATCGCCTCGTCGATCGAGCTGTCCAGCGCCTCACGGTGCTCGGGCGGCAGCGCCTCATAGGCGTCGATGTTCACGACCACCGGGCAGTTCACCGTGCCGGGGTTCAGGTTCGCGGTCCACCAGTCGGCTTCATTGATGGTGCCGAACGACAGGTGTGCGTGCTGAGCAAATGCGACGGTGTCCACAACACCGGACTGCATCGCATTGTAGGCTTCGGTCGCCGGAACCGATGTCGGAACGGCACCAACGGCCTCGAACGCCTGACCGAGGCCCCCGGTCGCACGAACGCGCATACCTTCGAACTCGGCCAGTTTGTCACGCGGCTCGCCTGTCCCGACCAGATTGTACTGCGGCATCGGCGAGGTCATGAGGATACGAGCGTTCCACTGAGCCATCTCTTCCTTGACCGCAGGGTGATCGTAGACCGCGTGGCTGACGGCCACTTCCTCATCCAGTGTGTTCACACCCAGGAACGGCAGTTCCAGGACGGTGATCGCGCGGTTCTTGTCGCGATGGTAACCAGCGCAGAACTGGGCCATCTCGAAGGCGCCGATTTCGATGCCGTCCAGGTTTTCCTTGGGCTTGGAAAGGCCGCCATAGCTGACGTTGATGGTGAACGCGCCATCGGTTTTCTCGCTGACCAGTTCGGCCAGTTTCTCAACATGTTCGGTGAAGGCGCGGCGCTTGCCCCAGACCGAGGCATTCCACTCGGTCGCAGCCGCCTCGGTAACAAAAGCAACGCCAAGGGCGGCGATGGCCGCTCCGCTCAACATCTTGTTCATAATGATC
Source organism: Ruegeria sp. CG8 (assembly GCF_056537165.1). Classification (NCBI taxonomy): domain Bacteria; kingdom Pseudomonadati; phylum Pseudomonadota; class Alphaproteobacteria; order Rhodobacterales; family Roseobacteraceae; genus Ruegeria; species Ruegeria sp. CG8. The sequence continues at coordinate 891,132 of NZ_JBQFRA010000001.1, read as the reverse complement.
TCTCCCATTGGTGCACCCCCTCCCGGGGCGCTTGCGAGTCAAGCTAGCGCCAACATCGACACGTGCCAAGCCCCGCCGCCCGAATGGTGCACCCGTGAAAGCGTTGATTTCTGCACGGCCCAGAAAGCCCCGCCGACACGTTCGACCCACAGGAGAAAAGGTGTCACACTGGGCCGTTAACAACTCCATAATCTGTAAATAATTGTTTTTTATCATGTTATCGCAAACTCAACTCGGTCGAATTTACAAAATGGCTCGAGAAACGGAAACTTGTTTACAAACAAATCCAAGGATTACGGCAATTTATTTCTTTCTTTTCTCGAAGGCGTATTATCCCGACCGGGGAGGAAACGGATCGACAATGCCAATCAATTGGGCAAACTCGGTCCACCCGAAGTCCAGTCAGAGGGAGGAGCCTCAGAATGACCACCGCTGCCCAGGCAGAAGCCAAGGTATTTCCGCCATCCGCAGAAACCGTCGCTCGCGCTCATGTCGATGCCGAAAAATACACCCAGATGTACGAGGCATCTGTCAACGACCCCGTGAAATTCTGGGGTGAGCATGGCAAGCGGATCGACTGGATCAAGCCCTACACCCAGGTCAAGGACGTCAACTACGATTTCGGCTCGGTCAAGATCAACTGGTATGCCGACGGCACGCTGAACGTCTCGGCCAACTGCCTGGACCGTCACCTGAAGACCCGCGGCGATCAGACCGCGATCATCTGGGAACCGGATGATCCGAACGACGAAGCCCAGCACATCACCTATGCCGAGCTGCACCGCCGCACCTGCCGCATGGCGAACATTCTGGAATCGATGGGCGTGCGCAAAGGCGACCGGGTCGTCATCTATCTGCCGATGATCCCCGAGGCCGCGTATGCCATGCTCGCCTGTGCCCGCATCGGCGCGATCCACTCGATCGTATTTGCCGGCTTCTCGCCCGACGCGCTGGCCGCTCGGGTCAACGGTTGCGACGCCAAGGTCATAATCACCGCCGACGAGGCCCCGCGCGGCGGCCGCAAGACTCCGCTGAAATCGAACGCCGACGCCGCCCTGCTGCACTGCAAGGACACGGTAAAGTGTCTGGTGGTCAAGCGTACTGGTGGCCAGACCACCTGGATCGACGGGCGCGACTACGACTACAACGAAATGGCGCTGGAGGCCGACGATTATTGTGCGCCGGCCGAGATGAACGCCGAAGATCCGCTGTTCATCCTTTACACCTCGGGCTCGACCGGACAGCCGAAAGGCGTGGTGCACACCACCGGCGGCTACCTGGTTTATGCCGCGATGACCCACGAAATCACCTTCGACTATCATGACGGCGACATCTACTGGTGTACGGCGGACGTGGGCTGGGTCACCGGCCACAGCTATATCGTCTATGGCCCGCTGGCCAATGGCGCGACCACACTGATGTTCGAAGGCGTGCCGACCTATCCCGACGCCTCGCGGTTCTGGCAGGTTTGCGAGAAGCACAAGGTCAACCAGTTCTACACCGCCCCCACCGCGATCCGCGCGCTCATGGGTCAGGGCAACGAGTTCGTAGAAAAATGCGACCTGAGTTCCCTGAAAACGCTCGGCACGGTGGGCGAACCCATCAACCCCGAGGCCTGGAACTGGTACAATGAGGTGGTCGGCAAGGGGAAATGCCCGATCGTCGACACCTGGTGGCAGACCGAGACCGGCGGCCACATGATGACCCCCCTGCCCGGCGCGCATGCGACCAAGCCCGGTTCGGCGATGAAACCCTTCTTTGGCGTTCAACCCGTCGTGCTGGATCCGCAGTCGGGCGTCGAGATCACCGGCAACGGGGTCGAAGGCGTGCTGTGCATCAAGGACAGCTGGCCGGGCCAGATGCGCACCGTATGGGGCGACCATGAGCGGTTCGAGAAGACCTATTTCTCAGACTACAAGGGGTATTACTTCACCGGTGACGGCTGCCGCCGCGACGAAGATGGCGATTACTGGATCACCGGCCGCGTCGATGACGTCATCAACGTGTCTGGCCACCGCATGGGTACCGCCGAAGTCGAAAGCGCACTGGTGGCTCACGCCGCCGTCGCCGAAGCGGCCGTCGTTGGTTATCCCCATGAAATCAAGGGCCAAGGCATCTATTGCTACGTCACCCTGATGAATGACCGAGAGCCCTCGGATGAATTGCTGAAAGAGCTGCGCACATGGGTCCGGACAGAAATCGGACCGATCGCCAGCCCTGACGTGATCCAATGGGCTCCGGGCCTGCCCAAGACCCGTTCGGGCAAGATCATGCGCCGCATTCTGCGCAAGATCGCCGAGAACGACTTCGGCTCGCTGGGCGATACCTCGACCCTGGCCGACCCGTCCGTCGTCGAAGATCTGATCGCCAACCGGGCCAACAAGTGAGGGCGTGATGCAGGCTGAAACAATCACAAAGCCCGCTGTCCTGATCCTTCTCGGCCCTCCGGGCGCCGGGAAGGGCACACAGGCGCGAATGCTGGAACAGAAATTCGGCCTTGTGCAACTCAGCACGGGCGACCTGCTGCGCGCCGCGGTTGCTGCCGGAACCGAGGCCGGAAAGGCCGCGAAAGCAGTGATGGAAGCCGGCGACCTGGTCAGCGACGACATCGTCATCGCAATCCTGCGCGATCGCATTGCCGAGCCCGATTGCGCGTGCGGTGTCATCCTGGACGGGTTTCCCCGTACCACGGTTCAGGCCGAAGCGTTGGACAAGCTGCTGGCCGAAAACGGGCAGAAGGTGAATGCGGCCATCAGCCTCGAGGTCGAGGACGCCGAGATGGTCACCCGGATCGCCGGACGCTACACCTGCGCAATGTGCGGTGAAGGCTACCACGATCAGTACAAGCAGCCGAAGGTGGACGGTGTTTGTGACAAGTGCGGCAGCACCGAATTCAGCCGCCGCGCCGATGACAATGCCGAAACCGTGGCGTCCCGGCTGGAGGCCTATCACGAACAAACCGCGCCTTTGATCGACTACTACAAGGATCGCGGCGTACTCAGAAAACTGGATGCCATGGGGCAGATCGATCAGATCGCCCGTGGCCTGGAAAGCATCGTGGGCGACGCGATGCGGTAAGGGGAAGAGGACTCCCCAAAGCGGGCACTGACCCCGACACGAGTTTCTTCAACGGAACCGCTCTGGCGGACCGGAGAAGCTTTGCCTGGCGCCATCGCGGCGCTCGGCGCAATCGAATGGCGGCCCTACGCCGGAGGACAAATGCACCGGGCCGCCCTGGAGGAACCAAGGAGGAAACCGCAATGGCGGATAATTCAACAAACTCCGCGCAGACTGCCGAGTCCGACAAAGGCTATTGGCAGGCAAACCTGCGTCTCATCTACATCAGCCTCATCATCTGGGCGTTGGTGTCTTTCGGGTTCGGCATTCTGCTGCGCCCGTTGCTGTCGGGCATCGCCGTCGGCGGCACCGACCTGGGCTTCTGGTTCGCGCAACAGGGATCGATCCTGGTCTTTCTGGCGCTGATCTTCTTCTACGCCTGGCGCATGAACAAACTGGATGCCGAATACGGCGTCGAAGAAGAATAAGGGAGCCAGGGGACAATGGATCAGTTTACCATCAACCTGCTGTTTGTGGGCGCGTCCTTTGCGCTCTACATCGGCATCGCGATTTGGGCCCGCGCGGGATCCACATCGGAATTCTATGCCGCCGGTCGCGGCATTCACCCGGTCACCAACGGTATGGCGACAGCGGCTGACTGGATGTCGGCGGCCTCGTTCATCTCGATGGCGGGCCTTATTGCCTTTACCGGCTATGACAACAGCTCGTTCCTGATGGGCTGGACCGGCGGCTACGTGCTGCTGGCGCTTCTGCTTGCGCCCTATCTGCGCAAGTTCGGCAAGTTCACCGTGTCCGAGTTCATCGGCGATCGCTTCTACAGCCAGACCGCGCGCGTCGTGGCGGTGATCTGTCTGATCGTGGCCTCGGTCACCTACGTGATCGGCCAGATGACCGGCGTGGGCGTGGCCTTTGGCCGCTTTCTGGAAGTGTCGAACACCACCGGTCTGCTGATCGGCGCGGGCGTCGTGTTCGCCTATGCGGTGTTCGGCGGCATGAAGGGCGTGACCTACACCCAGGTCGCTCAGTACTGCGTGCTGATCACCGCCTACACCATTCCGGCGATCTTCATCTCGCTGCAGCTGACCGGCAACCCGATCCCGGCCCTGGGCCTGTTCGGCGACACCGCCGGCGGTGAGCCGCTGCTGACCAAGCTGGATTCCATCGTGGCCGAGCTGGGCTTTGCGGAATACACCGCTCATCATTCGAACACGCTGAACATGGTTCTGTTCACCCTGTCGCTGATGATCGGCACCGCCGGCCTGCCGCACGTCATCATGCGCTTCTTCACCGTTCCCAAAGTGTCGGACGCCCGCTGGTCGGCCGGTTGGGCGCTGGTGTTCATCGCGCTGTTGTACCTGACGGCCCCCGCGGTTGGCGCCATGGCTCGTCTGAACATCACCGACATGATGTGGCCGAACGGCGGCATCGAAGGCGGCGCTGTATCGCTTGAGCAGATCGACAACGATGCCCGTTATGACTGGATGGCCACCTGGCAGAAAACCGGCCTGCTGGACTGGGAAGACAAGAACGGCGACGGCAAGATCCAGTACTACAACGACAAGAACGCCGACATGCAGGCGCTTGCCGAAGAAAAGGGCTGGGTCGGCAATGAGTTGACCAAGTTCAACCGCGACATCCTGGTTCTGGCCAACCCCGAAATCGCCAACCTTCCGGGTTGGGTGATCGGTCTGGTCGCGGCCGGTGGTCTTGCGGCCGCGCTTTCGACTGCTGCGGGCCTGCTGCTGGCGATCTCGTCGGCCGTGTCGCACGACCTGATCAAGGGCTCGATCAACCCGAGCATCTCGGAAAAGGGCGAGCTTCTGGCGGCGCGGATCGCAATGGCCGTGGCCATCGTGGTTGCCACCTATCTGGGCCTCAACCCTCCGGGCTTTGCGGCGCAAACCGTGGCGTTGGCTTTCGGTCTGGCGGCGGCCTCGATCTTCCCGGCGCTGATGATGGGGATCTTCTCGACCCGCATCAACAACACCGGCGCGGTCGCGGGCATGCTGGCTGGTCTGACCGTCACCCTGGTCTACATCTTCCTGCACAAGGGCTGGCTGTTCATTCCGGGCACCAACTCGTTCACCGATGCAGACCCGCTGCTGGGTCCGATCAAATCGACCTCGTTCGGTGCGATCGGCGCCATGGTCAACTTCGGCGTCGCCTATGTGGTTGCCGGCATGACCAAGGAAACCCCGCAGGAGATCAAGGATCTGGTCGAAAGCGTGCGCATTCCCCGTGGTGCGGGCGCGGCTCAGGACCACTGAGCCGGATGCGGTCCGCGATGATGCATCACGGGCCGTTTCCCTCGACCAACTTTTCCCGCCCGGCTAAACCCCGGGCGGGGCTTTTCATTCAAGCGGACCGGCGAACCCATGGCGCTTTCACCTGAACAGATCACCCGGTTCCTGAAATCCGTGCACCCCTATGACGCGCTGCCTGTCGAGGAACTGGCCGACATCGCCGCCCGGATCGAAGCGCGCGAAATCGCAAAGGGCGCCGTCCTCTATCGCCGTGGCGCGCAGTTGCCCGGCCTGTTCATCATCTACGAAGGCCAGGTCGAGATCACCGACGAAAACGGCGCGGTCGTATCCCATCTGGGCCTGCGCAACTCGTTCGGCGAACGTGGTCTGATGCGCGACGGGCGCGCGGTGACCACAGCAACGACTGACGCGCCCTCGGTTCTGCTGATCATCCCCACCGACCTGTTTTCCGATCTGCTCCAGCGTCACGTCGTCGTCGCCAGATTCTTCAACCGGGCCCGCCCCGCGCGACCTGAACAGCAATCACTGGCCACCACCCGTGTCGAGACCCTGATGGCGCGCAAGCCGGCCACCTGCTCCCCGGACACGACCGTTCAGGAAGCCGCGCGCCTGATGCGCGACCGGGGCATTTCGTCGGTCTGCATCACCGAGCGCGGCGCGTTGCGCGGCATTGCCACGGTTCGGGACCTGTCGGGCAAGGTCGTGGCGGGCGCCCTGCCCCCGACGACCCCGGTGTCACAGATCATGACCCCGGACCCGCTGACCCTGTCGCCCGGCGACATCGGCTCGGACGTGCTGCACGCGATGCTGGAACGCGGTATCGGCCATATCCCCATCACCGAGGGTGGGCGTCTGGTCGGAATGGTCACCCAAACCGACCTGACCCGATTCCAGGCCGTCAGCTCGGCCGAGCTGGTCGGCCGCATCGCGCAGGCCGGGTCGGCGACCGAGATGGCCGCGGTCACGGCCGAGATCCCGAACCTGCTGGTGCAACTGGTGGCGGCGGGCAACCGGCACGAAATCGTCACCCGCCTGATCACCGACATCGCTGACGCCGCGACGCGCCGGCTGCTGGCGCTGGCCGAGCAGAAACTCGGCCCGGCGCCCGTCCCCTATCTTTGGCTGGCCTGCGGCTCGCAGGGGCGGCAGGAGCAGACGGGCGTGTCCGATCAGGACAATTGCCTGATGCTGGATGACAGCGTCACCGATGCCGACCTGCCCTATTTCGAGGCGCTGGCCAAATTCGTGTCCGATGGGCTGGATACCTGCGGGTATTTCTATTGCCCCGGCGACATGATGGCGACCAATCCGCGCTGGCGGCAGCCGGTCAGGGTCTGGCGCGACTATTTCAACGGCTGGATCGCCAAGCCCAACCCCGAGGCGCAGATGCTGGCCTCGGTCATGTTCGACCTGCGCCCCATCGGTGGCCGGTTCGAGCTGTTTTCCGACCTGCAGGCCGAAACCCTGCGCGCGGCGCGGGCGAACTCGATCTTCGTGGCGCACATGATCTCGAATTCGCTGAAGCACACGCCGCCGCTGGGCCTGCTGCGCGGGATCGCCACGATCCGCTCGGGCGAGCATCGCAACACGCTGGACCTCAAGCACAACGGCGTGGTCCCGGTGGTCGATCTGGGCCGCGTCTACAGCCTGCAGGGTGAATTGACCGAGGTGAACACCCGCGCGCGCCTCAAGGCCGCCGAGGCCGCAGGGGTGCTCAGCCCGTCGGGCGCGCGGGACCTGCTGGATGCCTATGACCTGATCGCGGAAACCCGGTTGAACCATCAGGTCAAACAGATCAGGAATGGCGACAAGCCCGACAACTATCTTGCGCCGTCGGAATTGTCGGACTTTGAGCGAAGTCATCTTCGGGACGCGTTTGTCGTGGTAAAAACGATGCAATCCGCGGTCGGGCACGGCAAGGGGATGCTGGGGTAATGCTCCGGCTAGGAAGAACGGAGGAGGAAGATGTTTCTTGAGCTGATCGGCACGATCTTTGCGGGCTTTGCCATCGCGGGCCTCGTGATGGGTTTGAACCGGCTGACCGGTGGCCGCCTGCCGAAATGGTCGGCTCCGGTTGCGGCCGGTTTGGGCATGATCGCGGTCACGATCATCAGCGAGTATTCCTGGTACGACCGCACCCGTGATGCCCTGCCCGAGGGCCTGACCGTCGTGCAAGAGGTTGAAAGCCGCGCGCTCTATCGCCCCTGGACCTATGCGGTGCCCTATGTCGACCGGTTCGCGGCCGTCGATACGGCTTCGTTGCGGACAAACGCGCAGGTGCCGGATCAGCGCCTGATCGACCTGTACTTCTTTGGCCGCTGGGCGCCGGTATCCAAGATGCCGATCGCGGTGAACTGCGCCGAGCACAGCCGTGCAAGTCTGGCGGATGGGGCCGAGTTCTCGGATGACGGGCGTCTGGTCGGTGCCGATTGGGTGCCGGTTGGCGCGGATGATCCGGTGGTCTCAGCCACTTGTGAGGCCTGACCATGCTGACCCGCCTGAGCCTGCGCCTGAGAATTTTTCTGTTCTTTTGCTTGCTTGCCGCGGGAGGCATCGCCATCACCCTGATCGCGCTTTGGCTTGGCCTGCGCCGGGCCGACCCCGCGGACATAACCAGCGCCTTCGTGTTCAGCGGCCTGCTGATCTCGTTTGGCTTGCTGGGGCTGGTTGTCGGTGTCTGGTTGCTGTTCGACGACAACGTGGCCAAACCGATCGAACGCCTGTCGGCGCAGCTGCGTGCGCGTGCACATGCGGGGGTGGATACCGATCTCGACTTGCAGGCGGCACGCTATTTGGGTGATCTGGCCCCCGCCGCCGCCAGCCTTGCCGAGCGACTGGCCACCACCGCCCTGTCCACGGCCGAGGCTGTGGCTGCCGAAACCGCGCATCTCGCGTCAGAGAAGGAACGTCTGACCGCGCTTCTGTCCGAGATCCCTGTCGCGATGCTGCTCGCGGGGCCAAACCACCAGATCGTTCTGTACGACGCGCAGGCCGCCGAGGTTCTGGCGCAGATCGCCCATCCCCGCCTGAACGCCTCGCTGTTCGACTATCTCGAACGCAAACCTCTGCTGGACGCTTACGAGAAGCTGGGGAAAACCGGCATGGATGTCTATTGCACCCTGGCCAGCGTGGACGGGCGCCAAACCTACACGGCACGCATGAAACCGCTGGGCGATGCGCCGGGCTATATGCTGATCTTCGAAGACAGCGTCGCCCGCATTCCGCCAGAGGCCGCGCGCCCTCTGGTCTATGATTTCGATCTTCTGGACACCCCAGGCGACGAGGCGTTCGAAAACCGCCCGCTATCGCAACTGTGCTTTGTGGTCTTCGACACCGAAACCACCGGTTTGCTGCCGCACAAGGACGAGATCGTGCAGATCGGCGCCGTCCGTGTCGTCAAGGGGCGCATCGTCGAGGGCGAGCGGCTGGACACGCTGGTCAATCCGGGCATTCCGATCCCACCCGCTTCGACCAAGGTTCACAAGGTCAGTGACCGTATGGTGCAGGACGCGCCCGATATCGCGCAAGCCGGGCGCATGTTCCACCACTTCGCCCGTGATGCCGTGATCGTGGCGCATAACGCACCATTCGACATGGCGTTTCTGCGCCGTCATGCCAAGCGCATGGAAGTGACGTGGGATCACCCCATCCTGGACACGGTTCTGCTGTCAGCGGTCCTTTTCGGAGCCAGCGAAACCCATACGCTCGACGCTTTGTGCGAAAGACTGGGCGTGGAAATCCCCGAGACGCTCCGCCACACGGCTTTGGGGGATGCGGTTGCGACGGCTGAAGGATTGGTGCGGATGCTGCCGATGCTGGCTGCACGCGGTATGCAGACATTCGGCGACGTGATCGCAGAAACCCGCAAGCACGGTCGGCTGCTGGAAGACCTGAACTGAATCAGCCTATTGATCGCGATACAGCTTTTCGTGGACAATTCTGCTGCGGCATGGCACCCCGTGCCCGGCCACCAAACGAGCGCGCGATGACCGAAAGAACATTCAAACCCGGACCCGATCAAAGCATGGCCTTCCGCGAGGCTCTCGGGTGCTTTGGCACTGGTGTGACGGTCGTCACGACCAGCACCCCGGACGGTCCCTCGGCCATCACCGTCAACTCGTTTGCATCAGTGTCGCTGGATCCACCATTGGTCCTGTGGTGTCTGGCAAAAGAGTCGAACCGTTACGGGGCCTTTCAAGCAGCGCAACATTACTCGATCCATGTCGTGGCCGAGGATCAGCAGGATCTGGCCCTTCGTTTTGCCCGCAATGGCCTCGATTTCTCGCATGCAGACTGGTCCCCGGATCACAAAGGTCGGCCGCAGCTGAGCCAGTGTCTGGCCCGATTTGACTGCACATTGTCTGCCCGCCACGAGGCCGGGGATCATCTGATTCTCGTGGGAGAGGTCGAACAGGTCATGTACCGCACCGGCAAGGGCTTGATCTTCAAGCGCGGACAGTTCGGCGGTTTTGCCGACCTTTTGTAATCACTCGTCCAATGACCCGTGCACGGCAAAGGCCTCCAACTCGGCCTCTTGCGGCGTGATCACCCGAAAAGCCTCGTGAACGCCGGACTCGGTCAGGCTGCGGGCAACGGTCAGCAGGGTGTTGGGGGCATGATCGTCACACAACTCGGACATGTGAGCCAGCTCGGCCCGGGCCACGTCCAGCGCCGCCTCGACCGACGGCGCGCCGTAAAGGCGCACGAAATGCTCGGCCAGGTTGGTGGCCAGCCGCTCCATCTCGACCGGCTCGATCTGCGTCACCGCTACGAAGGTCACGCGCCCGAAGGTCTCGAGCCCCAGCCACCCATTGGCAAAGGCCTGGCGCGCCTTGCCGGCCAGGTCGGCCTCGCCCCAGTTCGAAAACTCGAACCCGCCCGAGATGCACCACTCGCCCGTTCGGGCAGGCGAGTGAAAGACGTTCAGGTCGCTTTCGTCGAAATGAATGGCGCGGGCCAGATTCAATGGGCGTCCTCCAACAGATGGGTCAAGGGAACAATCTGCGTATCCGCCCCGTTCCGCAACAGCATGCCGAACCGCTCATCGGCCCCGAGAAACACGCCGCGATCACCATAGGGCTCTCCGACGCCCTGCAGCAAGCCCATCCATTCCCCGTGCAATGGTGCGTTGCCGTCCTCGGACCAACGGTTCAGCCAGGTCAGCATGTGGCGCGACCAGCTTTCGACCAGCTGCACCGGGGACACATCCGCGCAGCCTTCGTCATACAGCGCCGTCACATCGGGCGACTTGCCGGGCTCGTCCCCGGTTTGCAGCAAGGCCAGTTCCCAGCCGACGACCAGCCAGTCGGGCACGGCTTCCGGATCCGAGGTCGACGCGGTCACGCGAAATCGGCCACACCGGGCCCCGTTGACGAAAATCGGACCATCCCAGCCGAGATGCACCGCCACCTCGGGCGGAGCCAGCGCGCCCAGCGCGTTCTGGAACCCGACGGCGCACAGCGGCAGCATGGCCATTGCGTCCTGCAAGGGCACCTCGGGTGCAAAGACGATGGCCGCGCGCAGGCGATCCGCCTGGATGTTGTAGACGACGCTGCCCGCGTCGCAGCCCAGCGCCGCCATGGCCTGTGCGTGGTCGAACGGGTCTTCCCCACCCTGTACCGGGTGCCCGGACAGCAACGGGGGAAAGACCGGCTGTGTCATGCCTTGCCCGCGGCGATCAGGTCGCGGGCGATCTTGCGGAAGGCCTCGGCCTGCGGGCTGTCAGGTTTGCTGACCACGATCGGCGCCCCGCCATCGGCGGCCACGCGGATATCCAGATGCAGCGGGATTTCTCCCAGCAACGGCACACCCAGTTCGGCGGCTTCTGCGGCGACGCCCCCATGACCGAACACATGTTCCTCGTGCCCGCAGTTCGAGCAGATATGCGTGGACATGTTCTCGATCATGCCGACGATCGGTGTCTTCAGCTGGCGGAACATGTCGATGCCCTTGCGCGCGTCGATCAGGGCGACGTCCTGCGGGGTCGACACGACGATCGCCCCGTCCACCTTGAACTTCTGGCTCAGCGTCAGCTGCACGTCACCGGTGCCCGGCGGCAGGTCGACGATCAGCACGTCCAGCGCGCCCCACTGCACCTGGCTCATCATCTGCTGCAGCGCGCCCATCAGCATCGGACCGCGCCAGACCACCGCCTGACCTTCATTGGTCATCAGCCCCATCGACATCATGGTGACGCCGTGATTGCGCAGCGGCAGAATGGTCTTGCCATCGGGGCTGGCGGGTCGACCGGACACGCCCAGCATGCGCGGCTGCGAAGGTCCATAGACATCAGCATCCAGCAATCCAACGCGCCGCCCTTCGGCCGCCAGCGCACAAGCCAGGTTGGCCGAGACGGTTGACTTTCCCACCCCGCCCTTGCCCGAGGCCACAGCGATGATCCGGTCAACCCCCGGCACCGCCTGCGGCCCGGTCTGCGAGGGCTTGGGCTTGGGTTTCAAATCCGGCGGCGCCTTGTCGGAATGCGCGGTCAGCAGGGCCGAGACCTTGGCCACCCCGTCGACCATCTGCGCCGCCTTTTCAGCGGTGGCGCGCACCGGTTCCATCTTTTCGGCATTCTTGGGGTCGATCTCGAGAACGAAGCGCACGGTGTCGCCCTCGACATTCAGCGCACGGACCACGCCCGCGCTGACGATGTCCTGACCCGAAACCGGGTCGGTGATCTTCTTCAGGTTCGCCAGAACCGCGTCGCGGATGCTCATGCGTCGCCGTCCTTGATCTGGCCGGTCACCACGTGTTCGACATCCAGACCGTCGATCGTCAGGACCATCTTGGCCTCAAAACTTTTGCCTGCCGGATCGCCCGCCTTGCGCAGCGCGTCTTCGATGGCCTGCTGGCTGGTCACGCCAACCTGTTTGAGGAATTTGCGCATCGACATGTTGTAATCGCCGCTCATCGCCGTTGTCTCCGTCTTGTTCGTTCATTTGACGCATTCGCCCTGTCACCGTTAGGCTGGGCCATGCGCTTTGTTCTTTTGTGCCTGAGCCTGACGCTCTTCGCCAGCCCCTCTTGGTCGCAGGAGGAGATTGGTCTGGCCGCGCCGGAAGATGTCGCACGCTCGGGTCTTTTGAAACATATTCTTCCGCGCTTCTCGCTCAAGACCGGAATCCGCGTTGTCGCGGATGATGCGGGCGCGATGGTGCTTGCGGTCGGACCGCCGGGGCAGCCGGTGTTTCAGCGCGGCGGCGACATCTATCACCTGCGCATTCAGGACGAAACGCGTCAGGCCCGCTTTCAGGATTGGCTGATGTCCGATGTGGGCAAGCGCACCGTCGAAAGCTTTGCACCGACCGAGGGCGACCCGTTCTCGGCCAGTTTCGAAACGGTCGCTGCGCCCGAGTCCGATGCAATCGAAGGCGACGCCTTGCTGGGCGAAAAGCTGTCGCTGACCCATTGCGGGCGCTGCCATGTGATTGGCCCGCAGAACAGGATGAACGGGTTGGGCTCCACGCCGTCCTTTGCGGTGCTGCGCGCGATGCCGGACTGGTCGAACCGGTTCCAGGCGTTCTTCGCCTTGAACCCACATCCGTCCTTTACCCAGATCGTAGGGATCACTGCGCCCTTCGACCCCGAACGCCCTCCGCCCATTCACCCGCTGAGACTGACGCAGGACGAGCTTGAGGCGATCCTGGCGTATGTCTCGGTCATCCGCGCGGCCGATCTGGGGGCGCCGCTCAAGCTTCAGTGATCTTTGCGCTTGCTGAAGTAGTCATCGGTGGTAACGACCTTGGGCTTGGGCTTTGAGGTAAACGGATTATCCTCGCTGTGGAACTGCGCCTGCACACGGCAATCGTCACACATCTGGATCATCTTCGCCTGCTCGGACGAGGCGAACATTGGGTGGCTGCCGGCCAGCTTTTCCATGATCCGCTCGACCGTAGATTTCACCCCGAACAGAGCACCGCATTCGATGCAGGCAAAGGGCTCTTCTTCGTTCAGGACACGCGGCGACAGCGCGCGGTCGCTCAGGTCCAGTTCTGGCACTAGGGTGATCGCGCTTTCGGGACAGATGGTCTTGCACAGCCCGCATTGCAGGCAGGCATCCTGCTGAAAGTTCAGCTGAGGCATATCGGGATTGTCAATCAATGCGCCCGACGGGCACAGCGACACGCAACTCAGGCACAGGGTGCAGGCCTCGGTGTCCACCGCCACCGCGCCATAGGGTGCGTGTTCCGGCAGAGGCAGCGGCTCGGACGCATCGGGGCGCAGCGCCTGCGCCGCCAGCCGCGTAATCTGGCGCCGGTTGCCCAGCGGCAGAACCGGCTGGGCCAGTGACCGCGGCACGTCCTGCGCATAGAGCAGATCGGCCAGCGCATCGGGATCGGATTCGTCGATCACTCCAACGACGTCCGCTCCGGCGATGGCCAGCGCCAACGGCAGTTCGCGCTCCAACGCATCCCGCTCGGTCGTCGGGGCCAGCAGGATGTCGACCCCGGCAAAGCCATGAGCCAAGGCAGCCAGCATCTCGGCATGTCCAAAGCCGGACACCACACCCAGCTCCAGCGGAATCACATCGGCGGGCAGCCCGCGCCCGAACCGCGCGGCCAGCCGGATCATCTCGGCCCCGTGGGCATCATGTACCAACAGGCGCGGGGCACGCCCTCCGGCCCGACGATAGGTCGCCGCCAGGGTCTGCATCCGCGCCAGCAGGGCCGCCACCGGCGGATCTTCGTAGCTGATCGCGGTCGAGGGGCACAGGGCCGCGCATTCGCCGCAACCCGCGCAGACCATCGGGTCGATGGCCACGTGATCTCCGGCCGGGGTGATGGCCCCTGTGGGGCAGATGTCCAGACAGTTGGAACAGCCCACCTGCCCGGCCCGCGAATGGGCGCACAGGGATTCTTCGAGCCGGACATACAGCGGCTTTTCGAAGGTCCCGACCAGCTGCGCCGCGTCAAAGGCCAACCGGGCAACCGCCACCGCATCGCGCGGATCGGCGCGCAGGTAACCTTCGCGCTTGTCCGGGGCCGTCACGAAGGGCGTACCCCCCGCCAGGTCGATCAGCACATCGCAGGCCGACGCCGCACCGTCGCGCGGCGGGGTCCAGGCAAACGCACCGCGTCCGGCCGGATCAATCTGCTGCAATGCATCCAGCCGCAGCGTGAACCCGCCCAGCGCCCCCGAGACAGCCCGGACCCGCGCGCGTACCACGTCATAGGCCCGACTGTCAGGCTGCGCCTCATCGGTGACGACCACCGTCACGGCCATCGTGTCCGACAGCCGCTGGGCCAGGTCAAATGCAACCTCACCCGGCCCGATGATGCAGGCGGTGCCTTCGCTGATGACATCCACGCTGGGCGTGATCGGCTGCTGCAACAGAGCCTCGGCCGCCAGCGCCGCTATCTTGGGCATCGCCGACCGCCCCTGCTCGGACCAGCCGGCCCGGTCGCGCAGATCGACAAAGCCGGGGTGATCCACGCCCAGTTCCTCGGCCAACTCGTGAAACACTTGGGCCTCTTGCCCGCAGGCAATGACGATCTGGTCATCCGACTGCAGCAGCTTGGCCGCAGCGGTCAGTTCGGAGGTGCACAGCGCCGTGTGGACCCTGCTGCATTCAGCACCGCAGGCAGCCGATATCCCCTGCCCGTCCAGGGCCTGACTTCCGGCGCAATCGCACAAAACCAATTTGGTGACCATATTCCCCCCCGCATCTCTTCCTTGCCCCAACCTTAGACCCAAACGCCGCCCATGCAACGTGTGGCGGCCGGTTCTGGTCAGAAACTCTGCCTCGCCCGCCAAAGTCGGCTGATCGTCGCCGGGACCCATTTGCGACGATTTTTTTCCAGATCACGACCATTTCAGGCCGCTGCGGACTTGGCACGTGGCCCATTTGTGTACCATAGTGAACCTAAGGGAAGGCAGGGGAGAGCTTTTCCGGGGAGGATCAAAGTGGCCGAGGCCGCAAAACAGATCGAAATGCCGGTTGGCGTCGTCGTGCGCAAGACACCGGGGGTCACTCGCTGGGCCCGGTGGAATTGGCGCGCTGTCGCGGTGCTGCCCGGCGCCCCGCCCGCCGACTGGGTCGAACTGCGCCGCGAGGGCGACGCGGTCGAATACCACGCCGCCACCCTGCCCTTGAAACTCTGGTCCGACGAAACCGAGGCCTATATGGCCAATCTCTCGGACAGCCAGCCATCGCTGTATCTTGTCCTGCGTCACGATGCCGAAGGTGACCGCCCGCTGAACGCGTTTCTGATCACCGCTTCACCTTATGAAGGGCAGGACTATGCCGATACCGGCGAAGAGATCGTGGAAAAGATCCCGATGACCGAAGGCCTGATTGCTTGGGTGCGCGATTTCACTCTGGCCCATCACCGCGATGAGGTGTTCGTCAAACGCCGCCGCGACAAGAAACGGGTGGATCTTGTGGAAGACGGCAAGGGCGATGCGCGCATCCGCCAGACCTCGGATGTCTACCGCGCCCCGCGGAGGGCCGTACAATGAGCACCCGTGAGGATTTCTGGTCTCGCCGCAAGGCCGCCGTGCAGGCCGAAGCGCATGCCGAACAAGAGGCCCTGACCGCGCAGGAGATCGCCGCGCAGCAGGCCGAACTGGAAGAAAAGAACGACGCCGAGATTTTGGCCGAGCTTGACCTGCCCGACCCGGACCTGCTGCAGTCGGGCGACGATGTTTCTGGCTTCATGGACAAGGCCGTGCCGGACCGTCTGCGCCGCCGCGCCTTGCGGCGCTTGTGGCGGTTGAACCCGGTACTGGCGAATGTGGACGGGCTGGTCGATTACGGTGAGGACTACACCGACGCCGCCTGCGTGGTCGAAAACCTGCAGACGGCATACCAGGTGGGCAAAGGCATGTTGCGCCATATCGAGGCGTTGGCCGAGCAGAAGGAAGCCGAGGAACACCCGGTCGAGGCCGAAGCCGAGCCGACTACCGAAACGCCCGAGCCTGAAGCCGAGCCCGCGCCCCCTGTCGAAGTGGCAGACGCCATCCAACCGGATGAGGACGAACGCCCCCCGGCCCCGCGGCGCATGAAATTCGAATTCGAAGGATGACCCGATGAACATTCGCGACCCGCAGACGTTCGAGATTTCCCCCGAGGACCGTCTGCGCGCGGATTTCTACAACTTTCTGGGCCTGCTGCTCGCCACACCCCCTGACCAGACCCTGCTGAGCCAGATCGCGGCGCTGTCGGGGGACGAGACCGATCTGGGCCAGGCCATTCAGGCCATGGCCCGCGTGGCCAAAGTGACCAAGCCCGAAGCGGCCGAGCGCGAGTTCAACGCATTGTTCATCGGGCTGGGGCGCGGAGAACTGCTGCCCTATGCCAGCTTCTACCTGACCGGGTTCCTGAACGAGAAACCGCTGGCGCAGCTGCGCAACGACATGGCGGCGCGGGGCATTACCCGGGCGGCAAACGTGTTCGAACCCGAAGACAACATCGCCTCGTTGATGGA
Organism: Ruegeria sp. CG8; assembly: GCF_056537165.1. Lineage (NCBI taxonomy): Bacteria > Pseudomonadati > Pseudomonadota > Alphaproteobacteria > Rhodobacterales > Roseobacteraceae > Ruegeria > Ruegeria sp. CG8. The sequence continues at coordinate 874,361 of NZ_JBQFRA010000001.1, read as the reverse complement.
GATGATGGGCGGTATGATCGTCGGCCGTTTCGGCGGCCCGGCCGCGTTGGAAGATCAAAAGACGTTCTGGAACAAGCATATCGGCCCCTGGGCCGAGCACTTTTTCTCGGACCTGGAAGCAGCCGAGCATTCGGTTCTCTATGCCTCGGTCGGCACCGCTGGCCGGGTTTTCATGGAGATCGAACGCGAGGCCTTCCGCATGACGACGCATTAGGCGGCCGTCATTCGCTGGCGCCCCGGCGGGCGCTGAACCGCAAATGGGAAAGGAGGATCCCATGAGCAAGACCAAGGAGACCGGCGCCAGCCGCCGCGACTTCCTGAAACTGGCGGGCACCGCGGCCCCGGCAGCCGTTGCAGCGGCCAGCCTGGGAACCGAGGCCGAAGCGGCCGAGCAACCCTCGGACGAGACCCGCATTCAGGACACGGCGCATACCCGCGCCTATTTCGACAGCGCGCGCTTCTAGGCCGCCCCGACGACGCCCGGCATCGGTCCGGACGTGGTCACACTCGGCTGACGGTTGCGATTGGCCCTGACGTCGATTTCGAAACACCAAGCCAGCCATGGTCAACATGGCCAGCAAGGGAGGAAGGAAATGCTTAGGAAAAAGACCAACGGGGTTGCGAGACGCCCCCAGCGGACAAGTATCCTGTCCCAAATCGGCGAAAAGAGCGTCGATCGCCGCGCGTTCCTGCGTGGCTCGGGCCTGACGATCGGCGGCCTGGCCGCGATCAGCGCCACGGGTGGAACCGTGTCGCCCGCCAGCGCCCAGACCGCAGCCAACACGGCTGTCGAGAACATCAAATCCGTCTGCACGCATTGCTCGGTCGGCTGTACCGTGGTTGCCGAAGTGCAGAACGGCGTCTGGATCGGGCAGGAACCCGGTTGGGACAGCCCGTTCAACTTGGGCGCTCACTGTGCCAAGGGTGCCGCTGTCCGTGAACACGCCCATGGCGAACGCCGCCTGAAATACCCGATGAAGAAAGAGGGTGGCGAGTGGAAGCGCATCAGCTGGGAACAGGCGATCGACGAGATCGGCGACGGCATGATGAGCATCCGCGAGGAAAGCGGACCTGACAGCGTCTATTGGCTGGGTTCGGCCAAGCACAACAACGAACAGGCCTATCTGTTCCGCAAATTCGCGGCCTACTGGGGCACCAACAACGTGGACCACCAGGCGCGGATCTGCCACTCGACCACCGTTGCGGGTGTTGCGAATACATGGGGCTACGGCGCCATGACCAACAGCTACAACGACATCCACAATTCCAAGGCGATCTTTATCATCGGCGGCAACCCGGCCGAGGCGCACCCCGTCTCGCTGCTGCATGTTCTGCGCGCGAAAGAGCAGAACAACGCCCCGCTGATCGTGTGCGACCCGCGCTTTACGCGCACCGCGGCCCATGCCGACGAATATGTCCGCTTCCGCCCCGGCACCGACGTGGCGCTGATCTGGGGCATCCTGTGGCACATCTTCGACAACAGCTGGGAAGACAAAGAGTTCATCCGCACCCGTGTCTGGGGCATGGACCAGATCCGCGAGGAGGTCGCCAACTGGACCCCTGAAGAGACCGAGCGCGTCACCGGCGTGCCGGGATCGCAGCTCAAGCGCGTGGCGCGGACGCTGGCCAACAACCGTCCCGGCACCGTGATCTGGTGCATGGGCGGCACCCAGCACACCAACGGCAACAACAACACGCGCGCCTATTGCGTGCTGCAGCTGGCGTTGGGCAACATGGGCACTTCTGGTGGCGGCACCAACATCTTCCGCGGCCATGACAACGTGCAGGGCGCAACCGATCTGGGCGTTCTGTCCCACACCCTGCCCGGCTATTACGGCCTGTCCGCAGGCGCATGGGGTCACTGGGCCCGCGTCTGGGGCGAGGAACCGGAGTGGCTGGCTGGCCAGTTCGCAATGGTCAAGGACAAGGACGGCAAGGACAAGTCGCTGCAGAACGAACGGGGCATCCCGGTTTCGCGCTGGATCGACGGTGTTCTGGAAGATCCCGAGAACATGGATCAGCCCAACAACGTCCGCGCCATGGTTCTGTGGGGCCACGCGCCCAACTCGCAGACCCGGATGGTCGAAATGAAGACGGCGATGGAAAAGCTGGACATGCTGGTCGTGATCGACCCGTATCCCACCGTTTCCGCCGTCCTGCATGACCGGACCGATGGCGTCTATCTGCTGCCGGCCTGCACGCAGTTCGAAACCCGTGGCTCGGTCACGGCCTCGAACCGCTCGCTGCAGTGGCGCGACAAGGTGGTCGATCCGCTGTTCGAAAGCCTGCCGGACGAGGTCATCATGGCCAAGTTCGCCAACAAATTCGGCTGGGCGGATCGGTTCTTCCGCAATATCGAGATGGAGGACCCCGAAACCCCGAATGTCGAAAGCATCACGCGCGAGTTCAACGCGGGGCTGTGGACGATCGGCTATACCGGTCAGTCGCCAGAGCGGATCAAAAGCCATATGGCCAACCAGCACACGTTCGACAGAACGACGCTGCAGGCGGTGGGCGGTCCGAATGACGGCGAATACTACGGTCTGCCGTGGCCCTGCTGGGGCACCGCCGAGATGGGGCATCCGGGGACGCCGAACCTCTATGACATGTCCAAACCGGTGGCCGAGGGCGGCCTGACCTTCCGCGCGCGTTTCGGCGTCGAGCGTGACGGTCAGAACCTGCTGGCCGAAGGGGTCTACAGCGTCGGCTCGGAAATCCAGGACGGATACCCCGAGTTCACGATGCAGATGCTGATGGATCTGGGCTGGGATGGCGACCTGACGGCCGAAGAACGCGCGGCCATCGACGCAGTGGCCGGGCCCAAGACCAACTGGAAGACCGACCTGTCGGGCGGCATCCAGCGGGTGGCCATCAAGCATGGCTGTGCGCCCTTCGGCAACGCCAAGGCCCGCACCGTGGTCTGGACCTTCCCGGATCCGATCCCGCTGCACCGCGAGCCGCTGTACACGCCGCGGCGTGACCTGGTGGCCGACTATCCCACCTACGAGGACCGTCAGGCCTATCGCCTTCCGACCTTGTATGCTTCGATCCAGAAGAACGACTTTTCAAAGGATTACCCGATAATCCTAACGTCAGGTCGTCTGGTCGAATATGAAGGTGGCGGCGACGAGACACGGTCGAACCCGTGGCTGGCCGAGCTGCAGCAGGACATGTTCGTCGAGATCAATCCTCGTGACGCCAACAACCTTGGCATTCGCGACGGATCGCAGGTCTGGGTCGAAGGTCCCGAGGGTGGCAAGGTCAAGGTGATGGCGATGCTGACCGAAAGGGTCGGTGCCGGCGTGGCCTTCATGCCCTTCCACTTTGGCGGCCATTTCCAGGGCGCGGACCTGAGGGAGAAATACCCGAAAGGCGCCGACCCGTACGTGCTGGGTGAAAGCACCAACACCGCCCAGACCTATGGCTATGATTCAGTGACCCAGATGCAGGAGACCAAAGCGACTCTCTGCAAGATCTGGGCAGCGTAAGGAGGACGACAATGGCTAGAGCAAAGTTTCTCTGCGACGCTGAACGCTGCATCGAGTGCAACGCCTGCGTGACCGCGTGCAAGAACGAACACGAGGTCCCTTGGGGCATCAACCGCCGCCGGGTGGTGACGATCAATGACGGCAAACCGGGTGAACGCTCGATCTCGGTCGCCTGCATGCATTGTTCGGATGCGCCCTGCATGGCTGTGTGCCCGGTCGACTGCTTCTATCAGAACGAAGAAGGCGTCGTCCTGCACTCCAAGGACCTGTGCATCGGCTGCGGCTATTGCTTCTATGCGTGCCCCTTCGGCGCGCCGCAATACCCGCAGGCCGGCAACTTCGGATCGCGCGGCAAGATGGACAAATGTACCTTCTGCGCCGGCGGTCCCGAGGAAACGCACTCGACCGCAGAGTTCGCCAAATACGGCCGCAACCGGATCGCTGAGGGCAAACTGCCCATCTGCGCCGAGATGTGTTCGACCAAGGCCCTGCTCGCCGGTGACGGTGACGTGGTATCGGCCATCTACCGCGAACGCGTCGTGGCGCGCGGGTTCGGCTCGGGCGCCTGGGGTTGGGGCACGGCCTACGACCAGAAGGACGGCTGAGACCCCAGCCTGACAACACGGGTGACCCGCGCAGGTGGGTCACCCGATTTTGGATTGATACCGAGGTTCCGATGCTGCGCATTTTTCTGGCTTTGACGTTGACACTTGGGATCGCGCACGGCGCGCTTGCACAGGACACGACCGGCACAGACGAACCAGCCGCTGCCCCGCGCGCGCAGACCGGTGGCGCCACGACGCTCGAGGATATTCTGGCCCGGCAACGCGGCGAGAAGGTCGACAACAGCTATCGCGCACAGAATACCGGGCAAGGCAATGCCGAAGGGCTGCTGGGTCAGTTGGGTACGCGCGGCGTGGCTTCGGACAGCGATGTGTATCGCGCCATCCGCTATGGCTCAGCCGATGTCACCGTGTCGACCAAAGGGCCGGCTGCCGGCGTGCTGATCCAGGACGGTGGCATGTGGTGGTGGACTTTCCGCACCGGTCCATTGCGTGAATACGGAACCTACATTCTGGGCGGGATGCTGGTCGTTCTGCTTTTGTTTTTCCTGATCCGAGGGCGCATCCGCATCGACGGCGAGAAAACGGGCCGCACGGTCACCCGGTTTTCAGGATTTGAAAGGTTCGGGCACTGGCTGTTTGCCGGCTCGTTCCTGATACTTGGATTGACCGGCCTGCTGACGCTCTATGGCCGGGATTTCCTGATCCCACTGTTCGGCAAGGAAGGGTTCGCCACCATCGCGCAAGGCTGCAAGTGGTTGCACAACAATCTGGCCTGGGCCTTCATGCTGGGATTGGTCATCATCACCGTGAACTGGATCGCCCACAACATCCCCAACCGGACCGACCTGAAATGGTTGGCGGCAGGCGGCGGATTGTTCACCAAAGGCAGCCACCCCCCGGCCAAGAAATTCAACGCCGGTCAAAAGATCATTTTCTGGCTGTGCATTCTGCTTGGCGTCTCGATCAGCCTGTCGGGTCTGTCGCTGCTGTTCCCATTCGAGCTTCCGATGTTCGCCAAGACGTTTTCGATCGCCAACGCGACCGGTTTACCCCAACTGATGGGCTTGGACTTGCCCACGCAGATGTCTCCGCAGGAAGAGATGCAATATGCCCAGATCTGGCATGTCATGGTCGCATATGCCTTCATCGCCATCATCCTAGCCCATATCTACCTCGGCTCGGTCGGCATGGAGGGCGCGTTTGACGCCATGGGTACCGGCGAGGTCGAAGAGCAATGGGCGCGCGAGCACCATTCGCTGTGGCTGGAAGAGGTAAAGGCGCAGGAGGCCAGCGACGCCGCGGCCTCGCCTGCCGAATAGATGCGCGGGCTGGCTTTGGCGCTGGCCCTGCTGCCGCTGCCGTTGGCGGCGGATTTCTACACGCTCAAGGGCCATGGCGGACCGATCATGGACATCGCCACAGCCCCGGACGGGCGCATTGCCACCGCCAGTTTCGACAATTCCGTGGGACTGTGGTCCGGGCAGCAGCCGGACTGGCTGGAAGGTCACGAGGCTGCCGTGAACGCGGTTGTTTTCAACGGCACCGCGATCTATTCGGCCGGCGACGACTTTACCCTGCGCCGTTGGCCCGGTGGACAGGTCGTTGGTCAGCACAAGGGCAAGGTCGTCGGCCTTGCTGCCTCAAAGACCCTTGTGGCGACTGCCAGTTGGGATGGGACCATCGGCCTGTGGCCAACCCAAGGCGGTGCGGCCAAGCTGCTGGGCCCGACGGGCAGCGGCGTCAACGCGGTGGCCTTCGCGCCGGACGGACGGTCGCTGTACTCCGCCGGGGTCGACGGCAGCTTGCGGGTCTGGGACGTGACGACCGGGGCCGAAACCGCGCGACTGGTCGAGCATGGTTTCGGCATCAACGAACTGGTCCTGAACGCGCAAGACGGTTGGATCGCATATGGCGCGGTCGATGGCGTAACCCGCATTCTGGACCTGACCACCGGGGCCGAGCGTGATTTCACGTTGGACCGCCGCCCGATCCTTGCGCTCGCCCTCAGCCCGGATCGGTCACTGCTGGCGGTGGGCGATGGTGAGGGCTACATCATGGTCATCGACACGCAGAACTGGCGGATTGCGCAGGATTTCCGGGCAACGCTACGCGGCCCGGTCTGGGCACTGGCCTTTTCCCCCGATGGAGAGAACCTGTACGCAGGCGGGCTGGATCAGGCCATGTACAGCTGGCCGGTGGCCGCGCTGGGGTCACAGGAACGGATGACCAGCCAAGAGCCGAGTTTCCTGAAGGACCCCGGCGAAATGCAAAACGGAGAACGGCAGTTCGCCCGGAAATGCTCAATCTGCCACAGCCTTACGCCGGACGATCAGCGCCGGGCCGGACCGACCCTGCATGGCGTATTCGGGCGTCAGGCCGGGACACTGCCCGGATACATCTACTCGGAAACGCTGAAAGGGTCTGATATCGTTTGGAACGAACAGACGATAAACGCTCTTTTCGATCAGGGACCGGACCACTACATTCCGGGATCGAAGATGCCGATGCAGCGGATCGCGCAGGAGCAGGACCGCACTGACCTGATTGAGTTTCTGCGCAGCGCGACGGCGCCCGCAGACTAAGCCGGAGGATAAGATGAAAGCCTTTCTTGCAGCTGCCGCCGCAATGGTCGTCATAACTGCGGCCGCACCGATGGTTTTGAAGCAACTCGGACACTCAGCCGCCGAGACACAGACCGGCTCCTCGGTGCGACTAGACTGAATGTCCGAATTCCTGACCACACGAGAGTTGGCGGACCTGCTGCGCATTGGCGAACGCAAGGCCTATGATCTGGCGTCTTCGGGCGAAGTGCCCTGCGTGAAAGCGATGGGAAAACTTCTCTTTCCCCGGGCCGAGGTACTGGCCTGGCTCAATGCGTCGCGTACTGGGCCGGACACGGTCAAACCGCCCCTGCCCGACATCGTGGCTGGTAGCCATGACCCCCTTTTGGATTGGGCGCTCCGCGAAAGCGGCTCGGGGTTGGCCACCTATTACGACGGCTCATTCGACGGGCTGAACCGCCTTGCGCGACGTGACGCACAGGCCGCGGTACTGCACATCCATGAACCGGGCGGGTTCAACGTCAATTCCGTCCGCGATGCGCTGGGAGAGGCGCCCGTGGTTCTGTACGAGGTCGCAAGCCGCCAGCGCGGCCTGTTGCTGGCCCCCGAGGTTCAGGGAATTTCCGATTTTGGTGATCTGAAAGGCCGCCGTATCGTTCTGCGCCAGGACAGTGCCGCCAGTCAGCACTTGTTCGATGCCCAGTTGGAGAGCTGCGGCCTGAGCCGCGCCGATCTTGACGCCCTGCCGACTTGTGCCCGCACCGAAGAGGAACTGGCAATCGCCCTGCACGACCGGAAGGCCGAGGCAGGGTTCGGCATCGGAGCCTTGGCGCGTCTCTACGGGTTGGGCTTCATTCCGACCCACTCCGAACGTCTCGACCTCGCCATCTGGCGGCGGTCCTGTTTCGATCCGCCGATGCAGAAACTGCTGACTTTTTTGGGAACGGACAAATTCAGGCGTCGCGCAGATGAATTGGGCGGATACTATCTGTCCGGCTTGGGACAGATCCATCACAACGGCGCAAGTGACTGACCGGCCCTATTGCTGCGCGTTCGGAAAAAAGAGCTGCTCACCGTTCAATTTGTACGCCGCGATCGCTTCCTGACCGTCGGGGCCAGTGAGCCAGTCGATGAACCTTCTTCCCGCGGCCGCCCGGACCCGCGGATGCTTTTCGGGGTTCACGAGGATCACTCCGTATTGATTGAACAACCGAGGATCGCCTTCGACCAGAACCTCAAGGTTTCCCTTGTTGCCGAACGACAGCCATGTGGCCCTATCGGTCAGAGCATAGGCATCCATGCCCGCAGCCAGGTTGAGCGTCGCACCCATGCCCGACCCGGTCTCGCGGTACCACTCGCCCGAAGACAAGGTCGGGTCCGTTCCGGACAGGCTCCAAAGAGCCTTCTCCGCCTTGTGGGTCCCGCTGTCATCCGCGCGCGACGCGAACGGAGCTTTGGCCTGCGCGATCGCTGCCAACGCGGCCACTGCGTCGTCGCCGCCTTTGATCTTGGCCGGGTCCGATTTCGGCCCCACCAAGACAAAATCGTTGTACATCACGTCCCGCCGCTCGACACCCCAGCCGTCTGCCACGAATTGCTCTTCCGCTGGCTTGGCATGCACCAGCAGAACGTCACCGTCGCCGTTGATCGCGTTTCGGATCGCCTGCCCTGTCCCCACGGCCACAACACGGACATCGATCCCGCTTTCCGCCTCGAACCCCGGGAGGATAAAGTCCAGAAGGCCGGAATTCTGCGTCGATGTCGTGGACTGCACGACAATGAATGGTTCTTCGGCCGCTGCTGGACCGGCCAACAGCCCGAACAGGATCATTGCGCTTTTGATTGCTGCGCGAAACATGGATTGCCTCCGGTTGTTGTTATGTGACCAGCCAGCCCGCCAGATACTGGCGCGATGCCTGACATTGTGGCGCTTCCAGCACCTGTTTGGCGGTGCCATGCTCGACCACGCGCCCGCCCTGCATCATCACGATATCCGCCGCCAGCCGACGGGCTTGCCCGACGTCGTGGGTGACCATCACGATCCGCACCCCCCGGGCCGAGGCGCGCAGGATCATCGCCTCGATCATTTGGGTCGCCGCGGGATCGAGGGCGCTGGTGGGCTCGTCCAGGAACAGGGTCTCGGGGCCAAGCGCAAGCGCGCGAAGGATGGCCAGACGCTGTGCCTCGCCACCCGACAGCGAGCGCGCCGACTGCCGGGCCTTTGTCTCAAGCCCTCCTTCGGCCAGAAGTTCCTGGATCCGGTTCTTCCGAGCAGTCCTGCCGAGCCCCAACCGTTTCAAAACAAAGTCCAGATTGGCAGACACCGAGCGGCGCAGCAGAACCGGTTGCTGAAACACCATGGCCTGCCGGGCCTTGTGGGCTGCATTCAGAACTCCGCCATCCTGCAGAACCTGCCCCGCATCGGCCTTGATCAAACCATGCAGGCAACGCAGCAGCAGGCTTTTGCCAGCACCGTTCGGCCCAAGGATCAAAGTCGGGCCCGGACCATCCATCATCAGCTGCGGGACATCCAGCAACAGCTTGCCATTTCGTTCCACTCGCAGACCATCAGCCTGCAGACAATTGGGCATTTCCGACATCAGATCACGCATGGCGCAACCCTTCCTGCTCGGTCCGAAGCGTCAATGCGCTGACTGCCGCATTCACGGCCACGGCAATTCCGATCAGGATCGTCCCCAAGGCCAGCGCCAAGGCCAAGTTGCCTTTCGAGGTCTCCAACGCAATCGTCGTCGTCATGACCCGTGTCACGTGGTTGATGTTGCCGCCGACGATAATCACCGCGCCGACTTCGGCGATGGCTCGTCCGAACCCGGCCAGCAATGCAGTCACCAACGCCAGACGCGCATCCCACAACAGCACGGGAACAGACGCCAGCCGAGACACTCCCAACGAGCGCAACTGTTCCGAATATTCCTCGGCCAGCATCTCGATCACCTGCCGTGTCAGCGCCGCGACGATCGGGGTTACCAGCACTGTTTGGGCTATGATCATGGCGGTTGGCGTGTACAAAAGCTCCAGCACGCCCAGCGGGCCCGAACGGGACAGCATCAGGTAGACCAGGAGGCCGACGACAACCGGAGGAAAGCCCATCAGTGCGTTCATCAGAATGATCAACGCGCGCCGTCCGGGAAAGCGGGCCACCGCCAAGGCCGCGCCAACCGGCATCCCGATCACGGCTGAAATCAACACAGCCAGCACCGAAACTTGCAGCGACAGCATCACGATCGCCCAAAGGTCCGGATCCCCGGTCAGGATCAAGTGGCCTGCTTGGCTGAATTGTGATGCAAAATCCTGCATTTTATTCCCAAACCCACCAATTTTCGTAGGGATCGCAAAATCTTACAGGAATAATAGAGGAAACTGCCTCTGAAGACAGTTAAATTCCGACATCCGCAAAAACAAACGCGGCCCACAGGGGGCCGCGCTGAATTGTTGTCATTGTACAGCCAATCAGTTCAGGGCTGCATCCGTGATCTGGCTGGTCCACGCGCCTTCGGGCTTTTTAGTGATCACCGGGTCCGAGCCGCCGGCCAGCAGCGTGTTCACCGTGCGCTCGAAATCAGCCGGATCCAACGCGCCATTCGAACCTGCGGTCAGCTTGGCGATTTCGCCCATCATGCGCTTCTGGTGTTCCTCGGTCTGAGCGCCGGTCGCATCGTTCTCCAACACGATTTCGGCGGCTTCGTCCGGGTTCTCCTCGGCGTATTTCCAGCCTTTCATCGAAGCGCGCACAAAGCGTTCCATCTTGTCAACGAAGGCCGGGTCGCTGAGGTTTTCTTCAAGCACGTACAGGCCATCTTCCAGCGTGGCCACGCCCTGGTCTTCGTACTTGAAGGTCACCAGCTCGTCGGGGCTGACGCCGGCATCGATCACCTGCCAGTATTCATTGTAGGTCATGGTGCTGATGCAATCGGCCTGGCGCTGCAGCAGCGGGTCGACGTTGAAGCCCTGCTTCAGAACCTCGACACCGTTCTCGCTCTTGCCGCCGGTGTCGATGCCCAGTTGACTCATCCAGCTCATGAACGGGAATTCATTGCCGAAGAACCAGACGCCCAGCGTGCGGTTCTTGAGGTCCTCGGGCGAGGAAATGCCCGCGTCCTTCCAGCAGGTCAGCATCATGCCCGAGCTTTTGAAGGGCTGCGCAATGTTGACCAACGGCAGGCCCTTTTCGCGTGCGGCCAGCGCGGCGGGCATCCATTCCACGGTAACGTCAGCGCCACCGCCCGCGATCACCTGCGTGGGCGCGATGTCGGGGCCGCCGGGCAGGATGGTGACGTCCAGTCCCTCTTCTTCGTAGAATCCTTTGTCCTTGGCGACGTAGTAGCCTGCGAACTGGGCCTGCGTGACCCATTTCAATTGCAGCGTCACCTCGTCTGCGGCAAAGGCCGATCCGGCCGTCAGGGCCAGGGCCGTGATTGCCCCGCTGATAAACTTCTTCATCTTCATTTCTCCTAGTTGTTGTTGCGCCCCGTTTTCGGGGTCTTTTGAATGATTTATCCCCGCTGCGAGGGGTGCCAGAAGGTCACCAGTTTCTCGATCATGGCGACCAGACCGTAGAACGCGGTCCCGGCCAGCGCCGCGACCACGATTTCCGCCCAGACCATGTCCAGCGACAATTGCCCGACACTGGTCGAAATCCGGAACCCCATGCCCAAAGTGGGCGAGCCGAAGAACTCTGCCACGATAGCGCCGATCAGGGCCAGCGTGGTGGAAATTTTCAACCCATTGAAAATGAACGGCATGGCCGCAGGCAGCCGCAGCTTCAGAAAGCTTTGCCAATAGGTTGCGGCATAGGTCTCCATAAGGTCACGCTGCATTGCAGTGGCCTCGCGCAGGCCGGCCACCGTGTTGACCAGCATCGGGAAGAAGACCATCACCACCACAACGGCAGCCTTCGAGTGCCAGTCGAACCCGAACCACATCACCAGGATCGGCGCGGTGCCCACGATCGGCAACGCGGCCACGAAATTGCCCACCGGCAGCAGGCCCAGGCGCAGGAAGTCCCACCGGTCCACGGCGATTGCCATCAGGAAGGCGGCGCCGCACCCGATGACATAGCCGCTGAGCGCGCCTTTGATGATGGTCTGCACGAAATCGGCCCACAGGATCGGCAGGCTGTCCCAGAACCGGTCCCAGATCACCGAAGGCGCGGGCAGGATGACCAGAGGCACCTCGAGCCCGCGCACCAGCAATTCCCACACCCCGATGACGGTCAGGCCGAAGATCAGTGGCGCAAGAATGCGCACCGCCCGCGCGTCGGCATAGGTTCCGCTGGCAAGGCGGGTGTTTAGCCACCAACCGGCCAGCCACAAAAGGATTGCAAGACCGACCATCATCATTGCGCCATCCCCATGCGTTTCAACACCGCCCGCTCGATTAGGCCCAGCAGGCCCACCAGGCAGGCCGCAAGAATGGCCGCGGCAAACAGCGCCGACCAGATCTGCACCGTCTGGCCGTAGTAGCTGCCGGCCAGCAGACGCGCGCCCAGCCCCGCCACGGCGCCGGTCGGCAGTTCGCCGACGATGGCCCCCACCAGCGACGCGGCGATCCCGATCTTGAGAGAGGCGAACAGATAGGGCATCGAGGCCGGCAGGCGCAGTTTCCAGAACGCCTGCCCGTTGCTTGCATTATAGGTGCGCAGCAGGTCCAACTGCATCGCGTCAGGACTGCGCAGGCCCTTGACCATGCCCACGACCACCGGGAAGAAGCTCAGATAGGCCGAGATCACCGCCTTGGGGATGATCCCCTGAATGCCGATCGAATACAGCACCACGATGATCATCGGCGCCAACGCGATGATGGGAATGGTCTGGCTGACGATGGCCCAGGGCATGACCGACAGGTCCATCACCCGGCTGTGCACGATCCCCACCGCCAGCAGGATGCCCAGCCCCGTGCCGATGGCAAAGCCAAGAAACGTCGCGCTGAGCGTCACCCAGCCGTGATAGACCAGCGACCGTTTCGAGGTGATCTTCTTCTGAACCGTGGTCTCCCACAGCTCGATGCCCACCTGATGCGGCGCGGGCAGACGCGGCCGGTCCTGCGCCCAGGTCGCCGGAATGGCAAAGCTGTTGCGCAGCGCCAGGCCGATTTCCCCCATGTCGCGGCGGTCTTTGGCCGAGGGCGGAACCACTTCGGCCCCGGCCCGTTCCTGTTCGGTCAGAACGCCCTTGATGTTCATCGGAATGCAGGCCGCGTACCAGATGACGACGATGGCCAACAGAACGGTCAGAACGGCAACAAGCTGCTTCATGCGTGCCACTCCATCCGCACCACGGGGACGGTCTCGGGCGGCGTTGCGGCCTCGGTTCCGGTTTCGACAAAACCCTCGCGGCGATAGAACCGTTGCGCGGCGGCATTCGGTTGATGGGCCGTCAGCCACAGAAAGCTGCGCCCCTGTTTGGCCCGGTCCAGCAGGCGCTTGCCGATGCCCTGCCCGGTCCGCAGGCAATACAGCGCGCCGACCTTCTGCGCCGCGGGATCGACCGACATGTAGCAATCGACGGGTTCGCCCACGACCCACATCTCGCGGTCTGGGAAGGCCTGCGCGATCAGCGCCTCCAACTCCTGCTGGGGCAGTTCATCCGTCATCCACTCGGTCTGGCGGACCCAGGTCGAAACCACCGCCGCGCAGGCCGGCGCATCCGCCTCGGTCGCGCGTCTGATGTCATCCCTGCCCATCACACATCGTCCCCGTGCCCGGCGCGCAGCCCTTCGCGCACGCGATGCGCGACCTCGATGAATTCGGGCGTGTCGCGAATGTCCAGCGGCCGTTCCTTGGGCAGAGGGCTGTCGATCACATCGGTAATCCGCCCGGGGCGTGGGCTCATCACCACGATCTTGGTGCTCAGATACACCGCCTCGGGGATCGAGTGGGTGACGAAACCGATCGTCTTGCCGGTTCGCGCCCACAGCGCCAGAAGCTGTTCGTTCAGGTGATCGCGCACGATCTCGTCCAACGCGCCGAAAGGCTCGTCCATCAACAGGATATCGGCGTCGAAGGCCAGTGCCCGGGCGATGCTGGCCCGTTGCTGCATTCCACCCGAAAGCTGCCATGGGAATTTTTCACCAAACCCTGCTAGATCAACAAGCTCCAGAACGTTCTTTACACGTTCTTCCTGTTCCTGAGCCGAGTATCCCATGATCTCGAGCGGCAGTTTGATGTTCTTGGCGATGGTCCGCCACGGGTACAGGCCCGCCGCCTGGAACACATAGCCATAGGCCCGGTTCCGGCGGGCCTCGTCCGGAGTCATGCCGTTGACGGTCAGCGTGCCGCCCGTAGGCGTTTCCAGCGCAGCGACACAGCGCAGGAAGGTCGTTTTTCCGCAGCCCGAAGGGCCGATGAAACTGACGAATTCGCCCTTGTCGACCGCCAGGTTCACGTCCTTGAGGGCGTGCACGGGTCCGTCATTGGTCTGGAAGGTCAGGTCGAGGTTCTTTGCCTCGATCACGGGCTGGGTATTGCTTTCCGATGTCATCCTACTGCCTTGAAGTTTTGGCTTTTTTGCCCGTTCGGTAACCTTCGTGCATCATACCCCCGTCGCCGGGATGCCCGACCGCTCTACCGGGCGCGGGGCGGTCAGCTCTTTCCAGGTGCTCAGCGCCTTGTTCACGGTGGTGTTGGCCTCGCGCGCGACGAATTTGCCATGGCCTTCCTGCGTGCGAATCTCGCCATCATGCACCGCGACCTGTCCACGGGTCAGGGTAAAGCGCGGCAGGCCCTTGACCGCGTGCCCCTCGAACACGTTGTAGTCGATCGCCGACTGCTGCGTCGCCGCGCTGATGGTCTTGGTCTTGTCCGGGTCCCACACCACCAGATCGGCATCTGCGCCCACCAGAACGGCACCTTTTTTTGGATAGCAATTCAGTATCTTGGCGATATTTGTTGAAGTCACGGCCACGAATTCGTTCGGCGTCAGCCGCCCGGTCGCCACGCCATGGGTCCACAGCATCGGCATCCGATCCTCAAGGCCGCCCGTGCCGTTGGGTATCTTGGTGAAATCGCCCACGCCGAACCGTTTCTGCTCGGTCGTGAAGGCGCAGTGATCGGTGGCCACCACGCTCAGCGAGCCTGACTGCAGCCCCGCCCACAGGCTGTCCTGGTGCTGCTTGTTGCGGAACGGCGGGCTCATCACCCGGCGCGCGGCGTGGTCCCAATCGGGATGCGCATATTCGCTGTCGTCCAGCGTCAGGTGCTGGATCAGCGGCTCGCCCCAGACGCGCTTGCCCTGCATCCGGGCCCGGCGGATGGCCTCATGCGCCTCTTCGCACGAGGTGTGCACCACATAGAGCGGCACACCGGCCATGTCGGCGATCATGATGGCGCGGTTGGTGGCCTCGCCCTCGACCTGCGGCGGGCGCGAATAGGCATGGGCCTCGGGGCCGGTATTGCCTTCGGCCAACAGCTTGGCCTGCAACTCGGCCACCACGTCGCCGTTCTCGGCATGGACCATCGCGATCCCGCCCAGCTCGGCCAGCCGCTTGAACGAGGCAAACAGCTCGTCGTCATTGACCATCAGGGCGCCCTTGTAGGCCATGAAATGCTTGAACGTGTTGATGCCGCGCTGTTCGATGACGGTCTTCATGTCATCGAACACCTGCTCGCCCCACCAGGTCACGGCCATGTGGAAGGAATAATCGCAATTGGCGCGGGTCGATTTGTTGTCCCAGCGTTTGAGCGCATCCAGCAGGCTTTCGCCCGGGTTCGGCAGCGCGAAATCCACCACCATCGTGGTGCCGCCGGCCAGCGCCGCGCGGGTGCCGCTTTCGAAGTCATCGCTGGAATAGGTTCCCATGAACGGCATTTCCAGATGCGTGTGCGGGTCGATCCCGCCGGGCATGACATAACAGCCGGTCGCGTCCAGTTGCTCGTCGCCCTTCAGATCCGGCCCGATCTCGGTGATCACGCCGCCTTCGATCTTGACGTCGGCCTTGTAGGTCAGATCGGCGGTGACGACGGTTCCGTTCTTGATGACTGTGCTCATGTTCAACTCCCTGCGGGCGCGTCTGTTGCGCCTCCGTTGGCTTTCCGGCGGATTGGGGGCGTGCGGCCCCGGCTACTCCACGATCTCGGCGGTTTCGACGACCGCGTGGAACAGAACATCCGCCCCGGCGGTTGCCCATTCCTTGCTGATTTCCTCGGCCTCGTTGTGGCTCAGGCCATCCACGCAGGGGCACATCACCATGGCGGTCGGCGCCACGCGGTTGATCCAGCAGGCATCGTGCCCCGCGCCCGAGATGATGTTGGTGTGGGAATAGCCCAGCCGCTCGGCCGCGTTGCGTACGGCGGCGACGCAGGTCTCGTCGAATTTCACCGGGTCGAACCCGCCGACCTTCTCGAACTCGACCTGCAGGCCCATCTCATCCACGATGTCCTCGGCGGCGACACGCAGGCGGTTCTCCATGTCCTTGATGACATCCAACTCGGGCGAGCGGAAATCGACCGTGAACACCACCTTGCCCGGGATCACGTTGCGCGAGTTCGGATAGACGTCGATATGCCCGGCAGCCCCGACGGCATGAGGCGCGTGCGACCAGGCGATCTCGTCCACTTTTTCAAGAATGCGCGCCATCGCCAGCCCGGCATTCTTGCGCATCGGCATCGGGGTCGATCCGGTATGCGCGTCCTTGCCGGTCACGGTCACCTGGGTCCAGCTGAGGCCCTGCCCATGCGTGACGACGCCGATATCCTTGCCTTCGGCCTCGAGGATCGGGCCCTGTTCGATATGCAACTCAAAGAAGGCATGCATCTTGCGGGCCCCGACCTCTTCGTCACCGCGCCAGCCGATGCGCTGCAATTCGTCGCCGAATTTCTTGCCCTCGGCATCCTCGCGGTCATAGGCCCAGTCCTGCGTGTGCATCCCCGCGAACACGCCCGAAGCCAGCATGGCGGGGGCGAACCGCGTGCCCTCCTCGTTGGTCCAGTTGGTGGCCACGATCGGGTGTTTGGTCTTGATGCCCAGATCGTTCAGGGTGCGAATGATCTCGAGCGCGCCCAGAACCCCCAGCACCCCGTCATACTTGCCGCCCGTCGGCTGCGTATCCAGGTGCGAACCGACATAGACCGGCAGCGCATCGGGGTCGGTGCCGGGGCGTATGGCGAACATGTTGCCGATCTGGTCAAGGCCCGTGGTACAGCCGGCCTCTTCGCACCATTTCTGGAATAGCGCGCGGCCCTCGGCATCCTCGTCGGTCAGGGTCTGGCGGTTGTTGCCGCCGGCAACGCCCGGGCCGATCTTGGCCATCTCCATCAGGCTGTCCCACAACCTGTCGCCGTTGATCCTGAGATTCTGCGCCGGAGCTGCCATGTTCGTCTTCCCTGTTGCTTGCGATTTGGCTCGCTTTTGGTGTCTTGATTTGACCATCTGGTCAAACTCACGCTATCACGGGTTCGACATCAGTCAAGAAATTGCATCGCACCGATGCAAAAATCGGCATATTCAACACCTGCTTGTTCGAAAAAGAGACGCCCTGCATACATGCCCAAAGACCGCGCCCCGACCCGAATTCAG
Source organism: Ruegeria sp. CG8 (assembly GCF_056537165.1). Classification (NCBI taxonomy): domain Bacteria; kingdom Pseudomonadati; phylum Pseudomonadota; class Alphaproteobacteria; order Rhodobacterales; family Roseobacteraceae; genus Ruegeria; species Ruegeria sp. CG8. Next base: position 857,214 of record NZ_JBQFRA010000001.1, on the reverse strand, counting down.
AAAAAGAACCGCGCCGCGATTCTCGAGGCCGCGCTGAACGTGTTTTCGGCCCACGGCTTTCGCGGGGCGACCGTCGATCAGATCGCGGCCGAAGCCGGGCTGAGCAAGCCGAACCTTTTGTATTATTTCCCGTCAAAAGAGGCGATCCACACTGCGCTTCTATCCGGACTGCTAGATACTTGGCTGGCGCCGTTGCACGACCTTGACGAAAACGGCGAGCCGATGGAGGAGATCCTCTCGTACATCAAGCGCAAGCTGCAGATGAGCCGCGAGTTGCCGCGCGAAAGCCGCTTGTTCGCGAACGAACTGGTGCAGGGCGCGCCTCGCATCCATGACGCCCTGTCGAACGATCTGAAGGCGCTGGTCGATCAGAAGGCAACCATTCTGACGCACTGGATGGACCAGGGAAAAATCGCCCGCCTGCACCCGCATCACCTGATCTTTTCGATCTGGGCGCTGACCCAGCACTATGCGGATTTTGATGTTCAGGTGCGCGCGATCCTGGGCGACGAAGACCCGTTCGAAGGGGCCGCGCCTTTCATCGACACCCTGTACCGTAAATTGCTGACCCCATGAAAAAAGGGCCGCAGCGCGGCCCCTTTTGGTGATCTGACGCCGGTCACTCGGCGGCCTTGGCCATCGGGTTGTTCGGGTGGGTCGTCCAGTTGGCATAGTCCGACTGAACCACCTTGCCGGTGCGCGGATCGACCTCGCCCGCCGCCATCGGCACCATCGAGATGCAGCCCTCGACCGGGCAGACATCCACGCACAGGTTGCAGGCCACGCATTCCTCGTCGATCACCTCGAACAAGCGGTCGGGCGACATCGAAATGGCCTGATGGCTGGTATCCTCGCAGGCCGCATAGCAGCGGCCGCACTTGATGCACTGATCCTGATCGATCTTGGCCTTGGCGACGTAGTTCAGGTTCAGATACTGCCAGTCGGTCACGTTCGGGACGGCCCGCCCGACGATTTCCGAGACGTTGGAGTATCCCTTCTCGTCCATCCACTGCGACAGGCCCGCCGTCAGTTCGTCGATGATCTTGAACCCAAAGGTCATCGCCGCGGTACACACCTGCACCGTGCCACAGCCCAGCGCCATGAACTCGGCCGCGTCGCGCCATGTGGTCACCCCGCCGATGCCCGAGATCGGCAGGCCTTGGGTCGCCTCGGCGCGGGCGATCTCGGAGACCATCGACAGGGCGATGGGCTTGACCGCCGGGCCGCAATAGCCGCCGTGGCTGCCTTTGCCGTCGATCGAAGGCTCAGGGCTGAACGTGTCCAGATTGACACTGGTGATCGAGTTGATCGTGTTGATCAGCGACACCGCATCGGCCCCGCCATTCTTGGCCGCAGCCGCCGGCTTGCGAATGTCCGTGATGTTGGGCGTCAGCTTCACGATCACCGGGCGGTCATAGTATTTCTTGCACCAGCGGGTGACCATTTCGATGTATTCGGGCACCTGCCCCACGGCCGAGCCCATGCCGCGCTCGCTCATCCCGTGCGGGCAGCCGAAGTTCAACTCGATCCCGTCGGCGCCGGTTTCAGCGACGCGCGGCAGGATGGCTTTCCAGGCCTCCTCCTCACACGGCACCATGATCGAGGCGATCAGGGCGCGATCCGGGTAATCCGCCTTGACGCGGGCCATCTCCTCGAGGTTCACCTCGAGCGGTCGGTCGGTGATCAGTTCGATGTTGTTGAGGCCCAGCAGACGCCGGTCGGCCCCGTAGATCGCCCCGTAACGGGGGCCGTTCACGTTGACCACCGGCGGCCCTTCGGATCCCAACGTTTTCCACACGACGCCGCCCCATCCGGCCTCGAAGGCGCGGCGGACGTTGTATTCCTTGTCGGTCGGCGGCGCCGAGGCCAGCCAATAGGGGTTGGGGCTTTCGATGCCCAGAAAGTTCGTTTTTAAATCAGCCATTTATCCGGCCTCCCTGATGCGAAGATGCATCTTCGTCTTGTCACACATATTCACGCGCCGACGCCTCGCTCAGGCACTCAGGCTGGCGTGAATGTCCATCGCGGCATCGCGGCCCTCGGCCACTGCGGTCACGGTCAGATCCTCGCCACCTGCGGCACAGTCTCCGCCGGCCCAGACCCCGGGAACCGAGGTGCGGCCGGTAGCGTCAACGGCGATCTTGTTGCCGTCGAGTTCCAAACCTTCCGGAGCACCATCCAAGGTTTGACCGATGGCCTTCAGAACCTGATCCGCAGGCAGGCGAATGGTTTCGCCCGTGCCGGTCAACGTGCCATCTACGGTGGCAGTATACTCCAATTCGATCTCGGCCGCCGCTCCGTTGCCATGGATGGCAACGGGCTGGACGTTGCACAGAATTCGGACGCCGTGGGATGCGGCCAGATCCTGTTCGTAGCGACTGGCGCCCATTGCGTCACGACCGCGGCGATAGGCGATGGTCACATGTTCGGCCCCCAGCAGCTTGGATTTCACCGCGGCATCCACGGCCGTCATTCCACCGCCGATAATCACCACATTTCGGCCTACCGGCAGTTTTGCCAAATCGGATGCTTGCCGAACATCTGCGATGAAGTCGACAGCATTCCTGACGCCGTCCTTGTCCGACCCTTGCGCGCGCAAGGCGTTGACGCCTGCAAGGCCGATTGACAGGAAGACCGCGTCGTAGGCCTCCAACAATCCGTCCAACGAGATCGTGTCGCCCAGGACCGATCCGGTTTCGATCGCGATGCCGCCGATCTTTAGCAGCCAGTCCACCTCGGCCTGGGCAAAGTCATTGGTCGCCTTGTAGGCGGCGATCCCGTATTCGTTCAGCCCGCCGGGTTTGGGTTTCGCCTCATGGATAACCACGTCATGGCCCAACATCGCCAGCCGATGCGCACAGGCCAGCCCCGCCGGCCCTGCCCCGATCACGGCAACGGTCTTGCCGGTGGGGGCCACGCGTGTGAACGGGTGCACACCGGCCTGCATCAGCGTGTCGGTCGCATACCGCTGCAAGCGCCCGATCTCGACCGGCTTGCCCTCGGCTGTTTCGCGCACGCAGGCTTCCTCGCACAGCGTTTCGGTCGGACACACACGGGCGCACATGCCGCCCAGAATGTTCTGATCGAGGATCGTCTTGGCCGCCGATTCCGGTTGTCCCGCCTGAATCTGCCGGATGAACAGCGGAATATCGATGTCGGTCGGGCAGGCCGTCACGCACGGCGCGTCATAGCAGAAATAACACCGATCGGCCGCCACAGCAGCCTCGTGCGGCGCCAGAGGCGGATGCAGATCGGTGAAATTCGAGGTCAGCTCATCGCTGGAAAGCCGTCCGGCGACGATGCCGGGTGCCATCTGGCCCTGTGCCATCACTCTACTCCCTGTAGATATGTTTGTTATTGAGACCAGCTTGCCACAAACAAAAATTTTATCAATTGGTAAAATTTGCCAATTGGTCAAAAAAGAGAAAACCGGGCCGAATGACCCGGTTTTTGGCGGCACTTGCCTGTTTTTCAGGCGAAACCGGCCTCAGACCATGCCGGACAGGTGCCCTGATTTCACCCAGACGCGGGCGCCATCCGGTCCTGCCCCCAATTCGGTGCGCGTTCCGGGCGGCAGCCGCAGCCAGTCCCATCGCGCAAATTCCTCGCCTTGTTCGGTGAAACCGCCGTCGATCACGAAGACCTCGGCCCCGCCGGGCGCGTCAATCGGCACGACCTGACCCGGCGGCCAACTGCGCATTTCGACCGCTTCATGGTCGTCCTTGAACAGCGGCACGTGGTCCGCACCGTTGATCGAGCGGCGCACGGTGGTGCGGTCGTTCGGGTCGAACTGGTGCAGTTTGACCAGGATCGTCGCGCCTTGGCTGGCCGAGGGCGTATGCGACGAGGTCGGCGGGTTGCGGACATAGCTGCCCACCGGGAAATCTCCGGTCTCGTCCTGGAACACGCCGTCCAGAACCAGGTATTCCTCGCCCCCGTCATGGGTGTGGGCGGCAAAGGCGCTGCCGGGGGCAAAGCGCACGATGGTCGTGGCGCGCGCCACCTCGTCGCCGATCCGGTCCAGCATCTTGCGCTCGACCCCTTCGGCGGGCGAGGCCACCCACTCGGTCTGGTCGAAGTGAACCGCCACCCGCTGGGTGAAATCCGCATTGATCCGCATGTCGCGCTCCTGTCTGATCCTCTCCATCAACATGGGCGCGCCGGGCCCGATTTCAAACACGGGGCGTCAACGGTTTTGACGCAGGTTCCGCGATGCTGTAGGTCGAAACCAACGGCAAGGGGCGGGCAAGCGCCCCGAACGGAAGGCGCAGATGCAGGCAGACCGGCAGAAATTCAACATCCTGATCATCGGGCAGAACAACCGCCTACAATACGAAGCCGTTCTGTTCGCCGCCTCGCTGCGCCATTCCGCGCCCGGATTTTCGGGCCGCCTGTTCGTGGGCGTTCCACAACCCGGCCCGCGCTGGAGTCAGGACCCGAGCATCCGCAACGAGGATGTTCTGAAGGCGCTGAAACAGCTCGATGCCGAGATCCTGCCCTTTTCGTCCGAGGTGTTCGGCGAAAGCTATCCCTACGGCAACAAGATCGAAGCGCTGGCTGCCCTGCCCGAGGGTGAGCCCTTTGTGTTCTTCGACACCGACACGCTGATCACCGGCGACCTAGCCGCGGTGCCGTTCGATTTCGACCGGCCCGGCGCATCGCAGAAGGTCGAGGGCACCTGGCCCAAGCCAACCCTGTACGGGCCTGGCTTCGACGGCATCTGGCGGGCGCTTTATGACCGGTTCGGGCTGGATTTCCAAAGCTCGATCGACCCGACCCAACCGGCGGAATACTGGCGGCGGTACCTGTATTTCAATGCGGGCTATTTCTTCTACAAATGCCCCCGCCAATTCGGCGCACGGTTTCTGGACTATGCGCGCACGATCCGGGATGAAGAGATCCCCGCCCTGACCGGCCAGAACCTGGACCCGTGGCTGGATCAGGCGGCGCTTCCGCTGGTCGTCCACGCGCTTGGCGGCGGGCGCGATGTTCTGCCCGTGGGCCTGCTGGATGGCTCGGTCAGCTGCCACTATCGCCTGTTCCCGCTGCTCTATGCGCGCGAAAGCGACCGGGTGGTCGAGGTGCTGGAAACCGTTGCCGCGCCCAACAAGGTCAAGAAGGTGCTCAAGAACTATGATCCGCTGAAACGGCTGGTTTATCAGGGCAAGGGCGCCAAGATCCGCGCCATGTTCGACCGGGACAACCTGCCCCAGCGCGAACAGGCCATCCGCAAGGTCATCAAGAACAAGGGGCTGTGGCTGCGCTGACGCGGACATTGTGCCGGGCCCGGCAATCGCCTAGAGATTCTGCGACGCATATTCCCAACAGGAGAGTGACGGATGTCCGACGGCCCCACCTATGGTTTTGACACGCTGCAAATTCACGCGGGCGCCCGCCCTGATCCGGCGACCGGCGCGCGCCAGACCCCGATCTATCAGACCACGGCCTATGTGTTCCGCGATGCCGATCACGCGGCCGCTTTGTTCAACCTGCAAGAGGTCGGCTATATCTACTCGCGCCTGACCAACCCCACGGTGGCAGTTCTGCAGGAACGGGTGGCGACGCTGGAAGGTGGCGTTGGCGCGGTGTGCTGCTCTTCGGGGCACGCGGCGCAGATCATGGCGCTGTTCCCGCTGATGGGGCCGGGCTGCAACGTGGTCGCCTCGACCCGGCTGTATGGCGGGACGGTCACGCAGTTCAGCCAGACCATCAAGCGCTTTGGCTGGACAGCCAAGTTCGTCGATACCGATGATCTGGATGCGGTGAAGGCCGCCATCGACGACGATACCCGCGCGGTGTTCTGCGAATCCATCGCCAATCCGGGCGGCTATGTCACCGATATCCGCGCACTGGCCGATGTGGCCGATGCCGCCGGTATTCCGCTAATCGTCGACAACACCTCGGCCACCCCCTATCTGTGCCGCCCGATCGAGCATGGCGCCACGCTGGTCGTGCATTCGACCACCAAGTACCTGACCGGCAATGGCACGGTGACCGGCGGCTGCATCGTGGATTCGGGCAAGTTCGACTGGTCCGCCAATGACAAGTTTCCCTCGCTCAGCGCGCCGGAGCCTGCCTATCACGGCCTCAAGTTCCACGAAACCTTCGGCCCGCTGGCCTTCACCTTCCACGGTATCGCCGTGGGCCTGCGCGATCTGGGCATGACGATGAACCCGCAGGCGGCGCATTACACGCTGATGGGGATCGAGACGCTGAGCCTGCGCATGCAGCGCCATGTCGAAAACGCCGAAAAGATCGCCGCCTGGCTCGAGAAAGACGACCGCGTGGACTATGTGACCTATGCGGGCCTGCCCTCGTCGCCATATCACAACCGGGTCAAGAAGCATTACCGCAAAGGCGCCGGGGCCCTGTTCACCTTTGCGGTCAAGGGCGGCTATGACGCCTGCGTCAAGCTGGTGAACGCGCTGGAAATCTTCAGCCACGTCGCCAACCTGGGCGATGCGCGGTCGCTGATCATCCATTCGGCCTCGACCACGCACCGGCAACTGACCCCCGAACAGCAAGAGGCCGCCGGCGCCGGACCGAACGTGGTGCGGGTGTCGATCGGGATCGAGGATGCCGACGATCTGATCGCCGATCTTGATCAGGCGCTGTCCAAGGCTTGCGCCTAGTCCGAAATGCCAGGGCACCGGATCAATGCATTGGGCCAGCCCGTGGGCCTGCCGGTTGCGGGGGAGTTTCCGCGCCCGGCCCCGCCCCGTGCGCCCATGCAGGGGCGGTTTTGCGGCGTGGTGCCCTTGGATATGAATGCGCATGCGCCCGGCCTGTTCCGGGCGTTTGCCGCCGATACCGACAGGCGCAACTGGACCTACCTGCCCTACGGCCCGTTCGACTCGCAAGCCGAGTTCGCCGCCTGGTTGGCCCAAACCTGCACGGGGGACGATCCGCTGTTCCACACGGTTCTGGACCAAGACGGACAGCCCGTCGGGATGGCGTCCTACCTGCGTATCGACCGCAATGCGGGCGCGATTGAGGTGGGACACATCCATTTCTCGCCGTTGATGCAGCGCACGCCGGTCGCGACCGAAACGATGTTTCTGATGATGCGCCGCGTGTTCGATGAGTTGGGCTATCGCCGCTACGAATGGAAATGCGATGCGCTGAATGCCCCGTCGCGCCGGGCCGCCGAACGGTTGGGTTTTGTCTTTGAAGGCGAATTTCGGCAAGCCACCCATTACAAGGGGCGCAACCGCGACACGGCGTGGTTTTCGATCGTCGACACGGACTGGCCACGCATCCGGCAGGCGTTCGAAACCTGGCTGTCACCTGAGAATTTCGATGCCACGGGCCAACAGCGGAAACCGCTGACGGCCCGCAGCGAAAGCTGAGGTCACTCGGAAATGTCGAACTCCATCGACACGGTGACCGAAACCGAAACCTCGCCACCGGCGACCGGTACCCCGCCCGAATCGGCCATGGCCATCTCGCGCATCTGGGGCATTGGGCGAATGCCCCCTCCCTGCTCGTTGATCGACACGACTGAACCCAAGGTGACACCGGCGGCCTGAGCCAATTGTTCGGCCTTGGCTGTCGCATCGGCGACGGCTTGGGCGCGCGCCTTCGCTTCAAGCGGCTTGGGATCCTGAACTGTGAAGGTCAAACCACCAAAATCATTCGCACCATCCTGAATGACCGCATCCATGATCTGCCCCAGATCATCCAGATTTCTGACCCGCACGAACACACGGTTCGACGCAACGAAGCTCGTGATCCTCGGTGCTTCGCCATCCGCGTTGCCCCGTCCGGACCAGACCGGGGACAGAGACAGATCGCGGGTCTGCAGGTCGCGCGATTCGATCCCCATCTCACTCAGGCGGCTCAGGACGGTGGCAACCGCGTCCGAGGTCGCCTGCATTGCTGCCGAAGCCTGCGCGTCTTGATTTGTCACCCCCACCGTGATGGTTGCCATATCCGGCGCGGCCTCGGCTGTTCCGGTCCCATAAACCTGGATGCGACGTTCTTCCGCATGGGCGGCCACGGCAACTGTCGCCGCCAATACCGCCGCCAAAAAAGCAAATGTCTTCAATGTGATCTCTCCTGTTTTCTGAGATCAAAGATGGGTTGGCAAGCCTTCGCCGGACAAGGGGAGATTTTGCCTTTTCCTTTCCCTCGGCGGGTTCCTGCTTTAATCTCGGTGCGCGGACGCAAGGGCGTTTGCTTTGGTTCAGACAATTACGGCACCCTTGAATAATGAAACCCGCTTTTGCGCTGTCTCTTTCGGATAACGGGATCACTCTGCTGCACCATTCGGATGACGAATGGTTTGGCATCGGTACCGTATCACTGGACGCGCCGGATTTTTCCGAACAGCTGAACGAGCTTCGCGGTCGAGGTTTCGCGCTGGCCAATGACCTGAGCTGTACGGTCGTGATTCCTTCGGACCACGTGCGCTACCTCACGGTCGCCAGCCCAGACGACTCCGACGTGACGCAAGTGGTCGAGGCGGAATTGGCTCAGGCCACGGGCTGTGAGATTGCCGAGTTGATGTATGACCTCCGTGCGGATGGGTCGGATCTTCTGGTAGCTGCGGTGGCGAAAGAGACAGTAGAAGAGGCCCGAGCCTTTGCCAGTCGCTACGGGTTCGTGCCTGTTCGGTTCGCTGCAACACTGGCCCCCGATGCGCCTTGGACCGGTACCGGAGAGTTCGAGTTTGCTGAGCGCGCGACATCCGTCACACAACCGCCCGAGCCACCGGCCGAGGAGATTGATACTGTCGCGCCGGCCGAAGACGCAGATCCCGCGCCTCAAGCTTCGCAGGCATCGGAACCCGATCCGGCCCCCTCGCCTCAGGCGCATCCGATTGCTGACCCGGCTCAGCCGGACGTATTCGTATCGCCGATAGAAGCGACTGAAACCGCCTCACAGAATCCTGCGGCATCAAACTCCGGCATACCGGTTCGCTACATTGGTGCCGCTGCGGCGGGCGCCGTCGCGTTGGCCGTTGTCGCATTGATCTGGTCGGGGTCAGACGAAACTGGCAGCCCTGTGGCGACTGCGCCGGTCGTCGAAACGGCACCTGCGCCAGTTTCTATCGCTGCCCCACCGCTGACCAAGACCGAAGCTGAAGGACTTGCAGAAGTCGCTCCTGAGCCCGAGGACACGCCCGACCCCGAGGCAATGGCCGACGAAGACCTGACGTTTGAAGCCAGCACGCCCCTGGTCGAGCCGGAGACACCCACGCCCCCCGAATTGACGCCGACGGATCAGGCAATTCTGGAAGCATTGAATGTTGCGCCCTCGCCCGTCGAGCAGGTCGAACGCGATCCGGAAAGTGTCGAGGATTTCGAAGAAGCCTCTGGCCTGACGATCACCGCGCCCGATCCGCTGCCGGTGCCAGACCCCGAGGTGCCCGAGGACGTATACCTGTCGTCCGTCGATCACGCGGAGCTGTCGCAGGATGCCGTGGCGCTTCCTGCCGAAGAGAGCTTTGATACCGACGAGCCGGTGGCCACTGTTGGTCTGCCCAATGCCGCGGGCAGTCGTTTTGACCTTGATGACCGTGGCCTTGTCACTCCGACACCCGAAGGGACGTTGAACCCGGACGGCATCCTCGTGTTCCTCGGCCGCCCATCGTCGGTTCCCCCCCAGGTGCCGGTCAGGTTCGAAACCGACCCGACTGTCACAGACGACGACACAAGGCTGGCCGGCCTGCGTCCGCGCCTGCGCCCTGAAACGCTGGTTGAGAACTTTGAGCGTGGGCAGTTGGGCGGCCGGACGGTGGACGAGCTGGCGGTCATTCGTCCGAAATCCAGGCCGGCGTCTATCCAAGAGCGCGAGGCGGTGGACCGCACGCCAACCGCATTGGCCGTGGTGCGCGTCCCTCGCCCCCGCGTTCGTCCGTCGACCGTGGCCGCTCTGGCGGCCCGAAAAGCAACAACCGGCTCGGCCACTCTGGGGTCGACCGCAGCGGTAGCAAAGGCGGATGACGATGAAGCGGGATCGTTCAAACCCACAACCGTCGCACCCAAGATACCCAGCCGGGCCTCGGTGGCGCGCCAAGCCACGATTGACAATGCTTTGAATCTGCGGCGTCTGAACCTGATCGGCGTTTACGGTACGCCGGCCAATCGGCGTGCCTTGGTCCGGCTACCAAGCGGTCGGTACAAGAAGCTGAAAGTGGGAGATCGGATTGACGGCGGCAAAGTCGTCGCGATTGGCGACAGCGAGCTTCGTTATCAGAAAGGCGGCCGCAACGTCACGTTGAAGATGCCGCGCGGGTAAAGCGCGCCGCGTTTCGGAAAATTGGAACCCGGTAGGCTGGGTTCCAAATTCTGGGTCTTCTTCAGGCGGCAGAAATCTCTCCGGATTCAATCTGTTCGCGCTCGATCGACTCGAACAGAGCCTTGAAATTGCCCTCGCCAAAGCCGTCATCACCCTTGCGCTGGATGAACTCGAAGAAGATCGGACCAATCACGGTTTTCGAGAAGATCTGCAGCAGGATCTTGGTCTCGCCGCCGTCCACCACGCCTTCACCGTCGATCAGGATGCCGTGCTTTTTCATGCGGTCCACCGGCTCGTCATGGCCCTTCACGCGGTCGAAGGACATATCATAATAGGCATCGTTGGGACCGGGCATGAACTTCAGGCCGCGTTCAGCGATTGCATCGGTCGAGTCATAGATGTTCTCGCTGCCGACGGCGATGTGCTGGATGCCCTCGCCTTTGTACTTCTTCAAGTAGGATACGATCTGACCGGTCTCGCCACGGTCTTCGTTGATCGGAATCCGGATACGGCCGCAGGGCGAGGTCAATGCACGGCTGAGCAAGCCGGTATATTTGCCCTGGATGTCAAAGAAACGGATTTCGCGGAAGTTGAACAGATCGCCGTAGAACTTGAACCACTTGTCCATGTTGCCCTTGAAAACATTGTGCGTCAGGTGATCGAGGTAATAGAAACCGACGCCGCGCGGCTTAGACTGCTTCAGCCACTCGAATTCCTGATTGTAGGGCGAGGTTTCGTAATACTGGTCGATGAAATAGATCAGCGACCCGCCGATGCCCTTGATCGCGGGCACGTCCATGGTTTTGTCGGCGCCCTCATAGGGCTCGGCCCCTTTCGACACCGCATGGTCATACGCCTTTTGCGCATCGACCACGCGCCACCCCATCGACGGGGCGCAGGGGCCGTGCTCGGCCACGAATTTCGCGGCAAAACTGTCGGGATCAGCATTTAGAATATAGGTGATGTCGCCCTGCTGCCACAGCTCGATCGACGGCTTGTCCTTATGGCGGGCAACCATTTCGAAACCCATTTTGGCGAAAAGATAGCGCAGTTCCTGCGGCTCGGGATGGGCGAATTCGACGAATTCGAAGCCGTCGGTGCCGGCAGGGTTCTCGGCGCTGATCACGGATTTCGGGGCGTTGTGCGGGAAAGGGCCCATGGCTTGTCCTCTTGAAACAGGAAATTCTTTGCTGATTCAAGAATACGCCTTTTTCAGCGCTGTTTTTGCGCATTCTTTTCATGTAAACTACAGAAGCCTGCGAAATCTCCGCACCAAAACCCGAAAATTGTGAGAATCTCCGCACATGCTGGACGCAACCGATACTCGCCTTCTGGCCGCGCTGCAAAAAGACGCGCACCTGACCGCGCATCAGTTGGGCGAAATGCTGAACCTGTCCCCCAGTCAGGCCGGGCGCCGCCGTCAGCGGCTGGAGGCCGAGGGCTATATCACTGGCTACGCGGCGCGGCTCGACCCGCGCAAACTTGGGCTGCAGGTTCAGGGATTCGTACAGGTTCACCTCGGCACCCACGGCCCCGAACAATCATCAAGTTTTGCGCGCATGGTGGAAACCCGCCCGGAAATCACCAGCGCCTGGACGATGACTGGCGAGGCAGACTATCTGCTCCATGTCTATTGCGAGGATCTTTCCGCGCTGAACACCTTGCTTCACGAGGTGATACTGCCCCATCCTGCGGTGGCACGGGTGCAAAGCCAGATCGTGATGGACCAGCTGAAACGCGACGCTCCGCTGCCGACCTGACGGCAAGGAAAGGAAGAAGATGAACGAGTTCCTGTATCAGGCTTCGATCTATCTGGCAGCCGCCGTGATCGCCGTCCCCCTGTCGGCGCGGCTTGGGCTGGGGTCTGTCCTCGGATATCTCGCCGCCGGTATCGCCATCGGCCCGATCCTTGGGCTCGTGGGTGCGGAAACCAAGGACTTGCAGCATGTCGCGGAATTTGGCGTCGTCATGATGCTGTTCCTGATCGGGCTCGAGCTTGAGCCCCGCGCACTTTGGGATATGCGACACCGGTTGTTGGGGCTTGGCGGACTACAGATCTCGGTCTCTACGGTCGTGATTGGAGCAGTTACCTTCTACACTGGTCAACCGTGGTCAGTTGCCTTGGCCGTGGGACTTACACTGTCTCTATCGTCAACTGCCATCGTGCTGCAGACGCTGTCGGAAAAGGGCTTGATGCGCACAAACGGCGGACGATCCACGTTCTCGGTCCTTCTGACGCAGGATATCGCCGTGATCCCGATCCTGGCGTTTCTGCCGCTGTTGGCCATGCCGGCCAGCATCTTTATCGAGGATGACGGATCAATCACGCGCGGCGGCGACGGGCACGGCGACGCGCACCATACATTATCATTGGTCGATGGCCTGCCCGGATGGGCGGTGACGCTGGTGACATTGGGCGCGATCGCATTCGTGATCGTAGTCGGCGTCTACCTGACCCGTCCCTTGTTCCGATTCATCCACACCACCCGCCTGCGCGAGATGTACACGGCGTTGGCCCTGATGATCGTAGTAGGGATCTCGTTCCTGATGACGCTGGTGGGCCTGTCCCCGGCGTTGGGCGCCTTCCTCGCTGGCGTCGTTCTTGCCAGTTCCGAGTTCCGGCACGAAATGGAAAGCGACCTTGAGCCGTTCAAGGGATTGCTGCTGGGCCTGTTCTTCATCACGGTCGGGGCCGGGATCGACATAGGGTACTTTTTCAACGACCCGTTCGACCTGATCGGGCTGGCCCTATTGGTGATCCTGGTCAAGGGCCTGATCCTGTATGCCGTTGGTCGTGCATTCAAGTTGCGCGGCCGCGACCATTGGCTGTTCACGCTGGGTTTGGCTCAGGCGGGTGAGTTCGGCTTCGTGCTGCTGGCCTTTTCGACCAAGCAAAATGTCATTCCCCCGGCCCTGTCGCAGAAGCTGTTGATGATCATTGCCCTGACGATGCTGATCACACCGCTTCTGTTCATCATCTATGACTACCTTTCGCGCCACATCCGCGACAACTCACCCGAGGTTGAACCCGAGGAAATAGACGAAAAAGGACCCGTCATCATTGCGGGAATTGGGCGGTTCGGACAGATCGTCAACCGGCTGGTGCGCGCCAGCGGGTTCAAGACGGTGGTGCTGGACCACAATATCGAAACGATCCAACTGATGCGTCGTTTCGGCGTCAAAGGATTCTTGGGTGATCCGACGCGCCCCGAGTTGCTGCGGGCCGCAGGTCTTGAGAAGGCTTCCGTTTTGGTGGCTGCGATGGACAACCGCAAGGAAGTGACCCGATTGGTCGGCTACGCCCGCCGGCAGCGCCCCGACCTTCACATCGTCGCGCGCGCGCATGACCGGACCCATGTATACGAGCTGTATCAGGCCGGCGCTGATGACATCGTGCGTGAGCTGTTCGACAGCTCTCTGCGGGCCGGGCGTTATGTGCTGGAGAACATTGGTTTGAGCGAATACGAGGCCGCGCAAGCACAGCAGACCTTCTATCATCACGATCGGCAGGCAATTCGCGAACTGGCCGAACTCTGGGTTCCCGGCATGCCGACAGCCGAGAATAAGAAGTACATCGAACGCGCGCGCGAGTTGGAGAAAGACCTGGAGACCGCCCTGCTGGAACTGGCCGAAAAGAACGAAAAGAAGTCGGCCTAACCCGGGGATCTCCCGGGTCAGCCGAGCTCAACCGTCCGACACACCGGCTTCGGCAAAAGTGGCCATACCCGAATGGCAAGCGACGGCGCTTTTCAGGATGTTGATGGCCAGCGCAGCCCCCGACCCTTCGCCCAGCCGCAGCCCGAGGCTCAGCAAGGGCGCTTTGTCCAGCTTGGTCAGCATGGCTGCGTGCGCACCTTCCGCACTCTGGTGGCCAGCAACGGCATGGTCCAGCGTGCCCGGCGCCAGACGATCGAGGCAAGCCGCAGCCGAGGTGCAGATGAACCCATCCAGAATGACCGGGATGCGCAGAATTCGAGCGGCTGCAATGGCCCCTGCCATGGCCGCGATCTCGCGCCCTCCCAAACACCGCAGGATCTCAAGCCCGTCGTCCGATGCTCTGTGCAGCGCAACACCTTCGGCCACGACGCGCGTCTTGTTGGCAAGGCCAGCATCGTCCACACCGGTTCCGCGCCCGGTCCAATCGGCGGCTTCTCCGCCAAACAACGCGCAGGCGATGGCCGCTGCAGGGGTGGTGTTACCAATGCCCATTTCGCCCACGACCAGAAGGTCTGCGGTGGGATCAACGGCGTTCCAGCCGGTCTGCAAAGCGGTCAGAAGCTCGTCCTCGGACATTGCCGGGGCCTTTGTGAAGTCGGCCGTCGGCCGATCCAGGTCCAGCGCGTGTACCGTCATCTTGGCCCCGGCCGCCTTGGCCAGTTGGTTGATGGCCGCGCCTCCGTGCTCGAAGTTCATGACCATCTGAACCGTAACTTCGGGCGGAAAGGCCGAAACACCCTGCGCCGTCACGCCGTGATTGCCGGCAAATACAATCACCTGAGGTGCCTCAATCTGCGGTCGGGCATCCCCGCGCCAACCGGCATACCAGATCGCCAGATCTTCGAGCCGGCCCAACGCACCCGGCGGCTTGGTCAGCTGTCCGTTGCGGTCGGCAGCCCCTTGCTTTGCAGCCTCATCCGGGCCCGGGACATTGCGCAAGGCGTCGCGGAAGGTATTCAGATCATTGAGTTCAGGCAGCATTCAAAGCCTCGTTGCATCGGAGTGGTCCTGCGTGTTTAACCGAAGCAGGCAAAGCAACAACCCCTCGAAAGGCGCGCAAGTGCACAAAAACGACACTCGAACCTTTTCGCCATGGGACGTGCCGCTGGTTCTGGTTCTTTTGACACGGCTGCCACTGCCCGTGCTGCCCAAATCGCTCTTCGAGCGACAGTCCAAAGCCGCTTGGGCCTATCCTGCGGCCGGGCTGGTCGTTGGCGGCTTGGGCTGCATCGTAGGCTGGTCTGCGATGGCCGTGGGCCTTTCCGGGACAGTCGGCGCAGTCCTTGCTGTCGCCGTTCTGATCGCAGCGACCGGCGCCATGCACGAGGACGGGCTGGCCGACACCGCGGACGGGCTGTGGGGCGGATATACACCCGAACGCAGACTCGAGATCATGAAGGACAGCCATATCGGCACCTACGGGGTGTTGGCCTTGTTGGTCATTCAACTGCTCAGGATCTCGGCGGTCGCAACACTACTGGCGGCAGGAAGTCCGGCCGGAATACTGGCGGCGGCTGTGATTTCCCGAGCGGTGATGCCACCACTGATGGCGGGCCTGCCGAACGCCCGCGGCAGCGGTCTGAGCCATAGCGTCGGCGCTCCTCCGCCTTTGTCGGTTGCAGCCGGTCTCGGGCTGGCTTTCGTTTTTTCTCTGGCCCTTCTGGGCTGGACCGCCCTTCTGCCCGTCGCCTGTGCGGCAGCCGCAACCGTGGGTCTGGCAATCATAGCCAAAACCAAGATTGGCGGTCAGACCGGTGATATCCTGGGGGCTTCTCAACAGCTGTCCGAGGTTGCTTTCCTGCTGGCCGTTGCCGCCCTGCTCTAGCCGACACCGCCGGTTTTGATCCGCAGTGTCTCACCGCAGTGCTTGCAGTGGACGGCATCCGGGTCGTGCCGAAACAGGCCGCAATTGGGACATTTGTGGCGTACTTTCTGTGGCATGAAAATGGCCTGAGCCAGCCGCACGAAAAGCGCCACACCGACCACCATTATGAACACGGAAAACAGCTTGCCGCCCGGAGAGTTCAGTGTAATGTCGCCGAAACCCGTCGTGGTCAGTGTCGCCATCGTGAAGTACAGCGCATCGATATACGGGGTCTGGCTGTCCTCGGGGATATAGAAAACCAGTACGGCGGTGGATGTTGCGAAAATGAACACCAGCAGGTTCACGGCCGCGATGACCGCATCCTCGTGGGTTCGGAAAAACTCACTGTCGCGGCGCAGATCATGCAACAGGTGATAGGAATGGATCAGCCGCAGCGCGCGTAGAATCCGCAGGAACGCAAGGCTGCCGGTCAGGAAGGGGTCAAGGATCAGCGAGGCGATCACGACCAGATCCGCAAGCGTGTAGATTTTGAACAGCAGCTTCTTGCGGTCTTTCGCGATCCACATCCGAGCCGAGAAATCCAGCAGAATGATCAGCCCCACCGCCCAACTGACTGCAATCAATCCTGGGCCGTGCGGAATGTTCGCCGTCGCCACAAAAAACACGATCGAGGCAAGGTCGAACAGGATCAGACAGTACCGGAACCAGACCGAAACCGCCCCTCTGCCGATATAGAGTGCCTTGACCGTCTGCTTCATGACTGACCCGTATACGGTTCCAATAACAGGGAAATTAGCGGGAAAGGCGGCGCGAACCAAGCGATCGGGCATGAAAAAGGCCGCTCTGAAACCAGAGCGGCCCTTTGGTGTTGCTTCAAAGCCCGATCAGGCCGCGCGCGAGGTCAGGACTTCGTCCACCTGCTTGGCCGCAGCGATTTCGTCCGAACCGGACACGGCCGCAACTTCGCGCGTCAGACGCTCAAGCGCGGCTTCATAGAGCTGACGCTCGGAATAGCTCTGCTCACGCTGGTCGTCGGTGCGGTGCAGGTCACGCACCACCTCGGCGATCGAGATCAGGTCACCCGAATTGATCTTCTGTTCGTATTCCTGCGCCCGGCGCGACCACATGGCACGCTTTACCTTGGCTTTGCCCTTCAGAGTCTTCATCGCCTGGCTGATCACATCGGGCGAGCTCAGCGAACGCAGGCCGGATTCAGTGATCTTGTTGGTCGGCACCCGCAGGGTCATCTTGTCTTTCTCGAATGAGATGACGAACAGCTCGAGCGAGTATCCAGCGACTTCCTGTTCTTCAATCGATATGATTTGCCCGACCCCATGTGCAGGGTAGACAACATAGTCGTTCGGACGGAACTCAAGCTTCTTCGACTTTGTCATGCACGTGTTTCCTTGGTTGCAGAGCGGGAAAAAAGCGACAAAAAACCTAACCGGGGTCACCCGCGACCCCTGTCAGGCTGATTACATGTCAAAAACTCAGAACTCCAAAGTGAGCATACTTACGGAGTCGTCCCCATCTCGATCATCATTTGCCTTAAGAGTATATCACAAAATTACGACACCTGAAAGCGGACGGGGCCTTCGGATCGGAATCTGTGAAGGTTTTCAGCGCATTAGGGCCAAAACTTACGGCGGTCTTTCGGGTTTTGCGACCCGAATCGCTCAGCCGCCTTCGCCCGGGGTTTCGGAGAAGTATTTCTCCATCTTGCCCTCTTCACCGTCGCGCTCCTCGGCGCCCGGAAGCGGGTCTTTCTTGGTTACGATAACCGGCCATTGTTCGGCATATTTGCGGTTGAATTCGACCCACTGCTCCATCCCCGGTTCGGTATCCGGGCGAATGGCGTCCGCCGGGCATTCCGGCTCGCACACGCCGCAATCGATGCATTCATCCGGATGGATGACCAGGGTATTTTCACCTTCATAGAAGCAATCCACCGGGCATACCTCGACGCAGTCGGTGTATTTGCAGGCGATACAGTTCTCGGTGACAACGTAGGTCATGGTCCAATTCCCGTCAGAGGTTTGGGCGACTAGCTAATTCAGTCTGCCCCCATCTTCAAGAGAAGATCAGCCCTTGGGGGTGCGAGAAAGATCAAGCGCGCGCCGATCCTTCTTGGTCGGACGACCTTTTCCTTCGAAACCCGGATTTTGTGGCGGATTATCCTTCTCTTCAGTCAAATCCGTGTACAGCGTCCGCGCCTCGGTCGCCGGGCCGCGTCGCGCGCCCAGGATTTCGACCTGAACCACGCGAATAACCCGCCCCTGAGCGAAAGTCAGAACATCACCGGGCCCGACGGTTTGCGCCGGCTTCTGGGCCCGGTCGCCGTTGATGCGCACATGCCCGCCGCTGACCTGTTTGGCGGCCAGGCTGCGGGTCTTGAAAAACCGCGCATGCCACAGCCACTTGTCGATCCGCAGCTTGGCCGGTGCGTCGGCCATCAGCGATCAGTTGCCGTCCTTCAGACCCATCAGCGCAGCGGCAAACGGGTTGTCGGGATCAATCGCCTTTTCCTTTTTGGGCGGCCGGGACGAGAAGGTCTTGGCCCCTTGCGGCTTGCCACCCTTTTTGCCCTGCGGCTTGCCGCGACCATCCCGAGGCTTCCCGCCCGGTTTGCCCCGACCCTGCCGTTGGTCACCACGTGGCCCCCGGTTGGCCTGACGACCCCAGGTAAAGGTGTAGAACACCTCGACTTCGGGTTCGTCCGATGCCGGGTCTGCGGCCGTGGCCTCGGCTTCAACCTCAGTGCTGTCGGTAGCCTCGGCTGGCGCCTCGGCGGCGACGGCCACATCCGACTGCGCCTCTGCTTCGGCGGTCTCGGTCGGAGCTTCAGCAGTTGCCGCCGGTGGTTGCTCGGTCGGCTGAGCCGGCTTGATCTTGGTCCGTTCACCGCGCTCGGCCTTGTAGCCCAGCCCCTGCATCAGGTCGGCGAACTGTTCCAGCGTCATGCCGGTGATCGACAACATGTCCGCCTTGGCTTCGAAACCGCCCCGGCTGTCTTCGGCGCGCAGCATGTCGGCCAGACGCTCCAACATGTCGATACGGATCGAACGCTCGCCCGCATTGCGGTAGCCGCACATGGTGTCATAGCCCTCGGGCGCGCCCTTGGCGACGGGCACCGTCACCAAGCCCGGCGGCGGCGCTTCGGGAAACTCCTGAAGTCCATTTGCCAGGGCCCACAACACCAGACGCAGGCGCGTCGGGGCAGGTTTCAGCAAGAGTGGCATGAAGATGGTGAACTGGCCGAACCGGATGCCGTGCTTGCGCAGCGCGCCACGGGCGTCCTGGTCCAGGTCCTTGACCTCTTGTGCGACTCCGGCGCGTGGCAGGATGCCCAACGCCTCGACCATGCGGAAGGCAAATCCCTTGGCCAGCCCGGTCAATTCTTCGTCGCGCGACAGGTTCAGCAGGGGCTCGAACAGCGCCGCGATCTTGCGGTCAATGAAGTGTTGCAGGCGGCGCTGCACCTTCTGCTCAACCTCCGGCCCTGCGGCCTCGTCCACGAACACTTCGACCATCGGCTTGAGCGGTTCGGCCCCGGCAACCAGTTTGCCCACGGCATATTCGCCCCACATCAGACCACCCTGATCGGTAAAATCAATTTCGGTATCGGGCGCATTGTAGAAGCGATCGGCACGCAGATGGAATTGCGGCGCGAGTGCTTGCAGTGAGGCCGATTTGAGCGCTTTCGCCTCGGTTCCCTGCGCGCTTTTGTCCGGGATGAACCGGAACCCTTCCAAACGACCGACGAATTCGCCTTCGACGGTCACTTCACCCTTGTCATTCACTTCGGCCAAAAGGGCCTCCTTCTGTTTGAGCCGGCGCAGCAGAACAGATGTACGCCGGTCCACAAATCTTTGCGTCAGACGTTCATGCAAAGCGTCTGACACCCTGTCTTCTACAGCGCGGGTTTCCGCGCGCCAATGGGATTCGTCGCGCACCCAGCCGTTTCGTTGCGCAACATATGTCCACGTGCGAATATATGCCAACCTTTTGGACAGTGCATCAATATCGCCGTCGGTTCTGTCGATCCGGCGGATCTGGCGCGCCAGAAAATCCTCGGGGATCGTGCCGCGTTCGTGCAGATGTCCGAAGATCGATTCGAGCAGGCTGGCATGTTCCGCATGGCTGATCCCCCGAAAATCGGGGATTCGGCAAACATCCCACAACAGGCGGATCGACGGACCATCGCTGGCACGGGCCGCAACCTCGGGCACTTGGGCCAGCGACTTGAGCGCGTTCAGGTCGTCTGCGGGCCGGGCTTTGACCAAATGCTCGTTGTCCGGGCTGGCCTCGAGCGAGTCGATCAGCGCATCGACCGAGCCGAACCGCAAGGCGGCATTTCGCCAGTTCAGCTTTTTCATCGGCGTGAACCGGCTGTCCATGATGGCCTGCGCCACGCCTTCGTCCAGCGGCGATGCTTCACCGGTCACGCCGAAGGTGCCATCCGACATGCCGCGCCCGGCGCGCCCGGCGATCTGGGCCAGTTCGTTCGGAGCCAGCGGCCGCATGCGCCGGCCATCGAATTTGGACAGGGACGAAAACGCGACGTGGTTCACATCGAGGTTCAGCCCCATGCCGATGGCGTCGGTGGCCACCAGATAGTCGACCTCGCCATTCTGGTACAGCTCGACCTGCGCATTCCGCGTGCGCGGGCTGAGCGCGCCCATGACCACGGCCGCCCCACCCTTTTGCCGCCGCAGAAGCTCGGCAATGGCATAGACGTTCTCGACCGAGAACCCGACGATGGCACTGCGCGGGGGCATGCGGCTGATCTTCTTGGACCCGGTGTAGACCAGTTGCGACATCCGCTCGCGCCGGGCGAACTGCGCCTGCGGCACCAGCGCCGCGATCGGGCCGCGCATCGTGTCGGCACCCAGAAAAAGTGTCTCGTGCGTCCCACGCATACGCAGCAGCCGGTCGGTAAAGACATGACCGCGCTCGGGGTCGGCGCACAGCTGGATTTCGTCGATGGCCACGAAATCGGTGCCCATTCCCTCGGGCATCGCCTCGACCGTGCAGACCCAATATTGCGTGCGCGGCGGAACGATGCGTTCCTCGCCCGTCACCAGGGCCACCACCGAGGGGCCGCGGATGGCGACGATCTTGTCATAGACCTCGCGCGCAAGCAGCCGCAGCGGCAGGCCGATGACACCGGTCCGGTGCCCCAGCATGCGTTCGATGGCATAGTGGGTTTTGCCTGTGTTGGTCGGGCCAAGTACGGCCACGATTCGGGATGCCCCGTTCACCTTTGCCCCCTGCCCGGACCTTAAAGCGCCTTGCCCGCAATCTGCGGTTTCAGCCGATTCACGGCATTGGTTACTTCTTCGTGATGGGGATGTATAGCCAGCGCGCGGGAATAGGCGTCATAGGCCTGTTCGGGCTGACCCAGCACCTCAAAGATCAGGCCAAGCCCGTAGATGGCTTCGTAATTGTTAGGGTTCAACGCAAGCGCGTGCTCAAGATCGGCAGCCGCCATGCCGAACCGCTCCAGCCCAAAAAACACGGAGGCGCGCACATGCCAACCTTCTGCGAAATCGGGCGCATGGTCCGTCAGTGCCGTCAGATGGTCCAACGCGGCTTCGACATTGCCCTCGTCCAGTGCTTCGCGTCCGCGCTCAAGCAGCAGATCAGCCGAGGCAGACCCTGATTGCGACCACAGCGACTGAAGTTGCCGATCCAGACCGGCTGCCTGCTCGGGCGACGCTTCGGCAAGCTGCCGCAGCAGCTCGGCTTCGTCCCGCAAATCGGCCTGTTGCGCAATCCCAGTGGTGGAATACATGACTAGGAGGGCAAATGCCGCAACGGTACCTTTGAGATTGTTGATTGCAATGCTCATAACAATGACCAGTGTAGCGTTGCGACCGCGGATGTCCATTCACGGCGCACTAACAAATGAGGAAGACCATGAGCGACACTCTTGAAAAAGCGGCAGCCGCGCTGAACGAAAAACTGTCGGGTGGCGATTTCGATTCGTCGGCGAAATTCGCCATCGCCGACCTCGGCTCGATCGTGTTGGATGAAAACGGTGCTCGGGTCAGCGACGAAGACGCCGAAGTCACCCTGAGCGCCGACGCGGAAACGTTCGAGCAAATCCTCAGCGGTGAGCTGAACCCCACGGGCGCGTTCATGGCCGGCAAGCTGAGCGTCGACGGCGACATGGGTGTTGCCATGAAGCTTGCCTCGGTGCTGGCCTGATGGATTTGTCGCCGGCCCCGTTCTTTGAAGATGTGGCCGGCGGTCCCGCCGGCGGCGCCGCGCACTGGTTGACCACAAGCGACGGCACACGCATTCGCGTGGGCCATTGGCGCCCCGAAGGTGAGGCGACCGGGACGGTGATGATCTTTCCCGGCCGCACGGAATATATTGAAAAATATGGCAATGCAGCGGGTGAGTTCGTACAACGCGGCTTTGCTGTACTGGCCGTGGATTGGCGCGGACAGGGTCTGGCTGACAGATTGCTGGAAGATCCGCGCGTTGGCCATGTGGACAAGTTTACCGACTATCAGCAGGACGTGCGCGAAACACTGAAACTGGCCGAGCAGCTTGGCCTGCCGAAACCCTGGCACGTGATCGGCCATTCGATGGGCGGCGCGATCGGGATGCGCGCGGTTCTGGAAACCGGCCTGTTTGCCTCTTGTGCCTTCACCGGTCCGATGTGGGGCATTTTCTTCACCCCACTCATGAAACCGCTCAGCCGTCTGACCGCCTATTGGGGGCCGCGGATCGGGCTGGGCGAAAAGACGCCCCCGACCACGTCACTGGAAAGCTATGTTCTGATCCAGCCTTTCGAGGGCAACGCGCTGACCCGCGACGCCGGAATGTACCGGATGATGCAGGATCAGTTGAAAGCGCATCCCGAACTGGCCCTGGGTGCGCCGTCGACCATCTGGCTACGCGAGGCACTGGACGAATGCTCCTGGCTGATGGCGCAGACCGCCCCCGACATTCCCTGTCTGACCTATCTTGGCAGCCACGAGCAGATCGTGGACCGCAAGGCGATCCGGGCGCGGATGGCGAATTGGCCCAGCGGCCGGTTGGTCGAGATCCCTGACGGCGAACACGAGGTGATGATGGAACCGCCCGAGGTCCGCGGCCCCGTATTCGAGGAGATGGCCGCGCATTTCTCGGCCGCCGCCAACGGTCAGACACCCGAACTTGCGATGACGCGCTGACACCTCGGCTGCTTGTGATCCGCGCGCCCTGCGCCTAGATGTGATCCGACGCAGACAATAGAGGTGTTCCATGCACGAGCTTCCCTTCCCCGTCCGAGACGCAAATGCCGGTGGCGGCGCCGACAACCTTGGCAACCTGCCGGAATGGAACCTGGACGATCTGTACAAGGGGCAGGACGCGCCGGAACTGACCCGCGACCTTGAGTGGTTGGAGCAGGAATGCGCGGCTTTTGCCGCCGATTACGAAGGCAAGCTGGCCGATCTTGACGCTCAGGGTCTGCTGAACTGTGTCCAGCGCAACGAAAAGATCAACGCCATCGCCGGGCGCATCATGTCTTTTGCCGGACTGCGATATTACCAGCTGACCACGGATGCCGAGCGCGCCAAGTTCCTGTCGGACATGCAGGAAAAGGTCACGCTGTTCACCACGCCGCTGGTGTTCTTCACGCTCGAGATCAACCGCATCGACGATGACGTGCTGGCCACCCATTTCAAGGCCAACGCGGACCTGGCCCGGTACGAGCCCGTCTTCCGCCGCATCCGCGCGATGAAGCCCTATCAACTGTCGGACGAACTGGAGAAATTCCTGCATGATCTGGGGGTGGTCGGCGACGCGTGGGAACGGCTGTTCGACGAAACCATCGCCGGGCTGACCTTTACCGTAAACGGCGACGAGCTGAACATCGAAGGCACCCTGAACCTGCTGACCGAACAGGACCGGTCCAAACGCGAGGCCGCGGCCCGCGAACTGGCCCGCGTGTTCCAAGACAACGTCAAAACCTTTGCCCGCGTCCACAACACGCAGGCCAAGGAAAAAGAAATCATCGATCGCTGGCGCAAGATGCCGACCCCGCAGACCGCGCGGCACCTGGCGAACGATGTCGAACCCGAGGTGGTCGAAGCCCTACGCGAGGCGGTCGTGGCCGCCTACCCCAAGCTCAGCCACCGGTACTACGAGCTCAAGCGCAAATGGTTGGGTCTGGATGTGATGCAGGTCTGGGACCGCAACGCGCCGCTGCCGATGGAAGACACCCGCACCGTGTCGTGGGAGGACGCCGAGAAGACCGTGATGGAGGCTTATGCCGCTTTCGATCCCCGCATGGCGGAGATTGCAGCACCGTTCTTTTCGAAAGGCTGGATCGACGCGGCGGTGAAACCGGGCAAGGCTCCGGGCGCCTTTGCGCACCCCACCGTGACCGATGTGCATCCTTACGTGATGCTCAACTATCTGGGCAAACCGCGCGACGTGATGACGCTTGCGCACGAGTTGGGCCACGGCGTGCACCAGGTGTTGGCCGCCGGTCAGGGCGAGATGCTGTCCTCGACCCCCCTGACGCTGGCCGAAACTGCCAGCGTCTTCGGCGAGATGCTGACCTTCCGCAAGATGCTGGATCAGGCCGAAACGCCCGAGCAGCGCAAGGTTCTGCTGGCCGGCAAGGTCGAGGACATGATCAACACGGTGATCCGCCAGATCGCCTTCTACGACTTTGAATGCAAGCTGCACGCCGCACGCCGCGAGGGCGAACTGACGCCGGACGACATCAATGCCTTGTGGATGAGCGTTCAGGCCGAAAGCCTTGGCCCGGCGTTTGAATTCATGGACGGGTACGAGACCTTCTGGGCCTATATCCCGCACTTTGTTCATTCGCCCTTCTATGTCTACGCCTATGCTTTCGGCGACGGGTTGGTGAACGCGCTCTACTCGGTCTATGAAAGCGGCGCGGACGGGTTCGAGGAAAAGTACTTCGAGATGCTCCGCGCGGGCGGCTCCAAGCACCACAAAGAGCTGCTGGCCCCGTTCGGGTTGGATGCCAGCGACCCGAAATTCTGGGATAAGGGCCTGTCGATGATCTCGGGAATGATCGACGAACTGGAGGCCCTGGAGGGGTGACAGACCCAACCGACAAGGGGCGCTGGCGGGCCATCAAGGACCGCCTGCGCCCTGTCCTCGCCCGGATCCGCCGCAATGTCCCGCGGGGGCTGCGGTTTGTCGTGGGACTTTTGTTGGTCGTCGCCGGCGTCTTCGGTTTCCTTCCTGTTCTGGGGTTTTGGATGATCCCCTTGGGCATCATGGTTGCCGCCATGGACGTCAACCTGCTGCGACGCTGGTGGCGCCGCCGGTAACCCTGTTCCGGCTGTCGCCTAGTTTTTTCTGGTCGTGAGGAACACCGCGAATACGATCAATCCCGCCCCAATCGCAGCCATTGGCGTGATCGGTGCCCCCAGAAAAATTGCCGAATTGACGAAGGTGAACACCACCGAGGTGGCGAACAAAAGGGTCGCGGTCAACGTCGTTACACGCGCGGCGGCCTCGTACCAAAGGTAATAGGCCAGCGCAGTCGGGAAAACGCCCAGCAAAATCAAAAACACCAAATCGCTGCCGGATGGCATCCGCAGCGCAAAAACGGACAGCGGAAGTAGAATTACGGCCGAGCACAGGAACACACCAAACAGGAAATTCAGACGCTCGGCCGTCGATTTCGACGCGCGCATGGCCCGGCTGCTGGCGATCAGGAACACCGCCCAGCTGACCCCGGCCCCAATTTCCATCATATCCCCCAGAACCGGGTCCCCGCCGCCTTCGAAATCGCGGAAAACCGTAAGAATAACTCCGAAGATGGCCAGAAGGGTCGCCAGAACATCGGTTATTCCAACAGGGGTGTCGGCGAAGAAATACAAGAAAACCAAAACAAAGAACGGCGCGGTATTTTCCAACACCATCGCGCTGCCTGCACCGGTGTGTTCAAGCCCAATATGGAACAGAATATAGTTGATGACGGTCGCCAACACGGCAAGACGGAAGTTCCAATCCCGGAACTGGACGGAAACCGGCGCATTCATCGCACGCAACATGCCATAGATGGCCAAAGCAGCTATGAACAGCCTGCTTGTGGCAATTTGCATGCCACCTAGATCTCCAGTCAAGTAACGCACGATGACGCTGTGCGTGCCCCAAAGAAATGCGGCGAGGAACCCAAGAAACAGACCACTCTGAGAAAAGGAACCGCCGTCTTTGCCGGGCCCCTTCACTTGAGCTGGCTGTCCTTGGAGCCGCGCCGATTGATACCGCCGCGGGCCTTGAAAGCACCATCACGCTCTTGCTGGCAATCCAGACACAGCTTGACCCCGGGGATCGCCAGTCGGCGCTTCTCGGGGATCGGTTCTTCGCACTCTGCACAATGGGTCAGGCTTTCACCGACCGGACGCTTTTTCGCCTGCATCCGTGCCAGCTCGTCTGAAATCGAAGCCTCGATCTGTTCACTTACAGCGCCGTCGCGCGCCCAGCCTCCGGCCATGGCCCCCTCCTGTTCAGGTGCTCACCAGTTTAGGCGCGGGGCGGCTGATCACGCAAGTCAGAGCGGTGTTGCGCCGTCGAACACCCGGTCGATCATCGCCTGCGTCCCGCGCGAGAATTCGAGCGGACACGGGTATTCGTCGCCCGCGCGAACGGACCGGCAAAACGCCTCGACCTGCAGCTTGTAGTGATCGTCGGCCGGGAAACGCCGCACCAGAACCTCAAGCCCCGGGCGATGCAGCTCGACCCGGGCCTCGCCAAACACTCGCGCGTTGAACGGCGCGGTCAGGCGGATCAGGCCGCGTTCGCCGTGAAAGACCATTTCCTGATGCGGATGCATGCGGATCGAGACGTAAGCTGAATAGGTAAAGCCCGGAAATTGCGCACGTATTTCCGTGAACGCGTCGATGCCATCCTCCCAGCGGATGGCCGATTGCACGGCGTCCGGTTCCTGCCCCGTCGCAAAACGGGCCGACCCGATGACATAGACGCCGATGTCGCGCAGCCCGCCCCCGCCGGTTTCGGCGCGGTTGCGGATATTGCCGGTGTCGGCTCTGTTGTCGAAGCTGAATGCGCCCGTGACGTGCACCAGATCACCGATGGCGCCGTCGGCGATCAGGTCGCGCACATGCTGCCACTGCGGGTGGTGCACGATCATATAGGCCTCGGCCGCCAGCAGCCCGGTCTGGTCGCGCTTGTGGATCAGAGCGTCGAACTCCTCGGCGCGCATGGTCATCGGCTTTTCACACAGAACGTGCTTGCCAGCGTCCAGCGCTTTCAGACTCCATTCCACATGCAGGTGGTTCGGCAGAGGGATATAGACCGCCTCGATTTCGGGCGAAGCCAGTAGCGCGTCATAGTCGTCAAAGACCGTAAGGTCCGGGCAGAAGTCCTGGAATGGACCGGCTTTCGCCGGATCCGAAGTCGCCAAAGCAGACAAACGCGCGCCCGAGGCCGCATGGATCGCTGGACCCATGAACTGGCGTGCGAATTTCGCCGCCCCCAGAATGCCCCATTGAACCGGATTGTGCATGGTTTCCTCCGTATTTGACCATGTTCCGCGCTGAAATGTTTGCGCCAACATCTGTTGCGCCTTCTGTATCAGCCAAGCGACGCCAAGTCAGGCTTTTCTGTGCGCGGGACACCCGTAATCTGCACATGACAAACGGGAGGGACTAACGTGAGAAGATTTCTGAAATGGCTGGCAGGCCTCACGGCGGCTGTGGTCGTCATCGGGGCCGTGATATTTTTCGTGGTAGTGCCGCCATATGTCGAAAACGCGCGCAACAACGTGATCGACCACGACCCATATCCGGTGTCCGACACTGCCGCTGCCCTGCACGAAACCCTGATCGTGGGCGACCTGCACGCCGATCCGCTGTTGTGGAGCCGCGACCTGACCGAGCGCGGAACCCGCGGCCAGGTGGATATTCCCCGGCTGATCGAAGGCAACGTGGCCCTGCAGGTGTTCACCGCCGTGACCAAATCACCGGCCGGGCAGAATTACGAGGCAAACTCGGCCGAGGCGTTCGACAACATCACCCTGCTGGCCATCGGTCAGCTTTGGCCGCTGCGCACCTGGGACAGCTTGAAAGAACGCGCGATTTATCAGGCCGAGAAACTGCACCGGTTCGAGGCCGCCTCAAGCGGACATCTCAAGGTCATCAAGACCCGCGCGGATCTGGATGCGGTGCTCGACGCCGGCGCGCGCGGCGAACAGGTCGTGGGTGGCATTCTGGGGATCGAAGGCGCCCATCCGCTGGAGGGCGATCTGGCCAATCTCGACCCGATATTCGAGGCGGGCCACAGGGTGTTCGGGCTTCAGCATTTCTTTGACAACGAACTGGGCGGCTCGCTTCACGGCACCGGGAACACGGGCCTGACCGAATTCGGGCGGCAGGTGGTGGCCGAATTGGCCAAGCGCCCGGTGGTGATCGACCTGGCCCATTCCAGCCCGCAAGTGGCGCGCGACGTGCTGGCCATGACCGACGAACCGCTGATCGTCAGCCATGGCGGTCTTCACGGGTTCTGCCCGGTCAAGCGCAACTATCCCGATGACCTGATGAAGGAAATCGCGGCGACCGGCGGTGTCATCGGGATGGGATACTGGGCCGACGTCACTTGCGGCGACATCGCCCCGGCGGGGATTGCCAAAATGATCAAGGCAGCCATCGAGACGGTCGGGGAAGATCATGTGGCACTGGGGTCCGACTATGACGGCTCGGTCGAGACCGCATTCGACACGTCGGAACTGGCGGCGCTGACCTCGGCCTTGTTGGACGAAGGCCTGACCGAAGCGCAGATCCGCAAGGTCATGGGCGAAAACATGGTACGGGTATTCCGCCAACAGCTGCAGTAGGACGTGGCGAATAAAAACGGCCCGGGTTTCCCCGGGCCGCTTGTTCATCGGATTGCCGTGATCAGGCGCTGGCCAGCATGCCCTTTTCACGCGCCAACTCACGCATCTTTTTCTGCAGCTTTTCAAAGGCGCGCACCTCGATCTGACGGATGCGTTCGCGGCTGACATTGTACTGCGTACTCAGTTCCTCGAGCGTCACGGGCTGATCCATCAACCGGCGCTGGGTCAGGATGTCCTTTTCGCGGTCGTTCAGGACGTCCAGCGCCTCGGTCAGCAACTCGCGGCGCACCTCAAGCTCTTCGCGGGCCTCATAGTCGCCGGCCTGGTCGGCATCTTCGTCTTCCAGCCAGTCCTGCCACTGCATGGTGCCTTCGCCCTCGGACCCGACCGTGGCGTTCAGCGACGCATCCCCACCCGACATGCGGCGGTTCATGCTGATGACCTCTTCTTCGGTCACGCCCAAGTCATTGGCGATCCGCTTGACATTGTCCGGGTGCAGGTCGCCCTCCTCCAACGCGCCAATCCGTGCTTTCGCCTTGCGCAGGTTGAAGAACAGCTTTTTCTGCGCCGAGGTGGTGCCCAGTTTCACCAGCGACCAGGATCTCAGAATGTATTCCTGGATCGAGGCGCGGATCCACCACATCGCATAGGTCGCCAGACGGAAGCCTTTTTCCGGATCGAACCGCTTGACGGCTTGCATCAGGCCCACATTGGCCTCGGAGATCACCTCGGCCTGCGGCAAACCATAGCCGCGATAGCCCATGGCGATCTTGGCGGCCAGTCGCAGATGCGATGTCACCATCTTGTGCGCGGCTTCGGTGTCCTGCTCTTCGACCCAACGTTTGGCCAGCATGTACTCCTCTTCCGGCTCCAGCAGCGGGAATTTGCGGATTTCCTGCAGATACCGGTTCAGCCCACCTTCTGGCGTAGGCACGGGGAGATTTTTGTAATTTGCCATGTATCACGTCCCTTGGACAAATGTTTACGCCCTTAACATGGATATGGGGCCACGTTCAGGACCATTCAAGAGCAGGTGTTAACAGTCTGGGATTAAGGAACGATAAAGGAAAGCTAAGAAAGTCTTAGTCACGAGACTTTGCAGGTTGTTTCAGAACCGAGATGAGTGCCTCGATATCTTGCGGCAATGCTGCCTCAAAACGCATTTCCTCGCCGGAGACGGGATGTACAAAGCCCAGGACAGCCGCGTGCAGGGCTTGGCGCGGGAACGCACGCACCGCCTCCGCAGCGTCTGCATCAAACGACCGGGCTGACAGTTTGCGCTTGCCGCCATAGACCGGGTCGCCCACCAAGCCGTGGCCCGTATGTGCCATGTGCACCCGGATCTGGTGGGTGCGCCCGGTTTCCAGCCAGCACTCGATCAATGATACCGCGCCGGGTTGTCCGAACACGTCAACGACGCGCGCACGCGTCACGGCATGGCGCCCGCCATGAAAAAGCACCGCCTGTTTCTGCCGGTCGTGCTTGTGCCGGGCCAGTTGCGTTGTGATGCGCATCACGTTGCCGGGCTCAAAACTCACGCCTTTGACACCGCGCAGCCGCGGATCATTGGCATCCGGAACGCCATAGCAGACCGCGCGATAGTAGCGCTCGACGCTGTGCGCCTCGAACTGGGCCGCCAGCCCATGGTGGGCGGCGTCCGATTTGGCAACCACCAGCAATCCGCTGGTATCCTTGTCGATCCGGTGCACGATGCCCGGCCGCTTGACCCCGCCTACCCCCGACAATTCCTCGCCACAGTGGTGCAGCAGGGCGTTCACCAAAGTGCCGTTGGGTGATCCCGGTGCCGGATGGACGACCAAGCCCGCGGGCTTGTTGATCACGATCAGATCGGCGTCTTCGTGCACGATGTCCAGAGGAATGTTTTCGGCCCCGATGTGACTCTCGTCCGCTTCGGAGACGGTTATGGACACAACGGCGCCTTCCCGCACTTTGGCTTTGGCGTCGAGCACGACCTTGCCGTCGACCAGAACCGAGCCCTCTTCGATCAGCCGGGCCAGCCGGGTACGCGACAGGTTTTCATCTGCTGGAATATCCCGCGAAAGCGCCTTATCAAGGCGGGGCGGCGGAGCGTCCGCGATAACGAAGTCTATTTGCCGGGTGCCCATGACTGTCCCTTCAGATCCCCAAGAACCGCAGGAAACGCCTCAACTGCGCCTTCTGCGCCGCATGGTCATGCTGCTGACCGCGGTGATGATTGGCGGGGTTCTAGTGACATTCGCCTTGATTGTCATCCGTCTATCCGACCGGACCCCCACCCTGCCCGATCAGATCGAACTGCCGGACGGTGCAAAGGCCCAAGCCGTGACCATCGGAAACAACTGGTTCGCCGTGGTGACCGATGACAACCGCATCCTGATCTTCGACAAGACCACCGGGAAGCAACGGCAGCAGATCTCGCTTGACTAGGCCTGTGGCGCCGCCAGCCTATTCACCCAAGGCCATTCTGAACACGATTTCTGCAGCCTGCTTGAACGCAACGATCTCGTCCGGCGCATCACGACGAAACCTGACTTCGTCCGGGCTCAGCCAGACCGGTTTGAACAGAGTGTCCCGGTCGGGAAAGAATTCAGCCCGAAATCCTTCGTCGGCTTCGGTCAAGTAGGTATCAAGCCATGCCCGTTCCTCGGGTTCCAGAACGTCATGGCGCCGGAACATGATGGGTTCTTTGGGTACTTGGCGACGCAGTTGGCGGCTGCGCTTGCGCCCGATGGCTCGCGTGACGACGCCAAAGGCTTCACTGGCGGCGCGGGACAGTGTCGGATTGGCAGGCGCGCTGGCAACCTCACCTCCGGGTCGCGACACACCCAGTCTGTTCAGGAAGTCATCGACGATATTGCCATTCAACATTTCCTCGCGGTCATAGAGTGCCGGCACAACCGTTACACCCGGGAACGCGTTGCGGATTCGGGAAACCGCGCCGTAAAAAGAAACCGAGTGAGGCTCGGCCTTGATCTTCGCCAGCCGGTCCCGAATCAAGGCTGAACCGTCGGCTGACAAACGGCCATTTTTAGCCCGCTGCTTGTAGTCCGCCTCAAAGAAATCGGAGTAGCGGCGGCAATAGAATACCACACGCATTTCGCGAGCGGGTATCTCGGTGAAGAGCTGCGCAAGCCGTTCCAGATCGGCCGAATAGAACATTTCCGACGACATCAGGCAGGCCTTGCTGCCATGTGCCTCGTACTCGCGCGCAACGGCCTCACGGTACTTGTCCATTGGTTCTGCGGACTGGTTCATGTGGAACGCCAACAGATTATGGCTGACCTTGGGGCGATCGTCCCCTTCCGGTCTGCGACGTCCGGCCTCCATGTATCTGAGCCCGGAATCCGACAAGGCCGACGCATTGTTGCGCAGATAGGACTGCAATGCCGTCGTCCCTGTCTTCGGCATCCCCAAATGCAACCACAGCATCAGGTTGCGCCTTTTGTGACGGTATCGGCCTGCGCGGTCATCTGATGCATCAACTCCTGCATCTCGGACGTGCCCAGCAGTTCCGATATCTGTTTGCGGTGCAATTCGCAGGACTGGCGGTGCAGCCGGGCCGTTTCGGGGTCCGACATCAGGTCGTCGAAACAGTCCCGCTTGCGCGCGGCAATCGCATCGACCGATGTCTCGACCACCGCATTCTGGTTCATGATGTTCCAGTACTCCAAGCCCAGGCTGTCGCCCGTGTGATGAGCCCGTCCCCGCACTTTCTTGACCAAGTAGCTCTCGCAGGACTTCAGAGCGTAGTGGTTGAGCTGCACAAGGTCATATCCGACCGAGTCCCGCGCCGACCGCCAACTGCTTGTAAAATACCGCTCGGGCATTGGCTGGCCCGAACCATTGTACCAGTGGCAGTCTTCCATGCGGTCGACCGTCGGACGTTTGGGGCGGTGAACACCGATCACATCCCACAAGTGCCGCTGGAACATCGTCTTCAATCCCCATGCCTGCGCCGGTCTGGGTTTTCGCTCGGGGGCAGCACGGCGGAATTGGTCGGACAGGAACCTGTCTTCGTATTGAACCACTCCGGCATTGCCGAACAACCGCCAGGTCATTGAAATCATCTTGGCATCCGGCACGGCATCAACCAATGATTTCAGCGTGTTGTCACCCGTCTTTACATTGATCTGCTCGTCGGCGTCGATCACGATCACCCAGTCTTCAGG
This sequence comes from Ruegeria sp. CG8, assembly GCF_056537165.1. NCBI lineage: Bacteria > Pseudomonadati > Pseudomonadota > Alphaproteobacteria > Rhodobacterales > Roseobacteraceae > Ruegeria > Ruegeria sp. CG8. The sequence goes on along the minus strand of NZ_JBQFRA010000001.1, from coordinate 824,420 downwards.
CCCCGCGATGTCCATCTGAAAAAAGCGTTTGTACGCGCGTTTCTGAGGGCTTGTTGCGCGGCGGGAATTGTTGTCCACATGGATCAGAACCCCGCGCTGGTCGAGCCGGTCGAGCAGCGCATCCGACCCGTCCGTGCAGTCATTCGTCATCACGACCATCTGGTCGATGCCAATAGCCTGATTGTGCGCGACCCATTCCAGAACGAACGGGCCTTCGTTCTTCATCGGGGTAACGCTGACAAAGCGGGGGGACTGATCGACCATTTTTGCCTCAGTTTTTGGTGCCATGCAGGCCGGACGCGGGCACGCAAGACCAGTGTTTGCCCGCCAGAATAATTCCATTGCAGGCGATGACCAAGCCGAAACCTTGGGCGTGTTTGCACACAGATGACCCTGAATGGTGCTGGATATCGTGAAAGGCCCGCATGTTACCCCTCTGCCCTTTTGAGCTGGTTGGAAAAACGTTTGTAGGTTGGACACAACGCCTTGGCCCGTTGCAGAAACACCTGCGCCCGCTGTTTTTCGCCGCGCTTCAGGCAAATCTGACCCGCGGCCCCTTGAATGGCGGCGGTGATGTTGTCCAGCTCGGCCGCGTGCAGGATCTGCGCCTCGGCCTGCTCTTCGGCGCCGATGCGCACCAAGAGTTGCCCCATCGCGAAAACCAGAAACGCGCTGTCAGGGTCACAAGCCAGCGCCTCGGCCATAGTCAATCGCGCCTGACGTCGGTCACCTGCATCCGCATAGAGCTCGGCAAGACGTTTGTAGTACAGGGGGTTGTCGGGGCACCGCAGAACCACGTCCCGGGCGGCATCAATTGCCGTCTCGACGGCAACCTCGCCCATGCGCCATTGCAGCAACGATGACAGGCTTTCCACAGCGGGGTCCTGTTCCGGCACGTCGTCGATCGCAGTCAGCCCGGCCCACAAAGCTTGCAGGCGCGGACCGCTGTCCTGCAGCCGCCTGGCGCGCTGGTCCAGGGAAAGATCGGACCAATCAAGCAGGATCATGTCGAAATTGCAGGGCGCCCTCACGATCACCTTGTGCTGGACAAGGTACAGGTTGTTGAACGGCGGAAACCGACGTTGGCGCAGCCTGCGCTGCAGGGCCCAATCCACGGGCGGAAACAGTCGAACCGGCAGTTGGTCGCGGTACAGCATGCGCGAACCCAAAACCACAACATCGGGTCGCAACGGCTTGGCCCAAAACGCTTTTGCAAAGTGACGCCCGGCAGCCCAGCGTTTCTTTCTGGCGCCAAGAATGGCCCCCCGCAATGCGGTCAGAACCGCGTGATCTTCGGGCCAAAGATGCGGGTTTTCCAACCCGTCCCGGGCCAGTTGCTCGCTTTCCTTCCACTTGCCCAGATAGAACGCGTTCAACGCCTGCAGCAGGGGCAGAAAAGCGTTGTCCGCCCCGGCATCGAGGATCGGCTGGCCCAGATCAAAAGCCTCTTGGCACCGATCTTGGGCGCACAGATATTGCGCTGCCTTGGCATAGACATGGGCGGCCTCGGATGGGTTCAGAAAAGTCTCGGGGCCTTGCGCCACGCGCCGGATGACGGTTTCGTTCGCCTCGTCCAATTCGGCCTCGGTCAGGACATCGCGGAATACCAGTCTTTGCTGCCCCGATATCCGTGCAGCCGCCATGGAAAAGGCCGAGATGAACGGAGCGATCACCTGTTCGGCCCGGGACATGGCAAAAAGCTCGAGAAAGTCGCGCTGTGCTCGGGTCATTCCAGACAGGTCCGCAATGTCGGACATCTGCATCAGGTTCGGATAACGCTTTTGAAACCGCGCAATCAGCTCGGGCTGGTCCGAGAACATGATCGCGGGCCGGTCCAGCCTCTTGGAAAGATGCATATCGTAGAGTTCTTCCGGCTCGACCTTTGCCGGCCAGGTGGTGTGCTTCCAGGGCAGCGCGTTCAGGATGTCACCGCGCCGGATATGGTAGGCAGAAACGCCCTGCCCCGAGAGCCTTGCATCGGCAAGCTCCATGATGTGCCGGATTTGCGGAGTGAACCCGATACGGTGAATGAACTCGCGGTAGCGCGGGCGGATCGCTTCAATATCCTCCCAAGGAAAGGCAAGAACCTCGAATCCCTCTTCGACCAAGACCGAGCGGCCAGCGGCCAGATGCGCCATCAGCCGATCGGGCGTCGCGTCGCCCAAAAAGCTCCAGACCGGCAGCGCATTCTTCGACAGCCGATCGTGGGTTTTCTGATCCAGAACGTGAGATTTGATCCATTCGGAATCGAACAGCTCTTCCGGGTTGTCCAGTTCTGGGGCATCGGCCCCCGGTGGAAACCAGTTGACCCGATAATCCGCGCCGAAATCCTCGGCCAGGCGTATGCAGGTCAGCATCATCAGCAGTCGGGCACCCATGCGGTCCTTGCGCTGGCCGATGAACACGCCCCGTTTGGGCGTCATGACGCGTCCCCTGCCGCCATAGCCCGGCGCATGGCCCGGAACCGCTGGCGGGCGGCCATTACCAGCTTTGGGTGACGTTCTTCGCCCACGGCTTCAATACCGCGCATGTAGATCGGCAGTCTCCGTCGGGCACGCATCATCTTGTAGTACTCGGACGGCTCCAGGGTCCCACGCATCGCCTGCTGCATCACCGGCTTCAAAAGATTGAGTTTCCGCAGCATGGGTGCGGCGAAGTGGTTGGCGAACCAGGTTTTGAGAAGAACGACATTGCCGCCCTGCAGCCGTTTGACCTGTTGCCTGTCCAAGTCAAAGAACGGGTCGTAAAACACATAGGCCCGAGCGGCGGCCTGAACGGTTTCGACAGCGTCACTCAGCGGCAGATCCCAGTCTTGGACACGGCCGAACCGATAGCGAGTTTCCCAAGGGACCCGCCGCTCGTCCAATGTGGTTTGAGGATTGAAAGCAATGACGATCGCACCCGGAACCAGTGCTGAGAACGTCAACGCGGCGAACCCTCCCATGGACGCGCCGGCAAACACGACCTGTTCGAACTTGTCAAAAAACCCCTCGCGCGCCTTGTCCTCGAAATACCCGATGATTTCGGGGTCGCGATACCAGGCCTTTGTGCGGGCGATCACGCCCAGATGGGACCACCCCTCGTCCCGAAAAAACTTCCAGCCCCACGGCTCGCGGGCAAAGGACAGGTCATTGGCATTTGCAATATTGTCAAAACTGATGACCAGCCGCGCCGGGTCACGCTGGTGGAAGATAACCGAATGGCGGTCGAGCTTTTGCAGAAACCCCGTCCCGTCCCCGCCGGGGTAAATCTCGACAAACCAAGGCGGAGGCGGATCGGTCAGAATGCGTTCATAGCCGGTGTTCCGATCCGGGTGGTCAGGTTGCAGCTGCGCTTTGGTCAGATCGTCCGCCATTGCCGTCACACCAGATTGTCGGCCAGCCAAGACCGGAACTCCACCCAATCGGGGCGCATCTTGATCTCGGCTATCTTGGCGCGGTGCCAATCGCAGGCCTGTTCGTGCAATTCGCGCAGTTCGGGATCCGATTTGAGTTCGTCAAGCAACGGTGCTGCACGCTGAGCGATCGGCTGGATCGAGGTGTCCTGAACCTTGTTAGCATTCATGTCCGACCAGTAGGATTGCCCCTGATCCACCTTTACGTGGTTGGTCCGCCCCCGGTCCCGCTTGATAAGAAAGCCATCCAGAGATCGAACAGAATAATGATGGAGCCGTCCGAAGGAATGATCGAAATTCCGCCAGGCGCGCCAACCGACTTTCTCGGCCGAAAACAGATTTCCGCCCGCGTCCGACCATGCGACCTCGGCCTCTTTGCCCTCTTCAATGCCCTTGGGTCTGTGCGGTCCGAACCGAGTGAACTTGCCATTGTTCCGAAACAGCGTTTTCAGACCATAAGCGCGACCCGAATGATAGGGAAACTCCTGATCGGCCATGCAAAATGACCGTGTCACGGGCGTGTCGTCAAAACTGATATTGCCCGACGTCCCAAACAACCGCCATGCGAACGAAATGGCGTCCACCGATTGTCCTGCCTTCTGTTCGACGGCATCAATCAAGGCCGCGAAGCTGTTGTCGCCGCATCGGATGTTCCAAAACTCATCGACATCAAGACACATCAGCCAGTCGGCTTCTTTGACCCTGGGATGTCGCCGTGCCCGCCGGAGCATCTGGTGCTGGGGGTTTCCACCCTCAGGCACAGCATTCGGGACGTGGGATGCCAAACCCATCTGCTCAAGCCGTTGTGCAATTCTGTCGGTACCGTCCTCACAGTCATTGGTGAAGATCACAAAGTGATCGACGCCCAAAGTCCGATGAAAAGCGACCCACTCCAGCATGTAGGGGCCTTCGTTTTTCATCGTCGTGAATACGGTAATGGTCTGAGACATTTACGCCTGTTCCCGAACTGCATTTGACCTTCTTCTTACACAAAGCGCACCAATGCTGCGAGGGTCGAATTCCGTACAAGGGAATGTCTGCGCCGACTGGTGCACCGCTACACGCGCACCGGACCTTCAGACGCAAGCGCCCTTAGCACCACGGAAGCAGACGACAGGTTCCATCTGGAGTCGATTGCCCTCTCAAATAATCCCAGAATTTTGGGTTACGGCATAAAGGAGAACAGTAAAAACCAAACTAGTTCCGCCGGTTGCATCGCAAATCTCGTGCGACCGGCCTCGTTAATCCCAACCCTACTGACGGAAAAACAGCGCACGTCAAAAGCGGCGGACGAGCAGTCTTGTCGAGGGGAGATGGTACCGCCTCCCTGGCTTGAACAGGGGACCTCTGGATCCACAATCCAGCGCTCTAACCAACTGAGCTAAGGCGGCACTCGTGAGGGGCGATTTAACGAACGCGTTCGGGGATTGCAAGAGCCTTAAAGTCGAATTGACCAGCTTTGTTCGATGAGATCGACGCCGAAGGAATGAACCGGTTTGCTGTCGGTCAGGCGCCATCCATACGCTTGGTACAGCTTGCAGGCAGCCCTGTGGCTTTCGTGGGTCCACAACACCATCGACGCATAGCCCGCGGATCGTGCAAAATCCATGCATGTCATCAAAAGCCGCGCCCCAAGTCCCCTGCCCCGCGCGTCGGGTTCCAGCAAAAAAAGCCGCAGTTTGGCGGTAGTTTCATCCTGCGCGACACAGAAAACACTACCAAGGCGCTTTCCGTCACTTTCAACGATCCATCCCCTCTCGCGTTGGGGATCATGCCCGGCGACAAATTCGTCCAGAATACGGGCCACCAGCGGAGCGAAGCTCTCGTCAAATCCTTCATCCCGCGCGTAAAGTGTTCCGTGGCGCTCGACCAGCCAATCGCGGTCATCTTCGCAAAACGGCCGGATCTCAGCATTGTCCCCTTGCAGCATCGGCCACACACTCCGCTTGATTCCCATTGCGTTGCAGGCTAGCAGAAACGCTCAGTCCCCGGAGGCGAGAATGGGCATCAATACCGAACGTGACATCGAAGCGAACCTTCAGATCGGTCCGACCGACCATGGAATGGTACGCCTGTTCATCGAGGCGGGCGAGCTGGAAATCCCCATGGATTTCGACCCGGAAGAAGCCGAGGAAATCGCCGACGAGATCCGCGCCGCAGCACAAGCCGCACGCGCCGTCAAAGGCTGAAATCAAAGCCGCGGATCACGCAGGCCGTGCAACCGTCGCGCGGCGTCCATGGCAAATTTCTGGATCATCTTTTTGCGTCTTGCCCCGGCCAACTTGGTCTCGGGGGACATGCGGATGATCTCGGCGTCATAAGCATCCGCAATGATAAGTCCGGTTTCAGCGGGCAGCAGCTCGGTGGGAAAGTCCGTGTCCACCGCCCAGAAGAAGCGGTCGCACCAATCCAGATAACCCTGCCACTTCGAATCGGACATATAGTCCGCCCGGCTGGACTTGCACTCGATCACCCAAAGCTCTCCCTTTGGCCCCAACCCCATGACGTCAACGCGCAACCCGCGGGTCGGGACGAATTCCTCAATCGAAACAAAGCCGTGCGTCACAAGGTGCCGAGAGACCCCCCTGGCCAGTCTTTGTCCGGGCTGAAGTTCAACTGTCATGCGCAGAGTGTGAACAATTAGTGAACAAATTGTCAAGTTGGCGAGTGTTGATCATAATCCCGGATTTGACCCGGCCCGCATGCCCAAGATTTGCTCCCACAATCAACTTCGGCACGACCCAGACCAAAAAACTGTTGTGCAAGCCCCTTGTGCAACTCAGTGTTGCGCCCTACTTACGCCCTTGGCGGGTTCTGCCCTTCTCGTGACTGGTAGCATTCCGGTGGCCTTAAGCAATTCCGAGGGAGCTGGCTCTGTTCGGGTCCTGGCCCGTTTACCTGGCACCCACCTGTACATACAGGTCCTCGGGAATCAAAACCGCACGGTTGCCTGGTGGTCCCGCCGCCTTCCGATCAGGGGATTTCTTGCGGATCGACCCGTGCGAAGGTTTCGTCATCCAGTGCAAAATCATAAAGCCTGCGCCCGTTCCATTGCGGCATATAGCAGTCAAACATCCTGTTTTTTTGATCCGGCAGGCTTGGCGCAGTCAAATCTGCCGTTGGCAGGTTCAATCCAAACGTCAACATCTGGGCGTCCGTGTACCGTGCAGATGCCTGCTTGACCGCATGATGCAACAGCACGTGTTCGACATGCCCGTATTCGCCAACTCGGTTGTGAGTGACGACGGTTGTCGGCGCGAACTGCTTCATCAACGCATAGGCGGATCCGGATAACAGCCCAAACAACGGATGGCGGCGCAATGGCCGGACGATTTCAGGTTCTGGCATGCCATCGCCGGTTGGCATGCGAATAAAACGGCGCAGCCTCGGGTAATCACTTTCGACCGCAAAGGGCAGTTGCACCCGGGTGGCCCCAATCAGGTCACACACCTGTTGCATCGCGGCCTCGCGCGTATCGGTGTCTCTACGGTTGGACGCAGGCCGGAAGAAGCTTGCAACGACAACGTCGGCACGTCCCTTGAGGTGCGCCAGGAGTGAGCCGGCAAACAGCGTTTCATCATCCTGATGGCACACGCACACGAGAATGCGCTGATGGGCAAGCCCGTCCAGGCTGAGTGCGTTGCGCGCCACGCCCGGACCAGTCTCCAAAAGGCCGAAATTCGCGCTGTGCAGGGTTTCCGGTCCAATCAGGTTGACCGGCCGCGCGCGCCCTTGCTGAACCAAAAGGGCCGAGCTTGCCTGCACATGGCCGTTTCGGTTGTCTCCCTGAATCAGGTAGCATCTGTCAGCCAGGCCAGACCAGACCGCATCCACCTCGGCGACCCTGCTGTTCTTCTGCGCATCCAAGTGCAACAGGTCGATCGGGCCGAACGGCCGATCCTGAATCGCCTGCTCAAGCCCTTCGATCGCTGGCCTGAGGTAGAGCTTCACGCGATCCGGGAAACGGTTTTCGAACCATCGGAACGCGATCGGTACGTAGATGTCGACCGGCGGCCACGAGGCGCGCAAACGCTGTCCAAGGTCGATGCCGATATACTTCAAACCGGGGTTCGAATGCAGCGCCAACAGACCCGCGTGGCCGCCCGCCACTCCGACCTCGGCAAAGCAATTGCTTTCCTGTGCCAGCCGGTGAAGAGCACGCCGTTTCGGCTCCATCGATGGCGCGAGGTCGGATTTGTGAAAGTTTTCCTGCATGTGCGCATAGCACACGTTTCCATTGATCGCGACTGGCTCACCTGCTTGTTTCAGCCCGTCCGCAATCGCTTGATTCAAACTTGACAGATCCTCCAGAAACGCCGGCGAATTGATGACGTCTTCATAACTTGGCTTGGTCAAGGAAACGGTCTTTCATGGACAATTCGATACGCTTGCGCATCAAATGTCAGGGGAAAACCAATTGCAAGCGCCAGGAACCACCTATGACGACCGGCGCGCTTCGACGCGCACGGGCTCCAACTTGACCGCGACCGGGGTGCCCCTGCGCGGGCCTTTGGGCTTTTCGGCCATGCTCATGATCGCATAGGCGAATTGGACGCCCGCAAAGACGATCCCGTTCATGAACCAGATCATGATCAGCGCGACAAAGCCAATGTCTGAGCCCGTGATGAGGTGACGCAGGTTGGCAACGTTCAACAGCAGCAGCACCGCGACAAACACAGCCGAGATCACAAAGCCGAGCGCGACTTGGGTGATGTAAAGACGGATCAGTTTCGGCATGACGCACCTCCTTCACATGACAGGAGTCTAGCGCAATTTCATGCCGGGTAAAATCGCCCGTGGCGCGTCAGAACGCCTCGGGCTTGGCTTCGCGGGCCATGTGATCCAGAACCGCGTTGACGAATTTCGGCTCTTTGCCTTCGGGGAAGAAGGCGCGCGCCACGTCGACGAATTCGGTGATGACCACTTTGGGCGGCGTGTCGCTCTGGCTCAACTCGGCGCCGGCCGCGCGGAACAGCGCCCGCAGGGTCGGGTCGATGCGCGAAATCGGCCACTTGGCCACCAGCGCCCGGTCGGTCATCTGGTCAATCGGCGCCTGATAGTTCACCGCGTCATCCACCAGCTTGCGGAAGACCGAGCTGTCGCCTTCCAGCATCTCGTCGCCCTCGTAGACCGCGCCGAACCGGTGATCCAGAAACTCGTTGACTACCTGCTCGGTCGTCTGGCCCGACTGCTCCATCTGGAACAGCGCCTGCACGGCATACAACCGCGCGGCGGATTTCATCAGGCGTTTCCGGTTTGCCGGTTTCGGCGTGTCTGTCTGGGTCATGCTGTCGTTGATCCGTTGCTGTCGCCCGCCACGAGGATGGACTCGGACGGCGGCTTGAATCCGACGCCCTTTTTCGAAGCGCCCCACTTACGTCTGAGTGCGATCAGATGCAAGGCCGCAGCCGCCGCGCCGCCACCTTTGTTCATCTTTTCCGGATTCGCGCGCACTTCGGCCTGCGCGTCATTTTCAACCGTCAGGATTCCGTTGCCGATGCACAGCCCCTGCAGGCCCATCAACTGGATCGCGCGGCTGGAGTCGTTGCAGACGGTTTCATAATGCGTGGTCTCGCCCCGGATCACGCAGCCCAGCGCCACATAGCCGTCAAAGTTGCACTGGCGGTCGGCCATGGCAATCGCGGTCGGAATCTCGAGCGCACCGGGCACCTCGACCACCTCGCAGCTGCCGCCAGCGGCCTCGATCTCGGCCTTGGCGCCGCGAACAAGGTCGTCGGCGATGGCGCGATAGAACGGGGCCACGACGATCAGCAGCTTGACCGGGTCGTCGAATTTCGGGGTCGGCAGAACGCCGTGTTTGTCTTGCTCAGCCATGCTCAGTCATCCTTAAGAATCGAGCGGGTCCCGACGATGGACAGGCCAAAGGCGTCCAGACCCAGGTATTTCGTCTGCGGCGAGTCGGTCAGCAGCACCAGTTCCTTGATGCCCATCTTGGACAGGATCTGCGCGCCCAGACCGGTTTGCTTGATGGTGCGCGGGCCTTCGTCCTCGGCCGCGTACAACGAGTTGCGCGGGTTGCGGAACAGGCAGACCACGCCGCGCCCCTCGGCGGCGATCTTTTCCATCGCGCGCGGCAGTTCCTGCGGCGACTTCGGACCAAGACCCAGAATGTCCGAAGCCTCGTGCAGCGCATGGGTGCGGGTCAGCACCGGCTCGGGCGTGCTGATGTCGCCCTTGATCATCACCAAATGCTCAATCCCGTGGGTCTGATCGGTGAAGATCCGCATCTCCCACTCACCGCCATATTCCGACGTGACCATCCGGCGCGCGGTCTCGACCACCAGATTGTCGTGGCGCGCACGGTACGAGATCAGGTCGCTGATGGTGCCGATCTTCAGCCCATGCTCCTTGGCGAATTCGACCAGATCGGGCAGCCGGGCCATGGTGCCGTCGGGCTTCATGATCTCGCAGATCACGCCCGAAGGGTTCAGCCCGGCCAGACGCGAGATGTCCACGGCGGCCTCGGTGTGGCCGGCGCGTACAAGCACCCCGCCCCGCTTGGCGCGCAGCGGAAAGACATGGCCGGGCGTGGCCAGATGCGCCATGGTGTTCTGTTCGTTGATCGCGGTGGCGATGGTCAGCGCCCGGTCGGCGGCCGAGATCCCGGTGCTGACGCCTTCGCGTGCCTCGATCGAGACGGTAAAGGCGGTTTCGTGCCGCGACGAGTTGTTCACGGCCATCATCGGCAGGCCCAGCCGGTCGATCCGCTCGGCCGTCATCGGCAGGCAGATCAGCCCGCGGCCATGGGTGGCCATGAAATTGATCGCCTCGGCATCGGCGAATTCCCCCGGGATCACCAGGTCGCCTTCGTTTTCGCGGTCCTCGTGATCGACCAGAATGTACATCCGGCCCTGGCGCGCCTCTTCGATGATCTCTTCGATCGGGCTGATCGCGTCGCGCAGCTGGGCCTCGACCGGTCCGGGTGTTTCAAAGCTCATGGGGCAGCCTTTCACAGAGCAGGTGTTGCATCGCGGGATAGACCAGCGCGCGCGCAAAGGCCAGTCCGCAAACGAAGTGGGCCGTACCTAACGCGACGCAATTTCTTCGCTGGCGATCACGAAACCTCGGCCAGACGGGCCACGTACCGGGCCAGCGTGTCGATTTCCAGATTGACCCGATCTCCGACCTTCGCTGCACCCCAGGTCGTCACCTCTTTGGTATGGGGAATGAAGTTGATCCCGAAATCGCACCCGTCGACATCGTTGACCGTAAGCGAAGTGCCGTTCAGAGCAACCGAGCCCTTGGGCGCGATGAAGCGCGCCAAATCGTTGGGCGCGCGCAGGGTCACGCGGGTGCTGTCACCTTCTTCGGCCATGGCGACGATCTCTGCGACGCCATCCACGTGTCCCGATACGATATGGCCACCCAATTCGTCACCCACCTTCAAGGCCCGTTCAAGGTTGACCCTTGAGCCCACCTTCCAGCCGTCCAGATTGGTTTTGGAAACGGTCTCGGCGCTGATCTGAACATCGTACCAGTCATCACCCAGCGCGATGACGGTCAGGCAAACCCCGTCGCTGGCGATCGACGCACCAATATCCATGCCGGATGTATCATAGCCTGTCCGAATGCGCGCACGCAAATCGCCCTGCTGCTCCAACTCGATGATTGTGCCGATATCGGTGACGATCCCAGTAAACATTCCGTTAACCCTCTGCGCCTAAGCTGTGCCATGCAATCCACGCCGAGGTAAGGCCAAGTGGCGGGCGGAGCAAGCCCTGCCTTGCCCGGCTGGCCGCAAAAAGGCATAGTTTGCTCAACAAAACACGGGCAACAAGAATTCGAGCATCTGGCATGAGGCAACCGAAGGCCACCTCCGACAGTCGCGTATTCCTGTTTCTGCAGGGGCCGCATGGGCCGTTCTTCAGCGGCCTGGGTCGCATGTTGCGCGCGGCTGGCGCGCAGGTGTGGCGTGTCGGGTTCAACGCCGGGGACCAGGCCTTTTGGTTCGATCGCGCCAGCTATATCCCCTATCGCGGCCGGCTCGACGACTGGCCGGAAAGCCTGACGAACATCATCCTGTCGCGCGGTGTTACCGACATCGTGCTTTATGGCGATGTTCGCCCGGTGCACGCCGACGCGATCCGTACGGCGCGACACCACGGCATCCGTGTTCATGTGTTCGAGGAAGGGTACCTTCGACCTTGGTGGGTCACCTATGAGCGCAATGGGTCAAACGGACATTCTCGCCTGATGGATCTGGAAATCGCCCAGATGCAACAAGCGTTGCAAAGCTCGGGCGCCAAAACGCCCCCACCCCCGTCACATTGGGGGGATATGCGGCAACACATTTTCTACGGCGCTCTGTACCATTGGTTCGTTCTGTGTGCGAACCGCGGGTACCGGAATTTCCGCCCGCACCGAGAAGTGCCTGTCTCAAAGGAATTCAAACTGTATTTCAAACGTTTGGCGCTCATGCCAATCCATCGACTGCAGCGCGTTCTCGCCACTTGGCGTGTAAGGCGCGGCGGGTTCCCGTATCATCTGGTGCTGCTGCAACTGGGGCACGACAGTTCGGTCCAGGCGCATTCGGATTTTTCATGCATGGCCGATTTCATCACCCCGGTGATGGAAGGGTTCGCCAAGGGCGCACCGTCCCACCACCGCCTGGTCATCAAGGAACATCCCCTTGAGAACCAGCGCGAGCCGCTGAGAAGACGCGTCCAAGCACTTGCGCGCGAACTGGGCATCTCGGATCGCGTGCATTACGTGCCCGGGGGAAAGCTGGCGCGCCTTCTGGATCACGCGAGCTCGGCCCTGACTATCAATTCCACCGCCGGACAGCAGGCTCTGTGGCGTGGCATCCCTCTGCGTGTCTTTGGAAAGTCGGTCTACGACAAGCCTGAACTGGTCTCGCATCAACCGATTGACGAATTTTTCAGGCACCCGCAAAAACCGGACACGGAAGCCTATCGGGCATACCGCCAATTCCTGTTGGAAACCAGCCAGGTGCCGGGCGGGTATTACTCGCGCGGCGGACGGCGCCAATTGCTGCGGCGGGTTGCGGACATGATGTTGCAGGCTCGTGACCCTTATCAGGCCGCGCTGACCGGAATCGCGACCATCACGCCACAGTTGAAAATCGTTGAATGACACGGTGCTTGGCTGGCTGGAACTTGAAGTATGAAACCGCTAGTTTGACCGCAAACCAAAAGACTACATACGAAACTCGAGGTATTTCGGCAGTGCAGCGTTTCCCTACTCGATGGATACGAGGGTTGTCCCTTGTTGCAGCCATTGGCCTACTGACAGCGTGCCAACTGCCCAAGGCAGGGCCGAACAAAACCGAAATTCTGGCGGGCTCGACAGTCAATGGCGGCAACGCCCACGTGGTCGAAGTTGATGACCGGGTGGCCCACGTCACCTCTGCGGTTCCACAGTTTGGCTTTCCCCCTGCCTTCCGGTCAGCACAAAGCGTAACATCCGACACCATTCGTCCCGGCGACGTGCTTGGCCTGACCATCTGGGAAAACGTCGACGACGGTCTGCTGGCTGGTGAAACCGGCCCATCTACCAATCTCGATGAGGTTCAGGTCGACAGCGAAGGCTTTATTTTCGTGCCCTATGCCGGCCGCTTGCGCGCCTCGGGCAACACGCCCGAGCAGCTACGCTCGCTGATTGCGGAAAAGCTGCGCGAGCAAACGCCTGATCCGCAGGTTCAGATCCGCCGCGTGGCGGGTGACGGTGCGACGGTCTCGGTAACCGGTACGATCGGCGCCTCTGGCATCTACCCGATCGAGCGCCCGACCCGCACGCTTTCGACGATGCTTGCCAGGGCCGGCGGCGTGGCGGTCGCCCCGGATATTGCGCTGGTCACGGTGATCCGCGGCAATCAGCGTGGCACCGTGTGGTATGACGATCTGTTCCGCAATCCTGAAACCGACATCGCACTGCGCGGCGGTGATCGCATCCTGGTCGAACAGGACACCCGGTCGTATATCGCGCTGGGGGCCACGGGTGGGCAATCCCGGGTCGCCTTCGACAGTCAGGATCTGTCCGCGCTGGAAGCACTGGCGCAGGTCGGCGGCTTGCAATCGCTGTCCTCAGATCCCACAGGTATCTTCGTTCTGAGAGACGAGCGCGAAGACATTGCACGCAAAGTGCTGGGCCAGGCGAACCTTCAGGGCGAACAACGCGTGATCTACCTGCTGAACCTCACGGCGCCAAACGGTCTGTTTGTAGCACGTGATTTCGTGATCCGCGACGACGACACGATTTACGTGACCGAAGCCCCCTATGCACAGTGGACCAAGTCGATTTCGCTGATTGCCGGCGGTCTGACACCCGTTGCAAACGTCGCCACGCTGACCGGAAACTGAGGCATGAATCCCGGCGCCGACACTGCGGACGCCGAGGATCGAACGCGCCTGTATGTCTACAATGGTGGGTTTCTGACCCAACGCAGGGTCCGACGCATCCTGTCGCTGGAGGGGTTTGACATTCGCGTTGGGCTTCCGCGTTCGGGCGACATGGTGGGCATCTGGGGCGAAAGCCCGACCGCGCACCGCGGAACCCGAGTTGCGAAGGACCGGAATATCCCGCTGTTGCGGGTCGAGGATTCCTTCCTGCGATCCCTGCTGCCGGGGCGCGATCACGAGCCGCCGCTGGGCCTGCTTCTGGAACGACGTGCGATGCATTTCGATCCGTCACAGCCGTCGGACCTCGAAACTCTGCTGGCCACGCATCCGCTGGATGACACCGCCCTGCTGGATCGGGCGCGCGGCGCGATCGCACGGCTGAAGGAGTCGCACCTGAGCAAGTATTCGGCCTGCGACCCGGATATCGCACCCCCGGATCCGGGCTATGTACTGGTTGTCGATCAGATACAGGGCGATGCGGCGGTTACGGCAAGCCGGGGCGACCCGGCGCGGTTTCTCGAAATGCTGATCATGGCCCAAGAGGAAAACCCCGGCGCGCGCGTGATCATCAAGACCCACCCGGAAACACTGCAGGGCCATCGGCGCGGTTTCTTCTCGGAGGATGACGAAACTGACCGTGTCTCCCTGTTGGCGGATCAGATCAGCCCCTGGTCGTTGCTGGAAGGCGCGATTGGGGTCTATACCCTGTCCTCCCAACTGGGGTTTGAGGCCATTCTGGCCGGTCACAAACCTAGGGTTTTTGGGCAACCCTTTTATGCCGGGTGGGGTCTGACGCAGGACGAGATGCCTCTGCCGCGCCGTCAGCGTAATCTGACCCGCGCTCAACTATTCGCTGCCGCCATGATACTGTACCCGACGTGGTACGATCCCTATCGCGACCAGCTGTGTGAGCTGGAAACGGTGCTGGATACGCTTGAGGCCCAAAGCCGCGCCTGGCGACAGGACAGGCACGGCTGGACAGCATCTGGAATGCGTTTGTGGAAACGCAGGCATATCCAGCAAACCTTCGGGAAGTGGAAAAAAGTCCGTTTCGTACCGGAACGGCCCTCGGCATCCGACAGGCCTCATATGGTCTGGGCCAATCGTAATCTGGAAGCCGAAGATGTGGTCCGCGTCGAAGACGGTTTTTTGCGCTCGCGCGGGTTGGGGGCCAACCTTGTGCCCCCGCTTTCACTGGTGACCGACGACCTTGGAATTTACAACGACCCCACCCGACCCAGCCGTCTGGAAGAACTGATCACCGCTCGCGAAGAGTTGCGACCCGATCAGGAGATACGGATACGCCGCCTGGTGACGCAACTCACCGCCGCGGGGCTAAGCAAATACAATACGGGCGGCAGTTGCCCCCCTTTGCCGGACGGGCACCGGATTCTTGTACCTGGCCAGGTAGAGGACGACGCCTCGATCCGGTTGGGCACCAGCACAGTCCGCACAAATCTCGAGTTGCTGAGCACCGTTCGCGCGGCCAATCCCGACGCAGTTCTGATCTACAAACCGCATCCGGATGTTGAGGCCGGGCTTCGGGACGGTCGAATAGACGCCGAGGGTTTGGCCGATGTCGTCCTCTACGAGGTCGACCCAGCACTGGTTCTGCCGGAGGTTCAGGAGGTCTGGACTATGACCTCACTGCTTGGGTTCGAGGCTTTGTTGCGCGGGATAAAGGTCACTACGCTTGGGGCCCCGTTCTACGCCGGCTGGGGTCTGACGACCGACCTCGGATCGGTCCCGGCCCGACGAGGCGCGCGACCAACGGTGCTGGGCCTAGCCTACGCCACGCTCATCGACTATCCACGATATTTCGATCCAGTCACTCGCGATACCTGCCCGGCGGAGGTTGTCGCAGACCGTTTGACGCATGGCCCGATTGCACCTGCTGGGCCGGCAATCCGGCTGCTGGCCAAGCTTCAGGGGGCTTTTGCGACACATGCGAACCTGTGGCGCTAGGGCTCCCCGCTAGCGGACCGGCCTGCGCCAGACATGCAGAACATCGCCACCCAAGTCCCGGGTTTCGACCAGCGCAAAGCGAGGCGCGTCGCCCAGTTCCTCAAGCCCCATGGCGCCAATGGCAGGCAAGCCTTCGGCCCCGATGGCCAAGCCCGCGCTGAAACCGACCAACTCGTCGACCAGATCATTTGCCAGCAGGGACGCTGCCAGAGCCGAGCCCCCCTCGCAGAACACCCGGGTCAGACCGGCCTGCCCCAATTGGTGGAGCATGTCTGCAGCGTCGATCCGGTGATCCTGCAACGCGCAGGATATCAGCCGCGCGCCCAGTCCCTGCCACGCCGCGGCACGCTCGGGATCGGGCGACGGGCCGTGGCACAACCAAACGGGAATATCAGAGGCGGTTCGGGCCAACTGGCTGAGCAAAGGCAATTCGAGGTGACGTGAAACCACGACACGCACGGGCTGCCGGTCGATACCCAGATCACGAACCGTCAGCGAAGGATCGTCGGCCCGCGCGGTGCCCGCGCCGACCATCACCGCATCGTGCCGCGCACGCATGGCATGCACCGCCCGGCGGGCCTCGGGGCCGGTGATCCACTTGCTCTGCCCGGTCTCGGTTGCGATCCGTCCATCAAAGCTGCTGGCAAGTTTCAGCGTCACGAAGGGTCGGCCTTGCTCGGTCTTCATGAAAAAGCCCGCGTGGTCCATTGCGGCCTGATCGCTCAGAACCCCGGTCGTGACCTCAATCCCGGCATCGCGCAACATGGCAAAACCCTGCCCCGCGACGCGCGGATCGCTGTCCTCGATCGCCGAAACCACGCGGGCCACTCCGGCGTCGATCAAAGCCTGAGCACAGGGTGGCGTCTTGCCGTGATGCGAACATGGCTCCAGCGAGACATAAGCGGTCGCGCCACGCGCCTGTTCGCAGGCCTGGGCCAGAGCTTCGGTTTCCGCATGAGGGCGACCGCCGGGCTGCGTCCACCCGCGCCCGACGATCCGGCCGTTTTTCACCAGAACGCATCCGACCGCGGGGTTGGGCCAGCAAGATCCTTGTCCGCGCCGCCCCAAGGACAGGGCCAGCGCCATGTATCGCTTGTCTGTTTCGGTCACTCGTCAGTCGATGGCTGCGGCGGGCGCAGTTCGTGGACGAACTCCTCGAAATCATCGGCCGCCTGGAAATTCTTGTATACGCTCGCAAAGCGAACATAGGCGACGGTGTCGATCCGCGCCAGAGCTTCCATGACGATCTCGCCGATCTTGTTGGACGGAATGTCGGTCTCACCCATGCTTTCCAAGCGCCGCACGATGCCGGATATCATCTGGTCGATGCGGTCCGGATCAATCGGGCGCTTCTGCATCGAAATTCGGATTGACCGTTCCAGTTTGTCCCGGTCGAAATCCTCGCGTTTGCCATTTGTCTTGATAACCACGAGGTCGCGCAACTGGACCCGCTCATAGGTGGTGAAACGGCCCCCGCATGCGGGGCAGAACCGACGCCTGCGGATGGCCACGTGATCTTCTGCCGGACGTGAGTCCTTGACCTGAGTATCGATATTTCCGCAAAACGGGCAGCGCATCCGCCGTCTCCTCGTCCCTTGTTCCGCCTCTTTTTGTCAGCGCTGTGGCCAACTTATCCACAACTATAGGGCAGCCGCTAGAGTTTGGGTAGTCGGAAATTTCAACCGCTATATGCAGGGTCACCTGAAATGCGCCGCAACTCGGCGAACATGGGGCGCGGTCCGGTGTTCGAACAGGTAGATACCCTGCCATGTTCCCAAGGCAGGTTGCCCACGTCGGACCGGGATCGAAAGCGAGACCGGCATCATAGCCGCCTTGATATGGGCCGGCATGTCATCGGGCCCTTCATACGTATGTTTCAGATAAGACATCGACGGATGATCTGAGGGCGGAACCAGCCGCGAGAAAAATGCCTGCAGGTCCGTCTGAACCTCGGGATCCGCGTTTTCCTGTATCAAGAGTGAACAGGATGTGTGGCGGACGAACAGCGTCAGCAATCCGTCGGCCCCACTTGAGGACAGCCAGTCACGGATGTCGGAGGTGAACTCGTACAGCCCCTGCCCTCGGGTTTCGATGGTGAATTCGGCCTGCATCAACCGGGTGGCCCTGTTTGCGTCAGTTGAAGAATGGGCGCACGTTGCACCGGGCATTCGCACCTTGGACCGACATGCTGTAGCCCGGTTGAAATCCAGAAACCACTACGCTGGGCTGCTGTGGCACGCCGCCTGTCGGCGGTTTGATCGAAAACTGCACGGCGGTCCGACGCCCGGTTGTCACACTGGGCCCATAGCCGCGCAAAACGTAAATCCGCTGCTGCCAGCCGGCCCCGAGTTTGCGCCGAGCAAAATCCGCCGCCGCGCACCAATACCCATCAACGTCCTGCCGGGCGCGGGGGATGACCTCAAAATCGGTGCTGTTCATCGGCTCGGTCCGGTACCCGTTCGGGGCGGCTTCAGTCTCGACCGGAGCGGCTGCAACCATTGCCGCCAACGCGGCGCATGTCAGAATATGTTTCATTGCAAATATCTTCCCTGATTTCGACACGCATCATAGCCTAGTTTTTCACCAAGCCCAGAACAGCGTCGTTCACGATGATTTCAGGAACAGTGCGCACGCGAGTGGTGCCTTGCGTCCGGGGAACTGGGACATGCATTCAATGTGTGCCGGGGAGCCACAGATCGGTTGGTGTGACCAAATCCTTCGGCTCTGCCCGATCCCCACGGGACTGACCCGGCACGCGGCTGATCTATGACGGCCGTACCATCGAGTCTTTCTTTGCCCGGCCACGTCTTTGTGATCTGAAGCCATTTCCGGTGCACGTAAGTGCGCCGTGTCTGACCCTATGTGGAAACGGTCACCTCACAAAAACTATGCAAATGACAAAATTCGCTACATAATCCGGCCAATTCAGCGGGTTCCGGAGCGTGGCATGCAAGTCGATATCGCCAGAATTCAGCTGCTGGCGTCCGCGTTGCAGGATCAGGCAGGGAATACTGATACGGTCGTTCGAGTCCTCGCCAAAAGCGGGCTGAGTGCGCAAGACCTCGCGCCGCCCGCAAAGTTGTACAGTGCCCATAGCGAGGCCTTGTTTGCCCGCCACGCTTGCGATGAACTCAACGACATCCTGTTCGGCGCGCGAACGGGCTTGCAGTTCAGCGCAACTTCTAGCCTGACCGCTTATATCAGCAAGTATTCCCGGGATCTCCGGCAGGTACTGGAGAACGCCAACCACTTCCACCGGCTGATTGATCCGGCCATCGCCGTGAGGCTGCATGAGTCCGGAAATTCGGCAACCATCGAGGCCAGGTGGAAGGACCCAAGCTTTTCGCGGTACCACCGGCGAACCGAGTTCCTCATGTTTGCCTGCATTGCCCGCCTGCGTGCTCTGACGGGGATCCCGATCCAACCGATCGAACTACGGTTTCAGCACAAGGTCGGCGCGCGAGAGGAAGACTATTCCAAACTCGGCAAATTCCCGGTGGTGTTTGGCGCGGAAAAGCTCGAGATCATTTTGCCGCAATCAACGCTCGACGTGCCTGTCCCGACCTACGACCCCAGCTTGCGACAGCACCTGATGGAATATGGTGACCGTCTTCTGCGTGAAAACAGTGACGAAAAACAGACATTGCGGTCGCGGGTCGAAGGGCGGATCACCCAATCGCTTCCGGGAGCCATCGCCCGCGCCGAACAGGTCGCCAAGGATCTGGGCATGAGCCCGCGGACATTCGGTCGGCGCCTGACCGAGGAAGGCACCAGCTTTCGCGAAATTGTCGACGACCTGCGCTGTGACCTCGCCAGAACGTTTCTGAAGAACGACATGAGCCTATCTGAGATCTCATACAGCCTTGGCTACGCAGACCAGGCGGCGTTTTCGACTGCGTTCAAACGCTGGACCGGGCAATCTCCCAGCGCGTACAAGGATAAGTCCCGGCGCAGAATGCTTGCCTGACAAGCGGCCGGGGGTCATCAGCGTTGCCGCCTCGCCCCGACCTGTCCCATGAGTGGACACAAGCGATATGGTCCGCGAAGGTTTTGACCACTTGCGAATTCCCGCCAAATTGAATTCACGTTTGGCCGTCGTGAACCAAACCGCCGTGCAAATGAAAAAAGGCGCCTCGGTCGAGGCGCCTTTTTTGATCACTGATCCAGGAAGGACCGCAGCTTTCGGCTTCGGCTGGGATGTTTCAGCTTACGCAGCGCCTTGGCTTCGATCTGCCGGATACGTTCGCGCGTCACGCTGAACTGCTGGCCGACCTCTTCCAGCGTGTGATCGGTGTTCATGCCGATGCCGAAACGCATCCGCAGAACCCGCTCCTCGCGCGGGGTAAGCGAGGCCAGTACCCGCGTGGTGGTTTCCTTAAGGTTTTCCTGAATGGCACTATCCAGCGGCAGCACCGCATTCTTGTCCTCGATGAAATCGCCCAGCTGGCTGTCTTCCTCGTCGCCGATCGGGGTTTCCAGAGAAATCGGCTCCTTGGCGATCTTCATCACCTTGCGGACCTTTTCAAGCGGCATCTGAAGCTTTTCGGCCAGTTCTTCCGGCGTCGGCTCGCGTCCGATCTCGTGCAGCATCTGGCGGCCAGTCCGCACCAGCTTGTTGATCGTCTCGATCATGTGCACCGGAATACGGATGGTGCGCGCCTGATCCGCGATCGAGCGCGTGATCGCTTGACGGATCCACCAGGTCGCATAGGTCGAGAACTTGTAGCCACGGCGGTATTCGAACTTGTCCACCGCCTTCATCAGGCCGATGTTGCCTTCCTGAATGAGATCAAGGAATTGCAGGCCACGGTTGGTGTATTTCTTAGCGATCGAGATCACCAGGCGCAGGTTGGCCTCGACCATTTCCTTTTTGGCCTGACGCGCCTCTTTCTCGCCTTTCTGGACCTGCTGCACGATGCGGCGGAATTCGCTGATGTCCAAACCGACATATTGACCGATCTGCGCCATGTCGTTGCGAAGTTCCTCGACCTTGTCCGACGAGCGTTCGATGAACATCTGCCAGCCCCGGCCCGGCTTTTGAGCCATGTCGGACAGCCAGTTGGGATCAAGTTCGCGACCGCGATACTCGTCAATGAACTCACGGCGGTTGATGCGGGCCTGGTCGGCCAGCTTCACCATGGCACTGTCCAGCGACATCACCCTTTTGTTGATGCCGTACAACTGATCAATCAGGGCTTCGATCCGGTTGTTGTGCAGATGCAGGCCATTCACCAGTTCAACGATCTCGGCGCGCAGCTTTTGATAGGTCTGCTCATCCTTGTCGCTGAACGACCCATCCTCGTTCAGAGTTGCCGAGATCCGGCTGTCCTGCATTTCCGAGAGCTTTGCGAAATCCGTCGAGATCCGCTCAAGCTGGGTCAGAACCTGATCTTTCAGTGCCGCTTCCATCGCGGCCAACGACATGTTCGCCTGATCGTCTTCGTCATCGTCATCATCGTTGGCAATCGGGTTGCCGTCGGCGTCCAGTTCGGGACCCGTGTCCTTGGCGGGCTTGGCGGCCGCGACAGTCGAGGTATCCACCACTGGCTCTTCTACGTCGCCATCCTCGTCCATCTGATTGCCGAATGTCGCTTCCAGATCGATGACATCGCGCAGCAGGATGTCCTCGGACAACAGTTCGTCATGCCAGATCGAGATCGCCTGAAAGGTCAGCGGGCTTTCGCAGAGCCCGAGGATCATGGTGTTGCGACCGGCTTCGATCCGTTTCGCGATGGCGATTTCGCCCTCGCGGCTCAGCAGTTCGACCGACCCCATCTCGCGCAGATACATGCGCACCGGGTCATCGGTCCGGTCCAGCTTTTCGGTTTGCGCACCGGCCAGCGCAACCTCGCGGTTGCTGTCGGTGGTGACCAGATCGGTCGAGCCCTTCTGCTCTTCCTCTTCGGCCTCTTCGTCTTCGATGATGTTGATGCCCATCTCGGACAGCATCGACATAACGTCCTCGATCTGTTCCGAACTGACCTGATCCGGCGGCAGGACCTGGTTGAGCTGATCGTAAGTGATGTAGCCTTTCTCGCGAGCCTCGGCGATCATCTTCTTGACCTGGGCCTGGCTCATGTCCAGCGAGATTTCCTGTTCCTGGTCGTCGGACTTCCGTTCCTCGTTGGTATCCTTGGCGGCCATTCAGTGCTCCTGCAGGGATGGGTGATTCGATGGAACCGAATCATTAGCGCGTAGAAGTGATTCGGCCACCCGTTTACCCGTTTTTCTTTTCCAGTGCTTTATGAAAACACCACTTCAGCGGCGTTTCCGCTCGAACTTGATACCGGACATGATCGCCTGAAACGCGTCTTTCTCGTCACGATTGATTCGCGCCCCGTTGTCCGCAATGTCGAAAATGGCCCTGTCCTCATTCTGGCTGCGGCTTGCGCGGTTGCGTTCTTCGGCGGCCTGGGCCAACCGGAACGTCAACGCTTCGTCCGCCAGATCGGACAACTCCTCTTCGGCTTCAGCAATCTCGGCATCCAGCCCCCGGAGCGCTTTGATTTTTGCGAGTTCCTCGGCCAGAGTCATCTGTGCCTTTTCGACGTCGCCCGGTTTGTGCACACAGGGGATTACAGCGACATGGCGAAGGGCCAGCAGGTTTTCAAGAGGGGCCGGCCCCAAAGACTGAACAATGTGCTCTTTGAGGTTGTCGGGATCGTCGATCGCGTGCCGCAGGATCGCATCGCGTAGGGCCGCGTGATCGGGGTTCAGGCATTCCATCTCTTCCAGTTGATGCTCGAATTGAACGACCACCTCTGGGTTCAGGATTGCAATCGCTAGGATTGCCGCTTCACGCAGTTGGATATCCGCATTCTCCGAGGACGCAAGGAACGAGGCCCGCGCATCCGGAGTTGCCGACGGTTTTGGCGGTTGCCATTTGCCTTTCGGCTGCCAGTTTCGAGCCCCTGCCCCTTGCCGCTGCGGGCGGAAAAGCTGCCAGCGGAGGTCCTTGATTTCCTGCCCGTAATGCGACCGGATCGAGGGATCGCGGATCAGTTGGATCTTTTCGCGCAGCTCCTTGTCGAGGGCCGCCTTGCGCTCGGGGCTGTCGAACACCTTGCCCTCGGTCTCGCGCCGCCACAGAAGCCGCACCATCGGAATGGCCGCGTCCAGCACCGCCTGAACCGCTGCCGGGCCTTCGGCGCGCAGCAGATCGTCGGGATCCTTGCCTTCGGGCATCAGGGCGAACCGCAGAGACTTGCCGGCCACCAGCAGGGGCAGCGCCAGGTCGATGGCCCGCATCGCCGCGCGCAGGCCGGCCGTGTCGCCATCCAGCGCGATGATCGGCTCGTCGGCGATGCGCCACAGCATGTGCAACTGATGTTCGGTGATCGCGGTGCCCAGCGGTGCGACGGCGGCGCCGAAACCTGCCTCGGACAGGGCAATCACATCCATATAGCCCTCGGCCACGATCAGCGGTTGCCCCTTGCCCGCCGCCTGACGGGCCGGTCCGTGGTTGTAGAGGCTTCGCCCCTTGTCGAACAGCGCGGTTTCGGGCGAGTTCAGATACTTGGCGTTGTCATTGGGGTCCATCGCCCGCCCGCCGAACGCGATGCACCGGCCGCGCGGATCGCGGATCGGGAACATGATGCGGTTGCGGAAGGTGTCATAGGGCTTTTTGCCCTTGCTCGACGGCTTGGCCAGACCGGTGCCTAGGATCAGGTCCTCGGCCACGTTCTTGCCGCGCAGATGGTCCCACAACGCCTGCCAGCCATCGGGCGCAAACCCGATTTCCCAGCGGTCCAACGCCTGAGCGTCCAGACCGCGGCGGTCCAGATAGGCGCGCGCCTCGGCCCCTGCCCCGGTCTTGAGTTGCAGGCGAAAGAACTGTACCGCCTGCTCCAAGACATCGGCCAATTGCGCCCGGTGGTCCTGCTTTTCCTGCGCCTTTGGGTCGCGCGCGGGCATCGGCAAGCCGGCCTCGCGCGCCAGGATCTCGACCGCCTCGATGAACGAGACGTTCTCGGTTTCCTTCACAAAGCTGATCGCGTCGCCTTTGGCATGGCACCCGAAGCAGTAATAGAACCCCTTCTGGTCATCCACATGGAACGAAGCGGTCTTTTCGTGATGGAACGGGCATGGTGCCCACATGTCGCCCTTGCCCGGATTGGACTTGCGGTTGTCCCACATGACCTTGCGCCCGACGACCTGAGACAGGCTCAGACGGGTGCGTAGCTCATCCAGAAATCCAGGGGGCAATGACATGCTTCATACATGGCAGAAACCAGGCCGCCCGCCAAGGGCACGGCAGGCCTTTGTCCACAGCCAATTCGCGGCCCTGTGGATTACTGCTGCAGGCACAGCTCCATCCATGCGGCACCGAGATCTTTTTTGCGGATGTCGCGCATCTTCTGCTCGTAGACCCATGGAGTGATCAACGGGATTGCGGCGTTGTAGTTCTCGGGCCAGGTCGGGCCGGCCTCGGCCACCGCTTCAGGAACGTCCCGTTCTTTCACGCGATCAAGACGGGCTTTTTGAACCGCCGCCACAACGTCTGCTTGATAGCGGCAGCTTTGCTCCTTGGTTTCAGCGGCAGCCAGCGGTGTGGCAAGCAGAGTGGCGGCAAGTGCGATACGCAGCATAAGGTCCCCTTGGAATCAGTTCTTTGCAACAGTCTAACCGCGTGCTGCCACACCTTCCATTGCCCTCTGCAGATCATGCACCAACGATGTGGCCATCGACCGGAACACCATGATCTGAAAGGCTTTCTCGCCAACCCGAGTGATCGACGCCGTCATGTGAAACAGCAGCGTGCGCGCCGTATGTCCACGCTTGAAGTGATGCGGGCGCAGATCGACGGGCACCAGACGGGCCAGAACATCCTCGGCCCCGTCGCCCTCAAGCCGCACCACGGCCCAGGCATCGGACTGGTCGACGACCGCGGCATAGGCGGACAGCGAAGGATCTGGTGCGGGGCCGATCAGCATGGCCTGACCCGGGCCGAACCAGATGGCCCGCGCGCCCGACTTCCCGGTGGCGCGGTTTGGGGCCGGCAGCGCCATGCCATGCGCCGACTTCATCGCCTCGGACAATGCATTGGTCTGCCCATGAAAGGCCGAAACCGCATGTATCGCGCCCGGGTCGACCTCGGAGACCGAGACCGTTCCGATGGTCAGCGGCAGCAGCCCGTCACACGGGGTCTGAGCAAACAGCTTATCCACGCACACGCTCTCCCTCTGGATCAAAGAACACCGGGTCCGTCACCTCGCACAGCGTGGTCACGCCGCGCAGGTGATCGACCATTTTGACGATCTCGCCATGACGGTCGGGGCCGTCGGCCAGAAACGCCAGCCCCAGCATGCTGCCCAGCGTCGGCGAATAGCAGACCGAGGTCACATAGCCCTGATCGTTGGTACGCACCGGCGCGTCCTCTTCGTTGTACAGATGGGCGCCGGCCAGCAACTGGCGGCTTTCCCCGATGGGTTTGAGCCCGACCAACCGCTCGCGCCCCGGCTCCTCAAGCCCCGGGCGTTCCGACATGGTTTTGCCGATGCAGTCCTTTTTCTGCGACACCATCCGGCCCATCCCGATGTCATAGGCCGTGGTTCGCCCGTGGATTTCGGCATGGGTGATGAACCCCTTCTCGATCCGGAGGACGTTCAGCGCCTCCATCCCATACAGGCCGCCGCCCAGCGCCTCGGCCCGTTGGGTCAGAATGTCGAACAAACTGGCCCCATACCGCGCAGGCACGGCGATCTCATAGGCGTGTTCGCCCGAGAACGAGATCCGGAACAGACGCCCCGGCACCCCGAGAACAGAAACCGGCCCACAGGCCATGAACGGCCACACGGCATCATCCAATGGGGTGTCCAGAACGCCGTTCAGCACCTCGCGCGATTTGGGGCCGGCCACGGCGAATTGCGCCCATTGTTCCGTCACTGAAACCAGCGACACGTCCCAATCGGGCCGCAGCCCCTGGCGCACGAATTCCAGATGCTTCATCACGTCACCAGCGGCGGCGGTCGTGGTGGTCATCAGGAAATGACTGTCACCCAGGCGCGCGGTGGTGCCGTCATCCATGACGAACCCGTCCTCGCGCAGCATCAGCCCATAGCGCACGCGCCCGACCTTCAGTGTCGAAAACATGTTGGTATAGACGAAATCCAGAAACTGAGCGGCGTCGCGCCCCTGAATGTCGATCTTGCCCAGGGTCGAGACATCGCACACGCCGACCGCCGTGCGCACCATCTGCACTTCGCGGTCGCAGGATTGGCGCCATGTGGTCTCGCCCGGCTGCGGGAAATAGCTGGGCCGATACCACAGCCCCGCCTCGACCATCGGCGCCCCGCGCGCCACCGACGCCTTGTGCGAGGTGGTGAAGCGCTGCGGCTTGAACCCCGCCCCCTCGGCCCCCGCGCCCAGCGCGGCAATGGCAATCGGCGCGTAAGGCGGGCGAAAGGTGGTGCTTCCGGTCTCGGGGATCGCACGCCCGGTGGCATCCGCAAGAATGGCCAGCGCCGCGACATTCGAGTTCTTGCCCTGATCGGTGGCCATGCCTTGCGTGGTATAACGCTTCATGTGCTCGACCGAGCGGAAGTTCTCGGTCGCGGCCTGTTTGACATCCTTGACGGTCACGTCGTTCTGGAAATCCAGCCACGCGCGCCCCTTGCCCGGCACCGCCCACAGCTGCGCGATTTCATAGAGCTGATCCTCGGCCTGCGGAGGCTCGAGTTTGGGCGCCTTAAGGCCCAGATCACCCAGCGCCTCGGTCGCAGCCGAAATGCCCTCGCTCAGACAAGCCGCGGTCGAGAACGCGCCGTTGCAGGCCCCGGCCGGGCGCATCCCGGGCACGGCGCCCGGCGTGGGCACGAAGGCGGCAATGTCACGCCGCCAGGTCGGGCGCCCGTTCATGTGGCAGGTCAGGTGGACCGAGGGGTTCCATCCGCCGGTCATCGCCAGGCAGTCGGTCTGAATGCGCTCTTCTCCGCTAGCGCGGCGCACGGTTATCGACTCCAGCCCCTTGCGCCCCGAACTGCCACAGACCTGCGCCCCGCGCAGCACCGGATAGTCGGTCGACACCGGCCCGTCATGGCGGCTGTCGATCACGGCGGCAACGTGGACCCCGGCGGCCAACAGGTCGCGGGCCGTCTGGTGGATGTCATCGGTGTTGCCGAAGATCGTGACACTCCGGCCGGTCGCGACGCCCCAGCGGTTCAGATAGGCCCGCACGGCACCGGCGGTCATGATGCCGGGCCGGTCATTATTTCGAAACGCCACCGGGCGTTCCAGCGCCCCGGCCGCCAGAACCGAGCGGCGGGCGGCGATCCTCCAATATGCTTCCAGCGGCGCACCGGCGGGACAGTCGCCCGTATGGTGCATGACCCGTTCGAGCGCGGCAAAGGTGCCCTGGTCGTAGGCACCCGCCACGGTCGTGCGGGTCATCAACCGCACATTGTCCATCGCACGCAACTCGGCCAGAACCTCGTCTGCCCAGACGTGACCCGGCTTGCCATCCACCTCGAGCCTCTCGGCCAGCAGCCGCCCGCCCATCTGGTTGCTTTCATCGGCCAGAATGACATCCGCCCCGGCCCGGCCGGCCGTCAAGGCAGCCATCAAACCCGCCGGGCCAGCCCCGATCACCAGCAGGTCGCAGAAGGCATAGGCGCTTTCATACCTGTCGGCGTTGGCCTGCCCGGACAGCGCGCCCAACCCCGCGGCGCGGCGGATCATCGGTTCGTACAGCTTCTCCCAAAAGCTGCGGGGCCACATGAAGGTCTTGTAGTAGAAGCCCGCCCCCAGGAAGGGCGCGGCCAGATCGTTCACCGCCATCACGTCGAAATTCAGGCTGGGCCAGCGGTTCTGGCTGCGCGCCTCGAGGCCCGGATAGATCTCTTGCATCGTGGCCCGCACATTCGGGTCCTGCGCGGCGCCCCGGCCGATGGTGACCAGCGCGTTCGGCTCTTCGCTGCCGGCGGTCAGGACGCCGCGCGGGCGATGATATTTGAACGACCGCCCCATCAGGCGCACGCCATTGGCCAGCAGCGCCGAGGCCAGTGTATCGCCCTGAAAGCCCGAATACCGGATTCCGTCAAAGGAAAACTCGACCGGAGTGCCGCGGTCGATCAGCCCCCTGCCCGCGACCCTCATCGCTTGCCCCCGGACGCAGGTTCGATTGCCGAAATTTCGTGGGTCAGCGTGTTTCGGGTCACTACGATCCATGCGCCGCAGCCGCCCTCGTGATACCACAGATCCCGCGTCTCGCCCGCCGGGTTGTCGCGCAGATAGACGAAATCGTCCCAAGCCTCCGGCCCGGCATCCGGGGCGGGCCGGTCCAGATCGACGGCGGCCCCGCGATAGTAGAACTCGCGGCGGTCGCGTTCGCCGCAATACGGACAGGTGATCCTCATGGCCGCGCCTCCTGGCTTTCACAAATATTCGAACGAAACATCCCGGCCCGCCCCTAATGCAGATTGTGCTGAGAGCCCTTGCCCTCTTCATCGATGATCCCGCGCCCGGTGCGGAAACGATCCAGCCGGAACCCTGTCGCGTTCTCGTGGTACCGATCGGTGGCCATCAGGTGGGCAAACACGTTGCCCGAGCCCGGAACCGCCTTGAACCCGCCGTAGTTCCAGCCGCAGTTCAGGTACAGCCCGTCGATAGGGGTGCGGTCGATGATCGGCGACCCGTCCGGCGACATGTCCATGATCCCGCCCCAGGACCGCAGCACCCGGGCTTTGCCGATCATCGGCATCAGGGCCACGCCGGCCTCCATTACACTTTCGACCGTCGGCAGATTGCCCCGCGCCGCGTAGGAGGCATAGAAATCCAGGTCGCCGCCGAACACCAGCCCACCCTTGTCGGATTGGCTGATGTAGAAATGCCCCATGCCGAAGGTCACGACGTGGTCGATGCAAGGCTTCAGTCCTTCGGTCACGAAGGCCTGCAGCACGTGGCTTTCGATCGGCAAGCGCATCCCGCCCATGCCGGCAACTAGCCCCGAACGACCCGCAACCACGATCCCTACCTTCCTGGCTCGGATCGCCCCGCGCGTCGTCTGCACCCCGCGAACGGCGCCGTTTTCGATGTCGATGCCGGTGACCTCGCAATTCTGGATCAGATCCACCCCGCGCTGGTCCGCCCCGCGGGCATAGCCCCAGGCCACGGCATCATGCCGGGCCGTGCCGCCACGCGGATGGTACAGACCGCCATAGATGGGAAAGCGCAGATCGTCATAGTTCAGATAGGGCAGCATCTCGCGCAGTGCATCGCGGTCCAGCAGGATGGCATCGTCGCCCTGGCTGATCATCATGTTGCCCCGGCGCGCGGCCGCGTCCCGCTGCCCGTCCGAATGGAACAGGTTGATGATGCCCCGCTGCGAATGCATCACGTTGTAGTTCAGGTCCTCTTCCAACCCCTCCCACAGCTTGAGGGAATGTGAATAGAACTCGGAATTTCCTTGCAGAAAATAGTTGGCGCGCACGATCGTCGTGTTGCGCCCCACATTGCCGCCGCCGACATAACCCTTTTCCAGCACGGCGACATTTGTCAGGCCGTGTTCTTTCGCCAGATAGTACGCGGTGCTGAGACCATGCCCCCCACCGCCGATGATGACGATGTCGTACTCGGCTTTGGGCTCGGGATCACGCCAATGCGCCGTCCAACCCTTGTTGCCCGTCAGTCCTTCCTTCAGGACGCGAAAGCCGGAAAAGCGCATTCAGATCTCCCTGCGGGTTTGCTGGCATCAAACCAACTTCCAACAGGAGTAGCAATCCGGGCTCGGGGCTCCGCATCCGTTTTCGACAAGAACTTGTCAACGCGCGACCAAACCGGTCGCAAACGAATTCGCCTTCAGAACCGCAGACGGAAGGCAACGCCCACGATCGGAGCGGTATCATAGCCCTGCCGGCTGACCTCTTGCCCTGCTGCGTTGTCCAGGCGCAACTCGCCGTCAAACTCAGCGCCCGCAAATGCCGACAGCGAAACTCCGGGGTTTGGCGCGTATTCAACCGACAGAACAACCGGAATGCTGCTGTCCTCGCCCACTCCGCCCGGTGCCAACCCGTTGTCGTTCAGCTGAAAGCGGACCCGCTCGGACCGAACGGCAAGCCCCACGCTGACACTTTCCGAAGCCTTGTACTCCAACGTGACGCCGGGGCCTTGAGTGGCCCCCAGCGCGCGCCCGGTACTCAGACGCCAGCGCTCGGCAAAGGTCCAGTCGACCAGAAGCGCGGGAAAGACTTCGAGGTCATTGGTTCCAACCTCAGAGAATACGCCAAATGCCGGGCCGATGCGCAGATTGGGGTTCACCGCCCATGAAATGCCGGCGAAGGCACCATAGGTGAAGCCGTCCGAGGCACTGGCGCCGGTCTCATAGTCCCATCTCAATTGGGGCGAGACGATCACCGCAGCCCCGTTGTCCAGAGTGAAACGCAATGGAACGCTCAGGCGAATGTCGCGGATGTCGTCCCACGGCTGGTTTCCGGGCAACCCGAAATCGTAGGAAAACTGCCCGAAACTCGCCAGCAAACCCACAAAGGACCCGTCACCATAGCTGTAAATGCCGCCTGCCCGCAGAAATGCGCGCGATGCGCTGAAATCACCGCCGTCCTCAAGATCGGCGCTGCCCTGATAGACAGCCAACCCTTCCACAGTCGGCGTCCATCCCTGCCGGGGTTGGGCGATGGCAGCAGTCGCAAGCGCCAGGGTCGCGGATCCTATCGCCGCGGCCCAAGCTACAGAACGGGTAATTTGCATGAGATCCTCGCTGGTTTCACTGCCTGAACTCCAGCGCAGGATGTGCGGCAACCGGACTTTTTGTCAAAGCCCGATTGCCCGGTTTCCGAGACGTCAGAGGCCCTTGGCCCGATAGCTCTTGGCCACACGGTCGATGGACACGATGTAAGCCGCGGTGCGGAGGTCATCGACGTCGTCGCGATCATGCCAGACCTCGCTCATGGCCTGGTAGGCGATGCGCATCGTGTCATCCAGACCCGAGCGCACCAGCTCAAGCTCATCCGCGCCTTTGAGGTATTTGGCCTTGAAGTCCGGAGACATCGACCATGCATCGCCAAGATAGCGGTCTAGCCGTTCCAGCTCTTTCACGATCAGCTCGTGCCGTGCCTCTTCCTGACGGCGCTGCATCCGACCGAAACGGATGTGACTGAGGTTCTTCACCCACTCAAAATACGAGACCGTCACACCGCCAGCGTTCGCATACATGTCAGGAATAATCACGGTGCCCCTCTTGCGCAGCACTTCGTCGGCCCCGGCAGTCACCGGGCCGTTCGCGGCCTCGATGATCAGCGGCGCCTTGATGCGCTCGGCATTAGACAGGTTGATCACGCCCTCCAACGCTGCCGGGATCAGAATATCGCACTCCTCTTCCAACACAGCAGTGCCCTCTGCGGTGTGCGTTGCATCCGGGTAGCCGTTCACGCCGCCATGTTTGACGATCCACTGGTGAACCGCCTCAACGTCGATCCCCTCGGGGTTATAGATCGCACCGTCACGTTCGATGATGCCCACGACCAGAGAGCCGTCTTCCTCACTCAGGAACTTGGCCGCGTGATAGCCCACGTTGCCGAGGCCTTGAACGATGACCCGCTTGCCGTCCAGCGAGCCTGACATGCCAGCCTTTTTGACGTCCTCCGGATGCCGGAAGAATTCTCGCAGCGCGTATTGGATGCCACGCCCCGTCGCCTCGACCCGGCCCGAGATGCCGCCGGCATTCAACGGCTTGCCGGTCACGCAGGCCCGCGCGTTGATGTCTGTGGTGTTCATCCGCGCATACTGGTCAGCCATCCAAGCCATTTCACGCTCGCCGGTGCCCATGTCAGGGGCCGGGACGTTCTGCGACGGGTTGATCAGGTCGCGCTTGGCCAACTCATAGGCGAAACGGCGGGTGATCTGCTCCAGCTCATGCTCCTCGTATTTGCGCGGGTCGATACGCAGGCCGCCCTTGGACCCGCCAAACGGAGCCTCGACCAAAGCGCACTTGTAGGTCATCAGCGCAGCAAGCGCCTCGACCTCGTCCTGGTTCACGGCCATCGCATAGCGGATACCGCCTTTTACCGGCTCCATATGCTCGGAATGAACCGAGCGATAGCCGGTGAAAGTATGTATCTGCCCCCGCAGACGCACGCCAAACCGAACGGTGTAGGTCGCATTGCAGACCCGGATCTTTTCCTCAAGTCCGGGTGGAAGATCCATCAGGGCAGCCGCCCTGTTGAACATCAGATCTACACTCTCCCGAAAGCTGGGTTCCTTGATGGCCGTCATAAAATCCTCCATGCCGGTTGACGTCGAGCGTCATGAAGTTTTGTCGCACCCTTGGCAAGCGGCTGCAATCGAGATTTGCACTTTTTTTCATCAATTTATGAACAGCGCGTTTCGACCAACCGAGCCGAGTCGCGGACATTTACGATTTCCAGAAATTGTCCCGAGCAACGAAACAAAGATGCCCCTCCCAGCCAGACTGCCGCCGATTTTCATTCAAAAAGAGCACCATAGTGACGATCACGCCCAATTCTCGCCACGATCCACATCTAAATTATTAAAGTTCCGAAGAACTGGCTTCGCTGCTTTTGGCCGGCAAAAGGATTTCGTTATGCGCAATTTTGAATGGACATCGACACGGTCGGGGAAACCGCGCCACGCAGACCGCTGCCGGGGCGCCGTCGAGTCTTTCGCGACCTCGGAAAGCGGGACGATGACCATCTTCGCCCTCTTCCTTCTGATGATCATCTTCACCGCGGCGGGCTTCGCCGTGGACGTTATGCGGTACGATCGCGAACGTGCGCGCCTGCAATATGCTCTGGACCGCGCCGTATTGGCGGCGGCCGACCTGGACCAGGACCTTTGCCCCAAGGACGTAGTCGTCGACTACCTCGCGAAGGAAGGCTTGGACCAGTACCTGGTTGGTGACCCGATCGTGGAACCCAATGTCTGCGGCGCGACCGCCGTTACGATCGAAGGCTACCGCAAGGTCCAAGCGAGCGCCCAGATGGATGTCGGCATGCACTTCATGCAGTGGTGGGATGTTGACTCGATCGTGAGCGCGGCAACCAGCGTTGCCGAAGAAGCCATTGATGATGTTGAGATTTCTTTGGTCCTCGACGTCTCTGGCTCGATGAACAGCTACAATCGCCTGGCCAACCTGAAAGTGGCGGCCAAAAACTTCGTGCAAGAGATGGCGGACAAGACCGAGGACGGGAAGCTGTCGATCTCGATCATCCCATACGCAACTCAGGTGTCGCTGCCCGACTATCTGATGGACGAATTCAGCACGACCGGCACCAATAACCGGGCAAACTGCATCAACTTCACCAGCAGCGAGTTCAACACCACCGCGCTGGACCCCGATACGATCCGCCAACGCACACTGCACTTCACGCCGTGGAGCACCTATGACCGGCGCCCCAGCAACGGCTACGTCTACAGCGAAGTCTGTGACGAACTCGCCAACCGTGAGGTCTCGGTCCTGCAAAAGGATCCGCAGGTTCTCAAAGATCACATCGAAAGTTTTACGGCCGGCGGAAACACGTCGATCGACGTCGGTCTGAAATGGGGTCTTGCCCTGCTTGACGAAAGCATTCAGCCGGTGATCGCACGCCTGGCGGGTGACGAAGTGCCTGCAGAGTTCGCCACCCGTCCCAACAGCTACTCCAGCAACGACTCGATGAAGGTTCTGGTGCTGATGACGGACGGCGCGAACACCACACAATACATGGTAAACGACCCCTACCGTGAGGG
The DNA here is from genome assembly GCF_056537165.1 of Ruegeria sp. CG8. Classification (NCBI taxonomy): domain Bacteria; kingdom Pseudomonadati; phylum Pseudomonadota; class Alphaproteobacteria; order Rhodobacterales; family Roseobacteraceae; genus Ruegeria; species Ruegeria sp. CG8. The sequence goes on along the minus strand of NZ_JBQFRA010000001.1, from coordinate 790,985 downwards.
TACGTCCATTCTGTGGTGGAATGCCAAAAAGTCCACCTATTCGACCTATGACTACGAGACCGAGAAGTACTTCTGGCACGATGTCGACTATACCGAATGGGACAGCAGCAAAGGTTGGTACTGGGGTCGCGAGATCTGGCAGGACGATCCCTATGGCAACGACGAGTATACTGTCTATCGGTGCACCTACCGGTCCGGCGGCGTCTGCTACAACTTTGACTACAGCAGAAGCGAAACCCGCACTGTTCTGGACAACAATGGCGACCCCGCGACATCGGTCAACCTGACCTGGGTTCAGGTCTGGGAACGCACGACCCGTCGCGCGATCCGCGACCTGTTCCGCGAAGCGCTGGGGAGCACGAAAGGCAACACCTGGTACAACAACGCGGTCACTTCGATCGGGTCGGGCACCAAGGACCCGCGCGCGCGCGCAATGTGTGCCGCCGCTCGCGCCAATGGCATCGTAGTCTTCACTATCGCTTTCGAAGCTCCCGATCAGGGCAAGGCCCTTCTGAAAGACTGCAAAAGCGATGATGGCGCCTACTACGAGGCGACCGGTGACGAAATCGTCGACGTATTTGCATCGATCGGATCAACCATCCGCAATTTGAGGCTGACCCAATGATCAAGCGTTTGCTTCATCAATTCCGCACGTTCCGGCGGAAAGAAGATGGGATGGCGACGATCGAGTTCGTCTTCTGGTTCCCCATCTTCATCATGACGACCTATTCGGCCGTCGAAGTCGGAATCGGGGCCTTCAACCACGCCAATCTCGAGCGTGGTCTGGACGAAACGATCCGCGACGTTCGCCTGAACAACCTCGACAAGTATACCACCAACGTTCAGGATGGCTGGACCCACACTCTGTTGAAGGACATCGTCTGCGACAAGGCAGGCTACATTCCTGAGTGCAAGGAAAACCTGATCCTGGAAATGACCCGCGTCGATCCGTTTATTGGGACCACGCTGGATCCCAACCCCTACTGCATCGATACCCCGGCAACGATCCGCAACAGCCAGATCTTCGAGCCCGGCACGTCGGACGAACTGATGATCGTCCGCGCCTGCGTCGAGGTAAAGCCGCTGTGGTGGGGTACCATTCTGGGCGCCATCGCGCGGAAAAAGCCCAACGGTATGTACGAACTGCACGCAACAACGGTGTTTGTCTATGAACCGACCTGATCGCTCAATCTTCCCGCTGGCTGTCCGGTATCTGAAACGGTTTTCGCGCAAGGAATCCGGCGTGATCAGTGTCGAGGCCGTGATGATCTATCCCTTGCTCTTCTGGGGCATGTGTGCGTCCTATACGTTCTTCGACGGGTACAAGCAGAGCTCGCGGAATCTCAAGGCGTCTTATGCGATCGCCGACGTCATTTCCCGCGAACGCAATGACATCAACGCGACCTACATGGATACGCTGTACGACCTGCTGCAGCAGATGATGTCGGACCGCTCCGACGTGTCGATGCGCATCTCGTTCCTTCGCTTCGACCTGCCGGATGACCGGCACTATGTGCAGTGGTCCTGTATTCGCGGCGAAAGCTTTGAGGCGTGGACCGATGGCACCATCAGCGAAATCCGGGACAAGCTGCCCATCATGCCGGACAACGGCAAGATGATCCTGGTCGAAGTGAAGGACTTCTATCGCCGTCCCTTCCGCATCGGATACGGCGAAAACGAATTTGCCATGGACAATTTCGTATTCACCCACCCGCGCGTCTACGACAAGATCGACGCACCGGGCGGGTGCTGAGAGCTATTCGGCCTCGGCCAGCATCGCGGAAAGCATTTCTGACAGGAACTTGGTCTCGGCGGCGGACGTCATGCCGCCGACGCCAATACGTCGCCCGACGCGCCACCAAAGGCCCGGGGCCCAAGCCCTGCCCCGTTTGCTACGGGTCGTCAGCAGAAAGCCGTTTGACGGTTTGAAGGCGAACACACCCCGATCCACCCCTTCGATTTCACCAACCTCGACAATCAGCTTGCCGCTGCCTGTCCGCAGTTCCGTGCGCGTCAGCTCGATCCGGTCCGCGGTCGCATGCCAGACGCGATGCGCAAGCCAAAGCGCGCCACCTCCGACCACGAACAGGAACAGCTGCCATTCCGGCGCTGGCGGTGCGGCCAGGGCGACATAAGTCACGAACGCGCCCACGGTGACGAGCATTCCCACGCCCATCCACCGCCGTGCCGATGAAGCCTGAATCGTTGCCAGTACGTCTTCTTGCATTTCCAACTCCGCCTTTGCCTGCCCCCCATACCCGCTTTCAGCGACAAGCAACAGACCAAGACTCACCCGGCGCAATTTTGCACAGAGGCAGTGCTTTCTCGCAAATTGACCGTACTTCAGCGAAAATTAGATACCGTACTTCAGCGAAAATTAGATAACGGGTCCAGAGACAGGAGATCCACATGTCGCTCAGACCAACACTCGAAACCCGCAAGGCCGTTCCGACGATGGAAGGCGCTGGCGTAAAGCTTCACCGCGCTTTTGGATTTCAGGATCCGTCCGAACTTGATCCATTCCTGTTGTTTGATGACTTCCGCAACGAGCACCCGCAGGACTACCAGGCCGGCTTTCCCTGGCACCCTCACCGCGGCATTGAAACTATCACCTACGTGCTGTCAGGAACCGTCGATCACAGCGACTCGCTGGGCAACAGCGGCCAATTGGGTGCCGGAGACGTCCAGTGGATGACGGCGGGGTCCGGAATTCTGCATCAGGAAATGCCCAAGGGAAACACATCCGGGCAGATGCATGGGTTTCAGCTGTGGGGCAACTTGCCCTCGGCTCAAAAGATGACGGCTCCTCGATACCAGGACGTTCAGGGCAAGGACATTCCCGAAGTGATCGACGATGATGGCACCACGGTGCGGGTCATCGTCGGCAAGTTCTGGGGTAAGACCGGGCCGGTGGACGGTATCGCCGCGGACCCGCAATACCTGGACGTATCGATTCCTGCAGGGGTGAAAAAGACATTCAAGATAGATACTTATCGCCGTGCTTTCGCCTATGTTTTCGATGGGCAGGCCGCTTTCGCCGACGCCTCGCAACCGACCGGCGTTCTGCTTGAGAAGGAAGTCGCCGGGCAAGAGCTGAACATTCGCGATATGTCGGGCAACCGGACGCTGGTGCGGTTTGGTACCGGAGACGAAATAACCGTTCAGGCCGGGCCTGAAGGTGTACGATTCCTGTTGATCTCGGGTGCGCCGATCAATGAACCGGTCGCATGGCATGGCCCGATCGTGATGAACACGCGCGCCGAACTCGAGCAGGCGTTTCGGGAGTTGCGCAACGGTACTTTCATCAAGCCGGCGCACTGACTCCAAACAGCCGGTAACAGGGCGCGGCCAGTCAGGCCGCGACCGCCTTGCGTACCATATCCCAATAAATCTGCTCGACCTCGTCCAGCGAAAGCCGTCCACCGGCCCGGTACCACGTCATGACACCATTCAGCATGGCAATCACTGCCAGAGTCGCGATTTTGGCATCCTGAACCGAGAACAGACCGTCCTTCTGGCCGGCCAGCAGGATGCTCTGCAACGCATCTTCATACCGCCGGCGTAGCTTTTCGATTTCGGCGAAGTTTTCAGGCGTCAGGTTTCGCAGCTCCATGTACGCGATGAACACTTCGTCCGGTCGCTGCATGTGAAACCGGATGTGGAAACCCACGAATTGCCGCAGGGCGCCCAATGCATCCGCCTGTGGTTCCAACTCTTCATAGGCCGCCAGCAGCTCTTGCATGTGGTCCTGCATCAGGCGGAATAGAAGGCTTTGCTTGTCCGGAGTGTAATTGTAGAGCGCGCCGGCCTGCACCCCGACCTCCCCCGCGATTTGACGCATGGAAACAGCGGCATAGCCATGCCGTGCAAACAATCCCAGGGCGGCCTCGCGGATACGGGGCCCGGTGATATCGGAATGAGAGCCTTGAGTACGTGCCATGGATCCATCGTATATGAACGTACGTTCATATAGAACCCCGCTTGAACCGTTCATGCAAAAAGTGCATCACGTTCAGGTTCCTCACTGTTCGGGTCGCGAAATGAAAGCTGTTTCCGTCATCCTGCCGCTTCTCCTCTTGGCCGCGTGCGCAGATATTCCCGAGTTGGAGGGAAGCGAAGCAGCCTCGGTAAAGGCCGCGCCCTACCCCAAGCTGATCCCGTTGACCCAGGTCAACGTGCCGCCCGTCGACCCGGTGAACGAGGCAGCCGCCGTGGAAGAAGAATTGGAACAACGGGCCGAGCGGCTATCGCAAAAGGCACAGGCACTCCAGAACGCCGAGACCCAGTAAGCCCCGTACGCTCGCCCGCTGCGCAACAACTCTGTCCCTGACGGATTGCACCGCCGCGTTGAACCAGCTATGGCAGCCGACAAAGGACCTTGCGTCCAACAGGCAGACTTCGAGCGGAAAGGAACCCACGGAATGACACAGGCGCTGCGGCTTGGAATTGCTGGCTTGGGAACCGTGGGAGTGGGCGTCGTCAAGATCGTGCGCCGTCATGCCGAATTGCTGCAAGCGCGCACTGGTCGACCGATCGAAATCGTTGCCGTTTCGGCGCGCGACGCCGCCAAAGATCGCGGAGTAAACCTGTCCGGCTTCGCGTGGGAAACCGATCCGGTGGCCTTGGCCAAACGAGACGACATCGATGTGTTCGTCGAACTGATGGGTGGTGAAAACGGCCCGGCAAAGGCCTCGGTCGAGGCGGCATTGGCCACCGGCAAGGATGTGGTCACCGCAAACAAGGCGCTGCTTGCCATTCACGGCCAGGCATTGGCGGAACAGGCCGAAGCCGCAGGCCGCGTGATCCGGTTCGAGGCTGCCGTGGCCGGAGGAATTCCGGTCATAAAATCCCTGACCGAAGGGTTGGCCGGAAATGACATCAAACGCGTCATGGGCGTGATGAATGGCACCTGCAACTATATCCTGACCCGAATGCAATCGCAGGGATTGGGCTACAATGCCTTGTTCGAGGAGTGCGCTCAGTTGGGGTATCTCGAAGCGGATCCGAACTTGGACGTAGGCGGCATCGACGCGGCGCACAAGTTGGCGCTGTTGGCCTCGATCGCATTTGGAACAAAGCCGAATTTCGACGGGATCGAGATCGAGGGTATTCAGCACATCAGCTTGGATGACATCCATCAGGCCGACGATATGGGCTACCGCATCAAGCTGCTGGGCGTTGCGCAGCGCACGCCGCGCGGGCTTGAACAGCGGATGCAACCCTGCCTGGTACCCAGTGACTCGCCTTTGGGGCAGCTGGAAGGCGGCACCAACATGGTGGTCATTGAGGGCGACGCCGTCGAACAGATCGTTTTGCGCGGACCCGGCGCTGGCGAAGGCCCGACGGCCAGTGCGGTGATGGGGGATGTTTGCGACCTGGCGCGGGGCCTGCGGATTTCCACCTTTGGTCAACCCGCCACGTCGCTGGTCGACTCCAAGCCCGCAATCACCGGCCTGCCTGCCCCTTATTATCTGCGCCTTGCATTGCTGGACAAACCAGGTGCGCTGGCCAAGGTGGCCGCGATTCTGGGCAATGCCGGCGTTTCAATCGACCGGATGCGCCAATACGCACATGCCGAGGACACGGCACCGGTACTGATCGTTACACACAAGACCACACGCGCCACGCTGGACGTTGCGTTGGAGGACTTGCGCACCACGGATGTGGTTGCGGGCGAACCGGTAGCTCTGCGTATCGAGCAGGTTTGAACCCTTGCGGCCTGCGCCACGAGCAGGCTATGCCAGTCAGGACGTCTTCGCTTTACCAAAGGATTACATCGCATGAGCGCTGCCAAAATCGATTTCAACGACCGCCTTCTGTCCCTTGGACTTGCGCGCGTGGCTGAGCAGGCCGCTCTGGCCTCGGCCTCGCTGGTCGGACGCGGAGACGAGAAAGCCGCCGACCAGGCCGCGGTCAACGCGATGCGTGAACAGCTGAACCTGCTGGATATCGCTGGCGTGGTAGTCATCGGTGAAGGCGAACGCGACGAAGCGCCGATGCTGTATATCGGCGAAGAGGTCGGCACCGGCAACGGCCCGGGCGTGGACATCGCTCTGGACCCGCTCGAGGGTACGACGCTGACCGCAAAAGATATGCCCAACGCCTTGACCGTCATCGCGATGGGTCCGCGCGGTTCGATGCTGCACGCGCCAGACGTCTACATGGACAAGCTGGCGATCGGGCCGGGCTTCCCCGAGAACGTGGTGACACTGGACATGTCCCCGCGGGAAAGGGTTGAGGCGCTGGCCAAGGCCAAAGGATGCACCCCCGAGGACATTACCGTTTGCATACTGGAACGTCCGCGCCATGAGGCGATGATCGCCGAGGTGCGCGAAACCGGCGCTGCGATCCGCCTGATCACCGACGGTGACGTTGCAGGCGTCATGCACTGTGCCGAGTCCGAGACGACCGGCATCGACATGTACATGGGCCAGGGTGGCGCGCCCGAAGGCGTTCTGGCGGCCGCCGCGCTGAAATGCATGGGTGGCCAGATCTTTGGCCGTCTGATGTTCCGCAATGATGATGAACGCGGTCGGGCGGCCAAAGCCGGTATTACCGATCTTGATCGTGTCTATGCCCGCGACGAGATGGTCACCGCCGATGTGATCTTTGCGGCGACCGGTGTCACCGGCGGGTCGCTGCTGCCGCGGATCAAGCGGGAACCGGGTTGGGTCGAGACGACGACCCTGCTGATGCGCTCGAAAACCGGATCGGTGCGGCGCATGTCCTACCGCACCCCCATTTGGCCGCATGTCGAAGGCTGAGGGGCCCCGCAGACACAACCGTTCAAGGGCCGGGTCCGACAGGATTCGGCCCTTTTCAGGAGAAGTGCATTGAGCTTTCTGGGTGTTGAACAGTCGTTGACGGGCCGCCGGTGGATTGGTCCATCGCCTGAATTGGACCGGGCCGCCGAGATGCTGGCTCAGCAGACCGACCTGCCCCGCCCCCTGTGCCAGGTGCTGGCACGGCGCGGTGTCCCGCCGATGGAGGCCGAGAGCTTTCTGTCTCCAAAACTGCGCGACCTTCTTCCCGATCCTCGCAGCCTGCGCGACATGGAGATCGCCGCAACGCGGTTCCTGAAAGCGGTGCGGGACAACCAGCGCATCGCCGTTTTCGCCGATTATGACGTCGACGGTGGAAGCTCGGCAGCCCTGTTGCTGGTTTGGCTCAGGCAGATGGGGCGTCAGGCGACCTTGTATGTGCCTGATCGTATCGACGAGGGCTATGGCCCCAACGCCCCCGCCATGAGCCAGCTTGCTGAAACGCATGATCTGATCATCTGCGTTGACTGCGGCACGCTCAGCCACGAAGCAATTGCCGCCGCCAAGGGGGCCGATGTGATCGTTCTCGATCACCACCTGGGCGCCGAAACGCTGCCGGATTGCGTGGCCGTGGTGAACCCCAACCGCCAGGATGAACGCGGTGACCTGGCCCATCTGTGTGCTGCAACCGTGGTCTTTCTGATGCTGGTTGAGGCCGGGCGCCAACTGCGCGAGGCCAACGCCCAAGGCCCTAACCTGATGGCGATGCTGGACTTGGTCGCGCTGGCGACCGTGGCAGACGTGGCACCTCTGATCGGGGTCAACAGGGCGCTGGTTCAGCAGGGTTTGAAAGTGATGGGGCAGCGGCAACGCCCCGGACTGGTTGCGCTGTCCGAAGTGGCGCGCATGGATTCGGCGCCCAACAGTTACCACCTGGGTTTTCTGCTTGGGCCGCGCATCAATGCCGGCGGCCGGGTTGGGCAGGCAGACCTCGGCGCGCGGCTGCTCAGCACCGACTCGGTGACCCAGGCCGAGGCCTTGTCCCGGCGCCTTGATGACCTGAATACCGAAAGGCGCGACATCGAGAATGCGGTCCGCGCCGCAGCGCTGGCGCAGGCCGAAGAACGTGGATTGGATGCGCCGCTGGTGTGGGCTGCAGGTGACGGCTGGCACCCCGGCGTCGTTGGGATCGTGGCGGCCCGCCTGAAAGAGGCGTCGAACCGTCCCGCCGTCGTGATTGGTTTCGACGGTGACGAAGGCAAAGGCTCGGGCCGTTCGGTCTCGGGTGTCGATCTTGGCGCATCAATCCACCGGTTGGCCGCCGAGGGTTTGTTGGTCAAGGGCGGCGGTCACAAGATGGCCGCAGGTCTGACCGTGATGCGCGACCAGTTGGAACCGGCGATGGAGCGGCTCTCGGAGTTGCTGGCGAAACAGGGTGCGGGCCAAGCCGGTCCGGCCGACCTCAAGCTGGATGGCGCGCTGATGCCCGGGGCGGCCTCGGTTGATCTGATCGAAAAGATCGAGCAGGCTGGCCCATTTGGTGCCGGGGCCCCTGCCCCTCGATTTGCAATGCCTGACCTGCAGGTCCGCTTTGCAAAGCGGGTCGGAGAAACCCATTTGAAGCTGTCGCTCTCGGACGGAATGGGTGGTGGGCTGGACGCGATTGCATTTGGTGCCTTTGACGGACCGATGGGCGAAAGGCTGTCAAATCACGGTGGTGCGCGGTTCCATTTTGCCGGTCGGCTCGAGGTCAACACATGGGGTGGCAGGCAAAGCGTGCAGTTGCGCCTGGAAGACGCGGCCGAAGCAAATTGACCGCTGACGCCACTGCCTTTTTTGACCCGCAAAAAAGTTTCCTGGCCGTGCGTTTTTCGTCTTGCGGGTGGGGGGCGTAATCCGTAAAAGGCCCTCCACAAGCCAGCGTGGCCCGTTCGTCTATCGGTTAGGACGCCAGGTTTTCAACCTGGAAAGAGGGGTTCGATTCCCCTACGGGCTGCCACTTGTGCTTGGGCAATGCTGACGTGGCCCGTTCGTCTATCGGTTAGGACGCCAGGTTTTCAACCTGGAAAGAGGGGTTCGATTCCCCTACGGGCTGCCATTTTCACCCTCGAGAAACGCAAATCGCGCGCTACCACTGCCGCGACTTTCTGCATCGAAATTTGCAAATCGACGGAGCGGTGTCGCTGAAAAACCCATAGTGAAGGGTCATTGGCATGCTCTTTTCGCCTGGCATATGACACCACGTCGAGTGGGTTAAAAACCATATATTTTCAATTCTATAGTCACTGTATGCGTTGGGTCGAACAGGCCATTTTCGCCATTTACTAATTTTTTAGTTTGACAGACTCGCGAAAAATCGCTGATGCTGTTCGTCATCCGGTTCGCGCCGGAGAACCATAAATTTTGGGAGGAGAAAGATGCGGAAACATCTTTTGTCCGCAGTGGCGGCGGCTGCCGTCATTGCGGGGCACGGTCCTGTTTGGGCCGACGAAGCCGCAGCACAGCGCTGGGTCGACGATGAATTCCAGCCATCCACCTTGTCGAAAGACGAGCAGATGGCGGAAATGCAGTGGTTCATCAAGGCTGCCGAACCGTATGCCGGGATGGAGATCAACGTTCTGTCCGAAGGTATCCCGACCCACTCGTATGAATCCGAAGTTCTGACGAAGGCGTTCGAGGAAATCACCGGCATCAAGGTCAACCACCAGATCCTGGGTGAAGGTGAGGTCGTTCAGGCCGTTCAGACGCAGATGCAGACCGGACGGAACCTGTATGACGGCTATGTCAACGACAGTGACTTGATCGGTACGCACTCGCGCCTGCAGTTGGCCTATCCCCTGTCGGACATGATGGCGGGTGATTGGGCGGCGACAACCTCGCCGACGCTGGACCTGGATGACTTCATGGGCATCCAGTTCACCACCGGTCCCGACGGCAAGCTGTACCAGCTGCCCGACCAGCAATTCGCCAACCTGTACTGGTTCCGCAAGGACTGGTTCGATGACGAAGCCAACAAGGCCGCATTCAAGGAAAAATACGGCTATGATCTGGGCGTACCGGTCAACTGGTCTGCCTACGAGGATATCGCCGAATTCTTCACCAATGACGTGAAGGAAGTGGACGGTGTCGCGATCTATGGCCACATGGACTACGGCAAGCGCGCGCCTGACCTTGGCTGGCGGATGACCGACGCATGGCTGTCGATGGCCGGTGCCGGCGACAAGGGCGAGCCGAACGGTGTGCCGGTAGACGAATGGGGCATCCGCATGGAAGCGGGCACCTGTAACCCGGTCGGCGCCTCGGTGTCGCGGGGTGGTGCCGCAAACGGCCCAGCGGCCGTTTACGCGATCCGCAAATGGGACGAGTGGCTGCGGGCCTATGCGCCTCCGGGTGCGGCGTCCTATGACTTCTACCAGTCGCTGCCCGCCCTGTCGCAAGGCAACGTGGCCCAGCAGATCTTCTGGTACACAGCCTTTACCGCCGACATGGTCAAGCCCAAGTCCGAAGGCAACAACACTGTCGATGATGAGGGCAACCCGCTGTGGCGGATGGCGCCCAGCCCGCATGGCCCCTATTGGGAAGAAGGCCAGAAGGTTGGCTATCAGGATGTGGGATCGTGGACTTTCCTGAAGTCCACCCCGTCGGATCGGGCGCAGGCCGCGTGGCTGTACGCTCAGTTCGTGACGTCCAAGACTGTCGATGTGAAGAAGTCCCATGTGGGTCTGACCTTCATCCGCGACAGCTCGGTCAACCATGAATCGTTCACCGAACGCGCACCCAAGCTGGGCGGCCTGGTCGAGTTCTACCGCTCGCCCGACCGTGTGGCGTGGTCGCCGACCGGCATCAACGTTCCCGACTATCCGAAGCTGGCCCAAATCTGGTGGCAGCAGATCGGTGACGTGAACTCGGGCGCCTTCACCCCGCAAGAGGCGATGGACCGTCTGGCTGAAGAGATGGACATCACCATGGCCCGCATGCAGGCCGCGGATGAAAGCGCCGGCGTCTATGGCGGCTGTGGTCCGCGCCTGAACGAACCGCAGGATCCGGCCTTCTGGCTGGAGAAGCCGGGCGCGCCGAAAGCCAAGCTGGAGAACGAGAAGCCGCAAGGCCAGACCGTCAACTACGACGAACTGGTGGCACGCTGGCAGTCCCAGTAAGCCACTACTCCCCGGGGGGCGCCGGTACCGGCGCCCCTTACCAACCAAGACCAAACAGCGTTGCCACGCGCTGCGGGATCGGAACCCACGGACATGATCGAACTACAAAACGCAACCAAGCGGGTCGGCACCGTTACCCATATCAAACCCACGTCCCTGACGCTGCAGACCGGCCATTTCAACGTGCTGCTGGGCGCGACCGGGTCGGGCAAGACCTCTCTGATCAAGATGATGGCCGGCCTGGATCCGATTGCCTCGGGCAAGGTCCTGATGGATGGGCAGGACGTGACCCGGCTGAGCACACAAAAACGCAAGATCAGCCTCGTGCACCAGTTCTTCGTGAACTACCCGCATATGACTGTATTCGACAACATCGCCTCGCCCCTGCGCGTGGCCGGAATGGCGCAATCCGAGATCGAAGGCCGCGTGGAAGAAGCCGCTGACCTGCTGCAACTGCGCCCGATGCTGCACCGTCGTCCGCATGAACTGTCGGGCGGTCAACAGCAACGCACCGCACTGGCCCGCGCCATCGCCAAGGACAGCCGCGCCGTGTTCCTGGACGAGCCGCTGGCCAATCTGGACTACAAGCTGCGCGAGGAACTGCGCGAGCAACTGCCCGAGCTGTTCGCCGGGCGCGGCGCCGTGGTGGTCTATGCCACCTCCGAACCCGAAGAGGCGCTGCTGCTGGGCGGCTACACCGCCTTGATGGAAGACGGCCGCGTGACCCAGTTCGGCCCGACCGCGGACATCTATCGCAACCCGGAAAACCTCGCGGCCGCGCGGGTGTTCTCCGACCCGCCCATCAACGTGGCCCGCGTCACGATCACCGGTGGCCAGGTTCAGTTGGCCGGTGGCGGCACATGGCGGCTGAGCGAAGGCATCAGCCTGTCCGACGGGGAATACAAGGTCGCCGTGCGCCCGCACCGCGTCACCCCCGTGCGCGCATCGGCCGATGATGTCGAACTGACCGGGCGCGTGATCGTGACCGAGCTGTCCGGGTCCGACTCCAGCGCGCATTTCCAGCATGGCGAGGACGCCTGGGTGTCTCTGGCCGCAGGGGTCCACCCCTATCAGGTGGGCGAGGACCACACATTCTACATGAACCCGGCCCATTGCCGGTATTTCGGCCAAGACGGCAAAAGGGTGGCCTGACATGGCACAGATCAAGCTTGCAAACCTCAAACACAGCTACATGCCGTCGCCGCAAGGCCCGCAGGACTATGCGCTGAAGGAGATCGACGTGACCTGGCGTGATGGCGGGGCCTATGCTCTGCTGGGGCCATCGGGCTGCGGCAAGTCCACGCTGCTGAACATCATCTCGGGGCTGCTGACCCCATCCGAGGGGCAGATCCTGTTCGACGACCGCGACGTGACCGCCCTGCCCCCCGATCAGCGCAACATCGCGCAGGTGTTCCAGTTCCCGGTGATCTACGACACGATGACCGTGGGCGAAAACCTGGCCTTTCCGCTCAAGAACCGCGGCGTCGATCCCGCGACGATCAAGCGCCGCGTCGACGAGATCGCCGAGATGCTGGATGTCACCGACATGCTGAACACCCGCGCGAGCGGCCTCAGCCCGGACAACAAGCAGAAGATCTCGATGGGGCGCGGTCTGGTCCGCGACGACGTGAACGCGGTGATGTTCGACGAGCCATTGACCGTGATCGACCCGCATCTGAAATGGAAGCTGCGGTCCAAGCTGAAAGAGCTGCACCAGCGCGTCAAGGCGACGATGATCTATGTCACCCACGACCAGACCGAAGCGCTGACCTTCGCCGACGAGGTCGTGGTGATGCAGGAAGGCGAAGTGGTCCAGATCGGCACCCCGGTCGAGCTGTTCGAACGCCCGCAGCACACGTTCGTGGGCCATTTCATCGGCTCGCCCGGCATGAACGTACTGCCCTGCGAGGCCCGCGGCGACCGCGCCCTGTTCGAAGGGCACGAGGTGGCGCTGGAAGGTCCGGTCGCGGGCAGCGGCGGCCGCACCGATCTGGGCATCCGGCCCGAATATGTGGGTTTCGGCCCCGAGGGCATTCCGGCCCATGTCACCAAGGTGGCCGATATCGGCCGGCATTTTGTGGTCAGTGCCATGGTCGGCAACACCGCGTTGAAGGCGGTGACCGAACACCCGGCCCCCGAGCCCGGATCGCAAGTCTTTCTGCAATTCAAACCTGAACAGACGCGCGTCTACCGCGACGGCTGGATCGCAACCGAGGAGCGCGCCCGATGAGAACGGAAAACCAGAAAGCGTGGTTCTTTGTCCTGCCGGTGCTGGCGCTGGTGGCATTCAACGCGCTGGTGCCGATGATGACGGTGGTCAACTATTCGGTGCAGGAAACCTTTGGCAACAACCAGTTCTTCTGGGAAGGACTGGGTTGGTTCGAACAGATCCTGCGGTCTGACCGGTTCCAGGCGGCGCTGGGGCGGCAGTTCCTGTTCACCGCGCTGATCCTGATGATCGAGGTGCCGCTGGGTATCATCGTGGCTCTGTCGATGCCGCGCAAGGGCTTTTGGGTGCCGGTCTGCCTGGTGCTGATGGCCCTGCCGATGCTGATCCCGTGGAACGTGGTCGGCTCGATGTGGAACATCTTCACCCTGCCCAAGATCGGCCTGCTGGGGTATTTCCTGAACGACGTGCTGGGCATCAACTATGACATGACCCAACAGCCGCTATCAGCCTGGATCACCATCGTGGTGATGGATGTCTGGCACTGGACTTCGTTGGTGGTGCTGCTGTGTTATGCCGGTCTGGTGTCGATCCCCGACGCCTATTACCAGGCAGCCAAGATCGACGGGGCAAGCCCCTGGTCGGTGTTCCGCTATATCCAGCTGCCCAAGATGAAGACGGTTCTGACCATCGCGGTGCTGCTGCGGTTCATGGACAGTTTCAACATCTACACCGAACCCTTCGTTCTGACCGGGGGCGGCCCCGGCAACTCGACCACCCTGCTGTCGATCGACCTGGTGAAGATCGCGCTGGGACAGTTCGACCTTGGCCCCGCGGCCGCGATGAGCCTGATCTATTTCGCCATCACGCTGCTGGTTTCTTGGGTCTTCTACACCCTCATGACAAAGGATGACGCGCAATGAAGAAGCGGTCCCTCATCCCGATCCTGTATATCGCGTTCCTGATGCTGCCGATCTATTGGCTGGTGGCGATGTCCTTCAAGACCACGAACGAGATCCTTTCAGGCTTTTCCCTGTTTCCCCAGACCTTTACGCTGGAGAATTACATCACCATCTTCACAGATCCGACGTGGTATTGGGGCTATATCAACTCGATCACCTATGTGACGATCAACACGGTGCTTTCGGTCTGCGTAGCCTTGCCTGCGGCCTACGCGTTCTCGCGCTATCGGTTCCTGGGCGACAAGCAGCTGTTCTTCTGGCTGCTGACCAACCGCATGGCCCCGGCTGCGGTGTTCGCCCTGCCCTTCTTCCAGCTGTATTCGTCGATCCATCTGTTCGACACCTACCTGGCGGTGGCACTTGCGCACACGCTGTTCAACGTGCCGCTGGCGGTGTGGATCCTGGAAGGTTTCATGCGCGGCATCCCGAAAGAGCTGGATGAAACCGCCTATGTCGACGGCTATTCCTTCCCGCGGTTCTTCGTCACGATCTTCCTGCCCAACATCAAGGCGGGCGTGGGCGTGGCGGCGTTCTTCTGCTTCATGTTCTCGTGGGTGGAAATGCTGCTGGCCAAGACCCTGACAGCGGTCGAGGCCAAACCCATCGCCGCCGTGATGACCCGCACCGCGTCCAGCGCCGGCTACGAGCTGGGCCTGCTGGCCGCCGCCGGCACCCTGACCATCATCCCCGGCGCCATCGTCATCTGGTTTGTCCGCAACTACATCGCGCGCGGCTTCGCGATGGGACGTGTATGAGGTTCGACATGCGCAAACTCCTTCTCTCCCTCTCCCTGCTCGCCCCGTCATCGGCGCTGGCGCAAGCCAAGGCCGGCTGGGGCAATGTCGGTCAGGAAGAACCCAAGGGCTTTTCCTGGACCGACCCGCTGTGGCCCGACTTCTGGATGGCCTGGACCCCGGCAACGCTGGCGGTTTTCGTGGGCATCTTCTCGGCCATCGCCCTGATCGGCGTGCTCGAGGTGGTCAAGTTCCGTGACGGGATCGAACGCCGGGGCGTTCTGGGCCTGACCACCACGTTGGGCGACCGGCTGTTCATCACCCTGCTGGGCTCAGCCTACATCTTTCTGGCCTGGCTGGGGCTGGTCGGCCAACCGGTCTGGACCCCGCTTTTCCTGTCGATCGGCTGGGGCATTTTCGTTTTCTGGAAAGTTTAGGCTTTGCGTAACCGCGAAAGGATGCTTGTCTGGCAAGCATAACAGGCAAAATGGTGACACCGAGACCGATGCGAAAGAGAAAGACAGGAAATCTGCTGACCGAGGTTGAACTGGAGTTCATGAACGAGCTCTGGGCACTTGGCGAAGGCTCGGTACGCGACGTGCTGGACCGGCTGCCGCCCGAGCGGAACCTGGCCTACACCTCGGGCGCGACGATCCTGCGTATCCTGGATGAAAAGGGATTTGTCCAAAGCCGCAAGGACGGCAAAACCCTGATCTACCGCCCGCTGCTTGAAAAGGACACCTATCAGGCGCGGTCGCTGCAGAACCTGTCCCGCACGTTGTTCGATGACACCCCGGCCTCGCTGGTGGCACGTCTTGTCGATGACGCCGGCCTGACCGAAGCTGATCTGGAGGAAATTCGAGCACTGGTAGAGAGGAGACTGCAAAATGACAGCGGTTAAACCGGTTCTCGATGTATTTCTCGACCTGAACGTGGTGCTGGTTCTTTCGGCACTCATCTGGTTGGGCGCCCGCATGGCCGTAGCCCGAACGCGCCTGCGGCACGACTACATGACACAGCTGCGCGTGCTGAAGGTTCTTTGCGTCTGCGTCATGCTCAGCCCTGTTCTGGCCCTTGGGGTCACGGCAGCCGCCGGTTTTTTCTGGCCGGGTCAGGCCGTTTCCATCGGAGATATTGCAGTAGCGGCCTATTTGCGCGGTGAAATCGCGATGCCGGCTACACAATTCGAAGCTCTGCTAAACACGCGCGAACGTTGGGTCGACACGGTTCTGTCCGGACAAAGCGCCCTTGTGACGGCCGTGCTCGTGCTGCTGGCCTTGGCCGCCCTCCGGATGCTGGTCCGCACCGTCCGGGATGCGCTGGCAATCCGCGACACGGTGGTTTCAAGCTTCCTGTGGCGGCGTTCGGCCAACGTGGACATTCGCTTGTCCGATCGGATCACGGTTCCATTTGCCGTGCGCGGGGCGCGTCGTCGCCACGTTGTTCTGCCCAGCCATCTGTTGGACACCCCCCGTGAGCTTCGATTTGCCCTGGCGCATGAATTGCAGCACGTTCGCGCCCGGGATGTCGAATGGGAGATTGCGTTTGAGGCCGTGCGACCGCTGCTGTTCTGGAACCCTGCCTACTGGGTTTTGAAATACCAGTTCAGCCGATTGCGCGAACTGGCCTGCGACCAGTCCGTCGTCACCCGGCGTGGGATCGACGCGCGCGACTATACCGACTGCCTGCTGGACTATTGCGCCCGCACCGTCGCACAAGGCCGGCCACTGGTTTTGAACGTGGCGCTGGTCTCGGGTGGCAAGGCCAAACGGGTTCTGAAACAGCGTGTGATCGCGCTGGCCGATGCGCCCTCGTTCTCGGCACCGTTGCCGGCAATCTTCATGGGTTCGGCCCTGCTGTTCGCTGTTCTGCTGGCCTTGGGTGCCGCCACGATCCGCCAGACTCAGGATTGGAGCCATGACCGGCTGATGCTGTCGACCGTCGTGAACCTTGAACGGCTCGAAGCACGCAATCAGGGCAACTGATCGGCGACGCTCGGATCCATCCTGTTGCTGGCCCGACCGCTGAAAACGGGTCGCTCGAGCGGGCGGCCCAACGCTTGGACGTGCCGGCAGAGGAACACGGCCCAACATGCTCCCCAAGCCAGGGCCGCGGGCACGTCTGCAGAGGCTGTCCGCAAAACAGCGGCAAGGCACAAAAAGGCAAATCCGATACCATCGATCGCGCTTGGGCTCAGTCGGTCGCGACGTCGCGCGACCGCACGGGCAGCTACGGCATAGATCGCGCAGCTGACCGCTCCGACCGTCAGAACGTGCAACGCATCATGCGCCGCCAGCAAATCGGGGAAGTACAGCGAAGCCGCCAACAGGGACAGACCAGCGGGCACCCACGCAAAGGCCATATGAAGCATCGCCAGCAATCCATCCTGAAGAACTGCCGCTGAATGCCAGAGCCACAGACGCCCGCCCTCGCACCCCGCGCAGATCACAAGAAGGACGCCGATAAGCGGACCATCAGCGACGGAAACAAGCCCAAGAAGCGCTGCAGTCAAAGCCAGAGCTGCCGCCGAAGCGTCCCCCAATGCCCTCGCGCACCGAAACCGATGCGCGGCGGTTGGGCTTTGGTGCGTCCAATTCCATGTAAATGCAGCGATCATGCGCCCGCCGACAACCGACACCAAAAGTGCCACAAGCAAAACTGTGAAGAAGGACGGCGCAGACCCAGTTAGAAAGGCAAGCTGGCAGATGGCCAGGAAAAGGGCAAAAAGCGCCTGCAGCCCTCCGGCAACCGCCTGCGCGCGCAGTGCAGCCCAAGCGAGACGACCGGCGAGAATGAGCAAGAACGCCGTGCCCATTGGGACGATGAACATGGGTTTGCCCCCAAGCGCACCGATCGCGGCCAATCGGGACATCGCCCAAAGCGCGAACAGCAACAAACTGCCGGGCGGCGAGACAGAACCGCCCCCCGACCAGCTGCGCATCGCTGTCAGCGAATAGCCCGCAAATGCCGCGCCGACGAAGCCAAACAGCATCTCATGCGCATGCCAGGCGTACAGCCCCGGCAACGGCGACCAATGGGTGATGAAATCCTGCCCCAGAAACAGGCCGCTAACCCCCAAAAGGGCAGCCGCCCCCGCCGCAGGAAACATGATCCGATGAGGCGAGGACAGCATGCTTTCCGATCATGCAAGGGACGCCTGGGCTATCCTGCGGTAGCCGGCCTGACCGTGGTAGAACCCGTTGCTGAACGGCGTATCCGCACAAACCTGCCGCAACCGGGCCTCGGCCGCCTCGGTCGGCATGCTTTGATCCAGCACCGCCCGGTAAACCTCGGCGACGGTGACCATGTCGACGGCCTGCGGCATCAACCGCAAATGGCTCACACCATCGGCAACCAGTTGCGGCAGCTCCTGCAGCAGGATCAGATACCCTTCGGATTGGGTCTGGATCCCGTTGATGCGCAGGATCGGCTGCTCATCCCTCGTACGCAGTGGCATCCCGTCGGGGTCTTCTTCGCAGACGAATTGGCAATTGTCCTTTGTCCGCCCGTGCGAGCGCGCATGATAGCACCGCGCCGAAACGGCCAGCGACGCCCGGCCAAAGACCTGCACTTCAACCCCAAGGCCCATGTCGCGCGCCATTCGCGCCGCGACGGCGATCGAGGGCGCTGGCAACTCGGTTGGCAGGCAGACATGCGTCGCCCCCTTGGACGCCATCCAGCGGATTGTGGCCTCGTTATAGGCATTCATGAACGGGCCGATGCGATGCGGTCGCGTACCGCGTGCATACAGTCCCGCAGCGTTGTTGATTTCGATCTCGGGCGACTCCATTTCGGCCAGATCTTCGGTGGCCTGGCGTTCTCGTTTCAGCATCACTTCGGCCAAGGAGGACAAAATCACCTTTTTACCCGCCCGTTCGAGCCTTTCGATCATGGACGGCAGGTCAGCCTCTTGAAACGGGGCGCGTTTTGAACAGATGACCTCGCCCAGATAGACCTCATCCACCGAAGCTTCGTCGGCGACACGCGCATAGAAATCCCGGCGTTGGTCGGCCGACCAGTGATAGGCGATCGGACCCAATGTAAGTTTCGTCATCGTTTCACCGCCATTTCTTCGTGGCAAAAGCGCCTTGCGTCTGTTTCTGACCCTCGGTCAGTGCGACGAGGTTCCCGATATCCGCATCGCGACCCGCCCGGATATCGTCGACAGCGTTCCGAAATGCAGACACCACGGACCGGACATAACTCTTGGACCTTTGCCGCCCTTCGATCTTGAACGCATGGACACCGGCATCGATCAACTCGGGCAGAAGTCGGGCCAGGTTCAGGCTGATCGGTTCCTCGAACGCATAGTACCCGTCCGGGCGATGAGCGACCTGATAGCGGCCCTTGCAAATCGTCGGATAACCGGCCTTCTCATCTGGCCCGAACCGGTCGATGGTAAATCCAGCCAACTTCGATGACATCGAACCATCGGCATCGCGCACATACTCCACGTCGGACGCCGGCGAACAGACGCCATCGAGGTTCGTGGACTGCCCGGTCAGATAGTTCGTCAGGCTGCAGCGCCCTTCGACCATCAGACCGTGATTTCCGAAGATGAAGGTTTCGATCTCACAGGGGATTTCTTTTCGGATCTGCCGGATCTCGGGAATGGTCAAAATACGGGGCAGGACCACGCGTTTGACACCGAAATTCTCGCAATAGTAGCGGATCGCCTCGGGTGACGACGCTGCAGCCTGTACCGACAGGTGCAAGCGCATCTGTGGATGGGTTCGGGCGATGTAGTCGGCCACGCCCATATCAGCCACGATGAAGGCATCAACGCCGATCCGCGCACCGGTGTCGGCAGCGTGCCGCCAAAGGTCGACCTTGCCCGCCGGGGGATAAGTGTTGAGTGCCAGAAGGACCTTGGCACCCTTGGCATGGGCATAAGCGACCGCCTCCTCCAATTCCTGCGGCGTGAAATTCAGCCCCGGAAAATTCCGGGCGTTGGTGGCGTCCTGAAAGCCGCAATAGACGGCGTCGGCCCCGGCATCGACCGCTGTGCGCAGGGCAGCGGGAGTTCCGGCGGGGCATATCAATTCGGCGAGGCTCATGAAGCAGTCGCTCCTTCTACTTCTTGGTAATTTCGGCGCAACCGGGACAGGATCGCGCGGCCAGGCGGGCCGAACATGTCCGCAGCCTCCTGAGCGATGGATCCATCCATGTCGTCCAATGCATTGCGCAAACGGACGACGGCCTCGGTATCTCCAGTGATCTCCAGATCGCGTGAGAAAAAGGCCGCGTCGCCGTCCTGTTCCGCATCAACCAGCTCCAACAGCAGCAGGAACCGCCCTCGGATAATTGCTGTTGCGTCAGGCAGCATCGACCGCGGTACGGCACGAAAGCTCAGGTTCTGAGGATCTGGACGCAGATGCAGCGCGAACGGCAGCTCGATCGGGTCGATCAGGAAATCGGCGCTTTGATACGGGCCAAGTCGGGCAAACAGCGCAGGATGTTCCTGCGCGACCCTACGGACCACACGCGCGAGAATGGGCTGAACCGCCAAGCAGGCCAAACGCGAGACGACTGCCTGTCCCGGCGGCCTTGGCCTGTTCGATGTCTGTGTTGGGCTCACCATATGCTGCATGTACTGCCTCATCCGTTTGGCTGTTGTATTTGTGCGGGTTCAACCCGGTGCCGCCGTGTTTCGGCCTTGCGCGATGGACGATCGGCACCATTCGCCCACAACGTCCTCAATGGGCGGCAGGAGTTTGGCGGTTCCACCGGCAAACTGATCGAAAGCGGCGCGATGGGTTTTGCTCACGCCGATCAGGACCGGAATATCCCGCGCCAAGGCCTCGGCAATGAGGGTGCGAAATCCGCGACCCTCGGCCTCGCTGAGTCCGAACTTGTTCAGCAGAACAATATCGCAACCGTCATCTCGCAACCGAGCGGTCGCGATGCCGACCACGTCTTCGATCGCACCCGCGTCCATGCGGCACGCGCCTGAGCCCGAACCCAGATCCTGCGTGATCCGGATGTCGGGACCATGCGGCAGCAGTCCAAGCGTTGTCTCACAAAACTGGGCGCCAATACCCGGAATGTTCACACGCAACGCTCCGAGCAAGCGCAGACCTTCTTCCTGCAATCGCGCGGCCACTGTCGCCAGCAAATGATCCGTTCCGCCTGCCTCACTGGCGTCGACACCTGCAAGAAGCATGATTGATCCCCTCTACCGTTCGAACCGTGGAAACAGGACCTGGTTTTCAAGCATCATGTGCCGGTCAAGATCCGCCAAAAGGTTCCGCAGCCCATCGTAAAGCCGTCGCCAAGACCCGCAGGCATGTGCGGGCGGTGTCAGGTCATGGGTGATATGCCGGATCAGAGCGATACTCTCGGCGTGGCCATCGTGATCGGCGCGCATAACCCGGATCGGGTTTTCGATCCCTTCCATGCCGCCCATGCGCATGGCGGGGAACAGGACGATCTCCTCTTTTGCCATGTGCGTTTCCATTTCGGCCGCCAGTTCGGCCAGCGCGCGGACCAACCCTCGGGGGGCTTGGGGATCGTCTCGGTGAACCAAGGCCACGCGTTCAGCAAGATGTTGAAGCTGTTCAAGCTCGGTCCGGTGTGTTTCGTGATACCGTGTGAGGATGTGATCGATCAGGGCGCCTGTCTCAAGATCAGCTTCGTGCATATCGAAGTTCGTCATGGTCCGTGCTTTCAGGTTCACGACCCGAGCATCTCGAATCGGAATTTGATTTGCGCATTCTGTTCTGCTAATACGCATAGAAAATACCGATTGGAAAACGCGACCATGCGCCTCACCTCATTCACTGACTATGGTCTCCGCATTCTGATGCGGCTGGCTGGCAGCCCGGACCGCCCGTTTTCAACCGGCGAACTGGCGGATGAATTCAAGGTGTCACGCGCCCATCTCGCCAAGGTCATTTCGGCGCTGGCCAATGCCGGATACCTCAAAACGCGGCGGGGCGGTGGCGGCGGGGCTGTCCTGTCTCGCCCGGCGTCGGACATCCGCTTGGGCGACGTAGTGCGCACTCTGGAGACTGGGCAACCAATCGTTGAGTGTTTCTCGGCCGATGGCAGTGCGTGCACTCTGACTCCAAGCTGCCTTTTGAAGGATCGACTGAAGCAAGCCGAGCAAGCGTTTTTTGACGACCTGAACCGGGCAACACTGGCTGATTGCATCTATCGTCCACCGTGGGAGATTTCGGCGGCGGAATAGCAGCCGGTCTGCCCCTTCGGACAATTCGCCTGGGTTCTCTCAGAACCAATCAGGCTGCGAACACTGTTACCTTTGTGCTTAGACCGGTCAGATCAGATGCCCCCCAATCTCGGCAGCGACGGTCAACCGCACGCCTCTGGAAATTCAGTCAGCTGTTTCTCCGGCGGACTTGCCTGATCCTCCGAATGTCAGACCAAAACTCTTGTGCGGAAAAATGCAGGTTGTAGTCTTGGCAGACTGGCCGGAGAGACCCCATTGGAACTGCAGAGACTCCTTGACGACGCCAAGGCGCTGATTACCGAGGCCCAGCTGGATGACGGCTTTTGGCCCTGTGGTGTGCGGGACATGGTATTGGCCCAGACGCGCCAATCCAAACGCCCGTCATGCTCGGTCGTTGAGCCCATGATCGGGCTGGTGCTTCAGGGCAGCAAGTCGGTGCAGTACGGAACCGAGCATGTCCGTTATGACGCAGGGGACGTCATTGTCGTGGGAAGCGCCCTGCCAATGGTCTCGGGCCTTGTGGATGCCTCGCCCGAAAACCCCTACATCGCCCTGTATATCGGCATCGACATGCGCGTATTGCGGGGCGTCTACACCGACATGGGCGGCACCTCGCTGGACGATGCGGGTCCGGCCTTGGAAAGCGGTCAGGCCGACGCGGAAGTTATTGATTCATTTACACGTCTTTTCCGTCTGCGCCGAGATCCGATCGCAGATCAAACGCTGGGGGCCGCCGCCGTCCGCGAGGTATATTTCCGGGTTCTGCGCAGCGACAAAGGGCGCGCGCTGCGCCGTATCATCCGCGCGGACAGCAAGGCCAACCAGGTCGCCAAGGCAATCGCGCATATCCGCAAAGAGTACCGCTCGACGATCAAAGCCTCGGACTTGGCCGCGATCTCGGGCATGAGCGCGTCGGTATTCTATGACGCTTTCAAACGGGTGACGGCCAACAGTCCGCTGCAGTTCCAGAAAGACCTACGCCTGACCGAGGCCTTCCAACTGCTTCAGCAGACGGGAACGCCTGTATCGAGTGTTGCGCATGCAGTTGGGTATGAAAGCCCGGCCCAATTCAGCCGTGAGTTCGCCAAGAAATTTGGCTTTCCGCCCCGAGAACTGACCCGGGATCACGTGACCTGAGCTGCACGCTTTGCTCTTGGGTTTCGGAGAATCGAGCAAGAGTTGAGGAGGAAGCTCTGTGTCCCACCCGAGGCGGACAGGTTAGGTTCATCCATGATGCAACCGGGCGATGTTGCCCCCGAAATCGCAAGGATACCTGATGGCAGTTCCCGACCAAGTTCCTACAAATTCAGGATTTCACGCAAAAAGCACGGCGGCCGAAGTGCTGGCCGATATCGACCTGACCGGAAAGACCGCAATCGTAACCGGTGGCTACAGCGGTATTGGCCTCGAAACCGTCCGCGCCCTTGCCGACAAGGGGGCCGCGGTGATCGTTCCCGTACGCTCGGAAATCAAAGCTCGGGAGAGCCTGGCAAGCGTGGAAGGTCATGTCAGGACTGCACCGATGGACCTGGCGGATCTGGGATCAGTCCGACGGTTTGCCAAGACGGTATCCAGCGACTTGCAAAACCTGGATCTGCTGATCAACAACGCCGGGATCATGGCGTGCCCCGAGGCCCGTGTTGGACCCGGTTGGGAATCCCAATTCGGTATCTGCCACATGGGCCACTTTGCCCTGACCAAGTTACTGCTGCCGCTT
This sequence comes from Ruegeria sp. CG8, assembly GCF_056537165.1. NCBI lineage: Bacteria > Pseudomonadati > Pseudomonadota > Alphaproteobacteria > Rhodobacterales > Roseobacteraceae > Ruegeria > Ruegeria sp. CG8. Next base: position 767,298 of record NZ_JBQFRA010000001.1, on the reverse strand, counting down.
TTGGAGCAAACACCGGGCGCGCGGGTCGTGGCTCTCTCCTCAACCGCGCACAAGATTTGTGACGTGCATTGGGATGATATCCAGTTCGAAAAGACGGACTACGACAAATGGCAGGCCTATGGGCAAGCAAAGACCGCAAATGCGTTGTTTGCCAACGCCCTGTCCCGCCGTTTGGCAGAGACCGAAGGGTTGGCGTTTTCGGTACATCCCGGTGGGATCTTCACCCCTCTGCAACGGCACCTGCCGGAGGAAGAGATGATCGCACTGGGTTGGCTGAACGAGGATGGCGAGCCGTCCGAATTGGCCAAGGAGGGTTTCAAGACGCCCGAACAGGGCGCGTCAACAACGGTTTGGGCGGCGACGTCGCCAAAGCTGGTTGGCAAACCCGGGGTTTATTGCGAGGACGCTGACATTGCTGCCCCGACCGACCCCAACAGCCCGACGGCCCGATATTTTGGGGTCAACGCACATGCCTGCGATGACGCATCAGCCGAAAAGCTGTGGGACATAAGCGAACGGCTACTGCAAGAGGCCTGATACCCACGCAATCCGGTCGGGATGATCCCGGCCGGACTACGCTTCTTAGGGATAAGGCAGCGCCAAGGTTTTGGACCGCAATTTCGCCCCCTGGCCCTCTGCGCTGCCGATCCCGGCCCGGGCTGGACCTCAACGGTTCAGGCCAAAGCCTGCTCGGGCGCAGGAACGGCGATCAACAGTTCGACATCTGCCACGCTCAGCGCCACAGCCAACTGGCTTGGCGGGACCGTGTCGACGATCAACGTGTCCAAATCCGACAGTTCGCACACTTTGTGCAACTGCTTCTGATTGAACTTCTGGGCATCCAGCAGAAGATGACGTTCCGCAGAACGGCCCAGCATCGCGCGTTTGACGGCGGCGATATCACCGATCGGCTCGCTGGGGCCATCATCGGACAATCCCGACGCGCCGATCATGCAGCGATCGACGTTGAACCGGCCCAGAAACTCCAGCGTTTCGTAACCAACGACGGCAGCCTCGGCGGCAAGGTAAGCACCGGGGCAAACAATCACCTCGGCCGCGCTGCCGCCCAGTGTCACGGCCACCGGAATAGAATTCGTGATGACAGTGCAACGTATGTCGCGATATGCCAATGAGCGCGCCAGTTGAGCGGTTGTCGAGCCCGAGTCGATCATGACCGTCTCACCTTCACGCACAAGGCCAGCGGCGGCGTTTCCTATCCGCTCGCGTTCGGCAACCCGGGCCGCATTGCGCTCGTCCAGGCTGAGATAATGCCCTTGCACCGGCGCCGACGCGCCACCGTGCGCACGCGCAATCAGGCCGTCTTCGGCCAGCGCGTCAAAATCCCTGCGGACGGTCTCGGTGGATACGTCGAAACTGCGGGCCAGATCACTGATGCGCACGTGCGGGCGCAGCTTGAGCTCAAGCAGGATACGTTGGCGACGATCGGACTTTTTCAGCCGATCCCGCCCTTTCTTGCTGTGTTTCTGACGTGTTTTGGCCTTTGACATCCTATTGCCCCGGCTAGACGACATTCAATTTCTGTGGCGTTTACCTCATATTTGCAAATATTTTGTTGCATTACCCTCAAACTGGTGATGAAAATCGTCGGACTCACCCCATTGTGGAAGGCAAAATGTTGGCCATGCAACGGCGCAGCGCAAACAAGGTATTGAACGCATGATCGTGCTGGCCACCCATCTGGCGGCCGGCGTCGCCCTGCTTTTGTGGTCTGTCCGGTTGATCCGGACCGGAGTGGAACGAGCGTTCCTGCCCGAGTTGAAACGCGGCCTGAAAATCCTGTCTGAAAACCGAATCTCCGCTGCATTGGGTGGCGGTATGGCAGCGATGCTGATGCAAAGCTCGACTGCAGTTGCATTGATCGGAGCCGGATTCGCGGTATCGGGCATGCTGGCCCCACCCTCGGCCCTTGCGCTGCTGCTGGGGGCAGAGGTGGGATCCGCCCTGATGGCAAAGGTGCTGACCCTGCCCGTCCAGGCGGTGATGCCATTCGCATTGCTGGTCGGCGTCGTGGTGTTTTTGAAAGCCGGTCGACGGCGGACGAAACAAATCGGGCGCATCACCATCGGTTTTGCCCTGGTGCTGTTGTCGCTTGGAATGATCCGCGAAGCCACAGTGCCAATCGGGGCCAGCCCAATCGTTCAAAGCATTGCCGCATATTTTCAAAGCGACTTGATCAGCGCCTATGTGGTCGGCGCAATTCTGGCGTGGCTCATGCATTCCAGCCTTGCCGCGGTGCTGACCTTTGCCACATTCGCGGCGTCAGCACTGGTTGGCGGCACGGTGGCCGCCGCGCTTGTCATCGGTGCCAATCTCGGTGGCGCCGTGATCTCATTCGCCCTGCTCTGGTCGCAGGAGCGCCCGGCCAAGTTGGTCGTCCTGGCCAACCTGGTGGCCCGGACCTGTGTCACTTTGGTAGCGCTGGCCCTGCTGCTGACCGGCGTACTGAACATTTCCGTGTTTGGCACAGCGGCCGGTCAACAGGTGGTGATGCTGCACATTGCAATTAATGTCGCCCTTCTGGTCGTTGCGCTGCCATTTACCAACCTGCTGATCCGGTTGGCCGACACGTTCGTTCCCCGCCATTCCAGCATCACCGCCGACAACGTGACCGCATTGGACCCCAGCGCACTGGACCACGTGCCTCTGGCGCTGGCCTGCGCACAGCGCGAACTGCTGCGCATGGCTGAAACGGTTCAGGCGATGCTGGTGCCGACCATTCACCTGTTCCGGAACTGGGACCCCGAACTGGCCCGCACCATCGAACTGCGGGAGAACGATGTTGACCGCATGCATTTTGACATCAAAATCTACGTCTCGCGTCTGCGGGAAGGCGATCTGACACCTCAGCAGGAGAAAAAGACACTTGAGCTGGTGTCGATGGCCAACAACCTTGAAGAGGCCGCCGACCGGATCGCGGTCAACCTTGTGGCGTTGGCGAAGAAAATGGCTGACGAGGGCATCACCTTTTCAAAGGAAGGTCTGACCGACATTGAACAATTCCACGATCAGATCACAACGAACGGCCAGTTGGCTCTGAGCATTCTGACCACCGGCGATGCTGAGGCGGCCCGTCAATTGGTGGCCGAAAAGGATCGGATCCGGATCGAAGAACAATACCTGCAGGAGCGACACCTGAAGCGCCTGCAAAGTCGGGGTCCAGCCAGCATCGAAACAACCAATATCCACCAGGAGACGCTGCGCCTATTGAAGCAAATCAACGCGGCGCTGGCCTTTGTGGCCTACCCGATCGCCGAGGAGACGGGCGATCTATTGGAAAGCCGCCTGGCCAAACCGCGGATAATCTCGGACGCACCTTAGTCACAGCATTCTTCGGGTTGTACTTTTTTAGACCGGCAGCTAAGGCTCCCGCCCTTCCGTGATTAAAAGGCTTTTCTGGCTTCCTGAACCCGGCAGAATTGACAGTTGGCCCCACTCACATGCTATCGTCATATCAGAATGTTATGACATAAAACTGTTTCTTTGAATTCGAGGCTGTTGAATTGGGAGGTTCTCATGCTGCGACTCTACGTCTGTTCAATGCTGCTGACACTCGGCCCGGCAGGCGTTCTCGCCGACGCTGTGCCGACCAAGGAAGCTGCAGAGGGAACCTTTGCCGAGCGTCCGTTCTCGCCCTATGCCAACCGGACATTCCCGGAGCGCCCTCTTTGGGGGGACACGCACCTGCACACCGGGTTGTCACTGGACGCCGGAACGTTCGGGAACACGCTGCTGCCGGATGACGCCTGGCGATTTGCGAAAGGCCAACAGGTCATCTCGTCGACCGGACAACCGGTTCGGCTTGCGCGCCCACTGGATTGGATGGTTCTCACGGATCACACCGACCTGATGGGGTTTGCCCCGGACCTGCAGGCCGGAAAGCCGGGGGTCTTGGCACATCCCAAGGGTCTGGAATGGTACGAAGGATACTCTGCGGGCGGGGACGAAGCTGCCAAAGCGGCGTTCGACATCATTTCCAATTTCTCGCAGATGACCCTGCCGGAAGACCTGCTTGAATCATACAGCCCCGGAGCGGACGCCTTTGCGTTTACCTGGGAACATATCGTGATGGCCGCGGAACGGCACAACGACCCGGGCAATTTCACAGCGTTCATCGGTTTCGAATGGACCTCGGTGCCCAAGGGATTCAACCTGCATCGAAACGTCATGCTGCGCGATGGCCCGATCCGTGCGCTGCAGATGGTGCCGCCGGTCACGCAGCCGCCCTATGGGAATACGGATCCGAAGGCACTTTATGAGTGGCTCGAGGAGTACCAGGCCAAGACCGGGGGCCGTGCCGTTGCCTTCGCGCATAACGGCAATCTGTCGAACGGCTGGATGTTCCCGACGGAAGACACCTATCACGGCGGCAAGGTGGATGAGGAATACGTACAGAACCGCGCCAAGTGGGAACCGCATTACGAGGTCACCCAGATCAAGGGTGACGGCGAAGCCCATCCCTATCTCAGCCCTGACGACCCATTTGCCGACTATGAAAACTGGGATGTCGGGAACCTCGATATCTCCGAGCTGAAAACCGATGACATGCTGGCCGGCGAATATGCGCGTGAGGCGCTGAAGCGCGGGCTGATGCTTGAAGAGAAATTCGGCGTGAACCCCTACAAGTTCGGGATGGGCGGCGCGACGGACAGCCATACGTCGCTGGCAACGGCCGAGGAAGACAACTATTTCGGCAAATCCGTAAGCGCCGAGCCGTCGGCCACACGCGTTCTGCACCCGTTTGTCGAAAGCGATCTGGGCGCCTTTGAGGGGCATACGCTGGTCGCATCGGGCTATACCGCCGTCTGGGCGTCCGAGAATACGCGCTCGGCCATTTTCGACGCGTTCAAGCGACGCGAGACATACGCCACGACCGGGCCTCGCATCGGGCTTCGTTTCTTCGGCGGATGGGATTTCGATGAGTCCGACCTGCTGACGCGTCTTGTGGCTGATGTGGGATATACCAAAGGCGTGCCGATGGGCGGTGACCTGCGTCCGCCCGAGGGTGAAGGCGCACCGACTTTCCTGATCGGCGCGCTGCGTGACCCCGTCGGTGCGAACCTTGATCGAGTTCAGGTCGTCAAGGGCTGGTTGGATGCAGACGGCGCGCTTCAGGAAAAGGTCTACAACGTGGCCTGGTCCGACGATCGTGCGCTGGATGCCAATGGCAACCTTCCCGAAGTCGGCAATACCGTCGATCTGGATACCGCCAGCTGGAGCAACTCGATCGGCGCATCGGAATTGGTGACCGTTTGGACGGATCCCGACTTCGATCCCGACGCGCGGGCATTCTACTACGTGCGGGTTCTCGAAATCCCGACCCCGCGCTGGGTGCTGTACGACAAGCTTCGTTTTGGAATCGATCTGCCGGCCGAGGCCCAGCTGGTCCATCAGGAACGGGCGTATTCTTCACCGATCTGGTACACGCCTGCCAGCGAATGAACCAAGACCGAAACCGGGGGCGCGGGATCGCGCCCTTGGGCCGGGGTCGTTGCAGCAACATCTTCACCCCAAGTTGAAATCGGCGATTTGACATGACGGGCCGTTGGGATCAACGATCGGGTATCGAATTGCCAGCAGGTCAGATTTTTCATGCGCTTTTACAAAGAACCGCTGTTCCACTTCATTCTGATCGGGCTGGCCATTTTCGGCTGGTTCTATCTTGTATCCGACGAGGCCGAGCCCCCGGTAGAGGCCGAAACGATCACAATTGACAGCGACGACATCGCGCTTTTGAGAACACGGTTCGAGGCCAGCTGGAAACGCCAACCCACCGACGCCGAGTTGCAGGCGCTGATCGATTCCTGGACCCGCGAAGAAATTCTTGTGCGCGAGGCCCGAAAGCTGGGCTTGGACCGTGGTGATCAGGTGATCCGGGCCCGCCTTGCCCGAAAAATGGAGTTTCTGACTACCGCAATTGCGTCCTCGGTCGCCCCCGAGGAGGCTGTTTTAGAAGAGCATCTGGCCCAGAACGCAGACCGCTTCACGACCCCTACCCTGATCGCGTTTGATCAGATCTATCTGGGTGATGCCCCAGACCCGGACGTCGTCGACGATACTCTGCAGGCGCTGAACGGTGGCGCGGATTGGTCCAGCCTTGGCGTTTCGTCCTTGCTGGCGCGGTCGATGCCACTGACAGCCGCGGGTGCAATCGACACAACCTTTGGTCGCGGGTTTGCGTCACAGCTTGACGGGAGCGAGCCGATGATTTGGATCGGTCCGATCAACTCGGGATACGGGCAACATCTTGTCCGCGTGACCGAAGCAAAGCCCGGTTATCTTCCGCCGCTCGCCGAGATCTACGACTCCGTTCTGAACGATTGGCGCAGGGCGACGGCTCAGGACCTGGCGCAGGCTCAATACGAAAGCCTCGCCGCCCAGTACCGTGTCGAGACACCCGAATCCGCAGAGGGCGGCTCGTGAAGACGGTCTTCTTTGTTCTGCTGAGTTTCTGGCTGGGCATGGTTCCGCAATTCGGCCGAGCACACGCGCTTGACCCCGGCTATCTGGACCTGAACGAACTGGCGCCGGGCACCTGGAGAATCCTTTGGCGTATTCCCGACGTGAACGGACAACCCATGGAGATCGATGCGGTTCTGCCCGACCATTGCGCGCCGGCAAATGGCCCGGAGCCAACAGCGGAAAACCAGGCTTGGGTGTCTTCTTGGATTGCAGAATGTGATGCCGAAATCGCGGGCCATGTTGTGGCCATAGACGGGTTGGAGCGCCAGCAGAACGATGTCTTGCTGCGCGTTCGACCGCTGAACACTGAACCCGTGACGCTCAGATTTACGCCTGATGAGGCCGAATTGATGGTTCCGGCGGAGCCTACGATCTGGTCGGTTTTCAGCAGCTACTTTCTGCTTGGGTTCGAACACATTTTGGGCGGCTGGGACCACCTGTTGTTCGTTTTTGCGCTTTTTGTTCTGGTGCGGAACCCATGGCGGTTGGTCGGTGCGATAACCGCGTTCACAGTCGCGCATTCGCTGACGCTGGCGATGGCGACGCTTGGGTTTCTCAACGTGCCCGCCGGCCCCGTCGAAGCCGTTATTGCCTTGTCCATCGTATTCCTTGCTCTGGAAATCCTGAGGCACAAAGAGGGCGAACTGCGGTTATCCGAGCAATACCCGTGGATCGTCTGCTTCAGTTTCGGCCTGCTGCATGGGCTTGGCTTTGCCGGTGCTCTGGCTGAAATCGGCCTGCCTTCGCAAGAGATCCCTGCAGCGCTGCTGGCTTTCAACATCGGCGTCGAGGCCGGTCAGCTTGCCTTTATCGCAGTGCTCGCGCTTCTGATTGCGATGTGGCGCCTTATCGCGCCACGGAACGCCGGTTGGGTGACCCACTTGGCCACCCCCGTAACAGGCTATGCCATCGGCTGCATATCGCTCTATTGGCTGATCGAGCGGGTCAACGGGTTCTGAGCGCCCAAGCGGTCAATTCACAGATCTTTGCATTCTGGCACGGCGGTCAGAACCGATCCGTCCTTGAGATGTTGCAACAGATTGTCGACCGTCAGATCACCCATCGCGGCACGCGTTTCGACAGTAGCACTGCCCGCATGCGGCAACAGAACCACGTTTGGCAACTCGCGCAACGCTTGTGGAACGCGAGGTTCATCCTCAAAAACATCCAGCCCTGCCCAGCCAAGCACACCGCTTTGCAGCGCTTCAATCAAAGCCGCCTCGTCAACGACGGACCCGCGGCTGACATTGATCAGCGTGCCCCTGCCCCCCAACGCCCGCATCACCTCGGCGTTGACCAGCTTGTTGGTCGACGGCCCGCCCGGTGTTATGCAAATCAGCACATCCACGTGGTTTGCCATATCGACCAGATTGTCGAAATATCGGTATGGCACATCCTTGGGACTGCGGGTGTGATAAGAGATTTCGGGCGACCACGGCGCCAGTTTGTCGGCAATCGCCTGGCCGATACGGCCAAGCCCCAGAATTCCAACCTTTTGATTGTCGGCTGATCGGGTCAAAGGGGCATTGCCTTCTGTCTCCCACCGTCCCGATCGGACGTATTCATGGTCGCGAACAAGCTCTCGGTAGCAGGCCAGCATCAGCAGAACGGCGGTGGTTGCGACCTCGTTGTTAAGCACATTCGGGGTGTGCGTGACGACAACTCCGCGGGCTGCAGCAGCCGTTGCATCGACCGCATCATATCCAACCCCATAGACGCTGATCATCTTCAGGTTTGTCAGTTGGGCCATCAGGTCGGGCGGCACGCCGTCATGTCCGTTCGTGACCACATGCGTGATGCGCGCGGCATCAAAATCGTCCAGCCGGCGAATATCAAATGCGGCGGACAGCCGATCTTTCATCCGGTCGGTAATCCCGCCAATCTGCAACAGCTCAGTCATCCTGACTGACCTTCTGCCGCTGCAAACCCAGCCCGTCGATCCTCAGGTCCATCACGTCGCCCTTCTTCAAATAGACCGGATCGGGCTTGATCCCCATGCCGACCCCGGGCGGTGTGCCGGTCGAAATCACGTCACCGGGATGAAGGGTGAACAACTGGCTCAGATGCTCGATGATCTCGGCAACGGTAAAGATCATGGTGGCCGTGTTTCCGGTCTGCATCCGCTGACCGTTCACGTCCAGGGACATGCCCAGCGCCTGAGGATCGGGAACCTCATCGCGGGTGACCAGCCACGGACCGGTCGGACCGAACGTGTCGCAGGACTTGCCCTTGGTCCATTGTCCGGTCAGTTGCGTCTGGAAATGCCGCTCGGACACGTCATTGACGATGCAATAACCGGCGACATAGTCCAAAGCATCGGCCTTGAAGACGTATTTCGCCGTTTTCCCAATCACCACACCCAACTCGCATTCCCAATCGGTATGGGTGGACCCGCGCGGCATCACAACGTCATCATAAGGCCCCACGATGGCGGAATTTGCCTTGAAGAACAGGATCGGATGCTTGGGAATATCCGCGCCCGTTTCGGCAGCATGGTCCGAGTAGTTCAGTCCGATGCACAGAAACTTGCCGATCTTGCCCACGCAAGCTCCGATCCGCGGATCCCCTTCAACAATCGGCAGGCTTTCGGGATCAATTGCGCGCAGCCTGTCCAGCACGGCGTCGCCCAGCGTTTCACCGGTGATATCGGTGACATGGGCGGACAAATCCCGCAATTGACCCGCAGAGTCGACCAACGCAGGCTTTTCCGACCCTGCGGCTCCGTAGCGAACAAGTTTCATTTCGGTTCCTTTTAGTGATTGTCCCGCGGCAGGAATTGCCGCGCGATGTCCCTGAATTTGTCGGCGCCCTTCAGCGTCATGCCGCGATCCAGACGATCGACCTTCTCGCGGAAGATCTCCTGCCAGGGTGACTGGTCGGACGGGACCGAATAGCCACCTGCAGCTTCCAGTTCGCGGGCGCGTTCATGCAGCTCCTCCAGCGGAACAAGCATATCCGCCGTCCCTTTGCCCAGATCGATGCGCAACCGGTCGCCATTTCGCACCAGCGCCAGCCCGCCGCCTTCGGCCGCCTCGGGCGAGGCGTTCAGGATCGACGGGCTTCCGGACGTGCCGGACTGGCGCCCATCACCGATGCAGGGCAGCGCCTCGACCCCTTGTTTCAACAGGTATGAGGGCGGCCGCATGTTCACCACCTCGGCCGCGCCCGGGTAACCTTTGGGTCCGGCCCCGCGCATGATCAGGATACAGTCTGCATCGATGTTTTCTGCCGGATCATCGATGCGGTGATGAAAGTCCTCAGGCCCGTCAAAAACGACCGCCCGGCCCTCGAATGCATTGGGGTCATCCGGGTTCGACAGGTAGGCCTCGCGGAAAGCGGACGAGATCACCGATGTCTTCATGATCGCGCTTTCGAACAGGTTGCCCGAGAGGTTGATGAACCCGGCCTGATGCTTGACCGGATTTCTCACCGGCTTAATCACGTCGTCGTTCAGCGACCGGCGTGTCCGGCAGTTCTCGCCCATCGACCGGCCGTTGACCGTCAGCGCATCGGGGTTGGGCAGCAATCCGGCATCAATCAACTCACCGACCACGGCAGGGACACCGCCGGCGCGCTGGTAATCTTCTCCAAGGTATTTTCCGGCCGGCTGCATGTTGACCAGCAGCGGTACGTCGTGACCCAGGCTTTGCCAGTCATCGTTGTTGAGAGGAACGCCAAGATGCCGGGCGATCGCATTCAAATGGATCGGCGCGTTCGTCGATCCACCGATCGCCGAGTTGATGACGATCGCATTTTCAAATGCCGCCCGCGTCATGACATCGCTTGGGCGCAGATCCTCCCACACCATCTCGACGATGCGCTTTCCGGTTTCATAGCTGATCTGTCCGCGTTCCCGGTACGGGGCTGGTATCGCGGCGGACCCGGGCAGTTGCATTCCCAAGGCTTCGGCCAGGGAATTCATCGTGGTCGCCGTTCCCATCGTGTTGCAATAGCCAACCGAAGGCGCCGAAGCCGCCGCGATTTCCATGAACTCATCAGTGTCGATCTCACCGGCAGCAAGGTCTTCCCGAGCCTTCCAGATCACGGTTCCCGACCCCGCGCGTTCACCCTTCCACCAGCCGTTCAGCATCGGGCCGACCGACAGAGCGATTGCGGGGATATTGACGGTGGCGGCCGCCATCAACAGCGCCGGCGTGGTCTTGTCGCAACCGATGTTTAGCACCACGCCGTCGATCGGGTAACCAAACAAGCTCTCGACCAGCGAAAGATAGGCCAGATTGCGATCCAGCGAGGCAGTGGGCCGCTTACCCGTTTCCTGAATCGGGTGCACCGGAATTTCGATGCACGTGCCACCAGCCGCGATGATCCCGTCGCGCACACGTTTGGACAATTCCAGGTGGTGGCGGTTGCACGGGCTGAGATCGCTACCCGTTTGCGCAATGCCGATGATTGGCTTGCCGGATTGAAGCTCGGCGCGGGTCAGGCCGTAATTGAGATACCGTTCCAGATACAGCGCGGTCATCTCGAGGTTGTCCGAGTTCATGAACCATTTCCGCGACCGCAGATCGTCCTTTGTTATCTTCGTCATTGGCCTGACCACCCCCCATCGATTATGTGTGTATGTCCTGTGGTGAAAGCACTCTCATCGCTTGCCAGGTAGACGACCAGTGCCGCTATTTCTTCCGCCTTGGCGACGCGGCCCATGGGCTGGCGGGCCACGAACTGCGCCATGGCTTCTTCCCTGCTGCCCAGTTCTTGGGCCAAAGCCTCGACCCGATCGCGCCAACTGGGGCTGTCGACCGTTCCGGGGCAGATGCAGTTGCAGCGGATGCCCTTCGTGATGAAATCAACCGCAACCGATTTCGTCAGCCCCACAACCGCAGCTTTGGTCACGCCATAGACAAAGCGGTTGGGCGCGCCGATGATCGACCCCAGAGCGGAAGACATGTTGATGATCGAGCCGCCGCCCCGTTCGACCATCCTCGGCAGCACAGCCTTCGTTGTGCGCATCATGGACCGCACATTGAGGTCCATCGCAAAATCCCACTCTTCATCGGTGGCGTCCAGGATGGTCCCGTGATGCACGAAGCCCGCACAGTTGAACAACACGTCCGGATTTGCCCGCTCAGCCCCCTGAGCGACGCTGGCGTCATCGGTGACGTCCATCTCGAAAATTTCGATATTTTCGAGATTCTCGGACCGAATCGAAGAAAGGTTTTCGAGGTTGATATCCGTCGCAAACACCTGCGCCCCTTCGCGCGCCATTGCAATTGCGCTGGCACGACCGATACCCTGTCCGGCGGCCGTTACAAGGACGCGCTTCCCCACAAGTCTTTCTGACATATGTAAAATTTACCTTTCACTACTTGCGATCAAACACCAGGACCCCGGGCCCGAGTGCGACCGGGCAGCACCAAAAAATTCTGCATGGAAACGCGACAGGCTTTGGCGCAGGAACTTGATGCCGTTAGCGTATGACAGAGATTTTGGTTTGGCTATAACCATGCGTGGTGCGGCCCGAAGGAGGACAAGCAAACATGAGCGAACAGCGCAAAGTGACCCTTTTGGGCACCGGCCTAATGGGGGCGCCGATGGCACGAAACCTGCTTGCGGCAGGCTTCCCCCTGACCGTTTGGAACCGTAGCGCCGAAAAGGCACGGCCATTGGCGGACCAAGGTGCCACGGTTGCGGACACCCCGGCCCATGCCGTTGCCCAAGCCGATGTGATCGTGACCATGCTGGCCGACGGATACGCAACCGGCGCGCTGCTTGAAGACCCTTCCTTTTGCGACCATTTGAAACCTGGTGCCGTCTGGATCGACATGTCCAGCGCCAAGCCTGAACATGCCCGCGCGCAGTCGGCCCAACTCGAAACCCTCGGCCTGCGGCATCTGGATGCCCCAGTCTCCGGTGGCACCAAGGGGGCCGAGGCGGGCTCGCTGGCGATCATGGTGGGCGGCGATGAGAAGGTCATGCGGGAGGTCCTGCCAATCCTCTCCGCCATGGGGCGCCCCGTGCATGTCGGCCCCAGCGGCGCCGGACAGTTGTGCAAACTGGCCAATCAGACAATCGTGGCCGTCACGATTTCCGCCGTTGCCGAGGCAACCCTGCTGGCCGAACAAGGTGGCGCAGACCCGGCTGCTTTGCGCGCCGCGCTTCGCGGTGGGTTTGCCGACAGCGTGATCCTGCAGCAGCACGGGGAACGCATGTCCAACCGGGACTTCGTTCCCGGCGGACTCTCGAAGTTTCAGCTGAAGGATCTGGACAACACCTTGGCTGAGGCGCGCGGTCTGGGCCTGGAACTGCCCAATACGCAAGCCGTACGCGACCGGTTCGAATACCTGATAAACGAAATGGATGGGGCCGAGCTGGATCATTCTGCGCTCTACCTCGAACTCAGAAAACGGAATGGCATGTCGTGACGCATATCCTCATCATCGGCGGCGGTGGAATGCTGGGGCAGAAACTGGCGCATCACATTTCGGCCGAACAGACCTTTGGCCCGGACGCCCGTGTATCATTGTTCGACCTTTCATTTTCGGCCGAGGGTGCACCGGGAGAAAAAACCGTTGGCGACATCGCGGTCCCAAACTCGGCCAAGCTTCTGGCCGCTCAGCGCCCTGACGTGATCTTTCATCTGGCCGCGATTGTCTCGGGTCAGGCAGAAGCTGATTTTGGCCTTGGTTGGGACGTCAACCTGATGACGACCTGGGCACTGTTGAACGCATTGAAGGACGAGCATGACGCCACCAGCGGCGCCTACCGCCCGCGGCTGGTCTTCGCTTCGTCCATAGCCGTCTTTGGCGCCCCTTTCCCCGCAAGGATCGACGATGAATTCCTGTGCGCCCCTCTGACCAGCTACGGGGCGCAGAAGGCTGCGTCCGAGTTGATGATTTCCGACTTCAGTCGAAAAGGATACATCGACGGCATCTCCCTGCGGCTGCCGACGCTGTGCGTGCGGCCCGGCAAGGCAAATGCCGCCGCTTCCTCCTTCTTTTCGGGTATCATTCGAGAGCCCCTGAACGGGCTTGAGGCGGTTCTGCCGGTCGACGACACCGTTCGCCACTGGCACGCCAGCCCTCGGGCAGCGGCAAGATTTCTGACCCACGCGGCCGATCTCGATACGAAGCTGCTAAACGACCGGCGCGCCCTGAACATGCCCGGCATCAGTTGTAAGGTCGCTGAACAGATCGAAGCTCTGCGCACTGTCGCCGGTCAAGACGCGGTCAACCTGATCAAGCATGTTCCCGACCCCGACATAGAGCGCATTGTCAAAGGCTGGCCACGCGACTTTCAAACCGACCGCGCGCATGAGCTGGGCTTCCGCGCAGAGTCGAGCTTTGAAGACATCATCCGCGTTTATCTTGAGGATGACTTCCGCGCTTAGTCGCCCATCGTCTTGCCTGTAAGGTGGCGCTTGAGGTGGTCATGAATCTTCTGCTTGGTCAGTTGCTCATCGCCGGACAATGCGGCCTCGAGGATGTCGGCGTGATGCCGGATGTTCTCTGAGATGAACTCGAACCGCCGGTCCGCCACCATCAGCTGCTGCCGGAATTGCGCGTAAATTCGGCCGTGCATCTGCTTCAACGTTTCCGATCCGCAGGCCGAGATCAGCGTTTGATGGAATTCCTTTTCCGAGGCAAACCAGATATCGATCAGCTCGCTGGGGTCGTCGGTGGCATGAATGCGCTTTTCGATATGGCTCAGCTTGTGATGCGCCGCGGTCAGCCTGGCTTCCCAATCCACCCCGCCGTTGCGGATCGACATTGCGGTGCCTTCTCCCTCCAGCAAAACGCGGATGTGGGTCAGCTCGATCAGTTTTTTCGGCGAACGCTTCGGGACGCGAAAGCCCTTCTGCTCCTGAAAGTCCACCAAACCCACCGATGACAAACGAAAAAGAACTTCGCGAACCGTGCTGGCCGAGCACCCATAGTCCTTGCGCAACTCTTCGGCCCGAACCTTGGCACCATGCTCGAATCCGTTCGAGATCAGACGCATTTTAAGGTGCTGATAAATATCTACTTCTTCATTCATTCCGGTTTGCACCTTTCAGTTCTGGCCACTTAGTGTCCTAATCATATTTTCGATTTATTGCAAGAATCTCGAATTTCTGGAAAATTTCATATTTTACTTGTTGCATTCGATTCGACCGCTTAACGTCTAGCAGCGTGTCGACAAGGGAGGCGGCAAGATCTCCTACCCGGCGCACTGCTCAACGTCTGGGAGGACAATATGAAAATAGTCAAGACAGCGGCTGTTGCGGCCGTAGCAACGACGATGGCGGCCGGTTTCGCGGTGGCTGAAACGACCAAGCTGAGAATTCAAACCCATTTCTCGCCCGAGACGCTGTCCGGGCAGATGGCGGCAAAATACGTCGAAGACATCCAGGAAATGTCGAACGGCGAGATCGAAGTCGAGATGTTCTACTCGTCCTCGGTGGTCAAATCGGTCGAAACATTCGATGCCGCGGCGACAGGTATCCTCGACTGCGACATGACCGGCGGCGGCTATCAGACCGGTAAGAACCCGGCCTTCCAGTTCGCGGGCGATCTGCTGGGCGGTTACCAGAACCCCTATCAGCAAATGGCATGGCTGCTGCACGGTGGCGGCAGAGATGCCGTCAATGACCTGTACAACGGCTACGACATGGAATTCATCGGCTGGTGGATCCCGGGACCGGAATCTCTGGCTTCGACCAAGCCGATCGCCAAGGTCGATGACTTCAAAGACTGGAAATTCCGTTCGCCCCCGGGCCTGGCCACCAAGGTCTTTGCCGAGTTGGGCGCATCGCCGATCGTGATGGACTTCAACGAAATCTTCACCGCTCTGGAAACCGGCATCATCGACGGCGCGGATGCTGCGAACCTGACCAACAACGTGGGTCTGGGTCTGTACGAAATCGCCGGTCACACGAACTATCCCGGCTTCCACTCGATGCCCGCAGACCACCTGGCCTGCCGCAAGGACGTTTGGGACGCGATGCCTGCACATCACAAAAAGATCATGGAAGTCGCGATGGACAGCCTGGCGCTGCACAATGCGACGATCAACGAAGTGCAGAACGCTCAGACCGCCAAGGACCTGAAGGCCAAAGGCGTTCAGCTGTATGAATGGTCGCCGGAAGATCTGGCCGCCTACCGCGCAGCCGTTCAGGTCGGGTGGACCGAGTTCGCCACGACCCCAGAGGCCAAGGCGCTGTTGGAAAGCCACATCAACTTCCTGCGCGATCTGGGCGCAATGCAATAATCGGGCTTCGGCCATTCAACGACAATCGGAAAGGCCGTGCTGACGGCCTCTCCGAATGTGCCCGGGACCCTGCATTTCATGAAAATCACCAAGATCACCAGCCATGTACTGCAGTACGAGATGCCCGAAGTCCTGGGGTATTCGCAGCAGTATTATGACAAGCGCACAACCCATCTGGTCGAGGTTCAAACCGACGAAGGCGTGACCGGCTGGGGAGAGTGTTTTGGCCCCGGCAATGTAGCAAGAGCCAACAAATCCATCGTTGAACAGGTTATCCAGCCGATGGTGCTGGGGCTGGACCCTTTGGACAAGGACGTGATCTGGCACAAGGTGTACAACCTTCTGCGAGATCATGGGCAAGGCGGAATGCCGATACAGGCGCTGTCCGGCGTGGACATCGCCCTGTGGGACATCGTCGGCAAGGTGGCCGGTTTGCCGCTGCACAAACTCATCGGCGGCGCGCATCGGACAAGCGTTCCCTGCTACGGCTACGGGATGATGCTGCGGGATGAGCCGATCGCCGACCTTGCCGCCCGGTTCAAGGACGAAGCCGCAACGATCAAGGACATGGGGTTTGTCGCCACCAAGATGAAGACCGGGTTCGGACCCAAACCGGACGTACAGCTCTGCGAGGCGGTGCGTCGCGGGGTTGGCGAAGACTTCCCCTTCATGGTCGACGCAAATCATGCCTACACGACCTCGGACGCGTTTCATGTGGGCCGTGCCTTGGAAGAGCTTGACGCCTATTGGTTTGAAGAACCGGTGGCCCCTGAGGATCTTGATGGCTATCGCGAACTGCGCGCGGGGCTGAAGGTCAATATCTCCGGCGGCGAGGCTGTGTTCAATCGCTGGGCATGGCGCGCGCTTCTCGAAAACCGCAGTGTCGATATCGCTCAGCCCGAAGTATGCGCGTTGGGCGGAATCTCTGAGTATCTGCGGGTACTTGCGCTGTGCCACGCACACTTCACCCCGGTCGTCAATCACGTCTGGGGAAGTGCGGTTGCTGTGGCCACCAACCTGCATCTGCTCGCGGCAATGCCGGCAATTCCGGGCGGTCTGCACCCTTGGGAACCGATGTTGGAATTCGACACCACGGACAACAAGTTTCGCGACGATCTGCTGACCGTTCCGCTGGAGATACAGAAACAAGTCAAGGCCAACAAAGGCCGCGTGACGATCCCGACCGGCCCCGGACTGGGTGTCGAGCCGGACCTGGAATTTATCGATCACCACCGGATCGACGGATAAGGACGAGGGCTACGTGATGCAAAAAAACTCAGGCGGAATACTGGAGTGGCTCATCCCGCTCGCCTTCGTCGCAACGGCCAGTTGGCTCGTCTGGCATCTGCCGGCCTTCCTGTTGGACTGGCTGCCCTACACGTCCGAATCTCTGAAAAGCCAGGTAACGGAAATCTATCTGCGCAGCGACGTGACGCCCGAAATGACCGGGGTTTTCGGCGGATTTGTCGACATTGTCGATATCGGCGCGCTGATACTGCTGCCGATCCTTGCGGTGATCGGAACCAAGACCGTCCAGCCGGCCGCGATGGAATACGAGGGCACGACTGCGATGGACCGCTTCGCCCTTTTCATCGGCCGGGTCACGATGATGATGATCGCCATCATGACGGTGGTGATGCTGTACGAAGTCTTCATGCGCTACATCCTCGAAAAGCCGACCGAATGGGCCAACGAGATGACCCTGTGGTTCGCCAGCTTCGTGTTCCTGATGTCCGGCTACTATGCCATGCAGCAACGCAGCCATATCCGGATCTTTCTGCTGTATGATGCGGTTCCTCGCTGGTTGCAGCGGGTGTTCGACACGATCTCGACCATCCTGATCGTGATGTTCGCGTTCTTTCTGGTCTACGGCAGCTATCAGCAGGTTTTCGTCAACAAACTCTACAAATGGGAGCTTTATGGCTCGGCCTTCAACCCGCCGATCCCGGCGACGTTGCAGCCCATGGTCCTGATCGTGATCACCCTGGTCGCCATGCAGGCCGTTCTGAACCTGATCGCAGATTGGAACAAAGAACCGGAAATCCACACGGATGAACCGGACGAAGACGAAATTGAAATGATCAAACGAGCGGTGGGACAAGACTGATGGATATTGGAACGATCTCACTCATCCTGATGGTCGCCCTGATCGTGCTTCTGGCGATCGGGATGCCCCTGGGTCTGGCCTCGGCCTCGCTTGCGGTTCTGGTTCTTGTTCTGAAGTTCGAGCCGACACTTTTTTTGAACCCGTTTTCATTCGGCGATGGCATTCTGACCGGACGCCCCGGGACTGGGCCACTCTATATTCTGGCGCAGAAGATATATGGGCTCTTAACGGACTACGTGCTCATATCCGTGCCATTGTTCATCTTCATGGCATCGCTGCTGGAGCGATCCGGGATCGCGCGCGACATGTATTCGTCGCTGAATGTCTGGCTGTCCAGAACACGTGGCGGCATCGCGATCGTGACCTCGATCATGGCGGTGATCATGGCAGCCATGTCCGGCATCATCGGCGGTGAGGTGGTCCTGCTGGGCCTGATCGCCCTGCCCCAGATGCTGCGCCTCGGCTACGATCAGAACCTCGCGATCGGCGTCATCTGCGCCTCGGGGTCGCTGGGGACCATGATCCCGCCCTCGATCGTTCTGATCATCTATGGGCTGATCACCGAAACCTCGATCAAGTCGCTGTTCACCGCGTCTTTTATTCCGGGCTTCATGCTGGCCTCGATGATCATCCTGTACATCATCATTCGCACGCGGCTGAATCCTCACCACGCGCCGCTTCCGGAACCGGACCCGAGCGACCCCGAACCGGCTGAAAAGCGCAAACTGTTTGCCGCCTTCATGAGCATCGTCGTCGCCGGATTTTCCACCGTTCTGTTTATCCGGGCCGCGTTTTTCGAGCTTTCCGGCTCGAACGCTGCCAGCCAAGGCGAGCCCGCGCGATTGGGGACAGCTGACTACCTGCCCTGGTTTGCCGGTATTACGATCGTCGCCCTTCTGCTGATCTTCTTCGTCTTTGGCAGAGAGCGCGCCAAAATCGGGTGGGAAATGGGCAAAGGCCTCGTCGCGCCGCTGGTCGTCATCGGCGTCGTTCTCGGCTCGATCTATGGCGGGATCACAGGCATCACCGAGGCAGCAGGCATGGGCGCCTTCGCCGTTCTGATCATCGCCATCCTGCGGGGCGAAGGATCGTTCGAGCTGGTTTGGGACAGCTTGATGCGAACGCTCAAATCCACAGGCACCATCATCTGGGTCACCATCGGCGCCGCCGCGCTGGCGGGTGCCTACACCATTGCCGGCGGGCCCCAATACGTGGCCGATCTGATCGTTGGGCAGGACCTGCCGACGATGCTGGTCATTCTGGTTATGATGCTGATCCTGCTGTTCATGGGCGCGTTTATGGATTGGGTCGGCATCGTGCTTTTGATCATTCCGGTCTTTCTACCGATCGTTCTGCGCCTTCCCATCGAGGAAATCGGACTCATCGGCCAGTTGCAGCCCAGCCATGTCGCGATCTGGTTCGGCGTCGTGTTCTGTATGAACATGCAGGTCAGCTTCCTGTCGCCCCCGTTCGGCCCGGCGGCGTTCTACCTGAAATCGGTGGCCCCGCCGCATATCAGCCTGACGGATATCTTCCGCGGCTTCCTGCCATTCATCGGGATCCAGCTGCTGGCGCTTTCCGTTCTTCTGATCTGGCCGGGCATCATCGCGCTGCTTTTGTGAGGTTGCACCCATGCTGACACAAGATCAGATTGGCAAGTTCCAGACGGACGGATACCTCGTGGTCGAGGATGTAATTCCCGGTGACGTCCTTGATCGGGTGCAAGCCGAATACTCGGATGTCCTGAACCGGCTCTTTGACGGTTGGTACGAAAAAGGGCTGGTCAAGGACGAACCATCCGGGATGTCATTCTGGGACAAACTTCTGTCCGCTTATCAGGCCGGTTGCGACTATTTCCAGCCGCTGGACATCTCTTTGCCCGGCGACCGGATCATGGCTGACACACCGTTCCATATAGGACCCGCAGTGTTCGACTTGCTGACGGCCCAGCCCATGCTTGACATCGTCGAGCAGTTGATCGGGCCAGAGTTGGTCAGCAATCCGATCCAGCACGTTCGGCTGAAGCCCCCTGCCCTCAAGCTGTCCAAGGACGAGGTGCGGGCGCATATAACCGCAACGGACTGGCATCAGGACCGGGCAGTTGCGTTGGAGGATGCGGACCAGACCGACATGGTCACGGTCTGGATTGCCGTCAACGATGCAACGATCGAGAACGGCTGCCTGCAAGTGCTGCCAAAGGCACAGGACCAATCCATCCTGCCGCATTGCGCGCGCACGCAGACAGGCATTGCCGACGGGTTTATTGACGAAGACCGAGCCGTGCCCTTGCCCGTCAAGGCGGGCGGGGTCATCCTGTTTCACCCGCTGACGCCACATGCGTCGCTGGTCAACGAAACGGACCGGTTCCGCTGGTCGTTCGACATCCGCTTCAGTGCGGCAGGCCAACCCACCGGTCGAGACCATTTCCCCAGCTTCATCGCAAGATCCAGATCGCGCCCCGAAACCGAGCTGCGGGATTGGCGTGTCTGCAAATCCAATTGGGAGGCGGCGCGAGCAAGGCTGTCCGGACAGCCGCATATAGATATTCACCGGTGGACATCGGACTCGCCGTTCTGCGCCTAGCTGCAGCCGCCAGGAAAGCTGATTATGACTTTTGTACGTTTAGATCGAACGGATAGTGTGGTGGTTGCAACTCGGCTGCTGGAGGCCGGCAGCGTGGTTGAAGGCGTCACGACCAATGCGCGCATCCCATCGGGCCACAAGGTCGCCACGGCGACCCTTGCACCCGGCGATCCGGTCAGAAAATACGCCCAGATCATTGGTTACGCCACCCAACCGATCGAACCCGGCGATCATGTACACACCCACAATGTCGAGTTCCGAAACACCAGCGTGGACTACGAGTTTGCGACGGATCACAGGCCTATGAGACCCGCCACCTCGGTCGATACATTCATGGGCTACCATCGGGACAGCGGTCGGGTCGGCACGCGCAATTACATCGCGGTTCTGACCACCGTGAACTGTTCTGCTACGGCGGCCCGCATGATCGCCAACCACTTTACGCCGGACAAGCTGGCCGCGTATCCGAACGTCGACGGCGTGGTGGCCTTTGTCCACGGAACGGGCTGCGGAATGGCAGATTCCGGCGACGGTTTCGAAGCTCTTCAGCGGGTCATGTGGGGGTTTGCAAAACATCCCAACCACGCTGCCGTTCTGATGGTCGGTCTGGGCTGCGAGATGAACCAGATCGACTGGCTGTTGGACGCTTATGGGCTGAAGCAGAGTCCAACCTTCCAGACGATGAACATCCAGAACGTCGCGGGATTGCGCCGGACCGTGGAAATGGGCATCAGCAAAATCAACCAGATGCTGCCCGTTGCCAATGAGGCAAAGCGCAGAGAAGCCCCGGCGTCTGAACTGATGGTCGCGCTGCAATGTGGTGGATCGGACGCTTGGTCCGGTGTGACGGCGAACCCGGCGCTCGGACATGCCTGCGACCTGTTGGTCGCTCAAGATGGCACGGGTGTCCTCGCGGAGACGCCCGAAATCTACGGAGCCGAACATCTTTTGACCCGCCGTGCCCTTGACCGCGCAACTGGGGAAAAACTGATCGGACTGATCGATTGGTGGCAGGACTACACCGCCCGCAATCACGGTTCGATGGACAACAACCCTAGCCCCGGCAACAAGCAAGGGGGTCTGACGACCATCCTCGAGAAATCGCTGGGGGCTGCGGCGAAGGGCGGAACCACCCCTTTGACCGGCGTATTTAAATACGCAGAACCCATCACCGCCAAAGGCTTCACCTTCATGGACAGCCCCGGATATGACCCGGCCTCGGTGACCGGGCAGATCGCGGCCGGGTGCAACCTTGTGTGTTTCACAACGGGGCGCGGGTCGGCCTTTGGATCCAAACCGGCGCCGACGCTGAAAATCGCCACCAATTCCGAATTGGCGGCGCGCATGCCCGAAGACATGGACGTGGACACGGGCGACATTCTGACCAAAGGCGTCAGCGTCGAAGAAAAAGGAAAGGAGATATACCGACGGCTGCTCCAAGTCGCCTCGGGCGCGCGAACCAAGTCCGAGGCGCATGGCTTGGGTGATTACGAATTCGTTCCCTGGCAAATCGGAGCGGTGATGTGAAACGGATCCTCGTAGCCGGCGGCGGATTGATCGGTATCCGCCACGTCCGCGCCGTCATTGAGCATCCCGGCTGCACGTTGGTCGGGTTGGCCGATCCGGATGGCTCAATCCAGATCGACGCGCCGCGTTTTGCCAGTATGGACGAGGTGCAGGACACAGTGGATGGTGTCATCATCGCGACGCCGACCCGCCTGCATGCCGAACATGGCATTCTGGCCGCATCACGCGGTTGGCACATGCTGATCGAAAAGCCGGTTGCCGCGTCGGTCGATGATGCCCTGCGCCTTAAGACGGCCGTTAGCGAGGCCAATGTCCGCAGCCTGGTCGGCCACCATCGGCGGTACCACACAACCTTGCAGCACCTGAAGGAGGTGATCGCGCAAGGTACGATCGGACAAGTCATCAACGTCTCGTTGCTGTGGGCCGTGCGTAAACCCGAGAGCTATTTTGAACAGAACTGGCGGACTTCCGATGGCAGCCCGGTGATGATCAATCTCGTGCATGATATCGATGTCTTGCGCTTTGTGATCGGAGAAATCTCGGAGGTTGTCGCCCTGCCCGGCGCGTCGATCCGCGGATCGGATCGGATCGAAAGCGGCGCTGTCGCGATCGCATTCGAAAACGGCGCAACAGGTACCATCAGCTTTGCCGACACCGCGCCCAGCCCTTGGGGGTTTGAAGCCGGAACCGGCGAAAACCCGAACATCGGCACGACCCATCAGGACATGATGTGGATCACAGGAACCAGGGGCGCCGTCAGTTTTCCATCCATGACCCAGTGGCGCGGACAGGATTGGGGCACTGCGGCCCAAAAAGACCAACTTCCAAGGCCGGACCAGACACGCACACCGCTGGAGGCGCAACTGGATCACTTCCTGGACGTTATCGATGGCGCCCCACCTTTGATCGACGTCGAGGATGCAGCCCGGACGCTCGAAGTCACATCACGCATCGAACAGGAGCTGAAGGCGCGAACGGCCCGAGCGCGGGCCCCGGCCTGACTGAGACGCGGCAGGGCAAAATTTCGGACCATTCAAAAGGCCAATGACTATTCCCCGGGCAATATGAGCAATCAGACTGCAAATTCGCCCGCGACAGACACAAGAATGAAAACCAGACATATTCACGGAAAGGGAAACCAATGAGCAAACCATCAATCGGGTTTATCGGCCTGGGACTCATGGGCGGAGCCATGGTGAGCCGGCTGTTGGACCAGGGATACTCGGTCACAGTGTTGGGAAACCGCGACCGCACACATCTGGACGCCGCGATTGACCGGGGCGCCCGCGAGGCGCAAAACGCGCGGGAGTTGGCTCAGGCCAGCGACATCGTGATGCTGTGCATGGGAACGTCCGAGCAGGTCGAGGGCCGTATGCGCGGTGCTGATGGAGTGATCGCGGGACTGAAGCCCGGGGCGATCGTCATCGACTTTGGCACCTCGCTTCCGGGCAGTACACGCGCCCTGGCCGAGGAGGTTGCCGCAGCCGGCGGAAGCTACATTGACGCGCCACTTGGCCGGACGCCGTCGCATGCGCTGGAAGGCAAGCTCAACATCATGACGTCCGGCGACAAGGCTGCCTTCAACAAGGCCGAGCCGACACTGAAGGATCTGGGTGAAAACGTCTTTTACCTGGGCCCTGTCGGATCGGGACATACGATCAAGCTGATCAACAATTTCTTCGGCATGACGGTCGCGAACGCGATGGCCGAAGCCTTTGCCATGGCTGACATCACCGGCGTTGACCGCAAGCAGCTGTACGACGTTATGGCCGCAGGGCCGCTGCATTCCGGAATGATGGATTTCGTCAAAGCCTACGGTGTCGAGAATGATCCAAACCAGCTGGCCTTTGCCATCAAGAACGCCGCGAAAGACCTTGGGTATTATGATCGAATGGCACGCGAGGCCGGCGTTGCCAGCGTGATGTCACAGGGCGCACTTTCCGCGCTGAACGACGCGCGCGACCACGGTCAGGCGGATGACATGGTCAGCCAGATGGTTGACTACTACGTCAAACGTTTCAACACCTGATCTATGGCCGTCACCGCCAACCCCAACGCGGACCTGCCGCGCCTTGGCATCGTGCTGATGCTGACGGCGTGGCTGTTCTTTTCGCTGGTGGACCTAGGGGCCAAATGGTTGGCGTTGGCCGGCGTGCCGGCATTTCAGTTGGCGTTCATGCGTTATGCAGGGCACTTCGTGATCTCTGTGGGCGTGATCGCCAAGGGCGGGATTGAGGCCAACCGGTTCAAGACCGACCATCCATGGCAGGTCATTAGCCGGGCCTTGCTGCTGATCTCGGCGACTGTTTTCAACTTTTATGCCCTGCGGTTTTTGCCCCTGACCGTCGTGTCGGCAATCATGTTTTCCAGCCCGGTCATTGTGTGTTTTCTGTCCGTCTTTGTGTTGAAAGAAAGCGTGGGCCCATGGCGTTGGGCGGCCATCATCCTCGGTTTTCTGGGGGTGTTGGTTGTCGTGCGGCCGTTTGGTTCGGCCTTTCATCCGACCATGCTGTTGATCGTCTACAATGCCACCGCGTTGGCCTTGTACTCGATCATGACGCGCAGGCTGTCGGGGGTTGTTGCCGTAGACACCATGCAATTCTACCTCGGGCTTACCGGTACGGTGGTCCTGCTGCCGTTCGCCATCTGGTTTTGGATCCAACCGGAAAACACGTGGAGCATGATCGTCCTGATCAGTCTTGGCGTCTTTGGGTGGTGCGGGCATCAACTGCTGACGAACGCGCATCGGTTCGGAACGGCGAACCAGCTGATGCCATTTACCTATTCGTTCCTGATCTATGTTGCGATCTGGGGTTATCTGTTCTTTGACACGGTACCGGACGCATTCACGTTGGCAGGGGCTGCGCTGATCATGGCTGCCGGTCTAATCATCTGGAAAAGAGAAAAGAAATGACGCGAATTGCCTGCATCGGCGAAGCAATGATTGAATTGTCCATGCTGGAAACCGGCGCAAAGGTGGGCGTCGCGGGGGATACGCTGAACACGGCCATCTACATGCACCGCGCAGCGCCTGATCTGCAGGTGGAGTATGTGACATGTTTGGGCGACGACCCGTTCTCGGGGCGCATCGCGGACTTCATCGCCAGTCATGGCATCGGGACATCCGGCATCCGCATCATTCCGAACACCTCTCCGGGCCTGTACGCGATCACGACCTCTGCGGATGGGGAACGCAGCTTTACCTATTGGCGCAGTGAAGCGGCCGCCCGCCAGCTTTTTGCCAATCGCGATTTCAGCTCGTTGAACGGCTATGACGTGCTGTACTTGTCGGGGATTTCCGTGGCCATTCTTCCGCATTCGGTAAGGCTTGCGCTTCTGGACTGGCTCGACGGCGCTTCAGTCCGGTTGGTCTATGACAGCAACTTTCGTCCACGTCTTTGGGATAGCGTTGAACACGCCCGGCAGATCAACCAACGCCTTTGGCGGCGTGCGGACATCGCCCTGCCATCCATCGACGACGAGATGGCACTGTTCGGGGAAAGCGCCGAACAGGTGGCGGCGCGCTTTGCGGGTCATCACGGAATCGGCGCGTTGAAGCGCGGAGAGAATGGCCCCCTGTCCATTGGTCAGAGCATTGACCAAACCTATGAGCCTGCCAAAAACGTGCTGGATACGACCGCGGCAGGCGACAGTTTCAACGGTGGGTACCTCGCGGCGTTGCTGACTGGGAAATCACAGGCCGAAGCCCTGATGGCTGGACACAATCTGGCATCCACCGTTGTTCAGTTCCGCGGCGCGATCATTCCCGGATAAGCGGCGCGAGATCCTCGGCTCCGACAAGACGCAAAAGCGGCTTTAGCGGATCTGGCTGCTTGGCAGCCAAAGCGATTTCCGACGCGCAAGGATCGTTCAGCGCCCGACCTTTGGCGGTCTCGGACATGCAATAGGAGACCCAGGCCCGCATCCCCGCGATCACCGCCTGAGAGCCGGTCTCACGAAGTGTGGAAACAAATCGATAAGGCAGCTTCTGGCTTCCATCCATCGCGATTTGGTCCAGACGGTGCGCCAACTCGGGGTTTTCAAAGCGGCGCAACAGAGCCTCGGCATAGTCCGGAACCTGTGCTTGCACCGCAGCGGGCAGCGTTGCGCCCGCATCCTTCATCAACTCGGAAACCAGCGGGCGCAGAACCGGGTCTCGGACCGCTTCGTGGACGTAGGTCAGGTCCCGCTCCAACCCGGCATAAGCCAACAGGGAATGGGCCCCGTTCAACATGCGCAGCTTTCGAATCTCGTGCGGGGCCACGTCATCGACCAATTGCACGCCCGGCCAATCCGGATGCGGTCCGGCAAAATTGTCTTCGATCACCCACTCAGAGAACGCCTCGGTCGGAACGGCCATGGGATCGCCGCAGATTGCGCGTACAGCGTCCGTTGTGGCCGGGGTGATCCGGTCGACCATCGCGTTGGGAAAGCGAACGGCGTCCCAATTGACGTCCAGACCGGCTGCTTTCGCGAAATCGGAAACGGCCGTCTCGAGCGTTTTGCCATTTTCCATACGATTGTCGCAGCTTAGCACCGTCACAGGTTTGCGCCGTTCCGCAAGGCCAAAAGCCAAAAACCCGATCAGAGTCGCGGGCCCCTGCCCTGCCAGATCGGCGGCAATCGCCGGGTCCTGGAGGTTCAGCTTGCCCGCGGCATCAAGATGATAACCTTTCTCGGTCACGGTCGCCGAGATGATCTCGGCATCCGTCATCGCATCGAAAATCGCTGCACGACCCTCGGGCGCGACCAGAACGTCGCGAAGAGCTTTAATGCGCCGGACGCCCTGCCCCTGCACGCACAGATCGTACTCGAAACCCTGCCGGGCCAATCCATCCCGAACCGAGGATGAACGCAGGCTGACGCCGACAACGTCCCATCCGCCCGCTTGATCGGTGTAGTTCAGCAAATGCGCCCGGGCAAAGTTTCCGAGGCCGAAGTGAAGAATTGTACCCATCTAGCTTTGCAATCCATAAACCTGTTTCGCCAGATCGACCGCCAGCAACCGTGCAAGATGCTCGGCACTGTCCCGACCGAAGTAACCGCGCGCAACCTGCTCGGCCAAATGAATCGCCACGCCCCGCCTCCAGAGGTCGTGTCGTGCAGGAATGGACAGGAAAGCCCGCGTGTCGTCATTGAATCCGGCCAGATTGTAATATCCGGCCGTTTCAACGACCTGATCAAAATACCGCGCAATCCCGGCTGGACTGTCATGGAACCACCAGGGCGGCCCGATCCGAAGGCACGGCCAATGTCCCGCCATAGGGGCCAGTTCACGGGCATAGGTGCCTTCGTCCAATGTAAACAGAATGATGCGCAGTTCGTGCGAGTTTCCGACCCGGTTCAACAGCGCCTCAAGGCCCGTGACCCAATCCATCGCGATTGGAATGTCGGCCCCCTTGTCCCTTCCGAAATCCCGCAATAACGCGTGGTTCGTGTTGCGCTTGCTGCCTGCATGTATCTGCATGGTCAGACCATCATCGACAGACATCTGCGCCATTTCGATCAGCATATGCCCGTAGAAACGGCGGGCGTCCTGTTCGGTCCCTTCCCGCCGTCTCAGCCGCTGGTACAGCGCATCCGGGTCCTCCAGCCACTCGGTCTGTACGCGTTCGATACCGTGGTCGGTGGCGGTACAGCCCAGTTGGATGAAATAAGCTCGCCGCATCCGCAGTGCGTTGAGATAGCCATCATAGCTGTCCAGATCGCAGCCTGTCAGCTCGGCCAACTTGTTCAGGTTCTGCACGAACTCCGGGTCCGCCCCATCCAAGACCCCGTCCGGGCGGAACGTCGGAACAACCCGCCCGCCCCAACCGCTTGCACGGATCTCCTGATGCTGTGTGAGAGTGTCGAGAGCCGAATCCGTGGTGGCCAGCACCTCGATCCCGAACCTGTCGAACAAAGCCCTCGGGCGAAAATCGGGTTGCGCCAGCTTTTCCGCGATCTTGTCGTAGATCAGATCTGCGGTGCGCGAAGACAACTCTTCAGACACGCCCAGCGTTTCATGCAGCACGTAGTTCATCCAGATCCGGGAAGGCGTTCCCAGAAACAGATGCCAATGTTCGGCAAATGTGCGGAAAACGGCGCGAGGATCCTTCTTTCGCCCCTCTTCCCCAACGCCGAGTTCCGACAAGGGAACGCCCTGCGAATAGAGCATACGGAACACGTAATGGTCGGGAACCACCAACAGCTCTGCCGGGTTGGGAAACGGCGCATCGGTTGCAAACCACCCCGGATCGCAGTGTCCATGCGGAGATACGATCGGCAGGTCCTTGATGCCCAGGTACAGGTCTTCTGCCATCCCATTCAAATTGCCAGTCAATTCTGCCTCCGATACTGCTGCCCGCAATTGTTAACACAGTTTTTAATGGTTGCATCTTTCCCGTTCGAACCCGCAGACTGACCGGGTGACCCGGGGGATTGAATGAATATTGCGCTGATTGGTTTGGGGATGGTTTCCGGCACGCATGTCGCCGCCATTCGGGCATCGGATCAAGGCCTCGGTCTTGCCGGAGTCCTTGGGCGCAATCCCGACAAGGCAGCTGCGTTCGCGCGGCGAAACGAGACCCGCGCATTCGTCTCGGTCGAGGAAATCGCAAACGACCCGCAGGTCGACTTTGCGATCATCGCAACCCCACCCGATCAGCGCACAGAGTTGGTTCGGACTCTTTCGAGCGCGTCGAAACCGATCCTGATGGAAAAGCCTATCGAAAGAACGCTGGGCGCCGCGAAAGCCATTGTCGAGCAGTGCGAGGTGTCGGGCGTACCGCTGGGCATCGTTTTTCAGCACCGCGCACGCGCCGCCTCGCAGGCGCTGAAATCCGCCATTGAACAGGGTGAGCTGGGCGCGATCGCCACGGTCGAGATCCGTGTCCCCTGGTGGCGTGATCAGAGTTACTATGACGAGCCAGGGCGCGGCACTTACGCACGTGACGGAGGCGGCGCCATGATCTCGCAGGCGATCCACACGCTTGACCTTGCGATGTGGCTGCTGGGGCCGATCTCGAACATTCAGGCCGTGATGAGAAAAACTCCTCTACACGATCTCGAGGCTGAGGATTGGGCGGGTGCAGTCTTTGAAATGGACAACGGAGCGGTGGGAACGTTGATGGCAACTACCGCCGAATATCCCGGGTCTGCTGAGTCCATCACGATCCAAGGCACCCTAGCCAAAGCGCATCTGGAGTCAGGTGTCCTGACCGTGACCACTTTCGACGGCCG
Organism: Ruegeria sp. CG8; assembly: GCF_056537165.1. NCBI lineage: Bacteria > Pseudomonadati > Pseudomonadota > Alphaproteobacteria > Rhodobacterales > Roseobacteraceae > Ruegeria > Ruegeria sp. CG8. The sequence goes on along the minus strand of NZ_JBQFRA010000001.1, from coordinate 738,173 downwards.
GGAATCCACGGTCGGCGAAACCGCCGCCACAGGCGGAGGGGCCGATCCCATGGCGTTCACGCATGCGTGGCACCAAGCGGTCATCGAGGACTTCGCCAAGGCAGTTTCCAGTGGAACGCAACCTATGGCCACAGGACGCAGTGCCCTTTTGACCCACGCCGTCATCGACGCGATGCAGATCGCCAATCGAACCGGCCAGAAAACACGAGTCATCTCATGAGCCTGACCTGCGTCGCCCTTGGCCTGGACCACCGCCATATCTATGGCATGACAGAAAACATGCGCAAAATCGGCGTAGACTGCGTTGGCTATTGGACACAGGGCGATCCGGAGACGCTGGCGGGCTACGTCAAAAGGTTTCCCGATATTCCGCGGCTGGCCCGACTGGAAGACGCCCTGACCTGCGGGGCGGATCTGGCGCTGATTTCAGCGATACCGGCAGATAGGGCCGCGTTGGCGGTCTGCGCGATGCAGAACGGCATGGATGTCATGAGCGACAAGCCGGGCTGCACGACGTTCGAGCAACTCGACCAGATCAAGCGAACGGTTGCGGACACCGGTCGGATCTGGTCGGTGAATTTTTCGGAGCGGTTCGAAACGCCCGTCAGCACCCGGGCCACCGAGTTGGTCGAGGCCGGTGCCATCGGGCGCGTGGTCCAGACGGTCGGACTTGGCCCGCACCGATTGAACCGGGTGACCCGGCCGGAATGGTTTTTTCAGCGCGACCGCTATGGCGGCATTCTGACCGACATAGCCTCGCATCAGATTGATCAGTTCCTGCATTACACAGGTTCGGAAACCGCTGAAATCACAAACGCTTATGTGACAAACTACGCAAACCCGAGCGATCCCGGATTGCAGGATTTCGGCGAGATCAATCTGCGCAGCGAGAATGGAACCGGGTACATCAGGGTTGACTGGTTCACCCCGGATGCCCTGCCAAACTGGGGGGATGGTCGTCTGACGATCCTGGGCACCGAAGGATACATCGAGTTGCGGAAATACGTCGACGTGGGGGGAGCCCCGGGAACAGATCATCTGATCCTCGTCAATGGTGAAACCTGCCAAAAGATCGACGCATCCGACGCCGGCCTTCCCTACTTTGCGCGCCTTGCCGATGACATTCACAACCGGACTGAAACCGCAATGACGCAGACGCACTGCTTTACAGTCATGGAACTGGCACTGCGCGCGCAGGAAATGGCGGAACGCAGATGATCAACGTTGCGATCCTTGGCGCTGGTATCGGTGCGCAACATCTGGACGCTCTGGAACGGCTTGACCGCACCTTCCGCGTAGCCGCCGTGGTCGACCAGAATACGGACCGGATCGAACAGATACGGCAGAACTCGGATTTTAGAGCACTGACCAACATTCAGGACGCTCTGGATGACCCGGCGATTGATGTCATCGACATCTGCCTGCCGCCGCATCTGCATGTACCAACCGCGCTTGCGGCACTGGCCGCAGGAAAACACGTTGTCTGCGAAAAGCCTCTTGCGACCTCGATGCAAGATGTGGATCGGATCACGGCAGCCACACGCAGCGCGGGCAAGCAGGTGTTTCCGGTGTTTCAATACCGGTGGGGGCCGTCACTGGCCCAACTGCGCCACCTGCAACGCGCAGGCCTGACCGGAGCGGTCCAAACTGCCGCGCTTGAGACCCATTGGTCCCGCGGGGCTGACTATTACGCAGTACCGTGGCGGGGAACATGGGCCGGTGAACGCGGCGGCGCAGTGCTGGGCCATGCCATCCACAACCATGATCTGCTGACTCATATTGCGGGTGATATCGCCTGGGTGTCTGCAATGGCCACAACGCGGGTCAACCCGATCGAGACCGAAGACTGCGCCGCGATCTGCTTTGGCATGACGTCCGGAGCCTTGTGCACAAGCAATATCACCTTGGGCGCAGCCACGGACGAAACCCGCCTGCGGTTCATCTTTGAAAAACTGACCGCCACCTCCGGCACGGAACCTTATGCCCCTGGTCAAACCCCCTGGGCATTCGTCGCGCGGGACCCGGCGGATCAAGCCGATATCGAGGAGGCTCTTGCAGCCTCCGCCGCCGAGCCAACGGGGTTCGAAGGGTTCTTTACCGAAGTCGGCAAGGCGCTACGGTCCGAGGCAAATTCAGCCGTTACCCTGAAGGATGGCGCTGCGTCCATCGGCCTTGTGACGGCGATTTATCACGCGGCGCGCACCGGGCAGCGCGTTGCCCTTCCCATCAGGCCCGATCACCCGCTGTATGAAGGATGGCTGCCATGAAACAATGTTGGCGTTGGTTCGGACCCGAGGATCCGATCGCTCTGGCCGATCTCCATCAGGTCGGGGTTCAGGGTATCGTCACCGCGCTGCATCACATCCCGCCGGGATTGCCCTGGGACGAACCGAGCATCGCCGATCGGCAGGCAGTTCTGGCTGCTGCCGGGTACAGTTGGGACGTTGTCGAAAGCCTGCCCGTCTCAGAGGCGATCAAGACCCAGTCGGCGGACATGGCCGAGCATCTGCAGGCGTACAAGTCCAGCCTCAGGGCCCTGTCCGCCCGTGGCATCAAAGTTGTTTGCTACAACTTCATGCCGATCCTGGATTGGACGCGCACCGCCCTTCGCGCCCTGCAGCCGCATGGCGGAACGGCCATGCTGTTCGACCTGACCGATTTTGCAGTTTTCGACATACATATTCTTGAACGTCCCGGCGCGTCCGAAGACTACTCCAACGCCGTTCAGCAAGCGGCCAAGGATCGCTTCATAGGCATGTCGGATGTCTCCAAGGCCCAGTTGCAGCACAATGTCACCGCGGGGCTGCCCGGCGCCAACGATCAGTGGAGCGTAGAGGACGTACGCGCCTTGCTGCAGACATATGCCGAGATAGACCGTGACCGACTGCGCGCAAACCTCATCGACTTCCTGTCTGAGGTCGCCCCGGTCGCCCAACAATTGGGGCTGCGCTTGTGCTGTCATCCCGATGATCCGCCCTTCTCGTTGCTCGGTCTTCCAAGGATCATGTCCAGTACCGAGGACTACGGCGCCGTACTGGATGCGGTTGATATGCCCGCGAACGGCGCAACCTTGTGTACCGGATCGCTGGGTGTTTCCCCTGAATTCGATGGGCCGGAGTTCGTGCGCCGGCATGGCGACCGGATTCACTTTGCCCATCTTCGGAATACCCGACGCATCGCGGGGTCGGACAGACAGAAGCCGGATTTCTATGAGGCTGCGCATCTGGAGGGCGACACCGACATGGTCGGAACCATTCGCGAGCTGATGGACGAACAACGCCGCCGCAAATCCCAAGGGCGAGACGACTGGCAAATTCCGATGCGACCCGACCACGGACAAGAGCTGCTGAGCGATCTGGGCGGACACAGCACTCCCGGCTATCCGCTGATCGGACGAATGCGCGGGTTGGCGGAATTGCGCGGCATCATGGCGGCGTTTTCCTGACACGTCGGATCAGGCAGTTTCTTTCCACCCGTATCACTTCTTTGCTTGCCTGAACGCCGCATTCTTCGTTTACTTACGGTACGTAATCGGGCAGCGGGGTGTCTTCCGGACTCGCCCGACGTCTGTTCACGACGCGTGAAACTCCCGCGAAAACCGATGCCTTGAGGCATCAATTTTCGAAAAGTCTGCCAGACGGCAAAGACGAAAGAACGGGAGGACTCCAAATGAAAACCGCAGGCGTAATCGGTCTTGGCGACATGGGCAGCGGCCTTGCCAAGAACCTGATCAAGAATGGCTTTGAAACCTCCGGTTTCGACCTGAGCGAGACGCGCATGACGACATTTTCCGACATGGGCGGCCTGGCCAAGGACAGCGTGGGACAGGTCGGCAGTCATGCCGCCAGCGTGTTCGTCATGGTGATGAACGGAGATCAGGCCCGCGATGTCATTCTGGGTGAAGACGGACTGGTTGCGAACATGGCCGAAGGCGGAACGGTCATCCTGTCGGCGACCATTACTCCGGCCGAAGCCCGCGCTATCGGACAAGACATGGAGGGTTCGGGCATCCACCTGATCGACACTCCGGTCTCGGGTGGGTTTCCCGGCGCGCAGAACGGCACATTGACGATGATGGCTGCCGGTGCTGCGGATGTGCTGGACCAAAACGCCGAAGTCATGCAGGCAGTGTCGGCAACCATTCACCGGGTTGGCGAAAACGCTGGCGACGGGCAAACCGTGAAAGCCTGCCTGCAATCCCTTATCGGATCTGTCTTTTCTGCCACATTCGAGGCTGCGGCCCTCGCGGCCAAAGCCGGTGTCAGCGGTCAGGCATTGCTGGATGTGTTCTCATCCTCCAGTGCTGGGTGCGGTGTCGTGAACACCGCCCTTGAAAACATCATTGATCGCAAGTTCGAAGCCACTGGCAGCCATATCGCAACCATGCACAAGGACCTGACGATCTCGCTGGCACTGGCCGGTGCGTTGGGCGTTCCAATGCATACCGCCTCGTCCGCAATGCAGATCTTTCACGCCGGAAAAACCAAATACCCAAACGGCGACAACTGGGTGTGTACCCGCGTCATCGAAGAGATCGTTGGCGCAGAATTGCATCGCTGAGGGGACCGGACATGAAACTAGGTGTGATTTGCGACGGCATTTCCCGCGATTTGCGGCATGCCGTGGACGTGATGGACGAATTCGGTCTGGACTATGCAGAGCTTCAGTTCGTAGGCGACACCGAGGTCGGGGACCATTCCCCGCAGGAAATTGCCGAAATCGACGCGCTCTTGCGCGACCGGGGCAAGCCTGTGTCCTGTCTGTCGCGCCATATCTTCGCGGGGATGACAGCTGCCAACAGGCCCGGTGACGACCTGCACACCCGACACATGGACGCGCTGAAACGCGTGATCGACATGGCGCATGTCGTGGGGTCTCCGCTGGTTCGGATCATGACCCAACGAAAAGAGCAGATACTCTGGGGAAAAAACGGCGCCGAGAAGTGGAACGTGGCGCATGGGGTATGGGACTCGATGCCGCCGCTGATCGCGCCGGCGGTTGAACTGGCCAGGGCTGAGGGCGTGACGCTTGTCGTGGAAACCGGAAACGGCACGCTGGTCAATTCCAACTATACCGCCCGCAAGCTGATTAACGAGTTGGATGCAAAGGATACGTTGAAAGTTCTTTGGGACCCCGGAAACAACTGCTGGTGCCATGAACTGGCATACCCGGACGGTTACGAAGAACTGCGCGGCGGCTATCTGGGGCACATTCACATCAAGGACGTAAAGGTCGACACGCCGAGGGCAACGCTGGAAGTGCGCCGCATGGGGGAAGGCCAGCTTGCGCCTCTGTTCCAACCCATCGCCGACGCGCTCAGATCCGACGGCTATGATGGCGTGATTTCCTTCGAAAGCGTTTATCATCCCGGCAACGGAAATTTCGAAGATGGGTTTCGTCTGTGCATAGACCGGTTCAAAAACCTGTTTGCATGAATGAAAGCTCTAGAGTTTTACAAATCAGATACTTAAGCCTGTAAGTTGAATGCCGAATGGGGTGCGGAAAGCTGGGCGCATTCCCGCAAGATCAAGGAAAGGATCTGATGGATGAAGCAAGAGTTTTTTGAGTTGTCCATTGAAACGCCCGGCAAATCCCTGACCGACATCAGCGGGATTGTTCAGCGTGCGGTTTCCGAACATGAGTTTGTCTCGGGCCTGCTTACCCTTTGGTGCGTCCACACCGGTGCCGCGCTGTTGGTGCAGGCCAATGCCGATCCCGAGGTGGTTAAGGATATCGAGAGGTTCTTCGAAGAACTGGTCCCCAAGTCACCAGGCAAGTATCACCACCGCCCGAGCGAAGACGACAACGCGCCATCGCACCTGCGGGCGCTGTTGACGCAAACGCAGGTGTCGATACCGGTCGAACAGGGACAGCTTCCGCTGGGCCGCGTTCAAAGCCTGTACCTGTTCGAACATCGCGAGGCACCAAAGACGCGGCGATTGAAGGTTCACTACATCGGGACTTGAGGCGTTGGCTCACATGGAGAGTTGACGGCGCTACCGCCCCATCCAACCCCCGTCGACAACAAGGATTTCACCGTTGACGTAGTCCGACGCTGCAGAAGCCAGAAAGACCACAGGTCCGGCAAAATCACCTGGCGTACCCCAACGGCCCTGGGGTGTTCGTTCCAGGATCGACTTCGACCGAACCGGATCGTCCTGCAGGGCTTGGGTGTTGTCGGTTGCGATGTAGCCGGGGGCGATTGCATTCACGTTCACACCCTGCCCGGCCCACTCATTGGAAAGGGCCTTCGTCAGCTGTCCGATACCACCTTTCGAGGCCGAATATCCGGGAACGGTGATGCCGCCCTGAAACGTCAGCAGCGATGCGGTGAAGATGATCTTGCCCGAGCCGCGCGCCAGCATGTCCTTGCCGATCTCACGGGACAGAACGAACTGCGAGGACAGGTTGACCTCAATCACTTCGTCCCACCAGTCGTCCGGGTGTTCGGCGGCTGGCTTGCGTTTGATCGTACCGGCATTGTTGACAAGGATATCAGGGGTTTGTCCGTCGGCCCTCAACTGATCAATGAACCCGTGCAGCGCGGAGCGGTCCGAGAAGTCGCATTGGTAAGCCCGGAAACTGCGCCCCATCGCCGTGACGGCTTTTTCGACCTCCGAGCCGGACAGCTCGAGCGAGGCCGACACTCCGATGATATCGGCTCCGGCCGATGCCAATGCCTCGGCCATGCCGCGCCCGATCCCGCGTTTGCACCCGGTCACAAGTGCCGTTTTTCCCGTCAGGTCGAAACTTTGCAAAACACTCATGAACGCGGTCCTACTTCAATCAGGCTTTTCATTGCGGTTGGGCTGCGATCCAGTGCTTCGAACGCGGCCTGAATGTCTGCCAGAGGGCTGACATCAGTGATCACGACATCCGCGTCCACTCCGCCCGAGGCGACAACTGCAATCGCCTTCTCGTAGTCCTCCGGCTCATAGACCCGAGCACCGATCAGTTGCAGCTCTCGCCAGAAGAATTGGAACAGGTCGATCTGGGGCTTTTGAGCATGGATCGCGACCATCACGATCCGGGCCCGCGTCGCGGCAACGGCGGTCATCGCATCAACACCGGGCTGCGTTCCTGACACCTCGAAAACCACATCCGCCCCTTTGTCGCCCGTGCGCGCGTTGATTGTGGACACCAGATCAGTCTCGGTTGGGTTGATCGTATCAAAGCCAAGTTTTTCTGCGATCGCCAGACGGTTCGGATTCACTTCGGAAATCACGACGTTTCCGCCCGCGTCCCGCGCAACCATGGCAACCAGGATGCCGATCGGGCCACCGCCGATGACGACGACGTCCTCGCCAGGCTGCAGTCCAGACAGCCGCACATCGTGGCAAGCAACGGCGACCGGCTCGATCAGCGCCGCGTGATCCATGCGCAAGTCATCCGGTAGAACGTGCAAGGTGTGGGCCGGAACGGTCCAGATCTCTTGCATGGCACCATCGGTATCGAGGCCGAGAAACTTGAGGTTCTGGCAGATATGCTGATGCCCCCGTTTGCAGGCCGGGCATTCGCCGCAGTGATCAAGCGGTCGGACCACGACCTTCTGGCCGGGTTTTACAGTATCGACGCCCGCGCCCACCGCTTCGACGACACCGGACATCTCGTGCCCGATTACCCGGTTCAGGCCGACACGGGCATCCATGTTGCCGTGGTAGACATGCATATCCGTCCCGCATATCCCGCAATACGCAACGCGAATGGCGGCCTCGCCAGCGCCCGGAGCCGTCGCCTGGGCCTGTTCCACGGCAAAGCTCTTGTTGCCCCTGTAGTACGCCGCAGAGATCGTCTGGGTCGTCATGTATGCATCTCCCTGTGTTCCGCTTTCAGTTTGTCCCAGTCGAATTCCACTCCGGTCCCCGGCGTATCCGGGGCCACGGCCAGGCAGTCTTCCACGACAAGCGGACGGGTCGTGTACTGGTCTATCGGGAATGAGTGTACTTCCAGCCAACCCGAATTGGGTTGCGCCGAAACAAGGCTGACGTGCAGCTCCTGCATACCATGGCTACAAACCGGAATGCCGTGCTGGGCGCTTAGCGCGGCCACGCGCAACCAGCCGGTAATGCCGCCACAGTTTGAGGCATCGGGCTGGATGAAACTCAGCTTGGCGTCATCGAAGGCATACTCGAATTCGTGAATCGTGTGCAGGTTTTCGCCCATGGCAAGGGGAACGCCCGTGGCTTCGGCAATTCGGCCATAGCCTTTGTAGTCGTCTGGAATTGTCGGCTCCTCGAACCACAGGATATTGCAGTCGGCGAACCCTCGGGCTGCCACGATGGCCTGCTCGACGCTCATGGAGTAATTCGCGTCGACCATGAAGAACCGGTCCGACCCCAGCATCTCGCGCACTGCCCGAGCTCGCGCCAGATCATCGGCAAGATCCGGTTGCCCAACCTTGATCTTGACCGCGTTGAACCCACGCGCAAGGTAGCCTTCGGTCTGGCGCAGCAGTTTCTCCAACGAGAAATTCAGGTCGATCCCGCCGGCGTAGGCCTTGCACCGTCTGGACGCTCCGCCCGCCATTTGCCACAGCGGTGCATTCTGCGCTCTGCCACGAATGTCCCAAAGGGCAATATCCACGGCCGAGATGGCGAACGAGGCTATCCCACCCCGTGCGACGTAGTGCACGTGCCACTGCATGGCATCGTAAAGGCTTTCGATCTGTTCCGCGTCTTGTCCTACAAGGAACGGTGCCAGATCATGCTGGATCATCGCCAAGATGGCATGACCGCCCTTGCCGCCCGTATAGGTATACCCAACCCCCTCGACCCCATCCGTCGTTTGAATGGTGACGGTGATCAATTGAAAGAACGTGTGATCCCCGTGTTTGGCATCGACCAGGACTTCGGCGAGCGGGACGTTGAACAGCCGCGCTGAAACACTTTCTATGCGATTCACGAACCCAAGACCTTCTGCTGCCTGGCAATAACCCGAGACTGTAAAAGGATGACCGCAAAAAGAAAGCCTCCACGTATGACCATCTGCCAATAGGCGCTGAAACTGATGGTGCCCTGACCGTTTTCAAAGTTCAGAACGTTGAACACCAGACCCAGCAAAAGCGCTCCGGCCACGGTTGCAGGGATCGACCCCATCCCACCTGTCAACAAGGTGCCGCCCACAACGACGGACGCGATGGCCGACAATTCCCATCCGATGCCCTCAAGGGGTTGTCCTGCTCCAAATCCCGAGGCCAGAAAGACGCCAGCCAGCCCGGCACAGCCACCCGAAAGCAGGTAGACGAAAGCCTTGGCGCGGTTCACCTTCAGACCCATGAGGTTCGAGGCATCCTCGCTGCCACCGATCGCCAAGACGGTCCGCCCGATGGTTGTTCTTTCCAGCACCAGCCAAAGTGCCAGCGTCAGTCCGGCCACGATGACGATTGCCCATGGAAACAGGCCGAACGCCTGCCCCATACCAAGCTTGGTGAAGTTCGACCCCCAATCGACCGAAATTGTCTGGGCGCCCGAAATCACCAATGCGCCGCCTTTTGCGGCCAGCATGGTGGCCAGCGTGGCGATGAAAGGCGGGATGCGAAGGACGATGATGCAAAAGGCGTTGATCGCTCCGAAACCAATCCCGGCAAGCACGGCCCCCGGCAGGGCAACCTGAATCCCGTATGGGCTGAGATAAGCCGCAACGACCGACGTAAAGGCCGCCACGGATCCAACCGACAGATCAATCCCGCCGGTCATGATCACGAAGCACATGCCCAGCGCAATCGCGATGAACATCGCGTTGTAGTTCAGGAAAGACGAGAAGTTGTAGGCGCTGCCAAAGTTGTCATAGCGCATCAGCCCGAACAGAATCAAAGCCAGCAGTGCGATCCACACCGTCACCGAGGCCGAATTGCGCCGAAGGTACTTTCGCAGGTCAAAAGCCGTTTCATCCAACATCGATCAAGCCCTCCGGAACTGCTGGACCCAAACGGCCAGGATTATGATGACGGCTTTGGCGATCAGTGCAACTTCGTCCTCTACCCCGTTGGCCAACAATGTATATTTGACCAACTGGATGATCACGGCACCCAGAATGGCGCCAAAGATCGGCGCCCGCCCGCCTTGCAAAAGAGCCCCGCCAACGACAGCGGCCGCGATGGCATCAAGCTCCATCAGATTGCCGTTGCGCGCGGCGTCCGAGGCCGAGTTGATCGCAACCACGATCAGACCGGCCAGGCCTGCAAGCACCGCGCAGATGACATAGGCCCCGATCTTGACCCGCCGGACGGGACCACCCGCCAGATAGGCCGCACGTTCATTGCCGCCGATCGCCAGCAGGTAGCGGCCCCAAGTGGTTCTGGTGATCACCCAAAACAGCACACAGGCAATCGCCAGCGCCAGCCACCCCTGGAACGGCAAGCCAAGCACCTTGCCGGTTCCAAGATAACTGAATGAAGGGTTGGAAAATGTCTGCAGGTTCCCGTTCGTCAAGACTTGGGCAATACCCCGACCAGAGATGAAGAGAATGAGCGTCGCAACGATGGGCTGCACGTTCAACACAGCAACCATCACGCCGTTGAATACCCCGCATAAACCCGCGACGAGCAGCGGCAGGACAATGGCCAAAGTGACGCCAAGCATCGGATTGGCGGCGCCCAGATCCGACAGAAAGATCAGTGGAGCCAGCGCCCCGGCCAAAGCCATGACCGCGCCAACCGACAGATCGATCCCACCCGTGGCGATGACCAGCGTCATGCCCATGGCCACGATGGCGATCGTGGCAACCTGACTGATATTCACGAACAGGGTCTGCAGCTGCAGGAAATTTGGGGTGAAAAACGCATTGAACACCAGCAGGGCGACCAACGCGGCGATGCCGCCATGAAAGCGAAAGGGCATCGATGCGACCCGTTGCGGCAACTTCATTGCGCGGTCCATGAACCAGTTCCTTCTTCATGATGCGCAAGCGCGCGCACCAGTATATTCTCGGTAATCCCGGGGTTGGTCAGTTCCTTGACCGAGCGCCCCTCGTGCATGACCACGATGCGGTCAGCGCCTTCCACCAGTTCTTCGAATTCCGAACTGATGAGGACAACGCCGAACCCCTTTTCGACATAAGACCGAATGAAAGATTGGATCTCTCGCTTGGCGCCGACATCCACGCCTCGGGTCGGCTCGTCGAGTATCAGGATGTCGGGCTGTGTCGCCAGCCAACGGGCAAGAAGCACCTTCTGCTGGTTGCCGCCGGACAACTCGCGAATGGGTTGGTCCATATGCGCCGCCTTGATGCCCAGGTCGTCGATGAAGGCCTGAACGATCTCGCGCTCGCGGGCAAAGTCGATCTGACCACGGCTGGCCAGTTTCGGCAGCAGGGCCAGCGTCATGTTCTCGCGCACGGACATGTCAGGAATGATCCCTTCGGCCTTGCGATCTTCGGTCAGAAAGCCGACCCCGTTTGCGATCGCGTCACCCGGTCCGGACGGTTGCCCGACCGCACCGTGCAGCCCGATTGCGCCGCTGCGGGCCCCGTCCACACCGAACAACGCGCGCGCAGCCTCTGTCCGGCCAGAGCCCAGAAGCCCGCCCAGCCCAACGATCTCCCCGCGGTGGAGCGTGAGGTCGAAATGCGTCAGTCGCGGGCCTGTCGAGACAGAGACAGCCCGCAAAACGATATCGCCTTTCTTGGCCTTGGCGCCGGCGAAGTCCGTAAGCCCGTCTGCCGCGATCTCGTCCTTGTTGCGGCCCAGCATGTCCGCGATCATTTCCAGTTTGGTCGTGTCCTGCACGTTGCGCGTGCTGACTGTGCGGCCGTCTCGCATCGTTGTAACCCGGTCGCAGATCTGGAACAGCTCATCGAGAAAATGCGAGACATACAGGACGGAAACGCCCTGTTTCTTTAACTCGCGCACCACACCGAACAGAACCTCGACCTCGCTGGCATCCAATGACGAGGTGGGTTCGTCCATGATCACCAGCTTTGCGTCCAATGACACAGCCCGCGCAATCGCAACCAATTGCTGGATCGCCGTCGAGAAATTTCCCAGCGGCTCGGTCACGTCGATATCTATGCCAAAGCGCGCAAGAACCTCGCGTGCGCGCCTGTTGCCTTCGCGCCAGTCGACCAGAAAGCCAAGACGTTTGGGCTCGTACCCCAAGATGATGTTCTCGGTCACTGACCGCAGCGGCACCAGGTTGAGCTCTTGATAGATCGTGGCAATTCCGGATTCCTGCGCTTCGCGCGGAGTGGAGATGCGGCTCGGCACACCCGCCAGATGCACGTCGCCGGCATCCCGGTCGTAAACTCCGGTCAGGACCTTGATCATCGTCGATTTGCCGGCACCGTTCTGACCGATCAGCGCATGAACCTCGCCCGGTGCGATCTCCAGGCTGGCCTGGCTGAGTGCCGGTACGCCGGCAAAGGACTTTTCAATTCCCGACATCGAGACGAGCGCATTCATGAGATGTCTTCCTCCGATTGCTTGCAGGCGGCGCCGACCACAGGCCAGCACCACCCACCAGGGAGAATCAATAGGCTTCGTCGATGTGATCGGCCGCGTTGTCCTTGGTAAAGATGCGATCTTCGACTTTCACCCATTCCGGGATCGTCTCGCCAGCCGCGTATTTCTTCATGACTTCACAGGCCAGAGGGCCGAAGAAAGGCGAGCTTTCGACCGTGACGCCCATCTTGCCGTCGATGATGGCTTGTAGCGCATCGCGTGTCCCGTCGATCGAAACGATGGTCACGTCCTCGCCGGGCTTGCGGCCCGCCAGCTCCAGAGCCTGGATCGCGCCGATCGCCATCTCGTCATTGTGGGCGTAGACCACGTTCACGTCGGGATGCGCCTGCAGCAGGGTTTCCATCACCTGACGACCCAGGTCGCGCGCAAAGTCCCCGGTCTGAGAGGCCACGATCTCAAAACGGTCATCCGCTGCAATCGCGTCGTCGAAGCCCTTTTTGCGGTCATTTGCAGGCGAGGACCCTGTCGTGCCTTCCAACTGGACGATGATGCCTTTGTCGCCCTCGAAATTCTCCATCAGCCATTGCGCGGCCCGGTTGCCCTGATCAATGAAGTCCGATCCAAGAAATGCCACGAAATGTTCGCCCGGCTTGGCGACGGCTGGATCAACCGAACGGTCCACCAGAAAGGTCGGAATGCCTGCGGCACGAGCCTTCATAACGGCCGGGATCAGCGGCTTTTCTTCCCGCGGGGGCAGGAACAGGACGTCGATGCCTTGCGCGATCATGCTGTCCACATCCGCAACCTGCTTGGCCGCAGATCCGGCGGCATCCGTCGCGATAAGATCCCAGCCGCAGGCCTCGGCCGTGTCATGGAACGATTTAGTCTCGGCAATGCGCCAGGGATTGTTCGACTCCATCTGCGCAAAGCCGACCTTGTAGCGATCTTTCTGCTCAAGCGGCGGCAGATCCTGCGCCATCGCCGTGGTGCCCAACAGCGCACCTGCGACAACCGTCGAGATCAAAAGAGTTCTGCGTTTCATGGTTATTCCTCCTCCATTGGTGCGGTCGCCTCCGTTTTAACCGCGAGTTTTCAGGTCATGCCCAATTCATGTAAGTCGTCTGTTTCCTCAGATAGCCATCGAAGCCATAGGCGCCGTCTTCGCCCCCAACCCCGGACAGCCCCCAACCAGTGTGAAACCCCTGCACGGCTTCGCCGTTCGAACGGTTCAGGTACAGTTCGCCGAACTTCAAACGGCTCGGGGCCTCCATCAATCGGCGGTGCGATGCCGTAAAGAGATAGGCGGACAGCCCGAATGACGTGTCATTCGCAAAGGCTATCGCCTGATCAAAATCATCGACTCGCATGGCTGTCGCCACGGGGCCAAAGACCTCCTCCTGCATCGCGGCATTGCCGTTGTCGGAGACCTCGAGAACGGTCGGGGACATCCAGTGCCCTTTGCCGTGCGCGCCGTCCGTCAAAGGCCCACCTTCGAGATGCACCGTGGCACCCTCTGCGATGCTGCGTTGGATGATTTCGGCGACCTTGGTCACTTCGACCTTGCTGACTTTGGGCCCCAGGTCGCAGTCCTCCATCGGATCCCCGATCGACAAAGCGCGGGCTTCTGACACGAATTTTTCCAAGAATTGATCTGCAATGCCGCGATGCAGATACATACGCTCGTTGCAGGTGCAGATCTGGCCGCAATTGGCAAACCGGGCGGCAATGGCGGCCGAAACGGCGGCGTCAACATCCGCATCCTCCATCACGATGAACGGAGCCTTGCCCCCAAGCTCGAGCCGGACAACCTTGATCCGGTCGGCCGCTGTGCGAAAAATCTCTTTCCCGGCGCGCGTGCTGCCGGTCATCGTGATCAGCGACGTATCGGGGTGTTCGACCAACCGCTGCCCAACCACCGGCCCTCTCCCCGTCAGAACATTCAGAACACCGGGCGGAAACCCGACCTTGTCCGCAAGCTCGGCAACCGCAAGACCGGAAAGCGGCGTGATTTCATGTCCCAACAAAACAACGGTGTTGCCCGCGACCAGCGCTGGCCCGATTTTCCTGGCCGCCAATGCCAAGGGATAGTTCCAGGCCGTCAGCGCGACGACAACGCCGTAGGGATGGCGCCGAATCTGGATTTCTTCGGACCTGTTGTCCGAGGCCACTATGTCACCCGAAATCCGCCGGGCCTCTTCAGCTGCATGGCAAAGAAAGGTAGCGGCGGCATCCACTTCACCTCGGGCCTGCGAGATCGGCTTGCCCTGCTCGGCTGTGATCAAAGCAGCCAGACGCGCGGCGTCGACCCGGGTGGCCTCGGCGAGCTTTCGGACCATTTGCGCCCGCTCGATCGCCGGGCGCGCAGACCACGCGCCAAAAGCCCTGCGGGCCGCCTCGACCGCCGCATCGGCATGCATGGCACCACCATCTGGAACCTGTGCTACGATTTCTTCATTTGCAGGGTTTTCGACATCGACCGCGTCCGCGTCAAAGTCGGCAAAGCGGCCATCGATGAACATCGAATGGCGAACGACTTGACCCAACTCCCCCACTACAGACCGCAATTTCGCCTCCCGCACTTGCTCGGCCAGACCACAATGGCGACCGCACCGCCGATCAAAACACTAATAATATTATTTCGTCAACACTAATATTAATTATCACCTACTAATATTAGTTGCGCACCCTCCGCATAGTCGATAAAAAGGATGCGAACAAAAAGGTTGAGCGATGAACGATCAAGCGAACAAAGCCGGGCAGCACAGGGGTGTAGGACGAGTCGCGGGCCGGCAGCGCGTGACGATGCACGACATTGCGCGCGTCGCCGGGTGTTCGCAGACGACAGTATCGCTGGTTCTCAACAAGAATGATTCCGTCAAGATCTCCGAGGATACCAAGCAACGGGTCCTGGATGCCGCCAACACGCTTGGATACGCCATGCCCTCTCAACTCAGGAAACCCCAGGACAGCGCGCGCCGGCCCGCGGCGCTGGACGGAACCATCGCTTTCGTCGTGGATGATCTGGCGTCGAGCCCCGAGATGGTGAACGCGTTCAACGGCGTGAAACAGGCCGTTCGGGACACCGGAAATCTTGTGTTGCTGGCCGAGACTCAAAACGACCCCGAGGTCGAGCCCAGAACGCTGAGGTATTTCCTCGACCAACAGGTTGCAGGCATCATCTACGCGACCGTTTTCACGCGGCGGGTGGTCGTGCCGGAGATCCTCAGGCAGACGGCCACCCCGGTTCTGCTGTTGAACTGCTTTTGCGACGACCTCTCTTTTCCTGCGGTGATCCCCGGCGAAGTCGCTGCCGGACATACGGCGACCAACGCCCTGATCAAGGCCGGGCACAAACGAATTGCCACCATCACCGGCGAGCCGTTCATGGAATGCGCCGCCGGGCGTACGACCGGGTACAGAAACGCCCTGGCTTCCGCCGACATCCCATTTGACGAGGATTTGGTCATCGAGGGCAACTGGCTGCCCAGCGCAGGCTACGCCGCCACGCGGGAATTGATGAACCTGCCCTCTCCGCCAACCGCCATTTTCTGCCAGAACGACCGCATGGCCATCGGCTGCTATGAGGCGCTCAAGGAACTTGGCCTGTCCATCCCCGAGGACATTTCAGTCATCGGATTTGACGATGACGAAACCGCGCGGCACCTGTCGCCGCCCCTGACTTCGATGATCCTTCCCACCCGGGCGATGGGACGCTGGGTCGTCGAACAGCTGTTCCACGGACCGACGGACGGTCAGCGGCACCCACTCGTGAAGCTTGAGTGCGAACTGGTCGAGCGCGACTCGATCAGCGAACCCAAACGCCGGACCTGAAGGCGAAATCATGACGGAAACCTTCGATCACATCGTCATCGGCGGCGGCTCGGCGGGCGCCGCGGCAGCAGCGCGGCTGGTCAACAAAGGCAAGTGCAGTGTTCTGGTGCTGGAGGCGGGGCATTCGCATCGCCATCCACTGCTGGACATGCCGCCGGGTATCTTCAAGATGATCAACGGGTCCAAGTTCATGACCTACCACCAGACCGAACCGCAGGACCACCTGGACGGCCGCGTGCATGACATTCCGCAGGCCAACGTTCTGGGCGGCGGGTCGTCGGTGAATGCGCAGGTCTATATGCGCGGTCGGCCTTCTGACTATGACGCATGGAACGACCTGCTGCGACAGACCAACGACGGGGTCGGCTGGGGATGGGACGATGTGCTGCCTTATTTCCGCAGGATGGAAGGCAACAACAGGCTGCACAACGACCTGCACGGCAGCGACGGTCCGGTCCAGGTCTCGGATCCGGGGCATATCGACGACATGTCCCGTTGGTTCGTTCAGTCTGTGCAGGCCCTTGGCGAACCATTCAACACGGACTTCAACGGCGCAAGCCAGCGCGGCGTCGGGTTCTATCAGTTCACCAATCGCGCCGGAAAGCGCAGCTCGTCAGCTTACGCTTTCCTCGCTCCTCTCGAGACGGACCCGAATTTGACCATCCGGCTGGGCGCAAAAGTCAGCAAAATCATCATCGAAAACGACCGGGCCGTCGGCGTGCAGTATCGAGACAAACGCGGGTCCCACACCGTCCGATGTGATGGTGAGGTTGTGCTTGCGGCTGGTGCCCTGGTCACGCCGAAAATTCTAATGCTGTCGGGTATCGGACCGGATGCACATCTTGCTGAACACGATATTCCCGTGGTCTGCCCATTGCCCGGGGTCGGCCAAAACCTGATCGACCACCCCGAAGTTCCGATCACCGCCTTTGCCAACGGCCCTTACGGATATTTCAAACAAGGTGAGGGCTGGCGGATGCTGCGCAACGGTATTCAGTTCAAGCTGTTCGGCAGCGGCCCGGTGACTTCGGCCGGGGTCGAAGCCGGCGCGTTCGTCAATCCGTCGAACCCTGATGGAGAACCAACCATTCAGGCCTTTTGCGTTCCCATCGTCTATCTGGATCGCGACGCGCTTGACGAGGTGCAGGATGACTTTGGCCTGACCGTTACGACCGTCGTAGTCAAACCGAAATCACGCGGAGAGGTTCGGCTTCGCTCGGCAGACCCCGACGCCATGCCAGTAGTTTCGCCCAACCTTCTTAAGAATGAAGACGATATGCAGGAGATGATCCGGGGGCAGAGTTTCTTTCGTCGAGCATTCACCTCGGGCCCGCTTGCGCAAAGGATCCGCGAAATTGTCATTCCGACAGCGGACGACGACCAGACGCTGCGAGCACACTGCAAACGGTTCGTGAAAACCAACTATCACCCGGCGGGCACTGCCAGAATGGGCCGTGACGGTGATGGAATGGCCGTGCTGGACCCCAGAATGCGCGTGCGCGGGGTCGAGAGCTTGCGGGTGTGCGACATGTCCGCCGTGCCGGACATCAACGCCGGCAACACAAACGCACCTGCGATGATGCTGGGCGAACGATGCGCCGACCTGATCCTTGGCATTGGATCAGCACGTGAGGACCGCAATTCCTAGCCCAAGCTGCGGGGCCGCTGTCGGTTGATCCGATTTCCGGCGCAATGATATGCCCCCTGCCCGACCCGTTTCGCCGAAAAACAGGTTAACCGGCCTCATGGGGTCAAGGTAATCGCGGGCCACGGCAAGCGCGTTCGCGGAATGCGCCTTACAGAAAGTCGTCCCGCCTGGGCGTGAAACAGTCGATCAACTCTCCGGCCGCCAGGCAAACACAACCATGGCTAACGCCGGACGGAATGATCAGGCTGTCGCCAGGCCCCAGCTCTCGCTCCTGATCTCCGATAACGAAATTGAACCGCCCGGACCGCACAAATGTCGACTGCACATGCGGGTGGTCGTGCAGTGCGCCTTCGGCACCTTTCTCAAAGCGGAAAGACACCATCATGAGGTCTTCGTGATCTGCCAAAACCTGGCGCGTGACGCCCGGGGCGGGCGACACAATCGGATAGTTATTGGTCATGATGCACTGTCCTCGGTCAGGTGGCGGCGTTCATTTCACTCGAAATACTCGGCATGTTTCGCGTGAACCTCTTCGATGGTCTTGTCGATACGGCCCAGATGACGGCGAATGGTTTCGCTCGCCTTCGCCTCGTCGCGGTCTGCAAGCGCCTTGGCCAGTGCCACATGATCCCGAACCAGAGTCTCGGCCTCGCTCTCGCGTCCAAGGCTCAGAACGCACAGGCGGTCGATCTTTCTTTTGCATTCCTGAATCGTGTCGAAGGCCAGCGGGTTGCCGCTCAACTCGCAAATCAACCGGTGAAAGTCGTAATCGAGTTGATGAAACTCTTCGGCATCGTTCCTTGAAACCACGTCTTTCTGCCGCTTGAGATTGTCTTCCAGCAGCTTCGAGTATTCGGGCTTCCAAACCTGGCACGCAGCGCGCACCACCTCCAACTCGACGGCCAGGCGAACAAAGCGTGCATGACCGATCCGTTCCATTGAAAAGCTACGGACCCGAGTGGCTTTCTGAGGACGGATCAGCAGCAAATCCTGCGCCTCGAGCCTGTTGAAAGCATCGCGGACCGGCTGCCTGGACACCTCAAACTTCTTTGCGATGTCTGCTTCGGACAGTTTCGTCCCCGGCAGGATTTCAAGCGAAACTATCGCCTCGTACAGGCTCTCATAAACGATGTCGGTGGTTGTGCGCCGCTCGATTTTGTCCGTAATACTTTGCATTTCCTGCCTTTTTCTGCGCGTGACCAACTCGGGTGGTTTTCCGTGGCTCGAGACCCCTCCCTCGATACTCCTCAATGTAACTCCAGCCAATTGATTTGGCACGCGCCGTGCGATGCCCTTTGCGATCCTCAAACAAAGTTGTTGACAATACTAGTATCCTAGTCGACTAAAATACGCAACACTGCTTCACGCCCGTTCGAACTCAAAAATTGGAACGGGCGCGCCGGAAGGCTGACCGGGGATCCAAAGGGACAAGAGAATGACCGAATTGAACGCTGAACAGATTGGCCGGAACCGGGACCTTGCAGGGAAGGTTGCGATCGTGACCGGCGGCGGACGGGACATCGGCCGTGCCTGCGTTCTGAAACTGGCCGAGGCCGGAGCATCGGTCGCAATCAACTATCACAGCTCATCCACGGGTGCAGAGTCTGCGGTCCAGGAGATTACGGCTGCCGGCGGTCAGGCGATTGCCGTACAGGGCGACATGACGTCAGGCGCGGATGTGGACAGGCTGGTCTCAGAAACGATTGCCGCTTTCGGGCCCCGGATCGACATTCTTGTCCACGTGACCGGAGGGTTGGTGGCCCGAAAGACCCTGTCCGATATGGACATGGACCACTGGCGTTACGTTATGGACCTGAACACCACTTCTTTTGCCCGCGCCGTTCAGTCGGTGTTGCCGCACATGAAAAAAGGCGGCGCGATCGTCGGGTTCGCCAGTCAGGCGGGTCGTGACGGGGGTGGTCCCGGCGCGGTTGCCTATGCGGCCTCGAAGGGGGCGGTCATGACGATGACACGTGGGCTGGCCAAGGAACTGGGGCCCGAGATCCGGATCAATTCGGTTTGCCCGGGCATGATCGACACAGACTTCCACAATGTCTTCACCAAGACCGAAGTCCGCACCAACGTGGCCAGCGCCACACCGCTGAAACGCGAAGGCACGTCCGAGGATGTGGCAAACCTCGTCGCGTTTCTGGCCTCGGACGCCGCCGCTTTCATTACGGGCGCGAACATCGACATCAACGGAGGCCTGCTCTTTTCATAGCCGGCTCCGACCGATCACCAAAAACATCTGTCTGCTTCTAGGGAGGAAAGCATGAACACCAAACTTACAAAAACACTGATCGGCGCCGCAGCCATGGTCGTCATGACGGGCAGTGCATCTTTGGCCGAGGATTGGCGCGGGTGGAACATCCACGCAGACGGCTACCCGAATACTGTCGCGATGGACAAATTCGCCGAACTGGTCACCGAAAAGACTGGCGGTGAAATCAACCTGCAAATGTTCCACGGCGGCACATTGGGCAGCCAGCCCGATGCGGTCGAACAGGTCCGCGCTGGCGCCTTGGAGGTCGGAAATTTCAACCTGGGTCCGATTGGCCCGATTGTCGCCGAGGCAAATGTCGTTTCATTGCCCTTCATCTTCAAGGACGTCCCACACATGTTCCGCGTTCTGGACAGCGAGGGCGGTGCCGCGATCGCGGCCGGTATGGCAGCCAAGGGATTGACCCCGCTTGCCTGGTATGACGCCGGTGCCCGATCCTTCTACAACGGGACCAAGCCGATCAATACCCCGGCCGATGTCCAGGGCATGAAAGTGCGGGTCATGAACAACGATCTGTTCACCGGCATGATTGCCGAACTTGGCGGCAACCCCTCGCCCATGGCCTTCGCCGAGGTTTATCAGGCCCTGAAGACCGGGGTCGTCGATGGCGCCGAGAACAACTGGCCGTCCTACGAGTCGACCGGCCATTTCGAGGTTGCCGGCTATTACTCGCTGTCCCAGCACCTGATCATCCCTGAATGCGTGTGCGTCAACACCGACAAATTCAACGCCTTGTCGCCCGAACTGCAGGCCGCCGTCAGAGAGGCGGCGCAAGAGTCCGCCGAGTTGCAGCGGCAATTGTGGGCCGAACGTGAAGCGGCCAGCCGCGCGGCGGTTGAGGCTGCGGGTGTGGTAGTGAACGAAGTGGCCGACAAAGCGCCGTTCCAGGCCGCTATGGCCCCGGTCTACGAGGCCTATTTCGCAACGAACCCTGACCTCCGCCCGTTGGTTGAAACCATCCAGGCGACCGAGTGATCGAACCGTATCGGATCTGATACAGTCCGGCCCTGCCAATGCGGGGCCGGACATCTGATCAAGAGTTTCAGGCTTATGAGCAATACATCTCCGCCCCCGTCCTCAGTGCGCACTATGGTCCGGATCCTCGACCGCATCGCCGATGCATGCCGGATCGTGACCGGTGTCGCGCTGGTCGTGGTCACCGTCATATTCGGCTGGCTCGTCTTCGGCCGCTACGTCCTGAACGCAACGCCAACGTGGGTCGAGCAGGTCGCCCTGCTGCTGGTCATGACGATCGCATTCATCGGCGCGGCGGTCGGTGTGCACGACAACACGCATTTGTCCGTGTCCCTCGTGCGCTCGGCCGTTCCGCGACGATTCAGGACGGCTCTGGTCGTTTGCACGGATGTGATCATGGCCGGATTCGGCGCTCTGATGCTGGTGTTCGGGGCGCGGCTTACGATGTTCAAATGGGGGTCGCTCATCCCCCTGATCCAGGTTCCAGAAGGCTTGCGGTCATTGCCCCTGACCATTGGCGGGGGCCTTATCCTTGTGTTTTCCGTTGGTCACCTGATCCGCCTCTGCGTCGGTTTTGACGAGCGAAAAGACAGCATCGAATAGAGGCGGATCATGGGAATTCTTCTTTTGCTTGGCGTCTTCGCCCTGTGTGTACTGATCGGAACACCCGTGGCCTTCGCCTTGGGCATTGCCGCCATCTCGGCCTTCTGGTTCGAAGGTTTGCCGCTGATGATCGGGTTCCAGCGGATCATCTCGGGCATCAACGTTTTCTCGTTGATGGCAATCCCGTTCTTCATCTTCGCCGGCGAACTGATGTTCCACGGCGGGATCGCCATGCGTCTGGTGCGGTTCGCGTCAGCCGCGGTCGGCGCCGTTCGTGGGGGCTTGGGCATCGTGAATGTGTTTTCGTCGATGTTGTTTGGTGGAATTTCCGGATCGGCCATCGCCGACATATCTGCTCTCGGCTCAATTCTTGTTCCCGTGATGAAGGAGAAAGGCTACGACGCGGATTATGCGGTCAATGTGACGGTCACGTCGTCGATCGCAGGGATCATCATCCCTCCCAGCCACAACATGATCATCTTCGCCATTGCGGCGGGGGGCGGCATTTCGATCTCAAAGCTTTTCCTCGCGGGTGTAGTTCCGGGCGTGTTGATGTGCCTCTGCCTAGCCGTCGCCGCGTATCTTGTTGCGGTGCGCCGAGGGTATCAGGCCGAAACCTTTCCGGGCTGGAAGGCTCTGGTCATCAGCTTTCTCAGCGCGATCCCCGGGCTGCTGACTGCCGTGATCATCGTCGGAGGCGTCCTGTCGGGCATTTTCACGGTCACCGAATCCGGGGCGTTCGGCGCCATCTATGCCTTTGTCGTCACGCTCGTGGTCTACCGGAGCATCACCTGGGACAAGTTCTGCATCGCGGTTGCGTCGGCCGTACGTACGACGGCCATGGTCATGATCCTGATCGCCTGCGCGGGTGCCTTTGCCTATATGCTGACCTTCTACAGAGTGCCGGACAAAACGGTGGATCTGCTGACAGGCCTGACGGAAAACCCGATCCTTATCCTGCTGATGATCAATGCGGTTTTGTTGCTTCTGGGTATGATCATGGACATGGCGGCCCTGATCCTGATCTGCACGCCGATCTTCCTGCCGGTTGCCAACAGCCTTGGCATTGATCCCCTGCAGTTCGGAATGATCTTGCTGGTGAATCTGGGCCTGGGACTGTGCACTCCTCCGGTTGGCTCCTGCCTGTTTGTCGGCTGCGCCGTTGGCAAACTGCCGATGGAAAAGGCGGTTCGGACGATATGGCCCTTTTACCTGGCAATTCTGGTCGCCCTGATGCTGGTCACCTTTGTGCCCGCTATCTCGCTGACCCTGCCAGGGTTGCTTGGATAGCAAGGGCGAGCAGGCAAAAGGTCCGGACGCACCTTGGGTAAAGGTGCGCCCGGTTCCGGCACTGGCGGCAACGGAAGAAACACCTGCGGTCGGCGCCGGAAGCCGAGCGTCAAAGGTGCCGCCACACGGTGATTACCCGCACAAACGCCGTTGGATCCCTGCTTTAGGCGTCCCTGACCACATTATGCTCGGGCATCGCGCCAAGAACGGTAACGTTTCGTCCATCGCTTCGCCCGCAACTGATTTCGCATCAGCGCAAGAAACGCCGAGTGCGGTACCTTCGGTGGCTTGCCATTTGCCAGTCGTTCAAGCTGGAAATACGCCAGAACCATCGAGGCGAACCCGGCCAGCCTTTTGTTTTCCCAAGACACTTCCGGGATATTGACCGACTCTGATTTGCCATTCCGCCAGTTTTCGACAAGATCAGGTTCGAAGGCCATCGCGCGGGCCACCCCCAGAACCGAGACGCCAATCTCGCCCCGGTTGTTGGCCAATGCATCCTCGGCAACAGCCCGAGAGCGAATGCCGCCGGTCACCATGATCGGCATTTTCGCGTCAGCAGCGATCTCCCGCGCAAAGTCTACAAAATAGGCTTCGCGCCGGGCCGTGCTGGAGCCATCCTCCTGCCTGCCCTGCATGGCCGGACTCTCATAGGAACCGCCAGACAATTCGACCAGATCAATAGCCATATCGCCAAGTTGGTTGACCACCCATTTGGCATCATCCTGCCCAAATCCACCTTTCTGAAAATCAGCCGAGTTCAGCTTCACCGAAACGGTGAAACCCTTGGACACGCCGGCCCGGATCGCGCGAACGACCTCAAAAAGAATACGCGCCCTATTCTCCAAAGTGCCGCCCCAATGGTCGGTACGGCGATTGGTCAAGGGCGATAGAAACTGGCTGATAAGATAGCCGTGGGCGGCATGTATCTGAACGCCGTCAAATCCTGCTTCTTCGGCCAACGCGGCTGTTCGAGCAAAACGGGCAATCAGGTCTTGGATTTCGGCCTCGGTCAGGGCCCGCGGCGGGTTGAAATTTTTGGACATGCCGGGGATCTCGACCGGAACGTCGGACGCCGACACCGTTTCTTCTCCCAGGCTCGCCAGGACCTGACGACCGGGATGATTGATCTGCATCCAGATTGCTCCGCCGCGCGTCTGCCCTGCCTCGGCCCATTCCCGGAAAGGCGCAAGATCGGTTCCGTCTTCCAGAACCACGCTGGCGGGGCCCGACAGCGCATCAGCCGAGACCATTACATTTCCAGTGATCAACAGGCCCGCGCCGCCCGCGGCCCAGCGGCGGTAAAGCCGGTGAATTTTCTCGTCTGGCACCTGCCCGAAAGTCGCCAGACTTTCTTCCATTGCAGCTTTTGCCAGACGGTTTCTGAGAACCGCGCCATTTGGCAATGTGAGCGGTTCGAACAGCGGTGAAACAGTCATCTTGGGATCCTTTTCTTCACGATCCCAGGTGATAT
The DNA here is from genome assembly GCF_056537165.1 of Ruegeria sp. CG8. Taxonomy (NCBI): domain Bacteria; kingdom Pseudomonadati; phylum Pseudomonadota; class Alphaproteobacteria; order Rhodobacterales; family Roseobacteraceae; genus Ruegeria; species Ruegeria sp. CG8. The sequence goes on along the minus strand of NZ_JBQFRA010000001.1, from coordinate 713,674 downwards.
AAACCTTCGACAATGGTTGAAGGTCAAGGGCATGAAGATCGGAAAATTGGCAGAAGCCACGGGCGTGTCAGCGTCAAGCATTCGGTTCTACGAAAAACACGGCCTGATCCCACCGCCCGAGCGCCTAGAGAACGGTTATCGCGACTATCCCGACGCGATGATTTCTCGTATCAAGACCATCGCAATGAGCAAGTCGCTTGGCTTTTCTCTGTCGGAAATCAAGCGCTTCCTTCCGGAAGACCCGGAAAACACCATCCCGCGGCCCGAAGTGATTGCGAACCTAAAAAGCAAGTTGGCCGATGTGGATCAAAAGATCAAAGACCTGCACGGGATTCGCCGCGACCTGGACGAGATGATCGCCTATCTGAGTGACCCCGAGTCAAATGGCTGCTGAGGGTCTGGCAGCCTGAAACCTGCGCCCTGCGGGAGCACAAGACCTCGCTCCTCAGGCTTCGTATGCCGGAAGCTTTGACAGGGCGACCTTCAGCGCATCGCCCCACCCTTCGGATATTGTCCGAAAGTACTGATCGTCAGGCTCGAACCTTGAACGCGTGCCGGCCGTAAGGCTGTCTTCCTCATAAAGCAGCAGATCAAGCGGTGCGCCGACGGACAAATTGGCCTTGATCGTTGAATCGAAACTGACCAGCAACAGCTTTACCGTTTCGGAAAAGCTCATGTCCGGATCAAACGCGCGTACCAGTATGGGGCGGCCGTATTTCGTCTCACCGATCTGAAAGAACGGGGTATCCTCACCGGCCTCGATGAAATTGCCTTCGGGATAGATCAGAAACAGGCGCGACGGGCCGCCTTTGATCTGCCCCCCCAGGATCAGGGTCGCGTGGAAGGCGCTGTCTGCCTGTTGGCCCGCTCGGGAATGCCCCTCGATGACGTCGTTCAGCGTTGCCGCAACCAATTGGGCGACCTGAAACATCGTCGGCGCCTCAAGGATCGACGGCGACCGGTCTTCCGGGGCTTTTGTACGTTCTTCCAGCAGGCTTATGGTGGCTTGGGTGGTCGCCAAGTTGCCGGCCGTCAACAAGGTGATCGAACGGTCGCCCTCAACGGTCCAATTGAACATCTTGTTGAAGGTGGACACGTTGTCGACACCTGCATTCGTGCGCGTGTCCGACATGAAAACCAGTCCGCGGTTCAGCCGCATGCCCACAGCATAGGTCATCAGGTTCTCCGTTACTGCTGTGCGACCTGCAATTGAACCGTCAACTGCTCGCCCGCTGCCCCAATTCTGTTTCCTATTACCGGGGCCGCCTGGGCATAGTCCAGACCGGTTGCGACACGCACGTATCGATCATCGGGTGAAATCCCGTTGGACACGTCGAATCCAACCCAGCCAAGCCCGTCCAAATGAACCTCGACCCACGCGTGAGTGGCATCCTGCAATTCGGTTTCGTTCATCATCAGGTAACCCGAGACATAGCGGGCCGGCACACCGATCTTCCGCGCACAGGTGATGAACACATGCGCATGGTCCTGGCACACGCCGCGCCCGGCCTTGAGAGCGTCTTCTGCGCTCCAGTCCGGGTGCGAGCCTCCCACTTCGTAGGAGACCTGAGCCCGAACGCTTTCGGACAGGGCATGCATCCGCTCAAGCGGCTCACCATCCGGCAAAGCGGCAATCACGTCTGCAACACCCTTGCCCGGCATTGTCAAAGGCGTGCTCCGCTGAAAAAGCCACAATGGTGTCGAGCCCTCGTGACGCCCCAACACACCATGCGTGTCTTCAACCTCGACAACACCTTCGGAGATCAATGAGATGCTTTGGGTATTCGCTTCGAAACTGATCAGTTCCACCGTGTTGCGATGGTAGTCCTCAAAGCTCAGTTCCTTGCGCCCCCCGGTCACTTCGGTGCTCCAAGAGAGGATATTCTGATTGCGGAAGGATTTGGGCGTCTTTCTCAGCTGCTGCAGGCCAAAGGGAACCGGCGCGTCGAAATCGTATCGTGTCTCGTGGCGAATATGCAGTTTCATTGGTCACTCATAGAACCGGTAGTCAACTTCAATCTGGCGGCTCAAGTCTCCGAGATCCTTCAAAAAGTCCTGAATGTACTCGTGTAGCCCAAGGTCAAAGATATCGGAAATCTGCCGGTCGTGGTACTTCTCGGACAGCGCATTGGCCGCCGTAACCGACGGCCCCGCAAAGCCATAGTCTTTGCTGAGATAAGAAAGGTTCTCTTGGATTTTCCTGCAGCAGAAATGCAGGCTGCGTGGCATCCGCTGATCGAGGATCAGAAACTGAGCGATTTCCGACGGCCGGGTATTCTGGCCGTGGGTCATGCGATAGCCACCACCCGCACCCACGGACCGCAGGATGCTCTCCCATTGGATGTTGTCCAGTGACGAACCGACCGAAAAGGCCGTGGGTAGAAGGACATAGTACTTCACGTCCAGGATGCGCCCGGTATTGTCGGCCCGCTCGACAAAGGTGCCGATCCGGGTGAAGTCGAAAATATCGTTGCGCAGCATGGTCCCTAGCGTCGCACCACGAACCAGAGCCGCCTGTTGACGAATAAGCTCCAGCGTCCCCGGCAGGTCTCTCTCGTTCACGCGGCGCTTCATGGCTTGATCAATCTGCATCCACGTGGCGTTCACCGCACTCCAGACATCATGGGTCAATGCAGTTCGAACAACGCGCGCGTTATCTCGCGCCTGCTTGAAGACTGACTTGATCGAGGATGGATTGTCGGCATCACGCAACATCCAATCCACGGCATTGTCTTTTGAAATCTCATCATATTTGGCGCTGTATCCACCGAAAACGCCGGCTGTTTTCAGAACCGAGCCCCATTCCGCATCGGAATTCTTGGTCCGGGTCAGCGCCATCCTCTGACCTGTTTCAAGCAGTCTGGCCGTGTTTTCCGCCCTCTCAAGATACCGGGACATCCAGAACAACCCGCCAGCAGTTTTTCCCAGCATGGTCAATCCTCCAGAACCCAGGTGTCTTTGGTCCCGCCGCCTTGGCTTGAATTCACGACCAGAGACCCTTTTTTGAGCGCAACGCGCGTCAGGCCGCCGGGGGTGATCTCGATCCCATCCGGGGACACCAGAACAAATGGCCGCAGATCGACATGCCTGGGGGCAAGTCCCGAACGGGCGAAGATCGGTACTGTCGAGAGAGACAACGTGGGCTGCGCGATATAGTTCGACGGCCGCGACTTGAGCTTGTCACGGAAGGCCGCAATCTCTTTCTTGCTGGCGGTCGGGCCGATCAGCATTCCATAGCCGCCCGAGCCGTGCACCTCTTTGACGACAAGATCCGACAAGTTGTCCAATACGTAGGAAAGCGACTCGGGGTCGCTGCAGCGCCACGTAGGAACGTTTTTGAGCAGAGGCTTCTCACCCGTGTAGAACTCAACGATTTCAGGCATGTAGGAATAGATCGCCTTGTCATCGGCAATGCCCGTGCCCGGCGCGTTGGCGATCGTGATGCCCCCGGCCCGATAGACGTCCAGAATGCCGGGAACGCCCAGCGCGCTGTCCGGGTTGAAATTCAGCGGGTCCAGGAAATCGTCGTCAACCCGGCGGTAAAGAACGTCGATTGGTTTGTAACCACGCGTGGTGCGCATGCAGACGCGCCCATCGACAACCCGCAGGTCGTGGCCCTCGACCAGTTCCACGGCCATCTGATCGGCCAGAAACGCATGTTCAAAATAGGCTGAATTGTAGATCCCCGGAGTCAATACCGCGACGGTCGGCTCACCATCCGCGCAGGCCGGCGCACTGGCCGCAAGCGAGCGTCTCAGATTGCGGGGATAATCGGATACATTGCGCACATTCGTGGCGCTGAAAAGCTCGGGGAACATCTTCAGCATGGTTTCCCGGTTCTCGAGCATGTAGCTGACCCCGGACGGCGTGCGGGCGTTGTCTTCCAACACGAAGAACTCGTCTGGCCCGGTACGCACCAGGTCGACACCAACCACATGGGTGTAGACCTGCCCCGGCGGTGAGACACCCAGCATCTGCGGCAGGAAGGCTTCGTTGCTGGCAATCATCTCTGCCGGCACGCGACCGGCACGCACGATTTCCTGACGGTGATAGATGTCGTGAAGAAACGCATTGATCGCCCGAACCCGCTGTTCGATGCCACGCTCCAGACGTTGCCATTCGCGTCCTGAAATCACGCGCGGAACGATGTCAAATGGGATCAAACGTTCTTCGGCCTCGGTCTTGCCGTAGACGTTGAAAGTAATCCCCGTCAGCCTGAAAACTTCTTCGGCTTCGCGCTGTTTGGCCCTCAGCCGTGAGACATCTTCCGCATTGAACCAACGTCCGATCTCTTCGTAAGGACCTCTGAGAGATCCGTCGCCGTTGAACATCTCATCAAAATACTCGCTCATACGAGAAGTGTGACGATCAATTCAAACTTTGCAAGTTGTACGGGCTTTTCCAGTTGGCGGCCTACCAAGAAATGCACAGTTTTCGAGCGAACAGCAGCCCGCCCGTCGGTGACGAAATTGGTTCTGGGTGCAGCGAAAATCATCGCCGCCACTTTACCGGCTTCTGGCTTCAATAACGTGCAGCCACCAAAGCAATTCTCGAAAGCAATCAGGGGCCTCGGCTCCGCCTGAGAACCGACTAGGTTCCCACCGCATCCAGCAGCGCACCCCGGACAGCGTCTACCATTCTGGCACGGGGTGACATTGCCACACTCGCAAGACCGACGATGCGTCGGGGTCCGAACTGCTCCAGAGGAATTTTTTTGAGCCGCAAATGGTCATAAGACGCCAGACGACTGTCAGGTATGATCGAGACCCCGAGTTCAGCGGCGACCATGCTTGATATTGCCTCGAGGCTTTCAAGCTCCATGGCGTCTTTGACTTCTATGCCCATCCTTTGCAGCCAGGTCTCGATCTGCCTCCCCACAACCGCGTCGCGAGTGAACCGGATAAACGGCAGTGCGCCGAGAAGCTCTTCGGGAGAATGATCCGGAGTGTTTTCCGAGACGAGCAGGACCAGTTTCTCGGTCACGATTTCCGAGAACTCCAGCGACTTCGGCAGAATATCCGGGCGTGAGATGATTGCTGCGTGAACCTGCTTGCGGTCCAGCTGCAACAGCAGCTGATTGGTCAAGCCCGGAACAATTCTGACACGCACGTCAGGATGTTCTGACTTCAGCCTTGATAACGCAGCAGGCACCAAACCCGTCAAAGTCGTTGGAACTGCACCCAAGATGATCTCGCCGGCAAGTTCCTTGTCCAATCTCACCTTGTCAGCCAGGCCATCATACGCGGCGACGACCGCCGCCGCTTCTTCAACAAGCATGAGCCCCGCACTGGTCAGTTTGGGTGTCTTCGCCGACCGGTCAAACAAGTCGAGCCCCCACATGGCTTCAAGATTCCGCATCTGATGGCTTACCGCCGACGGCGTCAGATGCTCGGCCTCCGATGCTGCTCGAAAGCTTCCATGCCGATGTATTGCGATCAAAGTTCGCAACGCTCGAATGCTCATCTCAAAGACCTCACCACTTTTGCCGGACCCGCAAAAGGTGAGAGATTTTCACCGATGGATCAAATCATTTTCGTTTTTGTTTACATTTTTTGATCTGTACCCTGCACGAAACAGGCTCAATGAAACAGCGCCCCGAGGTCCCCATGGTTGCCCCAAAGTCCAACACCTACACGTCCATCGTTGCCAAGCCTTTCGCTCCTAACCTCGGGGCCGAGATCTATGGGGTCGATTTGAGCCAGCCTGTGCCCGACGACCAGTTTGCCGAAATCCGCGATGCCTTTCACACCTATCAGGTTCTGTTCTTCAAAGAGCAGAAAGAGATACCGCCTGCGCAGCACATCGAGTTTGGGAAACGCTTCGGGCCGCTCCACGCACACCCCGCAGCCCCAACGATGGAAGGATATCCTGAGATATTCGAGATCCATGCCACCAAAAATTCAAAGGTGGCCAACGGTGAGTTCTGGCACTCGGACGTGTCATGTGATGAGACGCCCCCATTGGGAACAATGCTTCAGATCCACATTGCCCCTCCTTGCGGCGGGGACACCATGTTCAGCGATATGTATGCGGCCTACGATAATCTGTCCGAACCGATCAAAAGCATGCTCGACGGCCTATCCGCCCTCCACAGCTCCGAACACATATACAAGGGCCGGTACAGCGACCGGGGCCAAAAGGACGCGGATATTGATTGCCCCGAAGCAATTCATCCGATCGTCAGAACTCACCCCGAGACAGGACGAAAATCGCTGTTCGTCAACCGAACGTTCACAACGAAGATTATCGGCTTGTCGGCCAAGGAAAGTGAGGCGATCCTCAACATGCTTTTCGAGCATGCCGAACAGATCAACTATCAAATCCGGTTCCGGTGGTCGCTCAACGATATGGCGTTTTGGGACAATCGTTGCTGTATGCATCGTGCCATCTGGGACTATTGGCCCGCGGAACGAAAGGGGCGGCGTGTAACCGTGAAAGGCGACCGACCCGTCTAGTTCTGACGGGACGGGATTTCTGGGTCGAAGAAACCATTTTGGAGCGCGAAGTGCGAGCTGCAGTCGTCAGAGAGTTCAACGAGGACCTTTCGATTGAAACGGTCCCGGACCCAACCTGCCCCAACAACGGAGTGGTCTTGGAGGTCGCCGCCTGCGGCGTGTGCCGCTCGGACTACCACGGCTGGTCCGGTGCCCACCCGAAAGTTCAAAACGGCTCCATCCTGGGGCACGAATACTGTGGCACCGTGGTCGAGGCCGGGTCCAATGCGAAACACAAAGTGGGTGACCGCCTCATCGCCCCATTCATCCTAGGGTGCGGCAGTTGCCATGCCTGTCAAACCGGAGTGTCGAATACCTGCGCCAACCAGATCGTTCCCGGATTTGGCGCTCCGGGCGCCTATGCGGAATATGTTGCGGTGCCCTTTGACCATAACTTGGTTCACTTGCCAGACACACTCTCCCCTGCCCTCGCCGCCGGCCTGGGCTGCCGCGTCACCACCGCATGGCATGCTTTGACGGACCGAGCAGATGTTGCTGCGGGCGAATGGGTTGCCGTCCATGGAACCGGTGGAATTGGTCTGTCCGTTCTCTTGCTTGCGAAAATGCTGGGATGCCGGGTTGTCGTGGTGGATGTCGTCGACGAGAAACTCGAGCACGCAAAACTCCACGGCGCGGACGCGACGGTCAATGCATCCAAAGAGGATGCGGCGACCGCGATCCTGGATATCACCGGTGGAGGAGCGCAGGTTTCCATCGAAGCGCTGGGCATCGAAACCACGACGAATGCTTCGCTGGAGTGCCTCGCGATCTTGGGCCGTCATGTGCAGATTGGGATGCCGTCGGGTGACGGTTGGATGCGCATGAACATGCGCGCGATATATTCCAAACAGCTCTCGGTTTTTGGCACCCGGGGCATGCCGTCCTGGAAGTACCCGCGTCTGCTTGGACTGATCGAGCGGGGTGACGTTGACATACAGCCGATGGTGGCCAGAGAAGTCCGCCTTGAGGATGCCAGCAGTGAGCTTCGCGCGATGCGCGGCCCGACCTCGCCGGGCACCGCTGTAATCACGAGTTTTCGGCCTTGATTGGGTGCCTGTGTCTTGCAGGATGCACGCGGGCCGAAAGATTGAAAGTTTTGGAAATTAATGGCTTACGGCAAGTAACGGCGTTTGCCCCGGCTGTCGCCACACACATCCAAAACACTGTTCCCGAAAAATAATGTGAAGCCGTTTCAACAAGAAAAGCCCGCCCAAACAGTTTTGGTCGGTCCAGGCGGGCTTGCCTATCAGAGAATGAAATCACCTTCGTCTAGGCTGCTTGCGCGGACGCCGAGCAACGAGATTTCCGTGTCTCCCAAATCGATCTTGGTCTTGAAGAAACGGCCGCTGATCGCATCCTCGACTTCCTCATAGTCTGTGAAGCCATAGGCGCTGAGGTCGATCTTGTCGCGACCTGCGCGAAAGCCGAACACAGTGTCATGACCGCCGCCTTGTTCGAAGACGAAGCTGTCAGAGCCCGAACCGCCGATGAGTTTGTCGTTTCCGGCACCGCCCGCGATCTCGTCATTTCCACGGCCGCCGAAGATGATGTCGTTTCCACCCTCGCCGTTCAGGGTGTCGTCTCCCTTGCCGCCGAAAACCTTGTCCCGACCGTCACCGGCGAGAACCAGATCGTCACCACTTCCTGCGAAAACGATATCGTTGCCGCCTTTGGCATCGATCAGGTCATTGTCCCGACCTGTGCGGATGACTTCGCGACCATCGTCTCCGATGACGAAATCGACTGCCCCTGAACCGTCAGATTGCAGCAGATCGGCGGGCAGCAGAACGCCGTTCAACACATGGATCACACCGTTCGACGCCTGAATGTCGGTCGCGATGAGGCTTGGATCCTGAACGTCCGGATCGGCATCGACCAGGGTAAGGGTCTCGGCATCCACACCAATCGTTCCGCCCTGGAGCGTTTCGATTTCCTCAGACGCCAGAACCTGGCTGGCCTGCAGGCTTTCACCCGAGACATGGTAGGTCAGCACCGTCGTCAACAGCTCGATGGGATCGTTTCCGCCGTTGAGCAAACGCAGTGCGTCAACAAGGTATGCAAACGCCCCGCCCTCATCACTGCCTTCGTATCCCAGTGAGTTCGAGAGCGCGATAAACGCGTCATCGGTCGGCGCAAAGGCCGTAAGATCGGCATTCGGGTCATTCAGGGCGCCCGCCAGATCAGCCGCGATCAGGGCTTCTCGAAGAATGTCGAAATCACCCCCGTTTTCGTCAAAGCCGGATGCGCCGCTTACCGCAAGAACGGTTTCGGTGATCGTCGGGGCGTCATTGCCTGGCAGATCGATCGGCAGCAGAACGCGATCAATCACGTGGACCACGCCATTGTCCGCCAGGATGTCTGTCTGCACCAGCGACGGGTTGATGAGGTCCGGCTCCAGATCGCCAAGCGTTGGCAGTTCGGACGCGTCGATCATGCCGCCCTGAAGTGAGGTCACCGAACCCGCCGACGCAATCTCGGACGACCCTTGGGTGCCAGCTGCAACATGATAGGTGACGATCGTCTCAAGCAGCGTTGCGGTTTCGACGGGATCTTCGTTCAAAGACGTCAAAAATGCGGTTACGGCTGCGGTGTCAGTAACGTCGCCCGCAAAACCCAGATCAGCTGCGAGCTGCCCGAATGCCGCGTTTGTCGGGGCAAAAACCGTGTAGGTCGCAGAAGGGTCACCAGCCGTTCCACTGAGGACACCGAGGTAGTCAGTCCCCTTCTGGTCATCGATAAAACCTATTGCTGCGACAAGAATGCTAAAGCTTGGATTTCCTGCGGCAATTCCTGCAATTGTCGTCATAATTTCCTCCACCTGAGATTTGCAAGCCAATGATTGGCTTACCGCTGGTACGGAGCGCACAGGCCGTTTGGATCAAATATTTATGAATCACGATATGTTCCCCGCGACACCGCGTGGATCGTTCCCGCGCCCGCTGAGGCCAAATTCAAAAAACAAATCCGGCCGGGTCTGATCAGCGTATCGGTCATCAGTTGAGAACAAAGGTGACGGCCAATGGGAAAACCCAAACTCGTAGTTGAAACGGGGCGTCAGGAACTTCGCGAAGTGCGTCGGGAAAGCTGGCGGCTTTACGTTTTTGTCGGTGTTCTCAGTTGCTTCACCAACCTTCTTATGCTGACCGGGCCATTGTATATGCTGCAGGTATACGACCGGGTTCTGGGCAGCAGATCGGTGGAAACGCTGGTCGCTCTCTCGGTGCTTGTTGCGTTCTTGTACGGCATTCTGGGCCTGCTTGAATATGCTCGGGGGAGGATTTTCGGACGCGTCGCGGCCCGATTCCAGGCGCGGCTTGACCGTCGGGTATTCGAGGCGGTGCAGCGCAAAGCCTCGGTCGCTCCGGACGATCAAACGGAAACCGGCCTGCGCGATCTTGAGGCTGTTCAGCGGCTTTTGTCTTCTCCGGTTCCAATGGCCTTTTTCGATGTGTTTTGGACGCCCGTTTTCCTTTTGGGCATCTGGATATTCCACCCTTGGCTTGGTGCTGTCGCTGCGCTGGGTGGCTTGGTCATCTTGGCACTGACCGGCTTGAACCGAGTCTTTTCGGCACGCCCCATGTCGAATGCCAGCCGTGCTGTCGCCTCGTCCGAAGCGATGTCCAACCAGTTGCGGAACGAAGCCGAAATCGTTGAGGCGATGGGTATGCGCGATGCGACCTACACGCGGTGGAAGACGTTGCGCGACCGGGCGCTGAAGGAGCAGATCCGCTCGGCAGATGTAAGCGGCAGCTTTGCCAACGCAACAAAGACCTTCCGGTTGTTTCTGCAGTCAGCCATCCTTGGTGTTGGTGCATTTCTTGTGCTTCAGGGGGAACTGACTGCAGGCGCAATGATTGCAAGCTCAATCCTGCTGGGCCGGGCGCTGGCACCGATGGAGCAGCTTGTGGCGCAATGGCAGTTGGTTCAGACCGCAAAAAGGGGCTGGGATAGTGTGGCCGAACTGCTCGGCACCGTACCGCCCGAACGTGTGAATACGCGACTGCCGAAACCCAAGGCCAAGTTGGTTGTTCAAAACCTGACCGTATTTCCGCCGAACTCACGGCAAGCCGCTCTGAAATCCGTTTCGTTCAACGTGAACCCCGGCGAAGCGGTTGGCTTGATTGGGTCGTCCGGCGCGGGGAAGTCCACACTTGCCAGATCCTTGACTGGCGTATGGCGTCCGCACAGCGGCACGATCCGGCTGGATGGCGCCGCGCTGGATCAATACGGCTCGACCGAACTTGGCGGCCTCATCGGCTATCTTCCGCAGCGGTTTCAGCTGTTCGACGGCACCATTGCCGAAAACATTGCCCGAATGGCGCCCGAGCCGGACGATGCCGCTGTCGTGGCAGCCGCAAAGAAGGCAGATGCGCATGAGATGATACTACGGCTCGCTGATGGCTACGACACCTACGTATCGGCAAACGGAGGGCAACTGTCCGGTGGTCAGATGCAACGTATCGGCCTCGCCCGCGCCATGTACGGCGACCCCGTTCTGCTGGTGCTGGACGAACCAAATTCAAACCTCGACGTCGAAGGCAGTGCCGCGGTCAATCGCGCAATTGAAGAGTTCAAGGCAAACGGAAAATCCGTGTTGATCGTGGCCCATCGGCCGGCCGCAATCCAGGAATGCGACAAGCTGATAATGCTTGAAAACGGCACCGTCCGGGACTTCGGCGCCAAGAAAGACGTGCTTCGGAAACTCGTTATCAACCACGAACAAATCGCAAAAACCGCCAGACAGGGAGGCCTGAAATGAAACCGGAACGGTCCGACATCAACTCGTCCCTTTCCTGGTCAGCGCGCGGACCAGTGCTCGTGGGTCTCGTGGGTCTGATGCTGTTGCTTGGAGGCTTTGGATATTGGTCCTTCACGACCAATATTGCCGGGGCAATAGTTGCCAGCGGTCGAATTGAAGTCGATCAAAATCAACAGGTTGTGGAACACCCCGATGGCGGCGTGGTCGCCGAGATACTTGTCGACGAAGGGTCCCTGGTCGAGGCCGGTGATGTCCTGATCAAGCTGGCATCCAATGACCTTGCCACCAAATTGGCGATCGCCGAAAAAGAGCTTTACGAACTCATGGCCCGCCGCGGCCGGCTTGAGGCGGAAAGAGACGGAAACGAAGAAATTCGCTTTGATCCCATACTTCAGCAAGCCGCATCTTTGGACATCGACATCGCGGACTTGGTCTATGGGCAGGAACGATTGTTTGTGGCGCGCAAGCAATCCATCGCGCAGGAGATCGATCAGCAAGTCAAAAGGGTTGGTCAGATCGACAGCCAGATTGTCGGGATTGATGCTCAAAAACTGGCGCTTGCCACCCAGCTGGACCTGATCCGAAAGGAACTGACGGATCAGGAGTCTTTGTTTGAACGCGGATTGGCCCCCGCTTCCCGCGTTCTGTCATTGCAACGGGAAGAGGCACGCCTGAGCGGCACGATGGGTGACCTGACAGCCCGTATCGCGGAATCCGAAGGGCGAAAGACAGAAATCGAGATTCAGATCCTCAAATTGCAAAGCAAACGTCGCGAAGATGCCATTACCCGCCTCAGGGACCTACGGTATCGGGAACTGGAGTTGCGCGAGGAAACGACGAATATTGCAGAGCGTATCGCCAACCTTGAAATCACGGCGCCTGTCTCTGGGGTCGTACACGGATTGAACATCTTCAGCCTTGGCGCGGTTGTGAAACCGGCTGATCCGGTATTGTACCTGGTTCCGCAGGATCGTCCGCTGATCATAAGTGCCCGCGTCGACCCCATTCACGTCGACCAGATGTTCGTCGGACAAGATGTCGTTTTGCGCTTTTCGGCCATGGATCAGCGCAAGACGCCCGAATTGACAGGACGGGTCACCCTGGTTTCTGCGGATGCGTTCGAGGAAGCTTCGACAAACCAGACCTACTACACAGCCGAGATCGCACTGAACGCCGGCGAGCAGAAAAAACTGCCCGCGGAAACACCTCTGGTTCCTGGAATGCCGGTCGAAACCTTCATACGGACGCAGGACAGAACACCGATTGCCTACCTGATCAAACCGTTCAGCGACTACTTTGCGAAAGCATTTCGTGAGACTTGAGTGTGGGCCCCGTGTCGCCGTCAAATCAAGCCACGAGCGATTCACATAGGTCTCTCTGGCCCTGCGCGGGAAACCCGTGCGCTCCGGCTGGCTCCGACGAACCTTGTGCACCTCTCGCTTAAACAAACCAAAGGCTGACTTTGCGTTGCGGAAGGGCGCCCAAACGCCGTTCAGTTGACGGTGCAACATCGTTGGTCAACGATAGGCTTGACGCTTCAGGTCAGCATTCCACCGCACAGACGCGGCTTTGACACAGGGAACTCGGCGGCCATCGGTTGAAGTCCGCTCAACTTCTGAATCGCAACCCAACCGGATCGTTTGACCGTCTGGCCACGCATTGCGGCAACCACGCTGTCCACAGACTTTCAGACGGCATCAACGCTACATATCGAACGTTCTAATACCCGGATCGATGAGCGACGAGACCGGGCTCACTCAGACGGCATTTGCGCCGTTGGTGTCGACATGGAAATCGCTCGTTCCTCATCCGTCATATCTTCGGCAATCCCGTCAAAGAGCGGTGTCGAAAGATACCGTTCGCCTGTGTCGGGCAGCATCACCAGCATCACCGATCCGTCCGGGGCGCTTTTGGCCACTTCCATTGCGATGGCAAATGTGGATCCCCCTGAGATTCCGGTGAAGATCCCCTCCTCTGCTGCCAGACGCCTGGACCAGGCGATACCATCCGCTCCGGCGACGGGGAGCAGTTCATCATAGTATGCATTGTCCAGAGCTTCCTGAAGCACATACGGGATGAAGTCGGGCGTCCAACCCTGAATGGGATGCGGTTCAAAGGCCGGATGGCTCTCAGTAGGTTGATGGGCCTCGTTGCGGGTGTTCACGTAGCCAGACCCGACAATCGCAGCGTTTGCAGGCTCGGTCAGGATGATCTTGGTGTCAGGTCGATCCCGCTTTAGCACGCGCGACACGCCCGAAACGGTGCCGCCTGTTCCATAACCGGTGATCCAGTAATCCAGCCGCTCTCCTTCGAAATCGCTTAGTATTTCCCTCGCTGTCGTGGCCTCGTGGATGTCGGCGTTGGCGCTTGTCTCGAATTGGCTGGCGAGAAACCAGCCATTTGCCTCGGCCAACTCCTTGGCCTTGGAGTACATCCCAAAACCCTTGAGCGCACGAGGCGTCAGCACAACCTTGGCCCCAAGAAACCGCATCAACCGGCGGCGTTCCACCGAGAAGCTGTCAGCCATAGTGACCACAAGCGGATAACCCTTTGCGGCACATACCATCGCAAGACCTATCCCGGTATTTCCCGAGGTAGCCTCGACGACCGTTTGCCCGGGTTTCAGCCGACCTTCCCTTTCGCCAGCTTCGATGATGTTCAGCGCAAGGCGGTCCTTGACCGAGCCCGCGGGGTTGAAGGCTTCAAACTTGACGTAGACCGTCACGTTGGCCGGCGCGATTTTGTTGATGCGAATGCACGGCGTGTTGCCGACCGTATCCAAGACGCTGTCATATAAACGGCCGCGCCCGGATGTGGTTCGAATTTCCATGTGCCCCTCCTGCTTATCCACTTTTCTTCAAATGCGAAGAAGACTGCCACAAGCGCGATGCAATTGATAGAACGTCAACAGCACAGTAGAAGAACGGACCTTCTCCCACGCTACTAAAGCTGAGAGCCGATTGGCAAAAAACTGAAAAATCCAGCCACGATATGATCCCAAGCCGAACCCGTTGGTTCTGAGTCATATTCAAGAATTTCTCCGTTCTCGCCCCGTGTTCTCCATTTGAGTTGGCCAGCACTCTCCAGCGTCACATGATACGTATATGCTGGAAGCGCATCGTCCAAAGCTCCCATGGTTTGTGCGGTCAGCGCAGGAGAGTCGATGAGAATGCCCATTTCCGTGTTGATGTTGACTGAACGCGGGTCCCAATTGAACGAACCGACAAACAGATATCGGTCATCGACAGCGAACGCTTTGGAATGAAGACCTGACCGAGATTGAGCCCAGTTTATTCCACGACGTTGGACCTGATAAGCGTCAGGCCGCAATTCATAGAGCTCGACCCCACCGCGCAGCAACGCCCGGCGTTTCTTGGCGTAGTGCGCATAGACTGGTGCTACGTCGTTTGAAGCAAGCGAGTTGGTTACGACTTTGACGTCGACACCTCGGTTTTCCAGTTCGGTCATCCACTTCACGCCGTTGTTGCGTGGCACGAAGTAGGCCGAAACGATATTGACCTCCCTGTCAGCACCTTCGAAATACGGCAGCAGTTGCGACGCAAGAATTGGATCTGAGTTATCAAGCCCTGCGGCTTTGGAAGGCGGATCAGCGTAGAGTTTTGCGGGCACCCAATCCAAGGAAAGCGTGCCGTCTGCAAAATTCTCCCTTGCAGATTTTCTGAGAGCTTCGCCGTACTGGGTCTGCTTTGCCGCCTTTACGAGATCATTCAGTCTGCTTCGCGCTTGGCCAAGCGAAAATTCTTCAGGTTGCCCGACGACCACGCGGGCCGGAACCGCGAACTCACTGTTCCAATATTCGTCAAAGCTGTGTGAAACTTCATTTACGACAGGACCGGCTGCCAGAACATCCAGATCCGCATAGTTCATTTCCTCCCGTGCCAGGAAGTACTCGGCGCCGATATTCCGGCCACCGACAATTGTGAACACGTTGTCTGCGGTCATCGACTTATTGTGCATTCTGCGATTGATCCGCTTGAAATCCGTGAGCCCGGCAATGATCAGGCTTTGGTCGCGCCAGAAAGGATTGAACAGACGGATTTCAATATTCTCGTGGTAGTCCAATGCGGCTGTCATCGCGTCGTATCCGGATGTGTCCATGTCATCCAAAAGCAAGCGAACACGTACGCCTCGATCCGCCGCCTGCAAAAGGCTGGCCGCAAAGAGGTGACCTGTCGGGTCGTTATGCAAAAGGTAGTATTGAGCGTCGATCGATTGTTCAGCCGCTGCAGCGAGTAGAAGCCGTGACACCAAGGCTTGTTCGCCGTCGCTGATCAATTTGACACCGGACCGGCCGTCTTTGGGGTCCCCAAGCCGGGTCGCCGTCTGCCCAAGTGTGCTGTTTGTCCTTGCCGAGAATGAAACCGAATTGGTTTTCTCATATGTACGAACTTTTGGGGCACAAGCGACAAGAGCGAATGTGCAGAACGCACAAAACATGATTGTCCAAGGCTTCATCGACTTCCTCCGCTCGTCACCCATAGGTGACTACGCCAAGAGGCAAGATTGCAAGTATGTTCCGAGAAAGGTCAGGAGGTTTCCTGAAGTAGTGTCGTTTCAGAGGAATTGCGGTTCGAAGCCAGTCAGCCCGTCATGAGTATTAGATTGATCGACTGATGAAGCATCCTGTCCACAATCGAAAGGCAATCTGTTCGCCGATGAATCGTTTCTTCGGCATCGCTACACTCCCCTGTTGCCAGAAATGCACCCAAAATTTCGCACTCGGTTCGATCCAGTTCCAGGGGTCAAGACCACATTGCGGACGAAGGCGCTAATATTCCGGTTGTAGGGATGTGTGATAACGGCCCAAGGAGGACTTTGGGGGAATTTCGGCTCGGTGCCGTCAACCGCTGTTTCCAGCACAAAAGGCTGCTACGCGGGTAAAGTTCACACACTCTTCTTCGTGTTGAACGGTTGCTACAGAGAAGTGACGACGTGCGCCAAATCACCGGTCAACTGTTGTGTTCTGCCCGCGGTCTTCCTATGTGCACTTTATCGGAAATGGAGATTTTATGTCCCGGTAAGGAAGGGAGGCAGCGCGCCTCCCGGAGCATATTCAAGATCTGAAGCACCGCCGTCGCTTTGTTGCCGACGGAGTGTTTTGATGTGCGCACTCTTTCCTACCATCAGCGCCCAAATCTGACCTGGGCCAGAGACATGAAAGTGAACACCCTATGACAAGGGATTACTCCAACTTCCTTCCGCCTCGCGCAAGCGAAGCGGGATCGCACGCCAATCCCAGCCCTCTTCAGGCATTGGGATGGCAACCGTTTTTCGCCCAACAGATCAGCGTAGAGGACTTGTGCGCGACACCTCCCGTTCGCGTTGTCGAAGTGCATCGAAATGGGCTGCATGTCGTCGGTGACGGCATAGATACGGTACTTCCGCCGGGAGCCGACGCAACTGTCGGAGACTGGCTGATGCTGGACTCCACACGTCCGCGCTCCAGTCGGGTTCTTGAGCGCACAAGCCTCATAAAGCGGCGTGCGCCCGGAACCGACCGGCAGGAACAACTGATCGCGGCGAACATTGATACGGCTTTTATCGTCACGTCTTGCAATCAGGACTTCAAGGTGGCCCGGCTGGAACGCTATGCAGCTCTGGCTTTGGAGGCACGGATGACACCCGTCATCGTCGTCACAAAGACCGACCTCGTGACAGACCCGCAGAACTATATCGACGCTGCTCGCGCGGTATCGGACATGATCGACGTGGTCGCCTTTGACGCCCGCGGCGACGCGCCCCGGACAAAACTGCTTCCCTGGTGCAAACCCGGCAAGACGGTGGCGTTTCTCGGCTCATCTGGTGTTGGTAAATCAACGTTGGCCAATGCGCTGCTCGAGAGTCAGTCCATTGAAACCCAAACCATTCGTGAGGACGACGCAAAGGGGCGGCATACGACAACGCGGCGCGAGCTTCATGCTATGCCCAATGGCTGTCTGGTCTTGGACAGTCCGGGCATGCGGGAACTGCAGCTCACCGATGCAGCGGAAGGTATCAATGATCTTTTCGCCGACATTCAGGAGTTGGCCGCGCAGTGTCGATTCAAGAACTGTCAGCACGATTCTGAGCCGGAATGCGCTGTTCTGAAGGCTATCGATGAGGGTGTTCTTGATAGCGATCGGCTTCGCAGATGGCGCAAGCTCATGGCCGAAGATGCGTTTAACTCGGCGAGTCTTGCGGAACGCAGGTCGCGCGACAAGGCGTTCGGGAAGATGGTCCGCGGAGTCAAAAAACTCAAAGATGTCAGGAAGTAAGGCGATGACACAGTCGAAAGCCGGTCAAATCGTATGGCATGACCTATTCACACCGGACAGGGCGCGTTCAATGGCATTCTACCAGCACGTCGCCGACTGGTCTTATGAAGTCGAGCGGGCATCGGATTTTGCATGGGGTGGCGGCGAGCAGGATTTCGTCCTCGCCCTTTCCGGTGACGAAGCGGGCGCGGGGTTAATCGAGACGCCTCCGGAGCAAGCGAAGGGCTGGGTCGCCTACATCGAGGTCCCCGACGTGGACCTGGCGGCCAAGCGCGTCGACACGCTCGGAGGCAAAATCGTTCGGGAGCCATTCGAGGTGCCGGGCGTCGGGCGCAACGCACTCGTTCGCGATCCGCTCGGCGCGTTGGTGGGGATTTCGCTGTCTCGGCACAGTTTCCCCGTGCCGAGACGGCAGTTTGGCCCTGAAGTGTATATCGGCAACGGTGATGACTTTCCGCAAGCGTTCTACATCGAACTCTTCGGATGGCAGGTGTCTCCCGATAAGGACCAGGATTGCGCCACTCTCCTCGGGCCTCGGGGCCGTCTTGTTGCAATCCAGCATGCGGCGACTTGGGCAACCGCCTCAAACGCATCTTGGGTCCCTTGCCTTAAAGTTACTTCAGTCCCCGACCCCATCCGTGTTGCTGAAACCAAAGGCGCAGGTCCGGCCTCCTTGAAGGTGAGCGAAACCGTTCAAGCTCAAATCCCCATCCTATGTGATCCGGACGGAGTGCCGTTTGCGTTCGGCGGCAAGCAGACAAACCGCTTCTAGCCACTCGCAGATTCTTCTCAGGAACTGCAGAGCGGATATTTTCCGCTCTGCAGGGGCGGGAACTCAGCGCCTATGCGCGCTAGTGGACAGTGCGTTGGTTGGGATCCAGCCGCCGACTTGTTTCTGATGTCAGTTCTCTGATGCATTGGTCCGGCATAGGGGGTGTGAACCGTAGCCGCTTGGTTTGAGACCAATGGCCGACACCCAGTCCCTAACAAGTCTCGCGTACTTCCGTGTCGAGACGTGGAAAGCCGACTTTCAAGGGATATCCTGAATTCTGAAGTCGCAAACCGCGTTGCTTCCGTCGGCTGTGACCTCGACGCAGACCTCATTGACCGAGATTGCATTTCATTCGGCTTCGTCTGGGTCCGAAAATGGGTCGACAACAAGTACCAGACGCTTTGCGATGGAGCCAATTCAAGTCGGTGTTTGAGTTCAAACTACCGTTGATCGCTTGCGCGTGCGCCTCTCAAACAACTTCTTCTGGAAAAACAGATGCAAGACCAAACCGTTACGGTTATGCCAATTGCTTCAGCCGTGGCATCAAATCCAACAGTTCCCGCGTATACGGATGCTCTGGAGCTTCGAACAACGCGTCCGTCTCCTGAACTTCAAGCAGCTTCCCATGTCGCATCACGCCCACCCGGTCACACATCTGACGTACGACCGGGAGATCATGGCTGATAAAGAGCATAGTCAGGCCCAGATGCTCCTGCAGGTCTTTGAGAATGTTCAGGATTTGCGCCTGAATGGACACGTCCAGGGCGCTGGTCGGCTCATCGCAGATCAGAAAACGGGGCTGAGTTGCGAGGGCGCGAGCAATACAAATGCGCTGACGCTGCCCACCGGAAAACTCGTGTGGATACTTGCGCCACGCGTCCTTGGCCAGGCCAACCCAGTCAAGCAATTCGCGCACGCGCGGTTCAATAGCGGGCTTGGGCAGGATTTTGTGATGATGGATGGGCTCGGCAACGAGGTCCCCGACCCTCATGCGGGGATTTAGGCTGGAGAACGGGTCTTGAAAGATCATCTGGATCTGGCGGCGGTAGGCTTGCAGGGCCTCTGCCTCCATCACTGTGACGTCTTCGCCGTCAAAGATCACCCTACCACCGTCTACGGGATAGAGTGTTCCAATCATCCGGGCGACTGTGGACTTGCCAGAGCCACTTTCGCCGACAAGGCCGAAAACCTCACCGTCGCGAATGTCGAAACTCACCTGATCGACGGCAGTGAAGTACTTGCGTTGCGAGGGCAGCAGCCCGCCCTTTTGCAGGAACGTCTTAGTAATGTTTTCGATTTCCAGCAGTTTGCCGGATTTGGACAGATCGGTCTTTTCCCAATGGGCCGCCAGATCGTCGATCTTGAAGGTTCTTTCCCGCTCGCCATAATTGACCACTGGGAAACGCTCGACTTTGGTGTGCGGGCGCGGCACGGCGGCAATCAGAGATTTGGTATACTCATGTTTCGGTGCGCCGAGGATCTGATCGGTCGTTCCGCTTTCAACCACATGACCGGAATACATCACGGTTACCGAGTCGGTGGTGTCGGCGATAACGCCCATGTCGTGGGTAACGAGGATCACGCCGACCTGACGCTCCTTCGCCAGTTCCTTGATCAGATCCAGCACCTGCGCTTGGACAGAAACATCCAAGGCCGTTGTGGGTTCGTCAGCGATCAGAACACTGGGCTCGGTACAGAGTGCGAGCGCGATTACCACCCGCTGACGCATCCCTCCGGAGAACTGGTGCGGATACTGGTTGAAACGGTCCGCCGGGTCGGGGATGGACACGCGATCCAGCAGCGCAATAGCGCGTTTTTTGGCCTCGGAAGCGGAAAGGCCGAGGTGAAGCTGGATCGTCTCGACCAATTGCTCGCCCACTGTGAACAACGGGTTCAGCGAGGTTAGCGGGTCCTGAAAGATCATCCCGATCTCTTTGCCCCGGATTCGGCGTTTGTCCTCGGCGTCCAGTTCGTCAATCCGGCGACCGTTCAGCCAGACCTCACCTTCGGAGACATGGGCCGGGGGGTCCAGAAGGCCGATCACGGCGTTGCCGGTCATGGACTTGCCAGCACCGCTTTCGCCGACAACGCCCCGGATCTCGCCAGGATGCAGGTCGTAGGTCACATGCTCGACCGGCTTGAAGATGCCGTGGCGTGTGGGGATTTCCACAGTCAGGTTGCGGATCGAAAGAACGGGATCGGTCATTTCAGCCTCGGGTTCAGAACGTCACGCAGCCAGTCGCCCAGCAGGTTCACACTCAGCGCCAGTGCCAGCAGGGTGCAGGCCGGGAAGAACAGGATCCACCACTCGCCCGAGAACAGGAATCCCTGCCCAATGCGGATCAGCGTCCCCAGCGAGGGCTGGGTCGGTGGCGCGCCAACGCCAAGGAAACTGAGCGTCGCCTCGGCAATGATCGCCAGCGCCAATGAGATAGTCGCGATCACCAGCACCGGTGACAGTACATTGGGCAGGATATGGCGCAGCATGATGGTCAGCGGGCTTTGCCCGATGATGCGCGCGGCGGCGACGTAATCTTTGTTCTTCTCAACCAACGTTGCGCCCCGGACGACACGAGCGAACTGCACCCAATCGGACAGTCCAATGGCCAGGATCAGCACCCAGATCGCCATCTGGTCGCGATACTCCACCGGGGTAATGCCTTTGGCGATCCCAAAGATCAGCATGGCCAGAAGGATCGATGGGAAAGTCAGCTGCACATCCGCCGTGCGCATGATGATGGTTTCGGTCCAACCGCCGAAATACCCTGATAACAGGCCCAGAATGATCCCCAGAACCATCGCGAACAGAACGGCCGCCACCCCAACGAATAGCGAGATCCGCATTCCGTAGAGGATGGTCGAGAACACATCACGCCCCTGATCGTCTGTGCCCATCAGGAAGGTTTCGCCTGTAAAGGCATTGGGTTCCATCGGCGGGGTGAAGCCGTTCATCAGGTTCAGGCTGGCCGGATCAAACGGGTTTGTCGGCGCAATCAGTGGTGCGAGGATCGTGGCCAGGATCAGGATCAATGCCACTGTCGCCGACACCATGGCGACAGGCGAGCGGCGGAAGGCGTAGAACTGGTCGCTGTCCAGAATGCGTTTCACACGGCTCATGCGCTGACCCTCAGGCGCGGGTCGATGAAGGCGTAAAGGATATCGACCGCAAGGTTGATGGTGACAAAGATGACCGAGATCATCATCAGGTATGCTGCCATGACAGGGATATCCACGAATTGGATTGCATTGATGAACAGAAGGCCCAGGCCCGGCCACTGAAACACCGTCTCGGTGATGATGGCAAAGGCGATGATGGCCCCCAGTTGCAGGCCGATAATCGTGATGACGGGGACCATGGTATTCTTCAGCGCATGGCGGAAATTGATGGTCCGGTCACTCAGCCCACGGGCGCGGGCAAAGCGGATATAGTCTTGCCGGAGTACTTCCAACATCTCGGAGCGCACCAGCCGCATGATGAGGGTCATCTGGTATAGACCCAGTGTAATCGCGGGCAGGATCAGCGCCTTGAGTCCACTGCTTGTCAGCAAGCCTGTGTTCCACCAGCCCAGATCTACGACTTCTCCGCGTCCAAAACTGGGCAGCCAGCCAAGTTCGACCGAGAAGATGTAAATCAACAGGATCCCGATCAGGAACGTCGGCAGGGACACCCCGATCAGAGAGGCTGACATGATGAAATTCGCTGCAAACCCGTCTCGCCGGATTGCGGTGAACACACCCAGCGCGATGCCCAAGACTATGGCAAATACGGCTGAGACCAGCGCCAGTTCCAACGTTGCCGGAGCGCGTTCGGCCAGGATTTCCGCGACCGGACGCCCTTGACGGAAGCTGACGCCGAAATTGCCCTGTACCGCTTCCTGCAAAAACTTCACATATTGCACCGGAAACGGCTGATCGAGCCCCAACTGCGACCGCAGACGTTCCACATCTTCCATGGTCCGCTCTTGCCCCAGCATGTTGTCGATCGGATCTCCGACAAAGCGGAACATGGAAAAGGCGACCAGGCCCACGACGAACAGAACCAGCGCCGACTGAGCCACACGCCTGATAATGTATGACAGCATTTAGTTGACCGTTACCCAGCGCAGAAGGAAGAAGTTGTCGGGCCGTTGTGTCAGCCCGATATTGCTGCGCGCGCCCCAGACCAGCGGTTGAACGTAAAGCGGTACATAGGCCACCTCATCGTGCAGGATACCTGCCACCTCGTCCAGCATTGCCTGACGTTTGGGTTCGTCAATCTCGGACTGGATCAGCGGCAGCAATTCATCCACGCGAGAGTTCGAATAGCCGCCAAAGTTCCACGAACCCAACTTCTTTTCCTCATTCGGGGTCGAAGCGAGAAAACGCACGGGATGCTCGGCATCAAACGTACCGGGTGACCAACCCAACAGATACATATCAAAATTGTCGGCCCGCAGTTCAGGCCAGTAGTTCTGAACCGGCATCGCATCGAGCGTCACGTTCAGCCCGGCCTGAGACAGCATGGCGGTGATCGCCTGGCAAACAGCTTCGTCGTTCAGGTAGCGATTGTTGGGGCACTTAAAGCTGATCTCGGCCCCCTCAGCGCCAGCCTCAGCCAGCAAAGCCTTGGCACCCTCGGGATCGTAGCCATAGGGGTCCGCATTTGCAGCCGAATAGCCGCGCATCGCAGGACTGACCAACTGGCTCGCCACCTCAGCATTGCCGCGCATGATGGTTTGCAGGATAGCGGGAACGTTAACTGCCTTTGCTACCGCCTCGCGGACGCGCACATCTCGGAAAAGGTCCGAGCCACCCTGCCCGGCTTCGCTCGCGCCTTCCTGCTGATCAAACCCCAGCATGATCACGCGCGCTTCGACGCCCTGAATGACCTTCACATCCGGATTGCCTTGCAACCGAGCCACATCCTGAATTGGGACCGGGTTGATGAAGTCGACATCTCCGGACAACAAAGCCGCCAGAGCGGTTGCCGGGTTTTGGATTGGCACCAATTCAGCGCGGGTCAGGTTGTGTTCTGCTGTGTCCCACCAGCCGTCGAACGGCTCCAGAACAGTGCGCAGGCCCGGCTCTCGAGCGGTAACTCGGAAAGCACCGGTGCCATTGGCGTTCAGGGTCGCATAGTTGCCCGATTCTTTGTCAGGCAGTGCTGCGTCGTTTGCCTCGGCCCAGCCGCTATCCATGATCATCCAGTTGGCAATGCTGTCCGGAAAAATCGGGTTCGGCGCGGTGGTCATGACATCGACGGTGTAGTCGTCAACCTTCACCACCTCGCTGACGGGTGCGAACCAGCTGCGTGTGTCCGACTTTTCGTCAGACGCCCGCTGGTACGAGAAGATCACGTCATCCGCATTGAATTCAGAACCATCATGAAACGTTACGCCCTCGCGCAGTTTGAACCGCCATCCAGCTCCGTCCCCGATGGTTTCCCAACTCGTGGCCAGCGCCGGTTCAATGGTCATGTCCTTGCCCCTGCGCACAAGCCCTTCGTAGACGTTGTTCAAGAAACCTAGAACCGGGGCAGAGTTGACAGCATGAGGATCCATTGTTTGCGGGTCCGTTGTAACGGCAAACGTGAACTCTTCGCCTGCGACGGGCAAGGCAAGCGCGCAGAATAGCGCGGCAGTGGTCAGACGTTTCATGATAGCTCCCACTCTTTGGTGGCGGGCCTCGCATCCCGAGGCCCGGTCACGTTTCTTACTTCAGGCCAAAATGCTTGACCATAGGCTGATCTTCGGGATCAACGTTGATGTCCAGGTTTTCAGCCATACCCCAGTTCAACACTTGATGGTGGATCGGAATATACAACTGTTCATCCTGCACCACGCGCCAGATCTCGGCGATCGCTTGATCTCGCGCGACGAGATCCGTGTTCGAGGCCAGCGACTCGATCTTGGCATCCAACTCATCATTGTCATACCCGGTGCCGTTCCACGTCCCAATGTCGCTTTCACGGCCATGGACCAGGAAGTTGAAGATGTATTCCGAGTCATACGTCGGAACGCCCCAGCCCAGCATGTAGAAATCGGTCTTTCCGTCCGTGATCAGCGGGAAGTGCTGCGCCTTCGGTTTGGCATCCAGATTCACAGTGATGCCAATCTGACCCAGCATCCCGACAGCGGCCTGACAGATACCTTCGTCATTGATGTACCGGTCGTTGGGACAATCCAGCCGGATCGAGAATCCGTCCGGATAACCCGCTTCGGCCAAAAGCGCCTTTGCACCTTCAACGTCCGTGCTGCTTTCACCGTCCATCTCGGCAGTCCAACCGTTCACGAACGGCGGGGCGATCATCCCGGCAGGTTGCGACTGACCGCGCATGACCACCTGTTGGATGGCATCTCGATTGATCGCTTTGGACATGGCCCGACGAACGCGGACGTCGGCAAGGGGGTTCTTACCATCGACGTTATCCGCCTCGATGTCATCCGCGCCCTGGTTCATGCCAAAGAAGATCACCCGGTTTTGCGGCGCTTGTTTGACGACCAAACCGTCGACGGCATTCACCCGGTCCAGGTCCTGCACCGGCATATCCTGAAGGAAGTTCACCTCGCCCGACAACATCGCCGCAACGCGGGTCGCATCATTCTGGATCGGTGTATAGATGATTTCGCTGATCGCCATCGGGAACTGATCGCGCCCCCAATAATCCTCGTTCCGCTCCATCACCGTTTTGACGTCCGGTTCGCGGCTGACCAGTTTGTAGGGGCCGGTTCCATTCACATTGACGGTCGCAAAGGTGATCTCGCCGCCTTCAAAGTCCTGAACGTTGACCGCGTTATTCGCCTCGGTCCAGCCTTTGTCCATGATGAACAGGTCTGTGAGGTTCGCAGGAAGAATGGGGTTTGGACCGTCCGTCTCGATCTCGATCGTGTGGTCGTCGACAGCGCGTACCTCGACAATCGAATTGATCAGTTCTTTCATGTCCGAGTTCGGCTGCTTCGCCCGGTTGATGCTGAACACCACGTCTTCTGCTGTGAAATCGGCGCCGTCATGGAATTTCACGCCCTGACGCAGGTTGAATACCCAGACATTCGGATCACTCTCGCTGGGGGCCCAATCGGTCGCCAGCGCAGGCTCAAAAGCACCGCTCGTATCGCGAATGATCAGAGGTTCATACATCTGGTGGCGCACGGTATGCGTTGGCCCTTCGTTCTGCGAATGCGGGTCAAGCGTCAGCGCATCCCCCGAGCGCGCCCAACGCAGAGTTTCGGCACTGGCCAAAGACGTCGTCGTCATCAAAAGCGTCAGTACGAGTATTGGATTTTTCATTATTTTCTCCCATGTTGCAGTCGTTTGACCGCATTGAATTCACGATACCGTGTCGCAAATTTCTGTTAACGTTATGGTTGCGGATAGCATACCAACTGCGAATGCATGTCAATCGTTCAACCTGGTATTGATTTGCTAAACACAAGCGACAGGGGACTTCAGGAGGACAGCCACTCTCCCAAAGAACACCGCATCATGTGTCTATTACTCAGACAAGAGGAACACAAACCGCAATCATCAAGCTTCGTGTTCCGACAAGTAAATCCAGATAGCGCTGACGGGAACTGTGCTGCTCACAAACTGGATAATTGTCCGCTTCTTAAAGCGATTGCCACGCTGTTTTGGACCCGCCGCCAGATTTCCAATCATCCCGAGGTGCTTTCGCTCATTTGCAATGCGCACAAAGCGGTCGTTTGAGCAGATCACACCACCGAAATATTAGGTCCGCACGGTAGACATTGAAAAGACTTGCGACGTACGTCTGCTGTGCGGACAAAGCTGCCGTTCGGAGTTACCGAATAGATGTCAGCTTTCGAGGGTCAGTGATCCCGGCCACATAGGTCATGGTCTGCGAGCGAGGCCAAGACATAACAGTCCTCTGCCACGCCGCGACCATCACATCCTTGAGCAATACGCTTCAGTTCGTTCTCAAGCGCTTTGAGTCGTTTGATCTTGGCTCGCACTTCGGACAACTGACCTTCGGCGATCTCGGTGGCGGCTTCGCATGATCGGTCTGGATGGTTTTGCAACTCGATCAGAGATGAGATCGCGTCGATGGAGAAGCCAAGATCACGCGCATGACGGATGAAGCTCAGGCGTTCCAGACCATCGTTTGTGTAACGCCTCTGGTTGCCTGCTGTACGTTCCGGTGGAGCCAGGAGACCCATTTCTTCATAGTAGCGGATGGTAGGCACTTTGACCTTCGTCCGCTTCGAAAGCTCTCCAATTGAGAACATGCGAAAACCCTCTTGAACCTCTAGTCACTAGAGAGACTACATTAGAACCGAGGCGATTCTGAAGAGGTTTCAAAAATGGCAGGATGCTGCGGTAGCGACGTGAAGTTTGACGGGATGTCGAACGAATACAAACGCCGGTTATGGATCGTCATCGCGCTGAATGCGACAATGTTCGTGGTCGAGATGACCGCCGGACACTATGCAAAGTCTCAGGCACTTCAAGCAGACGCGTTAGACTTCCTTGGGGACGCGCTCACCTATGGTATTTCCCTCGCCGTGATCGGTGCTTCTGTTCGCGCTCGAACGAACGCAGCCTTGGCGAAGGGGATCAGCCTCTTCCTGATGGGCGCGTGGGTGTTTGGTTCGACCGTCTATCGGGTGTTCTACGTGGGTGTTCCAGAGGCCGAAATCATGGGGATCATCGGTGCGCTGGCTCTCGCAACAAACCTTGCGAGCGTACTCTTGCTTGTCAGCTACAAGGATGGAGACGCCAACGTGCGGTCGGTTTGGCTATGCTCGCGGAACGACGCCATCGGCAATGTGGCCGTGATGATTGCCGCTTTGGGTGTCTGGGGCACCGCAACGGGCTGGCCTGACCTCATTGTCGCTGCGATCATGGCGAGCCTATTCTTGTCATCTTCGTACCAAATTGTCCGACAGGCACTTGAGGAACGGCGCGAGGACGCCGCGCACGAGCATGGAGCAGCCCGGACAAGCTGACATTCGCTGCGGGGAGCACACCGGGTAGGTATGGGCTCAAAGCGGTCATTCGCTGCAACTTGCTTGAACGTCTGCATTGCGGACCATGCTGCCGTTTGCTTCAGTTGCAACGTCGAAAAGCACATCCGGCGCCAAAGCGCGGTGGAATGACATCGCAAGGTCTAACTCCGAGCCCAAACCAGACGCTCACCGAATTTTTTTAGAGATTGACTATCCATACTTGCAGAAACCTGCGTTGCGGGTTTCCTTCTGTAGTTCAAGATATCCACTGTTTCGCCAGGGTTCGAGGAGTTACTATGAAAACAGCCGTTGTGACTGGTGCCGCGGGAGGGATGGGACAGGCTATCTGCCGCCAATTGCGGACATGTGAGTTCCACGTCCTTGGACTGGACCTCAACGAGGAGGGCTTGGATGAACTGGCGGCAGAGTTAGGTTCAAATTTCACACAATTCTGCGTTGACTTGACGGATCCAGTTGCAATCGCGCAGACGTTTGATGGCATAAAGTCAGCTTATGGCGGCCTCGATGCTTTGGTAAACAACGCTGGCACCTGCTTCATGTCCGACTTCCCGCATATACCGCCCGAGGAACTGGAAAGGCAGATGGCAATCAATTTCAACTCTGCGTTCCATTGTTGCCAGCAGGCTGTCCGATTGATGTTGGAACGCGAGGGCGTCAAAAAGATTGTGAATATCTCATCAAACGGAGCTTACAATTTCGATGTATTTGACCCTCCGCACTACCGGGCATCAAAGGCGGCGATGGATACCCTTACGAAAGACCTAGCCCGTCGATACGCAAAGGAAAAAATCTGTGTGAACTCGCTGGCGCCAGCCATGACCGAGACGCCCTTGTTCAATGTCTTGTCTGAGGAAGTCTTGGAGAAAGCCGTTGGCGCCATGCCGCATGGTCATGCGATGCAGCCCGAGCAAGTCGCCTCTTGGGTCAGTTTTCTCATTTCACCGGCCGGTGACGTTTCCAGCGGAAATGTAATCATTCTGAATCAAGGGCGGGACGTCAGGTAGTTTTCAGGAAGATCAATCGATTTCGGGAAAGGTGGACCACCGGTTGGGGTCAACGGTAGACCTCTGGTGCTTTCTTCAGAACTGGCCATTGATTTGGACAATGCCCATAGATCACAAAGGCGTTTCGCTCGGATGCTAGACGCATCAACCTGTCTGCGCTGGCAATCGCGGCTTCTTCGTCCCATGACCCTGCAAATTTCTCATCGATTTCTGACGGTCGGGATATCGCGTCACTGGTGAGCAAAACCGGACCCGAGGGAAGATCGACCATCAGGGCGATCTGGCCTGGTGCATGACCAGGTGCCGCCAATACCAGGATACCTGGTCCAACCTCTCCGTCGCCATCAACCAAGAGGTAATCCCGATCGGGCCATTCCAAAGGCCGCACACCGCCCCAATACAATGGACGCGGCAGAGCCCGCTCGACGGAAGATATTAGTATCGGAATGCCAGGAAAGTCGCCCAATGCCCCGATATGGTCGATATGAGTGTGGGTACAAATCTGCAACGTAATGTCTGATGGAATGAGACCGAGCTTTGCCAGTTGCGCGCGTGGCAGATTTTCCGGTTCACATTTCAGGACTTCGCCAAACTCGAACAAAAGATCTTCTTTGACCGCGGCTTCGGTATCGGTCGCATATTTTTCGGGAAACCCGGTGTCGATGAGTATGGCTTCTCCCAGATCCGTCCGGATCAGAAAGCCGCAGATCCCAATGATGCGACCAGTGGAATGAACCTTGAACAGCCCGTAGTCCAATACCGCCAGGTCAATCGGCCGCCCTTTGACAAATCCCTCAGCTTGCACAAACTCTCTCCCTCATCGACTGCAAGGATTTTGAGTAGAGTGTGAAAGTCAAGGAGTCCGTCGTCGCACTGACCACTATTCTAGCTATCACCCAGCCCAGCAGTGCTGCGGGTGAAGCTTTGAGCGAGATTGGCAGTTCAGATCGGAAAGCGGTCTTTTCTTTAGTCACGTGACCAACAGTTAAACGTCTTGGCAGAAAACCACTGATTTTTGGCCAACCTGCAGATTTTGGCTAGACTTAGAGAGTTCCCCCAACGCACAGAAAGTTTGTCGGCATTCCCGACTTATCTACTGTGCTATCCGGAACGCCCCAACCCTTGGGATTATAACGATTAATAGCCAAGGAGGCCACCGGGAGAGTGCCAGGACGCCCGGGACCAATGTCGCGACTTAATTTTTCCCAAGAGCGCATTCGGGCCACCGTCTGTCAAACTTGATCAGCCGTGCTATACATGGCGTCAAGATACGAAAGGCGAAATTTAATGGACGCACCAGTTATCCAACTGATATTTATGCTAGCCTTGCTGCTTGGCGTGATCTGGCTTTATATCCTGCCGATCACGATGGCGGGGCGGCGTAACCGATCCGGTTTGATCTGGTTCCTGATCGGTCTGGTTGGATCACCGCTTTTGGCCATCCTTTTACTACTGGCTTTGGGTGACGCACCCGAGCATCCAGCAACCTAGTTTTGTGAACGATACCGTCAGACACACAGAAAGGCTCAACCGGAAGGTTTCTGGACACCGGTGAGCCATAACGGCCTTCTCAGCATGCAAGGAGGGCTTGAATTGAGACACTATACTCCCAGAAGAGACAACAACTCTCCACCGCCGTGTAGTGTAATCCTACGGATGACCGATCTGTTTGAAGAATCCTAGATGACTTTGTCCGTAACCCGGTCATGTCGGCAGTTCTGACGAACGTCCGACATCGTTAGGAGCAACCAATGAGGTTGGTGTCCGTTTGGATGTCCTGCCCCCAACCATGCGACTTCTTGCTACATATGCCGACGCTGATGTCCTTGTTGCGCAAACGGTCATGTCCGGTGGGATTGAAGATGCCGGCGCAGCTCATACTATCATCTGGGGTTTTCTACTGACTTTGTTATTGGAATCTTGCTGATCGCGCGCGGCCGCGGGTTGGAAGCTTCGGCTAGTTCGCTGATCATCGGCGCGCTGCTATTTGGTGTTTTGCATTGCTCATGTGCGGCTTATGGGCCCAACCAATGACTAATGACTTGCGGCGATTCATTCACGAGACACGGACGGATTAGGGATTGACCTTGGTAGGTTCCTATTTTCCAAAGCCACCTTCATCCTTAGATCTTCTGATTGCTAAAGTGTTTTGGAAACATCGATTGCAGTACGAACAGGCAGATCCTCAAAGCCTCTGAGGGTTTGAAGATATCTGTGTGCAAGTGGTAGTCGGTCCAGAGTCCTTCCAGCAAAGCAACCAATGCGTCTGTTGCAAGTTTGGCGTCTACGTCATCGTACTGGCCTTCGACCTTTATTTGCTCCAACAGCTCCAGTATCGCCGCCCTGAAACCTTTGTCTCGCGAGTCGATGAAAGGAAATACCTTCGGGTTCGAGACCGCTTCAGCCCGGAAGGAAAACCAGATTGCGACGTCCCGTGCATTTAGGACCAAGGGATCAAAGTCTGCTTTGATGATAGAGATTAACTTGTCTGCCGGGTCCAAGTCGGGATTGGCTGCGATGCCCTTCCACTGCTCCGCGTAGCGGATTGACAATTCCTCAGCCACCGCAAGCAGCAGCCTTTCTTTGGAGCCAAAGTGTAGGTTTACCATCCCTTGCGACAGTCCCGACAACTCTTGGATTCTCGCCGAGGTTGTGCCGCGAATTCCGTACTTATGGATGGCGTCTGCAGCCGATTGGATCAACTGCTTTCGGTTCTGCAGCTTACCCAGATCACGGGCATTGGTTGGTATATTGGGCTCGAGAGTAATCTTGTTTGTCCTCCGCTGGGTGGTCGCACTTTGTCTTCTCGCATTCAGCAGAGCGAAAGTTCAAGAATTGACATTGAATGAATGTTCGTTCATTTTGTGATTTCCATTTCATCAAGGCGCTGCATGACCCTTTCCAACTCTGACTTTCGGTCCATTCGCGAGTGGGACAACGAACATTTCCTGCACCCGTGGGAAGGTATGTCATGCCTGGGCCAAAACGAACGCACCTTTGCAGAAAGCGGTCTGGGCGTTCACGTCTTCACTGAGGACGGAAAGCGCCTAATAGACGGCCCTGCTGGCATGTGGTGTATGCAATTGGGCTATGGAAACACTGAAATTGCCGATGCCATGGCCCAGCAGGCGAAAGAGATGGCGTATTTTTCGCCCTTCAACAATGCCAACTCAGCCCCCGCCCGGTTGGCGCATGAGATCGCCAAGAGGACGCCGGGCGACCTGAACCATGTGTTCTTCACGACAGGTGGCTCAACCGCCGTGGATTCCGCTCTTCGGTTTGTGCAGTTTCGCAACAACCTTCTGGGCAAGCCTGAAAAGAAGATCGTGATATCGCGGCAGAAAGCCTATCACGGATCGACCTACCTGGCGGCCTCAGTGTCCGGAAAAGAGCGAGACAAAGGTTGGCTGGACCAGGCAAGTCACCTGACGCGCTTCCTGCCGAATGTGAATCCTTATACGCGTCGCCCCGAGCAGACAGTCGACGACTTTCTGGACGAAAAAATAGCGGATCTGGAAAACATGATCCTGCAGACCGGAGCAGACAAGGTCGCAGCTTTTATCGCTGAACCGATCTTGTGCTCTGGAGGTGTCATCGTACCTCCACCGGGATATCATCTGCGCTGTCTGGAAATCTGCCGAAAGTACGATGTCCTGTATATCTCGGACGAGGTTGTGACTGGGTTCGGACGGCTTGGGCATTGGTTTGCGTCCGAAGCCGTCTTCGGTATTCAGCCGGATATCATCACCTGCGCGAAGGGAATGACTTCAGGGTATGTGCCGATGGGGGCCTGCATCATTTCTGATCGGCTGATAGCAGAAATAAGCGGCGAACACGCCCAGGACGCTACCTTTTCTAATGGCTTCACCTATTCGGGCCACCCAGTAAGCGCGGCGGCCGGTTTGAAGACGATCGAAATCATGGAGCGTGACGGCGTTCTTGAGCATGTCCGCGCGATCACGCCGCTGTTCGCAGAACGCCTTCAGGCCCTAGCTGAATTGCCGCTCGTCGGTGATGCCCGCGGTATGGGGCTGGTTGGATGTGTTGAGTGTGTTGCGGACGCCAAAGCCGATAACTTGCTGGATCTTGATAAATCAGTTGGCGCATTGATCGATCATCATTGTCAGGAGAACGGACTGATCCTGCGGCCAATCATCAATATGTGTGTGTTTTCTCCGCCGTTGATCATTTCGGAAGACGAGTTGAACCAGATGTTCGACATCCTTGAAAAGGGCATCCGGCTGGCGACCGAGGACCTGACGCGCCAGAATGCGTTGAGAACTTAGGAATGGCTTCGGGGTGGCCTCGCAACCTTGCAAGTGGCGAGCCCCTACCGCGACCTGCTACGCTCACCCAGCCCGCATTACTTCAGGCGGCAACTTGATCGGAAACTTGGATCGAACCTCTTCATCAGCCTTGCTGCCAAAGTAGTTCGGGTAGTGATTGGATAGGATATCGTTCACAACCGACCTGCTCCGCTCGAACATATCCTGACGGCCTGCCTTCTCCCAAGTGTCGGTAAGCTCCCGATCCATCAAGGTTGGGTAGACATACTCGGTCTCCATGTATTGCAAGGTCTGCGCATTACCAAGGAAATGACCGGGATCTGTTGCGCATTCATGGATGACGTCGACCGAAAGCGTATCGTCACTCACCTCGATCCCGCGCAGTGTTCGAGAGATCATGCCCGCTGCCTCGTTGTCGATCACCATTGACTCAAAGCTACAGCCCATCAGGCTGCCGAGCATTCCACCAAACTCGCACAACCGGTTTGCTCCCGCATGGGCCGCCAAAGCGAAGGTAAGCGCTTTTTCCAGCCCATATTGCGCATCGGGGATTTTGGAATCCGTCATTCCACATCCGACGCTGGTTGGTAGGTTGTAGAAGTTGCCCATCTGAATAGCAGCGGCTGAAATCAAAGCCTGCTCGCCACTTCCGCCAGTAAACGATCCAGTGCGCAGATCAGTAATGAACGGCCAAGCCGCAAAGACGACAGGTGTTCCTGGGTTGATCAGGTTGGCAACGGCCACGCAGGAAAGGGTCTCGGCCACCGCCTGCGCCAGCGTGCCGGCCAATGGCGCTGGTGACGTGGCTCCGGCTTGTGGCGGAACGGCAAGGTCGCAGACAAGGCCCATTTTTGCAGTATCAATCAGGATTTCCAGGTTTTCCCGCCCGAACCGAAGCGGTGAGACGATGGGACAGCCTCCAAAAATCACCGAAGGCTTTTCAAGGAACTTTCCCTCCCCGCCCGATGCCAAATCGAACATATGAATGGCGTCTTTTATGTGTTCGCGCGTGCGGAATGTCAGGCAGGACGGTTTCTCGCTTCCCGCCAGAATGGCGTATAGCATGCTCATGTCATGCTCGTAGTCCTGCGGGACATCCGTTGCCAGAACCGTATCACCGGTCATGTGAATGTTGTCGAGCCGGTCTACAAGACGGGTGAAATCGTAGATATCCTTGAGCGTCGATGGTCGGTAACTGCGCGTTTCCGCGTCAAACGTTGTCACCGCCGTACCGGAATTTGCGTAATACACCTTGTCCTTGGTGCAGTGCATATCGTCCTTTCCGGCCCGAGATCCGCGTGCATGGACATAGAATTCGCTTGCGGTCTTGGCCAACAGGTCTTCCATCAAGGCCCGAGGAAAGCATAGCCTGCCGTGCTCGTTCACCGTCGCCCCTTTGGGCAGCACGAGATCAAGAACTTCCTGTGTTGGATCACCGACGCCCGTACGCTCCAGAATACTCAGGGCGGCTTCATGAATGCGCGCAATGTCAGCGTCTGAAAGGGGCTTGTATCTTCCTCCGGCAATCCCCGGCCAGATTGCCTGCGAAGCGACATTGCTGGTTCGCACGGCAGCACGTGCCTCGCGCCCGCCCCCGCGCCGTCTTGATCTGCGCTTCGTTAACTCTGTCATGGTGTTTCTCCGAATTCTGAGCGTGTCAGATCATGCTGAAGTAGTTGCGATAGAAACCAGGAATGCTCCACTCCATCTCGGACAGCGGTCCCGGCACGAAATGGTGGGAGTTCACACCTTCCTGATTGTGACGGATGATCCGCTCATCATCGAGCGACGTGACATGCCAGAGCCATGTCAACGCATTCTTGTCGTAGTCACGACCCTCTCGAGCATCGCCGCGCACATACCAAACGATCTGAATATCCGTTTCCTGCAGGGCGCGCGGAACGAACCGGTAGCCGACCATGTGATCTGCATAAACGAGGAAGTAGTTCAAAGTCCCGATCCCCAGATCGGTGGCACCGCCGTCGTGACCCTTTAGCTCTCCAAGAGCGGGAGCCAAAGGCGTACCATCCTTGCTGCCCGTCAAATACCCGGGAAACAGCGGGTAGCGCCGCCAATAGACATCTGCACCCGGCGCGAACGCGTTTTCTCCGGTCAGGTCCAATTCCTCCAAGGGAACTCCGACTTCGTCCATCCGCTCGTGAAGAGCGCCACTGAACTCAAGAACTTGAGCAGGATCTTTCAACGAGTGACTGCGCGAATAGTCCTGATGAGACGGGGCGCAGTGATAGCACTCCAGATAGTTTTCCAAGGCCAGTTTCCAGTTCGCGGGAACCGGATACGAGGCTTCATGAGCGACCTTCAGATTTTCAAAGTCAAACGGCTTTGAAAGTGGGGCGAGTCGCTCCAACGCGGCATCCAGAGGTGGTGCATTCGCGGCTGCACAGGCGAATATCAGACCTTGGTATATCTTCACCTGAACCGGGAACAACCCATACTGGCCCGGATCAAAATCCGATCCCATTGATCGACCGTTCCGCAGTTTGCCGTTCAAGTCGAAAGTCCACGCGTGATACGGACATATGAAGTTGCGGGCTTTGCCTTTCCGTTCGATGCAAACCCGCGATCCACGATGGCGGCATACGTTCAGATGCCCGCGCACTTCGCCCTCACGATCCCGAACGATAATGATGGACTCGGGTCCATAGTCGAACAGGAAATAATCACCCGGCTCAGGGACCTGGCTAACATGGCCGACCCAGATCCAGTTTCGGTTCCAGAACGCACTGATATCGTTCTCGTATACGGCTTGAGACGTGTAGAAGTGACGAGGCAAGGCGAACCCTTCACGTTGCGAGCCCATCAAGTCGCGCATAACTTGCAAATCATCTTTTGGCATGGCGCACCTCAAACAAATTCAAGGGAAACGAGTTCCCGACGGAAAAATTCGCGGTCAATTTCGCCCGCCTCGCGCTCGAAATTCCGAGCAGCCATGTGGCCCGAATATACTGCGTCCGCGATCAAGCCGGGGTTTGCTGCATCCCCGATCAATTCCAACGTAGTCAGCGGGTTGCTGGCCAAGCTGCGCAGCTCATCGTAGAGGTTGGTTTCGCGCGCGCGCTGCGTCACCAACACAACTGAACCACAGTCTTTGGTCTGTTCTCGCCCCGTGTACGCACATCGCACGGTCGCCTGCCCCGGCGCCACGTTGTCCAATGTATGAGACAGGACCAGTTGAACGCCGCCCTCCAGAAGACTGCGTTGTACTCGAGTTTGTTCCAGCGTTAGTTCAGTAAACGGCGAAACCATTGAAGCCGGGGTTACAAAGACGACCTCATGTCCAGCCCGAGCCAGATGATCCGCCAATACACCACCGAGATATGCCTGTTCATCATCGTAGACCAAAACCGGACCGCTCCCCGGCAGTGTCCCTGACATAATGTCATCCGGCGTAAATACCTGAGCGCCGGCGCTTATTGATACGCCGTGAAATCCAGATTTCCCGCGCCCGTCTCGTCGCCATTTTGCGCCAGTTGCGACAAAGACGTTCGGAATAGCCAGCTCGACAACCTCGGTTGCTGACAACAGGCTGTCGGTGAACAGTTGAACGTTCCCTCTTTGCCTAAGGTCATAAATCCTATGATCTGTGACGCGTTTCCAAGCGGACAGCCCGGTCAGACCAGACTCCTGCAAGACACGGCCGCCAAGCTCTTGCTTGGCTTCCGCCAGAGTTACCTCGTATCCCCGCCGCGCCAATTGCATGGCGCATTCAAGTCCGGCTGGTCCGCTGCCCACAACGAGCGCAGTTTTCTCTTTCCCCCGACGCTCAATGAACTCTGGATGCCATTTCCGCCGCCACTCTTCGCCCATGGTCGGGTTTTGTGTGCAGCGTATGGGGACACCGAGAGAGTCGGATGAAACACAGATATTGCAACCGATGCACTCACGGATTTCTTCGATGCGACCTTCCTTGATTTTGTTGGGCAGAAACGGATCAGCGATGGATGGCCTCGCCGCGCCGATAAAATCAAGAATGCCTTTCCTGACCAGTGACGCCATCAAATCCGGCGACGTAAGACGCCCGACGCCAACAACAGGTTTGGAAGTCACCTGTTTCACGAATTCGATATATGAGGTTTGAAAGCCGTCGCGGGGCTCGAATCGGGTAGTTGCAGAGTCGTTGCTCCAATCTGCCACGTTAACATCCCAAAGGTCAGGAAGCTCGGCCAGCAACTCGACTACAGCACGGCCTTCTTCCTGCGCTTGCATGCCGTCTGCCCCGAGCATTTCGTCAACCGCAAATCGCAGGGCAATGGCGCAATCGTCTCCAACCTCTTCCTTGGTTTCTTCAAGAAGCTCGCGGGTTAGCCGCACCCGGTTCTCCAGTGAACCTCCATACTCATCCGTTCGATCATTGAACTGTGGCAGCAGGAAATGATGAGGCAAGGTCATGTGATGCCCGGCATATACATACACGATGTCGAACCCGGCTTCGCGCGAACGGCGAGCCGCTGCGCGATGCCACTTGCGAAATTCGCGAATGTCCGCCTTATCCATCGCCCTGGCTTGCTTGGGATAAGCAGTTTGCAAGGCAAGTTCTGAAGGCGCCAGCAAAGGGGCCCGGCTCAGATGATTTTGCGCGTGGTGACCGTTATGCGCCAATTCAATAGCCGCCAAAGACCCCTTTCCATGCACCGCCTCGGTCATCAGGCGCAGCGCCGGGATATCCCGCTCATCCCAAAGTCGGTTTTCGGCAAACGGGGACAGGTCAGAAGTCGGGTGAATTTCCGTCTCCTGGTTGGAGACGACGGCCCAACCACCCTCGGCCTTCATTGCCCGCATGGCAGCCTCGGCCTGCGGTCGCAAGTGCCCCATGCCGTTGCAGTGGGGCACTTGGTAGAACCGGTTTCGAGCCGTCACTGGCCCAATTTGAACCGGTTCAAAGAGTACAGAATATCCGTCAGCGCCTGACATTGCCGCGCTTCCTCCAAGAAAATCGGAAATAGTTTCGTGGGAATGGAAGGGTTTCTACATCCCCACCATTCCCGGCTGTGTTGTAAGAGCGCCCTTAGAAGCCCGCTTTAATGCGCTCGAATTCCTTCAACATCTTGGCCTCCAACTCGGGGTTAACGGCGTCGAAGAACAAGCTGCCTTCAAAGAAGCTGTCCACATCCGAGAACCCGTAAGTTTCGATCAACTCCGGGTCTGCCTTTGCAAAAGCGTCTTCATTGGCGTGGGCGTACCCCCAACTTTCAATGATGTACTTCCCACTTGCCGCGGAGCTGAGCGCGTTCAGCATGTCATAGACCTGCTCATCCGACTGCTTCGCAGATTTCAGATGTACATAACCGCAGACCCAGGTCGCGATGCCTTTGTCCACATCACGCATCATGACCGCTGGGGTTTCGTTCCAGATCAGGTTCAGTTCCGATTGGTTCCATCCCCAACCCAGCGTGACCTCACCGCTGGCAATTGCCTGATCCAGTTGGCCGGCATCGGACCAATAAAACCGCACGTTCGGATGAACCGCGCGCAGATAGTCCGCCGCTTTTTGGAATTCCTCGTCACTCATATCGGTATAGCTGGAGGCGCCGGTTGCCAAGGCTGCCATTGCAAAGGCACTGGAAGCGGCGTCCGGAATGGCGACTTTGCCCTGATAGGCGGGATCTGCAAGCAATTGCAGCGAAACATCATCCGCCGAAATCATATCGGTGCGATAGATCAGGCCAGTGTTGCCCCACTCAAACGGCACCATGTAGGTCTGCCCATCGATCGTGATGCCATCGACCTCTTTGATCTTGGGCATCAACTTGTCCCAATTCTCCAGCTTGCTGGTGTCGATTGGCTTGATCAAATCTGCCGCCACCCATTTCCTCAGAGCATCTGTGCAAGGGTGAGCCAAATCGGCTTCAAACCCGGACTGAAGCTTGGTGAACGCTTCTTCCACGCTGCCAAAATAGGTGTAGCTGGGCGCCCCACCGTACTTTTCGACATAATCGCCGTAGAAACCCTGATCCTCATATCCGGACCAGTCAAAAACGGTCAGGTCAGCGGCGTTCGCCAGAGCTTGGCCCGCGGTAAAGGTGGCAACTACGGCTGCCGTAAGTGATGCTGTTTTAATCATTGTTCTCCTCCCAAAGATTCACGCTTACCCAAATCAATCACCGAGGCGCTTTGAACGCCAAGCCAGACGGTATCGCCGCGCGTGTGGTCGACCGTGTGAAAGTAGTTTGGTACTGCGACGGCGATGCTGTCTTTCAGACCGTCGACGCGCACATAGTAGTGGACACTCTCACCATAAAAGGCGACGTCCGAAACCTCGCCCTGAACAAGAGCATCGTAGCCATCCGGTTCTTCCGAGCTGATTTCCAGTTGCTCAGGCCGAACCCCGACAAGGAGTTCCTTGTCATGTACCTGGACGTTGGGGTTCACCCCGATTTCCATCTTTCCAAAGCCCTTGACGTTGACTTCGAGCGTTTCAGAATTCTCCGAAGTCACTTCGGCATCCAGAAAGTTCATTCCACCGATGAAAGAAGCCACTTCCCGGTTGCAGGGTTGGGAATACAGGACCTCTGGCTTATCCACCTGCTTGAGCTGCCCGGCGAACATGACGCCGATGCGGTCGGACATGGTCATCGCCTCGTACTGGTCATGCGTGACCATGACGAAAGTAATTCCAAGCTTCTGTTGAAGGCGTCGCATCTCCAACTGCATCGTTTCGCGCAGGTTTTTGTCCAACGCAGACAACGGTTCATCCAATAGCAATACCTTGGGCCGCATAACGAGTGCCCGGGCGAGTGCCACACGTTGCCGCTGACCTCCCGACAATTCGTTGGCTTTTCGGTCCTGCAGGCCGCCAAGCTCGACCATTTCAAGCGCCTCGGCAACACGCTCTTTGATTTCCCTCCGAGACAGCTTTGTCTTGCGCAATCCGAAGCCAACATTGTCGCCAACGTTCAGGTGCGGAAAGATCGCATAACTTTGGAACACCATATTTGTAGGGCGCTTATTGGCAGGCACCTCTCCCATCGTTCGACCATCGATCCGGATCTCGCCTTCTTCGTGATCCTGAAAGCCCGCGATGATGCGCAAAGCCGTTGTCTTGCCGCAGCCTGAAGGGCCAAGCAACGAAAAGAACTCACCTTCTTTCAAGGTCAGGTTCAGATCGGACACAGCCACAAAGGAACCAAAGCGTTTTTCTACGCCCCGAATTTCGATGATGTTCTGTTCGCTCATCTTACTTGCTTCCTTTGGCTTCAATCTGAGGACTGGATGGAACGGCGGCGGAAATATTCGGCAATCAACAGCAGCAGGACCGATGACAGTAAAAGCAGCGACCCCAGTGCCAACGTGTTGGGCAGTTTTGCCGGGAAGCGGATCTGGCTCCAGATATAAACCGGCAGTGTTGGGCTGTTTCCGGATAGGAAAAAGGCCAAGACGAACTCGTCAAACGACACTGTAAAGGTGACCAACAGGCTGGCAATGATACCCGGCGCGACGATTGGCAGGGTAACACGTCGAAACGTTCCAACAACGCTTTCACCAAGATCGAACGCGGCCTCCTCCAAAGACTGGTCGAAATCGTCAAACGCAGACTTCATGATCGACACGGAAAAGGGCAGCGCCACAAACACATGCCCAAGGATCACGGTGGTCAGCGATGGTTTCAGCCCGATGCTGATAAACAGAACCAGCATTGAACTGGCAACGATGATGCCGGGAATGACCAGTGGAAGCATGACCAGTCCCTCGGACAACTCACGCCCAGTGAAGCGATAACGGACATAGGCGCGAGCTGCAAAGAGACCCAGAGAAGTTGCCATCACGGCTGTCACGCTGCCGACGATCAGCGAATTCACCATGGCTTGCAATAGCGTGTCTTGCTGACCCAACTGCGCGTACCATTTCAACGTGAAACCTTTGAGCGGGAACGCCACGATGGTTCCGTCATTGAACGAAAACAGCGGCAACAGCAAAACCGGCAGATAGAGAAACACCAGGTAGGCAATCGCGTAAACCAGCAACCATGAGATGCGAAATACCCTGGTCATCTGATCCTCCGACCCAATGCGGTGACGACCACCACGAACAGGATCGCAACGCAGCCGACCGAAAGCATGGCGAGAAGAGACAAGGTTGCACCCAATGGCCAGTTGTTGGCGGCGCCAAACTGCACCTGGATCAAGTTCGCGACCATTTTACCCTGAGATCCACCGACCAAGGCCGGAGTGACGTAATCGCCGACGGTTGGGATGAAAATGATCAGGCAGGCCGCGATGATCCCCGGCACCGTCAGAGGCAGTGTCACACGTACAAAGCGCTCCAACTTACTGCAGCCAAGGTCTGTTGCGGCCTCCAAAAGGCTGCGGTCAATCTTTTGTAGCGATACATAGATCGGCAGGATGGCAAAAGGTGCCCAGGCGTGGGCGAGCGTAAGGACCACCGCAAACTCATTGTAGAGAAGAAATGTCAGTGGTTCTTGTATCAAACCCAATGAAATCAGCGCCGAGTTCAACACCCCGTTGAAACCAAGAATGAGTTTCCAACTGAACACGCGCAGAAGGTAGCTGCTCCAAAAAGGAATAGTGATCAGCAACAGCCAGAGGGTCTTTTTTTGCGTACGAAAAGCAATGAAGTAGGCAATCGGATAGGCCAGACAAACCGTTGCCAATGTCACCGCACCCGCAATTGCAACCGAACGGATCATTAGGTGTCGAACCAAGGGGTCAGTAAACGCCTCTTGGTAGTTCGCCCAAGTCAATGTCCGGTCAATCTGGACATATGTCTGGGTCCAAAAACTGTAGGCGACAAGAATACAGAGCGGTACGGCTACAAGCAGCCCCACGTAGAGCGTCGCAGGCGCGCTAAGTGCCAGGCCCTTGCCCGTCTCACTTCGTAGTACTCCTGCCATGCTTCCCTGCTGAATGTCGTTTTCGATGCTGCGACAACAGTCGATCACAAAATGGACAATCGTCCATTTAAATCTGGGATTTTTGCACTAGTTGTGTCAACTGATTATTTCAACATCGGGGCTGGCCGACTTCGCATCGGCCACTAGACGCCACCGCAAGAGACTGAAAACAAATAGAGCCGCCTAATCATATGACTGGAAGACGACAAGAAATACGCGAACGAAATCGCCTTTCTCTGATCGAGGCCGTACTCGACTCGGTGGCAGAGAAAGGGATTTCCGAGACCTCAGTCAGCGAAATCATCCAACGCGCAAATCTGTCCCGCGGAATGATTCATCTTCATTTTGGTGGTAAGGACAACTTGGTCGACGAAGCCGCCCGCTATTCATCCGAACAATACTACAACGGCATTTATGACTTGTTGAAAGCGACCGGGCAAACCGGACAGGAACATATTGAGATGATTGTTCGGGGCGACTTGAGTGAAACCATCCTCAACAAGAAAAACGTCTCCATTTGGTACGCATTTCGAGGCGAGGCCCGAAACAGAGCAGCAATCGCTGCGTTTTCAGATACCCGCGACGCCAAGCTTCGGAACTTGGTTTTCAACGCTTTCGCTCGAATTGCAAAAGAAACTGGGACGGAACACCCTAATCAAGTTGCCAGGGACGCCACACACGGCACACTCGCAATGCTCGAAGGCATGTGGACTGACTACCTACTCCACCCGGATTCATTTGACCGCGACGAAGCAATGAGAATTGTCTTCCGGTTTCTGCGTGCAATGTTCCCAAAGCACTTTGACCTGAATGGCGCAGTGTTGTCTGAGTAGAGATCGCGAAAGGTTTCCTGTCTGGCTATTGTAGAGGTGGGCAATCCCATCTTTCAGTCAACATCATGGAAGCAGAGAGATGAATGGACCGCGGCGGATTTAAGTAAACTTTGCACGCTTCGGAAAAGCTGCCTCAGTCTGCATATCGCGCTTTCTCTGATCGAGGCAGAGCGGCACAGCGCACGGTACTACCCACAGAAACCCGTGGCAAGAAAACAGTGGCGAAAGTCGGGAATGGGTGGCGGTGCTGTCAGACGAAGTCGAACCAGTCTCAGTTTACCGCGGGAACCACGAACCTATCCGGAACAAAGTTGACTCCACTCGCAACGACCGGCGAGGCGGATCAGCCTGAAGGGGCTTGGGCTGGTTAGCGATCTTTCCTAGTTGAAGTGGTCAAATACAGAGGATTTGAAGACGGCGAATTTCTGTAGATTTCGCATGTGTTTGAAACGCTGTAACGCGAGGTCGAGTCGTAGAAACGGCAGGTGGGAGTTCTCGAGGCGGTCATTGAGCCACCTGCCCGTTTGCCGTTTGTTAAAAGCGACCAACCCAATTGCCTTAGTGCAGCCTTTTAGCATGCGAAGCGACCAGTGACGAAAGTTTTTGTGGGCA
The DNA here is from genome assembly GCF_056537165.1 of Ruegeria sp. CG8. NCBI lineage: Bacteria > Pseudomonadati > Pseudomonadota > Alphaproteobacteria > Rhodobacterales > Roseobacteraceae > Ruegeria > Ruegeria sp. CG8. Next base: position 670,807 of record NZ_JBQFRA010000001.1, on the reverse strand, counting down.
GGCGCTGGAGCAAGACGATATTTTACTCGGGAACGGCCCGACCAAAGTAGGCAACAAGGGGTTCGGCATAGATCATTCGGGCGACTGCAACGACCTTGTTTTGTTGGCCACACTCTCTGACGTGGAAAGGGGGTCAGCAAAATGCGACGTGCCGCATAACTCAGGCGGCACTTTGGCTGAATTGGAGTATCTCAAGGCCATGCAACGCCGGACAAAGTCTCCAAAAACATAATGAGATCAGCGATCTCCTGCTCGGACAAGCTCAGTTCTGAGAGCATGGCCTCACCGTCGGCATGCAGCCTTTCGGTATCAAGCTCGCTGTAGTGCCGGACCACCGCGTCCAAGTCGATCAAACTGCCGTCGTGCATATAGGGCGGAGTTTCAGCCACACCCCGCAAACTTGGCGTACGAAAGGTCCCAAAATCAGAATGACGCCTATGCACACTGCGAACCGCCCACGCACCTTGCTTGGCGGGATCGTCGTTCCATTCCCCGTCCAGTGTGTAGACGCTTGAAAATAGGAAGTTCAACCCGCCGAACCGTCCTTCATCGACTTCGGTTTCGCTTAGGAAGTAAGGCACACCGGCGTCGTGAAATTCATTGTTGGAAAATGCCGGGCCATTGTGGCAAAGGGCACATTTCCCGCGCCCCAGAAAGAGCTTTAGACCTCTCTGAGCAGCTTCGGGATAGTTCGCAGCCGCCAACAGATCTCCGCGTTCCAGCGCATCGCGGAAACTGTCAAATTGTGTCCGCTCGGTTCTAAGCGTCTCCAAATAGGCTGATAGAGACTTGGCCGTGTTGACCAGGACCAACTCCGGGTCTTGACTTCGGATATTGCCGAAAATGGACTCAAAATCAGCAACATAAGAACTCTCGGAAATTGCCGCCTTTAGACTTTCGCTGCTGTGAGCCATCTCTTGTTCTTCGATGATCGGATGCAGACTTGCTGCCCAGAGACTATCGCTCTTGCCACCCCAACCGTACCAGCGCAGACTCGCAAGGTTTCTCAGGGATGGGGTGTTCCGATCCAACCTGACACGGCCGAGCGCCCGTGCCTCGGATGTTGCAAATGCCTGTTCGGGGTCGTGACAACTCGCGCAAGAAAAAGCGCCGTCTACCGACAGCACCGGATCGTTGAACAAAGCCGCGCCGAGCGAAATAGCTCTTGTGTCACCTGAAACGCGGTTGCTGGGGTCTGGCTGGTATGTTGGCGGCCACGGCCCGAAGGAAAGCGTTTGCTGTATTTCCTCTTCGGACAATAGAATTTCTGAGTGTACCGCAACCGGAAGCGTCAATAGCGCGGTTAAAGCCCAGAACTTCATTTGAGCGTAATCTCTGATGTGTAGGACAGCGATCGCCCTCCGATGTGAACGTCAGCTTGCAGCTCCCAAAGTCCCGGCATGTGAAACAGCAAGTCATCGACCTGGAACATTCCATCGCCCATTGCCGAAACTTCGGGAACGTAATTCAAACCGTGCTGATGAGCGGGCATGATTGCATCAACACGCACCTCATGTGGTGTTGCTTCACTGCAGACTGAAATCAGAACGGAAAACGGTTGGGCCAACGAAATTTCGCTGACACCCAAATAAACCGCAGGCGCATCTGGGGCTTCCGACCCCATGCGTTGCCCCACAGCGTTACAAGCAATTGCTGCGCCCGGTGAAGCAAGAAGCCAGGCAACCCAGCGGATCATTCTGATGCCAGCAAACGTTCAGCGTTGGCATAGGCGATGTTGTCTGCGATCCGATCCGGCAGCAGGTCCAGCCATTCACGCGAAAAATCTGCGTGCGGGCCAACATAGTACCAACGTTCAGGCGCAAATGTGTCCGTCCCAACCATGAACCGTTCGGGATGCGCCTCGAACGCGGCCTTCCAATCCGGGTCTAAACGGCCGCGTGAAACCATATCCGACCGAAAAGCCAAGTCCGCCCAAAGCCTGGGATAAGTGTCCAAAGCGTCAGACACGCTGGCCGGGTCGTCAAAGCCAGAATGCGCCCACAAAACCCGCGCCTCCGGCCAAGTCTCGAAGATCAGGTCAACTGCCTCTCGATCACCGTGGTGGTGTAGAATGAGGTTCCGCTCTTTGGCCAGTGCAATCATACGCTGGATGACCGGCGTTTTGATATCGTCGCCGTAAGCGTGAAACTCGCCGATAGCTTCGTAGTCGTTTTTGGCCAGGTTTTCCTCCAGATAGTCAATTACAGTTCCATCGTGCATCCAGGTATTGATTTCACCGCGACGACGGTACGGGCGCAACGCTGGAACGACGATGTCCGGTGCCGCGGCCAACAACAGCTGAGTGCCATTGTCGTCTGAGCTGGAAACTAGCGCTTTCCGCACGCCCGCATCCCGAAGGATTTTAGCCACCTGTTCTGGTGGCACCAGTTCGACGGCGTCGTGGCTGTAATGAATATGCGCGTCGAAGATGGGCCGCTCTTGTGCGATGGCAGCACTGCAAAACAGGGCAGCGCCCAAAATGAAGATACGTTTCAGCACCTCAAGCCTCCTATCTATCAATCAGTCCTTGGCAAGCGTCACGTCGAAATTCACATGCAAGAAAGGTTCATTGATCTTACCAGAAAGCTCCATGCCATCAGGAAATTCAGAAGCTGGGCGTTCAACATATGTCATCACCAGATCGTCGCGCACGCCAAACACCGTGTCTTCATCCAGATAGGGATCATCGTCGGGAAATATCTCGGTCACCAAAGTGCGATAATCGGGAGCCTTGACGATGTAATGCAGGTGCGACGGTCGCCAGGGATGGCGACCACAGGCTCGCAGAATGTCTCCGACTGGCCCATCAGATGGCACCGTATATTCAACTGGTTTGACTGTGGTGAAAGCGTAACGGCCATCTGAGCCGACCGTCATCAGACCATGGAATGAAAAGGTGTCTTGCTCTTCGTCCTGGCTTGCGTAAAGGCCGTTTGGCGCCGTTTGCCAGATATCCAGCTCTGCACCGGCGATCGGGTTGCCTTCGGTATCCCGGATCACGCCTTCAGCAAGAAGGACCGGCCCGCCGTAGTGACGTTTCATATCGCCACCGATCGGCAGCGGGGGTGCGCCAGAGACGTGAAACGGCCCCAACACAGACGAACTGGTCGCGTCAGGGCTGGAATGCAGCATGTCAACCAATGACGACAGGCCCAACACGTCCGAGGCGAGCACGAATTCATGCCTATCCTCGGTTTCCACCGCGGCGCAGCCTTCCAGAAACGCAATCCCAGCCCGCCACTCGTCATGCGTCAGGTTGGTTTCCCGAGCGAAATCATGCAGGTGTTTAACTAGGGAGCCCATGATTTCGCGCATCCGTGGATCGGAGTCTTTGGACAGGTACCCCATGAAGACGTCAGTGATATTGTCTTTGGTGACAGAGCGCATCTTGGCCTCCTTAAATCAGGGCAAGGCTGAGGATCGGGAACTCGATCAGAATGAACAGAACGATCAGCATCACGAACGCAAAGGGAAGTGCGCCCATGAACACGTCTTTGAGTGATATGCGGTCATCGTTGATCGTAGATTTGATAACGAAGCAGGATATGCCCAAAGGCGGTGTCAAAAGCCCGATTTCGGCTCCGACCACGGTGATAATGCCGAACCAGATCAGCGACATATCCAGCGCCTCGGCCATAGGTAGAAACAACGGAACAACGATTAGAATGATCGACGCCGTGTCGAGCAATGTTCCCAGAAACAGCATCAACAGAACATAGAGCAGCATGATCGACCAAAAGGACGCGGAATTCCCCGCGAGCAGATCCTGCAGTTGATTGGGCAGCCCGGCCAGTCCCAGCATGCGGCTGTAGATTGAAGCGGCTGTGATCAGGAACAGGATCGCCGCCGTGATGTGACCGGTTTCCAGCAATGCGTCCCAGAATGCGCGTGGAGACATCGATTTGCGGGCAACCGCTATGATTAGCGCAACGAAAGCCCCGGCGGCCCCTGCTTCTACTGCCGTCAACCAACCCGTGTAGATACCACCAAGCACGATTGTAATGATGAACAGTGTCGGCAGTGTCTTGGAGGCGATCTCGCGTCCTGACATCCACTCGGTGTCTTCAACAGCACGACCACCGACGAAAGCTGGGGTGAAGCGCCCCATGACCCAAATCGCGCCGACATAAGCGATTGCCAGCATAATCCCTGGAATGACCCCCGCCAGGAACATATCCCCAACGGATTGTTCGGCCACGAAGGAATAGATGATCAGCATTGCCGACGGCGGGATGATCATCCCCAAGACCGAAGACCCGGCTACAACCCCAACCGCAAAACGTGGATTATATGCCTGCGCCATCATCTGCGGGACCGAGACTTTGGTGAACACTGATGCGGACGCAATGGACGACCCGGTAACGGCCGCGAACACTGCATTTGCTCCGACGGTCGCCATTCCGATACCGCCTTTGACCTTGCGAAATCGCATGGTCATGACCTCGTAAATATCCTTGCCTAGTCCCGCTTTTGAAACGATGAGCCCCATAAAGGTAAACAGCGGGATGGTCGCAAAACTATACTCCATCGCGCTATCGCCAACCGCCACTTTCAACAGGTTGAGCGCAAGCGTGAAGTTGTCCCGCATCAGCCAGATCGACACGAACGAGACCACGCCCAGAGCGATAGGAATGTAAACGCCCGCGTAAATCAGAAAGACGATGGCGATGACCGAGATCAGGCCAATCTCGATCGGGGTCATTCTGCAGCCTCGTCATGCTCTGGGGTGCGGACAAGTTGCGGGCGGTCCTGCGCCGTGACGACCTTGAGCAGGAAGATCACGCAGGCAAGCGCAGTACCGCACGCGATGACCAGTTTGACCGGCCACCAAGGCAATGTGAAAAGACCGGGCACTCCGAAGTAGTCCTGTGTCTCCCACATATGAAGAAATTCCGGGAAGGTTACATAAGCGATCAGGGCCATGAAGATTGCGGAAATCGCGTTGATGATGCGCCTCAGGTTGGCTGTCAGACCGGGGCGACGATGGTGTAGCAGGTTCAAAAACCCGTCCGAGCGCGTCAATCGATCCACTCTGACCACATCGGCCAGCTGCAGGAACACGATCATCACGACCGAGAATTGCACCATCTCGTAGGTTCCGCGCAGTGGGGCCGAAAACAGGCCCCGCGCAATGACGTCAACATTCAGAATGACCACCAACGCCAGGACGACAAGCGTACCCAATGCGTTGGCGGCGATTGCAAGCGAATTGGCGACCCGCGACAAGCCAGCAACTGCGGTCTTCAGCATGAAAGGCCCCTTTCGTGGATCGCCAGCCAGTTATTTGGCCGTCCAGTCACGAACTCCGGTGAAACCCGCGTCCTGCAGCTTGCCGAGGTAAGCGGCCAAAATCGCGTCGCCTTGTTCTCCGTTTTCATTCAGGGTGGCTGCCCATTCCTGTGCGACATTCGGCATGGCGTTGGCCCAAGCCGCTCGTTCTTCGTCCGAAACTTCGACAATCGTTCCGCCGGCTTCGGTATAGGCATCCCTTGAGGCCGCGGCACGGTCCATAGCGATACCGGCCACATGATCACGGTAGTCGATGGCGACGGCCTTAAGAACGTCTTTGACTTCGTCCGGCAACTTTGCCCAATAGTCAGAATTCACTGTTATCGTCTTGGAATTCACCGCACCCAAGTCAGCTTTGAGCATGTAAGGAGCTACTTCGGCGATCTTGAATGTTTTGGCAGCCTCGGGCCAAAGCATCGCACAATCGACCAGGCCAGTTTGAAGCATATTGTAGAAATCGGTTAGGCCACCACGTACCCCGGCCGCGTCTTTGATGCCTTCAAGATATCTGAGGTTCAGTCCAGCTCCGGCCACTTTTCGGCCTTCCAGATCTGAAACAGCCGAAACCGGCTCTGTACAGAAAACCTGATAGGTATCGAGCACGACACCAGTTGCCAGGTAAACCTGGTTCTGCGCGGCAAACTCATTTTGCATCGCCGGGAACTCACGCGCGATTTCATCCACGGCTTTGGCCACAGCACGGGCGTCGGATGCAACGAAGGGCGTCGAACCCGAGATACCCTGACTGGGAAGCTTTGAAGAATGGAAGATCGTTGTGACGATCCCAATATCTCCAAGGCCAAGCTGGACACCTTCCAAAACACCCTTCGGCTTGACGATCGAACCGCCATAGTTCTCTTGCCAATTCATCCTGTAGTTACCGGACTCAGCCAGCCGCTTGTCCACTTCTGGAATGAAGAAATTGGTGAATTCCTTCACCCATAGGGCCCGATCTGGGTACCCATCAATCACAACGGCTGAAATGGTCTCTTCCGCCTTGGCAGGCATCGCCATGACGCTTGCCACAGCAGCCGCAACAAGGCTGCGTTTGGTCCAGTTTTTCATTTCTCTCCTCCCAGAAAGTCGGGTCTATTGACTTTTAGCTGCTTGTTTTGACCCAGTTGACGGTCAGGTCAGTGCCTGCCGCTTCGAACAGCTTTGCGATGGCACAGTATTTGGCCGTTTCCTCACCCACGCGTGTCAGCTCCTCCTGACTGGCGGGTGTTTCACAATTTACGGTGAGTACGATTTCCGGAAACGGAACATCGATCTCTTCTTCCATTAGGACGCCGCGCCGATCCAACCTGCATTTCGCGTCTATCGTCACTGTGCCAAGATCAATTCCCAAACGGTGCGCATTCTTGTGCCCAATGACGTTGGTGCAGGCGATCAGCGCTGCCATCGCGGTTTCGGTCGGAGACGGGCCAAGATTTGTTCCGCCCCGTTCGACCGGTTCGTCGACGACAACCTCCAAATCACGAATGGGAATTTCGGTACGCGCGTGCGTCGGGCATTGAGCTGTCGTGCGGTACGTGACAACAGGTTTCACTTTCATGGCCACTGGGTCACCTCCTCATGCATAAGAGCAAACCTTTTCGAATGGGAAGCGAGGCAGCTTGTGAAACAGTCCCGTTTCATCTGCGTAGCCCAGATTGCACAAAAAGTTCGACTTGAGCGTTGTTCCTGCAAAGAACTCCTCGTCGACGATCTTGTTCGAAAAGCCGGACATAGCACCGACATCCAACCCTACCGCTCGGGCGGCGATCATGAAGTAAGCGCCCTGAAGCGTTCCATTGCGAAACGCTGTATCGGCTACATATTCGGGATTGTTCTCAAACAATGGCCGTCGGTCTTCGTGCGGGAAAAGAAAAGGCAATTCCTTCCAGAAGTCCATGTCATAGGCAATGATCGCCGTGACCGGCGCATCCATCATTTTTGGAACGTTCTTTGGCTTCAACGACTTGGCAAGCCGCTCTTTTCCTTCGGCACTTTTCACGAAAACGAAGCGGGCGGGCAGCGTATTCATGCTGGTCGCGCCGTTGATCGTGATGTCATAAATCTCTTCGAGCAGATCGTCAGAAACTGGCTGGTCGGTCCACGCATAGTGAGACCTGGACTCGCGAAGGATCAAGGCAATTGCATCGTCGGACAAACGCGGAATGCGCTCGCGCAGATCACGATGATCTTGCTGCGCCTTGGCGCGAAGTGCTTCCAGCTCTGCCCCGGTTGGTGCGGTCATGCTGCGGCCACCTTGGACTTGGCGTCTTTTTCGTCAATGACTGGGCTGGCGCAAATTCCAATGCCTTCAATCTCGACCTCAACGGTTTCGCCGGGCTTCAACCAACGGGGGTTGGGCTTTTTGGCGTGTCCCACACCAGGCGGCGTGCCCAGCGCAATCAGATCCCCCGGCTCCAAAGTGGTATATTCCGAAATCGTCGCAATTACCTGCCGGACACCCCAAATCATATTGGCCGTATTCGAGCTTTGCAGGATTTCATCGCCCACACGGCTTTCGATCTTCAGACCTGATGCCCCTTCCGGCAACTCATCCGGCGTCACGGTGAAAGGACCGATCGCGCCCGTGTCATCAAAGTTTTTGCCGGGCGTCCACTGAACGGTTTTGCGCTGATAGTCCCGCAGCGAACCATCGTTGAATACAGTGTAGCCAAAGACATAATCCAGCGCGTCCTGCTCCGAGATATGGCGGCCGCGTTTTCCAACGATCAGCATAAGCTCGGCTTCGTAGTCGAGTTTTTCCGAACACGCAGGCCGCACCATAGGCTGGCCCGCCGCCATGATCGAATTCTTACCGCGCATGAACAGCGTTGGATATTCGGGGATGTCGTAGCCGCCCTCTTTGATGTGATCCGTATAGTTCAAACCCATACAAATGATCGTGCCGGGTGACGCCACGGGCAACGCCGGTGTGACTGAGGATAACGGCACACTATCTGCCGAGGTGATTTTTTCAACCAGCGAGTCGGCCAGGCCAGGCTTGCTGATCAAACCCATCAAGTCGGAACCGACGGCAGGGTCCAAAGCCGTTAGATTCACTGCGTTTTCACCGTTCACGGCAAAAACCGCTGTGCCTTCCGAAGTCTCTCCCACCAGGTATTTCATTGTCACCTTCCATGTTAGCTTGCTTGATTTTTGCCGACTATTTTGCAATATGTCAAATAATATCGATTTTCTTGGAGGCCGCGAATGGTTGCTTGGGCAGACTACAAATCAGAAGCAAAAAGCCGCGGTGCGCTTGCGTTGGAGCTTTACGTCGCGCTGAGCACGCCAGCCAAAGCGCCCGAAGATGTAAAAGCTTCATTGCCAGATCACCTGGCGTATCAGGCGCAGCTTGAACATTCGGGGCAACTGGCTTTTGCAGGCCCCATGTCGGATGAAACCGGCGAGCATATGCAGGGGATTGGCCTCATCATCTATAGGGCCGACAGTCTCGAAGCCGCCCGAAAGCTGGCAGAAGATGACCCGATGCACAAAAGCGGGGCACGCAGCTTTGTAATGCGGCGATGGTTGGTAAACGAGGGCTCGCTGAACATCACAATCAGGCTATCGACTGGAACGAGAACGCTCAGCTAAGAGCTCCCAGCAGACTGCACCACGTAGAAGGGAATGCCAGACATGGAAGCCATGCTTGATACCGAGGTTAAAGAGACATCCGCCACTCATGGTGCGTATCGAAAGCTGCGCGAAATGATCCTGACTGGCGAGCTGCCGCCCGGCCAAAAGCTCAAGATCGAACAGCTCCGTGGGCTCCTTGAGACCGGCGCAAGCCCGGTTCGCGAAGCTCTAAGCCTTTTGACATCGGATATGTTGGTGGAACGAATTGACCAGCGCGGATTCAGGGCTGCACCAGTAAGCAAATGCAACTTCGAGGAAATCCTTATGTTGCGATGCGGTCTTGAAGAAACCGCGTTGCGCAAGTCCATCGCCAATGCAGACTCAGCCTGGGAAGACAGGCTTGTTTTGCGGCACCACCATATGAAAAAGGCGAGCCAAAAAGGGGAACACGACTTTGAAGACGCACACAAGGCGTTTCACATGGCCTTGTTGGACAATGCGAGGCTTCCTTTACTCTTGCGGTATTGCTCGCAGCTCTACGACCTGAACATCCGCTATCGATATCTGGCGGCTGGCGGGTCGAGTTACAAAAAGCGCGATATCAACGCAGAGCATCAGGAAATACTGGACGCAGCACTGGATCGCGATGCAGATAGCGCAACGCGGCATTTGATCGATCATTACCGTCGAACCGGTGAGTATCTGAGCAGTCAGATGGAGTCGTGAAATGCAGCGGAACTGGTTTCTGGGCGATTTGCTTGATCAGCTGTTCGACCGCCCCGGCAAAAAGCGGGGCAAGGATGACAAGCGATCCATATCAGAGCTATGTGAAGCACTCTTGTCTGCGGAAGGTGAAGTATCAGGTTTCGCACTCGCATCAACGATACTGGATCGATACCAGACCTTGGACGACCCGGAAAAACTGGACTTCTTCGCTTATTTGAATGACCAGCTTGAGTTAGACGCGGATCAACTGTCTGAGACGGCGCGTCGTTATGCCGAGTGTAGAAGTGTCGATCTTTATAAAAGGCTTAGCGAGGCGGCCGAACCCAAACGGCAAGAATTGCTGCGCCGTCTGAATCAACCGTCCGGCGCGACGCAAGAGCTTGTGGCAATGCGCGTTGACCTGCTGCGTTATCTCAAATCCAACCCCGAACTCAAGCGCACAGATGTAGATTTCGTGCATTTACTGCGAAGCTGGTTCAACCGGGGTTTTCTGGTCCTCAAACAAATCAGCTGGGATACACCAGCCCGCGTTCTGGACAAGATCGTCGCGTATGAGGCCGTCCATCAGATTCATGATCTGGACGACTTGCGGCGCCGGCTTTTCCCACCCGACCGTCGCTGTTTTGCATTTTTTCATCCCTCAATGCCGGATGAGCCGCTGATTTTTGTCGAAGTTGCTTTGACGACTGAGATTCCGAACGCGATTGATGTGCTTTTGTTCGAAGGTCGAGAACCGATCGAACCAGAACAGGCCAAAATCGCCGCATTCTACTCAATTTCAAACTGCCAGAGGGGTTTAACGGGTATCAGCTTTGGAAACCTGCTGATCAAACAGGTTGTGACCGAACTTTCGCGAGAGCTTCCGGGCCTCGACACATTTGTGACCTTGTCTCCGATACCCGGTATGAACCGGTGGTTAGCTGGCGAAACAGGACATCCCGAGCATGGCCATGCTGCCGAAGCCGTACTTGCGGGAACAGCCCCTCCGCAGGACGTGCGGGCGATGGCCGCCCGATACCTGTTACAAGCCAAGCGCGAGGATGGGATGCCGCTGGACCCTGTGGCCCGCTTTCACCTGGGCAATGGCGCCGAGCTTCACGAACTGCATGCCGGGGCCGATCCGTCACAGAACGGACGATCCCAATCCGGCGGCGCAATGGTCAATTACCTCTACGACTTGAAAAAGACTGAACGTCACCACGAAGACTTTGTGACGCACGCCACAATCGAAACCTCGCGTTCCGTGCGCGCGGCTTCAACCGCAGTACTTGCGGCCAGACCAGAGGAAAATCCAGCGTGACTAACACACTTTATGACAGCTTGTTTGCCCACCACGTGGGAAACGAGGCTCCGTTCCTGCTACTCGATGACGGAAAGGTAGTGTCATATGACGCGTTTCTGAAACGCGCTGCGCAGATCGCGCATGTTTTGCAGAACAGCGGAGTTTCTCCTGGCGACCGCATCGTTGTGCAGGCCCCAAAGTTGGCCGATACGATTGCACTCTATGCCGCTTCGGTTCAGACAGGTGCTGTCTATTTGCCGCTAAACACTGCTTACACAATGGCAGAATTGGACTACTTCGCATCTGACGCCCTGCCTGCGGTGATCGTCTGCGACGACAAAGACGAAGCTGAGATCAAAAAATTGGCGGATCAGTATGGCGCAAGGCTGCTTACCCTTGGCGGTGAAAAATCAAGCTTAAGCCGCCAAGCTGACACGCAGCCGCGCGAGTTTGAAACCGTTGATCGCGCCCCGGACGACCTTGCGGCCTTGCTTTATACGTCGGGAACCACGGGTCGCTCTAAGGGCGCAATGTTGAGCCACCAGAACCTTTTGACCAATGCACAAGCTCTCGCGAATTTGTGGGGTATCACAAAAAACGATCGCTTGGTTCACGCGTTGCCGATCTTTCACACGCACGGGCTTTTTGTGGCGATGAACACGTCACTAGTCGCCGGGTCCGAAGTTCGGCTGATGGAAAAATTCGACATTGGAATGATCTTGGAGGAATTACCGCATTCAACCCTTCTAATGGGCGTCCCAACTTTCTACACTCGATTGCTGGCAGATGACGGTTTCACCAAAGAGACGGCGGCGAACATGCGGTTGTTCGTGTCGGGCTCTGCCCCATTGCTGGCCGAAACCCATCAGGCGTTCGAAGCGCGCACAGGCCACCGCATCCTGGAGCGCTACGGTATGACCGAGACAAACATGAACACCTCGAACCCTTATACTGGCGAACGTCGCGCAGGAACTGTTGGCATGGCATTGCCCGGCATCGAGGTGATCGTCACTGATCCTGAAACCGGTGAGCAACTGCCCAGAGGGGCGGTTGGAATGATCGAGATACGCGGCCCTAATGTTTTCCAAGGCTATTGGCAGATGCCCGAAAAAACCGCTGCAGAACTTCGCGAGAATGGGTTCTTTATCACCGGGGATCTGGGCAAATACAGCGAGGATGGCTACCTGTCGATTGTAGGTCGTTCAAAAGACCTCATCATTACTGGCGGTTACAACGTCTACCCCAAGGAAATCGAAGACGTTTTAAACGACATCGATGGCGTACTGGAGTCGGCAGTCTTTGGCGTCCCTGACAACGACTTCGGGGAAGAGATCATTGCCGCTCTGGTTGCTGAGCCAGGCGTAGAACTCGACACGGATCAGATTGCATCAATCATCAGGGAAAGGCTGTCGCGCTTCAAACATCCGCGTCGCTACGAACTCGTCCAAGAGTTGCCACGAAACACCATGGGAAAAGTCCAAAAGAACGTTCTGCGCGATCAGCACACGAAGAAGGAACCCGCTACGGCAATATCTTAGCCGACCTGCCTAGAACTTCGAACAAACCATAACCCTTTGAACTGATAGTATCCCACGGATTGAATCGCCACCTCATCAGGAGATTGACCATGACTCGCATGACAGCAAAAGACTTCGATCAGGAACTGCTGGATCTGTACGACTATTATGCGCACGGAAAGATCACCAAACGCCAATTTCTGGACCGCGCCGGAAAATTCGCGGTTGGCGGCTTAACGGCTGCCGCGTTATTGAACATGCTCAGCCCGAACTATGCGCTGGCACAGCAGGTGTCGTTCAACGATCCCGATATCCACGCAGACTACATAACCTACCCCTCTCCGAACGGAACGGGTGATGTCCGAGGCTACCTTGTTCGTCCCGCTGGTGTGGAAGAACCCCTGCCCGGGGTGCTCGTGATACACGAAAACCGCGGTCTGAATCCCTACATCGAAGATGTGGCGCGACGCTTGGCGAAAGCAGGCTTTATGGCACTGGCTCCTGACGGCCTAACGTCGGTTGGCGGATACCCCGGCAACGACGCAGATGGGCGCGAGTTGCAGAAGACAGTCGACCGGGTCGAGCTGATGAATGACTTCTTCAATGGCTTCGAATACCTGTTGAACCGGGAAGACTGTACTGGGAAAGTTGGCGCTGTAGGTTTCTGCTATGGCGGTGGTGTGGTCAGCGCAATTGCCGTGGCCTACCCCGAATTGGCAGCCGGCGTGCCATTCTACGGCCGCCAACCGGCCTCCGAGGATGTGGCTAGAATTCAGGCACCGCTACTGATTCAGATGGGAGAGCTTGATGAACGCATCAACGCAGGTTGGCCGGAGTTCGAAGCTGCGCTGCAATCCAACAATAAGGTTTACGAGGCCTACATCTACGAGAATGCCAACCACGGCTTTCATAACGACAGTACGCCTCGGTATGACGAGGAAATGGCAAACTTGGCCTGGGACCGCACCATTGATTGGTTTGACACCTACCTAAAGTCCTGAACTGAGTTCGCGGAATGGCGAAGCGACGGCAAAAAATCTGTCGTCGCTTCGGTGTTCAAAAACTTCGAGAGAGCGTCATCAAACAAACTCAAAGCATTCTCGGCCAGCCCCAAATAGCTGCCTTTTTGCTGCACCAAGCTCGCGCCATTCGCCGAGGGTAGCGTTGCATGTCAGCTTCAAGGTGTCTCGATTGGTAAGAGATTGCTAAAGGTTGAAGTGATTTTAGAGGGCGGAGTGAACGGCCGCGAGCTTTTGCAATTTTGCATCCGACTTACTGGCTGCATAGTAATACGAGAACGGTTGTTTTGGTCCGTGACCCGGTCATACCGGATCGCAATCTCGCTGCGTTCTGCCTGAACGTCCGCATTTTCCTCTGTCATGCAGCGGGTGATTTTCGGCGATGCGGTGGGTAATTTTGCTGCGAGCGCTCGCTGCGTAAATTCTTCACTTCCACGGAGGGCTCGATGCGGTCACTCGCTCTACCGCCACAATTATCCGATTTGCGGACTTTTTCCGTCACTGGCCCGCGTGAACTACTGAGCCGCTTGTGACCCATCCGTCGGATACGCACAGTGTGCGGTTCACAATTGAATTAAGTTATTCCCCAACATTGGGATAAATGAACCCGTTCACCGGGTAGAAGCTGCCATACCGGCCCGGATGACTTTCAACTCGGACCAATGTCCAATCATTGTTTTTGGATACATCCTTGACGCCCATTTTCAATGATACCTTGTTGCGGTGCCAGTTTGCGTGGTTCACGATGACTTCTCTGTCAGTGACGACATCGGATACGACAGCCACGTGACCAAGCGGCATCCCTCGGGTTGCTCGAAATGACATGACCGCACCAACAACCGGTTCATTGCCTCGCTCAAAAGTATTGCGCGCCTTGCCCCACCAGTCCTTGGCGTTTCCGCGAATTTCGATACCGCTGAGGTTACGTGCGTAGGGTACGCACCATACCCTTTGCCCTCGAGCTTGTTTTTGAGAGACCTCGCGCAACGCCATGGCCTGACGTTCTGGATCGAGATCCGCGCCGCTTGGGGCCTGAGCGCAGGCAGAAACAAGAGCAAAAAGCCCCATCGCAAACGCAGCGCGAGCAGTACCGTGCAGGCACGGCCGTTTCTTATTCGCTTTGCTGTCGCTGTTCTTCAAGACATTACATTGACGGTTTGAGGGGTCGGATAGTTTTAAGGCGATCTAATGGGTAATGAAAAGAGCCCAGCCGGATCCCCGGCAGAAATTTGCCAGTTGATATTCATCCTCGAAAGGACGAGCGCGAAACTTTGCAAAGTCAACTTTCTGCGCACAGCCGCCGTCGGTCGATCGCGCAGCATCGGTCACTTGGGGCTCACATCCTCTGTTCGCTGCGTCTTCACTGAGTGACTACTTTGCGGACGAAGTGGCTAGCCTCGGACAACTTCTGAATTAGCCCGAAACATCCATCGAGTAGAAATAGGTCGCACAAATAGTCTGGTCATCAACGCTTGTAGGCGCTGCCGCACCCGTAAACATCGCGATGCCGAGATAGTCGAACCCAGAACTTTCTTCGTTCCAGGCCGCCATAAATGTGATTGGCTGGTCTCCACAAAGCGTGTTTCCCTGACGCAACGGTCCGACGTCACCTGATACCCGGAATACCTGAGCAAAAGGCACGTCACCAGACGCGCCCCAATTACCTGAACTCTTGGCGTCATGAACCTCGAGATCAAGAGAAGCGCCGGTCTCGAAGACTATCCGCTTGGTAGACAAGATTACTGGCCCGGTAATCGCCATTGCCGTTTCGCTGGAAGGATTGAAGGCCTTGGAATCCTCAAAGAGCGGTTGGGAAGATGCAGCACCGCCCATTACCCCCATAGTTATTTGCAGCATCAGGTTCGATCGACGCATTTGATTCTCCATTGTGCGAAGCGGGCTGACAACCTTAAACATGCTTTTGCTTTGTCGTCGAATGCAGCCGAGAGACCAAGCCAATCGTTGTCTATGCTGAGCACGCGATCAAGGTCTGAGGAGGGCTCGAACCTGACGTTCGTCTGAAAATCGTGAGCGTACGCGTGTGAGAATTTGCAAACCCATTGCAAGAGAAATGAGAGTTCGAAGACAAACCCAATGACATGAGCCTCCGGCTGTAACAAGATGGTGGCAGAGGTGTACGTTATGGCGGATGTTTTCGACCGCATTGCAGATTGGTTGCAGAAGCTGGCCTTTTTTGATGCCGACCTTGGCGGGCTAGTCGAGCAGCTAAGTCACAGGCTGATCGATGGTGGCGTGCCGGTTTCGCGTGTTTCCTTGGGCCGCCTGATGATGCACCCTGTAATTGGATTGCTCGACGCAACATGGGATGCTTCCAACCATCGAATTGAATGGACTGTTCTTCCACGAAGCTCGGTGACAACTGATCTCTTCGACAAAGCACCCTTCGGAGAGAACTCGAAATTGGCCAATGAGATAGCGAAACAGCACTTCAACAAGGAAGTCTGGGACTTGGCGGACGACCTTACGAACGGCTCGATCAAGTTTCCTTTCATGCGAGCAGATCTGACTGACGAAGCGACCCGTGACAGATTTCCGCTATTCCAAAAACTCGCTGAGGCAGGTGTCACCGACTACGTCGTATTCAGTGCACCATTCGGCAATCGTACCGTTGTATTTGACGGCAAGGTCGAGTGGGCTTTGGGGGCGTCAGTCTCTTTTGCTACAAAGCGTCGTTCTGGTTTCACAGACCGTGAGGTAGATGGTCTGTCGCGACTGTCTCTACCTTTGCTTGGTACAGCGCGTGTTCTGTCAGAGCAGTTCCTGGCAGCTGAGTTGATGGAGGTTTACTTGGGCAAGGTGTCCGGTCGATCTGTATTGAACGGTCAAATAGCCCGGGGAGATGTCAGCAAAATTGACTGCGCTCTATTGTTCAGTGACATACACGGGTCTACGGCTTTGAGCCAGCGCCTGTCACCGGAAAAATATGTCGCGACCGTCAACCAATTCTTCGACTGCGTCGGCGGGGCGGTACACGACCACGGCGGAGAGGTTCTGAAATTCGTTGGCGATGGGTTGCTTGCGATCTTTCCTTTTGATGGCCAACGAAGACTACCCGAAGACATGTGCGAAGCTGCCCTGTCGGCGGCGCGAGAAGCGTTCCAAAGGCATAAAGAGCTTGATCCATCAGACCGTGCTGAGTTTGGGATTGGTTTGCACACTGGCGCGGCTGTGTACGGGAATGTTGGCACTGAAAAGCGCTTGGATTTTACGGTAACCGGCACATCAGTTGCGATAGTCAGCAGGTTAGAGAGCTTGACGCGAAAACTGGATGCGCGGCTTTTGGCAACTGGCGACTTTGTCAGCCTGGTATCTGAAGAGCCGCATAAATTGGGGCGGCATTCATTGCGGAGTTTTGATGAAGACTTAGAGGTCTTTTCCTACGGAATTGTCACGTAAAGCTCAATTGCATGAGCCTTTTGCAAACATGCTTTGATGTGCGTTTTGAGGCGCGGGCACTAGAATGACAACGGTCTGCTTCGGGCTCGTAGCGGTTTTCCCGCAAGACTCAGTGTTTGGCTTCTCGGCAGACAGAAGCCGCAATTCCAATCATATCGGTAAAACTTGCTTCCAGACAGAAACGGAAATTCACCGAAGCATCCGGCAAAAAACGCGGAGATAACAGGGTCGCAGTCCAATTCATTGTTTCAACGTTGATCCTGGAGGCGCCGGATGTAGTCGCTGACGATCTCTTCCCAGAGTATCGGCCACCACAATACCCAATGACCTTTGTTGTAGCCAGGAACGGCCACGATATGAGTCTCACTATTGGCACCCATCGCTTCCATTGCGGTGAGGTTGGATAGGGAATGCTCGATGCTGTAGAACATGTCATCTTCCCCATAGATGGAAAGCACCGGCCCATCGAATGTTCCAATACGTCGAAAGAGCGTCGGATTGATTTGAGGATCACCGTAGCCCTCTGCCATCCAACCCCCAACGAAGTTGATCACACCAGCGGTGTTTCCCGGATCGTCGCCGGCCTGCATAAGGGCAACAATGCCCCCGCGCGAGAAACCAATCAGTAGAACCGATCCATCACTCACATCCGGTCGTTCCTGCAACGCATGCAGCGCTGCTTTTGCATCCATCAGCGCACGTTCCGCCCCTGCCAAAGATAGCCGGGCCTCCGTCGAATAGCCCTCGGTCCGATCTTCAGCAAAGCCCTCGTCATACAATCCGTCGGACCCACCCCGACCGCGGCGCTGTGGGAACGCAGCGATCCAACCGTGTGAGTTCAGAACGTCCGCAAGCCAGTCGTTGGAAAAGAACCGATTAAAAGCCTGCGGATCGGTTCCAGAGCCGGTTGAGCCGTGATGAACGAGAGCCAGCGGGAAAGGCCCATCACCAGGAGGTCGATAGATAGCCACAGCAAGCTCGACTGTTGCGCCGTCCTCTCGGAGTTCCGTCGTAAGGAAGTCTCGCGTTCCAACCTCAAACCACTGGCGGGTCGCCGTCGCGAGGACTTCTGAGAGGGTTTGTCGCTCGAGTATTGCGACGCGGTCCTCGGTTGGATAGATGCCCCGCAGTCGCCCCGTACCCGAAATTGAATAGCGCGCCCCGAAGTCATTGTCGGTGAACACCAACGTGCTTCCGTCTAAACGTGCTTTGCTCCGGAACCAGTTTCCGCGGCCATGCTGGCCACGTCCGACCGAGTAAACAACATTGAACAACCCATCCTCATCTCGGCTTTCGACGACGAGGATATGACTTCTCCGAGAGTCCCATCTCCCCGCCCAAATTCCAAGAAAAGGAGAATCTAGCGTTACATCAATTGCAATGTCGACGGGAAGCGGCGCGTCCCCGATGAGAAAGGAGTCTTGCGCAAAAGACTGAGTGGCCAAGACAACGAGTGTTGCGATGGCAAGAGAAAAACGCATGACGAATGCCCCGATGCTGTACGTGATACGAGTCCACCCTTTTTTAGCACAGTACACGGTGCGATTAGTGCAACTCATCTCTCTGGGCTGCCAAGCCTGATACTCACCATCTTGTGAAGCGTGTTTGGCATGGCCTTTGGTTCCCACTTGCACGCGTGCAAGCGGTCTTTTGCACACGCGGATTCTCAATGAAGCACGTCCTGGCGTCGCAGCGAGGCGGGAAACTGGCCTTTCGATTGTCGTGCAGCCATTTTGAGAGGTGAGGTTACAAGTTTTGGACTGAGCTGCCGTGACCCAACAATTGGCTAGTCGTCCAGACCTGAAACAAGGGACTTTAGTCGGAGGATTGCCCCCTTGCTTATGCGAGCCCGATCAACTGTAAGAGAAAAGCCTTCATCTTCCTCGTGAATAATGCGGCTATCGCGGTCGGCACTTTCATAAATAGCGGTCGCAGCATAAGTCCGAATGGGGTTTTGAAATCCCTTCACTCGAACAGGCTCTCGTTCCTCAACCTCAAGCCAGTCTTTTACCAAAGAATAGGTTTCGGCAGCGAGTAAGAGACCTCCGGGATCACACTCGGCCTCAAGTCTCGCAGCAAGGTTCACTTCGCGTCCAATAGCCGTGTAGTCCATCCGGTCTTCCGAGCCGAAGTTTCCAATCGTGCAGTAGCCAGTGTTTATGCCCATGCGAGCGCGAAATGGTCGATCGATCAATCCTTTGCGCTGCCATTCCGTTTGCAAGTGTCTTAGGTTGCGTTGCATATCTATTGCCATTCGCACACATGCAGCGGCATCTTCTTCTACCCCGAGGCTTTCGGGTTCGCCAAAGTACAGCATCATGGCGTCACCGACAAACTTGTCGAAATATGCGCCGTGCTTCAGGGCGATTTCGGACATTGCTGAAAGATACTCATTCAACAAAGTAGTCAACTCCTCGGCTTCGAGATGATCTGTGATTTCGGAGAAGTCGACGATGTCTGAGAAGAAGATCGTGAGCTTACGGCGGCGGCTTTCGATAGCCGCGTGTTGGTCGCCGGCAATGATTGACTCGTAGAGTTGGGGTGGCATGTATTTGGCAAGCTGTTTGGACACGTGTGTCAAAGTGTCATTCGCCTCACGCATCTGGCTCAGCAAGTGCAAGTTGTCCAAGGCGATGTTCGCTTGTGCCGCAAATGTTGTGAGAATATCGAACTGCTCTTTTTGAAGTCTTCCGGTTGAATGCCTCAACACGGCGAGAGCTCCAACAGTTTGTCCTCCTTGTGAAATCGGCACCATGGTGACTGCCTGAAACCCTGAGGCGAGGAAGTTTCCAGCCCCTATACGAAACCTGTCTTTCGATGCGGCGACGTCCGGCAGATCAATCGCCTCGCCGTTCAAAATGACATGGCCATGGATTGTTTCTGGATGAAGTGGCGCCGGAAAGCGACGCCGCCAAGCCTCGACACCAGCCGGTTCGGGACCAGAAATTGCTCCCAAAATCAGTTTGTCGCCGTCCTGTAATCCAATGCTGACTGTCGACTTTGGGAACAGCGTTTGACCTGCTTCAACAATCGAGTTGAAAACAGGTTGAGGGTCTTCAATTGAGCTGTTGACGACCTCCAGGATTTTGGCGGTCGCCCTTTGCCGATCCTGCGCCTCCCGCAACCGGAGTTCCAATGCCGCCAAGTCCTCAGCCTTCGGTTCGTTCAGATCAAGGACGCGTTCTGGCAGCGATTTTCCCCTACCCTTCGACATCCTGATCCTCCCGTTCGCGATTAGCCGTCGACCAAGTCATAGTGCTTGATGGATCGAGACTCGACGAGGTCAGCTTCTATCGGATCGATGTGCGGGCTTTGGTAGTTTTCTCCCACAAACGACTTCAGTGCCTCCAAGCTCTCCCAAACCATAACGAAACTGAACTCTCGTGGCGTATCCTCTCTCGGCGCTCCCGGAAGAAGGTGCACGATTCCAGGGGTGTTTTTCATCAACGGGATCGCAGTGCCGCGAAAAAAGCGGCCAAATTCCTCTTCTTTTCCCGGCCGCGTTGTCACCTGAAAAATGCGCATGATCATACATCCATCCTCCCAAAGATGCGGTTTCTGAATGTATGTGTGCCTCGCACGATCCAGCTTAGCATACTCGATGGCGAGTGTCAGATTATGACTCCGAGCAGTGCTCGTAGAGTTTGGACGAATGACTGCTCTGCGGACTAAAACAGACATTGGTCGCAATGGAGCGAGTAACCGGATCGAACCCAAAGACAGCTTGGGGAAGACAGAGGCTGAATGCTTCGGTTGGCCTCCATCAAGAACTGCGGTTCGAAGGACTCCAAGTCAGCAAAACTCTGAATAGCGTTTCTTCTGGTGCGGCTTACGGGCGTCTTTTGGTTAACCGCATTGAAAACATCTGCGTATTTTGTGTTAGTTAAGTGCATTAGGGAGAGGCATCCACCATGGGAAACACCTCCAGACGGGCATTTATTAGGTCCTTCTTGACGAGCACGACGATCCTCGTTGCTCCGAGTACATTGTTCGGGCAAGAAGGCACGCTGACCGATCTTGGCGGAGCGATACTCGATCTTGATGAAGTCACGATTTTTACGGCGCGCGAGATCGTCACACTTGATCCCGACCTTCCAAGCGCCGAAGCCGTTGCTGTTGTAAACAGTCGGGTTTTGGCGACCGGCACTAGAGAGCAAGTTCAAGAGGCGATTGGTGAACAGCCCTTCACCGTTGATGACACATTCGCCGACCACATCATCGTTCCCGGCTTTATCGCCCAGCATGATCACCCAGTTTTGGGCGGCTTGAGCCTTTCGTCCGTCATTCTTTCGATAGAGGACTGGGACTTGCCACAAGGTTTATCACGCGCCGTTGTGGACAAGGATGACTTTCTGGCACGGTTGTCTGAAGCTGTTGATGGTCAGCAAGACCCGGACACCCCTGTCATGACATGGGGATACCACGCTGCATTTTATGGTCCATTGACACGGTCGGACCTTGACCAGATCAGCAGCGAACGACCTATCTTTGTGTGGGCACGCTCTTGCCACGAATTCATCCTGAATTCAGCTGCAATGGAGGCCGCAGGCGTTACCGAGGAGGTCATGGACGCTTGGTCCGACTCAGAAAAGATGCAATCCAGCTTTGAGCATGGGCACTTCTGGGAACAGGGTTTGTTTGCAGTTCTGCCTTTGATTGCGCCATACGTGGCGACCCCTGAAAAGTTTCGCGCTGGTTTGGAGACCATGCGCGATTATTTGCATGCGAAAGGCGTGACCTACGGCAACGAGCCCGGCGGCATTCTCGCACGCCCGGTTCAGGATGCGGTGAACGCTGTATTCTCCGCACCCTCAATGCCGTTTCGGTGGAGCTTCATTCCAGATGGAAAAAGCCTGATCGCCAAATATGACAATGCTGAAGATGTGATCGAACAGACAGAAGCACTTGTCGACTGGTATGGTGGCAAGACCAGTATGTCCAAAGGCAGCGTCAAGCTTTTTGCGGACGGTGCGATATATTCCCTTGCCATTCAACTGAGGGACGATCCGCTTGGCGATTACCATGGCGAGTGGATGATGGACCTGCCGGCCTTTGAACGCGCGTTTCAAACCTATTGGGACGCCGGCTACCAAGTTCATATTCACGTCAACGGTGACGCCGGGTTGGACCGTGTATTGAACGCCTTAGAGCGAAACTTACGCAGAAACCCGCGTTTCGATCATAGAACGGTGATCGTGCACTTTGCTGTGAGTGCGCCCGATCAGGTCCTTCGTATCAAACGTCTGGGCGCGATTGTTTCAGCAAATCCCTACTACGTGACGGCACTTGCGGATCAATACAGTAAAACTGGTCTTGGTCCTGAACGCGCCAATCAGATGGTCCGTCTTGGTGATCTGGATCGAGCGGGTGTATCCTGGTCATTGCATTCCGATATGCCGATGGCGCCAGGTGATCCATTGTTCCTAATGTGGTGTGCGGTGAACCGCGTGACGAGTTCCGGTCGGGTAGCAGGACAGGATCAGACGGTCCCGGTCGAAGAGGCCTTGCGTGGAGTGACAATCAACGCCGCCTATTCTCATCGTCTTGAGCGGGACCTTGGCAGTATCGAACCTGGCAAGCGTGCGAACTTCACTATTTTGAATGACAACCCATTGACGGTGGATCCCATGGCAATCAAGGATATTCAGGTTTGGGGAACAGTATTGGAAGGCGAAAAGTTTCCTGTGGGCGACAAGCCAGAACAGGAAGATGCACGTTTGCCTCTAATTGATCCGGACAGCCAAAGAGAGTTCGCAGTGAACACTCTCAATCACGCGCTTTCGGTTGTTCACGCCCATCTTTAGGTGCGTTCGCTCTAGGAGCAGAATGATCCGAAATCTCGCGCGCCTGATCCTGAGGCGGGAGCGCTCGGGATGGTGCTGTCAGACGAATTCGAACCAGTCTCAGTTTGCCGCGGAAACCGCGAACCTATCCGGAACAAAGCTGACGCCACTCGCTAAGAGCGGCGGCGCGGGTCAGCTTGAAGGTGTCTCGACTGGCTAGCGATCTTTCCTGGTTGAAGTGATCGTAGACGGAGGAATGGACGGAGGCGAATTTCTGTAGACTTCGCATGCGCCTGAAACGCTGCATCGCGCGTTCGCGTCGTCGAAACGGCAGGTGTGAATTCTCGGCGCGGTTGTTGAGCCACCTGCCCGTCTGTTGTTTTTCGAACGCGCCTATTTCTCTGAGCGCAGCCTTGTAGGAAGCGAAGCGATCTGTGACGACCTCCTTGGCGCAACCGTGCCGTTTCATCAATTTCCTGAGGAATTTTAGTGCTGCAGCCTTGTTTCGGCGCTTGGTGACAACTGCTTCCAGCACTTCACCTTCGTGATCTACTGCACGCCACAGATAATGTCGCTTGCCATTCACCTTTACGAAAACCTCGTCCACGTGCCACTTCCATTTCGAGAACGCGCGCAGCTGCTGCACACGCTTCCGTCGGATCTCAGCTGCAAACATTGGACCAAACCTGTTCCACCAAATTCGGACGGTTTCGTGGCTCACGTCGATGCCTCGCTCGTGCAACAGATCTTCGACATTTCGAAGCGAGAGCGGGAAACGGATGTACAGCATCACCGCAAGGCGGATGACCTCGGGACTGGTTTTGAAGTACTTGAAAGAGGCAGGTTTGGTCATGGGCAAAAGCTACGCAACCGTCCTGCCTGCCTCAAGACAAGTTCTTCTGACAAGACCCAGATGACAATTGAGGAACTTTTGGTCGATTAATCTCATTGTCCGAGCAAAACCCACCAAGTGAGCTTCAGCGCTGCTTTCGTTTAACCGAAATAATGCATCCAGAGTGTTTTGGATGCCGTGCAGGGACATCTCGTGCCATAGCGTCCACGTTTCCGAGGTGCCGCAACGCTCCGTTGTTCAGCAACACACCGCGCCCTGCATCGTAACGGCGCTGTCCAAATCCGCTGGCAACGCATTCCCAGTTTTCCTTGGTCGCTGCGTTGCGGAACCTGGGTAAGTCGTGCGGGTCATGCCGTCCAGGTGTTGCTGCGACATGATCGTGTTTCTTTGAATTGCTTTGGTGGGTCAAATGGTGGGTCACTTGTGTTGTGCCAGTTGGCTGGACAGTACCGGTTGTCGGCCTTGGCTTTGGGCGCATAACTGTCACGACGCCTTGTGGTTTCGGATGTCCTGGGACGGCCACATGAGTTGCCGTAGGTTTTGGTGTCAACTGTGGAACTTGACCAGGAACTGCTGTGGGAACCTGATTGGGAGTCGCGGTTGGAACGAGCGGTGGCACAGCAGTTTGACCGCTGGGTTGAGGCGGAACCTGACCAGGAACAGCGACTGGTATTTGGTTAGGTGTTGCTGTCGGCACCAGGGGCGGCACATTGGGTTGAGGCGGAACCTGGCCAGGGACAGCGACTGGTATTTGGTTAGGTGTTGCTGTCGGCACCAGGGGCGGCACATTGGGTTGAGGCGGAACCTGGCCAGGGACAGCTATCGGAACTTGATTGGGAGTCGCAGTCGGAACTTGCGGCGGCACAGCAGTCGGTCCGGTAGCCAACGGCGGAACCTGATTGGGAACGGCCGTCGGAACCCGGTTTGGTGTCGGGTTTGGCACCAATGGCGGAGCTAGTGTCGGCGCTACGATCGGCGTTGGAACCTGACCGGGAACCGCTATTGGCGTCGCGATAGGAACCCGACCGGGAATTGCGTTCGGTACCGCGCCCGGTGCAAGGACCGGCACTGTAACGGACGTGGGCGTTTGCGGCGTTCCTCGAGGTGGCAATTGATTTGCCACCGGCTGCGTTGGGCCGGTAATTTGATTGCCTGGCCCTTGCCCACCGGTCTGCCCGCATCCTTGGCTCGACTGGTGTGGGTTCCCTACGCCTCGGCACCAACCGTATTGGTTTCCGCGGGCAAAGACCTGCGTGGCGGCCAGTCCAGCAATCAAACAAGCTGCGGAAAGTAAAGCAATGCGGTTCCGTTTCATAACATCCTCACCAACTTGTTGTCAGAGCAAGATACGCGCCAGGATCGCCAGAGTCGGTCAAAGGACCGTCCCTCAAAGGAACAGCGACATATCCGGACAAGAATAGGTTCTGCTTAAACTCAATGTCCAAACCCAGACCAGTCGATGCCAGTGTAGCACTTTCAACTTCAAAACTCGCAGGGTCATTGTTCGAGATGTAACCCACGTCGAAAAAGGCAAAGGGCGTCAAGCGATGTATGCTCTGGGACCTGGGGAAGTAGGAATGAGAGACTTCGAAAACCGCGGAGATCCCGGAATCACCGTCAACCTCGTCAAAACGATATCCGCGCAAAGCATAACGATCACCAAGGAAGTACTCCTCTACCGAGGGCAGCCGGTCGGTTGTGAACTGGCCCCAGATCTCAGTGCGCCACGCTGTGTTGGGCGACAAGCCCGTAAGCGGGCTTTCGTATCCAATGCCGCCCCGTAGATGCCAGAATGAGGAGTCGCCGTCGTCAAAATTCGCGTCCGTCGTATTATTGTTGCCAAACGATAAGGTTAATCCCGCCTCCAAAGTTTGCCCTTTTGAATAGTTTTGCCCATAGAGATACGTTAGGCCGACGACACCTGCGTCACTGGATAATGGCACGCCGCCACTGACTGAGTCCGCCTCGGAAAGGCGATAATCCAGCAGAAGATATCCATAACGGGCCACATCGCGGATCACGGGGTACCCCAACGCGACGGTGAAGTTCTCGCCATCAACATCTGTTCTTGCAAACTCCCCCGAGAGGTCACGTTTTGCATTTATGTTTCCGTAGAAAACCTCACCGTATAGACCATCGCTGTTTAGCGGCGTGCGATAGGTAACAGCGCCCCACAAAGAGTGTTCGTCGTCTTTGTCCCAATTGTAGTTGCCAGACCCCTCAAATCGCAGCAAATCCCCGACAGTCAGCGTCGAATAAAACTCTTGCACGACATAGAAGCTGAGCGCTTCTCCCAGCTCACGCGGAGGGTTGTCGAGTGTCGCACTACCGGCTTGTTTTCGCAGTGGCTCTCCCAATACTCTCAGCCGAGCACCAGCCTGATCCGGGTAATCAAGTTCGGTCGACACGTCCAAGTCGGGTATGTCCTCGGCGAGCATAACTGCCCGCTCAAATTGTTTGAGAGTTATCGGGTATGCGGTGGTGAGTGGGCGAAAGATCTTTTCCAAGGTTTGGAACGTGCGCGTATCTACCCCTTCAATTTCGATGGTTTGAATGCGTCCTTCATCCACAACTATGCTCTGCCCATCGGGTCCAGGCCAGGCCTCAGCCAAGAAGTAACCGTCTTCTCGGTAGATCTGCGTAATCGTTGATGCGACATCCGCCGCTGTGATGCGCCCCGACCGGTCAAAGGCCAACTGACCGGCAAACGTTAACAGCTCATCGGTATCATACACCGTTACGCCACTGACAGAGTGCTGGGATGCGATGTCCCAAGTTTGGGCCATGCTGTATTTTGGGACTGATACAATAGCCAAAAAAGTGCAAATGATCGCAATTACAACCGAGTTGGTTACGGGCATTTTCTACAACCTTAGCATGATTGAGCATGTTAAAACCCAATCCTATTACGAGGTTTGAATGTCTGAGCTTACCGGTACTCAAATTTGATCACGACTGGTGCTTTCGAGATACACAGCGACCAGATTACAGTGCGCCTTCGTCGCCCAGGAACTCGATACCAGCTGTCGCGCCATCACTGTAAGCAATGCAATTCCAAGGAGCACGGTCCTCACCAACACCGACAGTGACTTGTGTTCCAGCTTCGCTAAACGCGGATGAGAGCACAACGACTTGCGAATTGTTCGTTGTTTTGGCTACATCTCGCAAACACGCCTGCTGAGCGGGTGTGAGTTCGGCGGACGCGCTAGACGTACTCGTTTCGTCACATGCCGCAAGCAATGCAAACAAAGTTGTGCCTGCAATCATCACTGTCTTTTTGGTCATTTTCTTCTCCATCAGGGTCCATCGAATCTAGTGAAATTGGATGCTCCTTTTTGAAGCGTCCGCTTCTACTCAGCCAATTGAGCACAGCTCGATCCGGTGCTTACCTATCTCAAAGATTTGTCGCCAACGGATTGGTCGGGGGAACGATATCGAGTTGATTGCCGGGGCCGACAACAACGGAGGTAAAATAAAGTTGTGTCGAATTCGCATGTTTGAATCTAATTTTTAATAAATCAATATTTTTTCCGCGCGTAAATTTCTCTACGCTCTCGTACGATAGGCCTCTGCGTTCAAACAAAAAAGTAACTGGGAGCTAAGAGTGTGTTCCCCTGAGCGGCGAAGCGATTTGAGGCCGCACAAAAACAATGAAGGGATTGAAAGATGGGATTTGGTGAAGCCGTTAAGACGTGTTTCTCGAAATACTTCCAGTTCTCCGGTCGGGCTATACGCTCAGAATACTGGTGGTTCTTCTTGTTTGTGGTTCTCGTGAGTGCCGCTTTAGCTGTGCTGGATACGATCATATTCGGGACCAACCCCGAAACAGGCCAGGGATCTCGGGTCCTGTCCTCTGTTTTCCAACTGGCTGTTCTCATACCTATGCTGGCCGCCGGTTGGCGAAGGCTGCATGATACAGGACGACCTGGCTGGTATTTGCTGCTGCCGATGGCGCTCAGCATTACAACGCTCTTTGTTATGCTGGGTGGGGTGGCGTTCTTTTCGGTATTGGAGCAAGGGACGGAAAACCCCGATGCATTGCGAGGACCTGCGGCCGTCCTGGGCGTGACCGGTATTGTTGTTGTCTCAATTCTTCAATTGGTTCTGTCCATTCTGATGATCTGGTGGTTGACGCGCCCTTCGGAAGAAGGCGCAAACGAATACGGCGAGCCTGTTTCCTGACCTGGTTGTCCGGGCAACGGGCCGGAATTTCTGCTGAATGACAGTGCGAACCGTAACTCAATGGAGAGAAAAAATGAGCTTCAAAACCATTTCCATTGGAATGCTACTGATGGCAGGAGCGACCACAGCATCAGCGGAGTGGTCGTTCAACTCCGGGCCTAATCCCAATGCATTTAATCAAACCGGAAACATGACCCTGGAACTTCAGTGTAACCGTATCCGCTTCGCTCCAGCTGGATATGAGGACAGCCAGGACATTGTGGAGAAGCAAGGGCTTTCCATTCGTTTTTTGAAGAACGGCACTACCGAGGTTGGGGCATTTCAGGTTGGCGCAGAAAACGCTGCCGTGCAGATCGTCGACAACTATCCCGTCGAGGTCAGTTTCAATAGTCAAGAGGACTATGGTTTTGTACTGGACCAGCTTGCGGCCAATGCATCGGTTAATCTGTCGATGATTGATCAAGATGTCAGCTACGGAATCTTTGACTTGAAGGGTTCCAGCGCAGCAATTCGATCCCTTCGTTCCGCCTGCGACTCAGATGCTAGCCAAGGGACCTCCTACGAAGCACCCGAAGGCATCGTCTATTGTGGTGGCGGAGCGAAAAAACGCCAAATCGAATATGTAATTCTGGACAATCCAGAGGGGGAGTGGGACGCGCGAGTAACGGTCAACGGCGAGTCGATCAGAGCCATGACGGCCTACAGTTACTTCGGAAACTATGAGCCGCCCGCCGGATTTGTCGTCGCCCTGCTTGGGGAAGACAGGTCCGAGTTTCTGATTTTTAGCGAAGGCTCGGTAAACTGGCTGGAATACGGGGACTACAGATATGATCAGTGCAATTGATGCCACCTTCCAAACAGCTTCCCAAATAGTGCGTCAATTGAAAGGTTTAGTTTCCAGGTTTGTGCTGGTCTCTGGTCTAGTATGGAACTCACCAGCTGTCGCGGCTGATGTATCGCAACTTCCGCCCGGTTTGCAGGCGAAGGTTGATCTGGCGGCACAGGCCTGCGCGGAGTTCAACGACGGTCAGTTTGACTTAGACTGGGGTGCGGTTGAGAGGGTCGACCTCGACGGAGATCTACGACGCGACTGGGTTCTGAATGAGTCTGGTTTCGCGTGTTCAAGCGCCGCATCTCTTTATTGCGGAACTGGCGGATGCATGTCGCATTTTTGGGTTGGTGAAGAGGTGCAATCCTTGCTCAATCAAGGCTGGACAGTCGTTGATTTTGGGCGCCAACGCGTTGTTGTGGCAGGTATTCATGGATCCGATTGCGACGGAATAAACCCAACGCCTTGCGTTACGGCCAGTGTTTGGGACGCGGACGCTAAAACGTGGCGCTCGTCTGCTGGTGATTGGGAGTAAACTGCAATTGGGCACCGTATAGAAGCCTGAGAGCCTGTTTGTTCGATGGGTTCTCTGTAGCATGCAAACTTTGGGCGAAGTTTCAGCATATTAATTTATAAAATCAATCTTATACATGTAGAAGTTTAAACGCACCTACACCCAGTCTCGGAATTGCAAAATCTTTTTACGAATGTCCGCTTCGGGCTCAAGGCAGACGTTCGCTCACCTACGCTCAATGACTGAATTGCGGACGAAGCGGTCTGTGGTTCTCCAATCAAATCGGCCGACCTTAAGTTTACAGTACACGGTTGTGGAGAGTGAGAAGGATTTGTTGTCTTCACTTCCGGAAGTATAGTGTCTCAATTGGCACCCTTATTGCATGCTGAGCAGGACGTTATGGCTCACGAGCGTCCAGATACCTTCCGGTTAAGCCCTTTTGAGTGTCAGATGGTATCGTCCCAAAATTAGGTTGTTGGTTGTTCGGGTGCGTCACCTAGAGCCAGCAGCAAAAGAATAGCCAAAAGAGGTGATCCAACCAGACCGATCAGGAACCAGATCAAACCGGATCGGTTGCGCCGCCCTGCCATCGTGATCGGCAGGATATAAAGCCAGATCACGACAACCAGCAAGATGAGCATAAAAATCAACTGGATAACTGGTGCGTCCATGAAATTTTGCCTTTCGTATCTTGACGCCATTTTAAAAACGGCTGATCCGGTTAGATAGACAATGGCCCGAAAGCGTTTTCGGGTATTAATTTAGCCCAACATGGGTCCCGGGCGTCCCAACCCTCTCCCGTTGCGTACCTTGGCTATCAGACAGTGCCGTCCAAATGTTTGGTGTTTTCCGGGTCACAAGGTAGCAAGGTCGGCAAAACGGATAAAGTGGGTGTTCAAGGAACCTTTTAAAGCGCCTTTTCAATGAACTTTGAAAAAAGCTCACCCTGCGAGTTGATCCTAAGTTTCGCGTAAATGTTGCGTCTGTGGATGCGGACTGTGCCTGGAGAGATGCCGAGAATTGTGCCAACAGCTTCTGCCGAATGGCCCTTCAATGTGAACTCAACGACTTCTCGTTCTCGTGGCGTCAGAACGCCATCGCCAAATGCCTGGAATGCTAGATCAACGCGACGACTAACGCCATTCGCTGCGGCGCCGCGGGCCATCGTTGGAAAGTCACTCCAATGTTTGCAACAGGCTGCCCGAACGAGCGGCCATAGAGCGTGCAAATGACGAATTTCCTTGGCGGAAAAAGGCTTCTCTGCTCGCATGAGCGAGACCACAACCATCCCAGCGCCTGGGATATCGATAAAGTAGCCAATCTCCTCTGCTAACCCAGTCCTTTTGTAATAGCTGCGATAGTATTCGCCCTGATAGAACCTGTCCGGTGCGATATCGCGCATGCGGTACAGACCCGGTGTTATTGGTTTTGTCGCGGCCAAAAAAAATGGATCAAGTACGTAGGGCCCGGCTTGGTAATCCTCAACAAAAATACGCCGTTTGCTTTTGGGGAAATCGTCGTGAAGGTCTATTGGTGCTTCGGTTCCAACATGGCCAAACACCACCGTAAAATCAAATGGTGCGACCTGCCGTAAGCCATCTGCCAAAGCACATGGAAATTCTGGGGTTCCGATCTTCTCCACGACCCTGCCGGCCTCTTCCATCCAATCGTACACACGCCGCTCCAGATTTTCGAAAAGCACCTCTATACCCCAATTGTGGTATATACAGTTATTCCGAGTTATTGTTACTTTTTCCTTGTTTGAGTGGTATGCCAACAAATGCCAAAAAATCAAGCAAAAGGAAAACGGCAGTATATGAGCTTTGACATGAGCGTCACCATGCAGACGATTGCGGAACTCCGAGGAGTGACCAAGACCTTCGGGAATGTGGTCGCCGCCAAAGACCTGAATCTTTCCATTGGGAAAGGAGAGTTCCTGTCGTTCTTAGGCCCATCTGGTTGCGGCAAAACCACTGCGCTTAGAATGTTGGCAGGTTTCGAGAAGCCAACCGAAGGTCAGGTGTTGCTCGATGGAGAAGTCGTCAACGACTTGGATGCGCACCATCGCCCAGTCAACATGGTGTTTCAGCACTATGCTCTTTTTCCTCACCTAAGCGTGTTCGACAACATCGCGTACGGCCTGCGCCAACAACGACCACGCGGAGACAAACAAACAATCGCGACAAAGGTTGAGCAAGCGCTGGAAACTGTCCGTCTTGGTGGGTTTGGCCCACGTCGCATCTGGGAGATGTCTGGTGGTCAGCAGCAACGCGTCGCTTTGGCGCGTGCGATCGTAAACGAGCCCAAGCTTTTGCTGCTTGATGAACCAATGGCTGCTCTGGATCGAAAGCTTCGAAAAGAAATGCAGTTTGAACTGCAGAACCTGCAACGACAACTGGGAATAACTTTTGTCCTCGTCACGCACGACCAAGAAGAAGCGCTTTCAATGTCCGACCGAATTTGTGTGATGGAAGGCGGCAGTATTGTGCAGGTTGGCAGCCCACGCGAACTCTATGACATGCCCCGCAGCCGCTACGTGGCTGGATTTGTAGGCACCTCAAATTTCTTTGATGCAACTGTGACTGACTCAGCAACCGACCAAATCACTGTGCGTTTAGCGAGTGGCCAAAAGGTGCACGGAACTCCGGAGATTCCAATAGATGCAGGGCAGGAAGTGTGCGTTAGTATCCGTCCTGAACAGATCACGCTGACCCGCGCGCTACCCACAGCTGAAATCGCTCTGCCAGTTACCATTCAAAATCGGATCTTCCTTGGGGAGCACACAGAATACCTTGCGCGCAACGAAGCACTGGGTGATTTCCATGTACTTGTGCCAAGGCAAGCGGAATTGAACGAGGGGACGTTCAATGCAGGAGAGCAGGCCTTTGTTTCATGGGGCGAAGGCGCACTGCTGATCCTGGAAAAATAACAAATCCCGCAATCCAACAACAGAGAGGTTCACAATGACCAAGGATAATGGGACTATTTCCAAGCAAAAGTTCATGGAAGAGCTTCGCCGGTACCAAAAGGGTTCGGTTACACGGCGACATTTCTTAGGCGTGACAGGTCTTGGGATGGCAACGGCCGTTCTGGGCACGGCCATTCCTGGGTTGCGTCCACGCCCGGCATTTGCTGCCGGGGACATTGGCGACCGAGTGATCCTCGCCACATGGCCGAACTACCATGACGAGATGAACTTCGAAGCCTTCACGGAAGCCACTGGCGCCCATGTTCAGGTCAATGTTTTTGGCTCGAATGAAGAGATGTTGGCAAAACTACAGGCTGGAGGGTCTGGCTGGGACGTTTTCGTTCCAACCAACTACACGATCACTACGTATGTGGGTGAAGATCTGATCATCCCGCTCGATACGTCCAAACTGCCAAACTACGACGCAGGTTCATTCGAACAGCGCTTTTCCGATGCCGGTTCTGTCGATGGCCAGCTTTACGCGGTCCCAAAAAACTGGGGCACGACTGGCTTTGCAGTGAACACCAGCAAGCTTGACGGCGCTCCGACTCCAACCACATGGAAAGAGTTCTGGGACCTTACTATGGAAGGTTACTCAGGCCGGACAATGGTGCATGATTACCAACTCACCACCATCGGTAATGCCCTGAAATACTTCGGCTACTCCTTCAACTCGGTCGATGAGAAGGAACTGGCGGATGCCGAGAAATTGTTACTGGATGCCAAACCGCATCTGTTTGCAATCTCGTCGGATTATCAGCCACCGATGCGTAACGGTGACGCCTGGATGACGATGTGCTGGACAGGTGACGGCAAGCAGATGAATGTCGACATGCCTGAAATCGCCTACGTTCTGGGAACTGAGGGCGGTGAACTCTGGTCCGACTACTACGCTATTCCTAAGGGCGCACCCCATATGGATGCCGCTTATGCCTTGATCGACTTCCTGCTGAACCCGGAAGTTAATGCGAAAGAAGTCCTCGCCCACGGCTATCCATCGGCTGATGCTCGCACCAATGCGTTGCTGCCGAAGGAACTACTGGAAGATCCGATCCTTTATCCGGCAGCTGACCTTCTGAATGCACTCGAGTTCGGCGCGGCGGCTACGCTAACCGATCCAAACCGTGCCGAGTTGCTCGCCCGCTTCAAGTCGGCCTAAGCGGCAAGGCCGCCAATATCGGAAAAGACGAGGACAAAATGACCGAACGAGGCAGAAAAGCACTGTTGCTGGCTCCAGCAGGAATATGGCTTTTGGTAATGCTAGCCCTTCCTCTGCTGGTCGTCTTCGTCTTTTCCTTTGGCGAACGGGGTGCCGCCGGAGGCTACGTTCCAGCGTTCACGTTGGAACAATATGCCAACCTTCCTGCGCGATGGACGGCGTTTAAGAACACTTTGATCCTTGCACCTCTGGGGACTATCGCTGCGTTGGTAATTGCCTACCCGCTCGCCTACTTTCTTGCAGTGCGTTGTTCACCAAAGTGGAGAACTTCGCTGTTGATCCTAGTGATCGTGCCGTTCTGGACATCGATCCTGATCCGGTCATACGCTTGGATTTTCATCCTTGGGGGGCGTGGCTTGCCCGCTTTACTGGAGTCGATCGGCATCGATGATATCCGCCTGATAAATACGCCGTTCGCTGTGCTTGTCGGGATTGTCTATGGGTATCTACCTCTGATGGTTTTCCCGATTTTTGTAAGCTTAGACAAACTGGATAAACGCCTTCTGGAAGCATCGGCTGATCTCGGCTCTACCCCATGGCGTACGTTCCGTCAGGTGACACTTCCTTTGTCGGTACCTGGTATCGCAACTGGCTGCATGCTGGTCTTCATCTTGCTGATGGGCGAGTTTCTGATCCCAGCGATCTTGGGCGGCGGAAAGGTCTTTTTCGTCGGAAATGCGCTGGTGGACCTGTTCCTGCAGTCTCGGAACTGGGCGTACGGATCGGCGGTCGCAATGACTTTGGTTGTCGTAATGCTTGTCACTGTCTCAATTTACATGAAATTCATCTCGCGCCTGGGTGGCCAGCGCGAAGATGTCTCGCTGATGTGAGGGTCCGATGCGCTTATACGCGATTTGCGTCTACCTTTTTCTCTATATTCCAATCGGCATCATCGCGCTTTTCAGCTTTAATGCCGGACGACACGCAAGCCAGTTCATGGGGTTCTCGACCCAATGGTATGGTAAAGCGCTGAACAACCCATTTGTAATGGACGCGCTCGAGACCAGTCTGCTTGCGGCATTCATAACTGCTTGCCTCGCATCCACTCTCGGAACCATGGCGGCCATCGCTTTACAAGGGGTTAAGGGATGGCTCCGAACTTTGTTTGATGCGATGATTTATATTGCGATAATGATACCCGGTATCGTCATCGGCATCGCGACACTCATTGCCCTGGTCACTGTATTCGGCTGGCTAAACCCGCTTCTTGCAAGCCTATGGCCCGATGGAGCAAATCCCCCGCAACTTTCCATGGGGATGCCCACGCTTGTCGCCGCACACACCATGTTCACAATGGCGCTGGTCATAATCATCGTACGTGCAAGGCTATCGGGTATGGACCGCGCGCTCATGGAAGCTTCGGCTGACCTCTTTGCGACGCCGTGGGGCACCTTTCGACAGGTGACCCTGCCGTTGATAGCACCGGCAATTTTGGCAGGCTTCCTGCTCAGCTTCACTTTCTCATTTGATGATTTCATCATCGCGTTCTTCGTAGCTGGCTCAGAAACAACCCTGCCAATCTACATATTCTCATCCATCCGGCGCGGCGTAACACCCGAGATCAATGCCATCGGCACTATGGTTATGGGCGCGTCGCTCTTGTTGCTCGTAGCAGCGCAGCTGCTTTTGCGCCGAGGCGCCTCAAAATCGAATAATTAAATAAAGGAGCCAAGTGACATGCGGCTTGCAGGTAAGGTCGCGCTCGTTACGGGCGCGGGATCAGGAATTGGTCGGGCGGGTTCAATGGCAATGGCACAAGAGGGTGCGAATGTTGTGGTAACCGATCGCGATGCAACACTTGCTGAAGCCACTGTGGCCGCGATCGTTGCGCAGGGAAATCAAGCATCTGCCATACAGCTTGATGTGACCGATGACGATGCCCTTACCAAAGCCATAGACGAAGCAGTAAAAAACTTCGGTCGGCTTGACGTGTTGCACTCTCATGCTGGGTTGCAGATCGAAGGAACGCTGGAAGAAGTGGAACCAGATGGAATGGATGCTTCTTGGGCATTGAATGTCCGCGCTCACTTCATTGCCGCGCGCGCAGCCGTCCCCCATATGAAATCACAAGGTGGAGGCAGCGTGATCGTCACGGCCTCCAATTCGGGGGTTCAATACGACCGGGGTATGATCGCCTATGCGACTACAAAGCACGCAGCTGTTGCGATGGTCCGGCAGATGGCAGCCGACTACGCTGTCCATGCAATCCGTTTCAATGCCCTTTGTCCAGGATTTGTAGACACCCCCTTCAATGCAGGCTTCGAAAAGCAGATGGGTGGCCGTGCCAAACTGGAAAGCTACATCGAGCAGGCGATCCCTATGAGTCGGTGGGCGACAGTTGAAGAGATTGGCCATGGGATCGTCTATTTAGCTTCAGATGAATCCGCTTTTATGACGGGGCAAGCCTTGGTTATCGATGGCGGTGAATGCATTTAGTGATGGGTTAGACCGCTCAAGAGAATGTCTATCGCCGCAATTCATTTTGGCGAGCAAATTTCAGTCCGCTTTGGGCTCGAGGCAGACGTTCGCTCACCTACGCTCAATGACTGCATTGCGGACAAATCCGCCGCTCCCATTGCCGAGAACGATGGAGGCAATCAGCCCAAAGCGGTCATGCTTGATCAGCACGTTGGGCGGCAAGCGGGAGTTCGCTGCGGATAGCATGGAGGTCTCCTTTCCCATCGATTGCTCCCCGCGAAGGGCTCGCCGGTTCATGCATCTCTTCGGCATTACCATTGGCGACCGAGGTTCCGAGAGATTGCGGTAGTCGAGAAGTCGCAGCGGGGTCAGGCTAATCTGCAGGCGCTCCGGCAATTTGGGCCTCTTGTGCCTCCTTATTGCGCCAATCTTTCGGGGATATGCCGAAGTTCCGCGTGAAGGCTCGGGTGAGTGCCGATGTTTCGGACAAGCCGACCAATTGGGCGATCTCCTTGATCGAATGATCAGATGTGGTGAGCAGTTCGGAGGCCTTTTCCATCCGCAGCCGGTTGATCACCTTGGACGCCGTTGTTCCGTAGGAGGACAAGCGCTTGTTCAGCACCTTGGTGGTGATGCTGCACATCCGGGCGGCCTCGCTCACCGTCAGCGCCGGATCGGACAGCCTTGATCGCACGAGAATTTCGAAGCCTTCGAGGTAGTCCAGGGGCACATCGACCTGAACCGGTTCTTCGATATCATTGTCGTGGTTCACGAGGAGTTCGGGGTTGATTGGAAGCGACAGCCAGGCCGCCGGAAAGCGGATGGAGAATCCCCTGTTGTTGCACTTGATGCCCCGCACGCCATGAAACTGCTCCGGCAGCAGGGTCGGATCGCAGAGGCGCAGAACAACCTGGGTTGGATCCCATCGGAAATCGAGAACACGGTGCAGCAGGGAGATCCAGATCCCGACGAGAAAGGCGTCCGAATGGCCCGGCGACACCTCGGGTTCGAAATTGCGACTGGTGGTGAAGTAGGCGTGTTCCTCCTCGATCAGGAGCCGGAAGGACACCGCGTTGCTTTCCTTCGAGACGATCTGGGTGAACCGGGTGAAGAAATCGCCAAGGGTCACCGACTGGCCGAGGAGCGCCCCACGCGGCAGGAACTTCAACAGGTCTGTCTGTTGTCCCGCCAAGGCGCAGATATCCGGCCGGGTGATGTCGGCGATGGAGGCCAGCGCCGCATAGACCGTGTCATGCGGGATGAACTCGGCCGGGTTCAGGACCTGTTCCTCGCTCAATCCATGCAGCCCGAGCGCAAAGGCCGGATCCGCATCGAGCCGCCGCATCATCGCTACGACGGGGCCGAGGACCGTAGCACGTACGAGGGACAAACCGTCCTTTTGTTCTCCTTGCGGCATCCACATCACCCTTTCGCTCTCCGACACGCTACGGGCGCGGGCGCCTGACGGCCAAGCAGAAATTGGCTGAAATTGACCGGATCGGGTCAGAAAAATGCACCACGGGATCAGCGGGTCAAAAGAATCTCGGGGCACATGTGCATAGTGGGAGGATCGGTCCGCAGGAAGACCGACCCCTGGGAGGACACCGAATGACAACACTCAACCTGAAGGCGTTGCTGCCGGCCATGTCAATGGCAATTGCGCTCACGACGCCTGCCATTGCGCAGGATATCCCCAACATTCCCTCGGAGGTCACGCTGTTCAAGAACGTGATGGTCTTCGACGGGGTGAATGACGGCTTGAAAGATGTCGACGTGCTCGTCGTCAAGAACAAGATTCACAAGATTGCAGAGGACATTCCCGAATCCGGCACGTGGGAAGTCGAAGTTCGAACGGGCGGAAGCAAGCGCCTGCCCGATCCTGTTGGCGGTATCGACGGCTATTCTTTCACCATCCAGACCGAACGCGGTATCGAGACCAAAGAGGTCGAGGTCAATGTGATCGACGGCGGCGGACGCACCTTGATGCCGGGACTGATCGACAGCCATGTGCATGTGAATATGTACAAGGATGGCACGATCCCGGGCCTTCAGGACACGACATGGGAGGAGATCGGCGCACGTTCTGCGGCCTTTGCGCAGGAAATGCTGGCGATGGGCTTCACAACCGTGCGCGACATGTGCGGTGCACATGGTGGACTTCGTGCGGTAATCGACGAGGGTTCGCTTCCGGGCCCGCGGATATACTCGTCCGGCGCCTGCCTCAGCCAGACCGGTGGTCATGGCGACTGGGGGATCGCCGGGCAACGCAAGAACGAAAGCAATCTTGAACGGCTGGAGATCACGCGGCTTGTCGACGGCCCTGCCGAAGTGCTCCACGGCGCGCGGCGGAACTTTGCGCTTGGGGCCAACTACCTCAAGATCATGGTCAGTGGTGGTGTGACCTCCATCAAGGACCCGATCTACCAGTCCGCCTTTACAGACGAAGAAATCGCCGCTGCCGTCGAGGTGGCCGGGGACATGGATTCCTATGTCGCCATGCATGTCTTCATGGATAGCGACCTGTCGCGCGCGCTCGATCTCGGGGTCAAAGTGGTGGATCACGGCCTGACCATAACGGAACCGACGATGCAGAAGCTGGTAGAGAAGGAAGCGTTCTTCTCGCCCAACCTGACCGCGTTGGCGCCCGAGGCGCTTGAGCATCCGATGCACCAGGACCCGACCTTCCCGCCGACGGCGAAGTTCCTCTGGTTGCGGAAAAACAGCGAGCAGTTGTTTGATCTGGTGCGGAAGTACAAGCCGAAGATGGTGTTCGATTCCGACTACGTGCTGCTGACCGGTGTGCCGTACCGGCAGTCGATGGACTTCACCAAGGCTTTCATGGCGCGTGAGTTCGGCAACCTCTGGGCCTTGCAGATGATGACCTCGAATGGCGGCGAACTGGCCGCACTGACGGGACGCGGAAACCCCTATCCCGAAGGCAAGCTCGGCGTGATCGAGGAAGGTGCCTATGCCGATATCCTCATCGTTGACGGAAACCCGCTCGAAGACATCACTGCCATCGGCGCTGTCGATACATGGTTCGATGCCGAGCCACGCGGGCAGGACGTGCCGAGCATTCGCGTCATCATGAAGGACGGCAAGTTCTACAAGAACACGTTGAACTGAACTTTCGGCGGGGCGCTGGCCCCGCCGTCAACATTGCGGAAGGGCAAACTTATGAAGCATCTTTTCAAGTCCACATTACTGGCGGGCGTGGTGTCTCTCGCTGCCGGCATGTCCTCTGCGCAGGACGAAGCGCTGCCGCAGACCCTGTTCACCAATGTCCATGTTTTTGACGGCGTGAACGAGGCGCGGATCGAAAACGCCAGCGTTCTGGTCGAAGGCAACCTGATCAAGGAAATTTCGACGGACGGGATCGAAGCGCCCAACGCAACCATGATTGACGGCGGCGGGCGCACGCTCATGCCGGGGATGCATGACCAGCACGTGCATTTGCTGGTGTTCAACCCGCTCAGTGACGGGTTGCGCCAGAACATCACGCCCTTCCATCTTGGTGGCGTTGCAACGATCCGGTCCGAGCGCATCCTGATGAACGGGTTCACGACGGTTCGTGACCTCGGCGGACCGGCAAAGTCCATCGCGCGGATCATCGATACCGGTATGTTCCCCGGCCCGAGGATCTATTCCTCGGAGGCCTTCATCACGCAGACATCGGGCCATGCCGATTTCCGCAAGCTGAACGACCGGCATCCAACCCTGTCGGGGCAAGGCCCATCGCATTGGGTCGACACGGACATGAGCTTCATCGCGGATGGCCCGGAGCAGATCCGCATGGCGGTGCGCGAGAACCTGCGGCGCGGGGCAACCCAGATCAAGGTCATGGTCAGCGGTGGGGTCACGTCCGAGTTCGACCCGCTGCATTCGCTTCAGTACCAGGCGGACGAGATCCAGATGGCGGTCAAGACCGCCGAGCAATGGGGCACCTACGTCACCTGCCACGTGTTCACCGAGCAGGCGATCCGCAACTGTATCGACAACGGTGCAAAGACCGTTGAGCACATCCCGTTCCTGACCAAGGAGGCCGCCGAGATCATGGTCGAAAAGCAGATCATGTTCGCGACGGCGGTAGCCCCGGTCTACTCGGTGACGACCGAACAGGCGGAAGCCTTCTACACGCCAGCCTCGTTCGCCAAATGGAAGAGTGTCCGTGACGCCGCCGCCAACATGATCGAGGTGATCCAGACGACACCGGGCATGATCGACCTCTACACTCTGGGCACCGATCTCATCAACAACTGGGACCAGACGCTTGAGCAGGACAAGAAGATGAACGACGAGTTCAAATACCTGCACGAGGCCAAGTTCAAACCCTTCGACATTCTGCGCATGGCCACATCGAACGGCGCCCGCATGAACCGGCTTACGGGCTTGAACAATCCGTATCAAGACGGCCCGCTCGGCGTGGTCGAGGAAGGCGCTTACGCGGATCTCCTGCTGGTCGATGGCAACCCGCTCGAAGACATCCTTCTTCTGGCCGATCCTGATCCCAACCTGAAGGTCATCATGAAGGACGGCGTGATCTACAAGAACACGCTGGACTGAGGAGAGCGCGGGGCGGTCTCCCTCGTCCGCCCCGCGTTTTTTTTTGCCCGACGCAATCATCCCGGAAGGACTGACCGTGAAACACCTCACTCTTGCCACTCTCATGGCCCTCTGCAGTTCGATGGCGGTTGCTCAGGAGTGCGACGTCGCGCTTCTCAACGGCCGTGTCATGGACCCGGAAACCAATCTTGATGCCGTGCGCAATGTCTGCGTGACCGGCGACAGGATCACCGCGATCACCGAAGATGCCTTGACGGGCAAGCGCGAGATCGACGTTTCCGGGCATGTAGTCGCGCCGGGATTCATCAACACCCATTCGCATTCCTTTGGCGGCTTCGATCAGAAGATGATGGCCCATGATGGCACGACGACGATCCTCGATACCGAGAGCGGCGTGGCGGATGCCGACCTGTTCTACGACAAGTACGAGGGCAATTCCTTTCTCAACTTCGGTTCCGGGATGGGGCACGAGGAGATCCGGCGTGTCGTGATGGATGGGGTTTCAGTCGAGCTGGCATCCGATCCGACCTACATCCTCAAGTCACGCGGTGCAGCCGAGGAAGAAGACGGACATGCCAGCTGGGCGCTGGATATTCCGACTGCGGATCAGCTCGTCGAAGTCATGACCATGTATGAAAAGGGTCTTCGCGCCGGGGCGATCACCGTCAACACGACGGTGGGATACATGGGATACAACACCTATCCGAAGGAGATTTTCGCGCTTCAGAAAATGGCGAAGAAGTATGACCGCTTCTTTGGCGCCCATACCCGTTTCGGTCCGACCGAGAGCCTGCCGCTCTACTATTCCCTGGGCGCAAACGAGGTGATCGCAAACGCCGTTGCGCTCGACGGGGCCCTGATCCTTTCCCACATCCAGAACCAGGGGTGGGAAGAAATCTACGAGCTTGCGCGCCGCCTGCAAATGCGCGGAATGACCATCTTCGCGGAATACTACCCGGCCATCACCGGCAATCCGAA
This sequence comes from Ruegeria sp. CG8, assembly GCF_056537165.1. Lineage (NCBI taxonomy): Bacteria > Pseudomonadati > Pseudomonadota > Alphaproteobacteria > Rhodobacterales > Roseobacteraceae > Ruegeria > Ruegeria sp. CG8. Next base: position 629,677 of record NZ_JBQFRA010000001.1, on the reverse strand, counting down.
CATCGCGACACCGCAACTGCTGCCGGACAAGATCGAGGCGAACAATATCGTTCCGACCCGCGATATCTTCGATACCAGCACCGGCGAACTCTACGAGTCCGACGAGGAGTTCTTCCGGCAGCAGAAGGAGGATCCGAGCAAGCCGATTTTCATCACAGTCCGCCCCGAAGCAGACCTGGAGCGCTGGATCCACATGAAGGATATTGCGATCGCCAACGACATCGTCGGCTTCACCGTCGATGGCGAACCGCTGCCGATCGAGGCCGATTTCACGGAGTACGGGGGGCACCCGCGCAATGCCGGCACCTATGGCATCGTGTTCCGCGAGGCCCGTGAACAGGGCATCGCGCTGATGGAGATGGTGAACAACGCCTCCTACATTCCCGCGAAGTACTTTTCCAAGGTGGGCCTGAAGGCGATGCAGGAACGCGGCCGGATGCAGGAAGGCATGATCGCGGATATCACGATCTTCGACCCCGACACGATCACCGAAACATCATCGATGAAGAAGGGCATGAACGGCTCCTTCACCAAGGGAATCCCCTACGTTCTGGTGAGCGGGCAGGTCATTATCGACGACGGTGTCGCTAATATCGACCTGCGGCCCGGGCAGCCGATCCGTTACCCGGTCATCGAAGGGGGCGAGATCGATCTGGACCTCGGGGACAAGGAATTCACCTGGCACGCCGACATCGAAACGCCAGAGGATGAGCATTCCGAGTTCCCGCTCCGCCCTGCCGAGCTGGAACACTCCATTCCCGGAGCTCCGGGGCATTGAACCCACAAGAACGGTCAGGGCAGCCATGCTGTACTGACCACAACATCGAAGCAATTCCGGGTGGCAAGATGAACAGGATCCTTCTTTCGACAGCCCTTTGCGTCTCCGCGACAGTTGCAGCGGCGCAGGACACAAAAGACATGCGCACCTTCCTGTTTATCGGCGCATCCAACAGCGCCGCCTGGGAGATGCAGATCGCCAATCCCGGGGACCGCGCGGCCTCGGTGAAGGGTGGGATCGAGGCGCTCGGCGGCGAGCTTTTGAGCTACTATTGGGGGCTTGGGAACGGGAAGAACTACATCACCGTCGCCCTGCCGGACGACCCCACCTTCATCCAGGCCTTCTATGTCAGCCGTCTCGGTGACGGGTTGCTGGAGGATTACCAGATGATCGAGTTGATGAGCAGCGCCGACATGGCCGAAGCCCTCGCCCGTGTGCCGGAGATCAAGGCGCAGGACGATCTCAAGTAACCGGACTGCACACTCGGGACGATCCAGAAGGGAACATCAAATGAACTTCAGCCCTGTGTGTGTCGGCGGAGTCGTATTATGCAAATAGTTGCCATTGGCCTGCTGTCCGCCTTCTTTCTCTTCGCCAGTTCGATCAAGATCCTTGGCTGGCAGAAGCTCATCTTCGAAACGCAACTGGCGATGTTCGTCAAATACGGGCTGAACCGTCAGATCATGGCGCTTGTCGGTGGTGTCGAGCTTTTCGGGGCGGTGGCGATCTGGTTTCAAGGCAGCTTGCTCGGGCCGCTCGGGGCCGCTGCCCTTCTGGGCACGTCGCTTGGCGCAATCGGTTGTCATCTGATCTGGGACACTTGGAAAGACGGTGTGCCTGCCATGATCACGGCTACGCTTTCGGCCTTCGTCCTCTGGACGGGCCGGGATGTCGTACTGGCGATACTTGCATGAGCGGGCCGAAGAAGAATCAAGAGCAACAAGAGAGACCTCATATGGGACAGGCAAGGCTTCTCGGTACGGTCATCGTCGCTGGCTTCTGGTTATCAACCGGAGCCTTGGCGCAGGAAAGCCGGCCAACGTCCGCCCTGGAGGCCGCCGCAGCGGTCTCGCTCGGTGGCCCGGCATCCACGCAGGCCCAACTGGAACAAGACCGAGTGCGGCGGTTGCAGGACTCTCGCTGGCCGGGGCTGGATGCGGCATTGGACCCCTTGGAGGCATCGCGGCAACGCTTTGCCGAACGCACCGGCCTGAACCTCTCCTTCGACTACCAGGCCTATTACCAGTCCGCGACCGAGAGCCTGACCGATATCGACGAGGCCGCCTTGGGCCAGGCGCGCATTCTGGGCCAGTGGACGCTGCTCAATCGCGGCGGCGAAAATCCCGGGCAATTGGTCTTCACATTGGAGAACCGCCATCTGCTCGGCACGGACATCGCGCCAAGCGGGCTTGCCGGGGAAATCGGCTATGCGGGCGTCACCGCAACGACATTCAGTGACACCGACACGACCCTCTCCGTCGCCTACTGGTCCCAGACGCTCGCTGGCGGGAAGGCCGGTTTCGTGGCCGGCCGGATCGATCCGGGAGACTACTCGGACATCCTCGGCTACGTGAACCCACGCACGACTTTCTCCAATTTCTCGATCCTGTTCAGCCCGGTCCTGCCGATCCCCGATCCCGGCTTCGGCATTGCGGGGGGCGGTTTCCTGACCGACCAGATCTATGCCCTCGGTGTCCTGTCGGATGCAAACGGCTCGCTGACCGATGTCGAGTGGTTTCCCGGTGGCCCCGAGTTCTACAAATACGCCGAGATCGGATGGACGCCCGAACGCTCGAAGCGCTTTCTAACCAACGTTCACCTCGGGGTATTTCACGTCGATGAACGCACCGAGGCAGGCGTGCCGGAGAGCTACGGGGCGATCCTGTCTGCCAACCACACGATCAACGAGGAATTCATGATCTACGGACGCCTCGGCTGGTCGGAGGGTGAGGCGCCGATCGCCCGACGCGCAGCCAACGCTGGACTTCTATGGCGGCCGGGCCTCTATGACGACCTCTTTGGGTTTGGCGCGACCGTTGCGGACCCGGTAGATGAAACGCTCGACACCCAGACCACAATGGAGGCCTTCTATCGGTTGGACCTGTCGGACAATGTCGCCCTGACGGCGGACGTCCAGCACATGATCAACCCGGGCTTCAACGATCAGGACACGACCGTTTTCGGCTTGAGGCTGCGGATCAATCTTTGACCTGAGTAGCGGCGGATAGAATGCCGTCTGGTTGGGAGTGTCGTGCCTGCGCCGGAACGGCCCATGCAGCCATCGCGGCCAAGGAGGCGACCCCTTGGATGATTGGCATTGCGTCAGGCGAAAGTCTTGACGGCAGAACAACCGTCGAATTTGGCTTGTTGCTCTGCAATGTCAGCCATTCCAATGAAGCTGTCGGATGCTCTCAAGCGGGGGCATGGCGGTTCGCTTAGATCTTTCCACAGAAGGCGGCCACGGAGGTCGCCACCGTCAGAAAGGTTGGAACCGATGACAAACACCCTCAAGAACACCGTATTCGCCGCCCTTGCCGCCTCACTCGCCCTCGCTGCCCCGATGGCCGCCAATGCCGGTGACATCGGTGAGAAAGCCCTCAAGGGCGCTGTGGCCGGCGCCGTGCTGACCGAAATCACCGGCGGCGACGCCAAGGACGGCCTGGCCCTCGGCGCAGCCGCCGGTGCGCTCGGTGGCAAGATCGCCGAAGACCGGGATCGTCAAGATCGCAAGGACGATCGCAAGAAGGGTGGCAACAAGCACAAGCGCTGATCCCGCAACGAGACAACCGGAACGGTTTACCCCTTCCAACCGACGCTGGAGAGATCCGGCATCTGCTTCAAACCCGTTAGGCCTCATGCCTGCCGGGTTTGTTGCGTCAGGGTGGTTCAGGAAGACGGAGAAACGTGAAAGTGCGGGCCTATGATCCGAGCAGTCCGGCCTCTACTCAGATCGTTCGCCCTATGCCAGGGGCGCTTCTGTTGCTGGCTGCTCCCTGAAGTCGCTGGGGGGCTGCCCGTACCATCTTCGGAATGCCGTGCTGAAGGTACTGGCGTCGCTATATCCGAGAAGATAGGCGATCTCGGTGAGCGGAAGCGTGCTGTTGAGCAGATAGTCCCGGGCCAGAGCCTTTCGCAGATTGGCGACGACCGCTGCGAAGCTCGTGCCCTCGTCGGTCAGTCGGCGGGCCAGCGTTCGGGCGCTCATCCCAAGTTCCGCCGCAATTGCGTCCTGCTGGGCCGTGCCGGCTGCAAGACGCGCCGTGATCTGCCTCTCAACAACCCGGGCCACACTGTTGGGTGTCTGCGGCATCCGAGCCAGCGTGTTCTCGCAAATGACCGAAAGCGTCCGCTGCAAGTTGTCGTCGGCCGTCAACAGCGGCACATCCATATCAGCCGCCTTGAAGGCAATGCTGTTCTCCGCGGCACCAAACAGGACATTGCAGCCAAAGAACCTGTCGAGGGCCTCGGTGCCGGTCAGCCGCTGATGCGCGAACCGAACATGCGTCGGACGGATTTGCCGATTGGAGTAGTCCCGCAGGGCGAAGACCGTGCCAACGGCTCCAAACTCGGCATATTGCCCGGTCGGAATGCTTGCTGGCACATCGTAGTGCCAGGTCAGCCGGGTGGTTTCCGGGCCTTCTTCCATGGCCGTCTTGCTCGCGTCACCGATCACGCGCTGAAAACGGGTGATGTTTCGAAGGTAACCGCCAACGGTAGGTGCCGAAACGCCGACATAGGCGAGCAACCCGGCCTTCCTGACCAGGTCCGGCGACTGTGCCAGGCGGTATCCGACAAGGTCGTCCCTGGTCAAAGCGCTCGCCTTTTCAAACAACCAGGCAGTCTTGTCGAAGGACCAGCGAGCATCCGGGTCTTCGAGTTGAGATCTGGTTATCCCGAACTCCTTTCGGATATCCCGCTCGGAAAGGCCTGTTTTCTTCAACTCACCGACAATGATCTGTCCCCAGATTGCGCAGTGTTTTGGAATCTCGGATTTCATTTCTGGTCCGTAGTCTCGGTGTCTGACGTGTTGCGCCACGTTAAGGCCCGTCTGACCTTCTTGCCAGTTGCCAAAGCCAACGTTCGAACAACGCAACGCCCGTTTCGTTCAATACCCGCAGTGCCTTTCACACACTCGCCACCAAGGTAGGCGCGACGTCGGTCGCGAGTAACTCGAGATCCGTGCGGTGTGACACACCGAGTAGCGGCGCACATCGTCCGGGTTGGGCAGCTTGCTTGTTCGCTGTGGCTTTCGAAGCCGCCATTCTCGGCGCGCTACTTAAAAGTCCGCTCTGGGCCGGAGGCGTCAGGAGGCTCCACCAAGGTGGTCACGCGGCCCGCCTCAGCGCCGCATGGCTGCTTTGAACCCAAAGCCGGTGTTCTTGCTACGTGGGATTACCTTCAGTTTTACGCCCTAAAAAATCTATACCTTACGTCACCCTCTTCATCAGGTTTACCAGATGGTTTTACAGGCGAGCCTGAGGTAGCCTTCATTAACTTCTTCGCCATCTTGAGGGTTAAGTTATGATCTCCAAACGCGTATTTTTGTCCAGCCTTGCATCGACCGCTGCGCTGGCGCTGGTGCCGGCGCGAGCCCGAGCTCAAGCTCCAGATGCAACGCTCTTCACGAACGTGCGTGTTTATGACGGGATGTCCGATGAGTTGACCGAACTCACGAACGTTCTTGTCGAAGGGGAAATGATCAAAGATGTCTCACCCGCTGCCGATGCCGCGCAAGAGGTGCCGCGCATCGATGGGGATGGGCGGACCCTGATGCCGGGGCTCCTCGACATGCATGTACACCTGCAGTGGAACCAGGACCCAGCTGGTTTCCTGACAGCACGTCCAGATTACATTGCTGCATTGGCATTGAGCGAAAGTGAAGCCACCCTGATGCGTGGCTTTACCAGTGTACGCGATACTGGTGGTGGCATTCTCGGTTTGGCTCGCGCCATAGACGAGGGCCTCCACCCCGGCCCGCGTATTCAGGCGTCAAACGCTGCGATCTCAATGACCGCCGGTCATGGCGACCTTCGACCGCGTTCTGTGCGTCCGAGAGCTTTCGGCGGGCCGCCGTTCACAGAAGCGGAGCGACTTGGGATCACACTTTTCGCAGACGGGGTACCTGAAGTTCTGGCGGCTGCACGCGAGCAGTTCCGGCAGGGTGCGCACTTCATCAAAGTCTTTTCAGGCGGCGCCGTGACTGGCCTCTACGACCCATTGGATATCAACGAGTATTCGCCGGCAGAACTCGAAGCGGCAGTAGAGGAGGCCAAACGTTGGAACACTTACGCGACCTCGCACGCATACATGGACACATCGGTTCGGGCCGCCATTGAGGCAGGTTACCAATGTATTGAACACTGCAACCTCATGACGCCTGAGTCGATGGAGTTGGCCGTGGAAAAAGGGGTCTGGCTTTCAACCCAGGTTGGCTTTTTTGCAGCAGACATTCCGGCAGGGTTCACGCCCGCCCAGGCAGAACGCCAAAAGATGGCGTTTGATGGTCTCGACGCCATGCTTCGATTAGCGCGAGAGTCCGGCGCTAAGATTGCACTCGGAACAGACTTTGTCGGATCGAGGCAAACGAAAGCAACGCAGTTGGAGGAATTGCAGCTCAGGACGCCATGGTTCAGCAACGCCGAGATTTTGCGGCAGGCAACAGGTCTGAATGGTCAGCTTTGGGACTTGACCGGCCCGCGTAATCCCTACCAGGCTGGTCCAGTCGGTGTCATCCAACCCGGAGCCTACGCAGATATTCTGCTCGTGGACGGAGACCCGATTGCCGACCTTACGGTCATGGCCTCTGCGGACAATTTCGATGTGATTATGAAGAACGGCAAAGCGCACAGGAACAATCTGGCCTGAGAGATTTGCCGAGGGTCAAGATAGACACTTGAACCGCCCCGGGTTTTCCGGAGGCTGATTACTCCGTTTCAGGCGACTTTATCGAACTCGTTACGCTGTTCATAGAACTTCTCCTCGGCTTCTGCTGGCGGGATGTTTCCGATGGTCTGCAGCAGGCGGCGGTTGTTGAACCAGTCGACCCATTTCAGGGTTTCCCATTCGACGGCATCGGCGGTCAGAGGTGGTTCGGTTCGTTTGAACAGTTTCGAGCCCGGCAGTCTCAAAGCCTCTGTTGTTAGCCAAAGCATCAGGGCTTGTATCGTGCGTATCCAAAGTCCATATATACGTGGCTTACGTTTTTCTTTTTCGACCTGCTGTCTCCTCAATTCGGCGTTCAGTCCCTCGATTCAGACCGACCACGCCGAGTCGCTGCAATGATGCGGGCGACAAGCATTAGGAGACTTCCACCATGGCAAATGGCACAGTAAAATGGTTCAACTCAACCAAAGGTTTTGGCTTTATCGAGCCTGAAGATGGGAAGCGCGACGTGTTCGTGCATATTTCCGCACTTGAGCGTTCCGGCATTAGCGAATTGAAGGACGGCCAGAAGGTTACCTTCGACGTCGAAGCTGGCCGTGACGGACGCGAAAGCGCTTCCAACCTGGCACTCGCATAGCCTGCTACGGGCATCCTTCTGGGGTGCCCGTTTGTTCAGAGGGTTCCCAAGAGCCGTTGGAGAAAAAGTCAGTTGCAAAAGCAGGAATTGACCCGGGCGCTCGTTCAATACCGCGTACCCGATAACAAGCGTAGTGTTTTTGAACTGACAATTACTGTTATCCCTTTTTTCGCACTATGGGGCGCAGCGTGGTTTGCGCTTTCCCTTGGTGTCTGGGTCGCTATTCCACTGGCAATCCTTAACGCTGCATTTCTGGTGCGTCTCTTCATCATCATGCATGATTGTGGTCACGGATCATTTTTTAAAAACCGTACCGTTTGCAATTGGACAGGCCGGGTCTTGGGTGTTCTCGCCCTCACACCTTATGACGTCTGGCGGCAAAGCCACGCGATTCACCACGCCTCAACCGGCAACCTCGATCGGCGCGGGATGGGCGATATCCCTACGTTGACTGTAGAGGAATACCTGAAGCGCAAGCGGGCCGGTCGTGCCGCTTACAGGTTAATCCGGAACCCCTTCTTCCTGTTCTGTATCGTGCCTGTCTACACGTTCTTTCTGCAAAATCGCTTACCCTTTGGTTTCATGCGGTCAGGCTGGCTGTATTGGGCAAGCGCAATGGGAACAAACGCCGCGATTGCGGTGGTCCTGGCCCTGATTTTTTGGACCGGAGGCCTGGATGTGCTGGTTTATGTATTCCTGCCAACCATGATCGTCGCCGCCTCGATTGGTATTTGGCTTTTCTATATTCAACACCAGTTTGAACACACGACATGGGAACGGGAAGAAGAGTGGAACCTTCAGGACGCCGCATTCCATGGAAGTTCTCATTATGCCTTACCAGGCATCCTGCTTTGGTTCTCTGCAAATATTGGCGTTCACCATGTTCACCACCTTGCCAGCCGCATACCGTTTTATCGGCTAAACGAAGTTTTGCGGGACCATTCCGAGTTGGAAAATTGCCAACGTATTACTCTATATGAGAGCCTTCACTGTGCACGATTGCATCTTTGGGACGAAAAAAGCCAGCGCCTGCTGACATTTTCCGAGGCTTTGTCGAACGCCAATAACTACTCAGTGTAGTCTGGCGCGCACCAGATATGCCTCCACAGTGTCACCGCCTAGGGCGCGAATGGCCTCCAGTCGGTGAAGGCCTTCGATCAGCACGAACCTCTTGTTGTCCGCGCGTATCTGGATCGGGGTCTTCTGGCCGTTCTTCAGGATATCTTCGGCCAGCGTCAGAACTTTTTGTTGATCAAGCGTTTTTGCCCGTTTCACAGGTACATAAATCAGGTCGAGCGGATATGGTCGTTTCTCCAACATAAGCTACGTGACCAACCTTTCGTGCATGTGTTCCGATTTAGAGCTCACTTCAAAAGCGGGGGCTGGAACGTGCGTCATAGAACCGAACGAACAGCGTCGCGCAGTTCCTGATGCATAATCCAAGTTGCGGGCTCGTCGTCACTTTCGATGTGAGAAAATGCCAGAACCTGTGCGGCTCCATCATTCTGTGCCGATCCGGCTTCGGGAAGATCCAGCTCCAGATATTCCGCAATCAATAGCCCGATTTTCTTGAAGACCTTGATAGAGGCTTCGCGCGATTTGTAGCCGGCCGCCTGAGACAAGTTACCAATGGTCAGACCGTCCTTGCCCGCGATGGTAAGTGCTTTCAGCAACCTGACCTGCGCAGGGGTGAGCCTGATCTGGCGCAATGCCTCGGCATATTCTCTTTCACTGGGAACGAGGGTTCCGGAGTTTCCCTCAAAACGGCGTTGACCGCTACGCTTCCTGTCTCGTTCTTCGAGAATTTCTTTCAAGGCTTCTATAGCCAATGCTGGTGTTTCTCCAACTGCATCGGCAATCATTGTCTGCGTTTTTGCCGGCGGTTTGGGAAACGCCCGTGCAACACTATCGCCGCTCAGAACGCCGGCCTTGATCAAGTACTTTCCAAACTCTTCCTCAATCACTCCTGATACGTCAGCGTTCCGCGACTTACGAACACTGCGGTCCTGAAATGCTCGTTGTTCCAGACCTCGAGCTGACATCTTTGAACCGGAAAGGGTAATTTGAGGGGTATTTTTGCGCATCAGAGAAACACCACTACAACTATCGCTGCGACAAACACCGCCGATGCAATAGATATCTTTATCCTATTGGACCGGCGACGCGCCTTTTCAGCCTTGATGCTTTTGCCCAGGTTTTCATCAATCGAGTCATTGTTCACGGCTTTGTCCTTCCTGATTTCTCATGCGGCATAGGTTTCCACCAACGCATTGTTATGGCACATTTTCCGTGCACGTATCGTTCTGTCTTGTGAATGGACGATTACATTCCCAACCGTCACCTCTTCGGTTCAAATGAGCGTTGGAAGGAACTTGAATCTTATCGCACCTGTTCCGGTTTGCGCGAAAACCACGTTCGCATTTCCATCCGGAAAAAGTCTCAGGGGCGAGATATGCATCCTGTGGAATTGCCACTGGTTCACAGCTGCTCTCCGCCGCCCTGTAACCTCTGAGGCACACCCATCCATCCGAGCTTCTTTTGTCGCTCAGACGACCGTTTTTTGGGACATCTATTGCAACACAATCCTGGTTTTCTTTACGAAATCCCCAGTTGCAGTGTATTTCCTGCACGCCGAACCGAGTTTCGACGTACCCATTTTGGGGCGAAATCACTTCTTCACACTCTTCTCCGGCACGCTGGAACAGCCGATTGCACGTCCACTGATCTCCGGTTGATGCCAGGTAGGCATTTTCAGGAACTCTTATTTTCTCACAGAGTTCTCCGACATTCTGAAAACCGTGATTGCATTCCCACCCGCGGCCATAGGAGCTACCCGTTAAATATGCGTTTTGGGGTACGTCTGGACTTTGGCAGGATCCGTTTCTGTTTTCGAAACCTTCGTCACAAACCGTTGCACTGGCATTGCCTGCGACTTGGGCAGCAAGCTGCGTTCCTGAGAGCGACACCAAAAGTGTCGAGATCAAACAAAGTATGCAGCGCGTAAACCCAATGAGTGACTGATCCAAACGGAGCCAGAGACCTGATCTATCGGGCATCAAACACGCAACTCATGTGCCAAGTGCTGTTCATGCGGCGCCTTCTTTCCTTGGTCACGCGATGACAGGTGCATGTCCGGTGACAGTTGCAAATGCTTGCGAGGAACGAGCTCATAGCGAAGACCCCAGCGAAACCCGTTCCTATGCTGGGGCACATGCTACAGTTAGTCTGAAGGCCATTGGTTTATCGTAACCGGCAGCATCGCGGCGACGAGATACTTTCACCAATACACTTTTGTGGTTCGTGGCAGCGATAGAGTCAAGGAACTTTCCTTCGTCGCCGTGGCAGCACCGCTAGGGCTGGTAGTATTTGAAACTGCAGGTGACCAAGTTGCCAAACAAGCCTCCGAAAGAAATTAACTGGCACCGGTCTGACGTTGTAAAGATTTGGAGCTGGACCAACAGCGAATACCAACTTTGTCTCGCGTTGCCCTTATCGGGCCTGTGAGCCTCCCCATCTGAATTGGTCTGACCTGCTCCCCTTGGAGTCCGCTTTTATTGGTTAGCTCTGTTCAGGGTTTGGTCCTCTTCTGACCATTGGTGATACTCCCGCGGGGTGAGCCCGTCGAGGCTCGTGTGCGGGCGGTTGCGCGAACTGTGCTACGCGGTGCTCATGGGCGAGGCCGGCACCGCCGCAAGACGTGCCTTTGGCGTCGGCAACGAAATCGCGCGCACCATCGCCTATCTTGCAAACCACCTGAACAAGCAGGTCACCATCGACGATTTGGCCGATCGGGTGGGCATGAGCCGCGCGGTCTTCCATCGGCGTTTCAAGGAAGCCACGACAATGTCGCCGATCCAGTTCGTGAAATCGATGCGGCTGAACAAAGCCGCGATGAAAATCGCCGAGGGAAAGACCGTTTCGGAGGCCGCCTGGGATGTGGGTTACCAAAGCTTCTCCCAGTTCAGCTGCGAGTTCAAACGGATGTATGGCCAGTCACCCCGACAATGGAGCCACGACCGACACGTGGCGACAGGGATAGCCTGAAGCCAAGATTGCGGACCTTGGATTAGGCGATACGAACGGTAGCTTCGTCGGGTTTGCCGACTTCCCTAACAGGCACTCGCAGCGAATGTCCGCAATGCGGGCTGCGACTGCAGAAACCCTGAAGCGCGACCAACGGCAGGTTTGGGCCGTCCTCAAACTATGCAATGGTCCCTATCCTGCGCATTGCTGTAATTGGGGGATCGCGCAGCATCGGTCAAAGTGGGCTCGTAGCCGCCTTGCGGCGGCGCAGCGGCTCAAGCTTGGATGACGGCTCAAAAGCAGCCATTGGAACCGCTCAGAAACTTCAGCCCTGTCATCGGGATAGCAGGAAACCTTGACATTCGCTGCCAGAAGCGGTCGCTCGGCGGGCTCGGTTCGGATGGCTGCAGGGAGCCCAAAATACAAAATGCTTCAACGCGCTTTAAGGTCAGCGATGCGCAGAAAGCAGACTTTGCAAAGTCCGGTTGACCACATTGTCCACCAAAGGCGACAGTTCTGCTTCGCGACTGGGCTATACATAGCCCTCAAAGCGTATTGTTTGCGGGACTTCAGTTGCACCGTTTTCCTGAGCGAGTAAGGCGCGTGCTGACGAAAAGGTAGCAAGCGCAAAAAGAACAAGAAGGGCCTTTATCATCGTAGCGCCTCGGATCCGGGTTTTGAACTTGGGTCGGGGTTCACAAATGATCGCCCCGGCCAGCGTCAGGGCAAACGAGGTAGTTCTTGCCCTGAAACATCGTACTTTCGCCTAATTTAGAAGATCACCGACGATGCCGACGGCATCGACCACGGTAGACAGGTCATTCGTAACTTCGAGGACTTCGTCATCGACCAGAATGTAGCGGTTTCCTTTGCCCGGCTCCCCAAGCTTCCATTTGGAAAGGTCCCCAATATCCTCGAACTCCAGGTCAGATGGGAGCTTGGCACCGCGCGTGTAGCGCTTGATCTGTCCAGGTGGTACAGCTTTTGGGCCTTTGCCGGGTTTGTCTTCTATCTGAATGCTGACATCACCGTTCTTGCCCCCCTTGTTCGGCTTTTTACCCTTGTTGTCTTTGGCATGGGCATCGCTGCCTCCAAGGATGAAAAACACAACTGCTAAGGCTGCAAGAATTCCGTATGCAATCTTCATAGATTGTTCCTTTGCTTCCCAACTTCATTCGACCGGCGTTGAAAATTCCGGCACGCGCTTGATCTCTCTTAGTTGCCCTTTGGCACACCCCTTAGTGACTGCCTTCACCCCGCATTAGAAAACGATCCGGGTTCTTAGACCGAACAGGGTAATCCGGTCCTGATCGGGATTTAGAAGCGGGTCGGAAATGAATTGTACCGATGGCGTGATCTGCAGTCCGGGTGAGATTGAAAAGCGGTAGAAAGCTTCAAGCGTGAACTGATCGCCATCTATGCCTCTTGCTTCGGCCCAGTTTAGGCCCAGACCGGCCAAATCGGTGTTGCGACCATAGTAACCGAGACCGGCAGAAATCGACCGTTCATAAAGCGCTGCGGTTCCCTTCGAGGCCCCTGCACGGAAGAACGGCATCCATTTATTGTCAACAAACCATGCGGCGGAAAACGCTGCGCCGTAATCTTCTGCTCGACTGCCATCGTCAGCCGCATCCGCATGCCAGAGGGTCAGATGGATATTGTCGAAGTAGATGCGATCAAAGCCGGACGTGTACCCAAGTTCGAGCGACTTGAAGAGATTGCCGTCGCTAAACACATCAAAGTTTGGATCGGACGGGTCGGCGTTTGCGTCTGATACGCTGGCAACGGCGTAGAGGTTCTCGCTCAGCTTTACCCCACCGGCAATACCAAGGCCTTGGTTGGGCGTGTTGATTGTCGGGTTGGTATTGAAAGACAGGTTTTGAAAACCACTGTAGGGGCTTACCAACCCGTAGATATCCACAAAGTCCGTTACATCAATCTGGCCGACTTGCAGCGCCCACGACCCATTCTCAGCCCTTTGGGTCCAGAACAAATTGGTCAGAAGCAAACCGTTGTCATTGAAGGCTGTTCCCGTGATTGAAAGGGCTCCGCCATCCAGCCCGAGAAATTGCGGAGCAACGTCAGTATAACTGTGCCTGTCTTCAATCTTGAATGTCAGAGACCCCCGTTCAGTTGCCTGCCAACTGCCGTAGAACCGCGCAATTCCGCTGGCTGCTTCGCCGGTTCCCAGATCAGCATCCGTGGTTTGGCCCAATGCCAGGTAGTCAATGTTGAACCGAAAACCACCCTCAGCCAGTCGGTCTTTCCACTGAAACCAACCCGGTGCGATGTTGCGTGGAAAATCGGAACGATATTGCGGATCGGTGAGCCCGTCTCCGGGCGCAAGATCGGCTTCGACTGAAGATGGCCCGGATAGTCCCTGAGCCGACGCTGCGCCAGCAAATGCAAGGCTCAATGCGGCAACCAGAAGTCTTATCATTTTGACGCCTGTGCCCCACCGGTCTTGCGATTTCCTGCCGCGCGGATGCGATCAGCAGCACGCTGCTTCCATTCCAACCTGTCTGCCTCGGTTTCCAGAGTTTCGACACGTTCCGCCTCTAGCTGGAAAGTCGCATTCATAGGCATGAGGCCATCCACAACCATCATATTATGAACGGAAGGATCGATAGTCAGCGTGCCTGTCAGCCGAACGGGTTCGTGGAAATAGCTAGGCGCCCAGTCCCCGTTCAACCGCACACGGATCATCTGGTTAGGCGGAGGTGGAGGCATGTGGCTGCACATCCCTCTTTCTGGCACCAAATACGCCACAGGCCGGCCGTCCGGATCGCTCGGAGCAGGAATGGCAAAGCCCGCGAGTGTGATTGTTCGGCCGTCGAATTGCGGGTTTCCGCTCGTTCCAGCCTTTCTTCGACGTTCAGTCACAACCTCGCGCTGATCGAGTAACCAGTCGACGTCAATTCCGTCTGACACCAAGGCGTCTTCGGTCTCTGCTAAATGCAATTGCCATTTCTGCCGTTCTTCGGCGCTGCCAACCTCCTGCTGCAACCTGCCGCGTATACGCACAACGAAAAGAACATCGTCGAACTGTTCAGGGCTGAGATCACGATAGGGGTCATCAAAGACCTGCGCAGACGGATCTAGCAGGTCTGCCCAGTCCAACGCGGTTCCAGGCGTCGCCGCAGCATCATAACCGCACAAAACCAACCCTGCGAATACTGCGGAGCAAAACCAATTTCGCATGAATGCTCTCCGGCTGCTTTATCTGGTCAATCCAGTGTGTTTTTGTAGATCACACCGTCCTTCATGATCAGGCGGATTGTTTCTGGGCTTTCAGGCCTCGGGTCGGCCCCAAACCATTGATCACCCGTACCAACCACCGAGAAATCTTCGAGCGGATTACCGTCGATCAGCAGGATATCCGCATAGGCGCCTTCCTCGATCACACCGAGCTTGCCAGCCGTGTAAGGGTTCGAAAAATCGCCTGACAAAGCTACGACCTCACCGCCGATTGACGTAAGTGTCACCATCGACTGGTACGGTCCGAAGAACTCGTTATTGAGATGTTTTTCATAAGCAATCTGGATGTTGCATGCTTCCACTGATCCCACGCAATCGGTCTGAAAGCCGCGTTTTACCGGGCATTCCTTCATATTCGGAATGTAGTTCGCGAAAGTCGCGGACGCCGATATCGCTTTCGCGAGGCTCTTGGGCTCGTTCTTGACCGATGGGATATCCAACAAACCCGGATCAAAAGCCGTGAGGTTAGTCGTTATGTAAGCCCCTTTCTCGTTCATAATCTCGGCAATCTCGCAATCGAAGGAGAAGCCGTGTTCAATGGACATTACACCGGCCTCAAGGGCGTTCATGATTGCTTCCTTGCGGTAAGAATGCGCCATGACATAGGTGCCGTATTCGTTGGCAACCTGAACGGCAGCTTCGATTTCTTCCTTGGAGCCGGCGAGCAACTGCCATGGGTCAAACGCCGAGATCACCCCACCCGACTGCATGAATTTCAGCTGTGTCGCCCCCATGCGCATGTTATTACGACCATACAGGTAGACATCATCGACACCGCTGACTTGTTGCGCCATGTTCAGATTACCGAAGTTGGTCTGTCCGCCCGGCGGCGAGGTGAAGGATGCGAAGTCAGCGTGGCCGCCGCGTGTCCCGAGGAACGCGCCTGACGCATAGTGACGTGGACCGACGATCTGTCCGGCGTCGATGGCCCTCCGCAGACCGCCGTTGGCGCCGCCAGCATCTCTTACAGTCGTAAATCCTTGCATCAGGTACATCTCGGCCATCCTGGTTCCATGGATGCCAAAATCCTCCCAGGTCGAGTTCGTTTCCATGGAAGCGATAGACGGTCCCATGAGCATGAGGTGTGCGTGAAGCTCAATGAAGCCCGGTGTGAGTGTCCTACCGCCGCCATCGATCACCTCCGCATTGGGGGCATCGATCGCATCAGTTGAGACGACCTTGATAAGGTTGCCCTCAACCAGAACGCTTGCATTTTCGATCCGCTGTTCATTCACACCGTCGAAGACATGCACGTTGGTAAACAGCGTTTGGGGTTCTTCTTGATCCTGAGCCTGCGCGGTCGCCGAAAAAGAAAGAACTGCCGCGACAATTGCCGTCGAGCAAAGAGACATTCGTAAGCCGGACATAAGTACTCCCTTCATATTCATGTTTTGCCAACTATAGTCTGGAATTCATTGGCTCGGTTGCCCCTTTTGAATTAGGATGTACGAATGTGACTGCAAAAATGGCCACTTCTTAAAGCTAATCCAACAAGGGTTATGAGCTTGCCTTTCAACTCCACCTCCCGAGAGCATAGCGAGGGCTTTGTTCGCCTCTCTTTAGCCGCTCCCTTTCTGCAATATCTCACCGAACGTAAGATCAATCCGCAACCAGCATTGGATCAGGTCGGCTTGAAAGCTGAACTGATGACTAACCCATCCGTGTTCGTTCACTCCGAGTTGGTTTACGGCTTGGTAAATGCTTTCTCAGAAGTATCAGGGGATCGATACCTAGGACTGAATGTAGGGGAAGCGTTTGACCTACAAGGATGGCCGCCCTTCGCTCAAGCCTTGCAATCTACAAAAACGCTGTTCGAGTTTTTTACCCGCTTTGTTGAGCTCGTGCCGCAGGAGTCCAATTCTGTGCGGCACAGCCTTGTCATTGAAGCAGACAAAGCGACTTATCGTATCGAGAGGCAACAGGAACCAACCGTCCCACCCATTCAGGTGACCGGTTTTGGTGCCGCAATCTATGTACGCCTATTGCAGACCGTCGTCGGAGAGTCCTGGGACTCTTCCCGTGTGCGATGGGAAAGCAGATACATCAATGGGCTGCCTATCGACTACAAAGGGATCGAGGTTGGCCTTGGGACTGATCCCGGAATGCAAATTAGTTTTCCTGTGGAATGGTTGTTTTTGCACCACGTCTCTGAGGGTTCTGCCAAGCCCATAGCATCACTTCGACAAGATGAAGAAGTAACCGTGGTGGCAGCTTTGCGATCTGTCTTACGCGACAAACTGGATGAAACCGATTTGGGACCAGAGATGGTGGCTGGAATGCTGGGAATACAACCGGAACGGTTTCTGAAAGCGCTTCAAAAACAAGGCACAACGCTACCGCGCGAAATCAAACGGCTGCGTATCGATGTCGCCAAGGAGCACCTCAAACAAAACCAGATGACAATTGCAGAGATCGGACTGATGCTCGGCTATTCTGACAAGTCCCATTTCACTCGCTTTTTCCGAGGTCAGACCGGAATGACACCGACCAAGTTCCGAAGCAAGTAAATGTGGTCGAGCCAAATGAACGCTTCGAAGATTAGGTCCTCGTGGGATCAGTTCGGAGAAGTTGTAGTGCGACGTTGAACAGGTTAGTCGACGACATGAATGGTTGGTTGCCACCGCCGATACAACCTCTGCAACTGGCCGTTTCGTTGTGTATTTCGGAGTTAGCAAAGCTTGGTTGCGAAGGTCCGCTTCGGGCTGCGTGCGGCCAATCATGCTAACAGCAGACAACGATGGCACCGAGCCCAATTCAGTCGTCTACAGCAGACAACATGATTTCCTGAACGTCGCGCATGTCCTAGTCAATGGCTTGGTGCAAAACTGAAAAGCGTGATTGTGAATGCTTGCTTCAGGCTGGGACCAGCCAATCATGCTTGCTGCGGAGAACGGCAACACTGAGCCCACTTTGACCGATGCTGCGCGATCCCCCAATTACAGCAATGCGCAGGATAGGGACCATTGCATAGTTTGAGGACGGCCCAGACCTGCCGTTCACTCGTAGCACGGCATGCTGCGGTGCGGCCCGCCGAACCTGATATTCGCTGCAACGGCTAAATCTGCGGATTGGCGAATTACACAGTGCGGACGCAACCGCCGGTGCCCGGCTATGGGTGAAGGCCGGCTTTGGATAGCCGTGTCCAATTAAAACCCATCAATAGGACCATTCTCACAGCCAAGGTCGTCGAAACGGACTTGAGTATGGTGGCCGAACTGGCAGCATAGATCAATGGAACAGAAACCTCCGGCCAGATCGGCAGAAAATCTGACAACGGTCGAGGACGCGTTGGGTAGCACATCATCCCTCATGATCCCTCATGGTGTATGAAAATTTTTGCAGGTTGCAATTCGAGATCTGGGCTTGTCTCATGCGAGAGTGTCAGCGCGTGTCGAAAGGCTGACGAGATCAGCACCAACTCGAGATGGGGAACAGCCGAGTGGACACCGTCGAAATCAAATCCTTGTATCGAGCCTCGGGCACATCGCTTGCACCGAAGCTGCGCAGATTACCTGCAATGGTAGCTCTCTTTGCAGCCACCATTGCACCACCTGCCAAAGCTCAGGAAGACCTCAGCGAGATCAACAACGGAACAAATCCAACGCTGCTCACGACGCAGTTTGGGCTTCAGTATCAGTTCAACCAGATCAATTCCGACCTGAACACCGGTCTGTTCGAGGCCTTCTATACGCAGCCTTTTGGTGAGGGTGGGAAACGGGCCTTCCGGATCACCGTGCCCGGATCGGACAGCCCGTTCAACGCAAACCCCATCTTCGGCGGAAAGCCAGGGGTTGAATTCACGCTGGGCGACATCAGCGTTACCTACATTGACGTTTTTTACCTTACCGAGAAAAACGGGGCCGCTTTCACTTTTGAACTGTTTCTGGACACAGCAGAAACCGAAGCCGCCGGCTATGGTCAATTTGCCGGTGAAACCTCGGCCTTCTACGCGTGGTTTCTCAACAACGGAGCAATTTTCGCCCCGGCCTGGGTTCAGACATTCGGACTGGAGGGCGGAAATGATCAAGGTCAGAATGTGAACACTACCACGATCGACTTCTACTATGTTCCCAAGCTGAAAAATCCGCGTTTCTACCTGACCTTCGACCCGGCCATCATCCACGATTGGGAAACGGACGCGACGTTCGGCAGCCTACAGGTGACCGCGGGCATGCTGACGGGCAAGGCATTTGGCGGTGACGGTCAAGTGTTCATCAAGCCTGGCATTCTGTTTGGCGGCGACAGGCCGGCAGAGTGGTCTGTCCAGGTTGGATATAAGGTGCTGAACTTCTGATGCGGGGCGATGTCACTGTTGACTTCTTGGGTCTGCTCACGCCCTCATGTGACTGAACATTTCAGTGCCACGGAAGCACAAGAAAGCCCAGCGGGTCCACTCACCGCGATCCGCTATTTTTTGAAAACCCAGGCTGCGCACCCCAAAACAGTTTTGCGCGACCAAAACCAAATTCATTCATCGCTTGAAAATGAGGATGTACATCATGACCAACAGATCACTCACCTATCTGCTCTGCACGACGCTCGCCGCGACTCCGGTCAGCGTTCTGGCGCATGAGGCCAACCATGAGGTCGTCCCGGCCGGTGTCGTCGGTGAAATTGAAACCACCAACGTAAAGATGAAATTCGACAGTGTCCTGATCAGGGGGGCACAGGTCTTCAACGGGTGTGACGAAGAGCTCGCGGATGTTGACGTTCTGATTTCCGGTCAGTTGATCTCCGCCATTGGTTCCGATCTTGAGGCACCCGAAGGCGCTTTCGAGATCGATGCCGAGGGCTACACGCTCATCCCCGGCCTGATCGACGCGCATTGGCATGGGGTCTTTGCCGAAGCGACGATCGCGCAACTGGCCCTGACGGGCGAGGGCTACTGGAACCTTTTGGCTGCCAAGGCCCAGAACAACGCGCTGTCGCGCGGGTTCACAACAGTGCGTGACGTGGCCGGACCGATGTTCGACATCGCGCGCGCAACGAACGAGGGGCTGATCGACGGGCCGCGGGTCTTTCCATCCGGGCCAGCCTTGTCAATCACCGCCGGCCACCAGGATTTCCGGATTACGCGGGAAGTGCCTCAGGCCATCGGCGATCTTCATTCGTTCGAGACGAACAACATGTTCTACATCACCGACGGCGTTCCGGATGTGCTGAAACGTGTGCGCGAGAACCTGATGCAGGGCGCGACGCACATCAAGCTGATGGCGGGTGGCGGTGTGACCTCAGCATATGACCCGATCCACACGATCCAGTTCACGGACGAGGAATTCCAGGCCGCTGTCGAAGCCACCGAAGCCTGGGGCACCTATGTGACGACCCATGCGATCAATGATGAAGCGGTTCGGCATTCGATCGAGAATGGCGCGCGCAGCGTCGAGCACGGCCACATGGCCACCCGTGAGACCCTGCAGATGATGAAAGACAAGGGCGTCTGGCTCAGCATGCAGCCTTTCCTTGATGACGAGGATGCGCCGGCCCTGAACGAGTTCCAGAAAGCCAAGTACAAGTTTGTCACCGACGGCACCGACTTCGTTTACAAGACCGCCAAGGATCTGGGCATGAAGATCGCCTTCGGTACCGATACGCTGTTCAGCGCGGATCTTGCCGAACGTCAGGGTGCCGTCTTGGCCAAGATGGAACGTTGGTTCACGCCGTATGAAACGCTTAAAATGGCAACCTGTGACAACGCCGAGCTGCTGAAGATGTCGGGCGACCTGACACCCTACCCACTGGGCCCGCTCGGAGTGATCGAGGAAGGCGCCTATGCGGACATGATCCTCGTCAACGGCAATCCTCTGGAGGATCTGCAGTTGATCGGCGATGCCAAGGCGAACTTCGGCATGATCATGAAGGACGGCACCATCTACAAGTTCGACATGGAGTGACCGGTCATGCGTGGCCGAAAGCTGACTACCTTTGCTTTCGTCCTCGCGGCTTCGGTCGCGGGGGCGCGGGACGCCCCCTGTCCTATTAACAATACACACACTAATGTCCTTGACGGGTTGTCCGCGGAGATGATCGACGTCACCAGTTTCGTCACCGACGGAGGCCTGATCCTGGTTGTCGTCAACCCTCTCGAGGATTTGAGACTGGCCGCCAACCCGTGGGGAAACATTGATCTGATCATGATGGGCAGCGTCAAATTCAAGAACGCGGTGTGACATGGAAAGGCCTGCTATGGACGCGCAACAAGTCATCACCTTTTTCGGGCGTATGGTGCTCTTGCTGTTGCTTGTGCTGGGGCTGCACCCTTCGACCGCGCTGGCCGATGCGCCAGCGCATGTGGTCTGGGATGATCTGGCGCCGTCAACGGCGCCTTATGACGATCCGTTCCTCGAGATGTCCTACAAGCAGAAGGATGACCTGCGAACGATCCTGGATGCCGCGCGCCGCGTGGATGACGCCGAACTCGGCCAGCGGGCACAGGAGGCGCGTGTGCGGCTGCGCGACCAAGGCTTTGACGCGGACGAGCTTTTGACCCAGCGCCTTGTGGTGATGGAGAAACGGCGCGAAGAGGCGACCGGCGTAACCGGGCAGTATCTCGGGCACGAAGTTTCGCTTGATGGATACGTCCTGCCGCTGCGCGGGGATAACGGGCGCGTATTCAGTTTTCTGCTGGTGCCGTGGGTAGGGGCCTGCATTCACACTCCGCCGCCGCCGCCCAACCAGATGGTCCGTGTCGATGTGCCTGAAGGCATTGAAATAGACGAAGCGTTTCACGCAATTCGGCTCCGTGGCGTTCTGGAACATAAACCGTCTGTCAGCAACCTGTTCCTCGTCGACGGGCAGAGGATGGTCGAAGCATCCTACTCATTGAAAGAGGCACAGGTTTGGGGCGTACCGGGTGAAATCAAGGCGTCTGTCGCTGCGCCTGTTCAGGGCAATATCGTGGTCCGAACCCAGGCCTGGATCAGCAATCTCTTCACAACATCAATGACGTCGATGGATCAGGGCAAGTCGCTGGCGACGGTAGCGTTCGCTCTTCTTGTCGCGTTTCTTTATGGGGTCCTGCACACGCTTGGGCCGGGGCACGGCAAGGCCGTCGTGATTTCCTATTTCGTCGGTGAAGGGGGTAGCCTGCGCCGCGGTGTCGGGATGGGAGTTCGCATCGCCATCGTACACGTGTTCTCGGCCGTTGCGGCTGTTTTCCTGCTCGACCTTGCGATCCGGCAAACCACCGGCGGGGCACCATCCGATTACCGGCTCATCCGGCTGGGCAGCTATGCGCTGATCATTGCAATTGGCCTTTGTATGCTTTGGAAAAGCCTTCGGACAATTCATGACCTCCGAAGAACGGCGTCAACAGCCCATGAACACGGGCCGCATCACAGGCACCCGAATGACGACAATACCCACAGCGGCTGCGCTGCCTGCGCAACTGCCAAAAAATCGTCCAGAGGAACTGACGGATGGCTTGCGACAGCGGTGGGTATTGTGCCCTGTACCGGCGCGCTGATCGTAATGCTGGTTGGATTTGCAAATGACCTTGTGTGGCCGGCGCTCACCATGGTGAGCGCGATCTCGCTGGGCATGGCGATCTCCATGTCTCTGATCGGCGTAGCGGCCATCTGGGGGCGCGCAAAGGTTGCGCAGCGGATCGGTTCGAATGCAGCCACCCACCAACGCTTTGAAAGCGTTGCCCAAGTCGCCGGTGCGACCTGTGTGACCGTGGTCGGAGTGCTATTGTTCGTCACGTCATGGAGTGCGCCCGTTCAACCGCTCGCATCCCAGACGGGCCCGGTGGAGAAACCACAAGAAAAGACTTTGTCCGCGCTTAGGGATTGAAAGCCGAGAAGGCCTTTCTGGGTGTGCCTTGTACGCACTATCTCTGGGCAGGACGGGCCGCAGGTCGCGGGAATGAAGGTCCCCTTTTGCGATCTCATCTGTTACACGCTGCACGGCCGCGAATTCACACTTTCCGCCCAACGTGCTGATCAAGCATGACCGCTTTGGGCTGATTGCCTCCATCGTTCTCGGCAATGGGAGCGGCGGATTTGTCCGCAACTCGGTCATAGACCCTCCAAGCTTTGCTGCGCCCACAACGAATGGCCGCTTTTAAGGCTGCGTTGCAGCGCAGCGCTTGGATCAATCAAGGCAACTTTTTTGCTGCATGAGCGAAGGGCGCGATTTCAATCCGGCGGCTCTGGGCTCGTAGCTGTCATTTGTTGCATTCGCCATGAGCAACCGCTGTGCGGACAAAGCTGCCGCGACTCATCTGTCCACCAAGGACAGCAAGCTACTCAAAGCTGACAACGCTTTCCGACGTTTCACAGAACTCGAAAGATTGACACTTCACATCCCTTGGATATTTGCGAGTCGCGCAGGATAGAGGGATAAAAAATAGAAAGACGCTCCATAACGTCAACCGGTTTCGTTTTGACCAGATGCTGGTAGTGATTGAACTGGTACGAACACTGGCAAAGCCATAGGGCTTGTCTCAAGTACCATGGCATTTTGTGATGCGGTGCAGCGAGTGACTGCTGTCATAAGGAAATTGCGACTTAATAATTGAATCTAAGACCGATCCCGGCGGCTTGGTCATAGGGTCGATCAGCACCAATCCCGATCAGCACATCTGCATAGAGGGCCATTCCGGGGCTCAGGTTCTTTCCGATCTGGAATTCTGCGGTCGCGGGCCAGGCGTCATTCTCCCAATCATAGGGCGCTTTGATATCCGCTTTGATCCAATACCCCTCACCAAATGGCTGAAGTGCAATTAGGCGCATCGCGGTTTGGTTGACATCGGTCGGTCCATTGTAAGATGCGAAATGCTGGACCAGCGGGATCAGTGTCAGCCCACTTTTTGTGTTTGCAAAAGCGAAGCCTCCGAACGGAGCAATTTGATCAGACCCGGTGCCTATGCCTTCATCGGGGTCGCCAAAATCAAGTATCCATTCAAAACCAAGCGCGGATTTTACAGCCCATGTGTCATGCAAGAGGTTTTGGGAAGGGAAGTAGATCAGCTTGAAGCTGGTCTTCTCGAACCCATTGAACCTCTGTCCCGTCACATTCGTTGAATTGTAATGTAGTTCGTATTTTAGCTTCAGATCGGGGCGCAGCATGTATGCACCATCGATGAAAATGTCCTGACGGTCTGCCCCCCCTTCCAGATCGAAATACTGATAGCGAATGTCCGTGTTGTTAACCGCCGCCAGTGGATTTGACGCGTTTTCCTCAGCTTTGGTGGTAGAAGCCACTACGAGCATCGCCAAGGATAAGACTGCCAGATGAAAGGTGATGCGGGTCATAGTACACCTTGGAAAAATTCATGCGACCAGTCAGACGGCGGTGTATCGGCACCGCCGTCTCAAGTTCGTCATTGCCAGCTTGAAAAGACTTCTCGGGCCAATTCGCTTTCGGGCCTGAGATTTTCAATTCCTTCATAAGGGACACCCTTGCCGAGCGGTTTGTGAGGGTGCTTCACGATGGTTTTCTGATGGCGCTTTACCATGTCTTGGAAAGACGCCCCGGACCACAGTGAATACCCGACAAGCGGATGTTCTTCACGGGGATCGCGATAGACATTGAAGACAGGGGCCGCCGCGCCTGGCTGACCGGGGGCTGGCAGATGCATCTTGAACTCTTGCTTCACCACCGAACGCAATACTGGCCCTTCGTACACATAGACGTAATCGCGGCGCGAATTGCCTTCTCCCTCGAGCAACAATGCCGTCTGATCGATGCCATCAATCACCCGGTCGCGTGGAATGTGGTCTGTCGCGCCTGCGATCCGGGCAAATGTAGAAAACAAATCCGAGACATGAACGATGTCACCTGCCGCACTGCCCGCTTCGATTGCACCGGGCCACCGGATGAACGCATCAGTTCTCACACCGCCTTCAAGGTGCTGTGTCTTTCCACCGCGATAGATCAGTTGGTTTAGGCCGGAAGTCCCCTCATAATGATACATCAAGCCATTGTCAGCCATGATCATGACGACGGTGTTATCCGCCTTGCCGGTTTCATCCAGCTTGGCCAAAACCTCGCCGATCCAACCGTCTAGAACCTGCAATTTGTCCGCATGGAAGCCGCCGTTGCGAGATACGGCCTGCTCAGGATAAGCAAAGTTCAGCGGATAGAGTGGCCAGTATTGCATAAAGAATGGCGCGTCCTGCGAAGCCAGCCGCTCCAGCTGCTCCAATGCTTGAAGCTGATAGCGCAAGTTCATTTCCTCGTATTTCGCTTGGGTCCATTCTTCGCCGGGCTCCATTTCGACTTCGCGAGCCAGACCACCCGCTTCACCTTCTACGCCGGTCACAAGGCCATAGGGTTTGAACCGCTCGTCCAATTGAAATTGGTTGGACTGCCCTGACCAATGGTAACCAAGCATATTGTTGGCGACCATCGCATCACGTGTCATCAAGCTCAGCTGAACCTGCTGATGCAAGGGAAAAGCCGCCCAGTCGAAGCCCTGATTGTGCGGATAGGCCTGTTCAATATCGCCTTGGTGCCATTTCCCGACGTGCGCGGTGTTGTACCCTACTTCCTTGAGGATTTCGGCGATGGTGACTTCCTCGGACGCAAGACCTTCGCCGACCAGGGCGACCTTGACCTCTTCCACGCCCGCGCGCACCGGATGTCGACCGGTCAACATCGCCGTTCGAGTCGGTGTGCAGGATGGCTCCGTGTACATTCGCATCAAAGACATGCCTTCTGTGGCAAAGTCATTGATGTTGGGCGTATCGAAACCGGTGACATAGTTCATCGTCCGGTTGCCCATTTGACCGAAACTCACATCGTCAATCAGAATGTAGAGGATGTTGGGTGGTTGTCCTCCATTCGCGTCACGGATCTCGGCAAGCTTAACTTCTATCTCCGCATCCTGAGCATCCCATTGCTCGCCAAACTGCGCGCGGAGAAACTCGAACTCGCCGTCGTGTATGATAGGCGCTTCTTGGGCAAAACCCGCGCCAGAAATCAGCACCATGGCTGTGGCATGTTTCAATATTGATCTCATCGGTTTCCCTTCCCCTATTTGAATTATATCTTCCCTGCACGCCGCAGCGATTCAGCAATTTCATCCCGAAGACCATCCAAAGACTCGCGGATGTCGCGGGCAATCGTGTACGACCGACTTCTCGGCTCAGTGTTCACGGAGAGGTACTCGTCACTTAGAAGCTGATAGTCTCGGCAGATTTCATCGAAAACGGTGTCCGCCCGCCTTAGGTCCGCAATCGCGGCCCGATGGTTGGGAAACAGGTTATCAAGGGCGATGCCTTTCATTTCGGAGCTCGTTCAATGGATCAACTGGTTTAGGGGAGTGTTGGACGAATTCACTTTTAACAATAGGTATATCGGGGCATAATACGGTGTAATCAGATGCGTAACTTACTGAAAATATGGGTTTAACCAAAGACACATCTTCTCCACTGAATGAGAGCGGGTCACCTGCTGCAAAAGATGTTCGGGCGGCACTTCAGCGGCTTATCAGGTCTTCGACTTTCACGGGCTCGCAGCGCTTGCAGGACTTTCTGGTGTATGTGGTTGAAGAGTCGCTCAATGGTCGGGCCGATGATATTCGTGCCAAGACCATCGCAATGGATGTTTATGGTGGGACCCTGTCAGAGATGTCGCGCCGTGAAAACGTGGTTCGGGTCGATGCTGGTCGCCTGCGCCGAAAGCTTGCTGAATATTACGCTGCCGACGGGCAGGACGAGAAAACGGTGTTTGAACTGCCAAAGGGTGGTTACGCACCTCGGATTTTGAGAAGCGGCTTCGAACCGGCACAGCCCGAATTCTCAGAGCTGGGAACCAGTGCGCGCGCATGGGCTCGGCCAGGTGTTGGGATTATCGGGATTATCATTTTAGGCTATGTTGCTGTTGCTTTTTGGATGAGCTCGACAAAGCAGGATCTTCCGACTGATTTATCCGTAGATGGCCTGAGCCGTGACGAGCGCAGCGCAATTTTTGGCGCATCCCCAATGCGTCTACAGGCTGTAAATCTAGCCAATACTGGTCGAGACCTGATCTTTCCGGCTTTGGAACCTGCGCGTCTTGAAGCGGCCCTGACCATATTCAAGGGGGCAATTGAAAACGACGACAGCTATTTCGGCGGCTATGCAGGTACTGCTCAGGTCGCTGCGACAATTGCTGTACTTACATCCGATACCGACTTGGCTCAGGACATGTTGAACTATGCCGATGCTCAAGCCAAACGGGCCATCGAGTTGGCTCCGGAAACGGGTTGGAGCCAATCCGCAATGGCCTGGGTCAACTTTGCCAAGGGAAACTGGCCTGAGGCAATAGAATTTGCACAAAGAGCGCAACGTTTGGCACCACACGACGTACATGTGTTGGAGTTCGTGTCGCTGGTCCTGCTTTATTCTGGTTCATTCGAACAAGTCATAGCAATTAGCGAGGACGCACTCTCAAAAATTGAGCTAGAACGGGCTTATGTGTTTCAGAATGCGATGGGGTCAGCAAAATTCCATCTGAAGGACTATGAAGGTGCTGTGTCAGCCTTTGAACAAGTAACGGAGAAAGGCGGCCCTGTCGGACCTGTCTCCGTTGCTTACCTAATGGCGTCACATCAGATGTTGGGGAATAAGGCTCAAGCTCAGTCTCTATCAGAACAACTGTCACGCGAGTGGCCGGACAGTCGCGTGGATGCACTGTTTAAGAAACTTTTTGCAAATCCGAAATATGGGCAAGACCTCGGTGACGCCATGAGACAAGCCAATTGGATTCCACCAAATTAGGAGTGTGATTTCGCATTGCGACCGCTTGAGTTTCTATCAACGGCATTGAGACCGAATGCTCAGTAATAGCACCATGTCCGCTTCATTCGAATTCCTGCCATTCGAACATTACGCAGCGTTGGTCAAAATGGGCTCAAAGCCGTCATCCGACGGCATTAGCGATTAGACCGGTTTGTGGTTGCGAGCGGTCATTGGGGCCGCTCTCAGGATTGGTCCGACATCGGCCCTCCCAGTACTATTCAACGAGTTTTCAAGCTCAACTCCGAGATCCTACCGTCGCCTGACCCTCTCTCGATTACGCTCCCGACGTTCGATGTTGATCCGGTGGTCGCGGCCCAATGCCCGGTAGAAGCCCGGTCCCTTGGACCAGTTCAGAAAGTGGGCAAAGCTGTCGACCTGATCGTCGTTGCGTCCGCGTGGAAAGGACTGAAGCTCCCGTTTGAATACCGGCAGCCAGGGTGCATCTGCAGGCAGATAAACCTTGCCCTCTTCGACAGGACCGCAAGCGGACTGGAACCGGGTTTCCTTGTCCTTGTCGGGTTTAATGCGTTCGTAGCGCCGACGGTCATCACGAAACAATTCGTCCAAAAGAGGTTTGCCGGAGGCCGCATCTTCGATCAGGACACGATCGGGATCCCAACGGCCGACAAGTTGCAGTGCCTTGGCTTTCAGGTCTGGGTAGTCTACCTGCCCGCGCCAGACGTCGATAAGATGCCACGCATTTTCGCGGAACCCCCAGGTTGTACAGACAGAGAAATCAGACCGGGGGTCTGCCGACATGCCCGTATCCCAGCTCTGAACCACCAGTTGGAACCAGCGGCGATCTTCGATGGTCTCGTAGGTGCCAAACCACTCCCAGCGCAAGGGCGACCCGTCGGGAGCAATGGGGTTCTGCTGATACTGGCAATTGAACACGGCCGCGCCCATTTCGCGACGCTTGGTATCCAGCGTTTGCTGATCCAAACGGGACGGGCACAGGAGATCACCCGGTTTGCGGCGCATGACCCTTCCACGCCCAAGAGGAACCACCTCATGGCCTTCTGCGATGGCAGGCAGATTCAGATGCCGGTAGGTCCCGCGTTCGAGCAGATAACCCGGCGGATCCATCTCGTGCAACCGTTGCGCAACCATAACCACACGCCCTTCGGCCGGATTGTCGAAGCGCGACAACAAGGTCCCCTCAATGAACTCCTGCGCCTTGACCAGCTCGGCTTCGGAGCCGGCATCTCCGGCTTTCAGCAGGTCATCGATGATGATGTAATCGGCGCCATGACCGGTGACAGAACTTCCAATGGAGACAGCCTTACGGCTGCCTCCCTTTGTGGTGCGGATTTCTTCTGAGGTGTTGCCCTTTTTAGCCAAGACCGTTTCAGGGAACATTTCCCGGTACCAGCGCGCAGACATGATCCGACGACAATCTTCGGAATGTTTGCGCGCCATATCCAACCCATAGCTGGCAACGATGATCTTGGCGCTGGGGTTTTGACCGAGAAGATAAGCGACATATGCAACGGCCACGGTGACCGATTTCAGGCAACGTGGCGGGATGTTGATGATCAGTCGCTTGTTTTCGCCTCGACGGACATTGTCCAACTCATGGCACATGGCCCGCACATGCCAGGCCGGATCAAAGCTGCGGTCAGTTCCCTGGTGCAGCGTGCCAAACACACGCCAAACGAAGGGAAAGAAATTGTCCCGGCAAACCTCGCGAGCGGCTTGCACGACGATTTTTGGATCAGGAGTCGTCATCTTCCGCCTCCTCGTTTTCCAGATCACCGTCACCGTCCAGTTGGCTGGAAAAGAAATCCCGGAGGATGTCGTAGTCGACAGCGTCGGGCTAAACCGTACGGACGCTTTCTTGCGCGTCCAATTCACTTGCGTTGAACAGATCTGTGTCCAGCTTAAGCAGCGCCATCAACAATTTCGTGTCGCCCTTCAACGCGCCTGCCGTGAACCGCTTGGCAATTGCCTCAGCCTTGGAAATCCGGATTTCGTGGCTGCCTTCGCGAACCGTAATCTTGGTTTCCAATTCACGTTTCAAGCTGGCATTCACCCCCTTGGCACCTTTCGGCCGCCCTTTCGGATTGCCGGATCGGCCTTTTTTGAATTGGGTCGCTTTGGGCGGTTTGCCGTAGCCGACCTCATACTCTTTTGTATCGTCAGACATGACCCACCTCCTGTTCTGAAGTGGTATCGTTGGCCGCAAAACGCGCATCGAACGTCTGGCCTGTTACCGCGTGCACGGCGCTCTCACCGGTCATCTCCTGCCAACGGCGGATGGCCACATCGACATAAGCCGGGTCGAGCTCAATAAGCCGCGCTTGGCGCCCGGTTTTCTCAGCTGCCAGCAGAGTCGCGCCGGACCCGCCAAAGGCGTCCAGCACGACATCGCCGCGGTGGCTCACATCCATGATGGCATCTGCAACCAGAGCTGTCGGCTTCACCGTGGGATGATCCGCGAGATCCGCCTCGCGCCCTGCCCCAAAGCTGTTCACACCGGCGTAATCCCAGACGTTGGTCCGGTTGCGCCCGTGTTTGCCCAGCTCGACGTTGTTGATGTGCGGCGCACCAGGCTTCTTGAAAATGCAAATCAGCTCATGCTTTGAGCGATAAAGGCTGCCCATGCCTCCGTTCGTCTTGTTCCAGACGCAGAGATTGATGAGGTCCAATCCAGCTGCTTTGCCCGCCGTAATCAGTTCTTCGATATGACGCCAGTCCATGCAGATCATCGCGATGCCTCCGTTCGGCAGGCAGTCAAACAACTGCGTGATCGCGCCTGAAAGAAAGCCGCGGAACTCGCTATCCGTCATTTCTCCCGACGCCATGGCAAACTCGCGGTATTCGGCGCTATTGCCGGACCGCACATGCCCATTGACAGGCACGTTGTAAGGCGGATCGGTGAAGACTATCTGCGGGGTCTCGCCTTCCAGCAAGGTGTCGTAGCTCTGGGCTTGAAGGGCGTCCCCGCAGAAAATGCGATGATCTCCGAGAACCCAGAGGTCGCCCGGCTCCGTGACTACGGGTGCCGCAGGGTCCGGCGTCTCAACAGTTTCCGCTACAGATACCGTCACCTCACCGACGCTGTCGATAATGATGTCGATCTCCGGTGTTTCGAACCCTGTGATGTCCAGATCAAAGTTCAACTCGCCATCAAGGCTGAGGTCCATCAGCTCGGCAAATTCGATCTGCAACGCCGCTTCATTCCAGTCCGACAATTCCGCCAGCTTATTGTCCGCAATGCGCAGAGCGCGCACTTCCGCTTCTGACAAATGATCCGCGACAACAGTCGGTACGGAATTCAACCCCAGGGCCTTAGCGGCCTCATAGCGGCCATGACCCGCGATGATTGTGCCCGAACCATCCAACAGGATCGGAGTGACAAAGCCAAACTGGGCCACCGATGCTTTCAGTTTGTCGACATTCTTGGCCGCGTGCACGCGGTTGTTGTTGGCGTAGGGCTTGATCTGGCTGATCTGGGATTGGATAACTTTTTCGGCCATCCAGATAGGCGTATTGGACGCCCGAACGTCGCTGTGTGTGTTTTTGGCAGGCATAACCGCCTCCTTTTGCGTGACGCCGCGCGGACGTCGAGATGGAGGGATCGCGCTGGAAAATCGGAGAGAGCACAAATCGCAACTCCCCGGACCAATCGATCCGAGACGTTGCTCCTTTGAATGCTCTCTGCGGAAACCTGTGTTTCCAATGAGTGCTGCCTGCGGGAGCAGTTTCCCGCCCTGATAGTCCGGGCGATTAGGTCGAATGTAGGTGCCATCAATACGAGACGCAACCCCCCAAACTAAAAGTAACCAATTAAGATTGTTGACGAATAATCGGGGGTACGCCAGCAACGCCCTTCAAAACACACGCCTCAAGTAATCGCTTCAGAAAGAGCTGGACTGTTGCCGTCAACCACGCATCACTGAACCCACGCCCGAGCCATTCGGGCGCTCCTCGGTACCGGGGTTCGGCATCTAGCCAGCCCCAAATCAGAGGAGACAATACATGTCCAAGCGGAAGCAAACCAAAATTGACAAAGTGCAACACTTGTTGCGCCGTCCGAGCGGCGCCAGCCTTGAGGCGCTCTGCAAAGCAACGGGATGGCAGCCTCATTCGGTCCGAGCAGCTCTAAGCGGTCTGCGGAAAAAAGGCGTCACAATTGAACGGCGGACATCCGACAAACCAAATGGACCATCCACATATCATCTGGCGGCGGGAACTGGAGAAGCGTCATGACCAAGACGAGCGATGTCGCCGATCTCGCCGCCATGGGTCGATCGGATCTGGTCACGCTTTGGCAGCAACTGTTTGATCAAACCGCCCCCGCCATGCTCAGCCAACCCTTTCTGCGCCGCTTTATCGCCTTTGAGATGCAGTCCCGCCGTCATGGCAGGCTACCCCGCCAGGTCAAAGCCACGCTGGAAAAGGGCTCTGGGAAGAAACCCCGGCCTACATGCCCTGCCCTAAAACCCGGCGGGCGCCTGCTACGCGAGTGGAATAGTGTGACCCATGTAGTCGACGTTACAGAAGACGGCTTCACTTGGAACGGTCGGTCCTATCGCTCACTCTCGGCCATCGCCCGAGAGATTACCGGCGCGCATTGGTCAGGGCCGCGTTTCTTTGGGCTCACCGGCAAGGCGGCCAAATGAGCCCGCGCCGAAAAATCCGATGCGCCATCTACACGCGCAAGTCCTCAGAAGATGGTCTGGATCAGGACTTCAATTCGCTGGATGCGCAATATGAGGCCTGCGCGGCCTATGTCGCAAGCCAGCGACATGAAGGCTGGACCCTGTTGTCCGGGCGCTACGATGACGGTGGCCTGTCGGGCGGCACCCTAGAGCGACCCGCCCTTCAGCGCCTTCTTGAAGAGATCGATGCCGGGCGTATTGACATGGTGGTGGTCTACAAGATTGACCGGCTGACCCGGTCGCTTGCCGACTTCTCTAAGCTGGTCGACCGGCTGGAACAGGCAAACTGTTCTTTTGTGTCCGTCACGCAGGCCTTCAATACCTCATCTTCCATGGGCCGGTTAACGCTGAATGTGCTGTTGTCCTTTGCTCAGTTTGAACGGGAAGTCACCGCCGAACGTATTCGCGACAAGATTGCAGCGTCGAAGAAGAAGGGGCTTTGGATGGGTGGCAACCTGCCTCTGGGCTATGATCGCCACCCCGATCCGAAGGCAAGAACGCTGGTGGTGAATGAAGAGGAGGCCAGAACGGTCCGGCATCTCTTTGGGCTTTATGACGAGCTTGGTTGCCTGCGCAAAGTAGAAGAACGGGCAACGGCAGAAGACCTGCGGTCAAAACGGGTTGTTCGGACAGATGGCAGTGTGAAGGGGGATTGTCCGCTGTCACGGGGTCAAATCTATTACCTGCTGCGCAATCCGGTCTATCTCGGAAAAATCCGCCACAAGGATAAGATCTGGGACGGACAACATCCGGCGATCATCGATCAGGACATCTGGGACCGGGTGCAGGAAAAAATGCGACAGGCCTCCAACCGCTCGCGGGCACGCGGCGACTCCGATGCGCGCCAACACTCCACTGACCCCGGGGCCTGGCTCACCGGTCTGCTGTATGACGAAACTGGTGATCGGTTGACGCCGACCCACACCACGCGCAAAGGCCGACGGTTGCGCTACTATATCTCCAATCGACTGATCTCAGGCGGCAAGGATATCTCTGGCTGGCGACTGCCCGGCCCAGCGCTGGAAAACGCGGTCATTGATGTCATCGTCAGACATTTGCAAGACGCCGCCGCGGCGCACCAAGTACTGGCGCAGCCGGAGGCCGGGTCAGCCGAGGCAGTTCAGACTTCAGTTGCGGATTTAGTAACCCGGCTTCTAGGCCATGGCTGTCAGATCGGCGCTGCTCTTCTGGCCAAAGGCAGACTTGCACGAGGACAGATCGACCTCGAATTTAACCCCAAAACTCTGGCAAGCGCACTTGGCATCGCGGCCGATCATCTGCACCCGGATCTCACCCACGTCACCGCATCTTTCGATCTGTGCCGCCGCGGCGTTGAGGCCAAGGTCATCGCCGGAGACATGGCACCCCAACCTGATCCCCACCTCCGGTCCATGCTGATCCGCGCCCATGGCTGGGCCCGTGATCTGAAGGCCGGAGTTCAACTGATGGAGATTGCCCGCCGCGAAAGCGTCCCTGACGCCTTCATCCGCACCCGTGCTCAGCTCGCCTTTCTCTCACCAAAGATTCAAACGGCGATTCTCGACGGGAGCCAGCCGCCCGAACTCACACTCAAGCGTCTGGTCAGCGTGACCCACCCACTTGAATGGTCCGAACAGGAACGCCTGTTCGGCTTCTGACATCTCCAGCTCCTGCGTCCCTGATACAGACTTCGCCCTCCCTGATCCGGCGGAACAATTCCCTGTTCGCACGAGGAAATTCCCTGTTCCACCTTTTAGGGAATTTGCAACATAAACCTCTGAGAAACATACAGTTCTGATAGAAGAAATGACGGAAGTCAGTCCCGGTTTGCGAATATTCCCTGTAAATTGCAGGTTATCAGGGAAATCCAGCCCAAAGCGACCCCGCTAAAATGCGACACTGAGACTCGCGCCTGAATTGTCCTCTGAATGTACGGTTTGCTTCGTCTCTGATTGAAAGCGCATGCGCCAACGCGCGGGAATTGCGTAACAATTCCGGATCAGAAAATACAACTGAAGTGAGACAGGTATGAGTGGCGGGGAGACAGGGATTCGAACCCTGGGGACGCTCTCACGCCCAACGGTTTTCAAGACCGCCGCATTCGACCACTCTGCCACCTCCCCGGCGCTGGCAGCGGTCTAGGACGAACATCGGTTGGTGGCAAGTCCAAAAGAGGGATTTCTTGCCGAAGCCGGACCCGCGGTCTTTCCTTGAAACAACCCGCAGGTTATGATTTGCGCAATGACTGCAGGAGGCCGGCAAAAGAACCGGTCGAACCGCGGTTGGGGCCAGCCACGCAAAGGCCCTACAGGCAAGGGATAACACAATATGAAGCGAGCGACAGAGACACGCTTTGGACCGCGGCCGTTGGCGGTGCTGGTTGTTGCAATGACTGCGCTGACGGGATGCGACGAAGCTTTGAACGCAGGCAAGTCTTCCTCGGAGGCAGCCAGTGACGATGGGCAGACCCAAAGCAACACCACGGAACTGTTCCCCGAAGTCGCCAGCGGCTCTCAGCGCGATGTTGAAGCGCCGGACGTCTTCGAAGTGACCGAGGCTGGGCTATGGGATGGGCGTCCTTCGTTGGGTGGCATCTGGGTGGCACACCCCAGCGCGTCTCAGCCCGAGCGGGTCGCCATCAAAAACACAAGCAACAACAAGACCGTAACGGGCGCCTTGTTCCGCCGGGAACGAAACCTGCCCGGGCCGGCCCTTCAGGTGTCCTCGGCAGCGGCTGAAAAACTGGGAATGCTTGCCGGCGCTCCTGCCCGTCTGCAGGTGGTTGCACTCCGCCGCGAAACGATCGAGCCGGAGTCTTCGCCGGAACCCGAAGCAGCCCCGACCGAAGAAACTGCAGACGCCGCCGAAGCAACCGCAGCCGAAGAAGTCACAACGGCCGGGCCCGACGAAAATGTCGAAGAAAAGCCGGCCAAGCGGAAATGGTGGCAGAAAAAAACACCTGAAAACACCGGTGCCGTGGTCGCCGGTGCTGCCGCGGCCGGAGCGGCCGCAAGCGCCGCCGCCGAAGAAGCTGCGCCCGCAATTGAGGAAGCAGCAGATGCGTCCGCGACCGCTGCATTGACGGATCCGGTCGTCGCACCGCCACCCGCCCAGAAAAAACGCAAGTGGTGGCAGAAGAAAGATCCCAATGAAATTACCGAGACGCCATTGGACCCGATCGCAGGTGCAGCGGCCGCCATTGACGCATCCGAGCCGACGCCGGCTGCGGCGGCCAGTGCCACAGCCGCATCGTCGAACCTGACCAAACCCTATGTTCAGATCGGAACGTTCGGGGTTGAAGCGAATGCGAAAGCCGCGGCCGAAAAGGTCCGCACGAACGGATTGGCGGCCGAAGTTCTGGAACTGGAGTCGGCGGGCAAGTCGGTCTGGCGTGTATTGGTCGGCCCTGCCACAACCCGCGCCGAACGCAAGGCGATCCTCGGAGATATGAAAGACCTGGGCTTTACCGATGCCTTTATCGTGAAGAACTGAACAGGAGGGTCCAATGCTGACCTCATTCAAATCGGCTGTTCTGGCCGCGGGCCTTGCCCTGCTGGCCCTGCCGGTTCACGCCTTCGACACGTCCGCGCGCGCGGCCTACGTGATCGATCAGACGACAGGCACTGTGCTGTTGTCGAAGAATGCCGATGAACCGCTTCCACCGGCATCGATGTCCAAGCTGATGACGCTCTACGTTGCCTTCGAAGCCCTGCGCGACGGTCGACTGACGCTGGATGAAACGCTTCCGGTCTCGGAACATGCCATGAGCTATGGCGGCTCGACCATGTTCCTGAACACGCAGGACCGGGTCCGGGTCGAGGACCTACTACGGGGCATCATCGTCCTGTCCGGCAATGACGCCTGTGTCGTGATCGCCGAAGCGCTCAGCCCGGACGGTACCGAGGCCGGCTTTGCGCGCTATATGACCCAACGCGCCAGGCAGATGGGCATGAACCACTCGAACTTCACCAACTCGAACGGCTGGCCTGCTGCAGGTCACATGATGTCGGTGCATGATCTGGCCGTGCTGGCCGACCGGCTGATCACCGATTTTCCCGAATATTATCCGCTGTTTGCCGAGGAAACCTTCGAATTTGACGGCCGCGCCCCGTCGAACGTGAACAACCGCAACCCGTTGCTGAAACTGGATATCGGTGCCGATGGCCTGAAGACCGGCCACACGCAAGAGGCGGGCTATGGCCTTGTCGGATCGGCCAAGCAAGGCGATCGCCGGGTGGTCTTCGTTCTTTCCGGGCTCGACAGCATCTCTCGCCGGGCAGAGGAGGCTGAGGCCGTGGTTAACTGGTCGTTTCGAAATTTTATCGAGAGGACAGTTGCCAACGCCGAAACGCCGATAGCACAGGCCAAAGTGTGGATGGGCGCGCAAAAGACGGTTGGGCTTGTGCCCGACGGTGACCTCACCCTTCTGTTCCCCGTTCTGGGCGATCAGAACGTGCAGGCCGAAGTCGTGTATCAAGGCCCGATCAACGCTCCGATCGCCAAGGGCCAACAACTGGCCGAACTTGTGATCCAGCCCGAAGGTTTGCCCGAAATCCGGCGCCCTCTGGTCGCGGCCGAGGATGTGGCGATGGGCGGGTTCCTAGTGCGGCTGATGACCGTGGGCGGCATCGTCCTGAAAGACATGATCAACACCCCGCTGGAGTCGATGTGAGTCCGCGCGGTCTGTTCCTGACATTCGAGGGGATCGACGGTTCGGGCAAGTCCACGCAGGCCCGCAGGCTGGCAGAAAGCCTCGAGGCGGCCGGACATGACGTTGTTCTGACGCGCGAACCGGGCGGTTCGCCCGGGGCCGAGGAAATTCGCCGGTTGGTCCTCGAAGGCGACCCCGACAGGTGGTCGGCGGAAACCGAAATTCTTCTGTTCACGGCCGCACGACGCGATCATTTGGAGCGCACGATCGAACCGGCCTTGAATGCGGGTAAGATCGTGATTTGCGATAGGTTCGCCGACAGCACCCGTATGTATCAGGGCCTGTCGCGCGGAGATCTGCGCGCGTTGGTGGACCAACTCCACGGCCTGATGATCGGCCGCGAGCCCGATCTGACCTTGCTGATCGATATGGATCCGGAAATCGGGCTATCCCGCGCCAAAGGCCGGCAAGGCACCGAAGAGCGTTTCGAGGATTTTGGTCCGGCCCTTCAAAAACGTATGCGCTCGGGTTTCCTTGCGCTGGCGGACGAGTTCAAGGACCGGTTCCGTGTGATCGATGGCAATCGCGACGTGGACAGCGTGGCCGTGGATGTGAGAGAAACCGTCCTGAAGGTTCTGCGGTAATTCACGAATGAGCGACGACACACCCACACCGGACCAGGCGCCCGGCGCGCTTCACCCGCGCGAGACACGCGGGCTGTTTGGACAGGATGCGGCCGAGCAAGCCTTCCTGACCGCCTTTGCGTCTGACCGGCTGCATCACGCGTGGCTTCTGACCGGCCCTCGTGGCGTGGGCAAAGCGACCCTGGCATGGCGCATCGCGCGGTTTCTGCTGGCCACGCCGCCGCTACAGGATGACGGGCTGTTCGGCGCGCCCGAGGCTCCGACGACACTCGACATCGCGCCGGACCACCCGGTTGCAGCGCGGATGCTGGCGGGGGCCGAACCCGGTCTGGCCGCGATCACCAGATCCCTGAATGATCAGGGCCGCCTGCGTAACGAGATCGTTGTCGATGACATCCGAAAACTGGGGCGCTTCTTCGGCCTCAGTTCAGCGGACGGCGGGCGCCGCGTGGTTATCGTGGATGCGGCAGACGAAATGAATGTCAGCGCCGCAAACGCGTTGTTGAAAATGCTTGAAGAGCCCCCTGCCCGCACGACACTGCTGCTGGTTTCGCATCAGCCGTCACGGCTGTTGCCGACGATCCGCTCGCGGTGCCGTACCCTGCGCCTGTCACCGCTGTCGCCGGAGGACATGAAATCGGCGCTGGCACAGACCGGGGCCGAATTGCCTCCGCAATCCGATCACCTCGCGGCTTTGGCCGCCGGTTCCGTAGGCGACGCGGTACGGCTGATCAATCTGGGCGGGATGGAGATCTATGCCGAGCTGATCCAGATACTTGGCACCCTGCCCCGCCTTGACCGCCAGCGCGCGCTGGCTTTGGCCGAAGCGGCCGCGCAGCGCGGAGCAGCCGAGCGCTATGACCTGCTTTTGAATCTGATTGACATCGCCCTTTCTCGCCTTGCTCTGACAGGTGCGACCGGCGCGCCTCCGCAGCCCGAAGCTGCGCCAAACGAAGCCGAAGTTCTGTTGCGCCTGTCATCCTCGCGCCCACAAGCCTTGGGCTGGGCCGAGGCCGCGTCCATCATCACGGCCCGTGCGCGGCACGGGCAGGCGGTGAACCTTGACCCTGTCGCCGTCGTCCTAGATACGGTGTTCAAGATTCAGGAAACCGCCGGTCCGAGCAGATGAGCGACACGCCCCAACCTCCCGCAATCACTGACAGCCATTGCCATCTGGATTTCCCGGATTTCGAGGGCCAGCTGGACGCAATCATCGCTCGTGCGGCCGAAGTGGGCGTGACACGGATGGTGACGATCTGCACACGTCTGCGCAATGAGCCGACCGTGCGCGCGATCGCCGAAACATATGCCCCGGTTTTCTACGCTG
This sequence comes from Ruegeria sp. CG8, assembly GCF_056537165.1. Lineage (NCBI taxonomy): Bacteria > Pseudomonadati > Pseudomonadota > Alphaproteobacteria > Rhodobacterales > Roseobacteraceae > Ruegeria > Ruegeria sp. CG8. Next base: position 591,105 of record NZ_JBQFRA010000001.1, on the reverse strand, counting down.
CCGGCACCCACCCCATGAGCGCGTCCGAAGAGCCACTGGCGAGCGTCGACGAACTTGTCGCATTGTCCCGACATCCGAAATTTGTCGGCATCGGCGAAACCGGGCTGGACTATCACTACACCGCTGACAGCGCCGAAATCCAAAAACGCTCGTTGCGGGTTCACATTCAGGCCGCCCAAAGTACAGGCCTGCCGCTGATCATTCACGCCCGTGCAGCCGACGAGGACATGGCGACGATCCTGCAGGACGAGTTTCGGAACGCACCTTACTCTTGTGTGATGCATTGCTTCTCGTCCTCGGCCGAACTGGCGCGGGCGGCGTTGGATTTGGGGTTCTACCTCTCCATGTCCGGCATCGCGGCCTTTCCAAAAAGCCAAGAGCTGAGGGATATCTTTGCGGCGGCGCCCGTCGATCGAATTCTGGTAGAGACCGACGCACCATACCTGGCCCCGCCGCCGCACCGGGGCAAGCGGAACGAGCCCGGCTATACCGCTTTCACCGCCCGGGTCGGCGCAGAACTGTTTGGCATGGACTACCCGGATTTCGCCGCGCAGACCCAAGCGAATTTTGATCGACTGTTTGCGAAGGCGGCCGCCTACCCGGTTGCCGCATGAGCATGCTGCGGTTCACGATCCTGGGCTGTGGCTCCTCTGGCGGTGTCCCCCGGTTGGGTGGGCATTGGGGACACTGTGACCCGCAAAATCCGCGCAATATCCGCCGCCGATGCTCGATGCTGGTTGAACGGGACGGGCCGGACGGCACGACCTCGGTTCTGATCGACACGACCCCGGACATGCGCAGCCAACTGCTGGACACCGGAACCGGACGCCTCGACGCCGTTGTCTACACACACTCACATGCCGATCATGTGCACGGCATCGACGACCTGCGCATGATCGTTTTCAACATGCGCGCGCGGGTGCCCGTTTGGGCGGATGGCGACACGCAAAACGCATTGCTGGGGCGGTTCGGCTACGCGTTCATTCAACCCGAAGGCTCGCCCTATCCACCGATCCTCGACCTGAAGACAATTGACGGCCCGTTCGCGATAGACGGTCCAGGAGGGTCAATCCCGTTTCGCCCGTTCAAGGTGAACCACGGATCGATCGATGCGCTTGGTTTTCGTATGAATAACCTGGCCTATCTGCCTGATGTTGCGGAAATCTACGATGATGCCTGGCCCGAGCTTCAAGGATTGGACTGCCTCGTGATCGACGCGCTGCGCCGGAACCCGCATCCGACCCATGCCCACCTGGAAAAGACCCTTGGCTGGATCGAACAGCTAAAGCCGGCTCGGGCAGTTCTGACCAATATGCACATCGATCTGGACTATGCAGCCGTCGATGCCGAGACCCCGGACCATGTCGAGCCTGCCTATGACGGCATGGTGATCCGGCAGCCATTTTAGGACATCGGATTGCACGCGCTTCCCCCAGCTCTGACCGAACAGCCTGGATTGAGGTCGTGACATGTTGCAAAGCCTGATCGACGTCATCCTTCCGGTCTTTCTTGTGATTGGGGCTGGTTATGTCTCGACGCTGACGGGCTACTTCAAAGAAGTTCATATTGACGGGTTGATGAAGTTCACGCAGGGGTTCGCAATCCCCTGCCTGCTGTTTCTGGCCATCGCCCATCTGGATCTGAGCGCCAGCTTTGACCCGCGCCTTCTGGGCAGTTTCTATACCGCCGCAGCTCTGTGTTTCCTTGCGGGGGTTTTCGGCGCTCGCCTGATATTCAAGCGCGAATGGGAAGACTGCGTCGCAATCGGGTTCTGCTGCCTGTTCTCGAACTCGGTCCTGCTGGGCCTGCCGATCACCGAACGCGCCTATGGGCCCGACAACCTGACCGGAAACTATGCGATCATCGCGTTCCACTCGCCGTTCTGCTACTGCGTCGGCATTACCGTGATGGAGGTCATCCGCAACCGAGGCAATGGCGGTATGCGCATGGCTCGATCGGTGCTTTCGGCAATGTTCAAGAACGCGCTGATCCTGGGCATCGCTCTGGGCTTCATCGTCAATCTCACGGGCGTCGGCATTCCGGCAGTGGCAGACGAGGCCTTGAGTCTGGTGACCCGCGCCGCATTGCCCGGCGCCCTGTTCGCCCTGGGTGGAGTTCTGGTCAAATACAAGCCCGAAGGCGACCTGCGGACAATCGGCTATGTTTGCTGCGTTTCACTTGTTCTGCATCCAAGCCTGGTCTGGTTGTTCGGTACAGCGACCGCCCTGCCGCAAGATCTTTTCCGCTCGGGCGTTCTGAACGCGGCGATGGCGCCCGGTTTCAACGCCTACATCTTCGCCAACATGTATGGCCGGGCCAAACGAGTTGCCGCCTCTTCGGTGTTGATTGGCACAGGCGTGTCCATTCTTACGGTATGGATGTGGTTGACGTTGCTCGGATAAAGACGAATTGACTTTGCGGGAGGGCGCCACACCTATCCCGAAACAGAACAAGGAAGCCCCAGCATGCCGACTGCCGTCATCGTAGCGCATGGCCAACCCTCCGACCCAGGTCCGGCCGAGGCATCTCTGGCCATACTGGCCGCTCGGATCGATCAACTTACGGATAGAGTCACAGTCAGATCGGCGACCCTCGCCGCGCCAGGCGCGTTGGAAAAGGTCCTTGATGACATTCCGGACGGCAGCGCGATTTATCCATTGTTCATGGCGAAAGGATGGTTCGTGACTTCTGCGCTTCCCAAGCGCCTTGAAGGGCGCGCAGTTCGGCAACTCGACCCGTTGGGCGTTGACCCGCAGCTACCCAATCTGGTGGCGCGCGCCCTTCAACCCTTGATCGACGAGCAAGGTTGGAGTACCTCATCCACGGATCTGCTTATTGCCGCACACGGCTCAGGCCGCAGCCGCAACCCGGCAGCCGTCACCCACGAATTCGCTGACCGTTTGGCCGGGTTGATATCACTGAAATCAATCCACTGCGGATTTGTCGAAGAACCCCCATCGATCAGTGACGCCGCCCAAATGACCGGGGACCATGCGATCTGCCTGCCGTTCTTTGCCTGCACCGGGGGCCACGTGTTGGATGATATTCCCGCCGAGCTGGGCAAGGCCGCATTTCCTGGCCCGGTGCTGCCTGTGGTCGGCGAGTTGGATGAAATCCAGTCGCACATCGCGCGCACATTGGACGGGGCTTTCGCTGAGTAGTCAAGCAACCAGCCTATCGACGCACCGGTCTACTCCGGTGCCCGCGCCTCTTCGGAATAGAAGCGATGGCACGACCGACCGTTTCGCTTGGCCTCGTACAGGGCCAAATCTGCCGCATGCAGAATCTCAGCCGGTTTCGGGGACAAAAACTGTGACGTGAGGGCGATACCGATGCTCGCCGAAATCGCGCAGGTCTCGCCCTCGAAAACCATCGGTTTCTGAAGGCGGCCAATCAGGCGATTGGCGATCCGTTCAAGTTGAGCCCTGCTCGACAGGCTTTTGAATATCAGAACAAATTCATCGCCGCCGATCCGGGCGACGGTGTCATCGCTGCGGGTTTCTTCCAGCATGATCCGGGCGGCCTGGGACAGGACATAGTCGCCTGCGGCATGCCCCAATTCGTCGTTCACGGCTTTGAAGAAATCCAGGTCCAGGTGCATCAACGCAAAAGTGGATTTCGTTGAAACCAAATGCTCGAGAATATGGTCCATCGCGCGCCGGTTCTTGAGGCCGGTCAGAGTATCCGTATAGGCCTGTTCCTCGGCCGCAAGCATTGCCCCCTGAAGCCGCAGGTTCAACGACCTCGAAGCCTCCATCGCCGCAGACTTGGCCTCGACCAGGTAGAGCAATTCAATCGCGAGGTCGGTACCCGAGAAATCCGCACTTGTCAGGGCATAATCCCGTACGGCGTCCAGGATCGATATCCCGAAGGACAGGTTGATAACCGCGCCTGCATCGTCAGGCAGCGGCGCCACCAACCCCTTCAGTGCTGTGCGCGGTTCATCGTGAAGCTTGAGATGAAGCTTGGTACCTGCCGTCGCCATCAACGCCGGCAGAGTCGTTACGGTTCTGGGCCTTTCCAGTTCAAAAATTTCCAGAAAACCGCTGCCGACCATCGGCTGGTCCGGGCGCAGTTTTTGCAGTGTCGGCCCGACCTGAAGGATACGCCCATCCTGATCTACCAAGGTGAACATCGGGCACAACGTCTCCAACATCCTGCCCAGTTGATCCAGATCCATCATCAGTTCCGCGCCCCCAGATCAAAGTGACGACCCTCGGCAAAGGCGCTTTCGACCAGAACCATCGAGATGACGTCCACCCCGCCCCTTTGCCCGGCATGCGTCAGAATCACGAGCGCGCCATAATCGTCCGCCATTGCTCGCAAAATCCCGATCATGACATTGGCATACCCATCCAGCCCGGGATGGCAGCGCAGTTCGAATTCGTTGGGCGAGCACTCCTGCAGCTCCAGGGCAGGCAATTCAAGGTCAGAGACCGCCAGTTTGACCCGGTCGGCCAGATCATCCAAAGACTGCAGAAACTCGACATAGGTAACGCCGCCAAAGCGCAGAAGGCGCCGCAATCCTTCCATTTTGGGGTGTGAGACCAGATAGGTTCCGAGATCCTCCAGGAACTCGTCCCGCGAACGGTTCAATTGATCGCAGACCACGTCCAGCAGGCGATATGACTTTTCCCGGTCGTAGACGAGCATCGCTTCGAACTCGGCGAACCCAAGTTCAGCGGCCTCGGTCGCCCGAAGCCAGCGCTCACGCCCATAGGTCGCGCATACAAACGATTGAACTGCCCTGTTGATCAATCCGTGCATGAATGCCCTCAAAAAGGTTTCATGCCCGATCCCACCTCAAAGATCTTAACAAAAGCCAAATGCGGCACTTCAAGATGCGGAAAATTCACGAAAATCTCAGACTGAGACATCCTAACGCTCAGACTGTCTGCCCGATGTAGCGCTGTCAGAAATCGGTCGGTGCGCCCCCTTCGGCTTTGCGTCGCGCGACGAAGTCAGCCAGTTCCTCTCGGATCGCCTCATCCATGGGCGGAGCCTCAAAGCTGTTGATGATCTCCTTGAACATCAGATGCGCCCGTTCGGCTGTCCAGATCCCACCCGCGACTTCCCAACCCTCGTAGTTTTTCCAATCGCTCAGGAAGGGTTGATAGAATGCGTTGGTATAGCGATCCTGGGTGTGCTGGATGCCAAAGAAGTGCCCATCGTTCCCGACCGCGCGGATGGCTTCCAGTGCGATTTCGTCCGGGCCTGTGGCGCAGATCTCAGGCTGCATATATCTTTGGATTTGCTGCAATATCTCGCAATCCATGATGAACTTCTCCGGGCTCGCGATCAGGCCGCCCTCCAGCCATCCGGCCGCGTGATAGACCATGTTGGTCCCCGACTGCACCGCCGCCCAGAGTGAATTCGACGTCTCCCAGACGGCCTGGCCGTCCGGTACATTGGCCGCGCAAACACCGGATGAGCGCAAGGGCAGCCCATAGAACCGCGCCATCTGGCCGGTCATCTGGGTCGACCGGATGTATTCAGGCGTGCCAAACGCGGGCGCACCGGACTTCATGTCGACATTCGAGGTGAATGTCCCGATGACACATGGGATGCCGGGTCGTACGTACTGGAACAAGGCAATCGCACACAGCGCCTCGGCCAACGACTGCGCAACGGCCCCGGCCATCGTCACCGGGGCCATGGCCCCAGCCAAAGTGAACGGCGTGACGACAATGGCCTGCCCCCGCCGGGCCAGCCGCAGGCACCCGTCGATCATCGGGTGGTCGTGTTTCAGAGGCGAGGTCGAGTTGATGTTGGTGTACATGCGCGGCGACGCCTCGAATTCCTCGTGGCTGAGACCGCCTGCGATGCGCACCATTTCCATGACATCCTCTACGCGCTCTTTGCCCAACGAATAGGCATGCATCGCCTTGTCCGTCAGCGTCAGCTTGTCATACAGGACATCCAGGTGCCGGACGCTGGCGTGCAGGTCAACCGGCTCGACCGGGTAGCCTCCGGCAAAGTGGATGCAGTTGAAATACTGCGTCAACTTCAACAGGTTCTGGCACATTTCGCGGTTGCCGGGAACCTTCTTGCCGATCTCCATGTCCCAGTAGTTCGGCGGTGACGAGACATTTCCGAACAACATCGTCTTGCCGCCGATCTCGATCGTGTGGTTCGGGTTGCGCGGCGTGATGGTAAAGGTCGACGGCGCCTTGGCGACCATTTCCATAACGAAGTCACGACCCATGCGCACGTTGTCTCCGTTGACGATGCATCCAGCTTCACGCAGGATCTCCAAGGCTTCTTGGTTGTAGAACTCGATGCCGATTTCCTCGAGAATACGCATGGCGCCGTCATGGATGGCTTCGACGCCCTCGGGGCCCAACGGTTCGGTTGGCCGGTCGATGTTGATCGGCGGGTTCCATGGCATCTGGTCGATGACTGCCGCACCGCGGCGCGCTGCAGCGCCTGCGCGTCCACCACCCCTGCGCTTGCGAGTATTCGTGTCGGCCATCTGTTCCTCCGGCGTTTGTTACTCTCAAACAAGACCCGAAGTCCGGTCTCTGGCCGCTCTGTCTGCGACAGCCAAGGTCGGTTTCAACTCATGAACCGCCGATTTTCAGGCAAGGCGCTTTAACGAAGGTTCAGCCAGCCGGGGATGTGGCTGATATCGGGAAGAACGACATCAGCCATCGGTGCAAGATCCTCAACCTTCGCCAATCCGGTCAGAACACCGATCGTGGTCATGCCGGCGGCGCGACCGGCCTCCAGATCGTGCAGACTGTCGCCGACCATGGCGATCCGCTCCGGTGCGACGTCAACATGTTGGGCAAAGGCCAACAACTGGCCGGGCCCAGGCTTGAACCCGTGGCCACTGTCATACCCCGCAATGAAATCGAAATAGGTCTCGATTCCGACCGAGGCCAGGTGCCGTTTCGCCGGCATCTCGCCGTCATTGGTCGCAACACCCAGCTTCTTGCCGGCGTCTTTCAGGAATTGCAGAAAAGGTGCAAGCGCAACGGCCTCGACCTGAGGCGCATGGGCAGAAGCCGCATTCAAGGTCTGAACCAGATCCTCGCGGGACCAGCCGTCAAGGTCTGGGAACAAGGCGTCTGCGACCTCGTCGACGGTGCCAGCGATCACGATACTGTCCTCGGAATAGGTCTCTGTCGCGAAGTCAAAGCCAATGCTCTTTCCAAGCACGGACGCACGCGCATTGTCGCCCTCGCTCAGACGCAGCAGCACCGCCTTGCCGAACGCCCCCCACGTGGCGGCGAAATCAAACAGGGTTCCGTCCTTGTCAAAAACCAGCGCATCAATCGACATGCATTTTTGCTCCTGCGCGGACCCGTTCAGGTCCAATGAACATCCGCGCCGCCTGACAGGACGCTTCGGGCCTGGGCCGGTTGATCGTAGGGGACAGCGTTTGCGTCACAAAAGGCCAACACCCACGAATCGTCAAGCATCAGAAATTCCAGCACCGAAGCAAGAAACTCGGGCTCTGTGGCGCGGTCCCTCAGGTCATCCGCCGAGGCGCCGGTCGAACCAAGGAAAACAGGCAACAATTCATCGTTCCCAACAAGCCACCCAAGCGCTTTCAAGGCCAGAGTTTCGGCGAATTCGGCAGAGATCGGCATGATCAGGCCCCGGTTCGAAGATTTGGAAAGGGTTTGTTAACCAGACTCATAAACACTTTGGCAAGGCATGCAATCTACGGTGAAAACAATGTCCGTGCAGGGAACCATCCTTGTCCTCGACGGGGTCTCGACCAATCGCATCATGCTGAAGGTGCAGCTGACGGCGGCGTGGTATCATGTCGTGCAGGGCGAGAAGCTGGCTGGTCTTGGGGCGTTGCTGCGCCGGACCCGGCCGGATCTGGTGCTGACGGCCCAGACACTACCCGACGGAGACGCGGGCGACGTCAAAAGACTGATGCTGTCCGTTCCGGCCCTGCAGGATGTCCCTGTGGTCGCGATTGCGCCTCAGAACGACCGGACCGCCCGGCTGCGGAACCTGTCCGAGGGGCTGGATGACGTTCTGGCCTATCCGTTCAAAGATACGCTGTTGCTGGCGCGTGTGCGAAGCCTGCTGCGCGCCCGTGCGGAAACTCAGGATCTGAAGAACAGTGGCAACCCTCAATCCGTGGGATTTGCCGAAGCCCCCGCAGCAATGATCACGCCCGCGCGGCATGGTCAGATCGCCGTCTTGGCCCACACCGCACGTACTCGCACGCTGTGGCACAAAGCCCTGAACGGACGAACGCAGTATTCGGTGTGCAGCCATACCCTGCCCAACCTTAGCGGCGTCTTGTCTGGCACCATACCTGACGCGATAGTTGTCGAACTGAACCGCGATCCATCCGGCCTGAACATGTTGGCCGACCTCAAATCCCGCACCGGCACCCGGCGGACCGCTCTGATCGGAATCATTCCCGATGACAACGCCACTCTTGCCGCCGAGGCCTTGGATCGTGGCGCCGATGCAATTTGCCTCGGAGGGTTCTGCCCTGACGAAGTATCGCTTCGGGTCGAGGCGTTGATTGCACGCAAGGCGCATGACGAGCAAATGCGCGACTCGTTGCGCCGTGGGATTGAGGAATCGTGGATCGACACGCTGACCGGCCTGAACAACCGTCGTTTCGCACAGACCGCGATGGACCAATTGCTGCACAGTTCGGTGCACAAACAGCGGGGTTTTGCGATCATGCTGGCCGACCTGGACCATTTCAAATCCATCAATGACCGTTACGGCCACAGTGCCGGCGACAGGGTTTTGGTCGAGGCCGGAAAACGGATGAAACGTGCTTTCGGACCTGACGGTTTCCTCGCCCGCATCGGAGGCGAGGAATTCCTGTTCGGACTGCCAAACGCGACCCGCGAAAAGGCGCTCAGGAAGGCGGCCGATATCTGCAACGGCGTCAGCAGCGTACCGGTCGTCCTGCCGGACATTCCTGCCCGGCTTCCGGTGACGGTCAGCATCGGGCTGAAGGTATGCGAGCCACCCTTCTCCCCAATTCCGGACGGCTCACTGTCGGCCGAAAGCCTGTTCAAATGTGCGGACAAGGCGCTTTATGCGGCCAAACAGGCCGGCCGGAACCAAGTGTGGATTAAACAGAACGCTGCCTAAACGGGTCAGTCCTTGCGTTTCTTGGGATCCGGGCGCCGCTTCAACACGTCTTCCAAGCGGTCGGCATAAGCTTTTCGTTCTTCGTCGGACATGGCCGAAACCCGAGCCAGCCATTGCTCTTGCAGTGCTGCCTGGATTTCGTCATTCGCCCTGGCTTGTTCTTCCAGCAGGTTCTGGACTTCATCGCGGTCGAACGGATTGGCCCGCAGCGCCTTGCCAAGCGCCTTGAAATCACGAGACCTTTTCTCGGCCCCGCGCCGATGCTTGTCAGCCAGATCTCCTCTCAACGCCTTGCGTTGCGGATCAGGAAGTGCGCGGTACAGGGCAGGCCCAAATCCGGGAGGAACATCGTCCCGCACACCATGAAACCGCAGCGCAGTCCCGATGATCACCCCGGCGACCAGCAGATTCAGACCAAGGGATACGACCAGCAGCACAGGCACCCAGCGCCGTGGGGGTTTGACGTGTTCATTCATTCCGCTTCCTCCAGAAACGCGGCCTCGAGACCGAGATTGGCGACCATGTAGGATGCATCCTGGGTCATTATGTAATTTGCCGGGTCCGGCAGAAAGGACGGCGCGGCAAAACCGACCCATGCGCCAACAACGCTGGCCGCCGCAAGCCCACTGAGCGCCTGCCAGCCCCCGAGACCGGCAACGAGATTGCCCAGAAACCCCTGTGACTTGGGTTTCGCTGTTTTTGTCGCCGCAAGCCGGATGGCCTCGGCATCCGTGAGGATACGAACGGCCAAATCGTCGGGCAGATCAACATGTGCCTGCCGTGCCTCGGCAAACAAAAGATCCAGTTCTGTATCTTGGTCAGACATGGTCATACCCCAACTCTTCCTGACGGCCTGACAGTATGGCCGTCAACGACCGCTTTCCGCGGGCAACAAGACTTTCTACCGCTTCTACGGAAATCCTCATGATTCCCGCGATTTCCGGATTGGACAACTCCTCGATATGCCTGAGAATGACAGCTTCGCGCTGCCGTTCGGGCAATTGTGCCAAGGCCGCTTGCAACGCATCCACGCGGGCGTTTTGCTGCATTCGGTCCACGACACTGGGCTGGTCGTCCTCAGGCTCTGGCACATCGTCCAATGTGCCTGCTGTTTTCTTCCGCCGCAGATCGACACACAGGTTCAAGACCACGCGGTACAACCAGGTCGAGATCTTGGCCTGCCCCGGAACCCAGTCCGCCGCCACTTTCCACAGCCGAAGCATCGCTTCCTGGGTTACGTCTTCGGCCTCTGCCCTGTTGTTCAACATGCGCAGAGCAACCGAATAGCACCGCGGCCCCAACCGATCGGTCAACAGGCGTGCTGCCTGGGCGTCGCCTTCGGCAAACCGCTTCAGCAACACGTCGTCGCTGCAGGCATCCGCGGCGACCGTGTCGCCGCGGACAGTATGCGCAGAGGACGGCACGTCCTTCATCCTGCGTCAGTTGTTGTCTGGGTCCGGGCGGCCACCCTTCTTGTGGTGCCGACCCATTCCATCCCGTGCATTGGCGAACTCCTGCTCGGACAGAGATCCGTTTCCATCCACATCAAGGCGGTCAAACATCTTGTCAGCCCGGCGCGGTTTCGGCAACTCGTCCGCAGTCAGAAAGCCGTCTTTGTCGGCATCATGACGCTCGAACATGTCGGAAACGCGGTCGTTTGCCTTCTTCTGGGCCTCGGCCTGCATTTCTTCGACGCTGATCTTTCCGTCACCGTCGGTATCGGCCGAGGTGAACTTCTGCAGGCGATGGGCCTCCATCTCGGCCTTGGTCACCTGGCCGTCCCCGTTGGCATCCAGCTCCTGAAAGCTCACCGGTTCACGGTCGCGAGGTCCTTTGGCCAGCGCAGCCGTCCCGGTGACGGCAACTGCAGAAAGAATGATGGCCGAGATAAATTTTGCGCTCTTCATTGCTCGTTTCCTTTGTTGTCGCGGCCCTGTGCCGCTGCTTACATTCATTCAAACGCAGCCCGGCAAAGTTTCCGTCGCTGTCCGTAGATTTTTTCCGGCATTGAAACCTGCATTTCCGGTCAATATTTTCGATAGGGTCGGTGCAAAGCGACGCACCCCCCTTTTCTGCGGGATGAAACAAGCGCAATATCCCCGAAATCCGAGCGCGAGTATCAAGATGACAGATCAAACCATCGACACCCTCCCTCAGGAGGAACGCCCCACGTGGCCCGCCATCGTGAAAGGGTTCCGGTGCAAATGCCCCAACTGCGGCAAAGGCAAGCTGTTGCATAGCTACCTGAAGGTGAATGATACCTGCGCAAACTGCGGTCAGGAATTGTTTCACCACAGGGCAGATGACGGGCCGGCCTACTTGACCATTCTGCTGGTCGGACATCTTCTGGCTCCGGCGCTGCATGTCACTTACGTCGGCCTGCGCCCGTCTCCGTGGGCCATGGCAATCGGCTTTTCGATCGCGTGCGTTGCGCTGTCGCTGTTCCTTCTGCCCAGACTCAAAGGAGCGGTCGTCGGCGTTCAATGGGCCCGGAAGATGCACGGGTTCGACGACAGCAAGTGATCCGTTAATGCAGCTGAGCCTCTCATGACCGTGGACAAATCCGCAATTCGCGACGCCGCGACGATCATCGTTTTGCGCGACCGTTTTCGAACCCCGTCGATCCTGATGGGCCAACGTGGTGCCGCGGCGGCCTTCATGCCGAACAAGTTCGTGTTTCCGGGAGGTGCCGTGGATGCCGAAGACGCGCTAGTTCCGCTGGCCACTCCGGTACCCGAGATTTGCCGGCAACGGCTGAGCGATCAGGCCCCTGCCGGGCTGCATGTGCCACTGGCGGCGGCGGCAATTCGCGAGTTGTGGGAGGAGACCGGGCTTATCCTCGGTGCCCGGGATACCTGGCCGGGTCCGGTTCCACATGCCTGGACCGGCTTCGCGGAAAGAGGCTACATTCCGTCGGCTGAAGCGCTGCAGTTCGTGTTCCGCGCGGTTACCCCGCCCGGACGCCCACGACGGTTCGACGCCCGTTTTTTTCTTTTGGACGCAGATGCCATCGACGGTGATCTGGACGACTTCAGCCAGGCTTCGGATGAGCTGTCACATCTACAGTGGATTCCGTTGGAACAGGCGCGGGAGTTCGACTTGCCGTTCATCACCGAGGTTGTTCTGTCGGAAGTCGAGGCGCGCGTATCAGATACAACGCCCCCCGACTCTGTGCCGTTCTTTCTGAACAACGAAGAAGCCAGCCTGTTCCAGCGCCTCAAGGGCCACGCGATGCCCGAAGCAGACTGAGCCACCTTATTTCATTCGGCTTACCACAACTGTGACTTCGGGCTTTTTGCCGATTTCGATCTGCGAACTTTGGCGAACGATGCGACGCATGGCTTCTTCCAGCTTGTCATCGTCCCGCAGCGTTTTGACATCAGCCCGCATCAGGAACTGGTTCAGGTCCTCTTCCAGCACCTCGATCAATCCGGCCCGCGACACGCCGGTTTCCGGCAGGCCCATGCTATCGCACCAAGGCTCGCCCAGTGGCTCGTCGTCTTCGTCCAGGATTACAGTTACGGTCACGTGCCCGTTCAGAGCCATGCGGATACGGTCCCGCACCACACCGTCCAGCGCGCCAATCTTGACGGAACCGTCCAGGTAGGTCCGGCCGGTCTCGACATAATCCACGACCTCGGGCGCGTTCCCCGACAGATCCAGCATCGTGCCATTGACCGCCAGGACACCGGCACGACCTGCGGCCTCGGCCAGCTTGGCGTGTTCCCGCAGATGCCTGTGTTCACCGTGCATTGGAACGACGATCTGAGGATCGACCAAGGCATGCATCTGCTCAAGATCAGGGCGGTTGGCGTGGCCGGAAACGTGGTACAAGCCAGCGCTGTCATCGACCACGTCGACGCCTTTTTCGCTCAGTTGGTTCATGATGCGGATCACACCGCGTTCATTCCCCGGAATGGTCTTCGAGGAGAACAGGAACAGGTCGCCATCCTTCAGCTCGATCCCCCGGTATTTGCCGCGCGCCAACTGCGCGCTGGCCGCGCGGCGCTCACCCTGGCTGCCGGTGACGATCAGCATCAGGTTCTGGCGGGGCAGATCCAAGGCTTCCTCAGCGCTGATCACGCGGGGAAAATCAGACAGGATACCGGTCTCGGTCGCAGCCTCGATCATACGGCGCATGGCCCGGCCCAACAGAACCACCGACCGACCCGCCCGATGCCCAGCCTCGGCCAGCGTTTTGACCCGCGCGACATTCGACGCAAAGGTCGTTGCAACCACCATACCGGTCGCGTCCTCGACCAATTGGGTGATGGCCGGCCCAACCTCCGACTCCGAGCGACCGGGATGCGAGGAAAACACGTTGGTGCTGTCACAAACCAACGCCTTGACCCCGGGCTTGGCCACTTCGGCCCAAAGATCGGGATCAAACGGTTCGCCCACAACCGGATTGGTGTCCAGTTTGAAATCACCGGTATGCACGACACGGCCAGCCGGCGTGTCGATCACCAGCGCCGCACTCTCGGGGATCGAATGCGAAACGGGCAGGAACCCGACCGTAAACGGACCAGCCTTGATCTGCTCGGGCCAGGCGGAAACGGTGCGCACGGCTTCGGGCGGATGTCCGGCATCTTCCATTTTGCGGCGCGCGATATTTGCGGTGAAGGCACGCGCGTAGACCGGCGCGCCAAGGGCCTCATGGCAATGGGCCACGGCACCGACGTGATCCTCGTGCGCATGGGTGACGAAGATCGCCTCAAGCCGATCCGCACGTTCCTTCAACCAAGAAATGTCGGCGTAGATCAGATCGACGCCCGGCGTTGTATCCATGTCGGGAAAGGTCACGCCCAGATCGACCAGGATCAGGCGTTCCTGACCGGGTTTGCCATAGCCGTAGACATAGGCGTTCATACCGATTTCGCCCGCGCCGCCGAGCGGCAAGTAGATCAGTCTTTCGCTGCTCATGCCGAGCCAGTATCCTTGTTGTAGCGATGGATCACGGTAAGCCCGTGCATCGTCAGATCGTCTTCAATTGCATCAAAGCCCACATCGGCCTGATCGAACAGCGGTGCAAGACCACCTGTTCCTATGACCTTCATGGGCATTCCGTATTCCGCCTTGATCCTGTCGATCAAACCTTCGATGAGGCCGGAATACCCCCAATACACACCTGACTGGATACATCCAACCGTGTTTGTGCCGATGACTTTCTCGGGACGCGTCACGTCGATATGCGGCAGAGCTGCAGCGCCCTGGTGCAATGCCTCGAGACTGAGGTTCACGCCGGGGGCGATTACCCCCCCGACATAGGCGCCATCGGCAGCGACCACATCGAAATTCGTGGCAGTTCCGAAATCCACCACCACGACATTCCCGCCGTGCCGATCAAATGCACCGGCCGCATTCGCCAGACGGTCAGGACCGGGAATCGTCCCTTCATCAACGCGCGGCGCCACCGGCAACTCGCAATCGGGCTTGCCCACCACCAGCGGCCGGCATCCAAAGAACCGGTCGGCAAATACGCGCAGGTTGAACACCACCCGCGGCACGGTCGAGGCGATGATGACGTCGGTGATGTCAGCTTCGATCCCGTAGTGTTTCACCAAGGTCGAGTACCAGGTGAAGTAAGCGTCGGCCGTGCGGGCATGGTGGGTCGAGGTGCGCAGCGTACACAGGAATTTCTCGCCATCCCAGATCGAGAAAACGGTGTTCGTGTTGCCGCAGTCAATGGCCAGAAGCATATGCGCCCCTTTCAGAAATAAACGTCTGCCGCCGGAATGCTGACGCGGCCCTTGGCGGTGTTTAGGACAAGGTTGCCGCCCGCGTCCACCGTTTCAAAGGTCCCGACGGTTTCCGAAGCACCTGTGCGCGCGGTAATCACCTCGCCCAGCTTCGCGGCCCGGTCCAGCCACGCTTTGCGGATCGGTTCAAACCCGTAGGTAACAAACTGCAGTTCGAGCTTTGCGTAGGCATCGGCGAGCTCAGTCAGAAAATCCTCGGCGGACACCTGAGCCCCGGTTTCCGACAACAACGAAACGGGCCGCAGAGCTCCCTGCTCAACTGTCTCAGGATCAGGCGCGTCTGCGAGGTTCACCCCGATGCCGATCGCAAGGTGGGATACGTCGCGCCCCTGCCCCGTGCTTTCCAACAGGATGCCGGCCAGTTTCCCGCCGTTCAACAACACGTCATTCGGCCATTTCAATGCGAACCCCTGTGCGCGACCGGTGACCGAAACACAGGCATCAAAAAGCGCCAGCGCGGCAACAAAGCTGCGAAGGGCTGCCTGCTCTGGATTGCCCTCGGGCCGCAGCAACAAGGTTGCTGCCAAGTTGCCCTGGGGGTTGGACCACGCCCGGCCGCGCCTGCCACGCGCGGCGGTTTGATGATGCGCCATGATCCAGACCGGACCTGTTGCAGTGGGTGCGATCCGCGCGGCCTCATTCAGGGTGCTGTCAACTTCCTGCAGGATATGCAGACCGTATCCTTGGGGCCAGGTGCTCATGCCAAAAAGGCCCGGCCTGATGGCCGAGCCCCTTTCCAGATTTTGTTGAAACGGTCAGTTGACAAGCGTCGTCGCCGCGGCTGCCGCTGCGCCCTCGATCCCGAACTGGTAGACCACACCGATCAACATCAATGCGGCCGACCCCATCAGAGCAACCCACAATACCGGGGTCGAGCGGGTTTCGATCGGATCTTCGTTTTCGTCGCCGAAATACATGTAGAAGACGATCCGCAGGTAGTAGAAGGCACCGATCACCGAGGCGATTGCCGATGCAATAACCAACCCAATCAGGTCAGCTTGCACACCGGCCTGCCAGACGCCGAACTTGGCGAAGAACCCCAGCATTGGCGGTACGCCGGCAAGGCTGAACATCAGGATCAGCACGGCCAGCGCCTTGCCCGGGTCCCGCTTGGAATACTGGCGCAGGGCGTCGATGTCTGTCACCGGCTTGCCGTCGCGCTCCATCATCAGGATGAAGGCGAAGGTGCCGATATTCATGGTCACATAGATCGCCAGATACATCAGCATCGCTTTGACACCCAATTCGGTGCCCGCGGCCAGACCGATCAGCGCGTACCCCATATGTGCAATTGACGAATAGGCCATCAGCCGTTTGATGTCGCGCTGCCCGATGGCAGCCACGGCCCCCAGCAACATCGACAGGACCGAAAGCAGCACGATCACCTGCTGCCAGTCCGCGATGGCACCGCCGAACGCATCATGCAGAACGCGCGCGAACAAGGCCATCGCTGCAACTTTGGGTGCGGTTGCAAAGAAAGCCGTCACCGGGGTGGGCGAGCCCTCGTAAACGTCCGGTGTCCACATGTGGAACGGAACCGCCGAGATCTTGAATGCCAGACCCGAGATCAGCAGAACAAGGCCGAACAGAAGGCCAACGGAGACATCTCCGTGGTGCACCGTGTTGATGATACCCGAGAACAGCGTCGTGCCGGTGAACCCATAGACCAGAGATGCGCCGAACAGCAGCAATCCCGAACTGAGCGCACCCAGAACGAAATACTTCAGCCCTGCCTCGGTCGATTTGGCGCTGTCACGGCGCAGGGCCGCCACGACATACAGAGACAGCGACTGCAGCTCGAGACCCATATAGAGCGACATCAGATCGCCGGCGCTGACCATCATCATCATGCCGACCGCTGCCAAAGCCACCAGCAATGGATACTCGAAACGCAGCAGGTTCCGGCGCGCCATATATTCCTGGCTCATGACCAAAACCGCTGCGGCAGATAGCAGGATTGCGACCTTAGCAAATCGGGCGAACCCGTCGTCGATGAACATGCCGTTGAAGGCCACGTTGGTCCCCGAGCCGTTCGACGCGATCCAGAACGACAGCGCCGCCATCAGTCCGGCCGTCGTCCAGACCAGAACCGGAGCCAGCGCATCCTTGCTGGTGTAGACAGCTCCGATCAGCGCCGCCATCGCATAGATCGCCAGAATGATTTCCGGCAGAATTACAGTGAGATCAGCCTGGATCATGTCTCCAAAGCTCCCTTAGTGCGAAGCGACCTGGGTCGCGGCCTCGGCCGCGGCCAGAGCCGTGTCATAGTTCGAAATCAGCGCAGCGGTCGAATTGCCGATCACGTCGGTGACCAGCGACGGATAAACGCCCAGCAGGATGGTCATGACGATCAGCGGCGCAAAGATCAGGCGTTCGCGTGTGCTCATGTCGGTGATCGACTTGAGGCTTTCCTTGATCAGGTCGCCAAAGACCACGCGGCGATACAGCCACAGCGCGTAAGCCGCCGAGAAGATCACACCGCTGGCCGCCACTGCGGTCACCCAGGTGTTGACCTGGAAGGTGCCCATCAGCGTCAGGAATTCGCCGATGAACCCGCTGGTGCCCGGCAGACCCACATTGGCCATGGTGAACAGCATGAACACCAACGCATAGGCCGGCATCCGGATCACCAGGCCGCCATAGGCCTCGATGTCGCGGGTGTGCATCCGGTCGTAGATCACGCCAACACAAAGGAACAGCGCGGCCGAGATGAACCCGTGGCTGAGCATCTGGAAAATCGCCCCGTCGATGCCCTGCTGGTTGGCGGCAAAGATGCCCATGGTCACAAAACCCATATGCGCGACCGAAGAATAGGCGATCAGCTTTTTCATGTCCTCCTGCACCAGCGCCACCAACGAGGTATAGACCACGGCGATTGCCGACAGCCACAGCACCAGATCGGTCATCACGGCCGACCCGACAGGGAACATGGGCAAGCTGAAACGCAGGAAACCATAGCCACCCATCTTCAGCAGAATTGCCGCCAGCACGACCGAGCCCGCCGTCGGTGCCTGAACGTGCGCGTCTGGCAACCAGGTGTGCACGGGCCACATCGGCATCTTCACCGCGAAGGACGCAAAGAACGCGAGGAACATCAGCGTCTGCATACCGCCGACAATGTGGACACCCAGCACGCTGAAGCTCTCGGACGAGAACTGGTGCGTCATGAGCGCGGCAATGTCCGTTGTGCCTGCATCCGCATACATCGCCACCATCGCCACCAGCATCAGAACCGAGCCGAGGAAGGTGTAGAGGAAGAACTTGAAGCTGGCGTAGATCCGGTCCTTGCCGCCCCAGATCCCGATGATCAGGAACATCGGGATCAGCCCGGCTTCGAAGAACAGGTAGAACAGCACCAGATCCAGCGCCATGAACACGCCGAGCATCAGCGTTTCCAGAAGCAGGAAGGCGATCATGTATTCCTTGACCCGGTCGGTCACGTTCCAGCTGGCCAAGATGGTCAGCGGCATGATGAAGGTGGTCAGCAGCACGAACAGAACGCTGATGCCATCCACGCCCATCTTGTACTTCAGGCCCAGCAGCCACTGACCCTCTTCCACCATCTGGAAGCCGGTGTTCGATGGGTCGAACTCAGTATAGATTCCGATCGAAACAAGGAAGGTCACTGTGGTCGCAACCAGCGCGATCCACTTGGCATTGCGCTGTGCGGCCACATCGTTCCCATGCAGGAACAGCGCCATCAGACCGGCGGAAATGGCCGGAATGAACGTTACAATGGATAGGATATTGTCCATCAGTTTGCGCCTCCGCCGATCGACATCCAGGTGACCAGGGCGGCGATCCCCAGAACCATCCAGAAGGCGTAAGTGAAGATGTAGCCCGTCTGCGCCTTGCCTGCGAGGCGGGTGAAGAAGGGAACGACGCCCATTGCTACTCCGTTCAGGAAACCGTCGATCGTCTTGCCGTCACCGCCCTTCCACAGGAACCGGCCAAGGGCCACAGTCGGTTTGACAAGGATCGCGTCGTAGATTTCGTCAAAGTACCACTTGTTCTTGAGGAACAGGTACAGCGGACGCTGGTTCTCGGCCAGGCGGCCCGGCAGCGCCGGGTTCACGATGTAGAACAGGTAGGCCAGTCCAAAGCCCAGAACCATTGCGATGAACGGCGAGACCTTGACCCATTTCGGCGCCGCATGCGCGTCGTCCAGAACATGGTTGTCCGGCGCGATGTACAGCGCACCCTCGCCCGGTTTGCCGACAAAGGCATAGTGGTGATCTCCGCCCTTCGCCTTGTCATCATGCGCAGCCTCGTCGCCATGGGATTCGGTGGCATGCGTGTCGTCGCCATGTTCATCGGCCTTGGCATGGTCACCGGCGTCGGCATGCGCCTCGGCAACCGGAATGCCATAGAACTTGCCCACCTGATCGGCGTGACCGAAGAAGTTGTTGTACCAGATCATACCCGCGAACACGGCGCCCAGCGACAGAACACCCAGCGGCACCAGCATGACCATCGGGCTTTCATGCGCGTGCTCATGCGTGTGCTTGTCGCCCCGCTCCTCGCCATAGAAGGTCAGGAAGATCAAGCGCCAGCTGTAGAACGAGGTCATCGCGGCCGCGATCACCAGCGCCCAGAACCCGAAGGCCGATCCGCCGGCATAGGCGCTTTCGATGATGGCATCCTTGGACAAGAAGCCAGCAAAGCCGATCGTGGTCAGCGGGATGCCGACACCGGTGATGGCCAGGGTACCGATCATCATCGCCCAGAAGGTATAGGGGATCTTCTTGCGCAGGTTGCCATAGTTCATCATGTCCTGTTCGTGGTGCATGGCGTGGATCACCGAACCCGCCCCCAGGAACAAGAGCGCCTTGAAGAAGGCATGCGTGAACAGGTGGAACATCGCCGCCGAATACATGCCCACGCCTGCGGCCACGAACATGTAGCCCAGCTGCGAGCAGGTCGAATAGGCGATCACGCGTTTGATGTCCGTCTGCACCAAGCCCACGGTCGCGGCAAAGAAAGCGGTGGCAGCCCCCACAACGGTGACGAACCCGGTTGCTCCAGGCGCAAACTCCATCAGCGGCGACATACGGCAAACCAGGAACACACCGGCCGTCACCATGGTGGCTGCGTGGATCAGCGCCGACACGGGCGTCGGGCCCTCCATCGCGTCCGGCAACCAGGTGTGCAGGATCAACTGCGCCGACTTGCCCATCGCACCGATGAACAGTAGCACGCAGATGACCTCGATCGCGGTCCATTCGCCCCACAGGAAGGTCAGTTGCGTTTCTGCCAGCTGGGGTGCAGCGGCAAAGATATCCGAGAAGTTGATGCTGTCGGTCAGGAAGAACAGCGCAAATATCCCAAGCGCGAAGCCGAAGTCGCCCACACGGTTGACGATGAACGCTTTCATCGCCGCCGCATTGGCCGAGGGTTTGCGATAGTAAAAACCGATCAGCAGGTACGACGCGACGCCCACGCCTTCCCAGCCGAAGAACATCTGTACGAGGTTGTCGGCCGTCACCAGCATCAGCATGGCGAAGGTGAAGAAGGACAGATATGCAAAGAAGCGCGGCTTGTAGCTTTCGCCCTCGCGCCACTGCGGGTCGTGATCCATGTAGCCGAACGAATAAAGGTGCACGAGCGCCGAAACCGTGGTGACGACGATCAGCATTATGGCGGTCAGCCGGTCCAGACGAATGGCCCACGAGGTCGACAGCGAGCCGCTCTCGATCCAGCGCATGATCTCGATCTGCTGGGTCTGTCCGTCAAAGCTGAAGAAGACGATCCAGGACAGCAGACAGGCCAGGAACAGCAGGCCCGTGGCCGTCCACAGCGCGGCCTTTTCGCCGATGAACTTCCAGCCAAAGCCGCAGATCAGCGCGCCCACGAGCGGGGCAAAGAGGATTGTGGTTTCCATGATCCCTTACCCCTTCATCATGTTGACGTCTTCAACCGCGATGGTGCCGCGGTTGCGGAAGAAGCAGACCAGAATGGCCAGCCCGATCGCAGCCTCGGCCGCGGCCACGGTCAGCACGAACAGCGTAAACACCTGCCCGACCAGATCGCCGAGAAAGCTGGAAAACGCCACGAGGTTGATGTTCACCGCCAACAGCATCAGTTCGATGCTCATCAGCAGGATGATGACGTTCTTGCGGTTCAGGAAGAGACCGAAGATGCCGATGACGAACAGAGTCGCCGCGACGGTAAGATAGTGTTCAAGTCCGATCATCGTCTCAAAGTCCCTGCCCCGGTTTCACATCCTTCAGCTCCATCGCCTTGGCCGGGTCACGCATCATCTGGCCGACGATGTCCTGACGCTTGATGTCCTTGCGGTGGCGCAGCGTCAGCACGATGGCGCCGATCATGGCCACCAGCAGGATCAGACCCGCCAGTTGGAACAGAAGGAAGTATTGATCGTAAAGGATGACACCCAGCGCCTCGGTGTTGTGGCGGTCGGCAGGGATCGGCTGGGCCAGGTTGGCCGCCGCGCCTTGCGCACTGTCCCAAGCGCCAAAGGCCATGACGAACTGCATCAGGATGACCAGACCGATCAGCAGGGCCAAAGGCATGTAGCGCGCCATCTCGGCCTTGAGCTCGGCAAAGTCCACGTCCAGCATCATCACCACGAACAGGAACAGCACCGCCACCGCGCCGACATAGACGATGATCAGCAGCATGGCGACGAATTCCGCCCCCAGCAGCACGAACAGTCCCGCCGACGAAAGGAAGGCCAGGATCAGCCACAGCACCGAATGCACCGGCTGCCGGCTGATCACGGTGAACAGCCCGCCGGTGATGGCGCTGATGGCAAAGAGGTAAAAGGCAAATACGCTCATTGGTCATCTTCCTCGTTTTCGCCCATGGCCTCCTGCGCCAGTTCCAGCGCCCGGGTCATGGCCGGGATGCCGGCAAAGACCGACATCTGACCGATCGTTTCCACGATCTCTTGTTTCTTGGCCCCTGCCTCGATGGCATGGCGTACCGTCTGGCGCAGGGCCGTGTCGGCCTGTGCGCCCTGACAGGTCAGCCCGGCCAGCGTCAGCAACAGGCGGGTCTTGGCATCCAGTCCGCCCGGATTGACGGTGTTGCCGAACATCATCTCCATGACCTCTTTGGGCATGGTCGGCCACAGCGCCTCGAAGCCGCGCATCGCGTCGACGGGCGAATAGCTCTCCAGCGCCGGGTTGAACGCCTTGGCCATGTCATGCGCCTGTCTGAGCATCTGCTCGAATGGGTTTTTCGTCGGATCGCTCATCGGTAGGGCGCGTCCAGTTCCAGATTGCGGGCGATCTCGGCTTCCCAGCGTTCACCGTTGTCCAGCAGCTTCTGCTTGTCATAGAACAGCTCTTCGCGGGTTTCCGTGGCGAATTCGAAATTAGGTCCTTCGACGATGGCATCGACCGGGCAGGCCTCTTGGCAGAAGCCGCAGTAGATGCACTTGGTCATGTCGATGTCATATCGCGTGGTACGGCGGCTGCCGTCCTGGCGCGGTTCGGCGTCGATTGTGATGGCCTGCGCGGGGCACACAGCCTCGCACAATTTGCAGGCGATGCAGCGCTCCTCGCCGTTTGGATAACGGCGCAGGGCGTGTTCACCGCGGAACCGGGGCGACAGCGGACCCTTTTCGTGCGGGTAATTCACGGTTGCCTTGGGCGCGAAGAAGTACTTCAGCCCCAGCTTCATGCCGACCCAGAAATCCTGCAGAAGGAAGTATTTGGCCGCGCGGGTATAGTCGATATTTGCCATTGTCAGCCTCCTACGCTCCAACGGGCGAATGCACCCCAGAACCAGTCGAATTTCGCCGCAAAGGCCACGAACACCACCCACACCAGGCTGAACGGCAGGAACACTTTCCAGCCCAGCCGCATCAGCTGGTCATAGCGGTAGCGGGGCGTGATTGCCTTGACCATCGCGAAGAGGAAGAAGAAGAACGCCATCTTGGCGACCATCCACAGCACACCATCGGGCAGGCCGGGGATCGGCGACAGCCAGCCACCGAAGAACAACAGCGTGGTCAGCGCGCACATCAGGAATATGGCGATGTATTCGCCCGCCATGAACAGCAGGAAGGGCGTTGCCGAGTATTCGACTTGATAACCGGCGACCAGTTCCGATTCCGCTTCGGGCAGGTCGAACGGCGGGCGGTTGGTCTCGGCCAGGGCCGAGATGAAGAACAGGAAGACCATCGGGAAATGCGGCAGCCAGTACCAGCTGAAGAACCCGAACGAGCCATCCTGCGCCCGCACGATGTCACCAAAATTCATCGACCCGGTCGAAATGATCACCCCGATGATGATCAGGCCGATCGAAACCTCATAAGAAATCATCTGCGCGGCCGAGCGCAACGAGCCCAGGAACGGGTATTTCGAGTTCGATGCCCATCCGCCCATGATCACGCCGTACACCTCTAGCGAGGACACTGCGAACACATAGAGGATAGCCACGTTGATGTCGGACAGGACCCAGCCGTCATTGAACGGAATGACTGCCCAGGCGATCATGGCCAGGACGAAGGACGTCAGCGGCGCCAGAATGAACACAGTCCGGTCCGCGCCGGCAGGGATCACCACCTCTTTGACGACGTATTTCAGCGCGTCCGCCACCGATTGCAGCAGGCCGTAAACGCCAACCACGTTGGGACCGCGACGCATCTGGACCGCGGCCCAGATCTTGCGGTCGCCATAGACCAGAAACAACAGCGAGATCATCACGAAGGCCACGACGGCCAGCACCTGCGCCAATATGATCAGGGCTATTCCGCCTGGGGTGTCAAAGAATTCAGCCATTGGTCCTCACACCGTGGGTATTCCGTTTTCCGCTGCCATCGCGAGGCCCGACCGGCCGGTCGGAGACTCGCGTCGCCTGCGATTGGTTTGGCGAGTTGGTGTAAACAGCATCCGCTGCCTGCACGCCACCTTTTTCCTTCATTTCATTCGGCAAAACACACGACCACGCCCCTCGCATCTCCTCTCGGAAAAACGAGCTCGGGTTTCCGCCCGCTTTGCGGTTTATGGTCGTCGCAAGCCTCATTCCGCGGCAATCTTTTGGTCACCGCGAACCTTGGCCAGCGCCGAAAGCTCGGCCATCAACTGCGAGGCTCGTGCAATCGGGTTGGTCAGATAGAAATCCTTGATCACGGTCCGGAAATCGGCCTGCCCCAAAGGTCCGGCCTCGATTGCCTGTTCTTCGTTCTCGGGCACTTGGTCGATCCCGGCCAGATGCGGCACTGCTTCGATCAGCTTTTGCCGCAGCTGGGCCAACGTGTCATAAGGAAGTTTCTCGCCCAACTCCGCCGAAAGCGCCCGCAGGATCGCCCAGTTTTCCTTGGCTTCACCCGGCGCAAATCCGGCGCGCATCGCCAATTGAGGGCGACCCTCGGTGTTGACGAAGAGACCGTTTTCCTCGGTATAGGCCGCGCTAGGCAGGATGACGTCGGCGCGGTGTGCACCGCGGTCTCCGTGGCTGCCTTGGTAGATGACAAACGGGCCCGCATCGATATCGACCTCGTCCGCGCCCAGGTTGAAGATCACCTCGGCGCCGTCGATTGCAGCCTCAAGGCCACCCTCCGTCGCGGCACCCACATCCATCGCACCAACGCGGGCGGCCGCAGTGTGCAGAACAAGCATCCGACCCGACAGCGCGCGCGCGGCGGCCAAAACAGCCAGACCGTCTGCCTCGGACACGGCGCCCTGTCCGACGATCACAACGGCTTCATTGCTTGCCTTGGCCTTGGCCAGCGCATCGCGGTCGGTGCCAAGATGCTCGTAGTCATAAGTCAGATCAACGGTCGGGCCGATCAATTTGACATCGGCGCCCGCCAGCCACGCCTTGCGGATGCGCGCATTCAGCACCGGGGCCTCGTCCCGCGGGTTGGTGCCGATCAGGATGATCTCTTTCGCCGTGTCGATCTCCTCGATCGTCACATTGCCGACATAGCCCGAACGGTTGCCGATAGGCAGGCGGGCATTGTCGGTTCGGCATTCGACCTTGCCACCCAGCCCCTCAATCATCTGCTTCAACGCAAAGGCGGCTTCGACAGGAACCAGATCGCCGATCAGACCGGCAACCTTCTTGCCCTTCATCGCCGCTGCGGCGGTGGCCAAAGCCTCGGGCCAGCTGGCGGCGCGCAGGCGACCGTTTTCACGGATATAGGGCGTGTCCAGACGTTGACGGCGCAAACCGTCCCAGACGAAACGCGTCTTGTCCGAGATCCACTCTTCGTTCACGCCATCATGGTTGCGCGGCAGAATGCGCATCACTTCGCGGCCCTTGGTATCGACACGAATGTTCGATCCCAGCGCATCCATCACGTCGATGGTTTCGGTCTTTGTCAGTTCCCACGGGCGTGCGGTAAAGGCATAAGGCTTGGAAGTCAGCGCCCCCACCGGGCACAGGTCAATGATGTTGCCCTGCAGGTTCGAATCCAGCGTCTGGTTCAGGTACGAGGTAATTTCCGCATCCTCGCCCCGGCCCGTCTGGCCCATCTGGTCGATACCCGCGATCTCGGTCGTGAAACGCACACAGCGGGTACAGCTGATGCAGCGGGTCATGGCCGTACCAACCAGCGGACCCAGATCCAGATCATCGACGGCCCGCTTGGCTTCTTTGAACCGGCTGGCCGACATACCGTAGGCCATTGCCTGGTCCTGCAGATCGCATTCCCCCCCCTGGTCGCAGATCGGGCAATCCAAGGGGTGGTTGATCAGCAGAAACTCCATGACCCCTTCCCGGGCCTTCTTGACCATGGGAGAGTTGGTCTTGACCACCGGCGGTTGACCTTCCGGCCCTGGGCGCAGATCGCGCACCTGCATCGCGCACGAGGCGGCGGGCTTGGGCGGCCCGCCCACGACCTCGACCAGGCACATGCGGCAGTTACCAGCAATCGACAGGCGCTCATGATAGCAGAACCGTGGCACCTCGACCCCGGCCTGTTCGCAGGCCTGGATCAGGGTCATCGCGCCATCGACTTCGATTTCCTTGTCGTCGATTACGATCTTGCGGAGGTCAGACATGGTCTAGTTCGCCCTCAAATACACGCCAATGGCGCTGTTTCGTTCGATTTCCTTGCGCCCCAGGGCACAGAATGTTTCAGCTTTTCCGTAGCTCACGCCGTTCTGCGCGAGGTATTTTTCGCCTTTGGCTCGCATCCGCGCCTTTTCGGAATCCGACTCGACATAGGCCCGGATCTCGCCGTCCGAATAACCCAGGCTGTTGGCCTTGGACCGCAGGCTCCACATCACACCGATTGCTTTCATACGCCGCCCACTGATCGACGGGCAGTATTCCGAGATCTCATTTGCGATGGCGATGTAGTAGAGCTCGTTGTCGATTTCCTTGACTTCGCGCAAGGGCGGCTTGGCGTCCGCCGAAACGGGCAACGCCATCGCGCAGGCAAATGCGGCAAGTTTCACAAGTTTCATGACATATCCTTTCGTCTTGGGTTCCCCAAGACGTTCCGCGACACGGCTGTTATGCAATAACGACCGTCCGATCAGCGCAGGATATGCAATAGCGAAGCTCATGGTCGTTGACAGGCTCCGGCAAATGTCAGGCTGTCATTTTCGACGCGCAGGTTTTGCGGTTCGGTGTCAGGACCAACCTTCCACGCAATGCGGGAGGAACCGAAATTCTGAATGCAGAACCGGGTGCCCTCGTACCGACCAGCTTCGCGCGCGCCGTCCAGCGAAGCCGACACGCCTTTGATCGTCACGGTGAAATCCGCAGGCGACCGTTTCTTGTCGACCGGCTTTGCCTTGGCCCGAAACGACTTGCCGTCAAACAGGATCCGGTCGCTTGTTGGCGCTGTCCCGCAGGCCGAAAGCAGCGTCAGCAGAACAAGGACACCGACAGCCGGGCGACGCAGGTTCGCGGTGATATCAACAAGTGTGACGGCCATCAGAACGCAGCCACCAATGCAAGGATCCCAATCACGAACATGCAGGCCCACGCCACCACATACAGGACAGAACGAATACCGCTATGCGGTTTGCCGACGCCTTGAATGTGTACGACAAGCATCACCAGTCGCGCGACCAAGGCAATCGCGGCCAGCCAGTTCACCCAGAACGGGCTGGCGCCCAATAGAATGGCTGCCACAGTAACGGCCAGAAACGCGGGCAAAGTCTCGGTGCCGTTCAGGTAGGAACGGTTCAGGCGATAGGCCTTGTCGGCGTAGTCCTGGTCGGGGGTCGCGCCAGGAGCCAGCCCCTTGCCCTGTTTCGCCAGTGCCGAAAACGGCGACAGGAACAAAACGACCAGTGTGAAAATCACCAAAGACGCAATCGCGTGGGAATACTCTGCATAGGCTTCCATCGTTGTCACTCCGCCGCCATCGCACCCATACGGCCCGATTTCTGAGCCTTGATGCGGTCTTCGATTTCTTCGCGGAAGTTGCGGATCAGGCCCTGGATCGGCCATGCGGCCGCGTCACCCAGCGCACAGATCGTATGGCCTTCGACCTGCTTGGTCACCTCGAACAGCATGTCGATCTCTTCCAGTTCGGCCTCGCCGCGTACCAGGCGATCCATCACCCGCATCATCCAGCCCGTGCCTTCGCGGCAGGGCGTACACTGGCCGCAGCTTTCGTGCTTGTAGAATTTCGACAGGCGCCAGATGGCCTTGATGATGTCGGTGGACTTGTCCATCACGATCACCGCCGCCGTGCCAAGCCCCGAGCCCAGGTCGTTGCGCAGATAGTCGAAATCCATGATCGCGTCGCGCATGTTCTCGCCGCGCACGCAAGGCACGGACGATCCACCGGGGATCACGGCCAACAGGTTGTCCCACCCGCCGCGGATGCCACCGCAATGGGTCTCGATCAATTCTTCAAAGCTGATCGACATCGCCTCTTCGACCACACAGGGGGTATTGACGTGACCCGAGACGGCAAACAGCTTGGTGCCCGCGTTGTTCTGGCGACCGAAACCGGCGAACCAGTCGGCACCGCGGCGCAGGATCGTGGGCACGACGGCGATGGATTCCACGTTGTTCACCGTGGTCGGGCAGCCATACAAACCCGCCCCCGCCGGGAACGGCGGCTTCATGCGCGGCATGCCCTTCTTACCTTCGAGGCTTTCGATCAGGGCGGTTTCCTCACCACAGATGTAGGCGCCTGCCCCGTGATGCAGGAACAGGTCGAAATCCCATCCTGATCCAGCGGCATTCTTGCCCAGAAGGCCCGCGTCATAGGCTTCGTCAATTGCAGCCTGCAGTGCCTCGCGCTCACGAATGTACTCGCCGCGCAGGTAGATGTAGCAGGTGTGCGCATTCATCGCGAAAGACGCAATCAGGCAGCCTTCGATCAGCGTGTGCGGATCGTGGCGCATGATCTCGCGGTCCTTGCAGGTGCCCGGTTCGGATTCGTCGGCGTTGACCACCAGATAGGACGGGCGGCCATCGCTTTCCTTCGGCATGAACGACCATTTCAGGCCAGTCGGGAAGCCCGCACCGCCACGCCCGCGCAACCCTGAGTCTTTCATCGTCTGGATGATCCAGTCACGACCCTTTTCCATCAGGCCAGCAGTGCCGTCCCAATGCCCCCGGGCCTGGGCGCCCTTCAAGGTGCGCTCGTGCATCCCGTAGATGTTGGTAAAGATCCGGTCCTGATCCTTCAGCATCGCGTGTTACCTTCAGCTGTCCTGACGCATGCGCCAGAGTTGAAATATGTTGACGCCCGCATAGATGAACGCCGCGATCGCGGCGAAATCAAACAGCAGCGCAAAGCGTCCCGGCAGCTCCAGCGCCGGGCCGATGAACAGGGTCATGGCAAGCCACAACAGCATGGTCACCGCGATGACCACGCCGATATGTCGGCCCTTGCGGGCGATGGCCTGTTCCTTGTCCTTGTCCATCACACTCCGATGCCCGTATCGGGCACCGTCTCTCAGTCTTCGTAGGTGCCGTCTTGCTTGGCACGTTTGGCAAATTCGGTTTCCTCGCCAGCAGCCAGCTTGGCCGCCTGCTCGATCCAACCGTCGCGTTCGATCCGGCCCTTGAACTTCAGCCGGGCATCAACCCAGGCGACATGTTCTGGCGTCCAAGCTGCGATCTGATCGAAGTGGTAGAACCCGAGCTCGTTCAGCGTCTGCTCGAGCTTCGGCCCCACACCTTTCAGCAGCTTGAGGTCGTCGGGCTTGCCGTCGCGCGCACCGCTCAGCGTTTCGGGCTGAGCCTCAGTCGCTTCTGGCTTGGCCGCGGCGCCCTCGGGCGAAGATGGCTCCGCCTTGGCGGATTTCTTGGGCGCGGCCTGACGGGCGGCTGGTTTGCCCTGCTCTGGCACCTTCGGCGGCTTGGGTGCGGCTTTCGCTCCGGCGGCCTTGCCATCCTTGCCCAACCATGGCGTTAGTATCGGAACCTCGTTTCCGTCGATGCGCTTGACGGTATCGCCCAGTTCCGTCGCCAGTTGTACACTGGCATTGTGCTTTGCCTTGCCACCCTCGTAGTCCTTCAGGCTGGTCACCCCGCCCAGAGGCTCGGCCGCATAGCGCCCATTCTGGGGCCCGGGCTCCGGAACCTTGCCAGCGGCCAGTTCATCAATGATCCGACCAAAACTCTCGGCGGTCAGGTCCTCGTAATAGTCTTTACCGATCTGTGCCATCGGCGCGTTGGTGCAGGAACCCAGGCACTCGACCTCTTCCCAGCTCAGCTTGCCGTCCGCCGACAGCTGGTGCGGCTTGGGCGCGATCTTTTCGCGGCAGACAGCAATCAGATCCTCGGCCCCGCAGATCATGCAGGACGTCGTGCCACAAACCTGAATATGCGCAATGGAACCAACCGGTTGCAGCTGGAACATGAAGTAGAAGGACGCAACCTCAAGCACCCGGATGTAGGACATGCCCAGCATGTCAGCGACGGTTTCAATCGCCGGGCGGCTCAGCCAACCCTCCTGCTCTTGCGCGCGCCAGAGCAGCGGGATGACCGCGCTGGCCTGACGGCCCTCGGGGTATTTGGTGATCTGCGCTTCGGCCCATTGCTGGTTGGCGGCGGTGAAGGCAAAGCTTTCGGGTTGTTCGGGATGAAGACGGCGGAGCATTAGCGGTCAATCTCTCCAAATACGACGTCCATGGTGCCAATGATGGCAGCGACGTCGGCCAGTTGGTGGCCCTTGGCGACGTGGTCCATGGCTTGTAGGTGCAGGAAACCGGGCGCACGCAGCTTGGCGCGGTACGGCTTGTTGGTGCCGTCGGCGACCAGATAAACGCCGAACTCGCCTTTGGGCGCTTCGACGGCGGCATAGACTTCGCCTGCGGGGACGTGGAAGCCTTCGGTGTAAAGTTTGAAGTGATGGATCAGGCTCTCCATCGAGGTCTTCATGTCCGAGCGTTTCGGCGGGGTGATCTTGCCGCGGGCCAAAATGTCGCCCGGGCAGTCGCGCAGCTTGGCGATGGCCTGCCGGATGATCGACACCGACTGGCGCATTTCTTCCATCCGCACCAGGTAACGATCGTAGCAGTCCCCGTTCTTGCCAACGGGGATCTGGAACTCAAACTCGTCGTAGCATTCATAGGGTTGCGCGCGACGCAGGTCCCAGGCCAAGCCCGATCCGCGCACCATCACGCCCGAGAAGCCGTATTGCTGGATATCCTCCTCGGTGACCACGCCGATGTCGCAGTTGCGCTGTTTGAAGATGCGGTTCTCGGTCAGCAGCCCGTCAATGTCGTCCAGAACGGCGGGGAACTCGTGGCTCCAGGTCTCGATGTCATCCAGCAACTCGGGCGGCAAGTCCTGATGCACACCGCCGGGGCGGAAATAGGCCGCGTGCAGGCGCGCACCGCAGGCACGCTCGTAGAACACCATCAGCTTTTCGCGCTCTTCAAAGCCCCACAGCGGCGGGGTCAGCGCGCCCACGTCCATCGCCTGCGTGGTCACGTTGAGCAGATGGTTCAAAACGCGCCCAATCTCGGAATACAGGACCCGGATCAACGAGGCCCGGCGCGGAACTCCGACGCCGGTCAGCTTTTCGATGGCCAGGCACCAGGCATGTTCCTGGTTCATCGGCGCCACATAGTCCAACCGGTCGAAATATGGCAGGTTCTGCAGATACGTCCGGCTTTCCATCAGCTTTTCGGTACCGCGGTGCAGCAGGCCGATATGTGGGTCGCAACGCTCGACGATCTCGCCGTCCAGCTCAAGCACAAGACGCAAAACTCCGTGCGCCGCAGGGTGCTGCGGGCCGAAGTTGATGTTGAAATTGCGGATCTTCTGTTCTCCGCTCAGCGCGTCCGTGCTGCCGTCATCGTATCTTGAGCCGTCCATCAACGCCCTCGTTTCTTTTTCGCTTCGGCCCGAACCCGGACCTTTTCCGCCTCAAGCGCCTTGGCCGCGGCCCCCGCCAGCAGAACCCCCAGCGCACCCAACGCAATCAGTTCCCCCAGCAGCATGACCATCTCAGCGGCGCTCCAGTTCCTGCAGTTTCAACCCGACCCACCACAGCAACGCGATCGTGCCGAATGGGACCAGGCAAAGAAGGCACCAGTATTTGTTGATCCCAAAAAACGGCAAAATCTTCACCATCGGAATGATGGTCAGTGCAGAAAGGATCAGCCACCAGATGCCACCCATTGTCAGGTCTCCTGTTTTTCATCCCCCGGCAGAACATAGTTCGCACCTTCCCACGGGCTCATGAAATCAAACTGGCGATACTCCTGAACCAGCGAGACCGGTTCGTACACGACCCGTTTCTGCGCTTCGTCATAGCGGACTTCGATATACCCGGTGGTCGGGAAATCCTTGCGCAGCGGATAGCCGCGGAACCCATAGTCGGTCAGGATGCGTCGCAGGTCCGGGTGGCCCGAGAACAGAATGCCGAACATGTCGAACACTTCACGCTCGAACCAGTTGGCCGAGGGGTGCACATCGACGATCGACGGAACCATGTCTTCCTCGCGCACCGAGATCCGTATCCGGATACGCTGGTTCTGGTACATCGAAAGGAAGTGGTAAACCACGTCGAACCGTTTGGCGCGTTCGGGGTAATCAACTCCGGTGATGTCGACCAAGGTCGAAAACTTGCAGTTCTGATCCGTTTTCAGAAACTCGACAAATTCCACCAGGCTCGAGGGCGCAACATCCACCGTCAGTTCGTCATGGGCTACGGTCCATGACAGAACGCAGTCCGTGCGCTTCAGCTCGATATGCGTGCCGAGCTCCTTGAGTGCTTCGCTCATCTCGGTCCCTCCTCAGCGGACGATGGTGCCGGTGCGGCGGATCTTGCGCTGCAGCTGCAGGAGACCGTACAGCAGCGCCTCGGCGGTCGGCGGGCAACCGGGAACGTAGATGTCCACCGGAACGATGCGGTCGCAACCACGCACGACGGAATAGGAATAGTGGTAATAGCCACCACCATTGGCGCAGGAGCCCATAGAGATCACATAGCGCGGCTCGGGCATCTGGTCATAGACCTTGCGCAGCGCCGGGGCCATCTTGTTGGTCAGCGTACCGGCCACGATCATCACGTCCGACTGGCGCGGGGATGCGCGCGGCGCTATGCCGAAGCGTTCGGCGTCGTAGCGCGGCATCGAGGTGTGCATCATCTCGACCGCGCAGCAGGCCAGACCAAAGGTCATCCAGTGCAGCGAGCCGGTGCGCGCCCAGTTGATGATGTCCTCGGACGAGGTCAGCAGGAACCCTTTGTCCTGCAGCTCGGCGTTCAGGGCCTGGGTGGCGACTTCCTTGTCGACGCCCGCGGTGTTTGCACCCGTCATCACTCCCATTCCAAGGCCCCCTTCTTCCATTCATAGGCAAAGCCGATGGTCAGAACGCCCAGGAACACCATCATCGACCAGAAGCCGACATCGCTGATGTCCTTGAAGCCCACGGCCCAGGGAAACAGGAACGCAATCTCGAGGTCGAAGATGATAAAAAGGATCGACACCAGATAGAATCGGACATCGAACTTCATCCGCGCATCGTCGAACGCGTTGAACCCGCACTCATAGGCGCTGACCTTTTCGGGGTCGGGATTGCGGACAGCCAGAACGACGGCGGCCAGAATCAGGACGATTCCAAGGCCCACGGCGACGGCCAGAAACACCAGGATCGGGAGATATTCCCGCAACAGCTCTTCCACGAGTGGCTCCTTTCCTGCGCATCCCGAACGAGACGCGCCGTCAATTGGCGTGTTGACTGGACATTCTCTATCCGCGCGGGGTCAGAGGGTCAACCGAGCAGAAGCGCGCATGGCACCGAATATTCGGCTTGCCAACGCCCAGCGCTGCCTAGGCGCAAGCCCTTGGCTTCAAATGGTCGCGGGCGGTCAAACCTTACTATTCCATAAAGGTTTTCGCTTGTCGAAGAAAGCGCTGATTCCCTCATGCGCCTCGTCCGTTTCCCATCGGTCGACCAGCGCCCGGATCGTGTGGTCGATCACCGCGTCGTCGATGCGCGGCCCGAGGTCCCGCACCAGCGCCTTGGCCGAGGCCACGGCGCCCGGCGCACAGGACAGATAAGGCCGCACTTCGGCTTCGATCGCGGCACCCAACTCATCTGCCGGAACGGCCCGCGCCAGCAGGCCGAGTTCTACCGCCTCGGCCGCGTCGAACAGACGGGCCGACATGAACACGCGCCGCGCGCGGGCCTCACCCATGCGGGCGACAACATAGGGCCCGATGGTGGCCGGGATCAACCCCAGCCGGGTTTCGGTCAGACCCATCTTCAGGCTGTCCACGCCGATTGCCACGTCGCAGACCGCGGCCATGCCCACGCCACCGCCAAAGGCGTTGCCCTGCAGCGCGCCGATCAACGGTTTTGACAGGGTGTTCAGGGCGTTCAGCATCTCGGCCAGCTTGCGCGCCTCGACAAAGCGGGTCTCGGGGTCGGCGGCCATCTGGGCCTGCATCCAACCCAGGTCACCCCCTGCGCAGAAGCTTTTGCCCGCGCCGGTCAGAACTACGACGCGCACGTCGTTGGTTTCCCCCAGTTGCGCGGCGGCCTGGGTCAGCTCGGCGATCATCTGCGCCGACATCGCGTTATGTTTTTCCGGCCGGTTCAGCGTCAGCTTGGCAACGCCGCGCAGATCGGTGGAGATCGAGATGGTTTCAAACATGTCAGCCTCTTATCCCGCCCGCATCGCGCGGGCCATTTCCGCCGCTTCGTTCAGCACGGCGGCGTCCAGTCCGGTGTCATAGCCCAGCCGCTCGAGATGCGCGGCCACGGCTTCGGTTGCCACATTCCCGGCCGCGCCCGGCGCGTAGGGGCAGCCGCCCAATCCGCCCACGGCCGCGTCGAACACCCGGACGCCCAGCGCAAGAGATGCGTCGATATTGTCGATCGCGCGCCCGTTGGTGTCGTGGAAATGCCCGGCTAGGCGGGTCGCGGGCACGTATTCACGCACCGCCAGCAGCATCTGTGCGATGCTATCGGGTGTCCCCTGCCCGATCGTGTCGCCCAGCGAGATCTCGTAACAGCCGTGCGAGAACAGCAGGTCGGCCACCTCGGCCACTTTGGCGGGCGGAGTCGGCCCGTCATAGGGGCAGTCGGTCACGCAGGAAACATAGCCGCGCACCGGCAGGTCGATATGGCGCGCCGCCTCGAGGATCGGGACGAACCGCTCGATGGATTCGGCGATGGTCGCGTTGATGTTGGCCTTGGAAAACCCCTCGGAGGCCGAGGCAAACACCGCGATTTCATCCGCCCCGGCAGCCAGCGCGTCCTCATAGCCGCGCATGTTCGGGGTCAGCGCGGCATAGCGCACGCCGGGGGCGCGGGTGATCCCGGCCAGAACCTCGGCGCTGCCGGCCATCTGCGGCACCCATTTGGGCGACACGAAACTGGCCACCTCGATCCGGCTGAACCCCGCCCGGCTAAGGCAGTCGACCAGCGCGATCTTCTCGGAAACCGGGATTTCGCGCTTTTCATTCTGCAGCCCGTCGCGCGGCCCCACTTCGAAAATCTCGACACGTTCCGCCATCGCGGTGCCCTCCTGTTCAGTCCCGGCCCGTCCCGTCCAGGGCGGGCGTTCAGGGTTTCAGTCGTCTTCCAGCCGGACCAGCGCCGCGCCGGCCTCGACCTGCGATCCGGCCTCGGCCAGAACCTCGGCCACGACACCGTCGCGGGCGGCCAGCAGCGAATGCTCCATCTTCATGGCCTCGAGAATGGCCAGCCGATCGCCTTCCTTCACCGGCTGCCCCGGCGCGGCGAACACCGCCTTGACCAGCCCGGGCATCGGCGCCTCGACCACGTTGGTGTCGCCGGCGGCGCTGACGTCTCGGTCCAGCGGGTCCAGCATCTCGAAGTTTACGCCATAGGCGTCGAACACGGTGACATCGTGGCCCGCAACCGCAACCGGAGGCATCGGCTGGCCGTCGATGATCCAGCGGCCGTTGACCCGTTCGGCGATCACGCTGGTCCCGTCGACCTGCCAGTCCTGCCGGTCCGGCCCTGCGACCTGGACGTCCATATCCAGAACCTCGCCGTCGCGCTTCAGCTGAAGCGCCCGGTGCAGCGGGGCCCAGAGAGTAAACCCCGTATCCTCGGCGGGTTTGTCCAGTCCGGTCGCGGCCATCGCCGCCGCAACGGTCATTGCCGGAGTGACGGCGGGTTCGCGCACGAGATCATCCAGATCGCGGCCGATCAACCCGGTATCGACATCGCCCGCCGCAAACCCGGCGTGCCGGGTCAGTGCGCCCAGGAAAGACAGGTTGGTGACGGTTCCTGCCACCTGCGTCCAGCGCAGCGCGCGGTGCAGTTGTTCCAGCGCCACCGCGCGGGTCGGGCCGTGCACGATCACCTTGGCGATCATCGGGTCATACCATGGGCTGATCGTGTCGCCCGCACGCACGCCGCTG
The DNA here is from genome assembly GCF_056537165.1 of Ruegeria sp. CG8. Classification (NCBI taxonomy): domain Bacteria; kingdom Pseudomonadati; phylum Pseudomonadota; class Alphaproteobacteria; order Rhodobacterales; family Roseobacteraceae; genus Ruegeria; species Ruegeria sp. CG8. The sequence continues at coordinate 555,515 of NZ_JBQFRA010000001.1, read as the reverse complement.
TCGGCGCGGCAGCCGTGCGGAAACTCCAGATGGGTCAGGGTGCCCGTGGCGGGCAGGAACCCTTTGGGTACGTCCTCGGCATAGAGCCGGGCCTCGAAGGCGTGGCCGTTGATCGACAGCTCTGCGTGCCGCTTGGGCAGACTTTCCCCGGCCGCAACCCGCAACTGCCATTCGACCAGGTCGATGCCGGTTATGGCCTCGGTCACCGGGTGCTCGACCTGCAGGCGGGTGTTCATCTCCATGAACCAGAACCGGTCGGGCCGCAGACCGTCCGAGGCATCGACGATGAACTCCACGGTGCCCGCGCCCTTGTAGCCGATGGCCTCGGCCGCGCGCACGCCCGCCTGGCCCATCGCTTCGCGCATCTCGGGCGTCATTCCGGGGGCCGGCGCTTCCTCGATCACCTTCTGGTGGCGGCGCTGCAGCGAGCAGTCGCGTTCGAACAGATGCACGGCATGGGTGCCGTCACCAAAGACCTGAACCTCGATATGGCGGGGCTTGGCCACGAATTTCTCGACCAGAACGGCATCATTGCCAAAGGCGGTCTTGGCCTCGCCCCGGGCGCTGTCCAGGGCGGCCGCAAAATCCGCCGGCCTCTCGACCAGCCGCATCCCTTTGCCGCCACCGCCGGCCACCGCCTTGATCAGAACCGGGTAGCCGATGGTGTCGGCCGCGCCGGCCAGATGCTCGGGGTCCTGGTTGTCGCCGTGATAACCGGGCACGACCGGGACGCCGGCCTGCTCCATCAGCGCCTTGGCCGCATCCTTCAGGCCCATCTTGCGGATCGCATCCGCCGAGGGGCCGATGAAGGTCAGGCCCGCGGCCTGCACCGCATCGACGAAATCGGGGTTCTCGGACAGAAACCCATAGCCCGGATGGATCGCCTGCGCGCCGGTATCCAACGCGGCCTGAATGATCACGTCGCCTTTCAGATAGCTGTCGGCCGGAGCCGCCCCGCCGATATGCACGGCCTCATCCGCCATCTGGACATGTTTGGCGGCCGCGTCGGCATCCGAGTACACGGCAACGCAGGCCACGCCCATCTTGTGCGCCGTTTCGATGACCCGGCAAGCAATCTCGCCCCGGTTGGCGATCAGGATCTTGTCAAACATGGCCGTTACCCTTTCCCTGCCAGATCTTCCACAAGGCGAAACCGTTCGCAGACCAACTCCATCTTCGGGTCGAAGCCGCCGTTTCTTTCGAAATATCTGCGATGATCCTCGCGCCAGCCTTCCAGGCTGTCGTTTTCGCCCTCGGCCAGGGCAAATGCCTCGTCCACATCGCAATAGCGCCGAACCGTCACATCGACCGTTTCGATGACCAGCGCGGGCCGTCCGTCCCAGTCCAACGCGATGTCGCGGCGGCCTGCCTGCGGCATCGCCTCGCCACCCGTCGCAAAGTCACGCAACGCGCCACATGTCGCTGTCTTGCGCCCCGAGCGGACCAGAGCCAGCAACTCGTCGCACAATGCGCGGTTGTCGCCGAACTGAAAGGTCTCGGCCCCCGGATATCTTTCTTTCAAGCTTTCCAGCATCAAACCGCCCCTTCTACATCCGGAACACGCCAAAGCGCGTGTCCTCAATCGGGGCGTTCAACGCGGCGCTCAGCGACAGGGCCAGCACGTCGCGGCTTTTGCGCGGGTCGATGATGCCGTCATCCCACAGCCGGGCAGAGGCATAGAGCGGGTGCGACTGCTCCTCGAACATCTCGAGCGTCGGGCGTTTGAACTCGGCCTCTTCCTGGGCCGACCATGTGCCGCCCTGCCGTTCGATCCCGTCGCGCTTGACCGTTGCCAGAACACCGGCGGCCTGCTCGCCGCCCATGACCGAGATGCGGCTGTTCGGCCAGGTCCACAGGAACCGCGGCTGATAGGCGCGGCCCGCCATGCCATAGTTCCCGGCCCCGAAAGAGCCGCCCACCAGCATGGTGATCTTGGGCACATTGGTCGAAGCCACCGCCGTCACCATCTTGGCGCCGTGGCGCGCGATGCCTTCGTTCTCATATTTGCGGCCGACCATGAACCCGGTGATGTTTTGCAGGAAGACCAGCGGGATCTTGCGCTGGCTGCACAATTCGACGAAATGCGCGCCCTTCTGCGCGGCCTCGGAAAACAGCACGCCATTGTTGGCGACGATGCCGACGGGGCAGCCTTTGACATGGGCAAAGCCGGTCACCAACGTTTCACCGAACCGAGGCTTGAACTCGTCAAAGCGCGAGCCATCGACCAAGCGCGCGATCACCTCGCGGATGTCATACGGGGTGCGCAGATCGGCCGGGACGACGCCCAGGATTTCCTCGGGGTCACAGGCCGGGTCTTCGGAGCTGGCCCAATCCACCGTCTGCGGCTTGTGCCGGTTCAGCGAACCAACGGCCCGGCGGGCCAGCGCCAGCGCGTGGGCATCATCCTCGGCCAGATAATCGGCCACACCCGACAGGCGCGTGTGCACGTCGCCGCCGCCCAAGTCTTCGGCGCTGACGACCTCGCCCGTTGCCGCCTTGACCAGCGGCGGGCCAGCCAGAAAGATCGTGCCCTGTTCCTTGACGATGATCGTGACGTCGGACATGGCCGGCACATAGGCGCCGCCCGCGGTGCACGAGCCCATGACCACGGCGATCTGCGGGATGCCCTTGGCGCTCATCCGTGCCTGGTTGTAGAAGATGCGGCCGAAATGGTCGCGGTCGGGAAAGACCTCGTCCTGGTTGGGCAGGTTCGCGCCGCCGCTGTCCACCAGATAGATGCAGGGCAGATGGTTTTCTTCGGCGATCTCTTGCGCGCGCAGGTGCTTTTTGACCGTCATCGGATAATAGGTGCCGCCCTTCACGGTGGCGTCGTTGCAGACCACCATGACCTCTTGCCCCTGCACCCGACCGATGCCCGCGATGACACCGGCACAGGGGGCCGCGCCACCATACATGCCATGCGCCGCCGTCGCGCCGATTTCGAGGAACGGAGACCCCGGATCCAGCAGGTTGGCCACCCGCCGCCGGGGCAGCATCTTGCCCCGCGACACATGGCGGTCGCGCGATTTCTCGCCCCCGCCCATACGCGCGGCCTCGGCGACCTCAGAGATCTGCGCCAACGCCTCAAGATGCGCGGCACGGTTTTGTTTGAAGCCATCGGACGAGGGCAAAACGGAAGATCGCAGCTTCATCTGGTATACTCTCTCAGAAATTCGCGAACGGGGTTTTCGCTGACGCCAAAGCTCTGCATGATGCGCGCATATCCCTGCGACACGTTGCCGGAGCAGACGGTGTCCAGCTTCTTGATTTCCGGCTCTTCGAGGAAATCCTCAAGGTCCCACATCGGAACCATGAAATAATACTCGAACGGCTGCATCTCGGCTGCCATTTCCATCGCCTCGACGGCCTTGTCCTGTTCGCCCCGGCACAGATAGGCCAGCGACAGGTTGCGATAGGCGCTCCCGAGGCTCTCATAGTCGTCGTCTGCCTCGTATTGGTTGACCGCAAGCTTGAGCCGCCCCACGACCTGACGGTCGAAATACCCATCATCCGCCTGCGCTTCGGGCAGGAACATCGCGACATAGGCCAGCTTCTCGTCATGCCAGCCGTCGGTCTGCATCTCGTTGCTGAAGACGCTGTGCAGCATCCGGATTTCCGGTTCGAATTTCAGGGTCCCGTCGGAATCGGCCACCGCATCCAGATAGTTGTCGTAAAACGCGATCTTTCGTTTGTCATCGGCGTCCAGCCTGGCGACCCGATCGGCGATCTTGCGCAATTCCGAGATGGCGTCATCCGGGTAGCCGTATAAAACCAGAAGGTCGGCCAATTGCAGTTTTTCGATGACGGCGATCTTTTCTTCGACCGCCTTGTCGATCGTGTCGTGCATCCACGTTTCGAAATAGGTCTTTCCGGCCCAAACGGCCCCGATGACCGCGATGACGGTCGCGCTGAATTCAACTCCGGTCCGGACGCTGGATTTATCTGCCATGGCATATCTCCTCGAACGCGCGACGCTTCAATTCCTTGCGAATGACTTTTCCCGTCACGGTCAATGGCAAGTCTTGCACAAAAGCCACCTCTCGCGGGTAGGAATAATGCGCCAGACGGTCCTTGACCCAATCCTGCAGTTCTTGTTCCGAGGCCTCGGACTCCGGTTTCAACACCACATAGGCCTTCACGATCTCGGTCCGCAGCGGGTCGGGCTTGCCGACCACGCCCACGGTGGCCACCGCCGGATGGGTCAGCAGGCAATCCTCGATCTCGGCCGGGCCGATGCGGTATCCAGCCGAGGTGATCACGTCATCCTCGCGGCCGACAAAGCGCAGATAATCGCCCTCCCACACGCCGCGGTCACCGGTGATCAGCCAATCACCGCGAAACTTCTCGGCCGTGGCCTGCGGGTTGTTCCAGTATTCCAGCAGCATCGAGGCTGAGCCGCGCCGGATGGCTACGTCGCCCTCGGCGTCGGTCGGATTGCCGTCCGCGTCGATCACCGCGACCTCGTGGCCCGGCACGGGCTTGCCAATGCAGCCCGGGCGCGCGGGGAAATCCTCGGCGCAGGAGGAAACCACCATATTGCATTCGGTCTGGCCATAGAATTCGTTGATCGTCAGACCAAAGGCCCGCTGTCCCCACGCCAGCATTTCCGCACCCAAAGGCTCGCCGCCCGAGGCCACGGACCGCAGGCCGGGGATCGTCACATCCGAGGCCTTGAGCATCCGCAGCGCCGTGGGCGGAAAGAAAACGTTGCGCACGCCGCCGCGCGCGATCACATCCGCGCAAGCCTCGGGGGTGAACTTGTCGAGCCGCGCGGCGACAACCGGAATGCCCAGCGCCAGCCCAGGCATCAGCACGTCGAACAACCCGCCGATCCAGGCCCAGTCGGCCGGCGTCCACAGGCAGTCACCCGCGCGCAGGTGGTTGTGGCTGATCGAAACGCCCGGCAGATGCCCGGTCAGCACCCGGTGCCCATGCAGCGCACCCTTGGGTTTGCCCGTCGTGCCCGAGGTATAGATCAGCACCGCCGGATCTTCGGGGCCTGTGTCAGCAAAACCTACGGCAGGCCCGTCCGCCCCCAGCTCGGACACGATCAGCGGCTGCGCCAGATCGCCCAGCATGTCGGCGCCCTCGCCGTCGGTCAGCACATACCCGGCCCCCGCATCGCCGATGCGCGAGGCTAGGGCATCGCGTTTGAACAGCTTGAACAGCGGTACCGAGATTGCCCCGATCTTCCAGATGGCCAGATGCGCGGCCGCGCACCACGGCGACTGGCTGAGCAGCACGCCGACCCGATCGCCGGGTTGCACCCTACCCAGCAACCCGCGCACCAGCCGGTCGGTCATACGCTCAAGTTCACCATAGGTGATCTCGGTCGTAGCCGCGGAAGACAGATCGAGGATCGCCACCTGCTCAGTAGGCCGCGACAGGCACTGACGTGCCATGTTCAGCCTCGGCGGAATGTCCCAGCTGCCACCAGGCCGCAAACCCGGTATGACCTCAGCGGGACACATGGCGTTTTTCCCTTATATTTAAGCGACTTGCCGCGCCAATTTGAATATCGAACATCGACGAAACTTGATGCAGATCAGAGTGGGCGCCCCGTCCTGCAGGCATGGTCGGCTTGCACACAAAACCAAAGGCAAGAACATGACCAGCAAACTCGCCATCCTCACCCTTTCCACCGCGTTGGCCGCTGTTTCGGCCCCCGCATTCGCCCAGTCTCAAGGGGACTGGACCGTTGGTGTCGGTGTCGGCTACCTCGACCCGAAATCCGACAACGGGTCCCTCGCCGGCTTCAGCGCCGACGTCGACTCGGACACCCGCCCGATCTTCACCGCCGAGTATTTCATCCGCGACAATTTGGGCATCGAGCTTTTGGCCGCAACCCCGTTCAGCCATGACATCACGCTGGGCGGAAGCGTCGACGCGGGCAGCGTCAAGCACCTGCCGCCCACACTGTCGCTGAACTACCACTTTGCAACCAACAGCGCCTGGAAACCCTATGTCGGCGCCGGTTTGAACTACACCGTGTTCTTTGACGAGGAATCGCCGCTGGGCGATCTCAAGGTCGACAACTCCTTCGGCGTGTCGCTGCAGGCCGGCTTGGACTACATGGTCACGGACAAGGGCGCGGTTCGCCTGAACGTCCGCTGGTTCGACATCGACTCGGACGTCACCCTCAACGGAGCCGACATCGGCAAGGCCGAAATCGATCCGTGGCTGGTTGGCGTTTCCTACGTCCATCGCTTCTGATCCCTTGATCGGAAACGCCTCGCCGTGACCTCGTCGGCGAGGCGTTTTTCTTCAGAGCATTTCGTTCATCAATTCGCGGCCGATCAGCATCCGGCGGATCTCGCTGGTGCCCGCGCCGATCTCCATCAGCTTGGCATCGCGGAAGATCCGGCTAACCGGCGCATCCGCCAGGAACCCGGCCCCGCCCATGGCCTGAACGGCCTGATGCGCCTGCACCATCGCCTGCTCGGATGCATAGAGGCAGCACGCCGCCGCATCCTGCCGGGTCACGTCGCCCCGGTCACAGGCTTTGGCCACCTCGTAGACATAGGCCCGGGCCGAGTTCATCGCGGTGTACATGTCGGCGATCTTGCCCTGCATCAGCTGGAAGGTTCCGATCGGTTTGCCGAACTGCTTGCGCTCGGCCAGATAGGGCATGATCTCGTCGAGGCAGGCAGCCATGATGCCGGTGCCGATGCCGGCCAGCACCACGCGCTCATAGTCGAGGCCCGACATCAGAACCGCAACGCCCTTGCCTTCTTCGCCCAGCACGTTCTCGAAGGGCACCTCGACATCTTCAAAGATCAGCTCGGCCGTGTTCGACCCGCGCATGCCCAGCTTGTCGAAATGGGGCGAGGTCGAGAACCCTTTCATCTCTTTCTCGATCAGGAAGGCGGTGATGCCCTTGGACCCGGCCTCCGGGTCGGTCTTGGCATAGACGACCAGCGTATCGGCATCCGGACCGTTGGTGATCCAGTATTTGTTGCCGTTCAGGCGGTAATGGTCGTTGCGCTTTTCCGCCCGCAGTTTCATCGACACAACATCCGACCCCGCGCCGGGTTCCGACATGGCAAGGGCACCTACGTGTTCGCCCGAAATCAGGCGCGGCAGGTATTTTTGCTTCTGCTCTTCAGTGCCGTTCAGCTTGATCTGGTTGACGCATAGGTTGGAATGCGCCCCGTAGGACAGCGCCACCGATGCCGAGGCGCGTGCGATTTCTTCAACCGCGATCGTATGCGCCAGATAGGTCATTTCGGCGCCTCCATACTGTTCGGGAACGGTTACGCCCAGCAGACCGAGTTCACCCATTTCCTTCCACAGCTCGTTGGGAAAGGCGTTGGTCTTGTCGATCTCGGCCGCCATCGGCTTGACCCGCTCCTGCGCCCAGCGGTGCACCATCTCGCGCAGCGCGTTCACATCTTCACCCAGATCGAATTGCATTGTCGCCGTGAACATCCGCGCTCTCCTCTTTCGCGTTAATGAACAGGTGTTCAATAAACTGATACAGACCTTTCCCCGCGCGGTCAATCATCGCGTGACCCAAATGAAAAAGCCGCCCCAAGGCGGCTTGTGCAGGGTTCGAGCGTGCGCCGCATGGCGCACTCGATTGAGTTACCGTTGGAAAACAGCGCCGACCTCGGCGCGGATGATGCCGGCAATCAGACGGCAATCGTCCAGCGAGAAGGTCAGCGGAACGCGCATGTCGATGATCCCGCGCAGAATCCGGTCGGTCTCGGGCATCCGCTCCGACTCGGCATAGCGCCAGCTGTCATAGCGCGAGGTGAACCCGGTTGGCTCAGCCCCGCCGAACCATTTCAGCTCGACCCCGCGATCTGCGCAGCGCCGCAAAACCTCGGCGATCTGCTCAGACGCCCAATCCAGTAGAAGAAACTGGATCGACGAGCCGACATAGCTCTCCTCGGCAGGCCGCTCGACGATGGTCAGGCCGGGTGTGCCGCGCAGACCCGCCTCGATCTCGGCATAGCGTTCGTTCCAGCGCCGCACCTGCCGATCCAGATCGCGCAACTGGGGGCGCAGGATCGCCGCGCGCAGATTGTCCATCCGCCCCGACACGTTTGGCGTGGTGTACTTGATCCGCTCGAACACCTCGGGACCCGGCGCCGCAAGGTGGCGTTCGTACAGCATGTACGAGCCCGACAGCATCGTGGCCTTGGCCGCCAGCATCTCGTCATCGGTGATCAACAGACCACCCTCGCCCGAGTTCACATGTTTGTAGGTCTGGCAGGAATAGCAGCCGATCGCCCCCTGACGGCCGGACAACTGTCCGCGCCAGGCGGCGCCCATCGTGTGGGCGCAATCCTCGATCACCGTCACCCCGGCGGCGTCGCACCTCTGCATCAACCGGTCCATGTCACACAGATGCCCGCGCATGTGGCTGAGCATCAGAACCTTGGCGCGGTCCATCTTGGCCGCCAGATCGTCCAGATCGATGGTCAGCCCCTCGGTCACGCCCACGAAAACCGGGCGCGCATTGACCGAGGCGATCGCCCCCGGCACCGGGGCCAGCGTGAAGGCGTTGGTCAGAACCGCATCTCCCGGCTGGACACCCACGGCACGCAGGGCCGTGGCCAGCGCATAGCCGCCCGACGACACGGCCAGACAGTATTTCGCACCCATCTGCGCGGCAAATTCCTGTTCCAACAGGGCGGTTTCGCTCAGCTCTCCGGGGGCCACGTTGTAGCGGTGCAACCGCCCGTGACGCAGAACAGCCAGCGCCGCCTCGATCGCCGCGTCGGGGATCGGCTCCTGCTGGGTGAAACTGCCAGAAAATCGCTCGGTCATGGCGTCGTTTGTGGGGCCAGTCGCAGCGCGGGTCAAGAGATCAGGCCGCCGCGCCCACAAGCTCGGCGACGATTGCGGGCAGATCGTCGAAATGGTGCAGCAGCGCATCGGGCTGCAGTGCGGCCATGTCATCACCGGACGGGCCGAAGGTCACAAGGATCGAAGGCACCCCTGCGGCGAGGGCCGTGTTACGGTCGGTATCCGAGTCGCCCACCAGTATGCAGTGGTCGGGAAGCCCGCCGGCCCGGCGCGCCGCTTCACGCAGCGGCGCGGGGTCGGGCTTGCGCACCGGCAGCGTGTCCGCCCCCACCAACGAGCCGAACAACGCCCGCGCTCCCAGCCGCGTCATCAGCAGCTCGGCCAGCGCCTCGGGCTTGTTGGTGCAGATGCCGACACCGTATCCGGCGGCCTTCAGCGCCTCGACCGCCTGCAGCGCGCCGGGATAGAAGGTGGTGTGGGTGTCGATCGCCTGCCCATAGGCCTCGAGCAGGACCGGGTAATAGGCGTTCACGGTCTCTTCGTCATAGGCGCCCACGCGTTTCAGCCCGTGGGTCAGCATCATCCGCCCGCCGCGCAAAGCCACCGCCGCATCCTGCCCGTGCACCAGCACGTCGCCATGCCCCATCTGCCGGAAACAATGGTTGGCCGCCGCCAGCAGATCGCCCGACGTATCGGCCAAAGTCCCGTCCAGATCGAAGATGACCGTGCGCATTCTGTCTCCTTGCTCGGCAGTTTTCCGCCATGTCGTGTTGCAAACGGCAATCTTGTTTGATGGCCGAACGGCTTGCGCCTTTGCCCTCAGCGGATAAAACGGACCGCGACAAAACAAAAGAGAAAACGCATTCATGAGCACTGCCCTTGTCATCCTTGCCGCCGGAAAAGGCACCCGGATGAATTCGGATATCCCAAAGGTTCTGCACCCGATCGCCCAGGTTCCGATGCTGGTGCACGCCATGCGCGCCGGGTCGGTTCTCGCACCCGAACGCACGGTCATCGTCACCGGCCACGGCGCTGAGGCGGTGGCCAAAGTCGCGCAGGCCGAGGATGAAGACGCGCGCATCGTCGTGCAGGACCAGCAACTGGGCACCGCCCATGCCGTCGCCCAGGCGCGCGCGGCGCTGGAAGGGTTCACCGGTGACGTGGTCGTTCTGTACGGCGATACCCCGTTTCTTCAGCCCGACACGCTGGAGCGCATGATCGCCGCGCGGGCTGACAACGATCTGGTGATCCTGGGTTTCGAGGCCGTAGACCCGGCCCGGTACGGCCGCTTGGTGATGAACGGAGATGCTCTGGAACGGATCGTCGAGTTCAAGGATGCGTCAGATGAAGAACGCGCCATAACCTTCTGCAACTCGGGACTTCTGGCCTGTGACGCGGGCACTCTGTTCGACTTGATCGACGCGGTCGGAAACGACAACGCCTCGGGCGAATACTACCTGACCGACGTGGTCGAGATCGCACGCGACCGCGGCCTGAAGGTCACCGCCGTTTCGTGCAACGAGGCGCAGACGCTGGGCGTGAACTCGCGCGCAGATCTGGCCGCGGCCGATGCCGTGTTCCAGGCCCGCGCCCGGGCCGAGCTGCTGGATCTGGGCGTCACCCTGATGGCCCCCGAGACGGTCTTTCTGGCCGCCGACACGGTGATCGGCCGCGACACGGTGATCGAACCCAACGTGGTCTTCGGCCCCGGCGTCACCGTCGAAAGCGGCGCGACGATCCGGGCGTTTTCGCACCTGGAAGGCTGCCATGTCAGCCGCGGCGCCGTGGTCGGCCCCTATGCCCGGCTGCGTCCGGGGGCGGAACTGGCCGAGAACACCCGTATCGGCAATTTCGTCGAGATCAAGAATGCCGAAATCGCCGAGGGCGCAAAGGTCAATCACCTCAGCTATGTCGGCGATGCCTCGGTTGGCGCGGGCACGAATATCGGCGCGGGCACCATCACCTGCAACTATGATGGCGTGATGAAACACCGCACGGTGATCGGCGAGAATGTCTTTGTCGGCTCGAACACCATGCTGGTGGCCCCGGTCACCGTGGGCAGCGGCGCGATGACGGCCACAGGCACCATCGTGACCCGCGACGTCGAACCCGACGCCCTGGCGGTGGGCCGCGCCAAACAGGAAAACAAGCCGGGCTACGCCCGCAAGCTGTTCGAGATGCTGAAGGCGAAAAAGGCACGCCGGGACAAGGGAGCCTGAGTAAATGTGTGGAATTGTTGGCGTATTGGGCAAGCACGAAGCGGCGCCCATCCTGGTCGAAGCGCTGAAGCGGCTGGAATACCGCGGCTATGACAGTGCGGGCATCGCAACCGTAAACGGCGGCAAGCTGGGCCGTCGGCGCGCGGTGGGCAAGCTGGTCAATCTCAGTGACCTGCTGGTGCATGACCCCCTGCCTGGCAAGTCCGGCATCGGGCACACGCGTTGGGCGACCCATGGCGCACCCTCTGTCAGCAACGCGCACCCGCATCAGGCCGGGCCGGTCGCCGTGGTCCACAACGGCATTGTCGAGAACTATCGCGAGTTGCGGGCCGAATTGGCTGAGAACGGCATCGATTTCCAGACCGAGACCGACACCGAAACCGTCGCGTTGATGTCGGAATTCTACATGAAATCGGGGCTGAGCCCGGTCGAGGCCGCCTTCAAGACCATCGACCGGCTGCAAGGCGCCTTTGCGCTGGCCTTCCTGTTCGACGGCGAAGATGACCTGATCGTCGCCGCCCGCAAAGGCTCGCCGCTGGCCATCGGGCACGGGGATGGCGAGATGTTCGTCGGCTCGGACGCCATCGCGCTGGCGCCGCTGACCGACCGGATCACCTATCTGGAGGAAGGCGACCGCGCCGTGGTCACCCGCACTTCGGTTGAGATCCGCAACGAGGCCGGTGAGATCGCAAATCGCGAGATCCGCAAGATCCAGCTGGATCAGACCCGGACCGACAAGGGCGGGCACAAGCACTTCATGGCCAAAGAAATCGCCGAACAGCCGGTGGTGGTGGCCGAAGCGATCCGCTCGTACCTGCCCACCGGCGGCGACCGGGTGGTTCTGCCGGACACGGACCTTGATTTCTCCAAGCTGGACCGCCTGACCATGGTGGCCTGCGGCACGGCCTTCTATGCCTGTCTGACCGCCAAATACTGGTTCGAGCAACTGGCCCGGATGCCGGTCGAGGTCGATATCGCCAGCGAGTTCCGCTATCGTGAACCGCCGATCACCGACCGCACGCTGGCCCTCTTCGTCAGCCAGTCGGGCGAGACCGCCGACACCCTGGCCGCGCTGCGCTATTGCGAGGGCAAGGCTGACAAGATCGTGTCGGTGGTCAATGTCCCCGAAAGCTCGATTGCGCGGGAAAGTGACGTGGCGCTGCCCATCCATGCCGGGGTCGAGATCGGCGTGGCCTCGACCAAGGCCTTCACCTGCCAGCTGAGCGTTCTGCTGATGCTGGCGCTCAAGGCCGCGGCCGACCGGGGCACACTGGACGACGATGCGCTGGCCGATCACGCCGCCGCGCTGCGCGGCCTGCCGACACTGCTGAATGCCGCGCTGGACCAGGAGGAGGCGATCCGGAAATCCGCCCAGCGCCTGTCCGAGGCGCGCGACGTTCTGTTCCTGGGACGCGGCCTGATGTACCCGCTGGCCCTCGAAGGGGCGCTGAAACTCAAGGAAATCAGCTATATCCACGCCGAGGGCTATGCATCGGGCGAGCTGAAGCACGGCCCTATCGCCCTGATCGACAAGCACATGCCCGTGGTGGTGATGGCACCGCGCGATGCGGTGTTCGACAAGACCGTGTCGAACATGCAAGAGGTCATGGCGCGCAAGGGCAAGGTCATTCTGGTCTCGGACGACGACGGGATCGCAGATGCCAAGGACGGGGTCTGGAGCACGATCCGAATGCCGCATGCCCACGCCTCGGTCGCGCCGATCCTGTATTCGGTGCCCGCGCAGCTGCTGGCCTATCACACGGCGGTCGCCAAGGGCACCGATGTGGACCAGCCGCGCAACCTGGCGAAATCCGTCACGGTCGAGTAAGCCGCCATGCCGGACAGCCCTCTGGACCAGATCAAGGCCCATGCCGACCCGGACCGGGCCGCCCAGATGGCGGCCTATCACAAGGTCGATCGCCCCTATCTTGGTGTACCGAACCCGGTGCTGAATGATCTGACCAAAAGCTGGCGGCAGCAGATGGACGTGGACGCCCGTGTCGCGCTGGCCGATCAGCTGTGGCAGACCAACATCCACGAGGCGCGGCTGGCCGCCGCCAAGCTGCTGACGCAGGCGCGCATCCGCCCCGATCAGGCGGTTTGGGACCTGCTGCAAAGCTGGCTGTCCGATTTCGACGCTTGGGCGGTGGCCGACCATGCCAGCATGGCCATGCAAAAGCGCCTGTGGGCCGATCCGTCGCGGCTGGATCAGGTCGAAGGCTGGACGACCTCGGATCACATGTGGGCCCGACGCGCGGCACTGGTCGCCACCCTGCCCTGGACCAAGCAAAACCACCCCAAGCCCGAGGACCTACAGCGCCGCGACCGCATCCTGGGTTGGGCCGCCAAGTATGTCCCCGATCGCGACTGGTTCATCCAGAAGGCGGTGGCCTGGTGGCTGCGCGACCTGTCCAAACACGATCCCAATCGGGTCCGGGCGTTTCTGGTCACGTACGGTGACGCGATGAAGCCCTTTGCCCGCAAAGAGGCTGGCAAGTACCTGAAAGATCAATTGGAATAAACGTCCAGTTCGACCAGTTCGTCAAACGGCACCAGCAGCGCACGCATCGCCTCAACCGACAGGCGGCTGCCGCCCGAGGGTGCTGGCACAAGGGTGATGTAAGCCTGCGCGCCCGTCTTGGGTACGACCACCCGGCCATTGATCTCAGTTTCGACCAACGGCGTTTCAAGCCAGCGTCCGGGCTTGTTCGGATCGCCCAGTCCGGCAATCGTTGTCTTGGCACCGGCCCATCCGGTGTTCACAGCCGCAACAGGCGTTGCTGCCACCTCTTCGGTGGCAGCGGCGGTTTCTGTCGCCTGCGCGGGTTCTGCATCCGGCGCGCGATCACGGCCTTGCCGCACCGCATCACAGCCGGTCAGAAACGCAGGAAGAAGGACAAACAGGTATCGCATGCGACCAGCCTACCCCTGCCCGCGCCCGCGTTCCACCCCTCAAGCGCAGTTCTGACTTGTCGCAAGGCACGGTGCGCTTTACCTATTGGGCATGACTGCTCCGTTGATCGACCCGTTTGCCCGCGCAATCACCTATCTCCGCGTCTCCGTCACGGACCGCTGCGATTTCCGCTGTGTCTACTGCATGTCTGAAAACATGACCTTTCTGCCCAAGAAAGAGCTGCTGACGCTGGAAGAACTGGACCGGATGTGTTCGACCTTCATTCGACTGGGCGTGGAAAAGCTGCGGATCACCGGGGGCGAGCCGCTTGTGCGCCGTGGGATCATGGGGTTCTTCGACTCGATGACCCGGCATCTGGACAGCGGCGCACTGAAAGAGCTGACGCTGACCACCAATGGCTCGCAACTCGCCCGGTTCGCCGACGACCTGTATGCCTCCGGGGTGCGGCGGGTGAATGTCTCGCTCGACACGCTGGACGAGGACAAATTCGCCCAGATCACCCGTTGGGGTCGCTTGAAACAGGTCCTGGGCGGGATCGATGCCGCGCAGAAGGCCGGGTTGCGCGTCAAGATCAACGCAGTGGCCCTGAAAGGGTTCAACGAGGACGAACTCCCCAAGATCACCCGCTGGTGCGCCGAGCGCGACATGGACCTGACCTGGATCGAGGTCATGCCCATGGGTGACATCGGCAACGAGGACCGGCTGGACCAGTACTGGTCGCTGAAAGACGTGCGGGCCGAGTACGAAAACCACTATACTGTCACCGATCTGGCCGAGCGCACGGGCGGACCGGCGCGCTATGTCCGGTTGGAGGAAACCGGGCAGAAGATCGGCTTCATCACGCCGCTCAGCCATAATTTCTGTGAAAGTTGCAACCGGGTACGCCTGACCTGCACGGGCGAGTTGTACATGTGCCTGGGGCAAGAGGACATGGCCGACTTGCGCGCCCCTCTGCGCGACCACCCCAACAGTGAAGAGCCACTGGAACAGGCGATCCGCGCGGCGATTACCCTCAAGCCTAAGGGCCATGATTTCGACTATTCCCGCCAGAAGATCGATGGCCAGATGAGCCGTCACATGAGCCACACGGGCGGCTGACATGGCAGACCAGTCGGGGCAACCCACGACGCTGTACCGTATGTACTGCGCGTTGACGTCCATCGCCATGCCATTGGCCTGGCGCACCGTTCGCGCCAAGCTGCAGACGGCGGGTGTTTCCGAGGTCCGTCAGCGCGAGCGGCTGGGCCATGCGAGCCAGCCCCGCCCCGACGGTCGGCTGATCTGGTTCCATGCGGCAAGCGTGGGCGAGAGCCTGTCGGTTCTGAGCCTGATCAAGCGCATCAGTGAACGGATCGAGGATGCGCAGTTCCTGATCACCTCTGGCACCCCGACCTCGGCGGCGCTGGTGGAAAAACGTCTACCACCGCGCACCCGCCACCAATACCCCCCGCTGGACAGCGCCGGACCGGTGGCGCGGTTTCTGGATCACTGGCGGCCCGATGCCGGCGTCTTCGTCGAAAGCGAGATCTGGCCACGACTGATCGTCGAGACCGCCCAGCGTGGAACGCCTCTGGCCCTGCTGAACGCGCGCCTGTCCGAGAAATCGGTGGCCGGGTGGAAGAAGCGCCCCGACACCGCCCGCTTTGTCCTGAGCCAGTTCCGCCTGTTCCTGACGCAAAACGACCGCACGGCCGCAAACCTGATCGCCATGGGCGCACCCGCCGATCTGGTGCAGCCCGGAACCAACCTCAAGGCCATGTCCGATCCGCTGCCGGCGGATCAGGATACGCTGACGAAGATCCGCGCGCAGATCGGCGCGCGGCCGGTCTGGATCGCCAGCTCGACCCATGCGGGCGAGGAGGAGACCGTTCTGGCCGCCCATGCCGAATTGCTGAACCGCTGGCCCGACCTGCTGCTGCTGCTGATCCCCCGCCACCCGGAACGGCGGGACGAGGTCTGCGCCCTGATTGATGCCACGGGTCAAAGCCATGCTCTGCGCAGCGCCGGGCAGCCGATCACCGACGACACGCAGGTCTATGTGGCCGACACGCTGGGCGAAACCGGAACGTGGTACGCGTTGTGCCCGATCGTGTTTTTGGGCGGGTCGCTGAAAGAGATCGGCGGCCACAACCCGTTCGAGCCGGCTCAGGCTGGCGCTGCGGTGATCACCGGGCCGGGTTACTACAATTTCGCCGAGACATTTGCCCCGCTGGTGGACAGCGGCGGCGCGGTCGAAGTCGCTTCGGCACCCGAGTTGGCCAAGGCGGTCGAGCTTTGGCTGTCGGACAGATCGGCGCTGGCAGCGGCGCAAGCGGCGGCGCAAACCTGCGTGAACACCCAGAAATCGGCGCTGGATTCGGTTGTGGATACGCTATGCGACAAGCTGGGTTTGGAGGACGCAGGCCGCTGACCGCAAGCGGCAGCGGGGACCTGCGCCCCCGCCACGGTATCAGGCTGCGGGCATCCGCTGTTCGACGATCTCGGCCCACCAGCTGCACCCGGCAGGGATCGCCTCGTCGTTGAAGTTGTATTCCGGGTGGTGAACCATCGCCGTGTCGCCATTGCCGACCAGGATATAGGCACCGGGACGCTCTTCCAGCATGTAGGCGAAGTCTTCGCCGCCCATGACCAAAGGTGCCTCCTCGCAGGTCCCCGAGACCGAGCGGGCGACCTCGGCGGCGAACTCGGTCTGCTCATCGCTGTTGATCATGACCGGATAGCCCCGGATATAGTTGACATCGGCAGTACCGCCGAATGTCGCGGCGACGCCCGAGCAGATTTCGTTGATGCGCTGCTCAGCAAGGTCCCGCATCTCTTTGCTCATCGTGCGCACGGTGCCCTTGATCTGCACTTTCTGCGGAATCACGTTGAACGCCTTCGACGAAGTCTCGAACGAGGTGACCGAAACAACGACCTGATCGATCGGATCGGCATTGCGCGACGCGATGGTCTGCAACGCCAGAACGGCCTGCGCAGTCATGACAGTGGTGTCCACGGTTTCATGCGGTTTGGCGGCATGACCTCCGCGACCTTCGAACGTGATATCGAACTGGTCAGTCGCCGCGAAGAACGCGCCCGGCCGGATCGAGAAGCTGCCCACAGGCTTACCAGGCCAATTGTGCATCCCGTAGACTTCCTGAATGCCCCAACGCTCCATCAGGTTGTCTTCGCACATCTCGCGGCCGCCGCCGCCGCCCTCCTCGGCGGGTTGGAAGATCACAACGACGGTTCCGTCGAAATTGCGCGTTTCGGACAGGTATTTGGCCGCCCCCAGCAGCATGGCGGTGTGGCCGTCATGGCCGCAGGCATGCATCGCACCCGGCGTTTTCGAAGCATAGTCCAAACCCGTCGCCTCGTGGATCGGCAAAGCGTCCATATCCGCCCGCAATCCGATCACCTTCCCCTTGGTGTCGGCCTTGCCCTTGATCACCCCGACAACTCCGGTGCGGCCAATCCCCGTGACCACCTCGTCGCAGCCGAATTCTTTCAGCTTTTCCGCAACCAGCGCACTGGTGCGATGCGTATCGAACAGAATTTCAGGATTCTCGTGAATATCACGCCGCCAGGCGGTGATTTCATCCTGCAATTCGGCAAAGCGGTTCTTCACTGGCATCTTCGTCTTCTCTCCTTAAAAAATCTCAGGCCACCGGCATCCGGCGTTCGACCATCTCTGCAAACCACGAGCATCCGATCGGAATGATCTCGTCATTGAAATCGTATTCGGGGTGGTGAAGCCCGGCGCTGTCGCCATTTCCCAAGACTATGAAGGCCCCGGGACGTTCCTGCAACATGAACGAGAAGTCTTCGCCCCCCATCACCATCGGTGCCTCGGCACAGCTGCCACCGACGGCAATTGCCGCGGATTCTGCATATCCGGTCTGCTCTTCCGCGTTGATCGTGACCGGAACGCCGCGCGAGTAGGTCACCGTGGCGGTGCCACCCATGGTCGCCGCGACACCTTGCACAACTTCATTCAGTCTCAGTTCGATCAGGTCGCGCACCTCGTTCGAATGGGTGCGGACAGTGCCGCGCAGCCGGGCCGATTGCGGGATCACGTTGAACGCATTCGACGAAGTCTCGACCGCAGTGACCGACAGAACGGCCTGCAAGATCGGGTCGGCGTTACGCGAAACTATGGTCTGCAGGGCCACGATCAGTTGCGACAGCATGACCGTAGTATCCACGGTTTCCTGCGGCTTGGCGGCATGACCGCCGCGGCCTTCAAGATGGATGTCGAACTCGTCCGCCGCCGCCAGCAGAGGCCCGGAGCGAATGGCAAACTGCCCGGTCGGCAGGCCCGGCACGTTGTGCATCGCATAGACTTCCTGGATGCCGAAGCGGTCCATCAAACCGTCCTGGCACATGGCTTCAGCACCGTTGCCGCCTTCTTCGGCCGGTTGAAAGATCACGATCGCGGTCCCATCGAAGTTTCGGGTCTCGGCCAGATATTTGGCGGCGCCCAGAACCATCGCAGTGTGACCGTCATGGCCACAGGCATGCATGGCGCCCGCAGTCTTGGAGGCATATTCCGCTCCCGTCTGCTCCTGCATTGGCAGCGCATCCATATCGGCCCGCAGACCAATCACCCGGCCTTGGGTGTCGGTCCTGCCCTTGATCACGCCGACTACCCCGGTCCGGCCAATTCCGGTCACGACATCGTCGCAACCGAACTCTTTCAGTTTTTCCGCAACCAATGCGCTGGTCCGATGGGTATCGTAGAGAATTTCGGGGTGTTGATGTATGTCGCGCCGCCAACCGGTGATTTCGGGGTGCATTTCGGCAAAACGGTTCTTGATCGGCATGACTGTCTTTCCTGTTTCAGGCGATGGGCATTCGTCGTTCGACAAGCTCGGCGAACCAGCTGCATCCGGCAGGAATGGCCTGGTCGTCGAAATTGTATTCGGGATGGTGGCACATGGCCGTGTCGCCGTTCCCCAAGAAGATGTAGGCTCCGGGCCGTTCTTCAAGCATGTAGGCGAAGTCTTCCGACGGCATGATCGGATCCGTTGCGTCATTGACCTTGCCGGCCACCGCCTCGGCGGCTTCGGCGGCGAAGGCCGTTTCCGCTTCGGAATTCACCGTCACCGGGTAGCCGGGCGTCCAGGTCACGCGGGCTTTGGCGCCAAAAGCCGAGGCTGTGTCTTCGGCGATCCGGCGCACGCGCTCCTCGGCGATGCCACGGTATTCCGGGTCCAGTGTGCGAACCGTGCCCTGCAGCCGGACTGTGTGCGCAATCACGTTCGAGGCGACGCTGTCAGTTTCAAACGTCCCCACCGTCAGCACCACCCGTCGGATTGGATCGACGGTGCGGGATACAACCGATTGCAGCGCAACCACGATATGCGATGCCACCAAGGTTGTGTCGATGGCTTCATGCGGTGCGGCGGCGTGGCCACCTTTGCCGGTCACGACAATCTCGAACTCGTCCGACGACGCCAGCAGCGCGCCGGGCCGGATTGCGAACTCTCCGACAGGCAGGCCGGGCATGTTGTGCAAGCCGTAGACTTCCTGAATGCCCCAGCGATCCATAAGCCCATCGCGGCACATGGCCAGACCGCCGGCCCCGCCTTCTTCGGCCGGTTGAAAGATCAGAACCACCGTTCCGTCGAAATTGCGCGTCTCGGCAAGGTATTGCGCAGCGCCGAGCAAGATCGACGTGTGCCCGTCATGCCCGCAGGCATGCATCTTGCCCGGCACGGTCGAGGCATAGTCCAGTCCGGTCGCCTCGTTGATCGGCAAGGCATCCATGTCGGCCCGCAACCCGATCACCCGCCCCTGCGTGTCCGTCCGCCCTCGGATCACGGCCACGACACCGGTTTTACCTATCCCCGGCGTGATTTCATCGATACCGAACGCCTTGAGTCGGTCGACAACGAAGCCGGCGGTTTCATGCACGTCGTACATCAACTCGGGATGCGCATGCAGGTGCCGCCGCCACTTGGTGATCTCGGCGTGCATTTCGGCAAGTCTGTTTTTGACCGGCATGTTCAACTCTCCGAGCTTCTGACTGAAATCCTGAGTTTCCAGTGCCTCTTTTGGGTCACGCCGCCAGTTTGTAGACCAGACGCTGCATGAAGTCATGGCCGGCGTTGAACTGAGCGATCGTGATGTATTCGTTCGGCTGGTGCGCCTGGGCGATATCTCCGGGCCCACAGATCACGGCTGAGTAACCGGCTTCCTGAAACTGACCGGCTTCGGTGCCATAGCTGACGACATGGGTAGCGTTGTCGCCCGTAAGGGCACGCACCAGCGTCTCAGCTTCGCCATCGGTTTCCGGGACCAAAGCCGGAACGGCAAAGCTGGCCTTCACCTCGATATGGGCGTCCGGATGCACTTGCTGCATCTTCCTTTCCGCCACTCTTACCTGTTCCAGATAGGCTTCTTTCCAAGCTGATGCCTGCTCGCCGGGGACGACCCGGAAATCCATCATGAAACGGCAATCCTTGGCCGTTATGTTGTGCGCAGTGCCGCCCTTGATCATGCCCACGTGACAGGTTGTCCAAGGAGGATCAAAGACTGCCGCGATATCGCTGGGGTCCGCCGCCATGTTGATGTCGTTCTGCGCATTTGCCCAGTCGATCAGCGGCGCGGCATACATTATCGCATTGACACCGGTATGCATGATCGAACTGTGCACCTCGTATCCAACCACGTGGGTATCAAAGCCGAAGCCGCCCTTGTGGCCGGTGACGGCCTGCATCATCGACGGCTCGCCCACCACCACGGCCGAGCCCTTGGGCAGAACCTCCTGCATGGCGACGATCATGGGCGGCGCACCGGTGCAGCCGACCTCCTCGTCAAAACTCAGCGCCAATTGCAGCGGGCGCTTGACGTCGGCGTATTGCGCCTCGACCAGCGCCCAGATGGCGAGGGCGTCAAAGCCCTTCATGTCACAGGTACCACGTCCGAAATACTTGCCGTCCCGTTCGGTCACGACAAACGGGTCGCTGTCCCAGGGTTGTCCGTCCACCGGCACCACATCCGTGTGACCGGAAAGCACGACCGCGCCTTCCTCCCAGGGGCCGACATGGGCAAACAGGGCCGCCTTGTGCGGCTGGTCCGGATCCGGCCATCGGTGGGCGCGGATACCGTGGCCGTTCAGGTAGTCTTCGACCCAGTCGATCAGCGGCAGGTTGCTGTCGCGGCTGACGGTGGGAAACGAGATCAGCTTGGTCATGATCTCAAGCGGAGTCAGGCGCTGTGGCATATGGGTCAGTAACCGCTGTCGGTCGTCAGAATGAAGTGACCCGGCTCGACCTCGCGGTATTCCGAAGGTGCAGGCTCATAGCCGATTGGGTGAATTGGAGACGGGATCGGTTTGAAATTCAAATCTTTTTCCGACTTGCGCTGATTGGGATCCGCGATCGGAACCGCCTTCATCAATGCCTGCGTATAGGGGTGCTGCGGGTTCTCAAAAACACGCGCCCGTGGGCCCAGTTCGACGATCCGGCCCAGATACATCACACCCACGTGGTGGCTGACCCGCTCAACCACGGCCATGTCGTGGCTGATAAACAGATAGCTCAGGCCAAGTTCGGACTGCAATTCCATCATCAGGTTCAGAACCTGCGCCTGAACGGAAACGTCCAACGCGGAAACGGCTTCGTCCGCGATGATCAGTTTCGGGTTCAGGGCCAGCGCCCGGGCAATCGCAATTCGCTGCCGTTGCCCACCCGACATTTCGTGCGGGAATCGACGCATGAAGCTGCGTGGCAGGTGCACCTTGTCGAACAGCTGTGCGACCCGGTCCTGCAATTCCGACCCCGACGCCACGCCATAGTTGCGCATCGGCTCGGCCACCTGATCAACCAACTGCATCTGCGGGTTCAGCGATGCGAATGGGTCCTGAAAGATCATCTGCATGTCCAGGCGGGCCTTGCGCAGGCCCTTCTGGTCCAGCTTCATGATGTCCATGCCATCAAGACTGATTTCACCCGCCATGGGCTCGATCAACCGCAGGATCGAGCGTCCGGCCGAAGATTTTCCACAACCCGACTCGCCGACGAGGCTCAGCGTCTGCCCTTTGTTCAGGGTGAACGAGACGTCTTCGACCGCGTGCACATTCGAAATGGTGCGGCGCAGGATCCCGCCTTTTACCGGGAACCGCGTGGTCAGGTTCCGGACTGACAGCAATACATCCTCGGTTCCGGGAATCGGGGCGATTTTCTGTCCTTCGACACCCAGCAACTTCATCGGCTCGGGGGCGGATTTTCCGCGCATCTCACCCAGCTTGGGCACCGCAGCCAGCAGAGCCTTGGTGTAGTCATGCTGGGGATCCTCGAAAATCTCGGTGACGGTGCCCTCTTCGACCTTGTTGCCGCGGTACATGACGACGACCCTGTCGGCCATCTGGGCGACCACGGCCATGTCATGGGTGATGAACATGACCGCCGTGCCGGTTTCGCGCTTCAGCCGGTCCATCAAGGCCAGGATCTCGGCCTGGATCGTCACGTCCAGCGCCGTGGTGGGTTCATCGGCGATCAGCAGGCGCGGCTCGCAGGCCATGGCCATGGCGATCACAACCCGCTGGCGCATCCCGCCCGACAATTCGTGCGGATACTGCTTGAGCCGCCGCTCGGGTTCGGGGATGCGGACCTGTTTCAGCAATTCCAAGGCGCGTGCTTCGGCCTGGGACTTGGACATATCCTTGTGAATCCGCAGCCCTTCGGTCAGCTGTCGCCCGACCGTGAAAACAGGGTTCAGCGCAGTCATCGGTTCCTGAAAGATCATCCCGATTTCGTTGCCGCGAATCTGCTTCATGAGGTCCTGATCGGCCTTGGCCAGATCCAGTTCGGTCCCGTCGTTGCGGTCGAAAATCAACTGTCCGCCGGCGATTTCACCCCCGCCGAATTCAACAAGGCGCATCAATGACAACGAAGATACGGACTTGCCCGATCCCGATTCGCCCACGATGCAGACGGTTTCGCCCGGACGGACCTCGAACGAGACATCCTCGACCCCGACGACGGGCCCATCCTTGGTTTGGAATTCGACCCGAAGTTCCCTGATCTGGGCGATAGGCTGATCCAGCACGCGAGCGCTCCCCTTGGCTGCATGAGTGTTTTGATTGCCGAACGCTAAGGCGGGCTGACAGGAAAAGTCAAACGCATTGCCAGTTTCGCTGCGGCAAGGCTTGCAATTTCTGCAAACTCTGTTTCGATACCCCGCGTAACCGTGCCGAGAAATTGGGCGTAGTGCGCAGACATTTGCGCAATTGTCTTTTGTTTCAGTGGCTTGAGCCCGGCACGGCAACGCCAAATCCGCAGGCCTTGCGGAGAAAATCGAGACACGAATGTGTCCAACAAGGAGTGTATGATGAAAATCAAAACCCTTTTGCTTGGTGCGATTGCAAGCACGGCGATGGCCCCGATGGCCATGGCCGAGCGCGGATCGGACGGCAACGTCAGCATCATCTATTGGCAAGCACCCTCGATCCTGAACCCGTTTCTGTCGGGCGGCACCAAAGACGTCGAAGCGGCCTCGCTGGTGATCGAACCTCTGGCCCGCTACGACCAGGACGGCAACATGGTGCCGTATCTGGCAGCCGAAATCCCGACCGTCGAAAACGGCGGCGTGAGCGAGGACCTCACCTCGATCACGTGGAAGATCGCCCCGGGGATCACCTGGTCGGATGGCACGCCGTTCACCTCGGCCGACGTGAAATTCACCGCCGATTACTGCATGGACCCCGAAGGGGGCTGTGCGCAGGTGACCAAGTTCGAAGGCGTCACCAGCGTCGAAGCTGTGGATGATCTGACCGTCAAGGTCACTTTCGACAAGCCGACCCCGTTCCCCTATGGTCCGTTCGTCGGCGGCGAAAGCCCGATCATTCAGGCCGCTCAGTTCGCGGACTGCATGGGCGCGAAAGCTCCGGAATGCACCGAGCAGAACTTCAACCCGATCGGCACCGGCCCGTTTATCGTCACCGAGTTCAAGCCGAACGATGTGATCACCTTCAAGGCCAACGACAACTATCGTGACCCGGCGAAACCGGCCTTCGCAACCGTGACCTTCAAGGGCGGCGGCGATGCGACTGCGGCCGGTCGCGCCGTGATGGAAACCGGCGAGTTCGACTATGCCTGGAACCTGCAGCTGGCGCCCGAAGTTATCGCGCAGATGCAAGAAGGCGGCAAAGGCACTCCGGTGGCAGGCTTTGGCCCGCTGGTCGAGCGCATCATGCTGAACCAGACCAACCCGTCGCCCGAACTGCCGGAAGGCGAGCGTTCGACGGCCAAGCACCCGCACCCGTTCCTGAAGGATCCGGCGGTCTACAAGGCTATGTCGATGGCAATCGACCGCCCGCTGCTGGTTGAGATCGGCTATGGCCAGGCGGGTAAAGTGACCTGCAACTGGGTGCCGGCTCCGGCTGCGTTCAACTCGACCTCGATGACCTGCGACACGCAGGATATCGAAGGCGCCAAGAAACTGCTGGATGATGCCGGCATCGTCGACACCGACGGCGACGGCGTCCGCGAGAAGGATGGCGTTCCGCTGAAGATCGTCTATCAGACCTCGACCAACGCCGTCCGTCAGGACTTCCAAGCGCTGATCAAGGAATGGTGGAGCCAGATCGGCATCGAAACCGAACTGCGCAACATCAACGCCTCGGTCTTCTTCGGTGGTGACCCGGGCTCGCCCGACACGTTCCAGAAGTTCTATGCTGACGTCGAGATGTACGCCAACACCTTCAACGGCACCGACCCGCAAAGCTATCTGGGCAACGGCCTGTGCGACAAGGCACCGCGTCCCGAGACCCAGTGGCAGGGTGAGAACATCAGCCGATTCTGCAACGAAGAGTTCGACAAGCTGCATGCCCAACTGGCGCAGACCGCCGGTCTGGAGCAGCGCGCCGAAATCGCGAAGCAGCTGAACGACATCATGGTTCAGAACGGCGGCATGATCCCGCTGGTCCACCGTGGTCGTCTGTCGGCCCACGCAAACACTCTGGGCGGTGTCGTCCTGAACGTGTGGGACAGCGAACTGTGGAACATCGCTGACTGGTACCGCAAGACCGGTTCCTAAGCGCTAGCCTTGCACAGCCGCGTCCCGATCTGTATCGGGGCGCGGACTTTCGCAAGTTCCACCAACAAGAAGACGCATATAAAGGCGCCTCTTAATGCTCAACTTCACCATTCGACGACTGATCCTGGCCGTTCCGACGCTGTTGTTCATCAGTCTCGTCATCTTCCTGTTGCTCGAGCTCGCCCCCGGCGACCCGATGGCACAGGTTCCGCTTACCGTTCCGCCTGAAGTCAAAGAGAAGATGCGCGAGGCGCTTGGCCTCGGCCAGCCTATGCATGTCCGGTTCTGGAAATGGATCGTGCAGTTCTTCTGGATCGAACCGCAGGTTTTGGTCGACCACATCTTTGGCACCACCTTTTCCGAAGGTGACCTGCGTGTGATTTCGTGGCAGACCCGCTCGCCCGTCATGGACATCGTCGTTCAGCGTATCCCGCAGACCCTGTGGGTTGTAGGCACCGCCTATGTGGTCGCCATCCTGATCGCCCTGCCCATTGGCATCTATTCGGCCTATCGCCAGTATTCCTGGTTCGACCAGATGGGCACCTTCGTGTCGATGGTCGGCTTCTCGGTTCCGCCGTTCTTCTCGGGGGTGCTGGTGATCGTGATCTTCTCGGTCCAGTTGGGCTGGTTCCCGTCGATCTATGACACGACGCATGTGGTCAATGACTGGGACAGCTTCGTCATTCAGCTGAAACAGATGATCATGCCCGTGATGGTACTGGCGCTGCAGATTACCGCGCAGCTCAGCCGGTTCATGCGCGCTTCGATGCTGGACAACCTCAACCAGGATTACGTCCGTACCGCCCGCGCCAAGGGCCTGAGCGAATACACCGTCGTCATGGTACATGTCCTGCGCAACTCGATGATCCCGGTGGTTACCGTGATCGCTCTGGGTATTCCGGCGATCTTTGGTGGCGCGATCATCACCGAGCAGGTGTTCAAGGTGAACGGCATCGGCCAGCTGCTGATCGGCGCCATTCAGGCCAATGACTTGCCGATGGTGCAGACGCTGACCTTCATCTTTGCCGTGTTGATCGTCCTGTTCAACCTGATCGCGGACGTTCTTTACGGCATTCTGGACCCGAGGATCCGCTATGACTGATCACAATCAATCAGACACGCTGGTCCCTGATGAGGGCCTGGCGCCGGCCTCGACGGCCTTGCCGACTGCCGATGTAATGGAAGAACTGACCACCCCGCCCCGCAGCCAGTGGCGCGACGTGTGGGACCAGTTCAAGACCCACAAGGGCGCCATGATCGGCGCGATGCTGTTCATCTTCATCGTCGCGGCCGTCTACCTTGGCCCGTTCCTGTGGACCATCGACCCGACCCAGATCGACATCCGTGCCCGCAACCAGGGGCCCAGCTGGGCCCATCCGTTCGGCACCGATCAGCTGGGCCGGGACATCATGGCGCGAATGATGTCTGGGGGGCAGACCTCGGTATCGGTCGGCATCACCGCGATGCTGCTGGCGCTGTTCCTGGGGTCGTTCATCGGCGTGGTTGCCGGGTTCTTCAAACGGCTGGACGGGCCGCTGATGCGCCTGACCGACCTGTTCCTGGCCCTGCCGCTGCTGCCGCTGCTGCTGGTGATGATGCTGCTGTTCCGCGAACCTCTATCCGCTGCGTTCGGGCTCGAGCGTGGGATCTTCATCCTGATCGTCTGCGCCATCGGCATCACCTCGTGGATGCCCACGGCGCGGATCGTGCGTGGCGACGTTCTGGCGATCAAGGAACGCGAGTTCGTTCTGGCCGCCCGCTCGATCGGCACCAGCAACACGCAGATCATCACACGGCACATCCTGCCCAACGTGCTGTCGCCGATCATGGTGTCGGCCACGCTGGGCATCGCCACGGCGATCATCACGGAAAGCGCGCTGTCCTTCCTGGGGCTGGGCTTCCCGCCTGACTTCCCCACCTGGGGCCGGCTACTGTTCGATGGCGTCGACTATCTGCAGCAATACCCCGAGCGTGTGTTCTGGCCCGGTCTGGCGATCTCGCTGACCGTTCTCAGCGTGAACTACCTGGGCGACGGCCTGCGCGATGCGCTCGATCCGCGTATCCGCGGACGCTGATCCAAAGTCAGTCGGCGCGCCTGAGCGCGCCGGCCAACACCACGATCACCACCGCCAGCGGCAGCAGGACGGCAAAGGCCAGCCGCAGTGACAGGATCCCCGCCAGAAGCCCGATAAGCGGCGGACCGATCAGCAGACCTCCGTACCCCAAAGTGGCGACACTGGCGATGGCCTGCCCCGGTGGGACATGCGGATCATTCGCCGCCCGGCTGAAGGCCAGCGGCATGATCACCGCATAGCCCACGCCCATCATCGCGAATCCAGCCAGCGCCCCGATCGCGCCGCCGGCCGATACCACCAGGAATACGCCGACGGCCGCGCAGGCTCCGCTGACCCGGGCCACCGGCACCGGGCCGAACCGGGCGATCACGAGGCCCCCCAGCAGACGCACCGCGACCATGGCCACCGAAAAGACGGCATAGCCCAAGGCCGCAACGCTTTCAGCCACACCCGTGACATCCCGCAGGAAGATGGCGCTCCAATCGGCCACCGCTCCCTCGCCCAACGCGCCGCACATCGCGGTAAGCCCGACCAAAACCAGAACGCCGCTGGGCAAGGCAAAGATCGCGTTGCCGTCGGACTGCACCCGCCGCGACGTCCATCGGACCCAGGACAGGGCAAGCGCCAGCGCGACGGTTGCCCCGCCGGCCAGCAGGAAATGCGGCAACACGTCAAGCTGCAGCTGAACCGCGCCATAGCCGCTGAGCGCACCCAACCCGGCACCAAGGCTCCACATCGCGTGGAACGAGGACATCACCGGTTTGGCATAGGCCTGCTCGACCTCGGCGGCCCAGGCGTTCATGGCCACATCCATCGAGCCGTGGAAGGCCCCGAAGATGAACAGGAACGCAGCCAGCATGGCGAAGCTGTCGGCGGCCGCAAGAAGGATCAGTGAGGCCGTGTACAGGACCGCGATCACCCGCGTCACGGTCACCGCGCCGAACCTGTCGGTCAGGCGTCCGGTGACTGGAAAGGAACACACCGCCCCGGCCGCCATGAACAGCAGGCCATAGCCCAGTTCCTCGTGGCTCAGCCCCAGACGGTCACGGACGGCCGGAATGCGCGAGGCCCAGATCCCGAACAGGGCGCCGTTCAGGATGAACATGGCGGCCACGGCCCGCCAGGCTGAAACCAATCCGATCATGAAACCTGCCCTGCCTGCGAAATATCTGCCTCGCAGCAATACAGGCCGCGCGCCGGTTGGCAAGCCGCGCTATTCCAGCTTGCGGCGGATGCGGCGCACGGCCAGCCAGACAAGCGCCACTACAGGCAGCGTCACGCCTGCGGTCAGCATCCCCTTGCTGATCCCCGCATTGGTCAACGGGTACAGCAGGTAGCTGACCAGAGACACCGCATAATAGCTGATGGCGACCACCGACAGACCTTCGACCGTGTGCTGCAGGCGCAAGGCCAGATCCGCCCGGCGGTCCATGCTCTCCAACAATGCCTGGTTCTGCGCGCTGCGTTCGACATCGACGCGCGTTCGCAGCAGGTCGCCGGCGCGAATGGCCCGGTCCGAAAGCGCCTGCAGCCGCCGTTCGGTCGCTTTGACCGTGCGCATTGCCGGGTCATAGCGGCGCATCATGAAATCGGCGAATGTCTGACGCCCGTGGAAGCGATCCTCGCGCAGCGCCTCGATCCGCTGGTGCACGATGGCCTCATAGGCCCCCGTCGCGGCAAAGCGAAAGGCCGAACGCGCCGACAGCGTCTCGAGCTCGGTCGAGGTGGCCAGCAATTGCGGCAGCAGATCGTCGGGATGGGTCGTGTCCTTGGTCATCTCGCCCATCAACTGGGTCAGTTGTCGGTCCAACTCGCCGATCTGGGGCATCAGGGCCTTGACCCGGGCAAAGCCCAACATGGACATCGCCTTGTAGGTCTCGATCTCGCACAGGCGCTGGATGATCCGGCCGGTGCGCCTGCGCCCGGTCCCCTCGGACACGAACAGGGCAAACCGCATGTGGCCTGCCGG
Source organism: Ruegeria sp. CG8 (assembly GCF_056537165.1). Taxonomy (NCBI): domain Bacteria; kingdom Pseudomonadati; phylum Pseudomonadota; class Alphaproteobacteria; order Rhodobacterales; family Roseobacteraceae; genus Ruegeria; species Ruegeria sp. CG8. Next base: position 526,562 of record NZ_JBQFRA010000001.1, on the reverse strand, counting down.
GTCGATGCGAAAATCGCTGGCGCAGATCGCCGAGTCGTCCAGCACCCGCGACACCGCCAGGCTTTCCGGCTCGAACCAATCTGCCAGCGCGGCTTGCGTGGCCCCGTCATCCGGGCGCGGCACCACCCGCAGCATGATTGAGGTCACGCGCTGGCCTGGACTGGTCATCAACCAGTCGGGGGGGAATACTTCGAAATCGGCGGGGTTGAACGCGCGTTCGCTGACATTCTGAGTGATGGCCGTATAGGTCACGAACTCCGTGTGATGCTCCCACTTCAACCAATGCCGCCCGATCTGCCCGGCATAATGGGTAGCATCGGGCTGCGGATGCTGTGCCCCGTGGCGGTCCAACAGGTCGATCAGGTGGGCCATATCTTCGGCTCGGTCGCGGGCCACCGCGGCGACCGGCTTTTTGATCGCAAGGAAGACAACCGTGCACGGCGCCTGCGCCACGGGGAACGGCCGAGCGTGCAATTCATTGGCCAACGCATAGCGCAGCGGATGATCCTCGATTGGCGTCATGAACGGCTCCTTGTGTTCCGGGCACTATACGACACCGGGGGATTTCATCAATTCTCTTTTTATTTCATATACTTAGGTGGATACCGCGGTATACAAGCCAGCTATCTCATTGATTTGGCTGCCAGAGCTCGATGGGATTGCCCTCGGGGTCGTGCAAGCGGGCGAATTTTCCGATCTCGCTGTTCCATTCGTCACGGGTCTCCACCTCGATTCCAGCCGCACGCAGCTGGTCGACCATGGCCGCCAGATCGTCGACGCGGAAGTTGATCATCCATTGCTGAGCCGCATCGCCGAAATAGTCCGTATCTGCGGCGAAAGGGGCAAACACGGTGTAGCCTTCGCGCTGCTTCCACGGAACCGGGTCATAGTGTTTGACGCCCAGATGGGTCTCGTACCATTGCGACAGAGCCTTCGGATCGCGGGCGCGAAAGAACACGCCGCCGATGCCGTTTACCTTATGCATGGAACACCTCCTGCCGATTGGGGTTGATACGGCATCATACCCTGAACCGAAAAAAGGCGCCCGCGAAGGGCGCCTTTTCCAAGGATATGAGCCACAGATCAGTCGATCATTGGCAGCAGCTTGTCCAGCGACTGCTTGGCGTCGCCATAGAACATGCGGGTGTTTTCCTTGTAGAACAGCGGGTTTTCGATGCCCGAATACCCGGTGCCCTGCCCGCGTTTCGAGACGATCACCTGCTTGGCCTTCCAGCATTCCAGAACCGGCATCCCGGCAATGGGGCTGTTCGGGTCTTCCTGTGCCGCAGGGTTCACGATGTCGTTCGAGCCAATGACGATCGCGACATCCGTTTCCGAAAAGTCGTCGTTGATCTCGTCCATTTCCAGCACGATGTCATAGGGCACTTTGGCCTCGGCCAGCAGCACGTTCATGTGGCCCGGAAGACGGCCCGCGACGGGGTGGATGGCAAAGCGCACATTCTTGCCCTTCGCGCGCAGCTTGCGGACCAGTTCGCTGACCGATTGCTGCGCCTGCGCCACCGCCATTCCGTAGCCGGGGATGATGATGACGCTGTCGGCATCGTTCAACGCTGCTGCAACACCGTCGGCGTCGATCGCCACCTGTTCGCCTTCGACCTCCATCTGGGGCCCCGAAGTGCCGCCAAAGCCGCCCAGGATCACGCTGACAAAGTGACGGTTCATCGCCTTGCACATGATGTAGGACAGGATCGCGCCCGACGAGCCGACCAGCGCGCCGACCACGATCAGCAGGTCGTTGCCCAATGAGAAACCGATCGCAGCCGCCGCCCAGCCCGAGTAGCTGTTCAGCATCGACACCACCACTGGCATGTCGGCGCCGCCGATGCCCATGATCAGGTGATAGCCGATGAACAGCGCCGCCAGCGTCATCAGGAACAGCGGGAAGAAGCCACCCGAAGCGGTGTACCAGATCAGACAGATCAGCGAGAGGCCCGCCGCCGCCGCGTTCAGCGCATGCCCGCCCGGCAGTTTGGTGGCCGCCGAGGTGACCTTGCCGGCCAGTTTTCCATATGCCACGACCGAACCGGTAAAGGTGATCGCACCGATGAAGATACCCAGGAACAGCTCGACATGCAGAATGGCCAGCTCGGCCGGGGTTTTCTTGGCGATCAGTTTCGCGAAGGCGCCTAGATCCGACAGGTCGGCATCCTTGGCCGCGTCAACGATCGCAAAGACTTCGGCGACATTCTTGATCTCGAAATGGGCGTTGTACCCGACGAAAACCGCCGCCAGACCCACAAGCGAGTGCATGGCGGCCACAAGCTGCGGCATCTCGGTCATCTGGACGCGCTGCGCCACGTATTGACCGATCAGACCACCGCCGATGATCAGCAGCAGCGACAGCAGCCACAGGCCCGACCCGGGACCGACCAGCGTGGCAAAAACAGCCAGTGCCATGCCGACGATGCCGTACCAGACCGCGCGCTTGGCGCTTTCCTGGTTCGACAGGCCGCCGAGCGAAAGGATGAACAGAACAGCCGCAACGACATAGGCGGCAGTGGTGAAGCCAAATTCCATGTGCCCGGCCTCCTTAAGATTTCTGGAACATGGCGAGCATGCGCCGGGTTACGAGGAAACCGCCGAAGATGTTGATCCCGGCCATGAAGATCGACAGCGCCGCCAGCAGAATGACGAGGAAAGACCCCGACCCGATCTGCATCAACGCGCCCACGATGATGATCGAGGAAATCGCGTTGGTGATCGCCATCAACGGTGTGTGCAGGCTGTGGCTGACGTTCCAGATCACCTGGAAGCCCACGAAAACGGCCAGCACGAAGACGATGAAATGCTGCATGAAGCTGGCAGGAGCCACCAGCCCCACCAGCAACATCAGCGCTCCGCCCACGCCCAGCAGGGTGACCTGCTGCTTGGTCTGCGCCTTGAAGGCCGCAATCTCTTGCGCGCGCTTTTCTTCGGGCGTCAGTTCCTTGACCTCGGCCTTGGGTTTGGCCGCGATGGCCTGCACCTTGGGCGGTGGCGGCGGGAAAGTGATCTCACCTTCGTAGGTGACGGTCGCGCCACGGATCACGTCATCTTCCATGTTGTGATTGATCTGACCGTCCTTGTCGGGCGTCAGGTCAGTCATCATGTGACGGATGTTGGTCGCATAAAGCGACGAGGACTGCGCCGCCATCCGGCTGGGGAAGTCGGTATAGCCGATGATGGTCACGCCATTGTCGGTCACAACCTTTTCATCCGGCACGGTGCCTTCGACATTGCCTCCACGCTCGGCCGCAAGGTCCACAATGACCGAGCCGGGCTTCATCGCCTTGACCATATCCTCAAGCCACAGCTTGGGGGCCGGGCGGTTGGGGATCAGGGCCGTAGTGATGACGATGTCCATCTCGGGCGCAAGCTCGCGGAACTTGGCCAGCTGCGCATTGCGGAACTCCTCGGACTGAACCGAAGCATACCCACCGGTGGCCGACCCATCCTGCTGTTCCTCTTCAAAGTCCAGATAGACGAATTCGGCGCCCATCGACTCGACCTGTTCAGCGACCTCGGGGCGCACATCGAACGCATAGGTGATCGCGCCAAGCGACGTCGACGTCCCGATGGCGGCCAGACCTGCCACGCCGGCACCAACGATCAGAACCTTGGCCGGCGGCACCTTGCCCGCGGCCGTCACCTGGCCGGTGAAGAAACGGCCAAAGTTGTTGCCCGCCTCGATCACCGCACGGTACCCGGCGATGTTGGCCATCGAAGACAAAGCGTCCATCTTCTGCGCGCGGCTGATGCGGGGCACCATCTCCATCGCGATGACATTGGCGCCCTTGGCTTTCGCCAATTCCATCCCTTCTTCGTTCCCGGCCGGGTTGAAGAACGAGATCAGCGTCTTGCCCTTGGTCAGACGCTTCATTTCGGTCTCGGTGGGCACGCGCACCTTGGCGATGATGTCCGACGATTTCCACAAAGAGGCGGCTGTCTTGACGATTTCGACCCCGACGGCCTCGTAAGCCTCGTCAGAGAAACCGGCGGCAGCACCAGCCCCCTTCTCGATGGCGCATTCGTAGCCCAATTTCTGCAGCTGCACGGCTGACTCCGGAGTCATCGCGACCCGGTTCTCGCCTTTCAGTATTTCCTTTGGCGTGCCTATTTTCACCGGCAAGTCCCCCTAATTTTCACTCTGACCGAGCGGGTGGTCGGTATTGTTTGTTAAGCAAAGGTCTATCCTGCGCAACATTATTTCGCAAGCGCAGCATTCATTACGTTGTGTCACGGGTCGGCGCATTTCAGATCCACCGACGGGTTTTGCGTTCATAACGCGCGAAATCCGCACGGAAGGTGCGGCGCAGGCGGTCCTCTTCGGGCAGGATGAACCGCCGTTCCAATACCCAGACGAAGACCGGAACCAAAACCAGCGACAGCACGGCATCAAAGCGCAGGATCAACCCGGCAAGGATCAGGACATCGCCCAGATAGATCGGATTGCGGCTGCGTTTGTAGATGCCCGACTGCACCATTGCGGTGGGAGTTTCATGCGGAATGACCGTCGTACGGTGACGGCGGAATTCTACGATGGCCAGAACCGCCAGCAGGATACCCCCACCAATCAGCAACCCGCTTAGCAGGTCGGTCAACCCGCCTTCCAGCGACAGGCCGAGCGACAGATAACGGCCCTGCAACCAGGCCAACACCGCGAAGCCCAAAAGCCACAGTGGCGGTACGTCGATACGGCGCATGAGCATCCCTTTTGAACGACGACATGTACCGACACATGTCGCTTCCGGGCCAAGTCCTACCGCTTTCAGACCCCGATGGCAAAGCATCTTGGCCTTGCGGCCGAATATTGTGCACCCGGGCCACAAACAGGCGGGCGTGGACAGCCCGGCACCGATCCGATACCCCGGTTCGGACACAAGAAAACACCGGGATTTATCATGACCGACTTCGCCGCCACCAAAGCCATGTTCCACCTGCCGGAAGGAGTGCTGTATCTGGACGGCAACTCGCTGGGCCCTCTGCCCAAGACGGCGGCCGCAAAGGTGCAGAAGATGCTGACCGAGGAATGGGGCGAGATGCTGATCACCGGGTGGAACAAAGCCGGATGGATGGGCATGCCGACCGACCTGGGCGATCGGATCGGCCGCCTGATCGGCGCCGCGCCCGGCACGGTCGTGGTCGGCGACACGCTGTCGATCAAGGTCTTTCAGGCGGTTGCCTCGGCACTGGAGCTGAACCCGGGGCGCAAGGTGGTGCTGTCGGACAATGGCAACTTTCCGTCAGATCTCTACATGGCTGACGGGCTGCTGCGCTCGCTGGGCGAGGAGTACGAGCTTCGGGTCGTGGACCCCGAGGCCGTGGCTGAGCACATCACCGACGAGGTCGCCGTGCTGATGCTGACCGAGGTCGACTATCGCACCGGCCGCAGACATGACATGAAGGCGCTGACCGATTTGGCCCATGCGCGCGGCGTCATCACGGTGTGGGATCTGGCCCACTCTGCCGGGGCCATCCCGGTGGACCTTGCCGGGTGCAACGCCGATTTCGCGGTGGGGTGCACCTACAAATACCTCAACGGCGGCCCGGGCGCCCCGGCCTTCATCTATGTCGCGCCGAAATGGTCCGACACCGCGCGCCCGGCCCTGTCGGGATGGCTAGGGCACGAGGCCCCCTTTGCCTTCGACCTGGACTATCGCCCCGGCGCAGGCATCGAGCGCATGCGCGTCGGCACGCCACCGGTGATCCAGATGACCGCGCTGGCCGCAGCGATGGATATCTGGGACATGGCCGACATGGATGATGTGCGCGCCAAGTCCATCGCCCTGACCGAACAGTTCATCCAGCAGGTCGAGGCGACCTGCCCCGATCTGGAACTGGCCAGCCCCCGCGACCCTGTATTGCGCGGCAGCCAGGTTTCGTTCCGGTTTGCCGACGGGTACGCGGCGATGCAGGCCCTGATCGCCCACGGCGTGATCGGGGATTTCCGCGCGCCCGACATCATGCGGTTCGGCTTCACGCCGCTGTATATCGACGAAGGCGACGTGACGCGCGCCGTCGAGATACTGACCGACATCATGCAGAACCGTTTGTGGAACAAACCAGAATTCAAGATCCGGCAGCGGGTTACCTGACCTCAAGCCCCGCGCCGATCAGCGCGGTCAGCTGGGCGATGCGCTGCTCGAACTCCTCGGCGTTCGAGGCGGTCATCTTGATCCCCTTCAGCGCGGCGGTGATGGTCCGCGCGGTCTCGGCCGGACCGTCCGGCAGGCGCACGCGACCGGCCGCCAGTTCGCGCTTTAGCCATTCAGCGTAGAGATCCGCCAGCGCCGCCTCGCCCTCGGCCACGATGTCGGCAGCGGTGGACTTGCTGGTATCCAGCATCTCCAGCCCATGCGGCGAGGCCAGGATGGCCGCCATCCCGGCGATCTGCGCATCAATCGCCCGCGCCAGGATCTCGGACACCGCTCCGTCGCCCTGCAGCGCATGTGCCACCGCCGCGATCTTTTCGGCGTAATGCGCCTGTGTCAGGCTGCGAACGATGGCATCTTTGTTCTTGTAATGCAGATAGACCGCTGGACGGGACATGCCCGCGCCGCGCGCTATGTCATCCATCGAGGTCTTGCGGAACCCATAGGCGGAAAAAGCCTGAAACGCCGAAGTCAGGATCGCCTTTGCCCGTGTATCATCCAGTTTTTCCGCCATGAATTGACCTCTGACAGTTTCGCGCGAAATTGTCAATTGACGCACTGACATTTTTCATCAATTATGTCAGAAACCAGCCACAGCCAAAAGAGGTGCGCCATGGCGACCACGCTGACGATCAACGGAAAGCCACATCAGGTCGATCTGCCCGACGATGTCCCCCTTCTGTGGGTGCTGCGCGACGAGGTGGGCCTGACCGGAACCAAGTTCGGCTGCGGTGTGGCCGCCTGCGGAGCCTGCACGGTGCAGATCGACGGCGAGGCCGTCCGCTCGTGCCAAGTTGCTCTGTCCGATGTCTGGGGCGAGGTCACCACGATCGAAGGGGTGGGAACGCCCGACAACCTGGCCACGATCCAGCAGGCCTGGGTCGACCATCAGGTCGCGCAATGCGGCTATTGCCAGTCGGGGCAGATCATGCAGGCCGCCGCGCTGCTGGCCGAAAACCCTGCCCCCTCTGACGAAGAAATCGACGAGGCGATGCAGGGCAACCTGTGCCGCTGCGGCACCTACCCCCGCATCCGCGCCGCGATCTACGACGCCGCCGCCAAGCTGAAGGAGGCCTGATCCATGGCCAGCATCGGAAAAATCCTGCGCCGCACCTTCCTGATCGGATCAGCCGCCATCGTCGGTGGCGTGGCTTTCGGCGTCTATTACGTCAACCGCCCCGCCAAGAACCCGCTGAAACCGGGCGACGGCGAAGCGGCCCTGAACCCCTTCATCCTGATCGACCAGAACGGCGTGACCCTGTTTGCGCCCCGCGCCGAGATGGGCCAGGGCGTCAAAACCACATGGGCCGCCCTGATTGCCGAGGAACTGGACGTGGATCTGGATCAGGTCACCGTTCTGCACGGACCTGCGGCGGCGGCTTATTACAACTCGGCCCTGATCGGCGAGAGCCTGCCCAACAAGGGCTATGACGTCTCGAACTTCCAGCACAATCTGGGCGAGGCCCTTGGCGTGATCGGCAAGGCGCTCAGCCTGCAGGTCACCGGCGGCTCGACCTCGATGAAGGACGGGTTCGAGCGGATGCGCGCGGCTGGTGCCTCGGCCCGCGAGACGCTGAAACAGGCCGCCGCCGACCGACTGGGGGTGGATCGGGCTCAGTTGAAGACCGCTTCGGGCCATGTCATCGCGCCTGATGACAGCAAGATCGCCTATACCGAACTGGCTGCAGACGTGGCGAAGATGGAACCGATTGAGGCAGAGCTGCGCGACCCGTCCGAGTGGCGTTATCTGGGCCGAACCCTGCCGCGTCTGGACATGGTGGAAAAGGCCACCGGCACCGCCCAGTTCGGCGTCGACGTGCGCCTGCCCGGCATGAAATTCGCCAGCGTCCGGATGAACCCCAAGCTGGGCGGCCAGATGAACGGCTTTGACGACAGCGCCGTCAAGGCAATGCCTGGTGTCGAAAAGGTTGTCGAACTGGGCAACGGTGTTGCGGTGATCGCCACCAACACCTGGCTGGCCAACCAGGCGGTCGAGGCCATCGCCGTCGATTGGGGCGAGGCCCCCTATCCGCCTGAAACCGACGCCATCTTTGCCGAGATCGCCAAGGCCTTCGACGCGGACCCGAACTCGACCATGCGCGATGACGGCGATGTCAGCACCGTTCCCGAAGGCGCGACAGTGATCGAGGCCGCATACACTGTCCCCTACCTGGCCCACGCCACGATGGAACCGATGAACGCCACCGCGCTGTTCACCGGCGACGCCTTGGAACTGTGGTGCGGCAACCAGGCCCCCACGCTGATCCAGTTCCGCGTTGCCAACACGGCCGGTCTGGACACCGAAGCCGTCCAAATCCACACCACCTATCTGGGTGGCGGGTTTGGTCGCCGTGGAGAACTGGATTTCGGCGACATAGCAACCAAAGTGGCCATGGCGATGCCCGGCACTCCGGTCCAGACGACCTGGAGCCGCGAAGAGGATATGCGCCACGACTACTACCGCCCCGGTGCGATGGCGCGCATGCGCGGTGCGGTTCAGGATGGCAAAGCAGTGCTGATCGACGGTGCAGTTGCCGCGCAGTCCTGCACGCAGCAAGCCGTCGAGCGCTATACCGGAATGCCCGGCGCCGGCCCCGACAAGGTGCTGGTCGAAGGGTTCTTCAATCAGCCCTACGCGGTGCCCAACTATCGCATGAGCGGCCATATCGCCGATCTGAAGATCCCGGTGGGCTTCTGGCGCTCGGTCGGCAACAGCCACAACGGTTTCTTCCACGAAACCTTCATGGATGAGATGGCTCACGCGGCCGGCCGCGACCCGCTGGAGTTCCGGCTGGAGTTGGCGCGCGGCGAACATGCGCCCTCGGCCGGGTGTCTTGAGGCGGTGCGCGACATGTCCGGCTGGACCGGCAAGACCCCCGATGGCGTGGGTCGAGGCGTGGCCCTAACCTACAGCTTCGGCACCCCCGTCGCGCAGGTGATCGAGGTGGTGGACGAAGACGGCACCATCCGCATCAGCAAGGCCTGGATCGCATGCGACATGGGGCTGGCACTGGACCCCGAAAACGTCAAGGCGCAGATGTTCGGCGGCATGATGTATGGCCTGTCGGCGGCTTGTTACGGCGAGATCACCTTTGCCGATGGCGAGGTCGAACAAATGAACTTCCCCGACTATGACGCGCTGCGCATGCACACCGCGCCGCAGGTTGAGGTTCAGGTGCTGGAAACCAACCGCTTCATGGGCGGCGCGGGTGAACCGGGCACGCCGCCTTCGATGCCGGCGCTTGGCAACGCGCTGTTTGACCTGACCGGCCAGCGCGCTCGGACCCTGCCGCTCAACAAGCAGTTCAACCTGCTGGTGTGAAACGAAAAAGACCGGTGCGTTGGTTGCCGCACCGGTCTTTTGAAAGAACCTGACTGCCGACTTTTAGGCCGATTGCCGCACCGGCGTCGGCATGGCGCCTGCCGACCAAGCCCGCACCGCGTCGCCAAAAGCCTGAAACAGGGGCCGCGAGACCGGGTCATTCGCCGCATCCCATTCCGGGTGCCATTGCACCGACAAGGTGAACCCGGGCGCATCCTGGATATAGATCGCCTCGGGCGTGCCATCCGGCGCGTGGCCGTCGATCACCACGCCCTTGCCCACCGTCTTGATGCCCTGCCCGTGCAGCGTATTGGTCATCACCTCACTGGCACCGAACAGGCGGTGGAACACCCCGCCCTCGGTCAGCTTGACCACATGGCGCAGGGCGAATTTCTCTTCGAGCGTGCCATCGGGCGGCATGCGGTGGTTCATCCGTCCAGGCAGATCGCGGATTTCCGGGTACAGAGTGCCGCCCATGGCCACGTTGACCTCTTGGAAGCCCCGGCAGATGCCCAGAAAGGGCTGGCCGCGCTCGACGCAGGCCCGCACCAGTGGCAGGGTGATCGCATCGCGCGCCCGGTCGAATTCGCCATGCGCATCGGTCGCCGGCTCGCCGTATTCTTCGGGGTGAACGTTGGGGCGGCCACCGGTCAGCAGGAACCCGTCGCAAACCTCAAGCAGTTCGGCCACGTCGACATAACGCGGGTCGGCCGGGATCAGCAGCGGCAGACAGTTCGCAACATTCGCGACCGCGTCCGAATTCATCGTCCCCCCGGCATGGGTGGGGTACTGGTCGTTCATCAGATACGAATTGCCGATGATGCCAACGACGGGTCGGGACATTGCGCTACCTTGCTGTTTTACTTGAACTGGTCGGAAATTATCCGCCCCTTCAGTAACGTGCAAGAAAACACGCCCTGCACCATGGCGCAAGGACGTGTTCAGATACGCACATATTGTTCCCGATTTCCGCAGAGCGCTGGACGAATTTCCCGAAACAGGCGGCCGCGGCGGAACGGCGCTTTTACAGATCAGGTCTCGCCAGTCAGCCCGGCGGCCTCGATCCCGGCCATGGCGGCAGCGGCGTCGTTGTCCGAGGTGTCGCCGGTGACCCCGACGGCCCCGATCACAGCGCCCTTGCGGTCGCGCAGCAGCACGCCGCCCGGAACCGGAACGACCTGCCCGCCATAGACCCCATTCACCGCAGCCATGAAATAGGCCTGCGCCTCGGCCCGCTGCATCTGGGCGGTGCCTGCCATGCCCAGCATGACCGATCCATAGGCCTTGCCATGGGCAATCGCGAAGCGGCCGGGGGCCGCGCCGTCCTCGCGCTCGAAGGCGATGACATGGCCACCGGCGTCCAGAACCACCACCGACAGGGGTTTCAGGTCCATCTCGCGCCCTTTCTCAAGGGTTTTGCGAATGATGGTGCGGGCCTTTCTGAGTGAAACCGACATGATCTTGTCCTCTGTCTGCGGTGGTCTGCCCCGGTTCTAGCCCTGACGGGCCTTCAGTTCCAGCCGCCGCGCATGCAGGACCGGCTCGGTATAGCCCGAGGGCTGTACCCGCCCCTTGAACACCAGATCGCAGGCGGCCTGAAAGGCGATGCCGTCGAAACCCGGTGCCATGGGCCGATAGGCCGGGTCGCCTGCGTTCTGCCGATCGACCACGGCGGCCATCTTCTTCATCGCGGCCATCACCTGATCGGCGCCGATCACGTCGTGATGCAGCCAGTTGGCCAGCGCCTGGCTCGAAATCCGGCAGGTGGCGCGATCCTCCATCAGACCCACGTCATTGATATCGGGCACCTTCGAGCAGCCGACACCCTGATCGACCCAGCGCACGACATAGCCCAGGATGCCCTGCGCGTTGTTTTCGATCTCCCGGGTGATTTCATCGTCGCTGAGGTTGCGGCCACTCAGCAGCGGGATGGTCAGCAGATCGTCCAGCGTGCCGCGCGGACCTCCGGTAGCGATCTCGTCCTGACGGGCCAGAACGTCTACCTTGTGGTAATGAGTCGCGTGCAGGGTCGCTGCGGTGGGCGACGGCACCCAGGCACAGGTCGCGCCGGCCATGGGGTGGCCGATCTTGGCCTCGAGCATCTCACCCATCCGGTCGGGCATGGCCCACATGCCCTTACCGATCTGCGCCCGGCCTTTCAGTCCGCAGGCCAATCCGATATCGACATTGCGATCCTCGTAGGACTGGATCCAGGGCGTATTCTTCATGTCGCCCTTGGGCAGCATCGGCCCGGCCTCCATCGAGGTGTGGATCTCATCCCCCGTCCGGTCGAGGAACCCAGTATTGATGAAGGCCACCCGCGATTTCGCGGCGCGGATGCATTCCTTGAGGTTCACCGAAGTCCGGCGCTCTTCATCCATGATGCCCAGTTTCACGGTGTTGCGCGGCAGGCCCAGAATGTCCTCGACCATGTCGAAGATCTGGACCGAGAACGCGACCTCTTCTGGGCCGTGCATCTTGGGCTTGACCACGTAGACCGAACCGTGGACCGAGTTGCCGCCATCACGCTGCAGGTCGTGCATCGCGATCAGCGTGGTGCACAGCGCGTCCATCAGCCCCTCGCCGATCTCGTTGCCTTCGGCGTCCAACACGGCGGGGTTGGTCATCAGGTGGCCCACATTGCGCACCAGCATCAGCGACCGACCCTTGAGGCTGCCTTGTGAACCGTCGGGCCGGGCAAAGGCGATGTCCTCGGCCAGTTTGCGGGTAAATGTTCGGCCACCCTTCGAGACTTCTTCGGTCAGATCGCCCTTCATCAGGCCCAGCCAGTTGCCATAGGCCACGACCTTGTCCTCGGCATCGACACAGGCCACCGAGTCTTCGCAGTCCATGATGGTGGACAGGGCCGACTCCAGGCGCACATCGGAAATGCCCGCCGGGTCCGAGGCGCCAATAGTGCTGGACGGGTCGATCATGATCTGGACGTGCAGACCGTTGTTCTGCAGCAGCACGAAGTCCGGGGCCTCGGCCGAGCCGCCGAAGCCCACGAATTTCCCGGGATCAGCCGGCGCCGGGACCAATGCGCCGCCTTCGACCTTCAGACCGGACACATCGGCCCAGCTGCCTTGGGCCAGCGGCACGGCCTCGTCCAGAAACGCCTTAGCCCACGCGATCACCCGCGCGCCGCGGGCCGTGTCATAGCCGCCCCCTTGCGGCAGGTCGCCCATCGCGTCGGTGCCATAGAGCGCGTCATACAGGCTGCCCCAGCGGGCATTGGCCGCGTTCAGGGCAAAACGCGCATTGGTGATCGGCACAACCAGCTGTGGCCCCGGCGTCGCGGCGATCTCGGGGTCGACATTCGCCGTGTCGATTTGGAAATCGGGGCCTTCATCCAGCAGATAACCGATTTCGCGCAGGAACGCCTGATACTCAGCCATGTCGATGGGTTGCCCTTTGCGCGCAAGGTGCCATGCGTCGACACTGCCCTGGATATCCGAGCGCTTCTGCAGCAAGTCGCGGTTTTTCGGGCCAAACCCGGACACCATCCGCGAAAGTCCAGCCCAGAATGCATCGGGCTCAACGCGCGTTCCGGGAAGCGCGCGTTCCTCGATGAAATCGATCAGAACCTGATCTACGTCCAATCCGCTCCGGATAGCTCTGCCGCTCATGACTCGAATCTCCTGCCCTTCGTGTGCCGTTGTATGCAGTCATCAATTAGGGGCATTGTTTCCGATAGGCAACTTGCCGCTGCATCAATCCGCCTTTCAATTCCGCCTGAAACAGCTTCAAACCGTGCAAGGTAATGCCGCCCCGACCCGCCTGCTTGCAGCGCCACGGCGATCCTCCTAACGTCGCGCGGGAACACACCGACACGAGGCCCCAGATGCGCGACGCCGCCCCCACCACGATCTACCTGTCCGACTATTCGCCCTTCGGTTTTCTGGTCGACAGCGTTCACCTGACCTTCGATCTGGCCCCGCATGCAACGCGCGTGACATCGCGCATCGCGTTCCGGCCCAATCCGCAAGCCACCGACCGCACGTTCTTTTTGCACGGTGAAGAGCTGAAGCTGATCCGCGCCAGCATCGACGGCACCCCGATCACTCCTGAGGTCACCGACAAAGGCCTGACCACCAGCGTCCCCGACACCCCCTTCGTCTGGGAGGCCGAGGTCGAGATCGACCCCGGCAACAACACCGCGCTCGAAGGGCTCTATATGTCCAACGGCATGTACTGCACGCAGTGCGAGGCCGAGGGGTTCCGCAAGATCACCTTCTATCCCGACCGGCCCGACGTGATGTCCACCTTCACCGTGCGCATCAACGGCGACCTGCCGGTGCTGCTGTCGAACGGCAACCCGACGGGCAAGGGCGAAGGCTGGGCCGAATGGACCGACCCCTGGCCCAAACCCGCCTATCTGTTCGCGCTGGTCGCCGGTGATCTGGTTGCCCATTCCGACAGTTTCACCACCAAATCGGGGCGGCATGTGGAACTAAATCTGTGGGTCCGCCCCGGGGACGAGGGCAAATGCGCCTTTGGCATGGAGGCCCTGAAGCGGTCGATGAAATGGGACGAGGATGTCTATGGCCGCGAATACGATCTGGACGTGTTCAACATCGTCGCCGTGGATGATTTCAACATGGGCGCGATGGAGAACAAGGGGCTGAACATCTTCAACTCGTCGGCGGTGCTGGCCAGCCCGGAAACCTCGACCGATGCCAATTTCGAACGGATCGAGGCGATCATCGCGCATGAGTATTTCCACAACTGGACCGGCAACCGCATCACCTGCCGCGACTGGTTCCAGCTGTGTCTGAAAGAGGGACTGACCGTGTTCCGCGACGCGCAGTTCACCTCGGACATGCGCTCGGCCCCGGTCAAGCGTATCCATGACGTGATCGACCTGCGCGCGCGCCAGTTCCCCGAGGACAACGGGCCGCTGTCGCACCCCGTGCGCCCCGAAAGCTTTCAAGAGATCAACAACTTCTACACCGCGACCGTCTATGAAAAAGGCGCCGAGGTGATCGGCATGCTGAAAACGCTGGTGGGGGACGAGGCCTATTCCAAGGCGCTGGACTTGTATTTCGAACGCCATGACGGGCAAGCCTGCACGATTGAGGACTGGCTGAAAGTGTTCGAGGACACGACTGGCCGCGACCTGGCCCAGTTCAAGCGTTGGTACAGCCAGTCTGGCACGCCCCGGGTAAAGGTCGAGGAGGATTGGGCCGACGGCACCTTTACCCTGACCCTGTCCCAAAGCACCCCACCCACACCCGGCCAGCCCGAGAAGCTGCCACAGGTGATCCCCGTGGCCGTGGGCCTGCTGGGCCCCAATGGCGACGAGGTGCGCGGGACCGAGGTGCTGGAACTGACCGAAGCGCGCCAGAGCTTCACGTTCGAGGGGCTGGCCGCGCGGCCCGTCGCCTCGATCCTGCGGGGGTTCTCGGCGCCGGTGATCCTTGAACACGACCGCCCGAACGCCGAACGCGCATTTTTGCTGGCCCATGACACGGATCCGTTCAACCGGTGGGAGGCCGGGCGGACGCTGGCGCAAGACAGTTTGCTGCGCATGATCACCCAGGACGCGCCCCCCGATGCGGAATATCTGGATGGCCTGCTGGCTGTTCTGCGCGACGCCGATCTGGACCCGGCCTATCGCGCGCTGATGCTGGGCCTGCCGACCCAGTCGGAACTGGCCGCCGCGCTGCACGAACAGGGCGAAACGCCCGACCCGATGGCGATCTGGCGTGCGGTCGAGACCCTGCGCCAGGCCACCGCCCAGCACATGCAGGACCTGCTGCCCCGCCTGCACTCCGAGGCGCTGGTCGACGGCCCTTATTCGCCCGATGCCGAACAGGCGGGCAAGCGCACCCTGGGCAGCGCCGCGCTGGCGCTGACCACCCGGCTGGACGGCGGCGCCATGGCGGCCGAGGTCTATGCCAAAGCCGACAACATGACCCTGCAGCTCAGCGCTCTGTCCTGCCTGCTGCGTGCCGGCAAAGGTCAGTCGGAACTGGCGGCATTCTACGACCAGTGGCACGACGACCGGCTGGTTCTGGACAAATGGTTTGGGCTTCAGGCCTCGCTTGCCGCACCGGATGATGCGCCGCGGATCGCCCGCACCTTGTCCGAGCATCCCGATTTCAACTGGAAGAACCCCAACCGGTTCCGTGCGCTGATGGGTGGGCTGGCGATGAACCACGCCGGGTTCCACCATGCCGGCGGCGCGTCCTACGCCTTGCTGGCCGACTGGCTGATCCGGCTGGACCCGGTCAACCCGCAGACCACCGCGCGCATGTGCACCGCCTTCCAGACCTGGAAACGCTATGACGCCGACCGTCAGGAGCTGATCCGCGCGCAGCTGACCCGCATCGCCGAAACCCCGAACCTGTCGCGCGACACGACCGAGATGGTCTCGCGCATCCTCGGGGCATGACGGCGCCCGAGGGCTCCGGGTTCCGCTTTACCCGCCACAACCGGTCGCCCCGCAGCATCGTCATTCTGGCGGCTGTCTATGCGGGGCTGCTGGCGCTGGTGTTGGTTTTCGACGCGGCCTGGTGGCTGATCGGGTTGCTGGCGCTGGGCACCCTGCCCGCGCTGTGGGACGTGCTGCGAGACACCGACGCCGGGCTGAACCTGGACCCGGTAAAACTGCGCTGGCATTCGGGCGCTCGGCAGGGCGAGATCGACGTGACCGAGATCGACTTCTTCCGCTTCGACACGCGCTGGGACTTCTCGGTGCGCGTGTCGATCATCCTGACCAACGGCAAACGCCTGCGCCTGCCCGACGAAGCCCTGCCGCCGCACAAACAGCTGGAACAGGCGCTGCAACAGGCTGGATTTCGGGTTGACCGACACCATTTCACGGTATTCTGAAACGATTCACGGAATCCGCGTCGATTGATCCTGTCTGATCCATTGAAGCAGAAAGTTTAATGTTAGAATCCTTGAACTGGTCACAATTCCGGTTCAGAATTCACCGCTAGTTAACAAGTTTGTACAGTTTCGAGTGTTTTCGATGTTCCGGTCGTTCTGGGCAGGTCTTGCCCGTATCAATCCCATATCAACTCACGTGGCTCCGGTTTCGGACGCGGGTTCCCGCTGTCTGGAAGATGTCGGGCGTCTCAATATTCCCGTTGCGGAACTGGGTGCGGCTGACCTGATCGGGCGGGACATGATCGAACGCGGGCGCCATCTTGCTCGGCAGGATCGTTGGGCCGAACTGTCAACCGAGATCCGGGCCGCGGACCAAGCGCGGACAACAGCCCCGGACGGGCTGCCCATCGCCGATCTTCTGGCATTTGGCGCGCGATCGGATGTTGTCCTGGCCGCCGAACACGCGCTGTCCGACGGCGGTGCGATCGCCGAGTACGACCTGCTTGGCGGTATTTCCGAGCTTGAGGGTGTGAAACAAGATCATCCCGATGATCCGATGATTGCTCTCATCGTCGCCCTGGCCCACATCGATCTGGCATGGGCGTGGCGTGGCACGGCTCTGGACGCGGCGCTGCCGCCGCTGCATCGTTCACGCTGTGCTGCACATTTTGACCGGGCTGCAGCCATCCTGCCCGAGTGCCGCAAGGCGCTGCCGGACAGCCCTGTGGTCGCCGCCGCCGACTGTGCCCTGCTGGCTGGTCAGCGCACCCAGCGGGCCCGGGTGGCGGATCAGTACGAACGCCTTATTTCGCTGGATCCGCGAAACCATCGACACATGCGCGCGATGGGCAGCCACCTGCTGCCGCGATGGTTCGGCAGCTATGAAGAGCTTGAGGTGCAGGCCCTGCGCAATGCCGCGAATACGCGCGACACGTGGGGTGCCGGCGGATACACGTGGGTTCAGTTCGACGCAATTGCCTTGGATGAACAAGCCTGCGCGCGGCTGGACGTCGAGTATTTTCTGGAAGGTCTGCGCGACATTGTGCAACGGATGCCGGACCAGCAAACGATCAACCTGCTGGCCTCGTATTGCGCGATCACGGTGCAGAATGGGTTCGGTCTGGACGACAAGGCCGATCTGGTCCGGTGCCAGATCCGGGAGGCCGCCCAATGGCTGATCCGCGATCATTTGACCGAACTGCACCCGCTCATCTGGGCCCACGCGGCCAACGGGTTCAACAACTCGGTCCGCGTCAACTCACCCGAGCGGTTCGCGGCACGTGGACAGCGTGACGCTTTGCGCGCCATCGGTGATCTGTTCCGCGAGGAATTGCGCAACGGGACCGACGTGACCTTCACGCCTTCAGGTCTGCAACTGACCAGCCACTGAGAATTGCGTCTCGGCACCCTTTGCCCCTTGCCCCTTGGCCTTGCCGGGCATAATACCCATGCCTGAACTTCTGCGGAAATGAGGCGCGCCATGCTCGACTTGACCTATGAACTGCCCAAACCCAAGACCATCGCCGGTGCCAAACACGACTGGGAACTGGTGATCGGGATGGAGGTGCACGCGCAGGTCTCGTCCAATGCCAAGCTGTTCTCGGGGGCATCGACCAAATTCGGGGCCGAGCCGAACTCGAACGTGTCTTTCGTGGATGCGGCCATGCCGGGCATGCTGCCGGTGATCAACGAATTCTGCGTGGAACAGGCAGTGCGCACGGGTCTTGGCCTGAAAGCGCAGATCAACCTGAAATCGGCCTTTGACCGCAAGAACTATTTCTATCCCGACCTGCCACAGGGCTACCAGATTTCCCAGCTGTATCACCCGATCGTGGGCGAAGGCGAAGTTCTGGTGGAACTGGGCGACGGCACCGCGCGCATGGTGCGCATCGAGCGTATCCACATGGAACAGGACGCAGGCAAATCGATCCACGACATGGATCCGAACATGTCCTTCGTCGACCTGAACCGCACCGGCGTCTGCCTGATGGAGATCGTCAGCCGCCCCGACATCCGCGGCCCGGAAGAGGCCGCCGCCTACATCGCCAAGCTGCGCCAGATCATGCGTTACCTTGGCACCTGCGACGGCAACATGCAGAACGGCAATCTGCGGGCCGACGTGAACGTGTCGATCTGCCGTCCGGGCGACTATGAGAAATACATGGAAACGCAGGACTTTTCGCACTTGGGCACGCGTTGCGAGATCAAGAACATGAATTCGATGCGTTTCATCCAGCAGGCCATCGAGGTCGAGGCGCGTCGCCAGATCGCCATCGTCGAGGCCGGCGGCAAGGTCGAGCAGGAGACCCGCCTGTATGACCCCGACAAGGGCGAGACGCGCTCGATGCGGTCCAAGGAAGAGGCGCACGACTATCGCTATTTCCCGGACCCCGACCTGCTGCCGCTTGAGATCGAGCAGGCTTGGGTCGATGACATCGCCGCCAAGCTGCCCGAGCTGCCGGACGAGAAAAAGGCCCGTTTCATCAACGATTTTGGCCTGACTGACTATGACGCCTCGGTGCTGACCGCCGAGGTTGAATCGGCCGTGTACTTCGAAGAGGTCGCCAAGAGTCGCAACGGCAAGCTGGCCGCGAACTGGGTCATCAACGAGCTGTTCGGCCGCCTGAAGAAAGACGACCGCGACATCACCGACTCGCCGGTTTCGCCCGCGCAGCTGGGTGAGATCATCGACCTGATCGCCTCGGACGCCATCTCGGGCAAGATCGCCAAGGACCTGTTCGAGATCGTCTATACCGAAGGCGGCGACCCGGCGCAGATCGTCGAAGAGCGCGGCATGAAGCAGGTGACCGACACCGGTGCCATCGAGGCTGCTTTGGACGAGATCATCGCTGCCAACCCGGCCCAAGTCGAGAAGGCCAAGGTGAACCCAAAGCTGGCCGGCTGGTTCGTCGGACAGGTGATGAAGGCCACCGGCGGCAAGGCCAACCCCAAGGCGGTCAACCAGTTGGTTGCGCAGAAGCTGGGCCAATAAGGTCTTTCCATTTGTACAGGCCGGGCAGCCGGGTTTGCCCGGTTGCTCAAAGTTTTACCCGGAGTTCTTGACGCCTTCCAGGCTCGAGGCGGCGCTTGACTCGGGCGGCCGGTTGCGGCCTTTGTCTTGGCCAGAGAGGTAAGGTGCCATGCAGAACAGATTTGACCAGGAGCTGGAGGAGCGGCTGGTTCGCTATGCGGCCATCGACAGCCAGAGCGACGAAAACTCGCCCACCACCCCCAGCACCGAAATCCAGTACGACATGCTGAACCTGCTGCGGCAGGAGTTGACCGAAATGGGCGCGCAGGATGTGACCATGACGGACTATGGCGTCGTTCTGGCCACCATTCCGGGCACCGCGCCGGGGCCGACCATCGGCTTTCTGGCCCATGTGGACACCGCGCCGCAGTTCAACGCGACCGGGGTCAAGCCGCGGGTCATCAAGGGCTACAATGGCGGCGACATCACCTTTCCCGACGATCCGTCGCTGGTGCTGTCCCCAGCCGAGCATCCCTATCTGGCCAGCAAGGTCGGCGACGACCTGATCACCGCCTCGGGCACCACGCTACTGGGAGGCGACGACAAGGCGGGCGTGTCGATCATCATGACCATGGCCGGGCACCTGCTGGCCGATAGGACGATCGCGCATGGACCGATCCGCATCGCCTTTACCCCCGACGAGGAAATCGGCCGCGGCGTGACCGAGGCGCTTCCCAAGGATCTGGGCGCCGACTTCGCCTATACGCTGGATGGTCAGCAACTGGGCGAGATCGAATACGAGAGCTTCTCGGCCGACCGGGCGGTGATCCGGATCGAGGGCGTTTCGATTCACCCGGGCCTGGCCAAGGACAAGATGGTGAACGCGACCCATCTGGCGACCAAGATCGTGCAGACGTTGCCGCAGGCCACCATGACTCCCGAAGTCACCGACGGGCGCGAAGGGTTCATCCACGTGACCGATCTGAACGGCGGCTCGTCCGAGATGGAGATCAAACTGATCCTGCGCGATTTCGAGATGGACGGGCTGGAAGCCAAGGGCGAACTGGTGCGCAAGGTCTGCGACGCGGTGCAGGCCAGCGAACCGCGCGCTAGGATCAGCGTCGAGATCAGCCACCAGTACCGCAACATGCGCTATTGGCTGGAAAAGGACATGACACCGGTGGATCTGGCGCGCGAGGCCTGCCGCGACATGGGGATCGAGCCGGTCTCGGTTCCGATCCGCGGCGGCACGGACGGGTCGCGCCTGACCGAGTTCGGCACCCCCTGCCCCAACATCTTTACCGGGATGCAATGCATCCACGGGCCGCTGGAGTGGATCTCGGTCCAGGACATGGCGGTGGCGACCGAGCTGTGCCTGAAGATCGCCTCAAAGGCGACGCAGGGGGAAAGCAACAGTCGAGGCTGAAATTCGCCGGGGCGCGAAGTTTTCTGTTCCCCGTCCCGGACGGAACGATACATTGCCCGCCAACACCAGTTCAGGAACCATTGATGCAGCGTTACGAATACAAGGTCGTCCCGGCCCCCAAGAAAGGCACCAAAGCCAAAGGGGTCAAAACACCCGAGGGCCGGTTTGCCGTCACCATCGAGCAATTGCTGAACGAGTTGGGTGCGAAAGGCTGGGAGTACCAGCGCGCCGAGCTGCTGCCCAGCGAGGAGCGGGTCGGCCTGACCGGGTCCGCCGAAAACTGGCGCAATGTTCTGGTGTTTCGCCGTGCGGTCGAAACCGAAGTCGCCAACGACGACGTCGCCGCACTCCTGACCCCGCCAGAAGCGGATGACACTCCTCTGGCACGGCCGGTTCCTGGCCCGGACGATGCGGCTGCGGCGGGTCAAGTCGAGGCTCCGGCCCGCATCGCGCAGGATCATGACGACCCGCCGCTGACGCTGAAGCCGGCCAAGTCAGAAGATGCCCCCAAAGCGGATGCCGAGGAAGAGAAAGAAAAGCCCGACAGCTAGGCGAAGGCCGCGTCAGGCCGGCGCGGCACCGTAGGCGTTTTCGGCCTGCTCGCTGGGTTGAATGTAGAAATACAGAAGGATCAGCGTACCGATCAGCGGAATCAAACCGATCAGGATCCACCAACCGGACCGCCCGGTGTCATGCAGACGGCGCACACCCACCGCGATGTTCGGCACGATCACGCCCAACGAGACTAGCCACGACAGCGGTTGACCGGCTTCCGAAGCGAAGGCATCGAAGCCCAGCAAAGGCGCCACCACCGCACCGTCTATCAACTGTGTGACAACCAGCACCAAAAAGAGCGCCAACACCCACCACCAGAACTCGGAGCGCGGCGCGCGCCCCTGAAAGGTTGCGTATTTTGACAGCACCGTACGAACGGCGTGGCTCATCTGTTCCATAGTTTCCTCCGCGCAAATCACGGGAAACATAGCAGATTATTGAAAAAAGCCGACAATAATCGACAACGTCGGGCGAAAGGCTTCAGTCACCGATGTCCAAAGCCAGGGCGTGGATGCGCGGAACGATGTCGCCCAGGGCCTTGTGAACGGCCCTGTGACGCGCAACGCGGGACTGCCCCTGAAACGCGGCAGCGCGAATTCGGACGTTGAAGTGGCTTTCGCCGCCTTCCTGAAACCCTGCGTGGCCGCGATGGCGTTCACTGTCGTCCACGACTTCCAGCTCACGCGGGTTGAACTCGGCCTGAAGTCGCTGGCGGATTTCGTCGGTCACGGTCATTTTTACGCTCAGCGGCAATTATTTTGCCGCGCCCCTCTTCTACTTTCGATCACTTAGATTAAACTGCTGCCTCCGAGTCGAAAAGACGCGTTCATGAGGATGAGCATATGGTGAAATCAGATCCCTTCGGATTCGACATGTCGGTGTCCAGCGCCAAGAAGAAAAATCCGCGCGGGCGTCGGGGCATGTCGGGCGCGTCCGAGACCTCGACCCGGGTCTGTGACCACGAAGGATGCCAGGAAGCCGGCAAGTTCCGCGCGCCCAAGGCACCGGATGTGCTAGACGACTTTTTCTGGTTCTGCCAGCAGCATGTGCGCGAATATAACCAGAAGTGGAATTTCTTCGACGGCACCACCGAGGCCGAGCTGAACGCCCAACGGTCGAAAGACAAAGTGTGGGAACGCGAAACCAAGCCGATGGGCGATCCCGAGGCGCGGGCCTGGGCCCGGCTGGGCATCGAAGATCCGCATCAGGTTCTGGGCGAAAACGCGACCAAAAACCCCGGTCGGGCCGCAACAGGCCGTCGCCTGCCGCCCACTGAGCGTCGTGCGATCGAAATCCTCGAAGCCAAGGACACCTGGACCAAGGCCGAGGTTCGCAAAGCCTACAAAAAGCTTATCAAGGTGCTGCACCCGGACATGAACGGCGGCGACCGCAGCCAAGAAGAACAGCTGCAGGAAGTCGTCTGGGCCTGGGATCAAATCAAGGACAGCAGGAACTTCAAGTAAGTTCGGCCGCCGCAGCGGACCGGTCCGTTGCCTGGGCATATTCGGACAGGAATACCTGCGCCTCGAACCGTTTGAGCGCCCGGCGCGCGAGGTTCGGGAACCCATCGACCAGCGCGTTCAACCGGTCCCCGAAAATGTCGGCCAACTCC
The DNA here is from genome assembly GCF_056537165.1 of Ruegeria sp. CG8. Classification (NCBI taxonomy): domain Bacteria; kingdom Pseudomonadati; phylum Pseudomonadota; class Alphaproteobacteria; order Rhodobacterales; family Roseobacteraceae; genus Ruegeria; species Ruegeria sp. CG8. Next base: position 503,687 of record NZ_JBQFRA010000001.1, on the reverse strand, counting down.
TGCAACCCGTCCGAGCTGAGCGTCGTCAGCGCCTCTTCTCCCAGAAACAGGCTTTCGGCGGGCGCACCTTCTGCGAACAGAATTTCGTGATGATCCAGCAGGACATGCACATAGGTCACGCCTTCACGCGGACGGACCCAGCGAATTCCGGGCAGGCCGACCAGATGGCAGGCCGCAACCAAGGCCTCGGACTCGCCGAACAGCAATTCCACCAGCGGGCCGTCCAGCAACATGCGATGCTGTGGAGATACCCGCAGCGGTCTGGATGGTCGGTTCGGCCCAAGCGCGCCCGGCGCGATTTCGATCGGACAGAGATGCGGGCTCTGGTCCAGTTGATCCGTCGAAATACGCGCGGATTCCGCCCATCGAACCGGCTGCGCCCCGCGATCCATGGTCAGAACCAGATCTCCGGGTTCCAGCTGATCCACCGGCACTGGCCCGGATGGGGTTTCAATCAGTGTACCCAAGGCAAAGCAGACGACCTCGATCTCGATGGTGATGGTCTGAAACGCCTCGCCTCCGATCAGTTCCCCACCCGGGTTGAACGCGGTGCCAACACCGCGCACGACGAAGGTGTCGGTATACGTGCCGGGATCGAGGCTGTCGTAGTAGGCGGGGTCCACCTCATAGGTCCATTGCCCGCTGACCAGCGTGATTGATGCCGTACCGAACTGCGGCGGCGTCGAAATCTCCCAGAAAGTGGCAAATGGCGTCCATCCAGGGCCTGGGACACCAATTGTTCCGTCCAGCTCGCCAGTCGCCGGCAAAGGGGGCTCGCCCGTCACCGTGCCGGATGTGTCCCCTGATATGGTCAGAAGGACCGCGTCAAGCGGATCAATTGGGGTCGAAACCATACAAACACCCGACGGGTTGCGCCCTAGTGCACCGCCACACCGGCGGCGAATTGCATGACAGCGCGCGTCCCGCTCAAACCAAGAACTGAAGGTATTATATTGTTTGAATTTATTTTGCCTAGTGTCAGCCCGATTAGGCGGATTTGCGTGTTGCCCCACAACGAAATCCCGACCAATCCGAATTGCCGGCGGGTGTTTGTTTCTTAGGTCCGACCCCAACTACGCCGGTGCACACTTGGATGATCTGGGAACCGCATGGTGCGGACTTCCGGTTATCCCGCCCATCCGCGGCCGACCGCCCGTGTATAGAGCCAGTTTCAAAGAAACACCGGACTACGTGACGGCGCGAACGGCTTTCCCTTGCCCTTGCCTGCAATATGTTGCACCACACACTGGTTCAAACCCGGCAAAACGGGCCAAAGGATAAGGACAAGGCGAATGGCTGACGGATCGACCGATATCAACGCAAAACCCACCGAAGAGATCTCGGTCCGTGACGTGTTCGGGATCGACAGCAATATGTCCGTCAAAGGGTTCGCCGAAAGCAGCGAACGCGTGCCGGCAATCGACCCTACCTACAAGTTTGATCCCGAAACCACGCTGGCAATTCTGGCCGGGTTCACCCACAACCGCCGGGTGATGATCCAGGGCTATCACGGCACCGGCAAATCGACCCATATCGAGCAGGTCGCTGCGCGATTGAACTGGCCTGCCGTGCGCGTCAATCTGGACAGCCACATCAGCCGGATCGACCTGATCGGCAAGGATGCGATCAAGCTGCGCGACGGCAAACAGGTGACCGAGTTCCACGAGGGCATTCTGCCGTGGGCGCTGCGCAACCCTGTGGCCATCGTGTTCGATGAATACGACGCCGGCCGTGCCGATGTGATGTTCGTGATCCAGCGGGTTCTGGAGCATGACGGCAAGCTCACCTTGCTGGACCAGAACGAGATCATCACGCCCAACCCCTATTTCCGCCTGTTCGCCACCGCCAACACCGTGGGCCTAGGTGACACCACCGGCCTGTATCATGGCGTCCAGCAGATCAACCAGGCCCAAATGGACCGCTGGTCGCTGGTGGCGACGTTGAACTACCTCAGCCACGACGCCGAGGTCATGATCGTTCTGTCCAAAGCGCCGCATTACAACACCGAAAAAGGCCGCAAGACCGTCAGCCAGATGGTCACCGTTGCCGACCTGACACGGACGGCGTTCATGAACGGCGATCTGTCGACCGTGATGAGCCCGCGTACCGTTATCAACTGGGCGCAGAACGCCGAGATCTTCCGCGACGTGGGCTACGCCTTCCGCCTGTCTTTCCTGAACAAATGCGACGAGTTGGAACGGCAGACCGTTGCCGAGTTCTATCAGCGTTGTTTTGACGAAGAACTGCCGGAAAGCGCGGCCAGCGTGAGCCTGGGTTGATGGCATCGATTGCGCCCAGATCGGGCGCAACGCCCCCGGCGGGGACATCGGGGGCCAGATGAAGACGGGGTCCGGCCACTTTAACCGGGCGTCGGGCCTAAGGGCGTGAGTGAGGGCTGATAGATATGGCGCAGAAGAACGACAACCCTGCTGATCCGTTCAAGAAGGCTCTGGCCGAGGCGACCAAGGTCATGGCCGATGATCCCGAGTTGTCGGTAAGCTATTCCGTCGACCCGTCGGGCCTGTCCGGAGACTCGATGCGCCTGCCGCAGGTGTCACGCCGAATGACACGCGAAGAGGTTCTTTTGGCGCGGGGCACCGCAGATGCCCTGGCGCTGAACCGTCGCTACCATGACGATGCGACGCATGCACGATATGCGCCTCCGGGAGATATGGCGCGCGACCTCTATGAAGCGATGGAAACCGCCCGGTGCGAAGCGATGGGCGCCCGGGACATGCCCGGCACGGCTTCGAACATTGACGTCAAGATCGGCCACGAGGCGTTGCGGCGCGGCTATGACCAATGCAAGCAACCCTCCGAGGCACCGCTTGCGGTGGCGGCGGGTTATCTGATCCGTCATCTGGCGACCGGGCGTGATCTGCCCGCTGCAGCCGAGAACGTCATGAACCTGTGGCGCGGATTCATCGAGGAACAGGCCGGCGGGGTGTTGGAGAATCTCGACGAGGTGCTCTCGGATCAGGCCGAATTCGCCAAATTCGCCCGCCAGATGATCAAGGATCTGGGCTATGGCGACCAGTTGGGTGACGACCCGGACGAACTGGACGAAGATCAGGAAGATCAGGCCGAGGAAGACGCCGAAGAACAGCCCGATCCGGACAGCACCGGCCAGGACGACCAAGACGACCAGGACGCCGACGCGACGCCCGAGCAAACTCAGGAAGAGCAACAGGATCAGTCTCAGGCGCAGGTCTCGATGGACGAGATGGCCGAGGACGAGATGGGTGAAGAAGCCGAGATGCCCGAGGGCGAAGCGCCTTTGGAGCCGCCTGCCCCTCCGCCCGCATCCGAGGCCGATCCGGACTACATGGTCTACCTGAGCACGCATGACGAAGAGATTGCGGCCGAGGACCTTGCCGAACCCGCCGAACTGGAACGGCTGCGGGCCTATCTTGATCAGCAGCTCGAGCCGCTGAAGGGCGCCGTCAGCCGCTTGGCCAACAAGCTGCAGCGCCGCCTTCAAGCACAGCAGAACCGCAGCTGGGAGTTTGACCGCGAAGAGGGCATTCTGGATGCCGGTCGGCTGGCGCGGGTGGTGGCCAACCCCACGACACCGCTCAGCTTCAAGGTCGAGAAGGATACCGAGTTCCGCGACACCGTGGTGACACTGTTGCTGGACAATTCGGGCTCGATGCGTGGACGGCCGATTTCCATTGCAGCGATCTGCGCCGATGTTCTGGCCCGCACGCTGGAACGGTGCAACGTGAAGGTCGAGATCCTGGGCTTCACGACGCGGGCATGGAAGGGTGGACAAGCGCGTGAGGCGTGGCTGAACGATGGCCGCCCACAGCAACCCGGCCGCCTGAATGACCTGCGCCACATCGTCTACAAGGGCGCCGACGCGCCTTGGCGCCGCGCACGGCCCAACCTTGGCCTGATGATGAAAGAAGGCCTGCTGAAGGAAAACATTGACGGCGAGGCGCTGGAATGGGCCCACCGCCGGATGTTGGCGCGTCGTGAACAGCGCAAGATCCTGATGGTGATCTCGGATGGCGCTCCGGTCGATGATTCAACACTCAGCGTGAACCCCGCCAACTACCTTGAGAAGCATCTGCGCGATGTCATCGCCATGGTCGAAAAGCGCAAGATGGTCGAGTTGCTGGCCATCGGCATCGGCCACGACGTCACCCGCTATTATGATCGCGCGGTCACGATTACCGATGTCGAACAGCTGGCAGGAGCGATAACCGAGCAATTGGCCGCGCTGTTCGACAGCGACCCGCGCGCGCGGGCCCGCGTGATGGGCATGAAAAAGGCCGGATGAGGCCGGTCTTGCCTCCAGCGAGAGCATTTAAAAGAAAGGTGAAGGCAGGCGATCAAGACCTGTAGTGAGCCGAAGGAGATGCAGATGTTCCAGTCTTTCGAAGTCACGGCGCGACCCGAACAGGGGCCGCCACGTTTGGCGGCGCTGCGCAAAGAATTGGAGCGCGAAGGACAGGATGGCTTCATCGTCCCGCGTGCCGACGCGCATCAGGGCGAATATGTGGCCGCCCGCGACGGGCGGCTGGCATGGCTGACCGGATTCACTGGTTCTGCCGGGTTCTGCGCAGCGCTGCGAAACGTGGCCGGCGTATTTGTGGACGGACGGTATCGCACTCAGGTCAAGGCGCAGGTGGCATCCGATTTCACGCCGGTACCTTGGCCGGACGTAAGCCTTGCGGCGTGGTTGAAGCAGCAATTGCCCGATGGAGGGAAAGTGGCGTTCGATCCCTGGCTGCATTCCGCCGGACAGATCACCGCAACCCGGGCCGAGCTGCAGAATAGCGGGATAGAGTTGGTTGCGTCAGACAATCTTGTGGACCGCATCTGGTCCGACCAGCCACCACCGCCAATGAACCCGGTCAAGGTGCACCCGCTGGAATATGCAGGTGAAAGCGCCGAAAGCAAGGTCTCGCGGCTGGCTTCGGCGCTGGCTCAGAACGGGAGGTCGGCTGCCGTCATCACGTTGCCGGATTCGATCATGTGGCTGCTGAACATCCGCGGATCGGACATTCCGTACAACCCGGTTGCGCATGGATTTGCGATTTTGCAGGCCGACGGGCACGTGGACCTGTTCATGGCCGCAAAAAAGCTGAAGGGGATGGACGAGCATCTGGGGCCGCGCGTTTCGATCCACGAACCCGACGCGTTCCTGAACGCTGTTGCAGCGCTTGAGGGCGCGGTGCAAGTGGACATGGGAACTCTGCCGCAGGCCGTTGCCGATGTGCTTGGCGACCGGGCCGTGGATGGCGGCGATCCCTGCGCCCGCCCCAAGGCCTGTAAGAACGAAGCCGAAATTGCCGGCAGCGCCGCCGCGCATCTTCGTGACGCCGCCGCAGTCATCGAAACACTGTGCTGGCTGGATGCCCAACCACCCGGCAGCGTGACCGAAATGCAGGTGGTCACACGGTTGGAGGAGAACCGGCGGCGCGACAATGCGTTGCAGGATATCTCGTTCGACACCATTGCGGGCACCGGGCCAAACGGCGCCATCATGCACTACAGAGTGACCGAAGAAACCGACAGCCGGCTTGAGGACGGTCATATTCTGGTTCTGGACAGCGGTGGACAATACCTGGATGGCACCACGGACATCACCCGGACGATCCCCATCGGCACGCTAGGAGACGAGGAAAAGAGCTGCTTTACCCGGGTTCTGAAGGGAATGATCGCGATGTCGCAACTGCGCTGGCCCGTTGGTCTGGCCGGTCGAGACATCGAGTGCATCGCCCGGGCACCTTTGTGGGCCGCGGGCCAGGATTTCAATCACGGCGTCGGCCACGGTGTCGGCGCATACCTGAGCGTTCACGAAGGACCACAGCGTCTGGCGCGGGTCAGCCACGTTCCGCTCGAGCCCGGGATGATCCTGTCGAATGAACCGGGTTACTACCGCGAAGGTGCCTTCGGCATTCGGATTGAAAACCTGCTGGTTGTTGAGGAGGCCCCCGCCCTGCCCGGCGCAGACCCCGAGCGCGCGATGCTGTGCTGGCGGACACTGACATATGTCCCCATCGATCGACGCCTGATCGTCGTCGACATGCTGACCAGTGCCGAGCGTGATTGGCTGAACGCGTATCACCGGGACGTGGCGGAAAAAGTCCGGCCAAGACTGTCACATGCCGCGCAACTGTGGTTGGATGCCGCAACCGCGCCCTTGTGACACCCGTTTGTCACATACTATGGGCATAGGCGAAGGCCTGACCACAACGAGGCCGCGACGACGAGGGAAGGAGCAGACATGACAGACTACATCAAGATCCGCAAAGCACCTGGCAAGTGGTGCGTCAGATCCGGTGGCGCGATTATGGGCGAAACGACCAACGCCCTGGAACTGTTGGAAGGCGATCTGGCCCCCGTCATCTACTTTCCACGCGCAGACATCGCGATGGCCTTTCTGGACAAGACCGACAAGTTGACCCACTGCCCGCACAAAGGCGATGCTACGCACTACTCGATCGTTAACAAGTCGAGCGTGACGCAGAATGCGGTCTGGAGCTATGAAGATCCAATTCCCGCCGTTGCCGAAATCAAGGGCTACCTTGCTTTCTACCCGCTGGAATCGGTGAGGGTCGAACAGATTTGAGGGCTAGACAAACCTAGCCCTCAACTACGTCTGTCAGAAACTGTAGCTGTATCCGACAATGAGCGAGTGCGAAGAGTAGCGGCCATTCGCGAGATCTGTCGGGATGAACACTTGGGTGGTGGTGAAATCAAGATCGCCGGTCGTCTTGTAGCGGTACCCGATGTCAATGTTCCCGCGTTCCCCTACCTGAAAGCGTCCGCCAAACCCCAATTGCCCCGCAATGGCGGTGTCACTGTCATCGACCAGTGTCACGCCAGCACCGGACTGACCGTCGTGGGACACGCGCGCAAACCCGAGCCCGCCACCAACATAGGGCTTGAACCTGCCCTGTACCGGGACGTCATACCAAAGGTTTGCCATCCCGAAGGTCGCATCAAAGCTTCCGTCATACTGAGTAAACGGGCGACCGATTTCCTTGGTATCATTCGAAGCATATGAAAGTTCGATCTCGGCCCGCAGATTTGGTGCGACACGCAGTCCGACGGCCAGGCCGTAGGTTACACCATTGTCGGTTGTGATGGTGCCTTGGCCAACCACGACCGAAGGAACTGTCTGGAAAAAATCAAAATCATAGTCGCCCATATCGGTGATACCGAGAAATCCGGTCACGTACGGAGCCTCCTGCGCCCGCGCGGGGACAGCACCAATCATCGAAACCGCAACCACCACAGTCAGCAAAGAAGACCGTTCGAAAGACATGTTCAGACCTCCATAAAAGTGACTATCAAGGATAATTCTTCCATCAGGCTAGAATGTTCTCACCTTTTGACTAGGCGTCAAAATCAAAGAGAAACTCTCAGTGGCTGGCCTGCCACTGCTTCGTCATGAGTGTTCCTCGGCCGCTGTTGCGGCCAGTGCACGGTTGTACGCCTTCAATGCGTCCACGTGGTACAAGGCTCCGACCGGATTTTCGACCCCGTCGTCATCCCGAACAACCACCGGGAGCCAGGTGACTCCGTCTCGATCGAAATACGGCATTGCCGCCTCGAGGGTTGCGCTGGCCCGGACGCACAGGCCCTGCTCGATCATCTCCTGAACCTCCTCCCTGCTTGCCGTATTCGGATCTCCCAGCGGGCGCATCACGGCCCCGGCGCGCAGCATCGCCAGCAAATAAGCCTGTGGCCCGGCGGCCAAATGCACCCCGCGGCGCTCGAGCTGGGTCAGGAAGAAGGACCGGTCCACAAGGCGGGAGGCCAACGCCGTGGACATGGACACCGAGACCATCACGGCAAGGCCGATCTGCCAGTCTCCGGTCAGTTCGAACACAATCAACGTGGTCGAGATCGGAGCGCCCAGAACCGCCGCCGCAACAGCACCCATGCCGGCAAAAGCATATAGCGTATGCGTGCCCGACACGCTTGGCAGAAGGCCTGTGGCGATCAGGCCAAAGGCAAGGCCGGTCAGCGCGCCGATCATCAACGACGGAGAAAATACCCCGCCGCCCATACGACCACCCATGGTTATGGCCACTGCCACGGTTTTCATCACTGCAAACAGGATGGCCGTGGTCAGCACCAGATCTCCGGTCAGGGCACGGATGGTCGTCTCGTATCCGACGCCGATGATATGCGGAAACCACACCGCCAGCACGCCCAGCATCGCGCCGGACACGGCGGGTCGCAGCCAGCGCGGCAGCGACAGGCGCGCCTGCACGTGATTGCCGAAGTCTTCGGCAAAAAAGATCGACCGCATCAGCAACAGCGAGACCAGCCCGCAGATCAACCCAAGGATCAGAAAGGCCGGAAGTTCGACGTAGAATTGCAGGGATCCGGGCGTGTCCAGGACAAACTCGGTCACATCGCCATATGCCAGCCGGTTGATGACGGTGCCCGCCACCGACGCAATCACGATCGGTGCAAATGCGTGGACTGCAAAATGGCGCAGCACGACTTCCAGCGCGAACAGCGCTCCGGCGATCGGGGCGTTGAAACTGGCCGATACAGCGGCGGCCACGGCGCAGCCCAGCAGGTCGCGGCCGGTTATTCCATCCGCGTTGATACGCTGGCATACCCAAGTCGAAAGCACGCCCGCCATGTGCACCACTGGCCCTTCGCGACCCGTCGACCCGCCCGTGCTGAGTGTGATCAGCGAGGCGAAAAACGACGCGACCCCTGCTTTGGTTTCGACCCGGCCATCACTGATCGCGGATCCTTCGATCACATCGGCGACAGACCGAACTCTCCCGTCATCGGTAAAGCGGTGCAGGATGATCCCGACGACCAGCCCTCCAACCGTGGGGATCGCCAAAATCCAGGCCCAGTGCAGTTTCTCGGCAAAGCTGTGCAGAAACAGGATGTCGTCGGTCTGATAGACCAGCGCTTGCAGGGCCGCGATCCCCTTGCGAAATCCCAAAGCCATGAAGCCCGCCGTGATCCCGATCACCAGCGCGATGAACCAGAACTGGATCTGGCTTGGCCCGCGGTGCCGCAGTACCCGCCACGCGTCCTTGAGCGCGGCCAGGGCCTGGTTGAGCTGAGTGCGCAGGACGGTTCGGGTTGATTGTGTCATAGGGCTTTGCGGATAAACAGGTATCCCTTACTAAGCCACGCCGGGCGCTTAGAAAAGTCGGCTGACAAGATATTGAAGGCAAGTGTCGCCGCCCGGCTGCATCAGGCTTGCAACAACGAACGGGCTGCCGCGCGGGCTTCATCGGTGATGACGTCGCCCGAGACCATGCGCGCGATCTCGTCGATCCGGTCCGGCTCGGACAGCGGCAGGACAGTGGACAGGGTCTGCCCGTCGGTCACGTGCTTCTGAACCCGCCAGTGATGCGCCGCGCGGGCCGCGACCTGCGGAGAATGGGTTACCACCAGCACCTGCCCGCCCTGCGCCAGCGCAGCAAGCCTGCGGCCCACGGCGTCCGCGGTGGCGCCGCCCACCCCGCGGTCGATTTCGTCAAAGATCATTGTCCGGGTGCTGTCATCGCCCGACAGGCACACCTTGAGCGCCAGCAGAAAGCGGCTGAGCTCCCCGCCCGAGGCGATTTTGTTCAGCGGGCCCGACGGGGCGCCCGGGTTGGTGGCCACGGTAAAGGCCACGGCGTCCTGCCCCTCGGGTCCGGGGTCGGCGGGCGTGATCTGGGTCTGGAACACCGCACGCTCCATCTTGAGCGGCGCAAGCTCGGCCATTACCGCCGCGTCCAGCCGGCCGGCAGCCTCGCGCCGCAGGGCGCTGAGCGCCTCGGCGGCCGCGTTATAGGTGGCCTGCGCGGCCTGCACCGCAACACGGCGGTCGGCCAGGTCGGCGTCACCGGCCTCAAGCTGGCCCAGCCGGGCGCGCAGCGTGTCGGCGTAACCGCTCAGGTCATCGGGGGCCACGTCATGTTTGCGGGCCAGCGCTCGGATGGCGAATAGACGTTCCTCGGTCTGCTCCAACTCGGCCGGGTTGAAGTCCAGCGCCTCGAGGCAGGCGGTCACGCCGTCCTGCGCCTCGCCCAGTTCGATAAGGGCGCGCCCAAGGGCCGCGATCGGCTCGTCCAGTTGGCCCTCGGCCCGGTCGGCGACGCCTTCCAGCCAGCGCAAGGCATCCGCCATCGCCCCTTCGGCCCCGTCACCACCCAGCATGGCAAAGGCGCGGGCCACGTCGTCACGGATGCGCTCGGCCCCCTGCATCATCCGGCGGCGCGCGTCGAGTTCGGCGTCCTCGCCCGGCTGCGGATCAAGTTTGTCGAGTTCGGCCACGGAATGCCGCAGAAATTCTTCTTCGCTGCGCACGGCGGCCACGGCGGCCTCGGTCTCGGCCAGGGCCTTGCGGGCCCGCGCCATCTCGGTCCAGGCGGCGCGCACGGCGGCCAATTGCGGCTCGGCCCCGGCATAGGCGTCCAGCATGCCGCGATGGCCGCGCGGGTTCAGCAGGCCCCGGTCATCATGCTGTCCGTGCAGTTCGACCAAGGTTTCCGACAGCGCCCGCAGCACCTCGCCCGAGCAGCGGCGGTCATTGACCCAGGCGGTCTTGCGCCCCTCGGCAGTGTTGACGCGGCGCAGGATCAGCTCTGACCCGCCGGGCAAACCAGCCTCGGCCAGGATCGCATGGGCGGGATGGCCCTCGGGCAGTTCGAACTCGGCCACGACCTCGCCCTGCGCGGCCCCCTGCCGGACCAGTTCGGCCCGACCGCGCCAGCCCAGCACAAATCCCAGCGAGTCGAGCAGGATCGACTTGCCCGCCCCCGTCTCGCCGGTCAGCGCGTTCAAGCCCGGCTGAAAGGTCAATTCCAGCCGGTCGATGATCAGCATATCGCGGATATCAAGGGCGCGCAGCATCGGGTCGTCAGCGTCCCAAGCCTGTGACCATGGCGATTACAACCACTGGCCCTTGATGGTCTGGCGGTAGATCGTGCTGAGCCAGTTGTTGCCGCGGCTCTTGAGTTCAAGCCCGCGCGAGGTCAGCAGCTTGTAAGCCGCGTCATACCATTCAGACGACTGGTAGTTGTAGCCCAGGATCGCGCCGGCCGATTGAGCCTCGTCGACCAGCCCCAAGGCCAGATAAGCCTCGACCAAGCGGTACAGCGCCTCGGCTGTGTGGCTGGTGGTCTGGAAATCCTCGACCACGACACGGAAACGGTTGATGGCCGCAGTATAGTGATCCTGACGCAGGTAATAGCGCCCAATCTCCATTTCCTTGCCCGCCAGATGGTCGAAGGCCAGATCGAATTTCAGCACGGCCGAGGTGGCGTATTCGCTGTCGGGATAGACCTCGATCACCGTGCGCAGCGCCTGCAACGCCTGGAAGGTCAGGCCCTGGTCGCGGCCGACCTCGTCGATCTGGTCATAATAGCTGAGCGCCAGAAGGTACTGCGCATAAGCTGCGTCTTCGTCGGTTGGGTAGAAGTCGATATACCGCTGCGCCGCGGCGCGGCTTTCTTCATACTCCTTGTCCGAGTGGAACGCGAAAGCCTGCATGATCAGTGACCGCTTGGCCCAGTCGGAATAGGGATAAAGCCGTTCGACTTCGGAAAAGTACCAGGCCGCATCTGCGGGACGATTCTGCGCAAGCTCGTATTCGCCACGGGTGTAGATCTGCTCGGGCGTAAAGCCTTCAAGGTTCTGGGACTTGTCAGCGCCCTTGTTGCCAAACAGGCCGCCCGCGTTGCCGCAGGCCGTCAAAGTAGCTGCCAGAAGAATCGCGCCCGCAAGCCTGACTGCCGCTTTGGTGCCAACCATACCGCCCATCCTAGTCGTCTTGTCTCTTTGGGTAACCCCGGATTGAGCTTTGGTCTAGCACATAAAATTCCGGTGCAAAACGCCTTATCGGTCCCGCGACCGATTTGTCGCCGGGCCGTGCCGGATCAGGCAACTTCGGGGATTTCGTCCCAGACCAACCCCTGCCCGGGAAGTTGTGCGGCTTGCTCAGGCGTGCACAGCACCGGACGCACGGCGCCGGGCGTCTCGAACAGCTTGCGCAGCAATGTGTTGGTCATGGCATGGCCGGATTTCTCGCCGACGAAGTGACCAAAGATCGGGCCGCCGGCCAGATACAGGTCTCCCAACGCGTCCAGCATTTTGTGGCGCACGGCTTCATCCTGGTGACGGAAGCCACCCGGTGTCAGCACCTCGGCCCCTTGAACAACAACCGCATTCTCCAGAGTGCCACCCAAGGCCAGACCGTTTTCGCGCATCGCCTCGACATCGGTTCGGCGGCAGAAGGTCCGGCAGTCGGACAGTTCCCGAGCAAACGACCCGTTGCGCATATCCAGGATCTTCGACTGGCTGCCGATCGCAGTGTCTTCGAAATCAATGTGGAACTCGATGATCAAACCGTCTGCCGGCCGGATCGACGCACGGGCACCTTCCCGCTCGGCCACGACCGGCTTGAGAACCTCATACGCCAGAACCGGGCTGGCCTGACGGCGAACGCCCTTGGCGATGATACCCCGCACGAAGTCGATCGACGAACCGTCCATGATCGGAACTTCGGGTCCATCAATCTCGATCAATGCGTTGTGGATCCCGCACCCTGCCAGCGCGGCCATGATATGCTCGACAGTCGACACCGAAACGCCTGCGTCATTGACCAAGCGCGTACACAGTTGGGTTCTTTCGACCACATCGTAGATGGCCGGGATCAACGCATTGCCCAGTTCGATATCGGTCCGCTTGAACCAGATCCCGTGACCGGCAGCCGCCGGTTTCAGAACCATCGTCGCGGGCTTGCCGCTGTGCAGACCCACGCCTTTGAACGTGATCGAAGATTTGAGCGTCTGTTGCAAATTGAACCTCAGTGAGCGGTGTCCAGCCTTTTCCGGCTGTGTTGCACCCTCAGTTAAGGAAGGGCGGGTCAAGGCTCAACTCACTCTTTGCAACTGAATGAAACAGTTCTGCAACAGATCGGCAAAACCCTGCTTACTGGCACTTAAACGTTTGCATCAAAAGGAAAAAGGGCCGCCTCTCGGCGACCCCGTGAGTGGATATTGTTACCGCGATCAGTTGGCCTGACGGCGCAGGAAAGCCGGAATTTCGATCCGCTCCTGCTCGGGATCAACCTCTTCATGCGAGGGTGCCGTAGCGTCAGTCTGGCGCATCGCAGGCTGCTGCCGGGCCGGTTGAGCGGGGGTATCCGGGGCGTGCCCAGTCATCCGGTCGATCAAACGGTTGAACCCGAACCGCGGCCGTTCCTCAGCGGTGGGCTGGCGCTGCGGCGCCGGTTCCTGCGGGCGCGACGCGGTCAGACGCTGGGCCGAAGTCGGTACGTTCTGAACAGCTGCCTGCAACCGTTCCAGCGCGGCCGGCGAAGGCGTTCCAGGGGTATGCGGCACCTGTTGCGGCTGATAGCTTTCCGCCGGGCGTTCGACCGGCTCGGGTTGCGGATCGAACTCGGTGCTGCGCGGCTGGTAGGCCGGGGGAGGCAGCCCGTCGTCATCGTCCTCGACAGCCTCATCCGCGCCTTGACCGAATTGCAAAGTCGTGTGCGAAGGCTCTTCGGCCGCTTCAAACAGTGACGGTTCGCGCGGAGCTTCGGGCTGCGGAGCCGGTTCAGCAACTTCCGCCGCAACCGGAGCCGGCTGTGCTGCCTCTTCTTCCGCCGATACGGTGCGGGTCAGAGGTGCGGACATGGACCGGCGCGGAGCCGGCGCCTCGGAGCCGCTTTCGCTGGCGTCGATGCCGGTTGCCACGACCGATACGCGCATCTTGCCTTCCATCTCGGGGTCCAAAGTGGAGCCGACGATGATGTTGGCCTCGGGGTCCACTTCCTCGCGGATGCGGTTGGCGGCCTCGTCCAGTTCGAACAGGGTCAGGTCATGGCTGCCGGTGATGTTGATCAACACGCCCTTGGCGCCCTTGAGGCTGATTTCGTCCAGCAGCGGGTTGGCGATGGCCTTTTCCGCAGCCTGGATGGCGCGATCTTCGCCCTCGGCCTCGCCCGTACCCATCATGGCCTTGCCCATCTCGTCCATCACCGCGCGGACGTCGGCGAAGTCGAGGTTGATCAGGCCCGGACGCACCATCAGGTCGGTCACGCCCTTGACGCCCTGGTACAGCACGTCATCGGCCATCGAGAAGGCCTCGGTGAACGTGGTCTTTTCGTTGGCCAGACGGAACAGGTTCTGGTTCGGGATGATGATCAGTGTATCGACAACCTTCTGCAGCGCCTCGACGCCGTCCTCGGCCTGGCGCATGCGCTTGGCGCCTTCGAACTGGAACGGTTTGGTCACCACGCCCACGGTCAATACACCCAGTTCACGCGCAGCCTGCGCGATGATCGGAGCGGCGCCGGTGCCGGTGCCCCCGCCCATACCGGCGGTGATGAAGCACATATGCGCGCCGGCCAAGTGATCGACGATCTGTTCGATGCTTTCTTCGGCGGCGGCGGCGCCGACCGATGCGCGGGCGCCTGCGCCCAGACCCTCGGTCACCTTGATACCCAGCTGCACCCGCGCCGACGAGCGGCTTTGCTGCAGTGCCTGCGCGTCCGTGTTGGCCACCACGAAGTCAACGCCGTCGAGTTGTTTTTCAATCATGTTGTTGACGGCGTTTCCACCTGCACCGCCTACGCCAAATACCGTAATCCGAGGCTTGAGTTCGTCGTGCCCGGGCATCGAAAGATTCAATGTCATGCTCTGTCCGCCTGTATTTATGATCCCGCAAAGCGGTGTTTTTCTTGCCTATCCGCTTGTGATTCTACCTTTCCAAACGTCAAACGTCACGCCAAAAATCGCGTGAATCCACAAAATATGGAAGAAATAAGGCGGTTTTTCGCGGCATTTCGCCCGACTGCGCAAATCTAGCGGTTCAGGGCGGACAGACCACCACACACGCGAAAACCCCCAGCCTGATTTGGCGGGTGCGATGCTGGACATCCTGTTCAAACTGCGGCTGACTGCTCGGGTCCTGCCGATGAGCCTCTGACGGGCCTTCTTGATATTCTGAGGGATAAATCCCTGCACCGCAACCAGAATTTTCAGCTGATGGGAACGGAAGGACAATCCAGGCCGTCGTCCGAAAATCCGCTGACTTCCTGGATTTCGCCATCCCCCAGCCGCGCGATCCTGACCAGCAACCGCCCATCATGCTCGAATGGCCACCAGCATACCGGGCCGGGCTCGGTGTCATAGAGGAAGCACAGCTTGCCGTCCGGCGTCGTGATCTGGCCATAGACACAGCCTTCGCCCTCTCGCCGCCAGACCGAGCGGGTTGGGCTGAGGAACTCCTCGGTGCCCACAAGCATACCGCTGGTCAATTCGTGGAACGTGACGGTTTTTCCGACCACCGCTTCCAGGAATGCTTCGGGCGAGATACGGCTCTGCGCGACAGCCGCAGCCGGAACCCAGGCTGCGCAAAACACCGCAGCCCGGAGCAGGAACCTACCAGTTGTCACGGAACCAACGCACGGCACGCTTGAATGGCCGTGCTGCGTAGGTATCAACCGGGATTTCAAAGTCCCACCATTCGTCCTGCGGATGCGCCGCAAACAGCGCAAGACCGACCGCCGAGGAGAACCCTGGGCCTGTCGCAGATTGCGGCAACCCATGCACACGCAGCGGTCGACCCAGACGCACACGCTGACCCAATATGCGGCTGGCCAGCCCATCCAGACCTGGGATCTGACTGGCTCCACCGGTCAGCACGATCTGTTGGCTTGGCATATGTTCGAACCCTGCAGCGTCCAGCCGAACACGGACTTCCTCGAGGATTTCCTCGACGCGCGGACGCATGATGCCGATCAGCTCGGCACGGCTGACGGTACGCCGGTCGTGTTCCCAATCCCCGGTGTCGCCGCCAATGTCGATCATGTCGCGGTCATCGGCTCCGGTGGCGTGAACCCCGCCATTGAAGGTCTTGATCCGCTCGGCAACCGAGGCGGACACACCAAGCCCCATCGAAATGTCACTGGTGACGTGATCCCCGCCCATGCGGACACTGTCGGCATAGATCATGTGCTTTTTGATGAAGAGCGAAACGCCGGTGGACCCACCGCCCATGTCGATACAGGCCGCTCCAAGTTCCTGCTCGTCTTCAACCAGCGCAGAAATCCCCGACACATAGGCCGAGTTCGCGATGCCGGCCAATTCCAGGTCGCACCGCTTGACGCAACGAACGATGTTCTGAATCGCCACCGCATCGACCGTCAACATGTGCATGTCGACCGCAAGCGTCTGACCCATCTGCCCCCGCGGGTCGATCAAGCCAGATCGGTTGTCCAGAGCGAAGTTCACAGGTTGTGCATGCAGCACCTCACGCCCTGCCCCATAGTCTGGGACATCGCAGGCGTTCAGGACACGACCGATCTCGGCCTCGGTCACCAACTGACCGTCCAGATCCACCTGCGCATCCAGCCCATAAGACCGAGGGTTTGCCCCCGAGAAACAGGCGATCACATGGTCTACCCGGATATCGGCCATCTTCTGAGCGGCCTGCAGCGCGGTGCGGATGGCGCGCTCGGTTTCCTGCATGGCCGTGATCTCACCAAAGCGCACCCCGCGCGATCGGGTCGTCGCCGCACCGATCACCCGGAACCCGGTCTGCCCGGCCATGGACCCGATCGAGTTGTCCTCGCTGAGCCGCGCCGACCCATCAAACCGCAGCACAAGACAGGCGATCTTGGAACTTCCGACATCCAGGATCGCAACGACACCGCGTTGCATGGCCTGTCTGCGCATCTGGCGCATTGCGCGTTGAGACTGATAGAGATCCGTCATCATCGTATTACTGCCCGTTACCCATAGTCACTTTTGTATTCCACCAGTCTGCGCTGGCGGCTTCTGTCATCCGAATGGTCGGCCGCGCCCCTATGCGCATATCGACCACGGCAACATCCCGTTCCAAAAGGTCCTGCACCTCGTTCACCGCCAGAACACGCTCGAGCGCGCGCACCGGACGTTCCGTCGGCAGCATGACCCGTTGGCCTCGGTCCAGAACCAGGTCCCAGCGCCGCTCGCCGACGCGGACCAGACCGCGCACCCGGCTGCCCAGGCTGCGCGCAGTGGCCAGAAGCTCCAGTGCCTCGGCCACATGCTGATCTGCACCCTGACCGGCAATCAGCGGAAGATCGGAGCGCTCGGTCCGAGCCGCGATCTCGGCCACGTGGGTGCCCGTTTCGTCCAACAGCTGGATGCCTTCACGGGTGCGCCAGACGATCACGGGCTGACGTTCGACAACATCGACCTGCAGAATGCCGCCCGGACGGATCCGCACGGTTGCCGATTTGACCGGGTCCAAGCCGGTGATCGTGTCCCGGATCTGCTCGACATCCAGATCCCAGGAGCTGAGCGGGAAGTCCAAAGGCACGACTTCGCGGATGTCGTCAGCAAGGCCGGCCCCCGCCCCGTCGATCGCCATGAGCTTGACCATGAATTCAGGACGCTCCTGGAACGACGTGATCAAGTTGTCCACCTGCGCCCGAACCGCTTCTCGCCGCTCTTCGGCCGCGAAGTAGAGCCCAACCGTGGCCACGACCGCGCAGAGCGGCACTCCGATCTTGACCCCCAGCCGGATTCCCGGCGTCAGCATCCATCGCTGGAACCGATAACTAAACCGCGACGGTGCCGGGTCCGCACGGCCCTTGCCACGGCGGAAGAACCGACCACCGCGCAACCGCAATTTGGGCTCAGCACGGACGGCGTCGGCGTCCGCAGACTGAAACTCGGCATCAGGGCCGGACAGAGGCTTGGTGCGGTGGATCACCGGCGCACGAGTGGCAGTCAGCGGTCGCATGAGGCGTCCTCGACCATCCAGGCGCAGAGCTGACCGAAGGTCATGCCCAGATGCGCGGCTTGTTCAGGCACCAGCGAGGTGGGGGTCATACCCGGCTGGGTGTTGGTCTCCAGCAGGAACAGGCCCTTTTCGCCCCGGGCCTCGTCCCAGCGGTAATCGGTACGGCTGACGCCCCGGCAGCCCAAAACTTGATGGGCACGCAGGGCGTAATCCATGCACAGATCGAAGATCCGCGGCGGGATATCGGCGGGCAGCACGTGGCGTGATCCGCCGGGCTTGTATTTGGCGTCGTAGTCATACCAGCCGTCGGTCAGGATCTCGGTCACGGTCAGGGCGCGGTCGCCCATCACGGTCACCGTCAACTCGCGCCCGGCGACGTATTGCTCGACCATGACCTGTTCGGGCATGTCCTCCGACAGCTGCGGCGGGCCGTTCGAGCCTTCGAACACCAGATAGATCCCGACGCTCGAACCTTCGTTGTTGGGCTTGACCACATATGGCGCGGGCATGACGTGCCCCGCCATCACGTCCGATTTCGGAACGATCACGCTTTCGGCTACAGGCAGGCCGGCCGCGCGAAAAACCTCTTTGCTGCGTTGCTTGTCCATGGCCAGCGCCGAGGCCAACACGCCGGAATGCGTGTAGGGCATCCGCAGCCACTCCAGCAGACCCTGCACGCAACCATCCTCGCCCCAGCGGCCATGCAACGCGTTGAAGACCACGTCGGGCTTGATGTCCTGCAAACGCGCACAAAGGTCGGGACCGGCGTCCAGTTCGACGACCTCGATCCCTTCTCCCACAAGGGCGGCTGCGCATTCGCGCCCGCTGCTGAGAGACACCTCGCGCTCCGCCGAGGGGCCACCCATCAATACCGCCACTTTGGGGTTTGTCCTGCTCGACCTACCCACGTTCGTGCGCCTCAATGTCCCCGGACCTTATCTGGTGGTCCGTATTTCGTTATGCCTTTGATCCGTCGCCTGAATTTGCCTGTTTTGGTCTGACGGTCGGGGCTTCAATCTGTCAGCGGATCACCGACCCGCATGATTTCCCACTCTAGCGTGATCCCGCTTGTTTCGTAAACCTTTTTTCGCACCTCTTCACCCAGCCCTTCGAGGTCGGCGGCGGTGGCGTTTCCAGTGTTGATCAGGAAATTCGAATGCTTGTGGCTCATCTGTGCGCCCCCGCGCCGGGCGCCGCGCATTCCGGCGTCGTCGATCACCTTCCAGGCCTTCAGGTCGTGCACATCGTCTGCCCGCCCGGTCGAGGAAAACCCGGCCGGATTGCGGAAGGTCGACCCGGCGCTGCGGTCCTTGGTGGGCTGGGTCTCGTCTCGCTTTTTCAGCTGCGCCTCCATCCGGGCGTGCAGGTCGGTCGGGTCACCCGCCGGGCCCTGGAACGTGGCCGACACCAGCACCGAACCCTCGGGCAGGTCGGACTGGCGATAGCGGAAGTTCAGGTCGGCCGGCGTCAGCTCGACCAACTCGCCCTGCCGGGTGACGATCGTAGCCGATTTCAGAACATCCGCCGTGTAGCTGCCATAGCAGCCGGCGTTCATCCGCACGGCCCCACCGATGGAACCCGGAATCGTCCGCAGAAAGGTGAGGTCCACCCCCGCATCCGCCGCCTTGCGCGCCACATGCGCATCCAGCGCGGCTGCCCCCGCGGTGACGGTGGTGCCGTCGACCGCGATGCCGTTGAAGCCGCGCCCCAGCCGGATCACAACGGCCCGCAAGCCCCCGTCGCGCACGATCAGGTTCGAGCCGACGCCCATGGGAAACACCGGCACCTCGGCCGGAAGGTCGCGCAGAAAGGCCTGTAAATCCTCAAGGTCAGCCGGCTGAAACAGATAATCCGCCGGGCCGCCGACTCGCAGCCATGTGAGGTCGTTCAGTGGTCGGTTCGCCGTCAGGCGGCCTTGAGGCGTTGGCAAAGTGGTCATTGAGGCTAGATCGCGGATTCGGCGGGGCGTGGCAAGCCCGTTCCAAGCCGCAGGGTCAAATCCGCCGCCGCAGCCACCGCCCAAGGTAGATCACCGGCCATCGCAGCACTGACATGCCGGCGGCCAGAACGAACAGGCCGACCCACGGGCCGTTTTCATAGGTGACATAACCCAGGATCGGAATGCCCACGGCGATCAGCGCATAGGCGCGGGTCCAATGGTTGTCCTTGCTGGGGATCATGGCCAGCACATTGGCGGCGATGCCCCACAGGGCGGCAAGTGCGATCGACCAGCTCATTGCCCCACCTCGCGGCCGGACCATTTGCGCCAGTAATACCGGATGGGGTTGCGGAACATCGATACGAACCCGGCAAAGGCCAGCGCTCCGATCAGCCAGCCATGCGCCATGCCCAGCCAGGCGATCAGAACCGGCGCGCAGATCAGCAGCACGATGCCCGGCGGGAATTGCAGGCGCATCGGCAACAGCGCCACGACAGTGGCGCAGATCACCCAAAGGGCGGCAAAGATGACGGAATAATCCATGGTTCTCTCCGCAAATGAGTCACGCACCAGGGCAGCTACACATCCGCAAGTTGTGCACCCAAATGCCTGCTAACGTCAAACGGCTTGTTTTACCTTCAGCCGGTCAGGCAGCGCATTGGCCCAGGCACTGATGGTGCCAGCGCCCAAGCAGACGACCATGTCGCCAGGCCGGGCCTGTTCGCGGACCAGACGCTCCAGGTCGCCTTCGTCCAGCAGCGCGCGTGCGTGGCGGTGGCCGTGACGGATCAGGCCCTGCACCAGATCATCGCGGCTGGCGCCTTCGATCGGGTCCTCTCCGGCAGAGAAGACCTCGGCAATGGCCACGACATCGGCATCGTTGAAACAGGCGCAGAAATCGTCGAACAGGTTGGACAGGCGCGAATAGCGGTGCGGCTGGTGAACGGCGATCACGCGGCCTTCGGTCGCCTGGCGCGCGGCCTTGAGCACCGCCGCGATTTCCACCGGGTGGTGGCCGTAGTCGTCGATGATGGTGACGCCGTTCACCTCGCCCACCTTGGTAAAGCGGCGGTTGACGCCGCCGAAATTGGCCAGCGCGTCGCGGATTTCAGCGGTCTTCATGCCCAGATGACGTGCCACGGCGACCGCCGACAACGCGTTCGAGACGTTGTGGTCGCCCGGCATCGGGAGGGTGCAACCCTCAATCACGGTGTCCTCGTATTGCAGGTGGATGTCGAAATGCGCAATGCCGCCCTTGTAGGTCAGGTTCACTGCGCGCACGTCAGCCTGGGCATTGAACCCATAGGTGCGCACGCGGCGGTCGGTGATGCGGCCCACCAACGCCTGAACCTCGGCATGGTCGGTGCAGCACACCGCCAGACCGTAGAACGGGATGTTCGAGACGAAATCATGAAAGCCCGCGCGCAGCCGGTCGAAATCACCCCAATGCTCCATGTGCTCGGGGTCGATATTGGTGACGATGGCGATGGTCGCCGGCAGCCGGTTGAACGAGCCGTCGGACTCGTCCGCCTCGACCACCATCCACTCGCCCTGCCCCATCCGCGCGTTCGAGCCGTAGGCATGGATCACGCCGCCGTTGATGACGGTCGGGTCGAAATCGCCCGCCACCATCAGCTCGGCCATCATGGTGGTGGTGGTGGTCTTGCCGTGGGTACCGGCGATGGCAATGTTGGATTTCAGCCGCATCAACTCGGCCAGCATGTCGGCACGGCGCACCACCGGCAGGCCCAATGCGCGGGCGCCGTCCAGTTCAGGGTTGCCCGGCTTGATCGCGGTCGACACGACCACGACGGCCGCATTGTCGAGGTTTTCAGCCCGCTGACCCACAAAGATCTCGGCCCCTAGCGACGCCAGACGGTCGGTAATCTTCGAGGCCTTCAGATCGGATCCCTGCACCTGGTACCCAAGGTTCAGCAGCACTTCGGCGATACCCGACATCCCGATGCCGCCGATGCCCACGAAATGGATCGGTCCGACATCCTGCGGCAGTTTGGTTGCTGGATTCATGGGGTCTCCTTCTGCGCCAGCTGTTCGACAAGGGCCACCAGACGCTCGGTCGCGTCGGGCGCCCCGACCGACAGGGCAGCATGGGCCATTTTCTGTGCGGCTTCGGGGTTGGTCAGAACCAGTGCGATTTGCTCGGTCAGGGCGGGAGCGTCAAGAGCCTTTTCGGGGATCATGATCGCCCCGCCCGCCTGCACCAGCCCGCGCGCATTGGCGGTCTGGTGATCGCCTGCGGCTGCGGCGAAGGGGATCAGGATCGAGGGCCGCCCGATCACCGAAATGTCGGCCACGCTGGAGGCGCCCGAACGGCTGATCACCAATTGCGCCTCGGACATGCGGCGGGGGACGTCGTGGAAAAACGGTTGGACCTCGGCCAGAATCCCGTGGTCGGCGTAGAAGGCGGTGACCCGCTCGGCGTCCTCTTCGCGCGCCTGGTGCGAAACACGGATATACTGGCGCAGGCTCTCAGGCAGTGCAGCGATGGCGCCGGGCACCACGTCGCTGAGGATGCGGGCGCCTTGGCTGCCGCCCATCACGAGCACCGACATCGGGTAATCTCCGGGCGGGATGTAAGGCGCGGCGGCGCGTTCCAGAACGGCAGCACGGACCGGGTTGCCGGTGTGGATGCCGTGAGCGCCTTCGGGCAGGTCGGTGGGCCAGACGCCGCAGGCCACATGCGCCACACGGGTGGCGAACAGCTGGTTCACACGCCCCAGAACGCCGTTCTGTTCGTGAATCATGCGGGGCAGACGCAGCATCACTGCCGCGCTCAGTGCCGGGATCGACGGATAGCCGCCGAACCCCACCACCACGTCCGGCTTGTCGCGCAGCAACTGGGCCGTCATCCCGGCAACCCCGACTGCGATCCGGGGACCAGCCAGCGCCTTGGCCGCCAGCCCGCCGCGTGCGAAGGTGGCCGAGGAGACCTCGACGATCTCGGTGGAATGCGGGAAGCCGCCCGTATAACGCGCGCCGCGCGCGTCGGTGGACAGGCGCACGCGCCAACCCTTGTTCAGCATGGCCTCGGCCAGCGCCTGGGCGGGGAACATGTGGCCCCCGGTTCCACCAGCCGCAATCAGCAAATAGGGGTTCGTCATCAGCCTCGTCCGCGCAGAATGTCGCCCAGCTCGCCCTGGGGCCGCGACCGCGTGAACGCCAGAAGCATCCCCAACGCAATACCACCCGCAATCAACGACGAGCCGCCGTAGCTGACGAAAGGCAGCGTCATGCCCTTGGCCGGCAGCAGGCGCACCGCGACGCCCATGTTGATCATCGCCTGCACACCGAACATGCAAGCCAGCCCCGTGCCTGCCAACCGGGTGAACATGTCACGCTCGCGCATCAGGCGCAGCAGGGACCGTACCACGATGATTGAATAAAGCGCGATGATGATCAGCACCAGGATCAGGCCGTATTCTTCGGCCGCGACGGCGATGATGAAATCGGTATGTGCATCGGGCAGCGACCATTTCACCTGGCCCTCACCAACCCCAACGCCAAACAACCCGCCCTCGCGGATTGCGTTGGTGGCATAGCCCAACTGGGTCGTCGGATCGACCTCTTGATTCAGGAAACCATCGATGCGCCGGGCGAAGTGTTCAGAATTGGCGTAGGCGAACATGCCACCCAAGACGACCGCTCCGGCCATTCCCAGCAGCAGGAACATCGGTGCACCCGCCACGAAATACATCACGCCCCAGCCGAACAGGATCAGACAGGCCTGACCGAAATCAGGCTGCATCACCAACATGCCAACGATCGACATACACAGCGCAAACGACCACAACCGCCCCGGCGGGCCATTGATTTCCTGCGCTGCGGCCAGCAGCCAGGCGGCCACGACAATGAAGCCCGGCTTCAGAAACTCGGACGGTTGCAGCGAGGCGAAGCCCAGCGAATACCAGCGCACCGCACCCTTGCCGAAATCGGTTCCGAAGACCGGCAGAAAGGCCAGCGCAACAAATGAGGCCAGAAAGCCCAGCACCGCCAACCGACGCACCAAGGTGGGTGACATCATCGAGGTCAGCATCATCGCGATCAGCGCCAACACACCGAAAAGGGCCTGACGCTCGACATAGTGAAACGGATCGAACCCGTTGCGCTGCGCCAACGGCGGCGACGAGGCCAGCCCCAACAGAAGCCCGATCGCAAAAAGGATCAGCACGCAGGACATCGTCCAGCGGTCAATCGTCCGCCACCATTTCGGAAGGATCGGTTCACCGCGCTGGTCCTGGACCGCGCCATACACCATCTCAGTCATGAGATACCGCCACTATCTGCCTCGTTACCGTCCCGTTTTCGGGATCTGTTCGAGAGTCTACAGGGAAAATGCCCCTCAGGCCAGCCTCTTCCTCTTGTCATTGGCGTCAATCCGCGCCAAGGGCGAGAGATGCGATTTGACACGATCATACTGGGCGCCGGAGCCGCCGGCATGATGTGCGCCGCCCATTGCGGCGGGCGTGTGCTGCTGATCGATCACGCCAAGGCGCCGGGGGAAAAGATCCGCATCTCGGGCGGGGGGCGGTGCAACTTCACAAACCTCTACGCCGGACCACAGAACTTCCTGTCGCAGAACCCGCATTTCTGCAAATCGGCCCTGGCGCGGTACACGCAATGGGATTTCATCGACCTTGTGGGCCGTCACGGCATCGCATGGCATGAAAAGACGCTGGGGCAGCTGTTCTGCGACGGCTCGTCGAAGCAGATCATCGCCATGCTGCTGGCCGAGATGGACCGCGCCGGCGCAGAGCTGTGGTTGCACACGTCGCTGCGCGATCTGCGCAAGACCGAAGCCGGCTTTGAACTGGTGGTCGAGCGCGAGGGTGCGCGATATGACCTGAGCTGTGCCAACGTGGTTTTGGCCACCGGCGGAAAATCCATCCCCAAGATGGGGGCGACCGGGCTGGCCTATGACATCGCCGCGCAGTTCGGATTGCACGTCACCGAGACCCGCGCCGCTTTGGTGCCGTTCACCTTCCCCGATGGGCGGTTCAAAGACTTGTCCGGTGTGTCCGTCCCCGCGCGACTGTCGAACGATCGCACGAGTTTCGACGAGGCGCTGCTGTTCACCCATCGCGGCCTGAGTGGGCCGGCGGTGCTGCAACTGTCCTCATACTGGCGCGAGGGCGAGGCGATCCGGGTCAACCTGATCCCCGAGCTGCCCCTTTTCGACCTTCTGCGCGAACGGCGGCAAAGCGCAGGCCGCAAGGCCCTGACAACCGAACTCGCGCACCACCTGCCCGCCCGGCTGGTCGAGTATCTGAGCGCCCAGATCCCGATGCGTAGCAACCTGGCCGATCAGTCGGATGCGGCGCTGCAGGCACTGACCGATGCGCTGAGCGACTGGGCACTGACCCCCTCGGGCACCGAAGGGTACCGCACCGCCGAGGTCACCTTGGGCGGCATCGATACGGACAGCCTGTCTTCCAAAACGATGGAGGCCAGGGATGTCCCCGGCCTCTATGCGATTGGTGAAGCGGTGGATGTCACCGGATGGCTGGGCGGATACAATTTCCAGTGGGCGTGGTCCTCGGGCCACGCCGCCGGAATTGCGATCGCCGGTCGCCTTTAGCCTACGACGTTGTACCCGCGGCCGCGCATGCAGTTGCGGACGATGACTTCCTGCTTCTGGGTGTTTTGCAGAGCGCTGGCGCCTGCCCCCACCAGTGCGCCAGCTACGGCCGCACGGCCCAGATCGCTTGCGCTGTCGTCGATGATGGCTTTGGTGCCCGCGGCACCCGCCGCGCCAATGGCCGCCGCCCCAGCGGTATTGCTGTCGATCGTGCCCTGCTGCCGCGCCACGGCCTGACACTGCGCCAGGTCTGCGTTGTAGTTCGGGCTAACGGGTCCATCCACAATGGGTTGGTAGTTCGCGCCTGTGTTCGTGCAGGCCCCTGCCACCAGAATGGCCGGCAGGATCATTGAAAGCTTGCGGTTCAGCATGGTCTTAACCTCGTGTTGAATTCCTAGGGTAACAAAATCATTAATTCTGGTGCGTCAAGCTGATAGCACTTCAATTTGGCCCAACCGGCGGTTCATTGCAAATGCACAGTTCAAAGCAGCTTTTGCACCTGCGCCACGAAATCATCGCCGCGCTGTTCGAAATTGTCGTATTGGTCGAAACTGGCCGCCGCGGGCGCCAGCAGCACGGTTTCACCCGGCGCGGCGTCGCGCATGGCCTGTTCGACTGCCTCGGCCATGGTGGTGCAAACGCGGGCCTCAACCGACAACTGCATGGCGAAGCCTGCCGCCTCGCGCCCGATCACGTAGGCGCACAGAACCTCGTCGATCGCGTCGTTCAGCGCGGCGATACCTCCCTCTTTCTCAAGCCCGCCGCAGATCCAGCGGATCTTTTTGAACGCGCCCAGCGCCTTGGCCGCGCTGTCCACATTGGTGGCCTTGGAGTCATTCACAAATGTCACACCGTTTGCCTCAGCGATGATCTGGCTGCGGTGCGGCAAGCCTGGATAGCTGTGCAGCGCGTCCTCAATCATTTTGGGCGCAAGGCCCAGTGCGCGACAGGCGGCATAGGCCGAACACGCGTTCTGGTGGTTGTGCGTTCCGGGCAAGCCCTTGATGCCGCGCAGGTCGATCGAAGCGGCCTGCCGCCCCTTTCGATATTCCGACAGGAACCCCTTGCGGGCAAAGACCTGCCAGCCCGGGCCGGCCAATTTGCGCGCCACCGAGACGCGGATCACCCGGTCGTCGCCCGGCCCTTCGGCCAGTTGCCCAGCGAGAAACGCGCCTTCGATCTCGTCCACGCCGATCACGGCACGGTCAGGACCGCCTTCAGAGAACAGGCGGCGCTTGGCGGCGAAATAGCCGCCCATGCCCCCGTGCCGGTCCAGATGGTCGGGTGAAAGATTGGTGAACACCGCCACGTCGGGCGTCAGCGCACGCGCCAGCTCGGTCTGATAGCTGGAAAGCTCCAGCACCACCACCGATCCGTCGCCGCCGGGCTCGATATCCAGCACGCCGCGCCCGATATTGCCTGCCAACTGCGCCTCGCGCCCCGATTGGGTCAGGATGTGGTGGATCAGCGCCGCCGTGGTAGATTTCCCGTTCGAGCCGGTGACGGCGACCACACGCGGCGGCACATCGAACTTGTCCCATTCGGCACCGCCCAACGAGCGAAAGAACAGACCAATGTCATTGTCGACCGGGACGCCAGCCTGCAGTGCGGCGGCAACAACCGGGTTGGGTTCGGGATAAAGATGGGGAATGCCGGGCGATACGATCAACGTGGCAATCGCGTCAAAGGCGCCTTCCCGCCGCAGGTCCTGACACATGAACCCCTCGGCCTCGGCCTTTTCGCGCGCGGCGGGGTTGTCATCCCAGCACACCGGCTCGGCTCCGCCCGCCCGCAATGCGCGCGCCGTGGCCAGGCCCGACCGCCCCAGCCCCAGAACCGCAACCTTATGTCCTGAAAACCCTTTGACCGGGATCATGCCGCGCACCTTCTTCCATCTGCCAATGCGCCGCTACCCTGTACCGAAGAATTGACCCTTGGCAAGGGCGGCGTCAGGCTCGCGCCCTCGGCGCGAGCCGGGCCCAACGGGTACAGGCGGGCCGCAGGCCCACCGCGCCCGGCGGGAGCCCTACCGTACCTTCAGCGTGGCCAGACCGATCATCGCCAGGATCAGCGAGATGATCCAGAACCGGATCACGATGGTTGGCTCGGCCCAGCCCTTCTTCTCATAGTGGTGATGGATTGGCGCCATCAGGAAGACCCGCCGCCCTGTGCGTTTGAAATACAGCACCTGGATGATCACGCTCAGCGCCTCGACCACGAACAGGCCGCCGACGATGGCCAGAACCAGCTCGTGCTTGGTGGCAACGGCGATGGCGCCCAGTGCGCCGCCGAGGGCTAGCGAGCCGGTATCCCCCATGAACACCGCCGCGGGCGGAGCGTTGTACCACAGGAACCCAAGCCCACCGCCGAACAGCGCGGCGGTGAAGATAAGGATCTCACCCGTGCCGGGCACATAGTGCACGTCCAGATATTCGGTAAAGTCGACGCGACCCACCGCATAGGCGATCACGCCCAAAGTCGAGGCCGCGATCATCGCGGGCATGATGGCCAGCCCGTCCAGCCCGTCGGTCAGGTTCACGGCATTCGCCGCCCCCACGATCACCACAATCGAGAACGGGATGTAGAAGATACCCAGATTGATCAGCGTGTCCTTGAAGATCGGCACGGCCAGCTGGTTTTGGAGCATTTCGGGGTGGTGCAGCGTCGCCCACAGCGCGGCCAGCGCGGCAATAATGATGCCCAAAGCCAGGCGCATTTTGCCTGAAACGCCCTTGGTATTCTGCTTCGACACCTTGGCATAGTCGTCCGCAAATCCGATGGCTGCGTAGGCCAGCGTGACGAACAGAACCATCCAGACATAGGGATTGTCCCACCGCGCCCAAATCAGCGTGGACGTCACCAGAGCACCGACAATCAGCAGGCCCCCCATCGTGGGCGTGCCGGCCTTGGAAAAGTGCCCCTCGGGGCCGTCATCCCGAATTGGCTGACCCTTGCCTTGTTTCCGGCGCAGCACGTTGATCAACGGCTTGCCGAACAGGAAGCCAAAGATCAGAGCCGTCAGAAAGGCGCCGCCTGCGCGGAACGTGATGTAGCGGAAGAGGTTGAAGAAATCCCCTCCGTCCGACAGGCTGGTCAACCAATAGAGCATTACAAAACCTTTCTCACACCGCGGTCATGGGTGGTCATGCATCAAGCGCGCCCACTTGCCCTATTTTCCGCAAACCGTCAACAATCCGTGCCAGCGCCATGCTGAGCGAGCCTTTGGCCAACACGGCATCGCCCGCCCGAACCAGCTGCGGCAGCTCTAGAACCATTTCGGCGCTGGTCTCAAACCACAGCCCGCGCTTGTCCTCGGGCAAGGCCTCGTGCAGCGCCCGCATCAACGGACCGATGCAATGCACCTTGTCGATCTGCGTCATGGCCGGCACGTCTGCCATCGCTGCGTGCATCGCGCGTTCGTCGGGCCCCAGCTCTTTCATGTCACCCAGAAAGGCGATGCGCCGTGCGCCCTGCGCCGCCGCCAACACATCCAGCGCCGCCGCCATCGAGGTCGGATTGGCGTTGTAACTATCGTCCAGCAGTTCGATCTGCCCGCCGTCCGGCAGGGCCAGCGTCTCTCGCACGCCCCGCCCTGTGACCGGCGCCCATTTGGCCAGGCCGGCAATGGCCGCGTCCAGATCGAAACCCAGCGCGACGCAGGCAGCCAGCGCGCCCAGGCCGTTCATGGCAAAATGCGTCCCCGCAGATTGCACCTCGAAAGCGAATGGCTGGCCCATGGCCTCGGCGGTCACGTGAATGTCCGTGGGCGACTGGGTCACGCCGGTCAGCCGATAATCCGATGCGGTGCGGCCGAAATCCACGATCACCCCGCCGTGCCGGGCGGCGCATGTGCGCAGGATTTCGGTATGATCCAGGTCGGCGTTCACGATGGCGGTGCCTCCGGCCTCCAAACCTTCAAAGATAGCGGCCTTTTCGTGAGCGATGCCGGCAACCGACTCGAACGCCTCGAGGTGAACCGCGGCGACGGTGGTGACCAGCGCCACATGCGGGCGAGCCTGCCGCGCCAGGGGTGCAATTTCGCCGGGGTGGTTCATGCCGATCTCGATCACCGCATATTCGGTGTCGCGCGGCATCCGGGCCAGAGTCAACGGCACGCCCCAATGGTTGTTGTAGCTGGCAACGCTGGCATGGGTGCGGCCTTGATCCGACAGGATGGTCGCCAGCATCTCCTTGGTCGAGGTCTTGCCCACACTGCCCGTCACCCCAACCACGCGGGCCTTGCACCGGGCACGGGCCGCGCGACCCAGCGCCTCGAGCGCGGTCTGTACGTCATCGACGATCAGCAGCGGCGCATCGGCGGCCGCACCTTCGGGCACCCGCGTGACCAGCGCGGCAGCAGCCCCTTTGTCCAGCGCCTGCGCCACGAAATCATGCCCGTCGCGCGCCGCCTTCAACGCCACGAACAGGTCACCCGGTTGCAGCGTACGCGTATCGATGGACACACCGCCCGCCTGCCAGTCGGTCGTGGCCCGTCCGCCCGTCGCGGCGGCGGCCTCGGATGCGGTCCAGAGCGTCATGCGCCCCTCCCGTCCAGCGCGGCCACGGCGATGCTGGCCTGTTCCACATCATCGAAGGGCAGAACCTGGTCACCCACGATCTGCCCGGTCTCGTGCCCCTTGCCCGCGATCAGCAGCGCATCGCCCGGCTGCAATGCATCTATGCCGCGCAGGATGGCCTCGGCCCGGTCGGCAACCTCGGTCGCGTCGGGGGCCCCGGCCATCACCGCGGCGCGGATGGCGGCGGGGTCTTCCGAGCGCGGATTGTCGTCGGTGACAAAGACGATGTCGGCGTTCTCGGCCGCGGCGCGGCCCATCAGCGGGCGCTTGGTCGCGTCGCGGTCGCCGCCCGCGCCGACGATGGCGATCAACCGGCCCATCACATGTGGACGCAGCGCCTGCAAGGCGGTGGCCACGGCGTCGGGCGTGTGCGCGTAGTCGACAAATACCGCCGCCCCGTTGCTGCGGGTCGCCGCCAACTGCATCCGCCCCCGCACCGTGGTCAGATGCGGCAGGGTGTCGAAGACATGCTCGGGCTCGTCTCCGCTGGCGATGACCAATCCGCAGGCCAGCAGAACATTTTCCGCCTGAAACCCGCCGATCAGGTTCAGCCGGGTCTGGAAGGTCTTGCCGCGCCAGGCAAAGCGCAGATCCTGCCCGGTGGCGTCAAACCGTTGGTTCAACAGGCAAAGATCAGCATCCCCGCTACCCACGGTCAGGATCGACTGACCGCGCGCCTGCGCAATATCACGGATCGCGACGCCTTTCGGGTCGTCCATGTTGATCACGGCCGTTCCGTCCTGCGGCAGAACCCGGTCGAACAGACCGGCCTTGGCGGCGAAATAGGCCTCGAACGTCGCGTGATAGTCCAGGTGATCCTGGGTGAAATTCGAAAACCCCGCCGCCGTCAGGTGCACACCGTCCAGCCGGCGCTGTTCCAGCCCGTGCGACGAGGCCTCCATCGCTGCGTGGGTCACGCCGGCCTCGGCGGCCTCGGCCAGACAGCGATGCAGGGTGATGGGTTCGGGTGTCGTGTGGGCCAGCGGTGCCGTCCACGCGCCCTCGACCCCTGTCGTGCCGAGATTGACGGCCATGTGGCCCAGTTCGGTCCAGATCTGGCGCACGAAGGTCGAAATCGAGGTCTTGCCGTTGGTGCCGGTGACCGCCACCATGGTGCGCGGCTGCGCCCCGAACCACAATGCGGCGGTGTATGCCAGCGTCTGGCGCGGGTCCTGTACCACCACCAGGGCGGCGTCCGAGGCGGCCAGTTCATCAGCGGCGATCCGCGCGCCTTCGGCATCGGTCAGGATGGCTGCAGCCCCCATACGCAGGGCATATTGGATGAATTCGCCCCCATGCACGCGCGTCCCCGGCAGCGCCGCGAACAGAAAGCCGTCCTTGACCTGACGGCTGTCCACCGCCAGCCCGGTAATCTCCGGGTCGGCACCGCCGCGCGCGGTCAGGGCCAGCTGGCTGAGTTTCTTTGACCTTGCGCCCATGACCCACCTCTGTCGGACTGCCTAATTCGAGGTCAGCGTTATAGCAGCGCGATCCTCAGGCTCAAGCCGCGGACGCAAGCCCAGCAGCGGCGCGATGCGGCCGATCAACTCGGCCGCCACGGGTACCGCCGTCCAGCCTGCCGTGCGGCGCTTTTCGCCGTAGGCCAGGATCGACGGTTCGTCCAGCGCAACGATCAGAACATATTTCGGATCATAGGCCGGAAAGACCGAAGCGAAGGTGGCGATCACCTTGTCATCATAGTAGCCGCCGCGCGGCTTGGGCTTGTCGGCGGTGCCGGTTTTACCGGCCACGGCATAGCCCGGAACGTCACCAAAGCTGGCGGTTCCATCCGTCACCACCTTGCGCAGCATCATCAGCGATTGTTTGGCCGCGCTTTCCGACATCACGCGCGGCCCGTATTGCGGACCGTTGCGGCGCAGGATCGTGGGGCTGACATAGTGCCCGCCATTGGCAATGGCCGCATAGCCCGCCGCCAGATGCATCGGGCTGGTCGACAGGCCGTGGCCGTAGGAAATGGTGACGGTGCTCAATTCACCCCACTTCTTGGGCTTGAGCGGCACCCCACCCTTGGCCTCGACGATCTCGAACGGCGTGGGGTCGAACATGCCCAGCGCGTCCAGGAACTGTTGTTGGCGCTCGGCGCCGATCTGCAGCGCCAACCGCCCCGTGCCGCGGTTCGAGCTGTGCACGATCACATCGGCCACGCTGATCTTGCCATAATTCTTGCCATTGAATTCGCCGATCGGGAAACGTCCGATCTTCATCGGCCCCGAGGTGTCGATGATCGTGTCGGCATTGACCAGCCCCAGATCGACCGCTTGCGCGGCGGTGAAGATCTTGAAGACCGAGCCCAGTTCGTACACCCCCTGCACATAGCGGTTGAACAGCGGGCTGTCCGAGGGGTCAAAGCCCGAGGTCGGCGGGCGCGGACGGTCGTTCGGGTCGAACGATGGCAACGAGGCGGCAGCAATCACTTCGCCGGTATGGGCGTTCATCAGCACCGCCGAGGCGCCTTTGGCGTTCATAATCTTCATGCCGCCGTCCAGCACCTGCTCGACCGCCGCCTGAACGGTCAGGTCCAGCGACAGCTGCAGCGGCTTGGTTCCGTTGGCGGGATCGCGCAGATAGTCGTCGAACTGTTTTTCCACCCCGGCCACACCGATCACCTCGGCGGCCGAGACGCCTTCGCGCCCAAAGCCGGAGCCACCTAGGATATGCGCGGCCAGCCGGCCGTTGGGATAGAGCCGCATTTCGCGCGGGCCAAATAGGATGCCCGGATCGCCGATGTCGTGCACTGCCTGCTTCTGCTCGGGCGAGATACGCTTTTTGATCCACAGGAATTTGCGCTTGCCGGTGAAGTCCTTGACCAACCGCTCTTTGTCCAGATCCGGAAAGATCGCCACCAGCTTTTCCGCGGCCGCGATCGGGTCGATCATCAGCGGAGGCTGGGCATAAACGGAATAGGTATCAAGGTTGGTAGCAAGGATTCGGCCTTCGCGGTCCACGATATTTGCCCGCTGCATGGCAATCGACGCGCCCGGGGCGCTCGCCAGCGGTTCTTGCGCCTCCGAAGTAGCCAAAGCGCCCATTCGGAACCCGACAACGGCAAATGCCGCAAAGAAAAACGCGCTGAGCACCAGCAACCGCCCTTCGGCGCGGGCGCGGGCGCGGTCCTTCATCTCTTCGTGGCGGCGGCGGATGTTCTCGCGCTCGATCACCTTGGGGTTTTCCCCGCGGGCACGGGCCTCAAGGATGCGGGCAAGCGGGCGGAGCGGTGTGCGTGTCATGGGATCTGCACCTCGCCCAGGGCCTGGGTGTCCGTGATCGCCTGCAGTTCGATCGGGTCGGCGATGGGCAGGTCGGGATCCTCGGCATAGGCGATCTGGTCCGCGCGTCCGAATTGCTCGGCGCGCAGCGGCAGAAGGCCCAGACGCTCGAAATTAAGGTCGGCCAGTTCACGCAGTCGGTCGGGGCGGTTCAGATAGGCCCATTCGGCCTGCAATACAGCCAGCCGAGCCTGGGCCGCGCCGATCTGGTGCTGCAGAGACTGGGTTTCCTTCAGTACCTGTTGGGTGCGGTAGTTTTCCTGATAGGCCCACAAGGCCAGCCCAAAAACACCCAAGGCGGTCAATACAAACAGAATACTCTTCATCTTGCCTTTCCCCCGATCACGGGCATGCCGATGGCGCGGGCATCAATTTCCCCCGCCGGAGCATCGGTACGAACAGCAACCCGCAACTTGGCCGAGCGTGCGCGCGGGTTGTCCCGCAACTCCTGCGGGTCGGGGCCGATGGCCTTGCGGGTCTTCAATGTGAATTGCGGCTGATCCTGCTGGATCTCGGGCGCATAGCGGTTGGCACGGCCGGTCTTGCCAGCGCGCGACTGGAAAAAGCGTTTGACCATCCGGTCCTCGACCGAGTGGAAGGTGACCACGGCCAGTTGCCCGCCCGGCTTCAACGCGCGCTCGGCGGCCATCAGTCCCTGGAACAGCTCCTCGTATTCGGCATTCACCGCAATGCGCAGCGCCTGGAACGACCGAGTGGCCGGATGGGATTGTCCGGGCTTGGCGCGCGGCAGGCAGGATTCGACGATCTCGGCCAGACGCAGGGTGGTGGTGATGGGCGACTCGGTGCGGGCCTTGACGATGGCGCGCGCGATGCGGCGGCTGGCCCGTTCCTCACCGTAGTGGAACAGGATGTCGGCCAATTGCTCCTCGGTCGCGCTGTTGACCAGATCAGCCGCGCTTTCGCCCTCCTGGCTCATGCGCATGTCCAGCGGGCCGTCCTTCATGAAGGAAAAGCCGCGCTCGGCCTGATCCAGCTGCATGGACGAGACACCAAGGTCCAGCACCACGCCATCGAGGTTGCTGGCGTATTCATCCATGCGAGAAAAGACACCCGGCTGCATCACCAGCCGATCGCCATATACGGCTGCCCACTCCGCCGCCATTTCAAAGGCCAACGGATCGCGATCGACACCGATAACCGTGTCGGCGCCAGCCTCAAGCAAACCCCGGGTATAGCCGCCTGCACCAAAGGTGCCATCCAGCCACGTGCCAGATACCGGATGAACCGCGTCCAGCAACGGGCGCAGCAGAACGGGAATGTGGGGTTTATCAGATGAAGTGTGATCCGCGCCGGCCATGCCGTCACGCACCTTCGATGCCGTCAAGGAACTGCATCGGATCGAAATCCTCGGGCAGTTCGTCCAGCCAGTCTTCGGTGGCGGCCAGTTCCTCGGCCTCGTATGTCTCGGGCTTCCAGATCTGGAACGTGTCGCCCGCGGCGATGAAGAACGCCTCGCCTTCCAGCCCGATCTTGTTGCGCAGCTTGGCCGGCAACACCAGGCGTCCGGTTTCATCGACGTTGGTCGGGAAAGACTGCCCGTGGAACAGGCGCTGCAACATCTTGCGCTGCATCGAGCCGCGCGGCAGCGCGTCGATCTTGGCGTCGACCTCGTCGATCGCCTCCATAGTATAGCATTCAAGGTATTTGCGGCGGTGGTCACCGTATACGATTACCAGTTCAGGATTGTCGCCAGGCTGCCAGTTGGGGTCCGAGGCCTCAAGCACACGGCGAAACGAGGCCGGGATCGACACCCTGCCCTTCGCGTCCACCTTGTGGTGGCTTTCACCTCTAAACCTGCGCGCCAAGACGACTGTCCCTTTCGCTTGCGCCCCACCTACGTCTTCCCCCGGATGAAAAACGGCGGGTTGATCTGCTGCCACTGATCAACCCGCCGCATTGACCCGCTTCGCGGGATGTCCAGCTGCGCGCGCCACCTGGGGGGATGTCTGCTCGCCCGCGCGCCGGATCTCTTGAGTGATGAAAGCGAGATGCCTGTATGAAACCTGTTTATTTTTGGTTCGGGGTCGTTTGGCGCCCCATGTGCCTCGTCCTCATCGGATGAATAAGGGATGCCATGGGAATTCATGGAAATCAATGAGATTTTTTTCCAAGAAGGTTAGATTCGGAAAACCACAGCAGTAGAAATTCATACGCAAACATGAAATCTGTCCACAGTTAGACGCACTAAACCAATCCAGCACAACATATAGACAAATATCGCGCTGGAAAATTCTTCCCACGATTTCCCACATTTTCTGTGGAACGACCCTGAGTCCGTCCAATACCCTCACGAATTCGGCCATATGGCGCCGAATCACCCTGCGATCCTGGCCGAGCCCCGGAGAGACCGCCCCGGATTTCCCACCAATTCCCGCCAGTCCCACAAAGTCCCATGACCTCACCCAAATCGGGAGTTGACCCAGACGCACAAAAATCGCGCAATCCTGAACCGCACAAATTCCACGTTTACGCGCGCAAATTTTCATCAAAATGATGGGCGGCAGCCAGACCCGAGCAATGCCCCGCAGTTCGCGCTAACGAAAATATCCATATTTTAAAGGCATATTTTCGGGTGTCTGGATTCCGGCAGTCAATCTATGCACTTGCTGCATAGCAGCATTGATCCTGTCCGGTATTGTGCAATCGCAGCATTTGCCTATCTTCAGTCTCAAGCAAGCGCCGGAACATCGCGGCGGCAACGACAAATGATTGGGTAACGAACATGGCAGTCGCAAGCACCAACAGCGCACACAAAAGCGCATCGACCTTTGGTTTCGCCTCTCTGATCGAAACCATGAAGACCCGTATCGCACGCTATCGCGTGTACCGCCAGACGGTGAACGAACTGTCAGAACTGTCGGACCGCGAGCTGGCCGATCTGGGCCTGCACCGTTCGATGATCCGTCGCCTGGCCATGCAGGCCGCCGAAGAACAATTCGCGCGCTAAGCGCCACGAAACACCGAGATCAGGTCCACTCCTCCTCCCATAGGACCTGTATTTCAGCGGCAGCATCTCTCCTCCTCCCTGATGCTGCCGCGCCCTATACCGGCCTCAACCTGCCGGATGCTGATACATCGGGGCTCTCCTCCTCCCTGCTCTGATGTTGAAAGCGCGCGGTGGCATCTTCCTCCTCCCTGATGCCACCGCGCCCTTCTAATACCGGGCCAGACCCGGAAACGCATACATCGGGTTCTCCTCCTCCCTTCCCGATGTGAAAAGAGCGCGGTGGCACCCTTCCTCCTCCCTGGTGTCACCGCGCGCTTCAGATACCGGGGAAAACCCGGGTTCGGATACATCGGGGCTCTCCTCCTCCCTGCTCTGATGTTGACAAGAACGGCGGTTCCCTCCTCCTCCCTGGGAACCGCCGTTTTTTTCATTCGGCATGAAAAAGGCGCCACGGGCAGGACCGGGCGCCAAACAAAAAAGTCGAGCATGTGCCGGGAGGCACATTCCGCTGGATCAGAACGGCACGTCGTCTTTTGCGGATAGATACTGTGCGACGACCTTCTTGGTTCCGGCCTTGTCGAACTCGACCTCGACCTTGTCCCCCTCGATCCCGACCACGCCGCCATAGCCGAACTTCTGGTGGAACACCCGCTCGCCCAGGGTAAAGCTGGCCACGGCGGTCGCGTCGATCACTGTGTTGCGGGATTCACGCGGCTGCGACATGCCGTATTGCCCCTGCCGCGCCTGCATCCGTTTCCAGCCCGGCGAGTTGTAGACATTGGCCTGCGCCGCGCGGGTCTCAATGCCTGTCGACATCTGGCCGCCGCCATAGAGGCCCGGAGGCGTCAGAACCTCGACATGATCCTCGGGCAATTCGTCGATGAAGCGCGAGGGCATCGCATTCTGCCATTGCCCGAACACGCGCCGGTTGGCGGCGAAGGAAATGGTGCAGACCTCCTCGGCGCGGGTGATGCCCACATAGGCCAGCCGCCGTTCCTCCTCGAGCCCCTTGAGGCCGGATTCGTCCATCGACCGTTGCGAGGGGAACAGACCGTCCTCCCACCCCGGCAGGAACACGGCCGGAAACTCCAGCCCCTTGGCCGCGTGCAGGGTCATGATCGAGACCTTGGGCCCGCCGCTGTCCTGTTCGTTGTCCATCACCAGGCTGACATGCTCCAGGAACCCTTGCAGGTTCTCGAAGTTGTCCAGCTGGTTGACCAGTTCCTTCAGGTTTTCCAACCGCCCCGGAGCCTCCGGCGTCTTGTCGTTCTGCCAGTGGGCGGTATAGCCGGATTCGTCGAGAATGATCTGCGCAAGTTCGATGTGACTTAGGTCAGGAGGTCCATATTCCGTTCGTCCGACGAATATGGGCATTTCCCCATCTATCAGGTCGTCGTTTGGCTCTTGAATTATCTTGGCAGGACCGAGCATTTTGCGCCGCCAGCGCGCCAAATCGTCTACCAGTTGCTTTAGCGCCTTGCCGCCCTTGCCCTTGATCAACCCGTTATCGACCGCAATCCGAGCCCCTTCGACCAGTGACACCCCATTTTCGCGCGCGGTCATCTGGATGGTTTGCTGCGCCTTGTCACCCAGGCCGCGTTTTGGCGTGTTTACAATTCTCTCGAACGCAAGATCATCCTCGGGGCTGACCACCAGCCGGAAATAGGCCATGGCATCGCGGATCTCCATCCGTTCGTAGAATCGCGGGCCGCCGATCACCTTGTAGGGCAGGCCGATGGTCAGGAACCGGTCCTCGAAGGCGCGCATCTGGTGACTGGCGCGCACGAGGATGGCGATTTCGTCCAAGTTCATCGGTCGCACGCCACGGGTGCCGCCCTGCATGGCGTCGATCTCTTCGCCGATCCAACGGGCCTCCTCCTCACCATCCCAGTGGCCGATCAGGCGGACCTTTTCGCCCCCGGGCTTGTCGGTCCACAACTCCTTTCCCAGACGGCTTTCATTGCCACGGATCACGTTCGAGGCGGCGGCCAGAATATGCGGGGTCGAGCGGTAGTTCTGCTCCAGCCGCACCACGTGGGCGCCGGGAAAGTCTTTCTCAAAACGCAGGATGTTGCCCACCTCGGCCCCGCGCCAGCCATAGATCGACTGGTCGTCGTCCCCCACGCAGCAGATATTCTTGTGCCCACCGGCCAACAGCCGCAGCCACAGGTACTGGGCGATATTGGTGTCCTGATACTCGTCCACCAAGATATAGCGGAACCAGCGCTGGTATTGCTCCAGCACGTCCGGGTGGGTCTGGAAGATGGTGACCATGTGCAACAGCAGGTCGCCGAAATCCACCGCGTTCAACTCTCGCAGGCGGGTCTGGTATTGAGCGTAAAGCTCGACGCCCTTGTTGTTGTAGGCCCCGGCATCGGCGGCGGGCACCTTGTCGGGCGTCAGGGCGCGGTTCTTCCAGTCGTCGATGATGCCGGCCAGCATCCGCGCAGGCCAGCGCTTGTCGTCGATATTGGCGGCCTGCACCAACTGCTTGAGCAATCGCAACTGGTCGTCGGTGTCGAGGATGGTGAAGTTCGACTTCAGCCCCGCCAGTTCCGCATGGCGGCGCAGCAGCTTGACGCAGATCGAGTGGAAGGTGCCCAGCCACGGCATGCCCTCGGCGGGCTGGCCCAGCAGGCGGCCGACCCGTTCCTTCATCTCGCGCGCGGCCTTGTTGGTGAAGGTCACGGCCAGAATCTCGTTCGGGCGGGCCCGCCCGATGTTCAGCAGATGCGCGATGCGGGTGGTCAGGGCCTTGGTCTTGCCGGTGCCCGCCCCGGCCAGCATCAGGATCGGGCCATCCAACAGCTCGACCGCTTCCCGCTGCGCCGGGTTCAATTCATTCAAGTAGTCCACCTCGGGCCGAAGCGCGGCCATGGCGCGGGCCGACAGCGAGGCGCCTTCGAAGGCGTCATTTTCATCGAAACTGCTCATGCGCCCAAACTAAGCCGGAAGCGCGCCGAGGGAAAGGGTTTGTTCACGGCTTGTTCGCACGGTTTTACGAATTTCTTTCGTTGCGCTGGTTGAGCCGTCAGGTGCGGGCTGCATCCGATTGAAACCCTTGCCGAATCGGGCCTCAGGTCGGATCAATCAGCATGGACCTGCACAGCACCTATCCAGGCATCGAGGATCTGAAGCGCCGCGCACGCCGTCGGCTGCCGCACTTTGTCTGGGACTATGTCGACAGCGGCACCGGGGCCGAGACCGCGCTGAAACGCAACCGGGCGGCGCTGGACCGCATCGGGTTTCTGCCCGCCATCCTGAAAGGCCCGCTGGAATTCGACACCAGCACCCGCTTTCTGGGGCGCGACCATCCGCTGCCCTTCGGCATGGCCCCGATCGGGATGTGCGGACTGGTCTGGCCGGGGGCCGAAGCGCTGATGGCGCGCGCCGCGGCGCAGGCGGGCATTCCGTATGTTCTGTCCACTGTCGCCAGTCAAAGCCCCGAGGACATGGCCCCGCATATCGGACCCGACGCCTGGTTCCAGCTGTACCCGCCCAAGGACCCGGAGATTCGCGCCGACCTGCTGTCCCGCGCCCGGTCCGCCGGGTTCGGCACGCTGGTGCTGACCGTCGATGTGCCCGTGGCCTCGCGCCGGGAACGGCAAACCCGCTCGGGCCTGACCCATCCGCCGCGCCTGACGCCGCGCC
The DNA here is from genome assembly GCF_056537165.1 of Ruegeria sp. CG8. Taxonomy (NCBI): domain Bacteria; kingdom Pseudomonadati; phylum Pseudomonadota; class Alphaproteobacteria; order Rhodobacterales; family Roseobacteraceae; genus Ruegeria; species Ruegeria sp. CG8. Next base: position 463,942 of record NZ_JBQFRA010000001.1, on the reverse strand, counting down.
TGCTGGCGCAGATCGCCGCCCGTCCGGCCTGGGCCTGGGGCATGGCGCGTCACGGCAAGCCCCGGATGCGCACGCTGGACAAATATATCGACGGCACCGCCAATCTGCCGCCCACGGCGCATATCGGGTACCTGCTCAGGACCTCTCCGGGCATGGATTACGTCAAGTGGCTGCGCGACCACTGGCAGGGGCCGTTCATCATAAAGGGCGTGCTGCGCCCCGAGGATGCCGAGCGGCTGAAACAGGCTGGGATCGACGCGCTTTGGGTCTCGAATCACGGCGGCCGCCAGTTCGATGGCGCGCCGGCCAGCATCGACATGCTGCCCGCCATCCGCGCCGCAACCGACCTGCCGCTGATCTTCGACAGCGGCGTTTCGGGCGGGCTGGACATTCTGCGGGCGCGGGCCTTGGGCGCCGATCTGGTCATGCTGGGGCGGGCGTTCCTCTATGGCGTTGCAGCATTGGGCGCGCGCGGCCCGACCCATGTCATCGATATTCTGCGGCAGGACATGCTTGCAAATATGGGACAATTGGGTGCCGCAACGCTAAAATATCTGCCTAGTGTTAACGCAAACATTGATGCCGCGATGCAGCATGTGCCATAAAACGCCGCAATAGGCGGCGTTTGCGAGCGATAACATGCCGGTTCTACCCAGAACTACAGATATATCTGCGCGTAATCTCGGTCTATTAACACGGCCAAATGCAAAAGACCGGGACTTGCCATGACTGACTTCAAGAAAATCCTGATCGCCAACAGGGGTGAGATTGCCATTCGCGTGATGCGCGCCGCGAACGAGATGGGCAAACGCACCGTTGCCGTCTATGCCGAGGAGGACAAGCTGGGCCTGCACCGGTTCAAGGCGGACGAGGCGTATCGCATCGGCGAGGGTCTGGGCCCGGTCGCGGCCTATCTGTCGATCGACGAGATCATCCGCGTCGCCAAGGAAAGCGGCGCTGACGCCATCCACCCGGGCTATGGCCTGCTGTCGGAAAACCCCGATTTCGTGGATGCCTGCGTGCAGAACGGTATCACCTTCATCGGCCCCAAGGCCGAAACCATGCGCGCCCTGGGCGACAAGGCCAGCGCACGCAAGGTGGCGATTGCCGCCGGTGTGCCGGTGATCCCGGCGACCGAAGTGCTGGGCGATGACATGGACGCGATCCGCAAGGAAGCGGCCGAGATCGGCTATCCGCTGATGCTCAAAGCGTCCTGGGGCGGCGGCGGCCGGGGGATGCGCCCGATCTATTCCGAAGACGAGTTGGAAGAAAAGGTTCTGGAAGGCCGCCGCGAGGCCGAGGCCGCATTCGGCAATGGTGAGGGCTATCTGGAAAAGATGATCACCCGCGCCCGCCATGTCGAGGTGCAGATCCTGGGCGACAAACACGGGCAGATCTATCACCTGTATGAACGCGACTGCTCGGTTCAGCGCCGAAACCAGAAGGTCGTGGAACGCGCCCCTGCCCCCTATCTGACCGAAGAGCAACGCGCCGAGATCTGCGACCTGGGCCGCCGCATCTGCGCGCATGTGAACTATGAATGCGCCGGCACGGTCGAATTCCTGATGGATATGGAGACCGGCAAGTTCTACTTCATCGAGGTAAACCCCCGCGTCCAGGTCGAACACACCGTGACCGAAGAGGTCACCGGCATCGACATCGTGCAGGCGCAGATCCTGATTGCCGAGGGCAAGACCCTGGCCGAGGCCACCGGCAAGGCCAGCCAGGACGAAATCCGCCTGAACGGCCACGCGCTGCAGACGCGCGTGACCACCGAAGACCCGCTCAACAACTTCATCCCCGACTATGGGCGCATCACGGCCTATCGTTCGGCCACGGGCATGGGCATCCGGCTGGATGGCGGCACGGCCTATGCCGGCGGGGTGATCACGCGGTATTACGACTCGTTGCTGACCAAGGTCACCGCCTGGGCGCCGACGCCGGAAAAGGCGATTGCCCGGATGGACCGCGCCCTACGAGAGTTCCGCGTGCGCGGTGTTTCCACCAACATCGCCTTTGTCGAAAACCTGCTGAAGCACCCGACCTTCCTGTCGAACGAATACACCACCAAGTTCATCGACGAGACGCCCGAGCTGTTTCAGTTCAAGAAGCGCCGCGACCGGGGCACCAAGGTTCTGACCTATATCGCCGACATAACGGTGAACGGGCACCCCGAGACCAAGGATCGCCCGCGGCCGCGTGCCGACCTCAAGGAACCCAAGCCCCCCGCGCCCAAGGCGGAACCGCTGATGGGCACGCGCAACCTGCTGGAACAGAAGGGCCCGCAGGCCGTGGCCGATTGGATGAAGGCCCAGCGCCAGCTGCTGATCACCGACACCACCATGCGCGACGGGCACCAGTCGCTGCTGGCCACCCGCATGCGCTCGATCGACATGATCCGCGTGGCGCCCAGCTATGCCGCGAACCTGCCGCAGCTGTTCAGCGTCGAATGCTGGGGCGGGGCGACCTTCGACGTGGCCTATCGTTTCCTGCAGGAATGCCCCTGGCAGCGCCTGCGCGACCTGCGCGAGGCCATGCCCAACCTGATGACCCAGATGCTGCTGCGCGGTGCCAATGGGGTGGGCTATACCAACTATCCCGACAACGTGGTGCAGGAATTCGTGCGCCAGGCCGCGCAGAACATCGACGTGTTCCGCGTCTTCGACTCGCTGAACTGGGTCGAGAACATGCGCGTGGCGATGGATGCGGTGATCGAGAACGGCAAGATCTGCGAAGGCACCGTCTGCTATACCGGCGATATCCTCGACCCGAACCGCGCCAAGTATGACCTGAAATACTATGTCGGCATGGCCAAGGAACTGCGCGACGCCGGCGCCCATGTTCTGGGCCTCAAGGACATGGCCGGCCTGCTGAAACCCGCCGCCGCGCGGGTGCTGATCCGCGCACTGAAGGAAGAGGTCGGCCTGCCGATCCATTTCCACACCCACGACACCGCCGGCATCGCCAGCGCCACCATCCTGGCCGCCAGCGAGGCGGGCGTGGACGTGGTGGATTGCGCGATGGACAGCTTCTCGGGCAACACCAGCCAGGCGACGCTGGGCACCGTGGTCGAGGCCCTGCGCCACACCGACCGCGACACCGGGTTGGACGTGAAGGCGATCCGCGAAATCAGCGACTACTTCGAGGCGGTGCGCGGCCAATACGCGGCCTTCGAATCCGGGCTGCAGGCCCCCGCCTCCGAGGTCTATCTGCACGAAATGCCGGGCGGCCAGTTCACCAACCTCAAGGCGCAGGCGCGCTCGATGGGGCTGGAGGAACGCTGGCACGAAGTCGCGCAGATGTATGCGGACGTGAACCAGATGTTCGGTGACATCGTCAAGGTGACGCCGTCCTCGAAAGTTGTGGGTGACATGGCGCTGATGATGGTCAGTCAGGGCCTGACCCGCGAGCAGGTCGAGGATCCCTCGACCGACGTGGCCTTCCCCGATTCAGTCATCGACATGATGCGCGGCAATCTGGGCCAGCCTCCGGGCGGTTTCCCCGAAACGATCTTGACCAAGGTGCTGAAAGGCGAAAAGCCGAACACCGAACGGCCGGGCAAAGACGTGCCTCCGGTTGATTTGGAGGCCACCCGCGCGGAGCTCTCGAAACAGCTGGAAGGCATGGAGGTCGATGACGAGGACCTGAACGGATACCTGATGTATCCCAAGGTGTTCCTGGACTACATGGGCCGTCACCGCATCTATGGCCCGGTACGCACCCTGCCCACCCGCACCTTCTTTTACGGAATGGAGCCGGGAGAGGAGATCTCGGCCGAGATCGACCCGGGCAAAACGCTGGAAATCCGCTGCCAGGCTATTGGGGAGACGGACGAGAATGGCGAGGTCAAAGTGTTCTTTGAACTCAATGGCCAACCGCGCGTCATCCGCGTTCCCAACCGCCTTGTGCAAGCTTCGACCGCCCAGCGCCCTAAGGCCGAGGTCGGAAACGCCAACCATGTCGGCGCGCCAATGCCGGGCGTGGTTTCGACTGTCGCCGTCACCGCCGGGCAGGAGGTCAAAGAAGGCGACCTTCTGCTGACCATCGAGGCGATGAAGATGGAAACCGGCATCCATGCCGAACGCGACGCAACCGTGAAGGCGGTGCATGTCCAGCCCGGCGGCCAGATCGACGCCAAGGATCTTTTGGTCGAGTTGGAATAAAACCGTTAAAACACAGAAAGGCGCGCCATCAGGCGCGCCTTTTTTCATCCGAGCGGGCTAGTTCAACCGTCGCTGGACTCCGCGACAGGCTGTTGCGGCAACTGTTCCGGCGTGCTGTCAATCGAAACCTCTTCCTCGATTGGCGCTGGCAAGCCCAACAAATCGTGCAGTTCATGAAGAGCCGGATCGGACAAGTCACGGCCACCGGTCAAGGTATCAAGTGCTTCCTGCGGATCATCCGCCCCTGCCAAGGCTTCTTCGGCTTCGGTCACAGCCTGCTCCGCTTCGGCCACGGCATCCTCGTATTTGTCCTGTGCGGTGATGCCCTCGGCTGCTTCTTCTTCAGTTGGCGCAAATTGGTCCTCGATCTCCGCTTCGGTCAGACCTTCTAGTTCGGACAATTCCTGTTCGCGCATTTCAAGCTCCTCTGTCGCGCCAGAGAAACCAAGTATACTCTGCTGATAGCTGTAGAGCTTGCCAGGCATGCTGTTCGGGGCCGCATTCATCAGGGCAGTCTGGCTGGCGTGCGCGGCATTCAAGCCCTTGAGCTCGGACGCGATTTTGCCGTGCTTGATTGGTTTGACATACGGCTCCTCGACAACTGCCGCCGCTACCCGCGCTTTACGGATCGGCTTCTCGACTTTCTTTTTTCCAGTGAAGAATTCGTCGAGTTTGGCTGCAAAACCGTTCTGCCCTTTGATCCGTGATGTAGTTTTGGTGTTCTTTCGTTGTGCTTTTGGTTTAGCGAGACCGAGACCGGCGAGAAAACCCTTGCCCTGGCCGGATCCACCCTTCGTGCTGCGCGCAGATCCTCCGAGGCTGGCACTGGATTTTTCGGCGCTTTTGCCATTTCCGTTGCCGCCACCGTTACTATTTCCGTTTCCACCACCGTTACCATTTCCGCCACCATTGCCATTCCCGTTCTTGGCTATGGCGATATCTGGCGTAGCCAACACCGCAACGAAGCTAACTGCCCCGGTCAGCAACAAAGATGTCGCCACAACCCGTGACATGGAAATAAACCAATGCATGCCAATCCCCTTTTAGGTATCCAAATACTTGCGCCAACCGGCACAAGTTTGAGCAGAAATTTCGCATTATGCATATACTAGTTATCGAATACGGCAAAATTTGGCCTTCGAACGAAACCACTGTCACCCACTCAATTCGAGAGAATTGACCTCTGGCGGCAGTTTGAAAATATCATTAACTTCATAGGCTTGCTCGTTTCTCAACTGACCTGCAAAGAGGCTCAGAAGCATAGCTCCGACCAGCGCAGTCAGTTTTATGTTCTCAACCTTGTTCATCCCTCCGTCTCCACCGTTGTCAATATCCGGGGCTGTAGGTTTCAACGGCTCAGCACACCTGTTCTGTCGCAAAATTTTTTCCGACCAAGTGCGTTTTTCCTCTTGCAGCTTTCCGCCAGAATTTATAGTTCACGCCTCACTCGACGGCGCGGGCGTAGCTCAGGGGTAGAGCATAACCTTGCCAAGGTTAGGGTCGTGAGTTCGAATCTCATCGCCCGCTCCAACGAGGACCGAAAGGTCGCACAAGATATCTGATTGCGGGCGTAGCTCAGGGGTAGAGCATAACCTTGCCAAGGTTAGGGTCGTGAGTTCGAATCTCATCGCCCGCTCCAGATATCCACCTTCCCACAACAAGCACTGGCGGATCGGTCGGTCCTGCGCCATTCTGTTCTGACAAGCAGCAGTCAGATGGATGCTCCGATGTCAGACTACCAAATTCGCACGCTGACCGCCGAAGAACTGCGCCACGCAGTGGATTGGGCCGGGCGCGAGGGCTGGAACCCGGGCCATGAGGATGCAATTTGTTTCCGCTCGACCGACCCCGACGGATTTCTGGGCGGGTTTCTGGATGGCGAGATGATCGCCTCGGTTTCAGCCGTGAACTACGACGACGCGTTTTCGTTTCTGGGCTTTTATATCGTGCGGCCCGAGTTTCGCGGATCCGGTCATGGTCTGGAAATCGCCCAGCACGCCCTAGCGCATTGTACGGGGCGAAATATGGGCTTGGACGGGGTGGTCGAACAACAGGACAACTACCGCAAGTCGGGCTTTGTCTTCGCCTACAACAATTATCGGTTCTCCGGCACGGTTTCAGGCATCCTGTCCAGCCTACCCAAGACCAGTATCGAGGTCGCGCCCATCGGTGGCCTGACCGAAGACCTTCGCACCTATGACCGTGCCCTGTTCCCCTCGCATCGGGATGCCTTTCTGACGGAGTGGCTGAGCGCACCGGGCCACATCTCGCGTTTTTGTATCCAGAAAGGTCGCCTCGCCGGCTATGCAACTCTGCGCCCCTGCCTGAATGGCTACAAGGTAGGGCCGCTGTTCGCCGACGATCCGGACATCGCGCAGGCGCTTTTGGCTGCGGTTCTGGCCGAAGTTCCCGCTGATCACCACAGTTCTGAGGTCTATGTCGACATGCCACAGCCCAACGCGGCGGCCTTTGCACTGGCTGACGCTTTGGGCCTAGAAAAAGTCTTTGAAACCGCGCGCATGTATTCCGACCACGAGCCGGATATCGACCTGAACCGCGTGTTCGGCGTGACGACGTTCGAACTTGGCTGAGCCTTAGAACGCCTTGAAGGTCATTGTCGTCAACGACCGCTCGATGTTCGGAATGACCAGAAGGTGTTCGTTAATGAAATGGCCCACATCCTCGGTTTCGGGAATGTAAAGCTTGAGCAGCAGGTCATATTCACCGCTGGTGGAGTAGAGTTCCGAGTGGATTTCGCGCAGAGCGATCTCTTCGGCCACCTTGTAGGTGGTGCCGGGCTTGCAGCGGATCTGGATGAAAACGCAGGTGGACATTTCGTGGCCTTGTTGCTTCCGTTTGGCGCAGGCTGGCACGCCCCGCGCCCGCGCGCAATCCCCTGCAACAGTTTGCTGCGATTGCAATGATCGGGCTGGATAAGGCCGCCCGTCCCCGTCTATAAGCGCCCCTGTAGCAAGAGGATTTCGCCAATGCGCACAGCTTCGATCAGCCGCAAGACCGCCGAGACCGCGATTACGGTCGAGGTCAACCTCGACGGCACCGGCACCTATGACAACCAGACCGGCGTCGGGTTCTTCGATCACATGCTGGACCAGTTGGCGCGCCATTCGCTGATCGACATGACGATCCGGGCCAAAGGCGATTATCATATCGACGACCACCACACGGTCGAGGACACCGGCATCGCGTTGGGTCAGGCGCTGACGCAGGCGCTGGGGGACAAGAAAGGCATCCGGCGGTATGGCGAGTGCCATCTGCCGATGGACGATGCGCAGGTGCGCTGCGCGCTGGACCTGTCGGGCCGACCGTTTCTGGTGTGGAACGTGGACCTGCCGACGCCCAAGATCGGCAGTTTCGACACCGAGTTGGTGCGCGAGTTCTTTCAGGCGCTGGCCACCCATGGCGGCATCACCCTGCATATCGACCAGTTGCACGGCTTCAACAGCCACCACATCGCCGAAGCGGCGTTCAAGGCCGTCGCCCGCGCCCTGCGTCATGCGGTCGAGACCGACCCGCGCAAGGGGGATGCGATTCCGTCCACCAAGGGCGCGCTATAGATGCTGACCGCGATCATCGACTACGAAAGCGGCAACCTGCACTCGGCGGAAAAGGCGTTTCAACGCATGGCGCGCGAGCTGGACGCGGGTGAGGTCGTCGTGACCTCGGATGCCGATGTCGTCGCGCGCGCCGACCGGCTGGTGCTACCCGGCGACGGCGCCTTTCCCGCCTGCGCGGCCGAGCTGCGCGGGCACAAAGGCATCCACGACGCGATGGTCGAAGCGGTCGAGCAGAAGGGCCGTCCGTTTCTGGGCATCTGCGTCGGCATGCAGCTGATGGCGACCACGGGCCGCGAATATACCGACACGCCGGGCCTGAATTGGGTGACCGGGGACGTGGTGCGGATCGAGCCCGAAGACCGGGCGCTGAAGGTTCCGCATATGGGGTGGAACGATCTGGTGATCGAGAGCGAGCACCCGGTGTTCAACGGCGTCGCCTCAGGCGACCACGTCTATTTCGTCCACTCCTACCATTTCCGCGTCGCCAATCCGGCGCAACGCCTGGCCCATGTGGACTATAGAGGGCCGGTCACGGCCGTGATCGGCCGAGACACGATGATCGGGATGCAGTTTCACCCTGAAAAAAGCCAGGATGTGGGCCTGCGGATGATCGGGAACTTCCTGACCTGGGCCCCCTGACCGGTTACTGTACGCGGGTCCAGGTCTGACCGCGACAGATCAGGCCGCCCGCGACGCAACCCTTGACCGTCAGCTTGTTCTGACCGTCCAGCGACATCTTGGAATTGTAGGTCTTGTCCCGGTCCGGCGCCCAGATCTTGCCGCCGCTATAGCTGCCGCCGCCATCCGCGACCATGTCCCAGATGATGTTCTTGCCCAGGTTCTCGTAATCCAGCTGCTGGTTTCCGTCCTTGTCAAAGGCGCTGTCGATGGTGCCGCAAACGGCGCTGCCGCAAGGCCCGATCGAGACGTGCAGATATCCGCCGGTATCGCCCGGCTGGGTTTTCCAAATCCCGTCGACCGGGTCATCCGCGCGCGCGCCGGTGGCCAAGGTGACAAGTGCAGCCGCAGCGGCCAGAGCAAGTTTGTTCATGGTATCCTCCCTGTTTTGCAGGCAGTCTGACCGCCGGCACCCGTTCGGGCAAGATTGACTTTGCGTCGCGTTGCATCCCCTGCCCCGCCTGTGTCATATCCCGCGCCAGTACCAGTCACGAAAAGGCCGCCCGACATGATCCTCTATCCCGCAATCGACCTGAAAGACGGCCAGGCCGTACGCCTTCTGCGCGGCGAGATGGACAAGGCCACGGTCTTCAACGAAGACCCCGCGGCCCAGGCCCGCGCCTTTGTCGAGGCCGGCTGCGAATGGCTGCATCTGGTGGACCTGAACGGCGCTTTCGCCGGGGAACCCGTGAACGCCGCCCCGGTCGAGGCGATCCTGAAATCCTGCAACGTGCCGGCCCAGCTGGGCGGCGGCATCCGCGACATGGCCACGATCGAGACTTGGCTGGACAAAGGGCTGGCCCGAGTGATTCTGGGCACGGTCGCGGTTGAAAACCCCGATCTGGTCCGTCAGGCAGCCAAGGCCTTTCCCGGCCAGGTCGCCGTCGGCATCGACGCGCGCAACGGACGCGTCGCCACCAAGGGCTGGGCCGAGGAAACCGACGTGATGGTGACCGACCTGGCGCGCAGCTTCGAAGACGCAGGCGTTGCAGCGATCATCTACACCGACATCAACCGCGACGGCGCGATGCAAGGCCCCAATGTCGAGGCCACGGCCGATTTGGCCCGTGCCGTCTCGATCCCGGTGATTGCCAGCGGCGGGGTCAGCTCGCTGGACGACCTGATCGCCCTGCGCGACTGCGGCGCAAATTTGAACGGCGCGATTTCAGGCCGCGCGCTCTATGACGGAGCGCTGGATCTGCGCGCAGCCCTGGCGGCTTTGAAGGGTTAGTCTATTGCGAGCGGTCCGCAAACAGGTTCTGCCCGAGCAGTCTGAATTGTGGTCGCTGTACACTCCGGGCGATTTTGTTGATGGGTACTCGGTCCAAAGCGACCTTGCACCGTTTGACGCAATGAAAATCGGTCTGACCATGCCGGGGTGGGTGAAGATCCTGATGGGAATCCGGAGCGCAATCGTTGCCCCATTCGGCTTGAAGGGCGGCAAGCACTTGAACACCGACAATGGTTCGCCCGACGCAGGCACCGGCGCGATTTTTCCCGTGACTTACAGGGATGAGACAGAGGTCATCGTGGGAATCGATGACCGCCATCTGGATTTCCGCATCGCCGTGCATCGCGACAAAGACCGAATAGTCATGGCAACCTGGGTGCGGACTCACAATCGTTTGGGACGGATCTATCTGACGGTGATCATGCCCTTTCACATTCTGATCGTGCGCAATTGCATGAAACGGATCGCGCGCGCCTCTCAGGTATGACGCCGATCAGTTGGCTGCGGCACTCGTCAGCTTGCTCAACGCACCGCGCATCTTGCCGATCACGGGGGATTTTTCCACCGCATCAAGCTCGTCCATGGTTTCCTTGGGATCCTCGTAGGCCAACCAGACCTGGCCGTCGGCATCCTCATAGGCTTGCACCTTGAGCGGAAGGAACAATCCCGCACGGGGGTCGATCTGCATGGCGGGCGTTCCCAGGGCCGGGTTTCCAAAGATCAAAAGCTGATTGGGCGGTATCGTCCTGTCGACCTTGTGCGCACCGGCCGCGTGGTCAACGCGGGCAAACACAGTGGCGCCTGCATTTTCGACGGCGGCCTGCAGCGCGTCGATGGCCTCGGTCACGGACTTGTCGGTCGGAACCTTGATGATGTCGTCAGCCATCGCCCAAGTCGCACCGGACAGAATGAAAGCGGTTGTAAGAAACAAGTTGCGCATGGTTTTCACCTCCTGCTGAAATCCGCTTCAGTTTCACGAGGTTCCGGGCGCAGAACAATCACAACTCTGGCATCGGCGGGGCTTTGCCGGTAGAGGTGCGGCAACAAAGGACAAACCATGCTGAAAACCCGCATCATTCCCTGTCTGGATGTCGCCGATGGCCGCGTGGTCAAGGGCGTGAACTTCGTGGGCCTGCGCGACGCGGGCGATCCGGTGGAATCGGCCAAGGCCTATGACGCGGCCGGCGCTGACGAGATCTGCTTTCTCGACATCCACGCCACCCACGAAAACCGCGGCACCATGTTCGACGTGGTTCAGCGCACGGCCGAGCAGTGCTTCGTACCTTTGACGGTGGGTGGCGGCGTGCGCACCAAGGAAGACGTGCGCGCGCTGTTGCTGGCGGGGGCCGACAAGGTCAGCTTCAACTCGGCCGCCGTGGCCAACCCCGACGTGATCTCCGAGGCCGCCGACCAGTTCGGCAGCCAGTGCATCGTCTGTGCCATCGACGCCAAAACCGTCAGCCCCGGCAAATGGGAAATCTTCACCCATGGCGGACGCAAGCCAACCGGCATCGACGCGGTAGAGTTCGCCAAGACCGTCGTCGCCAAGGGCGCGGGTGAGATTCTGCTGACCTCGATGGACCGCGACGGCACCAAGGCGGGGTTCAACATTCCCCTCACCCGCGCCATCTCGGATGCGGTCGACGTGCCGGTGATCGCCTCGGGCGGCGTGGGCAATCTGGACCATTTGGTCGAAGGCGTGACGGAAGGCGGAGCCAGCGCGGTGCTTGCGGCCTCGATCTTTCATTTCGGCGAATACACCATTCGCGAGGCCAAAGAGCACATGGCATCCGCGGGTATCCCCATGAGGCTGACATGAGCATACTGGACGATCTGGCCGCCACGATCGCATCCCGCAAGGGCGCGGACCCCGAATCAAGCTGGACCGCCAAGCTGCTGTCCAAAGGTCCCGAGAAATGCGCCGAGAAGTTCGGCGAAGAGGTCGTGGAGGCGATCATCGAAGCCGTGAAGGGTGACCGCGACCGGCTGACATCCGAGGCCGCCGACGTGCTCTATCACCTGCTGGTCATGCTGGCCGCGCGCGACGTGGCGCTGGATGACGTTCTGGCCGAGCTTGCCAGGCGGCAGGGCACCAGCGGCATCGCCGAAAAGGCCGCACGCGACCGGGGCTGAGACCCGGCTTTCACCAATAGCGTCCGCGCCCTATAGTGATTGACCGAAGCGCCTGCCGGGCGCAGGGGCGACAAGGGACACAGGCATGTTCAAACCCATGATCTGGGCACTGGCGACGCTGGCCATTCTGGGGCTCGGCGCATGCTCATCCGCGCCGCCCGCCCGCAGCCACGACGTCGCACGGCTTGCAGCCCAGATCCAGGCGCTGGGGCCCGAAGTCGACCCGGAAGAGGCCCAGCGTGCGGCCCGCGTCACCTATGCCTATACCGCGCAGCTGGCGCAGGAATACCAGATCACAGACCCCCCTCTGATCCATAACGCCAAGGTCAACAAAGGGCTGCGCCCGCGCGGGCTGTGCTGGCACTGGGCCGAGGACATCGAACGGCGCTTGAAGCAGGAGAACTTTCGCACGCTGACCCTGCACCGCGCGATCGCCAACGCCGACAACCCGTTCCGAATCGATCACAGCACGGCAATAATCAGCCGACGCGGTGATTCGATGTACGACGGTGTCGTTCTGGACCCATGGCGCTATGGAGGGGTCCTGTTTTGGAGTCCTTTGCGCGAGGACACGCGCTATGACTGGGTCCCGCGCGACATCGTGCTGGAGAAACGGCGGCAAGAGCAGCTTGCGGAACTCAACGCCGTGGCGGTCAACTGAGCGGTCAGAGTTTTGATGAGATGATGCCGGTGGCGAACCCGCCCATGCGCAGCTCGCCGAACAGGCGCTGATATTCGATCTTGGGGCAGCGATTCATGACGACATCGACACCGCGCGCCTGCGCCACCGCGGCGGCCTCGGCGTTTTCGACGCCGATCTGCATCCAGATCGTGCGCAGGTCGGGAAATGCAGCCAGCGCTTCATCCACGATCGGAGGAACGGCTTCGGACCTGCGAAAAATATCCACCATGTCAACGGGTTCACTGATTTCGGACAACGAGGCCCGAACGGTTTCCCCAAAAAGATCGGCTCCGGCATGGCCGGGATTGACCGGGATCACCCTATACCCCTTGAGCGACAAGTAGCGCGCGACGTAATAGCTGGGCCGCACCGGGTTCATCGACACGCCAACGACCGCAACCACCTTGGTGCGTTTCAGGACGGATCTGAGGAAGTCATCGGAATAGTCGGTCATGGCTGCAGCCTAGCCGTGACTTGGAAAAGAAAAAAGCGCCCAAGGATACCTTGGGCGCCAGTTGTTGGAACGAGGGACAGTGAAATGACCCGCGGCAGTTCCGTTCCGCGGTCACTGTGACATTTAGGCATGAGTTGAGGAAAAAAAAGGGGCTGCGCGCATTTTTGTGATGACACGAGCGGATAAGCGGGAATCTGCCTGTCAACCGTATAGGATCGCCGGCCAGTTTTTCTCGGCCTTCTGGATAAAGCCGGTCGTGTCCGTCAGCCACATCTTTTCGATCTCGAGGGAATGCGTCAGATACAGCCTGCCACCTACGATTTTCCACGCCATCGGGTCCGTGCTGGTGAGCTCGCCATAGGCCATGGCATAGGCGCAATATCCGCCGAACCTCGGCGCGTAGGCACGCGGATTAAGCTCGAACGCCTCTCGGTTCTCCTGCGAGGCAAACCGCCAGGTAGCGCCCTTCCACATCACCGCAATGTCGGGTCGCCCTTGAACCGGGCCGCCATCTCGAAAATAGCTGACCGCGTCATAACCGGTAATGGCCGCACCTTTTGCGGAATAGAAGACCGGGGCGGTCTGCGCCCGCAATATCAGCGGACAAGCGATTGAAAAGGTAAGACCGGCAAGTACGGATCGTCGGGGTAGCATCAGATTTCACGGGTTGTGTTTTACAGACGCTATAAGATGCAACTTTTGACGCGCCGCGAAACCCATTTGACGCAGTTGTGAAGGGTCGTGTCGGAAAGGGCTCAGTCGAACACGTCCTCGATCACATCCCAAGCTTCGTCCAGAACGCGCGAGAAAAGGCCTTTTTTTCTTTTCTTGTAGCTCTTCTTTTTGGGCTTCTGCATCGGAATGCTGTGTCGCGGCTGTGGATCCGAAGCCTTTTTGACCGGAATCATCTTCAGGTTATGCAACGGGGCGCCGCAACTGGAACAGCTGAGTTCGTGCCGCTGGCGACCCTTGAGGACCAGCGCCGCGCGGGTGCCGCAGTAGCAGCACGTAGCAATCTTGGACGGGGCGGGAATGGGTCTCTCCTCTCAATGCGGCTGAGAAGCATATAGGGCAATCGCCGCGGCATTTGAGACGTTCAGGGATCCGAAACCGCCCGCTGCGTCAATTTTGACAAGCATATCCACCGTTTCCTTGGTCTTTTGCCGCAACCCCGGCCCCTCGGCGCCCAGAACCAGCGCAACCGGCCGATCGCGCTTGCCCTCCAAAGCGGCCTCGATGGTCTGTTCGGCCTCACCATCCAAGCCCAGAACCAGGAACCCCATATTCTGCAACTCGACGATCGCATCAGCCAGGTTACGCACCCGCAGATAGGGCTGGCGTTCCAACGCACCGCTGGCGGTCTTGGCCAGCGCACCGGTTTCCGGCGCCGAGTGGTGGCGCGTGCCGATGACCGCGCTGGCGCCAAGAACCTCGGCCGAGCGCAGAATCGCGCCCACATTGTGCGGATCGGTCACGCGGTCCAACAGCAGCACCCGAGGGTTTTCGCGCCCGATGCAATTCTCGGCCAGACCGCCCCATTCCAGCGGCTTGACTTCAAGCGCCGCGCCTTGGTGCACCGAGCCCGAGTCGATTGGCGCGTTGAATTTTCGCGGATCGACGAGCTCAGCCTGCATGCCCGATTCCGCGATCGCATCCGCCAGCTTGTCCTGCGCGTTGCGGGTCACGATCAGGCGCAGTTTCTGCCGTTTGGGGTTCATCAACGCATCACGCACGGCGTGCAATCCGAATAACCAAACGGTTTCGGAAGCCGCCGCTTTGCGCGCCTGCTCTTTCTCGATCACCCACTTCGGTTTCTTCATTTTACTGGCCTCCGGGCCGGGAACAATGTTTCCTGCGCCAAAGCGGAATTTTCCTGTTGACGCTCCTTTTGAGCGCTAGTAATCACGCCTCCACGTCAGGTGCAACGCCTGACAGTGGGCGACAGGCCGCAAGGTGTGGCAGGGGACTGTAACTCCCTCGCGGAGACGCACGCCTGGTTCGATTCCAGGGTCGCCCACCATTTTCTTCCGCAAATCAGAACACAGATGGATATTGCACACCGGATTTGTCCAGGTGGTCCCTTGCGTTTGCCCTCGATTCTGCGAGGAAATTCAGGCAAAGGTTGAGTGCCCGGAGATCATGCGATGCTCCGAGCATCAACGGCCGGACATCGGACGGCGTGGGACTGGCGGTTGCGTCGAGACACCCGATGCTTGTATCGAAACGGGATTTTCTGACTCATCCTTTCCAATGAGCAGCTTAGCATCTTCCAATTCCAAAAATTTACAAATTCATAAATCAAAGAGTTCAAGAATTTACAAAATAATATTTCATTTCTAGGGACTTGTTGGGGAATTTTCATTCTGCCCCTCATACTTGCCCTGCGCAGGTTGCGTTTTACCCGACGGAAGAGGAGCCCGAGGGCGTAGCCTGCTAATTGGGAGGAATTCATGTCAAACAAATCTGTCACGCGTCGCGGCGTGCTGAAGTCTGGTGCCGTCACAAGCGCCGGTCTGGCATTGCCGACGATCTTCACGGCCTCGTCGGCCGCGGCCTATACCAACGAACCCACTGGCGGATCAGTCACGCTGGGCTTCAACGTGCCGCAGACCGGCCCCTATGCCGAAGAAGGCAATGACGAACTGCTGGCGCAGCAGCTGGCGGTCGAGCATCTGAATGGTGAAGGCGACGGCGGCTGCCTGAACACCTTCACGTCGAAGGCGCTGAAAGGGAACGGCATCCTTGGCAAGAAGGTCGAGTTCGTCACCGGCGACACGCAGACCAAGTCCGACGCTGCCCGTGCATCGGCCAAGTCGATGATCGAAAAGGATGGCGCGATCATGATCAACGGCGGCTCGTCCTCGGGCGTGGCCGTTGCGGTTCAGGGCCTCTGCCAGGAGGCGGGCGTGATCTTCATGGCCGGCCTGACCCACGCCAACGACACCACCGGCAAGGACAAGAAGGCGAACGGCTTCCGTCACTTCTTCAACGCCTACATGTCGGGTGCCGCTCTGGCGCCGGTGCTGGCCAAGGAAATGGGCACCGAACGCCGCGCCTATCACCTGACCGCCGACTACAACTGGGGTTGGACCCAGGAAGAGTCGATCGTGGCGTCGACCGAGGCGATGGGCTGGGAGACGGTCAACACCGTCAAGACCCCGCTGGCCTCGACCGACTTCTCGTCCTACATCGCGCCGGTTCTGAACTCGGGCGCGGACGTGCTGGTTCTGAACCACTACGGCGGCAACATGGTCAACTCGCTGACAAACGCGATCCAGTTCGGCCTGCTGGACAAGGTCGTAAACGGCAAGGACTTCAAGATCGTCGTTCCGCTGTACTCGGAACTGATGGCCGCCGGCGCTGGCGAGAACATCAAAGGCGTTCTGGGTTCGATGAACTGGAACTGGCAGCTGCAGGATGAGGGCACCAAGGCCTTCGTGAAGTCCTTCGGCGAGAAGTACGGCAAGCCGCCGTCGAACTCGGCTCAGACTTGCTATGCCCAGGTACTGCTGTACGCGGATGCGTGCGAGCGCGCAGGCACCTTCAACCCGTGCGGCGTGGTCGAAGCTCTCGAGGACTTCGAGTTCGACGGTCTGGGCAACGGCCCGACCTGGTATCGCGGTGCCGACCACCAGTGCTTCAAGGATGTGCTGGTCGTGCGCGGCAACGAAAACCCGACCAACGCCTATGACACGCTGGAGATCGTCGAAATCACTCCGCGGGCGCAGGTCGAGTACGATCCGGATCACCCGATGTTCGCCGGCGGCGAACTGGGCAAGTGCAACCCGGGCGCGTAACCCCGACACTAGGTTTTTCGCAAGAAAACCCCTGAGTCCTCAAAACGGCTCTCTCCGGTCAGACGACCGGGGAGAGCTGCCGGGACCAGTCAAAGGTAAGGACAATGGACGCAATCCTACTGCAAATTCTGAACGGGCTGGACAAGGGCTCGGCCTATGCGCTGATTGCGCTGGGGCTGACGCTGATCTTCGGCACGCTCGGCGTGGTGAACTTTGCCCACGGGGCCCTGTTCATGATCGGCGCCTTCTGTGCCGTCACGCTTCAGAAGATCTTCAACCTCAGCTACGAGGTGGTCGACGAGACCCAGACCGACTTTCTGGGCAACCCGCTGAAGGTGAAGACCCCCTATGTCGAAAGCTGGTTCGGCCCCGAACTGGGCGCGACCATCATCGACTGGTCCGTGCCACTGGCCATCCTGTTTGCCATCCCGATCATGTTGATGGTCGGCTACGTGATGGAACGCGGCCTGATCAAGCATTTCTACAAGCGTCCCCATGCAGATCAGATCCTTGTGACCTTCGGCCTGGCCATCGTTCTGCAAGAGATCATCAAGTATTTCTTCGGCGCCAACCCGATCCAGACCCCGCCGCCTGCGGCACTGAGCGGGTCCGTCGATCTGGGCGTGGCGCTGGGGTTCGATCCCAACGCGATCATCTATCCGATCTGGCGTCTGGTATATTTCCTGTTCGCGGTCGTGATCATCGGGGGCGTGTTCTCGTTCCTGCAGTTCACCACCTTCGGCATGGTCGTGCGCGCCGGAATGGCCGACCGGGAGACCGTGGGCCTTCTGGGCATCAACATCGACCGGCGGTTCACCATCATGTTCGGCATCGCAGCCGCGGTGGCTGGCCTCGCTGGCGTGATGTACGGGCCGCTGAACCCGCCCAACTATCACATGGGAATGGATTTCCTTGTGCTCAGCTTCGTGGTCGTCGTGGTCGGCGGCATGGGCTCGCTGCCCGGCGCGGTTCTGGCCGGGTTCCTTCTGGGCATCCTTGAAAGCTTTGCCTCGACCACCTGGGCGACCACCACGATCCCGGGCATCAACCAGATCATCATCTACCTTGTCGCCATCATCGTTCTTCTGACCCGTCCGCGGGGTCTGATGGGCCGCAAAGGCGTGATGGAGGAATAACCCATGCTGGGACTGAACAAAAAAGACACAAGCCTGCTGATCATTGTCGCAATCCTGACGCTGCTGGCCCCCTTCATCCTGAACCCCTTCCCCACTGACAGCGCCATGGCGCAGTTCAATGCGGGCTATCCGGACCTGATGCAGCGGTTCGTGATCTTCGGCATCTTTGCCATCGGGTTCAACATTCTGTTCGGCCTGACCGGATACCTGTCCTTTGGCCACGCGGCCTTTCTGGGGGTGGGTTCCTACTCGGCCGTCTGGATGTTCAAGCTGCTCAGCTACAACGTCATCCCGGCCATCGCGTTGAGCGTCGTGGTCGCCGGGCTGTTCTCGGTGCTGATCGGCTATGTCAGCCTTCGCCGGTCGGGGATCTACTTCTCGATCCTGACGCTGGCTTTCGCGCAGATGAGCTTTGCGCTGGCCTATTCGGTGCTGTCGAACCCCAAGTTCAACCTGACCAACGGCGAAACCGGCCTGCAGGTCTATGCCGACGACCCGCAGATCCTGCAGGGGGCCAATGCGCCCGATCTACCGCATCTGTTCGGACTGCCGATGCGCGCGACCTACACGATGGATGTGGGCGCGTGGAGCTTTGACTTCAACGCGGGCTACTACCTGTGTGCGGTGATCATGATGGTGGTGTTCTACCTGGCGATCCGCATCTTCCGCTCGCCCTTCGGCATGATGCTGCGGGCGGTGAAGTCGAACCAGCAGCGGATGAACTATACCGGTCTGAACTCCAAGCCCTACACTCTGGCCGCTTTCGTGATCTCGGGCATGTATGCCGGTCTGGCCGGCGGCCTGATGGCCGCCATGGACCCGCTGGCCGGCGCAGAACGGATGCAATGGACCGCCTCGGGCGAGGTCGTTCTGATGACCATCCTGGGCGGCACCGGCACCCTGATCGGGCCGGTTCTGGGTGCGGGCTTCATAAAATATTTCGAGAACATCTTCTCGAAGATCAACGACAACGTGCTGCACAGCTGGTTCGCCTTCCTGCCTGACGGGCTTGAGGACGCGGTGGTGTTCATCATCCACCCGTTCATCGGCAAGGGCTGGCACCTGACCCTGGGCATCCTGTTCATGCTGGTGGTGATCTACCTGCCCGGCGGGCTGGTCGAGGGCGGTCAGCGGTTGCTGAACTGGATCCGCCGCAAAAGCGTTGGCGGGGATGACACCCGCGAGGGCAAAACCGAGCCGGCAGAATAAGGAAACGCGTCAATGGCAATTCTGAAAGTAAAAGATGTCAGCAAGCGCTTCGGCGGCCTCAAGGCCCTGACGGACGTGAACCTGAGCGTCGAGGAAAACTCGGTCCATGCGATCATCGGCCCCAACGGGGCGGGCAAGTCCACCCTGCTGAACTGCCTGGTGGGCAAACTGATCCCGGATACCGGTTCGGTCTTGTTCGACAACCAGTCGGTGCTGGGGCGCGAGCCGTACCAGATCAACCAGATGGGCATCAGCCGGGTTTTCCAGACACCCGAGATCTTTGGTGAGCTGACCGTGATGGAAAACATGCTGATCCCGATCTTCGCGATGCGCGACGGGGCATTCCGCATGCACGCCTACGAAACCATCGCCAACGAAAAAGAGGTGGTCGAACAGGCCGAGGCCATGCTGGAAGAGATGAACATGGCCGACAAGCGGCACATGCATTCAGCCTCGCTGTCGCGCGGCGACAAGCGGCGGCTCGAAATCGGCATGTGTCTCAGCCAGAAGCCGCGCCTGCTGCTGCTGGACGAGCCTACGGCCGGCATGGCACGGGCCGACACCAACAACACCATCGACCTGCTGAAGCAGATCAAGGACGAGCGCGACATCACCATCGCGATCATCGAGCACGACATGCATGTGGTGTTCAGCCTGGCCGAGCGGATCACCGTTCTGGCGCAGGGCACGCCGCTGGTCGAAGACACCCCCGAAAACATCCGCGGAAACCCCAAGGTCCGAGAGGCCTATCTGGGCGAGGCGGCGTGAGGAAAAGCTATGAACGAGAAACCTGACTTTTCGAAAAACGCCAACATGGCCAGCACCGCGCCCGCGTTTCTGTCGGTGTGGGACATGCATTCGTATTATGGCGAAAGCTACATCGTCCAAGGCGTCAGCTTCAACGTCCACGAGGGCGAGATCCTGGCCCTGCTGGGGCGGAACGGGGCCGGGAAGACTTCGACCCTGCGCTCGATCGCGCGCGTGGGCGAGCCCGAGGTGCGCCACGGCGAAATCTGGCTGGACCACAAGCCACTGCACAACATGACCAGTTACGAGGCCGCCGCGGCCGGGTTGGGCCTTGTGCCCGAGGATCGGCGGATCATCCCCGGCCTGACGGTCGAGGAGAACCTGCAGCTGGCTCAGATCGCCCCGCCGATCGGCTGGTCGCTGGAACGGATCTACGAGCTGTTCCCGCGTCTGGGCGAACGGCGCAAGCAAGAAGGTGTGACCCTTTCGGGCGGCGAACAGCAGATGCTGTCCATCGCCCGTGCGTTGGCCCGGGACATCAAGGTGCTGCTGCTGGACGAACCCTACGAAGGGCTGGCCCCGGTGATCGTGGACGAGATCGAAAAGACGCTGATCCACATCAAGCAGCAGGGCATGACCACCATCATCGTCGAACAGAACGCTGTGCGCGCGCTGCAACTGGCCGACCGGGCGATCATTCTGGACACCGGCTGCATCGTGTTTGACGGCACCGCCGACGAGGTGCTGGAAAACACCCAGCTGCGCGAGGAATATCTGGCGATCTGACCCGCGTCAGTTGGGCAGGCAGGCCCATTCCGCCACGACCCGCCCCTGCCGCAGTGCCAGAACCGTGCCGAACTGGTTCAAAACCGCTTCACTCTGACTGGGGCGCAGCAAGGCGATATCGCCGGGCTGCGCCCTGGTTGTTTTGGGACCCACCCAGACCTCTTGATTGCTTGAACGCCCGAAAACACCGGAATAGCCGAACCCGTCGGGCCAGACGGGTCTGGCCAGGTAGTGACCACCGGAAATGGCGAGGTTGGACCGGCGCAGGCCGGGCAGGTCGATCCCCGGCACCGGGTTGCGCGGCATGACCTTGAGGATCGGTGTGGCCAGGAACAGGGCGGGCAAAAATGCCTTCGTCGATGCGTGGTCAAAATCCGAAGGTTTCACCAGAACCGACCCAAAGGCGACCTCGGTCGCCGGGGTTCGCGTGGCCGGGTCCTGAAAGGTCAGGCTACCACCGGTGTTCAGGCACAGCCCCTGCGCCCCCTGCCCCAGCGCAGCGACCGCTTGCCCAAAGGCTTTGGCACTGGCTCGCCGCGCGCGGCGTCGGAGCGGCGCAGGCAGTTTGGCCAGATGCACCTCGTACCCCATCACGCCCGACAGTGTGACATGGGCGCGATCCGCGATCCGTGCCGCGACGCCTGCGACCTGATCGGGGGTCAACCCGCCGCGATGCAGGCCCACGTCGATCTCGAGCGACAGGCGCAGGGTTTGGCCCGTGTCAGCGGCAAGCGACAGATATGCGTCCAGCCGCTGTGGCGTGTCGATCAGCCACTGCACCCTTTGGGCGGCGTCGGGATGCGTCTCAAGAATCCGCCGGGCGGCCGTCACCGGCAGCGGCTTGCCCAGCAGGTGGTCGGTGTCCGGCTCGGCGGCCAGCAGGGCCGACAGCATGGGTTGGGAAAAGCTCATCAGGCCCGATGTTTGAATTCGGGCGCGGATATGGTCCAGCAAAGGCAGACACGGCAGCGATTTGGCCACCAGCCGGGCCTGCAAGCCGTGGTCCAACCCCGCGCGGGCGGCGTCGCAATTCCCATCGACCCGGTCCAGATCGACGACGGCAACCGGCCGATCGACACCATGATCGCGCAGCGCTTGAGCGAGATGTTCAAGATACTCTGCAGTCATGGGCGAAACATCCGGGCCAGCGCGGGTGTCAGGAACTTGCCCTTTGGGTCCAGCCGTTCACGCAATGTGCAGAATGCATCGAATTCGGGATAGAGGCGCGACAGATCGGAATAGGTCAGGCTGTGCAACTTGCCCCAATGGGGGCGGCCGCCGGCCTGCAGGAACAGCGGCTCCATCGCCTCGAAATAGCGCAGATGGCCTTCCTTCGCATCGGTGTGGATGGCGACCGATACCCGCGGGCCACCCCGGAACGGTGACAGGCAGCCGTCGTCGCCTGCGGTCTGCCGCACCTCGATCGGGAAATAGATGTCGGCGTGGTCACGCTCCAACCGTCGGATCAGCTCTGACAGCACGTCACGGGCGTTTTCCGGCGGCAGGTGGTATTCCATTTCCTTGAACCGGATATGCCGGTCGCTGCACAACACACGCCAGCTTTCGCCAGTGTAGTCCTCGTCGGATTGGGCCAAGGTCAGCAGACGCAGCAGGGCGCGCCGCAAACCGGGGCTGAGCCGGCCCGCATTGCGCGCCAGCTTCAGAACCTTGACGGCGATCATGTCCAGATCGCGCGGCGCGCGGGTCTCGGTCGCGTCGGTTATGTCATGCCGGATTTCAACGGTCTTGCCGGTGAAGGGGATGTAGAAGAACTCGAAATTCCTGTTTTCGTCCCAATGCTGGTGCATGCGCTCCAGTGTGTCCTGCAGGTCTGACAGACGCACCCGGCGGCGCAGGTTGTATTTCGGCACGACGTTGATCTGCGCCTCGGTCACGATGCCCAGCATCCCCAACGATACCTGCACCATGTTCAGTGGAATGTCGTCGGTGGTCAGGGTCTGTCCGTCAGCGCCGATCAGCCGGGCTGCAGTGATCTCGGCAGACAGGCACGGCAGGGTGCGCCCGGTGCCGTGGGTTGCCGTGGCCGCCGCGCCGGCCAGAGTTTGCACGTTGATATCACCCAGATTGCGGAAGGCCTTACCGTGCTGGCCCAGGACCGGCGACAGATCGCGCAGCCGGGCATTGGCGTTGACCCAAGCCCGTGCACCTTCGATCTGCGTCACGGCAGGCAGGTCCAAGGCGGTAAGGTCAATGATATGTTGCGCGCCCGGAACCAGCGGGGTGAAGGAATGCCCTGCCCCGACCGGACGCAGGGTTTCGGCCGAGGCGATCAGCTGCTGCAAGTCTTCGGTCGTGGTCGGCCGCTTGGGCCGTATTTGGCTGGTCTGGTTGCCTGCCCAGTTCTGCCACATGGCTGATCCTCCTCCCATCCGGGGCAGAGGATTGCAGCCGGGGCGATAGGGAACAAGCCCGGTTTTCAGGACGTTACGTCGGGAAAGCTGTTATTCGGCGGCAGGCCGCAGGTTGGCGACGCTGTCGAACCAGGCCTCGATGGCGTCCAGATCGGGTTCAAGCGACTGCGCAGAGCCATCGGTGAAATCCACGAACTTGTCACGGTTCAGGCCGTTGACCCCGACCAGCACCGGGATATCCAGCGCCAGCGCCTCGGCGATGACGGGGCGGAACCCGCGGCCATCGGCCTCGTGCTTGCCGAACTTGTTGACGATCAGCAATTGCGGACCGTCGGCCAAAGACGCCGTCACATAGCCCACCGCCTGCTCCAACGCGGCCGGATCCAGCCGGCACCCGCGCGATTGGCGGCCCAGCGATTGCGAGATGCGGATGGTCTTGCCATTCGGCAGCACGCGCAGGTCCATGTCGCATTTGCTGCTGTCGGCGCAATCGGTGTTGGTCTGAACCACACCGGCCAGACGGGCGCCCTTGGCCAGCAGGCGTTCGGCCACCGCGCTCAGCAGGCGGTCGGTTGCGCCGCGATCGGTAGTGGTGACATAGGCCAGGTGCATCGGCAGACCTTTCTGGGTTTCATCTTGTTGTTTTAATTAGCACGCATGGGGCGCCCCTTCCAGCACCAGCATCAAGGCAGCGGAGACACTCCGATCACCGGCGCGTGCAGGTGCAACAGCGCGACATAGGCCAGCCCCGCCACCAACCAGACCCAGGGCCTCGGCCAGGGGCGCGGTAGCCGCAGCGACAGGCGTGCTGTGTTGCGCAACAGGCGCGGCCAATCGGCCCCCATCTCGCGCGCCTTACGCCTGTCGATCAGGGCCATGCCCATCCAGGCGAAACCCGTGAACAGTCCGAACAGAACCACATGCGCCAGGCTGCCATTGGCCAGCAGATGCGCCAGCGCCCACAGCATCATCGCCAGCAAGATCGGGTGGCGGGTGGTGCGCAGGATGCCGGGCTGCTCGGGGTTGAACGGGCGGCGTCCCAGCCCGCCGAAGGAAAACGGGTTGGTCGCCGCCAGCCCGGCCACCGCCAGCCAGCAGACGACGGGCATCACCAGCAGCGGCACCCAGCGCAGGATCGCCAGCTGTGGGATCACCTCGACATAGGGCGCGTTGGCCGCGGCAACGATCAGCCAGGCCAGAACTGCCAGTGACAGTGCCGAATAGACCGCGAAATAGGGCCCGCGCCCCATCAACCCGATCAGCCGGCCACGCACTGCCGGACGCGCCGGAATGGCGTGGCTCAGCAGAAAGATCAGAAGTGCAGCAACAAAAGCGCCCCAACCGGCCATGGTCATCTCCGCCTGTTTTGCGCACGAGATACCGGGGGAAACGGCCCCGGTCCTTGTCCGAAATCAAGTGTGGTCGGGGGCAGCTGCGCCGCCCCCGATCCAGAGTTACAGGCCCAGCGCCTTGCGGCGTTCCTCGGCAAAACCCTGAACCATGCGGTCGGCGATCAGCGCCAGAATGGCCATCGCCGCCCCGGCCGAAATGCCCAGCCCCACATCCGCCTGCCCCAGCGCCAGATAGATCGACTGGCCCAGACCGGTCGTGCCGATCAGCGCCGCGATCACCAGCATCGCAAAGGCATAGAGGATCGTCTGGTTCAGCCCCAGAAGGATCGTGGGCGCTGCATAGGGCGCACGCACGTCGCGCATGATCTGCCACTCGGTCGCGCCGCTTGAGATCGCGGCCTCCATCATCTCGTCCGGGGTGTTGACCAGCCCGTGACGGGTGTACCGGATCATCGGCACGATCGCATAGGCGCAGATCGCCAGAAAGGCCGAGAACTCGCCAATTTGGAACACCATCAGCACCGGGATCAGGAACACGAACAGGGGAATCGTCTGTAGCATGTCGCAGATCGGGCGCACGATCTTCCAGACCGGCGACCAGACCGCGCTGGCGAGGCCGATCAGCCCGCCGACGACGGCGCAGAAAAACACCGCCGCACCGCTGAGATAAAGCGACAGCAACGCCCTCTCCCACAGGCCCGAGATCAGGATCGTGCTCAGCAGCGCTACCGACAGCGCCGCCAGGCGCCAACCGCCCGCCACCCAGCCCAGCGCCGCCGCGCCGGTCAGGACGAACGGCCATGGCAGGTTCGCGATGCCGGTTTCCAGCATGCCGATCAGGATCAGCGTGACCAGACCACCGGTCAGGTGCCCGCGCCATGCCATCAGCAAGGCGATCACCGCACCGGCGGCGAACAGTCCAAAGCTCATGGCCGGGGTCCACTGGAACCCCCAGGTAAAGGGCAAAACTGCCTGATCCAGACCGATCCGCAGCGGCAGCAGGACATAGAACATCGAGTTGTTCTTGAGCGAATCCAGCCACGGGCCGTTATTCTGGGTAAAGGCTGTCAGGCCGCTGTCCACCGCCTCCGCGACCGGATCCAGAAGCGTCAGTTCGGACGGGTTGGGCAGCCGCGCCCAGAACAGCAGCGTGAACAGGACCGCAAAGCCGAGAACCGCCCAGACGACGCGGTTGTCATGGCGGTTGCGCTCGGTTGCGAGCGTGCCGCTCATGCGGTCGATCACCACCGCAAAGACAACGATCACCATGCCGGCCAGCAGAGATTCACCGAACTGCGCCTTGCGCATGGTCAGCAGGACCTCCCAGCCGATGTCGTTGAACCCGCCGATGACCGCAGCGATGATCACCATCGACAGGGCCGCCATCAGGCACTGGTTCACACCCACCATGATCTGCGTCGCCGCCGCCGGGATTTCCACCTGGAACAGCTGCTGGAACCGGGTGCCGCCCGACATGATGGCGGCTTCCTTGATCTCGGGCTCCACGCGCTCCAACCCCAGCATCACGTTTCGCGCCATCGGCGGCGCCGCATAGATGGCCGAGGCGATCAGCCCCACCACAGGGCCAAAACCGAACAGCAGGAGCAACGGTGTCAGATAGGCAAAGGTCGGCACCGTCTGCATGATGTCCAACACCGCCTGAACGGCCGATTTCACCCGCGGCACTTCGTTGGCCAGAATGCCAATTGCACTGCCGACGATCAGCGCGACCGGGACCGATACGGCCACCAGCGCCAAGGTGTTCATGCTCTCGGCCCAATAGCCCGAGGCCAGCACGAAGCTGAGGCCCAGAAAGCCCAGCGCCGCCATGGGCAACCCGCCCAAATACCAGCCGAGTGCCGTCACCAGCCCGATCAGAATTGGCCAGGGCGTATTGCCCAGCACGAAATTGGCCCAGTTCATCGGGTAGGCCATAAGGCCGGAAAACAGCCGGGCCGCCGGTTTGATCGCGTTCAGAAACCAGTCGAGGAAGGCGCCCACCCATTGTGTGGCTGGCACTTCCCATGACGCAGGCCATTTGACGAGCCAGGGCGCGTGCGGCTCAAGCGCCAGACTCAGCGCGCCCACGATCAGCGTGATCAGGGCCGCCTGCGCTCCGGCTGTCAGGTGAATCCGAGTGGGTCTGGGAACATCGGCGACGACGGTCATGCGTCATCCACCTGCAGGGCTGCGGCCAGATCCGAGGGGTGCACGGTGCCGACGATCGCGCCGGTTTCGTCATGCACCGGCACGGGCTCGTACAATGCCATACAGCGCGCCAGCGCCGCGTCCAATGTCATCTTTGTTGTCAGGCCAGGGTCATCGGGACCGCGCTCGGCCTCGCCCGCTTGCATGACCGAGGCGACTTTGGCGTGCTGGCCCTTGGCCACGTCCTTTGAGAACTCGCGCACATAGTCGTCGACGGGGCGCAGAACGATATCCGTCGGCGTGCCGATCTGCACAATCTTGCCGTCCCGCATGATTGCGATGCGGTCCGCCAGCTTTAGCGCTTCTTGAATATCATGCGTGATGAAGACGATGGATTTCTTCAGCGTCGCCTGAATGCGCAGGAATTCGTCCTGCAGCTGCCGCCGGATCAACGGGTCCAAGGCCGAGAACGGCTCGTCTAAGAACCAGATGTCGGGGTTCACTGCCAAAGACCGGGCGATGCCCACGCGCTGACGCTGACCGCCCGAAAGTTGCCGGGGAAAGCTGTCCTCGCGGCCCTCAAGCCCTACCAGCGAAATGACTTCCTGCGCGCGGGCCAGACGTTCTTTGCGGCCCACACCCTGCACGCGTAGCGGATAGGCGACGTTCTCGGCCACCGTCATGTGCGGGAACAGTCCGAAATGTTGGAACACCATGCCCAGTTTCTTGCGGCGCAGTTCGGTCAGCTGCTTCTTCGGGGCACCCATCACGTTGTCGCCGTCGATGCGGATCTCGCCACCCGTTCCGGGCAACAGTTGCGAGATGCAACGGATCAGGGTCGACTTGCCGGACCCCGACAGACCCATGATGACGAACAATTCACCATCGCGGACTTCGAAATTTGCATCCTGAACAGCCGGGATGAACCCCTGTTCGCGCAAATTGGCGGCGGCCTTGTCGGCGTCGTTCCCTGACCGAGACAACGCGTCGGTCAGGGCTTTTTCTGCGCCTTGGCCAAAAACCTGCCAGAGAGACTGGCAGGCAATGGCTGGCGTATTCGCGTCAGTCACTTAGGTGGCTCACTTCGTTGCCGCGTCCACGACCGGACGCCACTTGTCTTCGTTGTCCGCCATCCAGGCCGCGACAACCTCTTCGACCTTGCCGCCGTCGACATCGATCGCCCCCATCATCGGCTGCTGGTCTTCGACCGCCAGTTGATAGTTGTTCAGGATTTCATACGCGGCAGGCCACTTGTCCGCCAGACCGCTCCACCCGGCTTTGAAGATGCGCGAGGGCGAGAAATCGCAGTCATTGACGGCATTGGGGTTTGGCCCCCAGGCCGGATCGTTGAAGCAAGCGTCTTCACCCGGCGGCAACTCAACGAATTTCACATCATAGGCCGACATGGCCCAATGCGGTTGCCAGAAGGTGATCAGCAGAGGCGATTTGCGTTCGGTCGAAGCGCGTAGTTCGGCAATCAGCGCGCCCTCGGACCCGGCAGGAATAGCCTTGAACGGCAGTTCAAGCCCGACCATGCGGTCTGCCCCGGGCGTACCCCAGTCAGCCGGATAGTCGACCAGACGTCCCATCGGCAGGGTCTCGGCCGTCGCAAAATTCTGTGCGCAGTCCTTCAGCGCTTCCCACGCGGGCAGGCCCGGGCAAAGGTCGGCGACATGGGCCGGATATGCGATGCCTTCCTTCGCATCGAGGCCAAGGTCGCCGATTTCGACCACGGTGCCCTCTTCGATTTTCTTGGCGTATTCGTCCGACACGTTCGACGACCAGATCTCGAGCGTGGCGTCGATGTCTCCGTCGGCCAGCGCCTGGAACTGGTTCAACATGCCCGCGGTGACGAATTCGACCTGGTAACCGGCGGCCTTGAGCATCTCTGCAGCGACATGAGTGGTGACGTGTTGGCCCGTCCACTCGTTGATCGCCAGTTTGATCGGCTCGTCCACCGCGCCCATGTCAGCCGCGTGCGCGGCGCCAGCGACCATGATCGCCAGAAGGCTTACATTCAGTTTTTTCATGGATTTTCTCCCTGTTTCTTTGTTTTGCCCACCCCGGCGGAAACGTGCCCGCCGGCTGACTTGTCTAACGACAATACCATGTCGCAACATGCACAAATTTGGCCGGAAAAGGAAAGCGAACAGTTCGCGTCATTCCCAATAAACGGCCTTGGTACCGCATTTCATTCCCCTTGCGCCCTCGTGTCGTGGGGCGGCTTGCCCGAGGTTTCGCGGACCGGACATTGATTGACGAGTCAATCACAAACCCAATTGGGGTCGTTTGTCGAGTATTTCTTGTGGCGATGGGGCAAATTCCTGATTTTCCGACTGTTTTGCCCAAATGGCAGACCATACTCGGCCGCCGCCCTTGCATTTAGTGGAACAAATTGGCAACATTTGGCGCGAAGGGAGCTTTGCGATGCACCATTTCGATGAGATCTATGGGCTGGCGGCCGACCGGCACGGCGGACAACACGCGCTTGAAGACAAACTGTCCAAGCCCAAATCCGCAGAGGAATTGGCCACCCTGCCAGAGGATCGGTGGCTTTCGACAATCACAAAATGCATCTTTCAGGCTGGGTTCAATTGGAAGGTCATCGAGGCCAAGTGGGACGGTTTCGAGGCGGCCTTTGACGGGTTCGACGTCGGGCGCTGCGCCTTCATGGATGATGAGAAATTCGACGCGCTGTTGCAGGACACGCGCATCGTGCGCAACGGCACCAAGATCGCCACCGTGCGCGACAACGCAGCGTTTCTTCTGGAACTCCGCACGGAAGGCGGTGCCGGCAAAGTGTTGGGCGGCTGGCCATCGACCGACTATGTCGGACTTTTGGACATGCTCGCAATACGTGGTTCTCGGTTGGGCGGGGCTTCAGCCCAGTATGCGATGCGCTTTGCCGGAAGAGACAGCTTTATCCTGTCACGCGACGTAACCGCCCGTTTGATCGCCGAAGGCGTCATAGACAAGCCAGCCACCTCCAAGAAAGCGATGGCTGCGGTGCAGGACGCCTTCAACATCTGGATGCATCAATCCGGCAGGTCGTTGACCGAAATCAGCCGGGTGCTTGCGATGAGCCTCTAGAATCGCTTGCGACCGAACCACAGCGGGCTAGGGTTTGGTCATGGTCCGGTTGGTTTCGATCCTGCTCTTTCTTGCTCTGTTGTCCTGCGGTCGTCCTCTGACCGAGAACGAGCGCGCCTTTGCAAGCAAGGTTCAAGGTGAAACGCTGGATCTTGACCGGGTTCGGCTGGTCGAGGGCGCGCCGGTCACCTCCATCACCTACGAACGAAAAGCCAGACCGAGGCTGGCTTGCCGCGAGCGTATCCTGCCGCCGGTCAAGGACGAGATCGTAACCGGAAAACCGGCGGCGATCGCTCTGTTCAACCGGGTTTACTTCACCAAGGACTGGTATCTTGACGACTACATGGCGCGGTACCCCGACCAGATGAACCTGGTGGCCGCCATGATCTTTGCCCATGAACTGACCCATGTCTGGCAATGGCAGAACCGGAAAACCACCGGCTATCACCCGTTGCGGGCGGCCGCCGAACATGGTGGCCGCAAGGATCCTTACCTGTTCGATCTGGATAACTCGGCCGATTTTCTGGACTACGGGTTTGAGCAGCAGGGCGCCATCGTCGAGGAATATGTCTGCTGCCGCGCATTGGATCCGGACGCCCCGCGGACCCAGCGTTTGCATGACATGCTGGCCAAGCATTTTGACCCGGCAAAACTGCCGGGTGCCCGGCGAGAAAGCGACGTGGTCATCCCTTGGAGCGGCGCCAAGGTGGAAGGCATCTGCCGCTGAGGTTCACTTGCCCTGCAAGGTCTTTAGATACGCGACCAGATCGGCAATCGGCTTGCTGGTCAGGATCGGCTGTCCGACATCTGTCTTGATGGCGGTGTCCTGCCCTTCGAAATACGGCCCGTAGACCGGCATCGGGCTGCCATGGCTGACCAGAGGATCGCGGCCGTCTATCCGCTGCACCACACGCGCGGTCGGAAATTTTCCGCCCGCGTCCCCAAGCGTCTTCAGATTGGTCGGTTGGATCAACAGCACGCCGGCCATTGGTCCATGTCCAGTCGCATCCAGTCCATGACAGGTGGCGCAATGGTGCAGGTAAAGCTGCTCCCCGGCTTCGGCATCCTGGGCTGCAGCGCCTGTGGCGGCTATCGTACTGGCCATAGCCAATGCCGTAAACGTCAACAGTTTCATTGCGTTCCTCCGTTCTAACGCCAAAAGCAGGGTTGCCCGAACCGTCCCGACCCGCAATGATCCAGATCAACGAAATCGGCTAAGGGGTCCGGGCCATGACACATTATGCAGCCATCATGCTCGCCGCCGGGATCGGAGTTCCGATTCTCGCCGCGCTGAATGCGGCGCTCGGAAAACTGATCGGCTCGCCCACCACCGCTGCGGTCATCCTGTTTGCAGTGGCGCTTGGGTCTTCGGCGCTGGTGATGCTGCTGTTCCCCGGAACACAAGCTTTGGCAAAGGTTGCGCAGACACCGAAACATCTGCTGTTGGGTGGGGTTCTTATTGCCTTCTACGTGCTATCCATCACACATGTCGCACCGCATTTCGGCGTCGGCAACGCGGTGTTCTTCGTGCTGTTGGGACAGTTGATCAGCACCGCGGCCATCGACCATTTCGGCCTTTTCGGCGCGCAGGTCACACCGCTGACCCTGATGCGCGCCGGCGGGATCGCGGTGATGGCCGTAGGCGTCGCGATCACTCAGCTGGCCTGAGCACACCCCCATCCAGCCGCAGCATCCGGTCCATACGCGCCGCAAGGTCAAGGTTGTGCGTGGCAATCAACGCCGACAGGCCGGACTCGCGCACCAAATCCATCAGCGCGGCAAAGACCTGATCCGAGGTACCCGGGTCCAGATTCCCTGTTGGCTCGTCCGCCAGCAGGACACGCGGTTCATTGGCTAGGGCCCGGCAGAAGGCCACCCGCTGCTGCTCGCCCCCCGACAAAGCTGCCGGGCGGTGGTCGGCACGTTCGGCGACGCCGACACGTCCCAGCAGATCCATCGCGCGGGCCTTGGCCGCCCTGTCGGACACCCCGTTGGCCAATTGCGGAAGCACGACATTTTCCAGCGCGGTGAATTCCGGCAGCAGGTGATGAAACTGATAGACAAAACCCACATCCCGCCGACGCATCGCGGTGCGGGTGCGGTCGCCCTTGCCGGTCGCGTCCTGACCGCCGATTTCGACCGTCCCGGAATCCGGTGTATCCAGCAGACCGGCGATATGCAGAAGGGTCGACTTGCCCGCCCCCGAGGGCGCCACAAGAGCTACCGCCTCGCCCGCGCGCAGCTCCAGATCGGCGCCGCGCAGCACCTGCACCTCGGCGGGCGTGCCTTTCAGATAGGTCTTGGTCAGGCCGGTCAGACGCAAGGTGACATCATTCATATCGCAGCGCCTCGACCGGGTTCAGCCGTGCCGCACGGCGGGCCGGGAAATAGGTGACGAAGAAGGACAGACCCAGCGACAGCCCAACCGCCTTGAGCACGTCCGACAGGTGCAGCTCGGCCGGCAAGGCATAGATGCCGCGGATCGCCGGATCCCAGACGCCGCCGCCCATCACGTAGTTCACGAAAGAGAAGATCGGATCGATATAGAGCGCGAACAGGCAGCCCAGGATGACGCCCATCGCGGTGCCTATGATCCCGGTGAAGGCGCCACAGATGAAGAACACCCGCAGCACCGAACCCTCGCTCAGCCCGATAGTGCGCAGGATGCCGATGTCGCGGCCCTTGTTTTTCACCAGCATGATCAGCCCCGAGACGATGTTCATCGCGGCGATCAGCACGAGGATCGACAGGATGATGAACATCACGTTGTCCTCGACCTCGAGCGCGCGCAGAAAACCGCCTGAGGCATCCTGCCATGTCCAGATCTGCGAGCGTTCTCCCGCCGCCTCAAGGATAGGGATCAGGATGGGGTTCAGGTCCTCGGGGCGATCGACCATCACTTCGATCTCGTCGGCGACGCCCTCGCGGTTGAAAAAGCTCTGCGCCTCGGAAAACGGCATGTAGACGCGGGTGCGGTCGATGTCATAGCGCCCGGCCGAAAACACGTAGACGACTTCATAGGCATTCACGCGGGGCGAGGTGCCGAAGGCGGTCTTCACCCCGTTGGGCGAGGTCAGCTTGACCCGATCCCCCACCGTTGCGCCGATGGCGCGGGCCACGCCCGAGCCGATGGCGATCCCCTCTTCGAACCGGGACAGGTCGCCGTAAGCCTGATCGCTTTCGGCGATACCGGGCAGGCTGTACAGGTCGTCGGGGCGGATACCGAACACCTCGACCCCGCTGCTACGATCGCGGTTGGTGATCAGAACTTGCCCCTTGACCAGCGGAGCGGCGCGCTGAACACCCGGCACCTGCGCGATACGTTCGGCCATGGCGTCGTATTCAACGATGGTGCGATCAACCTGCCCTTGCGCGTCCAGTTCGCCGGCCGAGTAGACTGTTACATGAGCGTTGGCCCCAAGAATGGTGCCCACGAATTCGGACCGGAACCCAGACCGGACCGCCAGCGTGGCGATCAGCGCGAACACGGCCAGCGTGATCCCGATCAACGAGATCCACGTCATCACGCTTACACCGCCTTCGGCACGCCGGGCGCGCAGATAGCGCCAAGCGATCTTCCATTCGAAGGCGGCAAAGGGAGGGGGTGTTCTGGCCATTCCTGCTCCGGCAAATCTGTGGTGGGGACATTTTCGGGATTTGGCTGGATGGTCAAGCCGGTTCTGGATGTACGCGCCCGTTCAACCGGCCAGCGACGCAGTTGCACTCAGCACGGACTGGGTCGTCTCACGATCACTGATCCCCCGACGCGCCAAGGCATCGAACAAGCGATCTTGGGTTTCAGGCGTCAGCATGGAAACCGCCCGGTTGTGCAGACCAAGGCTCAACAGTTCCGGTTCGTCGATCCTGGCGATCAGGTCTTCCAGCTTCTGTTGCGAATAGGTCGGCCAAAGCCCCAGCGCGGTGCTGGGTGCGTCCTCGAACCACGGGCGCAAAGCCAGATCCGACCGGAGACAAAACGCATTCAGCAGCATGAATTCCGAGGGTCTCCGGCGCGATCCGAAGAGCGACTGCACCGAACCGTAGCGTTCGTTGATCTCGTCCAACATCTCCAGAACCATCGACCTACGCACCGGGAACGGCGTCGAAAACGTCGTGGTCTTCAAAGTCTCAACGTCCGGGACGGTGACCTGCAAAGCGTCCAGGCTCTGCTGCAGCCAGTTGCGGTGAAAGTCGCTGTTGACCGAAATGAACGGAAGCCGGGCGGCTCCGCCATCCGAAAAGAACTCTGACTCAGTGAAAGACCGCAGAAACAGGTTTTTGGTGTCCAGGATAACCATCTGCTCCGCCTCGGCGATCCGTGCGGCACCCAGCTTGAGCACTTGCTGCGTGCGGTATCCGTTGTTGCCGCGCCAGCCCCCCTTTCGCACGAAAGGGATACGGTGCCGTCCTTCAATCAGAAGCCGGTCGCCTAGTGAACGCCGGGTGCATTGACCTGCCCCAAGCAGAATGTCGTCGCCCCCGACGACCCGAACCTTGGATTGCAAAGGACCATAGGCCGCCAATATTGGCTCGATACGCGCCCGCAATGTGGTTTCGTCGACGTCGTTCAGGACAACATGGATGGAAGCAACCTTGGCCGGATCAGCAAATCGCGCAAAAGAACGCGCCTGCAACTCGAGCAGCGGGTAATCCTTGGAATACACTATCGTGGCAAAACTCAGCACGGTCGGGTTGCCTTTCATAATCACTTGGCGCCGCTGTATCAGCTTCTCGACCGGCCGCCAAATCCGCTTTGCCGTGTTGCCGCAGAATCAGCCGTCGGGCGCAAATTCCAGCAGCGGATGAATTTCGGAAGACGATTACACCGCTGGTTGTGAAGCCCATCACAGACAGGCCCTTATTGTTTCAGGTATGAAGTCAATGTGAGGTTCAGACATTAAACTGAACTTGAAATGCAACATTTTCACAGCAACTTTGTTTCGCATTTTGCTTCTTTTGAGAAATTTTGGCACCCTGATTGTGGGGGAATACATTTTAAAGAGCGGGGGTCGCTCATGAATATTGAAAAGGAAATTGAACAGGTTGGTGCGCCAGCCACGACGATCACATCTCAGGACATGGATTGCGAAACCGCGGCGTTGCTGCGGGCCGTCATCCGACCGCTGTTTGCCGGTGCGGCCAGTTGGGCCAGTCTTGCCGACACGCTGCGCGAAAAAGGCTATCGCCTGGCATTCCAAAGCGGGCGCATGTGCCTGATGGACCGGGCGACCGGCACACGGCTTTGCGGGTTGCGGTTCTTGGACATCGAATTGAAGGATCTGGTCCGACGCATGGGCCGCCCCGTCGTAGTCGCCCGAGGTGACAGGGCGGATGGTGAACTGCTTCGCGCGCGTCCGGCGACGGGCGGGTCCTAGTACCGCCGCCAGAACTGGACGGACCGGCGTAGAGACTTGGCAAGGCCGTGTTTAGCGGCCCGCCGGATCGGCAGTGGCGTTTCCGGGCGCCTCAGCACCTCGATGAGCAGGTTTGCCGGCATATGCCCGCGGCGATAGAACTCGGCGAAATCACCCAGATCCAAGCCTTGTGCCGCACGATAGTCGGCAAAGAACCGTTGCCAGACTCGGGCATAGTCCTGCCCCGTCGCTTGCTGGTCGCTGGTCTCGCCACGGTCCCAGAACAGCGAAATAGGTTCATCCATCCTTTCGCCGCGATAGCCACCGGCAACCAGCCGCAGCATCAGGTCATAATCGCCAGCAATGCGAAACTGGGTGTCATGGCCACCCAACTGCATAAAAACATCCCGCCGTAGAAAAACAGAGTTATGGCAAAACGGCATCCGCTGAAGGATGGCTTTGACCGACATCCGTTTTTCCATCTTTTCGCCGCCGTCCGCGGACCGGTGTAAGGTGGACCCAAAAAGATAGTCGGGGCGGGTCGCGGTCAATCGCTCGGCCGCCCGGTTCAGAACATCATCCGCGGCCAACGAGTCGTCGGAATTGAGGAACAGCACGTATTCGCCGCGTGCCGCTTCGACGCCGCGGTTCATCGCGTCGTACAGGCCTTGGTCCGGTTCACTGATCAGGCGTGTACGCGGCGCGTCGGCGATCAAGTCCTGAATGAATTCGACCGTCCCGTCCGTTGAGGCTCCGTCCTGAATGATGTGCTCGGAACGGTCGCAATTCTGCCGCGCCATGCATTCGATGACGCGGCGAAATGTGTCCTGGCGCCCTTGGGACAGCAGGTTCCAAGTCGCCGTGATCACCGAGATCAGCGGCGCGTCACCGGTTTCAGACGGTGCGCTCATAGATCTCGGCAATGCGGGTTACGGCGGCCTCGGGGCTCAGTTCTTCGCTTTCGCCGGTACGGCGGCTGGTCAGCTCGACCACTCCGTTCTTCAACCCGCGCGGGCCGACGGTGATGCGCCAGGGCAGGCCGATCAGATCCATCGTGGCGAACTTGCCCCCTGCCCGCTCGTTGCGGTCGTCATAGAGCGGCTCAAGCCCCAGCGCGGTCAGCGCCTTGTAGATCTTGTCACAGGCCGCGTCGGCCTCGTCATCGCCCTGCTTCAGGTTGACGATGCCGCAGTGGAACGGGGTCACGCCCTCGGGCCAGATGATACCCTTGTCGTCGTGGCTGGCCTCGATGATCGCGCCGATCAGGCGGCTGACGCCGATTCCGTGGCTGCCCATGTGCACCGGAACCTGCTTGCCGTCGGGGCCTTGAACGGTGGCGCCCAACGGCTCGGAATACTTGGTGCCGAAATAGAAGATCTGGCCCACCTCGATGCCACGCGCGCTGCGGCGGCGTTCCTCGGGCACCTGTTGGAACAGGGCCTCGTCATGGGTCTCATCCGTTCGGGCGTAGAGCGACGTGAACTCCTCCATGATCGCCTGGCACTGGGCCTTGTCGTCATAGTCGATGTCGCGCTGCCCCAGACGGATGTCGGTGACCGCGCTGTCATAGAACACCTCGGATTCGCCGGTATCGGCCAGCACCAGGAATTCATGCGTGTCGTCCCCGCCGATCGGACCGCTGTCGGCGCGCATCGGGATCGCCTGCAGGCCCATGCGTTCATAGGTGCGCAGATAGCTGACCAGGTGGCGGTTATAAGCGTGCAGCGCGTCCTCTTTCGTCAGATCGAAATTGTAGCCGTCCTTCATGTAGAACTCGCGGCCGCGCATCACGCCGAAACGGGGGCGGATCTCGTCGCGGAACTTCCACTGGATCTGGTAGAGCGTCAGCGGCAGGTCCTTGTAGCTGCTGACGTGACCGCGGAAAATGTCGGTGACCAGTTCCTCGGCGGTAGGGGTATAGAGCATATCGCGGCCATGGCGGTCCTGCATACGCAGCATTTCCTGACCGTAATCATCATAGCGCCCGGATTCCCGCCACAGATCGGCCGATTGCAGGATCGGCATCTGGATCGGGATGTGCCCGGCGCGGATCTGCTCCTCGTGCACGATGTTTTCCAGCTTGCGCAGCACCTTGAAACCCAGCGGCAGCCACGAATAGATCCCGGCGGCAGCCTGCTTGATCATCCCGGCGCGCAGCATCAGCCGGTGGCTGACGATCTGGGCCTCGGACGGGTTTTCCTTGAGTACGGGCAGAAAGTAACGGCTGAGGCGCATGTTTTTACCTTGCAGGTGAGAATTCCACGGCCACGTGATTATGCGAAAGCCCCGCCGGGGGCAATCGGGCAATGGCGGATTTGCGACCTCAGGTCAGTCGGAATTTTGATTGACCCGCCAATCAGGTCTCGAAACATTGGGAAAACTTCTGAAGACGAGGCCCCAATGCAGACCATCCGCGAACCCGCCCGAGACATCCCCGTGGTGCACAAGACTGACGTACTGGTGGTGGGCTCTGGCCCGGCAGGGCTGGCCGCTGCGCTTGCGGCCGCGCGCGCCGGGGCCGAGGTCGCTCTGCTGGACCGTTTCGGCTGCATGGGCGGCAATATCACCGCCGTCGGTGTCGAGGGCTTTGCCTGGTACCGACACGACAAGACCATCGAGGCCGGCGGCATCGGATGGGAGTTCGAGCAACGCGCCAAGGAGATGGGCGCGGCGGTCCCGGAAAGCCAATCGCTGAGCTACGAGTTGGACAGTGAGGGGTTCAAGCTGGTGGCTGACCGGTTGGTGGAAGAGGCCGGTGTCCGCCCGATGCTGCATCGCCAGTTCGTGGCCCCAATCATGGACGGCGACCGGATCACCGGTGTGATCACCGAGTCGAAGGCGGGGCGCGAGGCGATCCTTGCCCGTATCGTGATCGACGCCACCGGCGATGCCGACGTGGCCCACCGTGCCGGCGCCCCGACCCGCAAGACCCAGCCGGAACAGATGATGGCGGCCTCGGTCATGTTCCACCTGGCCGGGGTCGACAAGCGCGCCTTCATGGAGGGCGTAAAGGCCGACCCGCAGACCTACAAGGACTGGGGCGGCGGCGGCGAATGGAACATCGAAACCAGCGGCAAAGAGGACGACATGTTTTCGCCCTTCGTCTACAAGCCGTTCCAGCAGGCCATCGACCAAGGCCTGATCCCGGCGCATCTCAACACCATCGCGGGCACCTGGGGCGCAATGCATGACACGGGCGAGCTGACCTACATGAACCTGATCCACTTGGCCGGGATCGACGGAACAGACCCGGACAGCCTGACCAGAGGCGAGATCGAGGGCCGCCGCCAGACCATGCTGGCGATTGACGCTCTGCGTCGGTTCATGCCCGGATGCGAAGACGCACGGCTGCGCAACTTCGGCATGACCATCGGCATCCGTGACACCCGCAAGATCGACGCGGTCTACAACATGACCGAGGACGACGTGCGCCATCAGGGCCGGTTCGAGGACACGATCGGCATCTACCCCGAGTTCATCGACGGTTACGGCATCCTGATCCTGCCCACCACCGGTCGCTACATGCAGGTACCCTACCGTTCGATGCTGCCAAAGGGGGTGCGCGGGCTGCTGGTGGCTGGCCGGTCTCATGGGGCCGACCGCATCGCCCACGCGGCGACACGCAACATGGCCTGCTGCGCTGTGATGGGCCAAGGGGCCGGCATCGCGGCCGCCATCGCACTAAAAAGCAATCAGGAGCTGTCCGAATTGAACCTGACCCCGGTTCATTCCGAATTGGACAGACAGGGCGTGAGGATCCACTGATGGAACGCATCCCGACGATCGACATTGCGCCTTTGATGCAGGAGAACCACCCTGACCGCGGGAAAATCGTCCAGCAGGTCATGGATGCGTGCACCGGGATAGGTTTCCTTTCGATCACCGGCACCGGCATCCCGCCAGAGCTTGTAGAAAGGGTCCGGATTTGCGTTCGCGCAATCTTCGACGTGGACGAAGCCAGCAAATGGCAGCAGGCGATCACCCGCGAGAACTATCGCGGATATATCCCGATGGGGTTCTTCACGCCCAATGACGGGTCGGGACATGCGGACAAGTATGAGGGCTACAAGCTGCACCACGAAGTGGCCGAGGATGCGCCCATCCGCCGGGATTGCGCGCTGTACGGACCCAACCTCTGGCCTGCAGAGGTACCGGATGCGCAGGGCATCATCCTTGAATACTGGGCGCGATTGGATCAGGTGGCCGACAGCTTGCTGGGCGCGTTGGAGGCCGGGCTGGAACTGCCTGCGGGTTGCCTGCGGAATGCGTTCCGCGACCCGTTGACCAACATGACTTTGCTGCACTACCCGCCGCAGGCCCCGGAAGAGGACGGCTATGGCATCCACCCCCACAAGGACACTGACGCGTTGACCATCATCGCCCCCGACCCGGTGGGTGGGCTGGAGGTCCAGACGCGGGGCGGCGGCTGGATCACTCCCGACTGCCCGAACGGTGGGTTTGTCGTCAACATCGGGGACATGCTCGAGCTCTGGTCCGGCGGGCGCCTGAAATCGACCCCGCACCGCGTGGTCAACCGATCCGGAAAGGAGCGCTACTCCTTTCCCTACTTCGCGGTACCGCGGCACGACGTGGTGGTTTCTCCGATGCTGCCGCCGCTGCCGGGATTTGACCGCCCGTCCGTGCATTGCGGTCACTGGTCCGCCGAGATCTGGCGTACCAACTGGTCCGACGAGACCGCCGCCGAAGACACGCCGGAACTGGGCACTCTACACGACTGAGACACAAAAACACTGATCCATGAACCGCTTGCATCGCGGGCCTTCATCAGCCAAGAACAAGGGCAACGACGCAGTCAGGAGGCCGCGATGGCGTTGCCGGTTCGGGATCAATTCAGATATTGGGGCATCGCCGCTGCAATATTCATATTGCTGTTGTGGCTGCTGGGCGACGTTCTGCTGCCATTCGTGATCGGCGGCGCAGTGGCCTATTTCCTGGATCCCGTAGCCGACCGGCTGGAGAACATGGGGCTTTCGCGCGCGGCTGCGACGGCGATCATTACCGTCTTCAGCATTCTTGCCTTCGCCTTGATGATCCTGATGGTGGTTCCGGCCCTGATCACTCAGCTGATCGATCTTGTGGATGTACTGCCCAGCCTGTTCCAGGAATTGCGAGCCTTCGTCGAGCGGCAATTCCCGTCGCTGCTGGACCGGGAATCGAACACCCACCAGTTCCTTCTATCAATGGGCGATACGCTGAAGGGCAAAACAGGCGACATCCTCGAAACGGTCATGGCCTCGGTCGGGTCAGCGGTGAACATCGTGGTCCTTCTGGTGATTGTGCCCGTGGTGGCCGTCTACCTTTTGCTGGACTGGGACCGGATGATCGCCCGGATCAACGATCTGCTGCCCCGGGACCATGCGCCGACGATCCGCAAGCTGGCGGCCGATATTGACGCTGTGCTTGCCTCGTTCGTGCGCGGCATGGGTACGGTTTGCCTTATCCTGGGCACCTACTACGCTGTTGCCTTGATGATCGTCGGCCTTCAATTCGGCCTGGTGGTCGGTTTCATCGCCGGGTTGGTCACCTTCATTCCCTATCTGGGCGCATTGATCGGCGGTACGCTGGCCATTGGCCTGGCGCTG
The DNA here is from genome assembly GCF_056537165.1 of Ruegeria sp. CG8. Classification (NCBI taxonomy): domain Bacteria; kingdom Pseudomonadati; phylum Pseudomonadota; class Alphaproteobacteria; order Rhodobacterales; family Roseobacteraceae; genus Ruegeria; species Ruegeria sp. CG8. Next base: position 423,432 of record NZ_JBQFRA010000001.1, on the reverse strand, counting down.
TTCCAATTCTGGGGTGACTGGGCCTCGATCGGTCTGGTGGCCGGGATATTCGCCATCGGCCAAGTCGTCGAAGGCAATTTCCTGACGCCCAAACTGGTTGGTGACTCGGTTGGCCTTCACCCGGTCTGGTTGCTTCTGGCCTTGTCCGTTTTTGGCGCGCTGTTCGGGTTCGTCGGCATGCTGATCGCCGTTCCAGTCGCTGCGGCCTTGGGCGTGCTTGCACGTTTCGGAACTTCGCAATATCTGACAAGCCGCCTGTACACGGGGCGTGATGAGCTGGATCCGGAAAGCGAGTGAATGGCCAAACAGCTGAGCTTTGATCTTCCGGCGATGACCGCGCTGGGGCGCGAGGATTTTTTCGTATCCCCTGCGAATGCGCTGGCCGTCGCAATGATCTCGGCCAATTCTTGGCCGGGCAACAAGCTGGTCCTGAGCGGCCCCGCCGGATCAGGTAAAACCCATCTTGCGCATGTCTGGGCCGCCGAGACGGGCGGGCGTATCGTGCAGGCCGCTGATCTGAAACACGAAGATGTTCCCGCACTTGCGCAAAATCCCGTGGCGGTCGAGGACATCCCGATGATCGCCGGGGATACCGAGCAGCAGAAAACCTTGTTTCACCTCCACAATCTGGTTCTGGCCGAGGGGCATGCCCTGCTGATGACCGGGCGCCTTGCCCCCAAATATTGGGAACTGCCGCTGGCCGACCTGCAGAGCCGGGTGGAAGGTGCCCATCATGTGGCGCTTGATCCGCCCGATGATGCCTTGCTGTGCGCGGTTCTGGCCAAGCTGTTCGTCGACCGACAGCTGAACCCGGGCCCGGACGTCATCGCCTACCTCGTCAAGCACATGGATCGCCGGTTTGAAACCGCAGCCGAGGTGGTGGCCCAACTTGATCGGGTCGCTTTGGCAGAAAAGCGCGAGATCACACGGACCTTGGCCGTGCGCGTTCTGAACAACGAAATCGACACGGCGGTTTCCGGTGATTGACCCGTGGGGTCCGATTTCGCATCCTGCGCGAGGCAACGTTGGGGAGATCATGGAACAGAGCGCTGCAAGGATCCCGGACTGGGGACCATTCGGAAGACCGCTGTTCGACCATCCGGGAATCCGAGATCTCTCGCGCGTTGGCGTGGTCGATGTCGGATCGAACTCGGTTCGGATGGTTATCTTTGACGGCGCGGCCCGGTCACCCGCTTATTTCTACAACGAAAAAGTCATGTGCGAGCTTGGCGCCGGGCTGTCGGAAACCGGCAGGCTGAACCCGCGCGGTCGCGTACGTGCGCTGGCGGCGCTGCGGCGCTTTGAACACCTGTCCCGCGATCTTGGCCTGCCCGGACTGCACGTTGTAGCCACCGCCGCCGTGCGCGAGGCGGAAGACGGTCCGGAGTTCTGTCAGGAAGTTCTGGCCGAGACAGGGCTGCATATCTCGGTCATCGACGGCGAGGAAGAGGCCCGATTGTCGGCTCAGGGTGTCCTGCTGGGCTGGCCGGGCGCCTACGGCCTGATCTGCGACATCGGCGGTTCGTCCATGGAGCTGGCAGAGATCGGCGGCGGATCGGTCGGACGGTGCGTGTCCTCGTCGCTGGGGCCGCTCAAACTCCGGGATATCAAGGGCGGGCGCCGCGCCCGCAAGGCCCACATCAAGGAAACACTCGAGGCGCTGCGGGACCAGATGGGGCCGCAGCGCGACCGCCTGTTCCTGGTCGGCGGAAGCTGGCGAGCCTTTGCAAGGTTGGACATGCTGCGCCGCGGGTATCCGCTGAACGTGCTGCACGAATACCGCATGACCACCAAGCAGGTGCGCGAAACGATCAAGTTCATCGAAAAGGGCGACCACGAACACCTGCGCTCTCAGGCCGGGGTCTCAAGCTCGCGGATGGCCCTGATCCCCTACGCGATGGACGTGCTGTCGCGGCTGATCCGCACCTTCAAACCCAAAGACATCGCAATATCCAGCTATGGTATCCGCGAGGGCCTGCTGTACGAGCAGATGCCCCAGATTCTGCGGGATTGCGACCCTTTGATCGAGGCCTGCCGGTTCTCGGAGCAAAAGGACGCTCGGCTGCCCGGTTTCGGGCCGCATCTTTATGATTTCGTGATGCCGCTGTTCCGGTCCGCCCCTCCTGCCCGAGTTCGGCTGATCAAGGCGGCCTGCCTGTTGCACGATGTCAGCTGGCGCGCCCACCCCGATTATCGGGCCGAGGTCTGTTTCGACAATGTGACTCGCGCCAACCTGGGCGGCCTGAAACACTCGGAACGTGTCTTCATCGGACTTGCCCTGCAGCATCGTTACCGGAACAAGCGAGAGGGCAACCGCTTCGCCCCTCTGTACGAACTGTTGGACGAGCGCGACCAGAAGCAGGCCGAGATTCTGGGAAAGGCCATGCGTTTCGGCGCAATGCTGTGGATGCAGAACGACGCGGCCACTGGCAAGCTGCGTTTCTACCCCAAGAAGCGCGAACTGGAGTTTTACCTGCCCAAGTCGCTCAGCCCCTTGTTCAACGAAGTGGCTGAGGCAAGATTCGAGTCACTGGCAAACGCGCTGAAATCGCGCCCGATCGTCAAAATGCAGGGCTGATCCGGACGATCAGATATCGGTTGCGCCTTCATCGTCCTCTTTGGGAGCAACCTCATCGGGCTGGTCGGGAACGTCCGGTTTCCTGCGGATGATAATGTCGCCATTGGGCAGCATTTCGGGCGCCTCATAGGCGCTCCAATCCTTGACCTTGCCGCCGATCTCGGCAAGGGCCGGGCCCATCTCCTCGATAAAGGACTGCATGGCCGGGCCGAATTGCTCGGCAAGCCCCAGAAGATCCTCAAGCGCGGGCTCCATTTCCTTTCGCAGGCCCTCGAAGAACAGCTCGGCCCCCTGCTCCATCAGGGACTTACCGCCTTCGTCCTGGGCCGCGGCCGGCGCGGCAAAAAGGGCCGTGGCACCTATCAGCATCAATCGTTTCATGACCTGAAATATAAGGGGCGGGAACAGTTGTTGAAAGGGTCAGATGTCGATGTCCAGCGTCACCGGAAAATGATCTGAGGCCGTGACCAAGGCATCGCGCAACTCTGGCACCGTCCAGCAGTGTTCGTCCCGGAACGGGTGCCAGATGCGCCAGACCGGATTGCGGACCCTCAGATCCTCGCTGATCATGATGTAGTCCAACAAAGCCTCAAGATATTGGCCTTCCTTCGGGCGGGCAAAGCGCGCGGTCGATGGGATCCAGCCCGGCCGAGGTCGAAGCGCCTGTGCGGGATGCGGATCGTACAGGCCGGTTTCCAGAAGGATTTCCACCGATGACCGCCCGAAAAGATGTTCGAATTCATCCAATCCCGGCCCGTCATTCAAATCGCCCAGCAAGATCACCGGTTCAGCAGCGGCTATGTGCGCGCGCACCCGACGCGACAGCCACACAGCCTGCGCCAACTGCTTGCGGCGGTTGGCGATAGAGATGCGCAAGGCTTCGTCGCGTGATTGGGCTCCGTGCGGTGCCTTGGACTTCAGATGTGCACCGATCAACCGGAACTCGAACCCGGCCCGGGTTCGGACCGCCAGTTCCATGGGTGGTTTTGAAAACCGCACCAGATCCTCGGTCGCGTCAATGTCCAGATCGATCCGAAACTCGCGGTCAAAGCGTGGGAGATCGTCGGGATCGTGGCCGCCATCTTGCACTCTTTTCGGGTCGTGCCGGGCGGTCAGGGCCTCGGGATCATACAAGAGGGCCAGTTCTTGATGCGTATCGTTGGCGAAACCCATGATCGCATTGGATGTACGCAGATCGAACGTCTCGGCGAAATGCTGCAAGGCGCGCACCGTGTTTTGCGATTTGCCCGTATTCGGCGCCTCGACGATCAGCATGGCGTCGGCGTCGACGGCCGTCAGCACCGTCGCAATGGCCTCGATCTGCTGTGCCTTGGTGACATTGTGCCGGCCCGACCAGCTGTCATCGACAACCAGTTCATCATTGCGGTCGAACAAATTGGCGAACCATTCAATGTTGTAGGTCGCCAGACGCATCGTCTCAGACCCGCGCGCCGTTGATTTCATCCCAGGCGCGGTTGATGTCGATCATCTTTTTCTCGGCAAGCCGAATTGCTTCTTCGGGAACACCACGGGCCATCATCGCATCGGGATGTGTGTCACGCACAAGCCTGCGCCAGATTTTTCGGATCTCGGGGAGCGGAGTGTCAGGGGCCACGCCCAGAACGGTGTAGGGATCCTTGGGCGCATCGGGAACGAAGCGCGCGCGCAGGGCTTTGAACTGTGCATCGGTCTGGCCGAAAATCCGCGCCACATCCTCCAGAAACTCGTTTTCGTTGGGGTGATAGAACCCGTCCGCCATGGCGATGTGAAACAGCCCCTCCATGAGGTCGCACAGGGTGGTGCTGTCTTCGGCGAACATGCGCGCGATCTTGCGTGCGTATTCCTGATACCCGGCCACATCCGTCCGGGCCATGTTGAACACGCGCGCCGCGCCGGCCTCTTCCTCCGGCGGAATACGAAACACCTCGCGAAACGCGGTCACCTCGTCGCGGGTCACCTGCCCATCCGCCTTGGCCATCTTTGCGCCCAAGGCGATGACAGCAATCGCGAAGGCCACCGAGCGTTCGGGCGGCGTGCGTAGCTTTTCGAAAACGGCCGTCAGGCTTTCACCTTTGGCAAGCGCGCTCAGCGCCTCGGATATGCGGGACCAGATCGACATGGGCGCACACTAGCGCGCCGAGTACGGACTGTCAGGTGCGACCATTCATTCCGGGGCCAGAATTTTCTGCATCAGCACAAGATCCAGCCAACGCCCCCATTTACGACCAACTTCCGGCATTCGGCCGACAGTCTCGAAACCGACCGCCGCATGAAAGGAAATCGCGCCCGGGTTCTCGGCCGAGATTCCAGCGACCAGAACATGCACGCCTTGCGATCGCGCCACCTCCTCCAAGGTTCGGATCAGCGCGCGACCCGCGCCCCGCCCCCGACCTTCAGGAGCCAGCAGGATGGTGTGTTCCCGGCTGTGCGCATATCCGGGACCCGAGCGAAAACTGCCATAAGTCGCAAATCCCACGACACGGCCGTCAAGTTCGGCAACTTGGAACGCCAGCCCTCGCTCGTCGATATCCCGCGCGATTTCTTCGGGGCTTCGCTCGGTCGTGGTAAACGTGATCAGCGTCTCGCGGATGATCGAATTGGTGATCTCCGCAATTTCAGCCGCATCCCGGGGCAGAGCCGGGCGAATGATCATTCCAGTACCCGCGGTCCGTGCGGCGTTTCAAATTCAGCCCGCAGAGCCGCAGGCCCGGAATCAAAATCTACCCTGTCGAGCGGGCCGAGCAATTGCGCCAAATCCAGCGCGTCCGGGTGAAAGACCACCAGCCGCCGCAGGTGGCAGCCACTGGCCCGCAGCATGCCAGCCGGATGCAAGTCACCTTGCCATTGAATTAAGGCGGGAAACAGGTTGTCGAACGGCAAACGCCCCGATCCCGGCACCGCCATCCTCCACCGCAAGGCACCACGATCAAGTTCATGGATATCGCCTATGTCGATTGAGAATCCATCGACACAGGCCTGCAGATCCGAAACCTGGCAGACCCAGTTGCTGAGCCTCGGCGGCCCCGAGAAACGATCAAGATCAAACCAACGTGGCCGCCCAGGATCGGCAGCGTCCGGGTCAATCGCGATCGCTTCAAGATACAGGCCCTCGTCCAGCCCAAGAAGCTTGTTGTAGGTGCCGAATTTTCCATGTGTGCCGCCGGGCACCATCGGAATACCCAAGGCCTGCTCTACATGCGCGACCGCCTCGTCCAAGGTCGACGCGGCCACCGCCAAATGATCAAGCTCCATAATTGCGCCTCCAGCGTCTAAAACCGACCTCATGCCATCGGATACCATGAAAATTCCGATCGGGCACTTCATCTGACACCAAACATCCCCGCGGGCGATGCCCGAGGCCGCAGGCATCGCGCACAAGGGGGCAGAAAGCCCCCCAAAGTCACAGCTCAGGCGCGCGCCTCGCGGATCAGGCGCAGAATGTCCTGCGCCGCCTCGGGAATGTTGGTCCCCGGCCCGAAGATCGCCTTGACCCCGTGATCATACAGGAACTGATAATCCTGCTGGGGGATGACACCACCGCAGATAACGATGATGTCCTCGGCGCCAGCCTTCTTCAGTTCTTCCACCAATTGCGGCGCCAGTGTCTTGTGACCTGCCGCCTGGCTGGAAATGCCAACCACATGCACGTCATTGTCGATCGCGTCCTGCGCGGCCTCGGCCGGGGTCTGGAACAGCGGACCGACGTCCACGTCGAAACCGATATCGGCGAACGCGGTGGCGATCACCTTGGCCCCGCGGTCGTGACCGTCCTGGCCCATCTTGACCACCAGAAGACGCGGGCGGCGGCCCTCTTCCTCGGCAAATTCCTCGATCGATTTCTGGATGGCGGCAAAGCCCTCGTCACCTTCGTAAGCTGCGCCATAGACACCAGCCAGCGTTTTCACTTCGGCCCGATGACGGCCGAATTCCTTTTCCATTGCCATGCTGATCTCTCCTACGGTTGCGCGGGCACGCGCGGCCTCGACGGCGGCTTCCAGCAAGTTGCCCCCCTCTTTCGCGCGCCGGGTCAGTTCGTCCAACGCAGCCTGACAGGCGGCCTCGTCCCGGGTCGCGCGGATGCGTTCCAGCCGGGCGATCTGCGCCTCGCGGACGGCCTGGTTGTCGACCTCGAGGATCTCGATCGGGTCTTCCTTTTCCTTGCGGTACTTGTTGACGCCGACGATTACTTCTTCGCCACGGTCGATCATGGCCTGACGGCGCGCGGCGCTTTCCTCGATCCGCAGCTTGGGCATGCCGCCGGCAACCGCCTTGGTCATGCCGCCCATCTCCTCGACCTCTTCCATCAGGGCCCAGGCTTTTTCGACCAGTTCATTGGTCAGGCTTTCCACATAGTAGGAGCCAGCCAACGGATCGACCACATCGGTAACGCCGGTTTCTTCCTGCAACACCAACTGTGTATTCCGCGCAATTCGGGCCGAGAAATCGGTAGGCAGAGCAATCGCTTCGTCGAGCGCGTTGGTATGCAGCGACTGCGTGCCCCCCAACACCGCGCTCATCGCCTCATATGCGGTGCGGATCACGTTGTTGTACGGGTCCTGCTCCTGCAGCGAAACGCCCGAGGTCTGGCAGTGGGTGCGCAGCATCTTCGAGCGGTCCGACTTGGCCCCGAATTCGGTCATCACCCGGTGCCACAGCGTACGCGCGGCGCGCAATTTGGCGATCTCCATGAAAAAGTTCATGCCGATGGCAAAGAAGAACGACAGACGGCCAGCGAACTTGTCCACGTCCATTCCCGCTTCGATGGCTGCGCGCACATATTCGCGCCCGTCGGCCAGGGTATAGGCCAGTTCCTGCACCAGGTTCGCCCCGGCCTCCTGCATGTGGTAGCCCGAGATCGAGATCGAATTGAACTTGGGCATCTCGTTCGAGGTGTACTCGATGATGTCCGAGATGATCCGCATCGAGGGCTCGGGCGGGTAGATATAGGTGTTGCGGACCATGAACTCTTTCAGAATGTCGTTCTGAATGGTGCCCGCCAGAACCGACTTGTCATGGCCCTGCTCTTCGCCGGTGACGATGAAATTGGCGAGGATCGGAATCACTGCGCCGTTCATCGTCATCGAGACCGAGACCTGATCCAGCGGAATGCCGTCGAACAGGATCTTCATGTCCTCGACACTGTCGATCGCCACCCCGGCCTTGCCCACATCGCCCACCACGCGCGGGTGGTCGCTGTCATAGCCGCGGTGCGTGGCCAGATCGAAGGCGACCGAAACGCCCTGCTGACCGGCCGCGAGGTTGCGGCGGTAGAAGGCATTCGATTCTTCGGCCGTGGAAAAACCTGCATATTGGCGGATGGTCCACGGGCGGCCCGCATACATGGTTGCCTTCACTCCGCGTGTGAACGGCCCGAAGCCGGGCAGCGACCCGATATGCGGCAGGTTCTCTATGTCGTCCTGCGTGTAAAGCGGCTTGACCTCGATCCCCTCCAGCGTCGTCTTGGTGAGGTCTTCGACAGGGCGCCCACGCAACTCTTTTTCGGCCAGGGCGCGCCAATCCTTCGTATCGGTCATAGCGTAATCCTCTTGTCTGTTCCCGTCGCGGGCCCGAATGGCGCGCCGAGGGGCTGGGTATGAATATGGAGGGGCCGACCCGGCGCACGGCAGGTTCGATCATTCAATTTTTTGATCGTCGCACGCATTTCGCCGGTCGCATTCGCGGCAACTGGGTCTATATTCAATGGAACAGGAGACCACATGACCCGCACGCTTGCCCTTGTTTTGTCAGCTTTTTTGCCTGTGGCTGCCATCGCCGCCGACGGTGCGGCCCCGGATGAAACCGCATATATCCGGCCAGCCGGAGACAGCGATCTGAACGAGTTTCTGTGGACACACCGCCCCATAGTGGTGTTTGCCGATACGCCAGCCGATCCCCGGTTCCAGCAGCAGATCGACATGTTGCTGGAGGGCGAAGACATGATGCGTGACCGGGATGTCATCGTGCTGACCGACACCGACCCTTCGGCGCGATCCCCGATCCGGACGCAACTGCGCCCGCGTGGGTTCGCGATGGTCTTCGTCGACAAGGACGGTGTGGTGAAGCTGCGCAAGCCCACGCCGTGGAGCGTGCGCGAGATCAGCCGGTCCATCGACAAGACCCCCCTGCGCGAACGCGAAGTCCGCGAGCGACGCGAGGGGCGCTGACGACCCAGACCCGCCCGGCGCAAGGGGTCTGCCACGCCCGCCTCATCCGCACCGACGGTGCAGATGGCGGCAAAACGGGCGAAACCCACATTTTCCGGGCAAGCGCACATGGGCGTTATTCGAACTCCATGATCACGTCATCGACGGCGAGGCTGTCGCCCGGACCGGCGTTGATCTTGGAGACCACACCCCGGCGCTCGGCGCGCAGGATGTTCTCCATCTTCATCGCCTCGACCGTGCACAGCGCCTGACCTTCCTGCACCTCTTGCCCGACCTCGACATCGATCTTCACGATCAGGCCCGGCATCGGGCACAGCAGCATCTTCGAGGTGTCTGGCGGCAGTTTCTCGGGCATCAGCTTGGCCAGTTCGGCTGCGCGCGGCCGGCGCACATGCACCTTCAGGTCGGCGCCCCGGTTGCGGATGCGGAAACCGCCCGAGATCTTGCCCACCTTCAGCACGAGCGGGCTGCCGTCCACGTCCAGAACCGCAAGCTGGTCGCCGGGCGTCCAGTCCGAACTGACGCGCAGGGCGGCGCCGTCCTCGAACTTGACCGTGGCACCGTCACGGTCCGCATTCACCTGCACGGCATATTCCTGCCCCTGCAGCGTGACCACCCAACGCTTGCCGACCTTGCGTTCGTGGTTGTCCATCCGGCCCGAAACGCGAGTGCGGCGGATCTCGGCCACCCGGTGCATCGCCGCGCACGAGGCCGCGATTCGGCGCAGGTCGCCTTCGGGCAGTTCGACACCGTTGAACCCATCGGGGTATTCTTCGGCGATGAAGGCGGTGGTCATGTCACCACTGACGAATTTGGGGTGATCCATCACCGCCGACAGGAACGGCAGGTTGTGGCCGATTCCTTCGACCTCGAAACTGTCCAGCGCCACGCGCATCGCCTCGATCGCCTGCTCGCGGGTCGGCGCCCAGGTGCACAGCTTGGCGATCATCGGGTCATAGTACATGCTGATCTCGCCGCCCTCATAGACGCCGGTATCGTTGCGCACGGCTGTCTCGCCACTGGGCGCATCGCCCTGCCATTTGCCGTTTTCCAGCAGCGGCCCCGCGGCCACCTCCTGCGGCGGACGATAGCGGGTCAGCCGCCCGATCGAGGGCAGGAAGTTGCGATAAGGATCCTCGGCATACAGCCGGTTCTCGATCGCCCAGCCGGTCAGCTTGACGTCATCCTGGGTGATCGACAGCGGCTCGCCTGCAGCGACGCGGATCATCTGTTCGACCAGATCGACACCGGTAATCAGCTCGGTCACCGGGTGTTCCACCTGCAGGCGGGTGTTCATTTCCAGGAAGTAGAAATTCTTGTCGCCATCCACGATGAATTCCACCGTGCCCGCGCTGGCGTACCCCACGGCCTTGGCCAGCGCCACGGCCTGCTCGCCCATCGCGCGGCGGGTCGCCTCGTCCAGGAAGGGCGACGGGGCCTCTTCGACCACTTTCTGGTTGCGGCGCTGGATCGAGCATTCCCGCTCGCCCAGATAGATGCCGTTGCCATGCGTGTCGCACAGAACCTGAATCTCGATGTGGCGCGGTTGCGTCACGAATTTCTCGATGAAGATCCGGTCATCGCCGAAGGAATTCGCCGCCTCGTTCTTCGAGCTTTGAAAACCCTCGCGCGCCTCTTCGTCGTTCCAGGCGATGCGCATACCCTTGCCGCCGCCGCCAGCGCTGGCCTTGATCATCACCGGATAGCCGATCTGCTGGCTGATCTTCACCGCCTCGTCCGCATCCTCGATCAGGCCCATGTATCCGGGAACGGTGCTGACGTCGGCCTCCTGCGCGATCTTCTTCGAGGTGATCTTGTCGCCCATGGCCTCGATCGCCCCTTTCGGGGGTCCCACGAACACGACGCCTTCGGCCTCGAGCGCTTCGGCGAATTTCGCGTTTTCCGACAAGAAGCCATAGCCCGGATGCACCGCCTGCGCGCCCGTCTGGCGGATGGCGTCCATCACCTTGTCGATCACGATGTAGGACTGGTTCGCCGGCGGGGGGCCGATGTGAACCGCCTCGTCGGCCATTTCCACATGCAACGCGTGCTTGTCGGCATCCGAGTAGATGGCGACAGTGCCGATTCCCATTTTCCGAGCGGTCTTAATGACCCGACAGGCAATCTCGCCTCGGTTGGCGATCAGGATCTTGTTGAACATGGAACGTCCTCTGTCTTTGTGTTCTGGACAAACGAAAACGCCGCTGCCGGGCTGATGCCCCGCAACGGCGTTCCGTCAAATGATGGCCGGGACGGCGCGCGCCCCGGAAAACCGGTATCAGTTACAGTTGTTTTGCGTCTTGCAATACAGCACGTTGCCGGCCGCACCGACCGCAGCCCCAAGGATCGGGTCCGCGCTGAGAACCGCAGCCCCGACAGCCCCGACACCGCCGCCGAGCAGCGCCTGTTCCCCGGTTGAATCACCGCAGGCTGCCAACCCGCCGCAGGTTGCGAGCGCAAGGAAAACTCGTGAGATTCGCATGTATACTGCCCCTTTTGGTTTCTTGTCGAATTGAACAGCAAATGCCTGAATCGGGCTTTGTTATTCAATATCAAACGGGGTGAAACAGGGCTTTGCGCAGGTTTTTGCCGCCCTGGCTCCGCAGTTCGGGCAAAGAAAAGCGCGGGCAGGTCTGTGTTGGAAACACGGTCCTGCCCGCGGAAGGAAGGGGTACGGAATAGTAGGTGCATGTGCGGCGCAGGCAAAGTCGAGCCGCACGGCCCGTTCACCTTGCACAGCAAAAATGCGGCCGCCAACGGATCAATTGCAACGCCGGAAATTCCGGCTGGAAATTGCCCATTCCCAGAAACGGCGCGCAGGTTCGTGCCGAAAGAGCCCGGTTTGCAACGGGTTCCGGCACAGACTTCCGCCATCACTGGGCGCCGACTGGACCGCATATCCGGTCGCCGCCGGATCGCGCTCCAAGCAGATGAACCCATGATATTTGGCTGAAGGCTCATGCCGAACTATGCCTCCCCACCGAAGATATCGGGGAAGGATTGCCGCGCGGTCTCAAAGTCGATCTTCAGCAACGCATCATAGCTGGCCGGATCGAACGGATCCTCGGCAGGCACGACCTCGCGCCCAAACAGCCAGCTGAGGCGGCCAGCGTCCAGATTTCCGCGTTCAAACGGCTGATCTCCGAAATGCTCCCACAAAGCTTCGAGGAATGCCGTATCGGCACGCTTGTCCGCGGCTTTTCGGTCCCGATAGCGTTCACGACGGGTCAATGGCGTCACGCCCTTGGGGTTTGCCCGGCGGATCGTGAACTGGAAATCGGTTCCCGGCAGCCGTCCGGGGAAACCACGGTGCTTCAACATGCCGGCACCTCGTTCAAAAAACCGGTCCGCGACGGGCACCCGCGCAGGGATGAATGTGTCATGCGTATCTCCAAAGCCGCATCAGTTTCTCGGAATGCTCCGACGACATGAGATCGGGAAATCATGTTCAGAGTCCCTCCCAGATACATGCGGATTGCTCCAACCGGTAGGCTTCAAAATACTGCGTCGCATCCGGAGACGAGTTGCCGAATTCCACCGGGCGGTCGGACAGCGAGATCACGACCCGCGCCGGGCTGAGTTGATGGTGCGCGACATAAGGAATGGCCAGTGTCTGACACAGATGCTCCATGTCGGTCGCGGCCACGTCATAGCCGATACCGCCCACCTCATCGCCAATCTTGGGCGCGACAAATCGAAACCGCAGCCAGAGTTCGCCCGGGTTGGTATCGACCAGAACGTCCTCAAGTGTCACCGGCTGGCCGGATGGAACCGGCAACAGGTTTCCGTCCTGCGCGAAACCGGGCGATCCAAAACACATGAATGCCAGAACAAGAGCGCGACCCCGGACCCGCCACAGGCAGGCTCCTCCTTCCGGGGTCGCAGGCGCCAGGATCATCTCCTGCGCTGTTCCGTATCTGGTGGCTGGGATCATGAAACGGTTTTGTGTCAGCGGTCAATCAGGAACATTCGTGGATCGAACCGGGGCAAAGCGCCCCGGCGGATTACAGCGGAATGTTGTCGTGTTTCTTCCAAGGGTTCTTCAGCTGCTTGTTGCGCAGGCTGGCAAAGGCCCGCGACACACGGCGGCGCGTCGAGTGCGGCATGATCACCTCGTCGATGAAGCCGCGTTCGGCCGCGACAAACGGGTTGGCGAACCGATCCTCATAGTCCTGAGTGTGCTTCGCGATCTTATCCGGGTCTCCCAGATCGGCGCGGTGGATGATTTCGGTTGCACCCTTCGCGCCCATCACCGCGATTTCGGCGGTTGGCCAGGCATAGTTGAAATCACCGCGCAGGTGCTTTGACGCCATGACGTCATAGGCGCCGCCGTAAGCCTTGCGAGTGATCACGGTCACCTTGGGCACAGTCGCTTCGCCATAGGCAAACAACAGTTTGGCGCCATGTTTGATGACACCGCCATATTCCTGGCTGGTGCCGGGCAAAAAGCCGGGAACGTCCACCAGGGTCAGGATCGGAATCTCAAAACAGTCGCAGAACCGTACAAACCGTGCGGCCTTGCGGCTGCTGTCAATGTCCAGACACCCCGCCAGAACCATCGGCTGGTTGGCCACCACGCCGACGGTCTGCCCCTCAAGCCGGATGAAGCCGGTGATGATGTTTTTCGCGAAATCCTCCTGGATTTCATAGAAATCACCCTCATCGGCTACCTTGGTGATCAGTTCCTTCATGTCGTAGGGGGTGTTGGGGTTTTCCGGGACCAGCGTGTCCAGAGAAGTCTCGATCCGCCCCGGCTCGTCAAAGAACGGGCGCACGGGCGGCTTTTCCCGGTTGTTGAGCGGCAGGAAGTCGACCAGCCGCCGCACTTCGGCCAGCGCCTCGACATCGTTTTCGAAAGCGCCATCAGCCACACTGGACTTCTTGGTATGGGTCGACGCACCGCCCAGTTCCTCGGCGGTGACGACCTCGTTGGTGACCGTCTTCACCACGTCGGGGCCGGTCACGAACATGTACGACGTGTCCTTGACCATGAAGATGAAGTCGGTCATCGCCGGGCTGTAGACCGCGCCACCGGCACAGGGGCCCATGATCACCGAGATCTGCGGCACCACGCCCGAGGCCATGATGTTGCGCTGGAACACCTCGGCATAGCCCGCCAGCGAGGCGACACCTTCCTGGATTCGCGCCCCTCCCGAGTCGTTGATGCCGATTACAGGCGCGCCGTTCTGCATGGCCATATCCATGATCTTGCAGATCTTCTGCGCATGCGTTTCCGACAGAGAACCGCCAAACACCGTAAAGTCCTGGCTGAACACATAGACCATGCGGCCATTGATCGTACCCCAGCCGGTCACAACGCCATCCCCGGCAGGTTTTTGTTTTTCCATGCCGAAATCGGTGCAGCGATGGGTCACGAACATGTCGAACTCTTCAAAGCTGCCCTCATCGACCAGCAGCTCGATCCGCTCGCGCGCCGTCAGCTTGCCCCGCGCATGCTGCGCATCGATCCGTTTTTGCCCGCCACCCAGGCGCGCGTCCTCACGGCGGTTTTCAAGCTCGGCAAGGATGTCCTTCATCACGATTTTCCCCTGTCAAATTTGTGGCGACAATATAGATTGCTCCGCATCACCCAAAGGCCTTTTCGGCAAATTTGCAAAATTTTGGCAATTAGATTTCTGGGAATTGCAAATCAGTTAATGTTTGTGCATCGGCATGGCCTTTCCCGAATACCGGAACTATGAGTGAACCATGCAGTTCAGTTCCACGTCTACGCACCGCTCTCCGCCCAAGCTGCTAACGCTTGTCCTGCTGTCGGGATTGTCGGCGCTCAGCATGAACCTGTTCCTTCCCAGCCTGCCTTTCATGGCGGTGTATTTTGAGGCCGACTACAAGGTCATGCAGCTGTCGATTGCGTTGTATCTGCTGATCAACGCCGTTCTGCAGATCCTGATCGGTCCGATCGCCGACAAGGCCGGGCGGCGGCCGGTGCTGCTGTGGGGGCTGGTGTTGTTTCTGCTGGCAACGCTGGGGTGCATCTACGCCCCAAACGTCGAGACATTTCTTGCTTTCCGCATGGGGCAGGCCGTTATCGTCGTGGGGATCGTCCTCAGCCGCGCAGCGGTGCGCGACATGTATGATCAGGATCAGGCCGCATCCATGATCGGTTACGTCACCATGGGCATGGCCGTCGTGCCGATGATCGGACCGGCCATCGGGGGCATTCTGGAGGAAAGCTTTGGCTGGAAGGCCAATTTCTGGCTGCCTTTCGGACTGGCTGCCTTCGCGCTGGCTCTGACCTATCATGACTTCGGAGAAACCTCGGCCAAGAGCGGCAAAACCCTGATCCAACAGTTTCGGGAGTATCCCGAACTGCTGACCTCTCCGCGGTTCTGGGGGTATTCGCTGTCATCCGCGTTGTCGTCTGGCGCGTTCTTCGCCTATCTGGGCGGCGCGCCTTTCATCGGCACCGAGATCTTTGGCCTGACCGCCGCCGAAGTCGGAATCTATTTCGGCGCCCCGGCTGTCGGTTACTTCTTCGGGAACTTCATCAGCGGCCGGTACTCGGTGCGCTATGGCGTGAACCGGATGGTGCGCTGGGGCTGCTGGCTGAATGCAATCGGCGTCGCGCTGTCCGCGGTTCTGTTTCTGGCGGGTTGGGGCTCGGCGCTCAGCTTTTTCGGGTTCATGACATTCGTCGGCTTGGGCAACGGCATGTCGATCCCGAATGCAACCGCCGGATCGCTGTCCGTGCGACCACATCTGGCCGCGACCGCATCCGGGCTGAGCGGCGCGATCATGCTGGGCGGCGGCGCAGCTCTCAGCGCCCTGGCCGGTGCAATGCTGACCAATGAAACCGGCGCCATGCCGCTGTTGTGGTTGATGTTGGCCACATCGGTTCTGGCCATCGTCGCGATCAGCAGCGTGATCTGGCGGGAACGTCAACTCGGCATCTAGCCACCTTGCACCCGGGACTTTGCAAAGTTAGCCTGCGAAGGCGGAATAACTGCAAAGAAAACCGATGGCCACTCAGAAACTCTACGCAGGCGCAAAGCTGCGCGAAATGCGGACGCGTCTGACGCTGACGCAAAAGGAATTTGCGGCCAAGCTGGGTGTTTCCCTGCCCTATCTGAACCAGATGGAGAACAACAACCGGCCGATCTCGACCACGGTTGTTCTGGCGCTGGCGCAGGAATTCGGCATGGATGTTACCGAGCTGAGCACCGGCGACAGCGAGCGTCTGGTCTCGGACATGCGCGAGGCGTTGGCCGATCCTGTCTTCGCGGATGCCATCCCCCCTCTGGCGGACCTGCGGCTAACGGCGTCCAATGCCCCCGCATTGGCGCGGTCCTTCATCGAGCTGCACAAAGCTTACCGGCAGACCCATGAGAGACTCGCCTCGCTGGACGAGGCCCTCGGACGCGAGGACGCGCGTATTCAGGCCAGCCCGTGGGAAGAGGTGCGCGATTTCTTTCACTACTGCGACAACTACATCGACGCGGTCGATCGGGCCGCTGAGCGGTTCGCCGCCCGCGCCGAAGGACCGGGAGGCATTCGGCAGGCAGCACTGGACAGCCTGAAGGAACGCGGGGTTCAGGTGATGTTCGAAGACATTCCGGCCCTGCGCAGCTATGACAACGCTACAAAAACTTTGCGCCTGTCCTCGCGCGCTGCGCCGCAGACCCAGGTCTTTCAACTGCTGCTGCAGGTCGCACTGATCAGCCAGGACAAACTGCTCGAGGCCACGCTGGACTTTGCCAAGTTTCAAAGCGACGAAGCCCGGGCGATCGCCAAGATCGGCCTCGCAAACTATTTCGCCGGTGCGTCGCTGATGCCCTACACCGCCTTTCTGTCAGCGGCGCAGGAAGACAGGCACGATCTTGAACTGCTGAGCAACCGGTTCGGCGCTTCGATCGAGCAGGTTGCCCACCGCTTGTCCACCCTTCAGCGACCAGGCGCCAAGGGCATCCCGTTCTTCTTTGTGCGGGTCGATCAGGCGGGCACGATCACCAAACGCCATTCGGCCACACGGCTGCAATTTGCGCGGTTCGGCGGGGCCTGCCCGCTTTGGAACGTGCACCGGGCCTTTGAAACGCCTGGTCATTTCCTGCTGCAATTGGCGGAAACACCCGACGGGGTTCGGTATATCTCGATCGCGCGGGACGTGTCGAAATCGGGCGGGTCCTTCGGTGCGCCAGTGCGCCGTTATGCCATCGCCCTCGGGTGTGAGGTCCGGCACGCCGAAGCACTGGTCTATGCCGACAATCTGGATATCAACAACACCAGCGCCTACGAGCCGATCGGGATTTCCTGCCGCATCTGCGAACGCCAGACCTGCCACCAACGGTCCGTCCCACCGCTGGAGCGCCGACTGAAGATCGACGCCCACACGCGCGGCACGCTGCCCTACGAAGTCACCTGAGCCCAAAAAACGGAAAAGGGCAGGATCAGTTCCCGCCCCTTTTCGTTCACGCTTTGCTCAGGATCGACCAGATCTGATCCTTGAGCGCGGCTCGCTTTTTCCGCAGTTCGCCCTCGGCCAGGTCTTCCATCGGCTCAACATTGGTTTCCGCCCGATGCACCATACGGTTGAGTTCGTGGTATTCGTCTGCAAGCCGGGCGAAATGGGCATCGGTCTGCTTGAGCTGGCTCATCAGTTCAACCTTGTCCGGGAATTCCTCGGCCAGTTCATGCGGGGTATGGGACATTCCTGCTCGCTCCTTGAGTTTGGTTTCGCACTACAGCTAGACCCTAATACCAAAGCTGACTTTGACTCGGATCAATTGGAAGGGGAATGTTTCCCTCGCGGTCGCATCCCCCCTACCGACAATGCATTCAACGCTGCGCCTCGGCCCATTTGGGGTGGATCCACGGCCGGTCATTGGACCGGGGTAGCGGGTCTTTGCCCAGCAAATGATCCGACATCTTTTCGCCCACCATGATCGACGGCGCGTTCAGGTTGCCGTTGGTGATCTGCGGGAACACCGAGCTGTCCGCCACACGCAACCCATCCACCCCGATGACACGGCCCTGCGGGTCGACGACCGCGTTTGGGTCGTCCGCCCGCCCCATGCGGCAGGTGCCGCAGGGGTGATAGGCGCTCTCGGCATGTTCGGCGATGAAAGCGTTCAGTTCTTCGTCGGTCTGCACGTCCGCACCGGGCTGGATCTCTTTGCCCGCATAGGGTTTGAACGCGTCTTGGCCGAAAATCTCGCGGGTCAGGCGGATGCAGGTGCGGAAATCCTCCCAGTCCTGCTCGGTGCTCATGTAGTTGAAGTGGATCACCGGCGCGTCCTCGGGCTTGGCCGAGCGCAGCGTCACCGCCCCGCGCGAGGGTGAACGCATCGGCCCGACATGCGCCTGGAAGCCATGCCCCTCGGCTGCGGCCTTGCCGTCATAACGCACGGCGATGGGCAGGAAGTGGTACTGGATATCCGGGTACTCGACCCCCGGCTTCGACCGGATGAACGCCGCGCTTTCAAACTGGTTCGACGCGCCAAGGCCGGTCTTGGTGAACAGCCACTGCGCCCCGATCAGGCCCTTGCCGAACAGGTTCCAGTATTTGTACAGCGTGATCGGCTGCAGCGAGGCCTGCTGGATATACAGTTCCAGGTGATCCTGCAGGTTCGCGCCCACGCCGGGCCGGTCGGCGACAACATTGATGCCGTGCTCGGCCAGGTGCGCGGCCGCTCCGATCCCCGACAGCATCAGCAGCTTGGGCGAGTTGATCGACGAGGCCGCCAGCACCACCTCGCGCCGGGCGCGCACGATCTGCGTGCGGCCACCCCGGATCAGTTCGACCCCTGTTGCGCGGCCATCCTCGATCACCACGCGCGTGGCGAGGCCCCGGACGATGTCACAGTTCGGCCGTTTCAGCGCAGGCTTCAGATAGGCATTGGCCGCCGACCAGCGCCGCCCTTTCCAGACGGTCTGCTCCATCGGGCCGAAGCCCTCCTGTTTCTCGCCGTTGTAGTCGTCGGTCAGCTCGTAGCCCGCCTGCCGCCCGGCCTCGACGAAGGCCTTGAACAGTGGGTTCTTGCGCGGCCCTCGCGACACATGCAGCGGGCCGTCGGTTCCGCGCCATTTCGGGTCACCGCCATGGCCGCCGTCGTGCCAGCTTTCCATCCGTTTGAAATAGGGCAGAACATCCGCGAAGGACCACCCATCCGCGCCCATATCGGCCCAGGTGTCAAAGTCGCGCGCATGGCCGCGCACATAGACCATCCCGTTGATCGAGGACGACCCCCCGATCACCTTGCCGCGCGGGCAGGCCAGCCGCCGGTTGTTCAGGTGGGGTTCGGGCTCGGACTGATAGCCCCAGTCATAGATCGGCATGTTCATCGGATAGCTCAGCGCCGCCGGCATCTGGATGAACGGCCCGGCATCGGTGCCGCCATGCTCGATCACCAATACCGAGGCCCCTGCCTCGCTCAGACGATAGGCCATCGCGCATCCGGCGGATCCGGCGCCGACGATGACGAAATCTGCTTCCATGGTCGTATCTCCATTGGTCCCGACCGGTGGCGCGGGATGTCCCGTGCGTTGCCACCGGTGGGCGTAACTTCAAAATGCGAAAGAGGTCATTCGCCGCGCGGGAAGCGCTGACTTTCCTCGAGATTGTCCAGATTCATGTGGTTGCGCATGTAGCGCTCGGACGCTTGCTGCAGCGGCTGATAATCCCACGGGTAATAGCCGCCCTGCCGCAGCGCCTCGTACACGACCCAGCGCCGCGCCTGGCTGGCGCGCACCTCGGCGTCGAACCGGTCCAGATCCCAGCGCGCCTCGGACTTGGCGCGCAGGGTTTGCAGCGTACCGGCGTGTTCGGGCTTGCCGGCCAGGTTCACCAACTCGTGCGGGTCGGCCTCGAGGTCGAACAGCTGATCGGGGTCCAGCGCGCAGCGGTTGTATTTCCACTTGCCATAGCGCATCGACACCAGCGGGGCATAAGACGCCTCGGCCGCGTATTCCATCAGAACCGGCGCCGCGCGCTCGGTGCCGTTGGCCAGCGGCACCAGGCTTTCGCCATCCGTCCACGGAGCGATCTCCGCCATGTCCACCCCCGCCAGTTCACCCAGCGTCGGGGTCACGTCTATCGTTGAAACCGGGGTGTCGATGCGGCCCGTCGGCAGGCCCGGCGCCGAGATCATCAGCGGCACCCGGGCCGAGCCTTCGTAGAAGTTCATCTTGAACCAAAGGCCCCGCTCGCCCAGCATGTCGCCGTGGTCCGAGACGAAGAGGATGATCGCCTCCTGCCGGGTGGACTCCAGCACTTCGAGGATCTCGCCGATCTTGTCGTCCAGATAGGTGATGTTGGCGAAATAGGCCCGGCGCGAGCGGCGGATGTCTTGTTCGGTGATGTCGAAACTGCGCCAGTCATTGGCGTCGAAGATGCGCTGGGAATGCGGATCCTGGTTGTCATAGCCCAGATCGGGAACCTGCGGCAGCAGGTGCTCGCAATCCTCGTACAGGTCCCAGTATCTGCGCCGCGCCACATAGGGGTCATGCGGGTGGGTGAAGCTGACGGTCACGCACCACGGGCGGTCATCCTTGCCGCGGGCCAGATCATAGAGCTTGGCCTTGGCGTGATAGGCGACCTCGTCGTCATACTCCATCTGGTTGGTGATCTCGGCCACGCCGGCCCCGGTGACCGAACCCATGTTATGATACCACCAGTCGATGCGCTCGCCCGGTTTGCGGTAATCCGGGGTCCAGCCGAAATCGGCCGGATAGATGTCGGTGGTCAGGCGGTCCTCGAACCCGTGCAGCTGGTCGGGGCCGACGAAATGCATCTTGCCCGACAGGCAGGTGTAATAGCCCGCGCGGCGCAGGTGATGGGCATAGGTGGGGATGTCGCTGCGGAACTCGGCCGCGTTGTCATAGACCCCCGTGCGCGAAGGCAACTGGCCCGACATGAAGCTGGCCCGCCCAGGCGCACACAGCGGCGAGGCCGTATAGGCATTGGCAAACCGCGTTGACCGCGCCGCCAGTTTCTTGAGGTTGGGCGCGTGCAGCCACTCGGCGGGACCGTCGGGAAAGAGGGTACCGTTGAGCTGATCCACCATCAGGATCAGAAGGTTGGGTCGTGTCATTTTTCGGCCTCGAGCAAGGTCGTCAGGACGCGCATGGCGTGGGAAACCGCCAGTTGCGGTTCCTCGGGCGCGGACAAAGCGGCGCGGATGTACAGACCGTCGATCAGGGCGATCATGTTCTCGGCCGCTTCGACCGGGTCCTTCATCAGCGGTCGCAAGGCGTGGATCAGGTTCGACCGGATCCGCGCCTGATAGATCTGCCACAGGCGCAGCGCGTCATCATTGGTCTGGGCCAGAACGTAAAAGGTCATCCACGCGGCGATCACGTCGGGCGTAAAGCATGACGGCGCGAAACAGGCGCGGATAATGGCCTGGGCGCGCTGGTCCGGGGCCGCGGCTTTCAGTTCGGTTCGGGCTTCGGCGCCGAAATCGCCAAGGATGCGCCGCATCGCCGCCAGAAAGATCTGGTCTTTCCCCCCGAAGTAATGGTGCGCGAGGGCGCTGGACATGCCGGCGCGTTTGGCGATCTGACTGACGGTTACATCCAGAGACTTCTTGGACCCCAACTCGGCAATCGTCGCCCTGACGATCGCATCGCGCCGGATCGGCTCCATTCCGAGTTTTGGCATAACCGCCCCCAAACCTAGTCTCAACAGAACAAACGCTAAGGGCTTTTTATTGACTCGTCAATCAATAACGTTGCCCTTGGGGGCTCCGAGGCTTTTACAGCTTGGGGGCAAGGCTTGGAGGGGTCAAGCCACTGCGGTTCAGGACGGCCTCGCGCCAGGTTATGAAACTGACCGCTGCGAGGATCAGCGTCCCCCCGGCCACGACCCAGATATCGATGCCCTCTTGAAACACGAGCGCACCCAGAAGCGTGGCCCAGATCAGCTGCAGGAAGGTGACCGGCTGAGTCACCGCGACAGGTGCAGCCTGCAAAGCCAAGGTCATGAAATAGTGCCCCGCCGTTGCAAAACTGGCGATCATGAACAGCACGCCGATGTCGCGCAGGCTGGGCGGAGTCCAGACGGCGATCGCAAAAGGGATAAGAAACAACGTCGTCCAGATCGACAGATGCGCCACAACGACCGAAGGCCGCACGTCCTGCACCATCGCTTTGGCCAGCAGGTACGACCCCCCCAACATCAGCGAGGTGCCCAGCATCGCCAGATGCCCGGCGGAAATCTCGCGGAACCCGGGCCGTAGAATGATCACAGCGCCCACGATGGCGACAAGCACGGCCGCGATACGGCGAAAAGCCATCGTCTCGCCCAGAAAAAGCGCGGCGCCCAAGGTCACATAGACCGGCGTCAGGTAGTTCATCGCAGTCACTTCCGCCAGCGGGATACGGGTCATCGCAAAGAACCACAACATGACCCCGACCGCATGTATGGCCCCACGCAGTCCAAACAAGGCGATATGCCGGCGGGTCAGATGCGTGGTCAGGATCGCCCGCATGGCTGGCAGCAGAAAGACCAGCCCCAAAGCATAACGCAGGAACGCAGCCTCAATCGGATCCATCGAGGTACCCAGAGATTTGACCAAGGCTGTCATCGCCACAAAAGACAGCCCAGCGCTGAACATCCAGAACATTCCGGCAAGCGGGCGGGATTGGGTGGCGATCGTTGTCATGGGTCCGGTTGAACACGGAAACCCGGCGACGAACAAGCCTCTACATTGCGACCAGCTTCCAGGCGATCGCCAACATGACGATACCGATCAGCACATCCAGCACCTGCCATGCCCTGGGCCGGGCGAAAATGGGAGACAGCACCCTGGACCCATATCCCAGAGAGAAGAAGAAAACGAAACTGGCGAACATGGCGCCGATGGCGAAACCCATCCGGTCTTCATACTGCGCCGAAATCGAACCGATCAGCACCACCGTGTCCAAATAGACATGCGGATTGAGCCAGGTGAAGGCCAGAACGGTCAGCAAGGCCGCGCGCAGGCTTGTACGCTTCGCCTCTCCGACCTCAAGCGCGGCGCCGCCGCGCCAGGCTGACGCCAGACTGCGCAGTCCGTACCACGTCAAGAACAGCGCGCCGCCGTATCGCATCATCGGCTCGAACCACGGCGCCGCAGTTGCCAGGCTGCCGAAACCCGCGACACCTGCGGCGATCAGAATGGCGTCCGACACGGCGCATGTCAGGCACAACACAAAAACATGCTCGCGCCGGAGCCCCTGCCTGAGGACAAACGCATTCTGAGCGCCGATTGCCAGGATCAAACTGAAGCCAAGCGCAAAGCCGGCGATGACGGATGTAGACATGGACCCTCCTGTTCAGGTCTGTTGACTACGCGACAGATACGCATGTATCAAATTAAAGATAATGAGCCATAATTAGTTTTTCTAATGCACTTGGACCCACATCACCTGGCCGCGTTGGCCGCTATTCTGCGGCATGGCAGCTTTGACGCCGCCGCCGCTGAACTGGCGGTAACGCCATCTGCGATTTCGCAACGGATCAAGGCGCTGGAGGATCGGGTCGGCGTATCGTTGATTCACCGCGGCACACCCTGCACCGGAACCCCGGCTGGCTTGCGGCTTGCCCGCCATGCCGAAGACATCGGCCTGCTTGAAGCGCAACTCAATCGCGAGCTTTCGCTGGAACAGGGCACAGGCCCCACCCGAGTCAGGATCGCGGTTCCGGCGGATGTTCTTTCCACCTGGTTCATAGACGCGATGGCAGCCGTTGATGATATGCTGTTTGACCTTGTGATCGACGATCAGGATCACTCGGCTGAATGGCTGCGGCGCGGGGATGTCAGCGCCGCCATCTCGGTGGGCGGGCAAACCGTCCCGGGATGCGATTCCATTGCCCTCGGCACGCTCAGATACCTGCCGACGGCAAGCCCCGAGTTCATGGCTCGTTGGTTCTCTGGCGGAGTGAATGCTCAGAGCCTGTCGCAGGCACCCTGCCTGACCTTCAACAGGAAGGATGCCCTGCAAAAGGCCTGGATACATGCGCAAACGGGTAGCCGGCTGTCTCCGCCGACCCACTTTCTGCCCTCGTCTCACGGGTTCGTAGCCGCTGCTGCCGCAGGTTTGGGTTGGGGGATGAACCCCGCGCATCTGGTCCAAAGCGCGATCGCGGATGGCCGTCTGCGCGAGCTTGTGCCCAACACCCCGTTGGATGTGCCTCTGACCTGGCAGGTCGGGCGTATCCTTGCACCGGCGCTTTCACCGTTGACGCGAGCGGTCCGGAAAGTTGCGGCGCAAGTGCTGGCAAACCCGTAACACCACGCTGTGATCGATGGCTCAGGTGGCGCGTTCCGCATCCTTCCGCTGCGGCGTGACCAGACGATAGCATGCGATTGCCGACCAGAAGCTGCACAGGGTGAGGAAAGCGACCGCCAGTGCGACCTCGTTCATATGCGCAACCGCCGCCAACCCGGCCGACCCGACAATCGCCACGAGTCTGCAAATGCTCTTGATCGCGGCCGACGCCTTGACCCGCTGTTCCTTGGGCGCGGTGTCGATGAAATACAGCTTGCGCGCACTGCCGATGCCGGTTGTCGCGACGGTCGCCACGAACAGGGCGATCGCGTGCAGGTGAACGTCGTGGTCAAGGTGCAAACAGTGAACCGCAACCAGAACGACGCCCGTCACCCCCACCATCAACGACCCGGCCACCATGACCGCCCGGTGTGACTTCATGTTCACGAGCTGCCACAGGGGCGCGGCGACCAGATAGCCGGTCGCCGACGAAATGATCAACGCCGTCAGTCCCTTGGCCGATCCATGATGCGCCTCGGCTGCGATCAATGCAAAGAACGGCACCGACAGAGAAACCCCGACCAGCGGCAACCGCATGGTCAGATACCGTCGGAACCAGGGGAATTCGAACATGGCCCGAGCGTCCGACAGGAACTGCCCCGCCGCTCGACGACCGGTTTGCGCCTGGGGTTGCGACCGCGACAGTTCCGCAAGGGCAAGAATGGACAATCCGGACAGCACAAAGAACCCGGCAGACACCGCGATCACGGTCGAGTGACGCGAGAATGGCGGGTTGTCCGAAGTCAGATGATGCAGCGTCAGTGTCAGCCCGATGGCCCCAAGCCCCCCTGCCCCCAGTTGAAGATAGCTCATCCAGATCCGGGATTTCGAGCGCAGGTGATCCCCCCAAAGGTCAGTGAACATCAGCGCCTGGACCTCTTCGATCATGCCGATTGCAAAGAAGGCTAGGACGAAAGCCGCAGCCACCATGGGCGAGCCCCCGATCGCCGCAACCACGATGGCTGCCAGAAGGCACGCACCAATCGCGACCTCGGTCAGGGCAATGGAACGTTTCTTCTGCTGCTTCGCGGACACAGGGACCGCAAAGAACATGTCCGAAATCATGTTGCCTGCCTGACGCACGGAAACCAGCGCCCCGGCAAGAAACATGGGCATCTCCAATGAGACCGCCAGAAACGGCAATACGATCGAAGGGCTGCCCATCGTCCACGCCACCTGGGACAGCACGCTTTGACTTGCCAGAACCGGTACATTTCGCCGCTCCAATTCCGTGGATTTGCCTGTCATGTCCTGTCGTGCCGGCCCCGACCTGTCTGTCGCAAGGTCTCTGCCAGTTCCTTTCTGCGCGGTTCAACCCTAAGGGTATGCGCAGGACCCACATGCGCCAAGGACCAACTGCGACGCAGGCAAAAAAAGAAACCCGGCCGTGTTCGGCCGGGCTCCAAAAACAACCGAGTGCGACGCTTAGAGTTGCGCCATCACCTCGTCGGTGGCCTCGAAATTGGTGGTCACGCGCTGAACGTCGTCATCGTCTTCTAGCGCCTCGACCAGCTTCATCAGGCGCTGCATGTCCTCAAGGCCCAGTTCGGTGGTGGTCGTGGGTTTCCACACCAGCTTGGTAGATTCAGATTCACCCAGAGCCGCCTCGAGCGCACTGGACACTTCGTTCAGGTCGGTATCCGCACACCAGATGATATGACCGTCTTCCGAGCTTTCCACATCCTCGGCCCCAGCCTCGATGGCCGCCTCGAAGATCGTGTCGGCATCGCCCGCCGATGCGGGATAAATCACTTCGCCCTTCCGGTCGAACATGAACCCGACCGAGCCGGTCTCGCCCAGGTTTCCGCCATTCTTGGAAAAGGTCGAACGCACGTTCGACGCAGTGCGGTTGCGGTTGTCGGTCATCGCCTCGACGATCACGGCCACACCGTTGGGACCGTAGCCTTCGTACCGGATTTCTTCGTAATCCTCACCGTCGCCCGCCTGGGATTTCTTGATCGCGCGTTCGATCACGTCCTTCGGCACCGAGTTCGACTTGGCCTCTTTGACCGCCAGACGCAAGCGCGGGTTCTTGTCGGGATCGGGGTCACCCATCTTGGCGGCCACGGTGATCTCTTTCGACAGCTTGGAAAACAGCTTGGACCGCGCGGCGTCCTGGCGCCCCTTGCGGTGCTGGATGTTGGCCCATTTTGAGTGGCCTGCCATGTTGCGTCCTCGTAATCGTGATTGCGTATTCGGCGCACATATAGACTTTTGCGGGGCAAAGGATCAAGACACCCGCTTGCTCGTGCAGTCAGCGCGTTTATGGTGGCCCAATGACGACAGATCAGATCATTCTCTTTGCACTCTTTATTACGGTATTCGGTCTGCTGCTTTGGGGGCGGTTCCGCTATGACCTTGTGGCGTTTGCCGCCTTGATGGTCGGCGTGATCCTGGGCGTTGTTCCGGTTGACAAAGCCTTTGCAGGGTTCGGCCATCCGGCCACGATCATCGTGGCGCTGGTGCTTGTGGTCTCGGCCGGGTTGGTGCGGTCGGGTGCGGTGTTCCTGATCACCCGCACGCTGGTCGATGCCTCGCGGGGTCTGGGTGCGCATATCGCGCTGATGGGCGGGATCGGAGCGGTTCTGTCCGCCTTCATGAACAACGTGGCGGCGCTTGCGCTGCTGATGCCTGTCGACATTCAGACCGCGCGCAAGGCGGGGCGTTCAGTTGGGCTGACGCTGATGCCGCTGAGCTTTGCCACCATTCTGGGCGGCATGGCCACGTTGATCGGCACACCGCCCAACATCATCATCGCGTCGATCCGACAGGAAACCCTGGGCGAGCCGTTCCACATGTTCGATTTCGCCCCGGTTGGCGGGCTGGCGGCCATCGCAGGTCTGGCCTTCGTCGCCCTGATCGGCTGGCGACTGATCCCCAACCGCGGCGAACAGACCGAGAGTTCGGAAACGCTGGCGGAATATATCGCTGAACTGACAATCCCGGCTGAGTCTCCCCATATCGGCAAGCGCGTCGCCGAGCTGGACGAGGTCGCCGAGAAATCCGACGTCGCCATCATCGGCCTGATCCGGGACGGCAAGCGCCGCTATGGCCGCGCAGCAAACGCGATCCTTCAGGAAGGCGACGCGCTGGTGCTGGAAGCCAGCCCCGAGGCGCTGGACGAGTTCCGTGCCGCGCTGAACCTGGATTTCTCGGATGCCCGCCGGCAAGAGCTGCTGACCGCGGCCGGCGACGGGTTGGAGGTGATCGAAGTCGTCGTACCCGAAAGCGCCCGCATCAATGGCCGAACGGCACAGGGGCTGGGGCTGGCCTGGCGGCAGAACACGATCCTGATGGGCATTTCCCGCCAGGGCCGGCGCATCACCCAACAGGTCCGCAAGACCGAGGTACAGCCGGGCGACATCCTGCTGTTGCTGTGCCCGCGCGACCGGGGCGCGGACGTGACCGAGTGGCTCGGCTGCCTGCCTCTGGCCCAACGCGGCCTGAACGTGACCGCGAATGACAAAGCGTGGCTGGCCATCGGCCTGTTCGCCGCTGCCGTTCTGGCCGCCAGCATTGGGCTGATCTATCTGCCGATCGCGCTGGGGCTGGTGGTGATCGCTTATGTGCTGACCAAGATCATCCCGATCACCGAGATCTACAATCAGATCGAATGGCCGGTCGTGGTCCTGCTGGGCTCGATGATCCCGCTGGGCAGCGCGCTGGAAAGCTCGGGTGGGACGGAACTGATCGCGAACGCGCTGGTCCAACTGACCGACGGCCTGCCGGCATGGGCCATCCTGACGGTTCTGATGGTCGTGACCATGACGCTGTCGGACGTGCTGAACAACACAGCAACCGCCATCGTGGCCGCGCCGGTGGGCATCCAGATGGCGCGCACGCTCGAGGTTTCACCCGATCCGTTCCTGATGACGGTGGCGGTGGCCGCCTCGGCGGCGTTCCTCACCCCGATCGGGCACAAAAACAATACGCTGGTGCTGGGGCCCGGCGGCTATCGTTTTGGCGACTATTGGCGTATGGGCCTGCCGCTGGAAATTCTGATCGTGGCGGTTTCGGTCCCGGCGATCCTCGTGTTCTGGCCGCTGTGAGGGCTTGCGTGACTGCCGGACCGCGCGCTAAGGGCAGCGCATGAAACGCTTTCTGATCCTGCAGCTGCGCCCCGAGACCGATGCCTCGGACGCCGAATATGCCTCGATCCTGAACCGGTCCGGGCTGACACCCGAGCGTACCCACCGCATCCGTCTGGATTGCGAGGCCCTGCCCGAAGGTCTTGACGTGACCGACTATGCTGGCGTGATCGTGGGCGGCGGGCCGGGCTGCGTCAGCGACGACCCGGCCAGCAAATCTCAGATGGATGCCCGAATCGAGGGCGCGATCATGGGGCTGATGCCGCAGATCACGGCGCACGATCATCCTTTCATGGGCTGCTGCTATGGCCTGGGCATTCTGGCCGCGCATCTGGGCGCGCCGGTCAGCAAGGACCGCTATGGCGAGCCGGTCGGCCCGTCGCGCTGCCACCTGACCGAGGATGGCGCCCGCGACCCGCTAACCGCCGGGCTCGAGCCCGACTTCGATGCCTTCGTCGGTCACAAAGAGGCGGTGCAGGCCCTGCCCGCGGGCTGCGTGCATCTGGTCGCGTCAGACCCCTGCCCGTTCCAGATGATCCGCTGGGGCCAGAATGTCTATGCCACGCAGTTCCACCCCGAAGCCGACGCCAAGGACTTTGAGCAGCGCATCCACATCTACAAGGACCACGGCTATTTCCGTCCCGAGGACGCCCAGCCGCTGATCGAACGCTGCCACGCGGCCGAGGTCACGCAGCCCGGCGAAATCCTGCGCCGTTTCGCCCAGCGCTACGGGTGACCCAACGGCGCGGTTGCCTGACCGGGGACCGCGCGCTTAGGTTGGACCGAAACGACTTTGGGAGGGGTTGTTTTGGATCTTCTGATAAACGTGGGCCTGCCGGTTTCGCTGGCCATCATCATGCTGTCTTTGGGCATCGGGCTTGAGGCGGCGGATTTCCGGCGCGTGATCAGTCGGCGTTATCCGTTTGCGATCGGCGCGGTCTGCCAGGTCGTTCTGCTGCCGGTCGCGGCTTTCGTCACGGTCAAGCTGTTCGCGCTGCCGCCGGCGATTGCGGTCGGGTTCATGCTGCTCAGCTTTTGCCCGGGCGGCGTCACCAGCAACATCCTGTCGAAACTGGCGAAGGCCGATGTGGCGCTGTCGGTCAGCCTGACGGCGGTGATCAGCCTGCTGTCGATCGTCACGGTGCCGGTTCTGGCGGCCTGGTCGATTGACCACTTCATGGGCGAGGACGCACCTGAAGTGTCGATCAGCGGTCTTGCGCTGGCGATGTTCTTGATCACCACCCTGCCCGTCGCCATCGGCGTTGGCCTGCGCCACTTTGCAACCGCTTTTGCCAACCGGATCGACGGCCCCCTTTCCAAACTGGCCACCATCCTGTTCGTGTTGATCGTGATCGCCGCGCTGGCTGGAAACTGGCAGCTGTTCGTCGACAATCTGGGCATCATGGGCGCCGGGCTGATCTCGCTGAACCTCGCGCTGCTGCTGATCGGATTGGGGCTGGCGCGGGCGGCGAAACTGTCGTGGAATGAGGCCAAGACCATCTCGATCGAAACCGGCATCCAGAACTCGACCTTGGGCATCACGCTGGCGGCCCTGATCACCGGAACCGAAAGCGGCTTCAGCCCGCTGGCCCTGCCTTCGGCCGTCTACGGGATCACCATGTACGCCGTCGCGATCCCCTTCATCGCCTGGTACCGCAACCGCTGAAAGGACAGAGCATGACCGAAAACACTGCTGATGCGATCGTCGTGGGCGGCGGGCTGGCCGGGCTGGCCGCGGCAGCCGAACTGGGTGACCGCGGCAAGAAGGTGATCGTGCTGGACCAGGAACCCGAGCATTTCCTGGGCGGTCAGGCATTCTGGAGCCTTGGCGGCCTGTTCATGGTCGACACGCCCGAGCAGCGCCGTATGGGTATCCGCGACAGCCGCGACCTGGCCCTGCGCGACTGGATGGGCAGCGCCCAGTTCGACCGGGACGAGGACGCCTGGCCCCGCAAATGGGCCGAGGCCTATGTCGAATTTGCCGCCGGCGAGATGCGCCCCTGGCTGCACCAGATGGGCCTGCGCTGGTTTCCCGTGGTCGGCTGGGCGGAACGCGGCGGGTCCTATGCCGACGGTCACGGCAACTCGGTCCCGCGGTTCCATATCACCTGGGGCACCGGCCCGGGTGTGCTGGAGCATTTCATCCGCCGGGTCCGCGAGCATGTCAGCGCCGGCCTGATCCAGTTGAAGTTCCGCCATCAGGTCAGCCACATCATCATGCAGAACGGCGAGGCCAAGGGCGTCTCGGGTGAGGTTCTGGCCGATGACGCGGCCCAGCGCGGCGGCAAGACCAACCGCGACGAAGTGGGCGAGTTCGAGGTCTACGCCCCATCGGTCATCGTCACCTCGGGCGGGATCGGCGGCAATTTCGAGATGGTGCGCCAGAGTTGGCCCCGCGACCGCTTGGGCGAACCGCCCAAGGACATGGTGGCGGGTGTGCCCTTCCATGTGGATGGTCGGATGATCGCGATCAGTGAAAAGGCCGGCGGCCACGTGATCAACGGCGACCGAATGTGGCACTACACCGAAGGCGTGCGCAACTGGAACCCGATCTGGCCCGCGCATGGTATCCGCATCCTGCCCGGCCCCAGCTCCATGTGGTTCGATGCGCGCGGCAACCGGCTGCAGCCCCCCTGCCTGCCCGGGTTCGACACGCTGGGCACCCTGCGCGAGATCCTGAAAACCGGCTATGAATACAGCTGGTTCGTTCTGACCCAGAAGGTCATCAAGAAGGAATTCGCGCTGTCCGGGTCGGAACAGAACCCCGATTTCACCTCGGGCAGCTGGAAGGAGGTCATCCGCCAGCGGGTCCTCTCGGGGTCGAAGGCCACCGGGCCGGTCGAAGCGTTCAAGGAAAAGGGCGAGGATTTCGTCGTCGCCAACACGCTGACCGAATTGGTGAACGGGATGAACCATCTGGGCGGCGGCCTGATCGACGAGGCGCATCTGCGCGCCCAGATCGAAGCCCGCGATTCACAGGTGGACAATCCGTTCTCGAAAGATGCTCAGATGATGGCGATCCTGGCGGCGCGGAACTATCGCGGTGACAAGCTGATCCGCACCGCCAAACCGCACAAGTTCCTCGATCCGAAAAACGGCCCGCTGATCGCGGTCAAGCTGCATGTGCTGACCCGCAAGACGCTGGGTGGTTTGCAGACCAATCTGGACAGTCAGATGATCGGGGCGGACGGCCACATGGTGCCCGGCCTGTTCGCGGCCGGCGAAGTCGCGGGTTTCGGCGGCGGGGGCTATCACGGCTACAACGCGCTCGAGGGCACGTTCCTGGGCGGATGCATCTTCTCGGGCCGCAATGCCGGGCGGTCGAGGGCCGTCGCCTGACGGCCCTTGGGCATTATTGGTCGCGGCGGAACTGCAGAACCGGTTCACCTGCCGCATCGAGCAGAACCAGAGTGTCCCCGCGCTGAACAAAGCTTGCGACCTTTGGGAGAGCGGCAAGGAATTCCCGCTCAACCTCGTCCAGCGGCGGCGGGCAGGCCATCAGAGTGGCGGCCATGTTGTCGGGGAAGGACATCGACTTACCCGATATCTCGGCCTGTCCACTGAACCGGTTGCAACCGCCTGTTCCCCCAAAAGCTCCGCCCTCGGCAAAGGTAATCTGCGGACGTTTCTCGGTGTCCAGCGCAACACCGTTCAACTCGGTTGCGGTCCATTGCGTGTTCTCAAGCATCGCCGCGCCCCGTTCCTGCACCTTGACCATGACCAGATCGACCGAGTTTCCGGCGTCGTTGGTCAGAACCGGGTAAGCGGTATCGGTGGTGAACAGCAGCTTGCCGTCCTGATGCACCGAGGCTCGCACCACATAGCGGTGCCGATCCTGAATCAACGCGTCGTCATAAGTCAGCTCGAACTGGGCAGGCACGCCCGTCAAAGCATAGCGCTGCGCAGCCAGCGTGACGGCTGGCGCGTCAGCCAGTGAAACGTCCTGCAGTTCGACGAACAGGGTTGCCCCGGGCGGAACCGCGATCCGTTCGCGATATGTGGCTGTTCCCTCGACGGTCCCCGCCTGGGCGGCGCCCCACACGGCTGCCCACAACGCGGTTCCTGCCAGCAGGCTTTTTGCGGTTTGCATTGTCCGATCCCTTTGTCACCAGTTTCCAGCACAAAAGATCGGGACATCAGCGCGTTTTACAAGGTTTTTCAGTTCCAAGCGGCAAATTCGTGCCGGAGATCAAAGCGGCCAGAGGAACGGGATGATCAGCGAAGCCAGCAATCCAACCGTCAGGTTCAGCGGAATCCCGACCTTCATGAAGTCCGTGAACCGGTACCCGCCGGGGCCGTAGACCATCATGTTGGTCTGATATCCGATCGGTGTGGCGAACGAGGCCGAAGCCGCGACCATCACCGCCACCACCAGCGGCCGCGGATCCACCCCCACAGCCTGCGCCAGACCGATGGCGATCGGCGTGACGACAACCGCCACGGCGTTGTTCGAGACCAGTTCCGTCAGGACGGAGGTCAGCAGATAGATGGCCCAAACGATGAGGAACGGCGGCAGGTTGGCAAAGGACGGAGCAATCGCGTTGGCGATCAGGGTGACCGCACCCGAGCTGTCCAGCGCAGCCCCAATAGCCAGCATGGCAAAGATCAGCGCCAGCAGACGGCCCTCGACAAAGGAAAACGCTTCGTCCGCGTCGATGCATCGCGTCAGCAGCACAACCGCAACCGCTAGAATCGACAGCAGGAAAATCGGAGCCACGCCGAGCGCCGCCAACACCACGATCCCAATCAGCGCAGCAATCGCGATCGGTGCATGACCGCGCCGGAAGGCGCGGGCCGATGGCTGGGTGACGTCGACCATGTCCATGTCGGCAGCCAGTTTGCTGATATCGGCCGGCGAGCCTTCGAGCAGCAGCGTATCACCGACCCGGACGACCAGATCGTCAAGTTGCCCCCCGATATTCTGATTGCGCCGGTGCACGGCCAAAACATAAACCCCGTAGCGACGACGCAGCCGCAACGCACCCAATGTGCGCCCGACCATGCGACAACCGGGGGTGATCAGAACCTCAACCGTGCGTGTTTCGACCGCCGAAACCTGATCAACGCGCTTGAGTTCCTTGTTGCTTTGCAGGCTCAGCAGCTCGGTCATTTCCGTGCGCAACACCACGCGGTCACCGACCTTCAGTTCGACCCCTTTCAGGTTGCGCCGCAACGACTCGTCGCCGCGGATCACGTCGATGAGCCGCACACCCGGACGTTTGAACAGCTGCACACCGGTCACTTCACGGCCGATCAGGTTGCTGTCGGGCGGAATGACCGCCTCGGTGAAGAATTTCATCTTCGACCGATCGCTGAGCATGGTTGCCATGCTGTCACGCTCGGGCAGAAGGCGCGGCGCGATGAAGCGCAGGTAAATCATGCCGTAGATGACAAGAATGATGCCCAAAGGCGTGACCTCGAAAATCGTGAAGGCCGGCAGGCCTTGTGCCCGGGCCACACCATCGACCAACAGGTTCGTCGAGGTTCCGATCAGGGTCAGCGTCCCGCCGAGAATAGCAGCATAGCTGAGCGGGATCAGCAGCTTGGACGCCGAAATATTCAACGTGCGGGCAATCTGGATGAACACCGGGATCATCACGACGACGACGGGCGTGTTCGACACGACCGCCGAGGCCAGGACGACAAATGCCATCAGCAGACCGATGGCAATGCGCGGGTTGACCTGCGCCTGTTTCTGCGCCGTCGCTGTAAAGGCGTGCAAGGCACCGGTCCGGACCAGAGCGCCCATGATGATGAACATCGCCGCGATGGTCCAGGGCGCCGGGTTCGACAGAACCGCCAGTGCGCTTTGGTAGGGAAGCACGCCGGTGACCAGCATCACCGAAACGCCGCCTATGGCAACGACCTCGGTCGGATAGACCTCGCGCATGAACATGAGGAACATGCCCGCGACAACCGCCAGCGCAAGTATCGCGCTGCCCATATCTGACAATTGAAGGAGTTGCATTCGTGGTGTTCTGTCCGAAACCTGTCCCGGCCCAAGCGCCTGTGGATCAGTTTCACGTATTGCAGGCCGCAGAGCAAGCCTGACGTGCGTTCACGGTGCTGCCTGCTGCAGGCGCCCGCCAACCCGGACCATGCTGATCGTCTTGGCTTGCCCGTCACGGTCATCAGTTTCTACGAAAACGCCGCTAAGCGTCGCTTCGCCATTGGCCGGGGTGAACCGAGCCTTGGGCATCCCCGTGATGAAGCGGCGCATCGGCTCCTGCTTGTCCATTCCGATCACCGAGTCATAGTCGCCGCACATGCCCGCATCGGTCAGGTAAGCGGTACCGCCGGGCAGGATCTGGGCATCGGCGGTCGGAACATGGGTATGGGTTCCCACGACAAGGCTGGCGCGTCCGTCGCAGTAGTGGCCCATGGCCATCTTCTCCGAAGTCGCCTCGCAATGCATGTCCACGATGATGGCCTGCGCCTGACCGCCCCGCGGGTGGGACTTCAGGATCGGTTCCACCGCCGAGAACGGATCGTCGAACGGCCGTTTCATGAACACCTGTCCCAGCACCTGAACCACCAACACCTTGCGTCCGCCCGGCGCGGTGAACAGTCGATGTCCGCGACCGGGAGCACCCTTGGCGAAATTAACAGGGCGCACGATCCGGGGTTCGCGTTCGATGAATTGCAGCATGTCTTTCTGGTCGAAAGCGTGGTCGCCCAACGTCAGACAATCTGCGCCTGACTCCAACAGCAGCTTGGCATGATCGCCAGTCAACCCCATGCCGTTCGAGGCATTCTCGCCGTTGACCACCACGAAATCCAGCCGCCACTCGTCGCGCAGACGGGGCAGATGCTGTTGAACGGCGGCGCGGCCCGCGCGCCCCATCACGTCACCCAGGAACAAGATTCTCATATCGCGGTCCTAGGCCCTGCAAACGGCAATAACAAGGCGGAACGATGCAATTCGCGGGCCGCATGCGGGTTGAATTCCGGTGGAAACCTGCAATTCTGGCGCAACCGGTTTTTTCCCTCGGAGATTTCGATGAAACGCATAGTCCTGACCGCAACTGTCTCTCTCGCTATATCGGGCGGCTTTGCTCACGCGACGACCAAGACCACAATGGCAAATCCGGCCGCGACCTTCTGCATCGAAAACGGCGGCGAATATCAGATCCGCAAAAACACCGATGGATCGGAATACGGCGTGTGCATCCTTGAGGATGGAACCGAGGTTGATGCCTGGGACTATCTGCGGAGCCACTTTGAGAACTGACGGCTAAAACGTCAGGACCCTGGTCTCGGTAACGATCATGTCCAGCGGCTGGTCCGTCGGTTCCAGCGGCAAGGCTTCGGCCTCTTGCGCGTCGAAGGCGAAACCGATGGCCAATGTGGGACGTTTGGCGCGCAGCCCTTCAAGCGTGCGGTCATAAAACCCGCCCCCATAGCCCAATCGCCCGCCTTGCGGATCGAATGCCACAAGGGGCACGATCAGGATTTCAGGGTCAAAATAGTCGTCCGTCTCGGGCACCTTGGCGCCAAATGGACCATCTTTCAGCGGCCCTTCGGGTGTCCAGCGCGAAAACCGCAGAGGCCGTCCGGCGCCTTGGATGACCGGAACACCCACGGGACCATAGGCTGCGGCCTCGGCCATCGCGGGCAGAGGGTCGATTTCGGTGCGGATCGGCATGTAGCCAGTCAGCGGAACCCCACGAAATCCGGCCAGCACCTCGGACAGGCGGCCCGCGGCGGCCGGCGGCCCCGCGTCGAAGGCCGCTTTGCGCCGGGCAAAGGCAGCCTTGCGCGCCGCGGCCTTGATTTCAGTCAGATCGGTCACAGCAGCACCACGCTTGCAAGCCCTAGAAAGATGAAGAACCCCATCACATCCGTCGTCGTCGTAACGAAGGTTCCCGAGGCCAATGCCGGGTCTACACCCAGGCGATCCAGCACCACCGGTACTACCGTACCCGCGAACCCGGCGATGATCATGTTCACGACCAAGGCGGAACCGATCACGACACCCAGCAGCGGGGATTCAAACCACATCATCCCCACCGTCCCCAGAACGATGGCGAAACACAGCCCGTTCAACATGCCCACCAGCAATTCTCGGCGGATGACTCGCGCCACGTTCGAACCCGTCAGGTCGCGGGTCGCCAACGCACGCACGGCAACGGTCAGCGACTGTGTTCCGGCGTTGCCACCCATCGAGGCAACGATAGGCATCAGAATTGCCAGCGCCACGATCTGCTCGATTGCCGCCTCGAACTGTGAAATCACCAGCGAGGCACAAATGGCGGTACACAGGTTGACCGTCAGCCAGGGCAAACGACGACGACTGGTTGCTGCAACACTGTCTGAAATCGAGCTGTCATCACTGACACCTGCCAGTCGCAGCATGTCTTCCTCGATTTCTTCATCCAGAACGGCCATCGCGTCGTCAATCGTGATGACCCCGACCAGCCGTTTGTCACTGTCCACCACCGGCGCGGAAATCAGGTGGTATTGGTTGAAAGCATAGGCAACGTCTTCTTCATCCTGATCGACCGGGATGATGTGGAACTCGTCCTCGGCGATGTCCTGCAACTTGGTATCGCGCCGCGCGGCCATCAACTTGCCCAACATGACTTGCGCCACCGGCTTCAGCCGCGGATCGACCAGAACAACGTGATAAAACTGCTCGGGCAGATCGTCCTGCGAGCGCATGTAGTCGATTGCCTGCCCCACCGTCCAATGATCGGGAGCCATAACCACTTCGCGCTGCATCAGTCGGCCTGCCGAGTTCTCGGGATAGGCCAGCGCCTGCAGGGCCGCGATCCGTTCCGAGGCCTCAAGGGCCTCCAGCACCGCTTCCTGCTGCGGCTCCTCCAGATCCTCCAGAAGGTCCACGACATCGTCGCTTTCCATCTCTCGTACGGCCTCGGCCAGAACGTCGGGCCGCAGAACTCCAATGACCTCTTCGCGGACGGATTCGTCCAGTTCAGACAGAATGTCCCCGTCGAATTCCCGGTCATACAGGCGGATCAGCCGCGCCCGGTCGTAGGGGTTGATCTGTTCCAGAAGGTCGGCAATATCGGCCGCGTGCAGCGGCTCCATCAGCTCGATCAGCTTCTCGCGATCCTCGACATCCACGGCGTAAAGGATTGCGGCCACCGTTCGCCGGTCCAGCGCATAGACGTCATCATCGCGGGAGGGGTCGGTTCTGTTGTCTTCGGTGCCGGTCGTCATGCGCTGCCCCTTGTTCTGGGAATTGGCCCCTAAATAGAAGAAGCTGCTACCGGAAAACAATGACAATGGTGCGATTTACCCGCATCTTTCACATGCCTATGCTGCAAGCCGGATTCACCAAGGCGGAGATCACGGCGGATGGCGCAAAAGACGCTTCTGACAGGGCGCGTACTGAGTTTCGAACACTCCCCCTTCGAAACGCAACCGGATCAGGCGGTCCGGCTGCACGAAGCCGTTCTGATCGAGGGCGGGAAAATCCGGGAGTTGGGAAGTACCGCTGATTTGCAAACCGCGCACCCCGAGGCGGCCATTCATCACCATGGCGAAAACCTGATCCTGGCTGGTTTCATCGACCCCCATGTCCACTACCCCCAGACGGCGATGATCGCGAGTTGGGGCAAACGGCTGATTGATTGGCTGAACACCTACACTTTTCCAGAAGAGATGAAGTTCGGTGATGCAGACTACGCTGCCGAGATTTCGAACCGATATCTTGACCTGACCGCCGCACACGGCACCACGACCATGTGCAGTTTCTGCACCATTCATCCCGAAAGCGTCGATGCCTTTTTCACGGCCGCCCAGCAGCGCGGTCAGCGTGTCGTGGCCGGGAAGACCTGCATGGACCGCAACGCGCCCGAAGGTCTTCGGGATACGGCCCAAACAGCCTATGACCAGTCGAAGGCTCTGATCGGAAAATGGCAAGGTGTCGACCGGATTTCCTATGCGATCACGCCGCGGTTTTCCCCGACCTCGACCCCCGAACAACTTGAGGCGATGGGTGCGCTGTGGGCAGAACACCCAGATTGCCTCATGCAGACGCATCTCAGCGAGCAGACGGACGAAATCGAATGGGTTCGGTCGCTGTTCCCCGAGGCGCGCGACTACTTGGACACCTATGAAAAATTCGGACTGCTCGGCGCGAACGGCCTCTATGGTCACGTGATCCATCTGGAACCGCGCGAGCGAGACCGCCTGCGTGAGGTCGATGCCTCGCTGATCCATTGCCCCACCTCGAACACTTTCATCGGTTCGGGTCTGTTTGATATGCACGGGTTGATGCGGGATGGCCATCGTATCGGCCTGGCAACCGACACCGGCGGCGGGTCCAGCTTTTCCATGTTGCGGACCATGGCGGCCGCCTATGAAATCGGCCAATTGCGCGGACATCCGCTGCACCCGGCGCAACTACTGTGGCTGGGCACCGCAGGATCGGCCCGGTCGCTGCGGATGGACGACCGCATCGGCAATATCGCCCCTGGAATGGAGGCGGACCTGATCGTGCTCGACCTCGCCTCGACCCCCGCGATTGCCCAGCGAGAAGCCAATGCCGAGTCCCTTTGGGAGGCGGTGTTCCCGACAATCATGATGGGCGACGACCGCGCCATCGCCGATGTGTGGATCGGCGGACGGCGCGTTTCGACCTGAAGGCAGATCAGCCCTGCAAGGCGAGGGCCAA
Organism: Ruegeria sp. CG8; assembly: GCF_056537165.1. Taxonomy (NCBI): domain Bacteria; kingdom Pseudomonadati; phylum Pseudomonadota; class Alphaproteobacteria; order Rhodobacterales; family Roseobacteraceae; genus Ruegeria; species Ruegeria sp. CG8. The sequence goes on along the minus strand of NZ_JBQFRA010000001.1, from coordinate 384,693 downwards.
CCTGTTCTGCCGTTCGATCGCGCGCGGCAGGTCAAATGTAGCAATGTTGCCGTCCCGGACGACCTGTCGCCCCTCGACAAACAGGTGTTTGACGTGCACCGGACCTGCCAGCAGCAGAGCAGCCGGGTCCCAACTGCCCGCGCACTCCACACCCCTTGTGTCCCAAACAGCGATATCCGCGCGTTTGCCCGGCATCAGGCGGCCGCAGTCCGGCCGGTTCAGCACGTCCGCCCCACCCCGCGTCGCAATTTCCAGAGCTTCGCGCGCGGACATGGCATCGGCACCGTTCGCCACGCGTTGCAGAAGCATCGCCTGCCGCGCCTCGGCCATCAGGTTGCCGCTGTCGTTGCTTGCGGAACCGTCAACGCCCAAGCCAACCCTGACCCCGTTGTCACGCATCGCGCGCACCGGCGCGATCCCCGAGCCCAGACGGCAATTCGAGCAGGGACAGTGCGCAACCCCGGTGCGTGACCGAGAGAACAGGTCGATCTCTGCCCCGTCCAGCTTCACGCAATGGGCGTGCCAGACATCGGGGCCGGTCCAGCCAAGTTCCTCGGCATACTGGCCGGGTCGACAGCCGAACTGGGATTCGGAATACAGGATATCCTCGTCGTTTTCCGCCAGATGGGTGTGCAGCATGACCCCTTTGTCCCGTGCCAGCAGTGCGGCGTCGCGCATCAGATCCCGACTGACCGAGAAGGGCGAACAGGGCGCAAGTCCAACCCTGCACATTGAGCCTTCGGACGGGTCATGGAACGCGTCGACCACTCGGATCATGTCATTCAGGATGTCGGCCTCGGCCTCGACCAAAGCATCGGGCGGCAGACCGCCGTTGCTTTCGCCGATGCTCATCGCGCCGCGGGTCGGATGGAACCGCAGCCCCACCTCCGCAGCGGCCGCGATCGTGTCATCCAAGCGTGACCCATTCGGATACAGATACAGATGGTCGGAACTGAGCGTGCAGCCCGACAAGGCCAACTCGGCCAGACCGATCTGAGCCGAAGTGAACATTTCGTCAGGACCGAACCGCGCCCAGATCGGATAGAGCGTCTGCAGCCAGCCAAACAGCAGCGCATCCTGGCCCGCGGGAACAGCTCGGGTCAGTGTCTGGTAGAGATGGTGGTGGGTATTGACCAATCCCGGCGTCACGACACAGCCGCCGAGGTCATGCACCTCTCCGTCGGTCGTCAAACCTTGGCCGATGCGGGCAATCTGCCCGTCACGGATCAGCAAATCGGCGCCGGCCAGTTCTTGCCGGTTGTCGTCCATGGTCAGGATCGCATCGGCGTTTCTAAGAAGGGTTTCGGGCATCTCGCACTCCTGCATCTGCCCGCCTCATGCCAGAAATGCGTGTGCCGGTGGAAAACGGGCGCAAGAACCGGCGCATAGACCCTAATCAATCGCGGCCGCAGCGGCAACCGTCGTCAGAAGTCGCGCAGAATCTCGAGGGCCGCGGCGTGGATCTCAGGGTTCGCAGCCGCCAGTGCCCGCCCCCCCTGATGTGCCGGCCCGCCCTGCCAGTCGGTCACGACGCCGCCAGCCGCCTCGATCACCGCGATCGGGGCCTGAATGTCATACGCGTTCAGTCCAGCCTCGATCACCAGGTCGACCTGCCCGGCCGCCAGCAGCGCGTATGCGTAGCAATCCATGCCGTAGCGCGTCAGTTGCACCTGTCCGGCCACGGCGCGAAAGGCGTCTCCTTCGGCGGTCGTGCCGACTTCGGGGAATGTCGTGAACAGGATTGCGTCCCGCAAGGCGTCCGTCCGGCGGGTCGCCAAGCTGGTTCTGCCCAGAGGACCGGTCATGAACGCACCGTCTGCAAGACCCACAAACCGTTCGCCGATATAGGGTTGGTCAATCACCCCCATGATCGGCCCGCTATCGTCGCCTAGCGCGATCAGAACGCCCCATGTCGGTGTGCCGCTGACGAAACCGCGGGTGCCGTCGATGGGGTCCAACACCCAGGTTCGCCCCGATTTGCCTTCGACCGCACCGTACTCCTCGCCCAAGATGCCGTCGTCGGGGCGCAGCTCGGCCAGAACGGATCGCATGGCCTGCTCGGCTGCGCGATCGGCCACAGTCACCGGGTCATACCCGCCTTGTAGCTTGTTTGAGGTTTCAAGGTTCGACTGGCGAAAATACGGCAAAATGGCCGCACGCGCCGCGTCGGCCATTTTCTCGGCAACTTCAAGGTCACTTGCAGAGGCTTTGGTCATGCGCAACTGGTGCGCTCAGCCCTGCGCGAAGTCAAGCCCCGGTCTCAGGCCACGTCGCTGAGAACGCGCGCAAGCTCAAACAGGCGCCGGCGCTGGTTTTCCGGGATCGCGTAGTAGGACCGAACCAGATCCAACGCTTCCTTGTCGCCCATCAGATCAGCAGGAACCGATTTTTTGCCCGAGTCTTCCTTCTGGGCGTCCTCCAGACCTTCAAAGAAAAAGCTGACCGGAACGTCCAGAGCTTCGGCAATGTCCCACAGGCGTGATGCGCTGATGCGGTTGGCCCCGGTTTCGTATTTCTGGATCTGCTGGAACTTGATACCGACCTGCTGTGCCAGCTGCTGCTGCGTCATGCCAATCAACCAGCGGCGATGCCGTACGCGCTTGCCCACATGGACATCGACGTGATGGGTCATTGGTATTCTCCTCTGTTACACACAACCGCCCGGGAAAACGCTAACTGAACCATGACCGCACACTAGCGAGACGCTTGTAAAGAACTCTCTAATACGGAACGTGCCCCCCGAAACAGCACTGACAAGCAATATTGCCGCTTTTTGGAAAATTTTCAAGATGGTTGAATCTGCGCGCCTGAAGGAAGGTTTACGGTTGTGCACGATTTGGCCTGTGCGACAAAGACGCCCCGGCCATTCCCTTCCGGAATGATTGACAAGTCAGGGGCGGCCCCGATCAATGGCACCAACATGGAGATTTGAGATGCTGGCCTACCAGATCCAGTCCGCCGGAGAGCAGGCCAAATTGCACGAGTTACCCGTTCCCGCACCCGCCGAAGGCCAGATCCGCGTGGCCATTCGCGCCTGCGGGCTGAACTTTGCCGATCTTCTGATGCAGAAGGGCACGTACCAGGATACGCCAGCGGCCCCTTTCACATTGGGGCTTGAGGTTGCGGGGGTCGTAGACGCGATCGGCGCAGGGGTCAGCCATCTGAAACCCGGAGACCGGGTCGCGGTTTACTCAGGCCAGGGTGGATTGGCGCAATACGGGGTTTTTGACGCCGACCGAGCCGTACTCATCCCCCAGTCGTGCAGCTTTGAAGACGCGGCGGCCATCCAGATCGCCTACGGAACCAGCCATATGGCGCTGGACCATCGGGCGCGGCTGCAGACGGGCGAGACCCTCTTGGTGACCGGTGCCGCCGGCGGGGTCGGGCTGACGGCGGTCGAGATTGGCAAGCTTATGGGCGCGACGGTGATCGCACAGGCCCGGGGCGCCGATAAACTGGCGGTCGCCCGCGCGGCCGGGGCCGATCACCTGATCGACGCGGACGAAGATCTGCGCGAGCGCGTGCTGGCATTGGGCGGCGCAGACGTTGTCTATGACGCCATCGGTGGCGATGTATTCAAGGCTGCCTTCCGGGCGACCAATCCCGAAGGCCGCCTGCTGCCGATAGGTTTTGCCGGCGGCGAAGTCCCGCAGATACCGGCCAATCACTTGCTGGTGAAGAACCTGACCGTGATCGGGTTCTACATCGGTGGCTATCTGAGGTTCCGGCCCGAGGTCGTTCGCACCAGCTTTGAGACCCTCTTCGCCTGGCATGCCGAGGGACGCATCCGGCCCCATATCAGCCATACCCTGCCGTTGTCCGAAGTGGCGCAGGGCATGGCTCTGCTCAAGGAACGAAAGTCGACCGGGAAAGTCGTCATCACGATCTGACCGGATCAGCCCACCACGGCGCGCAGCGGTGTCCCGCCAAGCATGTGGAAGTTCTGCCGCACCAGCGCGGCGAGGGCCTCCACCACTTCGCCGCGCCCCTGATCGCCTCCGTAAAGGTTGATCATGTGCGCCGGCAATTCGGGCAGAACCCCACCTGAATCGATCTTCTCCAGATGTGCCGCCTCGGTGCCCTCCAGCATGGCGTGAACGGCGAGGTCCGCGCTGACGGTTGCCTCGATCGTGCGGTCGTTCTCGGTTTCGACCGACAGCTCCCATGGAATGCCTGCTGCATCCAAGGCGGCAATGACCTGAGGTCGGAAAAGGCAGCGCCGACCCAGCGCCAAAGGAAGCGGCCGCCGCCGCCAAGCCGAGCCTCCTGACGCGCCGATCCAGCGCAGGGGTAGCTCTGCAATGGTTTCCCCGCCATCCGAGTTCGCAGCCTCAGTCGTCAGAATGACATCGCATTCGCCACGCCGAAACATCTCTTTCAACTGGATTGAATAGGATGAAACCAACTGCACGCGCACGCGCGGGAAGTCGGCATTGAACCGCTGCAGAACCCGTGGAATAGCCGGGTAGACGATATCGTGCGGCACCCCGAGCACCACCTCGCCTTCAAAGGCCTGATCGGTCAGCTTCGAGATGACCTCGTCATTCAACGCCACCATTCGTCGGGCATATGCCAACAGCTGTTCGCCAGAGGCCGTCAACGCGATGGTGCGCCCAGACCGGTCCAGCAATTCCAGGCCCAACAGCTCTTCCAGACGTTTCAGCTGCATGGACACAGCCGACTGTGTCAGATGCAGGAAACCCGCGGCGCGCGTTACGCCCCCGTGGTCCGCGACCGCCACGAATGAGCGCAGGGTGGTGATATCCAAGTTCCGCATCATCAACAATCCTTATGGATGAATTCAAAAACATTCATTTTTAAAATATGCCACAACCCGCCATATAGTTCAAGGAAGTTGATGCGAAAACAGCTTTGCATCAACGACCGATGAAAGGACATAAGTAATGACCCAAATTGCAGCACACCGACCCTGTGCCTCGGAATCGATCAGAACGGGCAATTGGTTTCAGCGTATGCTTGCGGCCGCTCATCAACGGCGGGAGCTGGCCCGGCTGGATGACCGCGCCCTGCAAGACATCGGGATCACCCGATCAGAGGCCCTGACCGAAGCATCCCGCCCGTTCTGGGACGCGCCCGAAACCTGGCGCAAGCGGCCCTGAATGCGCAGCCTGCAACGGATTTCAGCGCCACCTTCCAAAGCGGCGCTGAAATTGTTGACCATATTGCTGAGTTTTGGCCCCAAAACCCTTGAAACATGCGCTACACTCTCCGATATTTGCAGGGAAATCGCCCCGCAACCGGGGGCTGAAAGCTGAATTCAAGGGAGACCTCTATGGCACAATTCGATACGATCCGGACGGCGACTGGCGCGCGCGCTGCCGAGATTGACGAGGGCCTGCGCGCCCACATGAACAAGGTCTACGGCACGATGTCCGTGGGCATGCTGATCACCTTTGCGGTTGCATGGGCCGTCGGCACCAGCCCGCAGCTGCTGTCGGTATTCCGCGATCCGGTGACCCTCAGCCCGAACATCCTGGGCTGGATCGTCATGTTCGCCCCGCTGATCATGGTGTTTGCCTTCGGCGCGGCCATCAACCGCCTCAGCGCAGCTGGCGCCCAACTGTTCTTCTACGCCTTCGCGGCGGTGATGGGCCTGTCGCTCAGCTGGATCTTCGTGGCCTTCACCGGCATTTCGATCGCCCAAGTCTTTCTGGTGACCTCCATCGCCTTCGCCGGTCTGTCGCTGTACGGTTACGTCACCAAGAAGGACCTGTCCGGTATGGGCACGTTCCTGATGATGGGTGTGATCGGCCTGATCGTGGCCATGGTCATCAACCTGTTCCTGCAATCGCCGGCCATCATGTTCGCCGTCTCGATCCTGGGCGTTCTGATCTTTGCGGGCCTCACCGCCTATGACACCCAGAAGATCAAGACCACCTACATCCAGATGGCCCATGCGGGCGATCAGGAGTGGCTGGGCAAAGCCGCCATCATGGGTGCGCTGAACCTGTACCTGGACTTTATCAACATGTTCATGTTCCTGCTGCAGCTGCTCGGCAATCGCGAGTAAGACTGCCGGAACACCAAATCAAAGGGCGGGCCCGAAAGGCCCGCCCTTTTTTGTTCCGGCGTCAGCAAAGCCAGCCCAAAGAAAAAGGCCCCAGCCAAATGGCAAGGGCCTTACATCATTGTAATCGCAACGGATCCGATCAGCTGCAGTTCAGCGGAACCGCGAAACCCGAGCTGCGCGACGACCCGCCCTTGCGGTATACGTCGCCCGCAGGCAGACAGCCGGTAAAGCGCTCGGTCTGGCTGCCGAACGCGGCCCCAACCGAGTTGTCCACCTTGGTGCTGTTGTTTTCGGTGCGCAACACGCCGAACAGGGTTCCGTTCACGCTCACCGTGCTCAGGAACATGGTGCTGCTGCTGCCGGTCAACTGTACGGCCGTGGTGTCGGACCGTCCGCCATTGTCGATGGCAACGCCCGCGACCTTGTCGAATTCTGTCTTGTCAGTGCTGGCCTGAATGGTCGGCAATTCAGCCAACTCAGCCGGGACGTTCGTCGCAGGCGGAACAAAGGCAACGGCGCCTTTGACGTCCGAAACGGTTCTTGGTTCGCCATCAATGCCGGTGAACCCGACGCCTTGGCGGTTGAACGGGTCCTCACAGGCCGAAAGTGTCAGAATGGCGATTGCGGGCAACAAGATTTTTTTCATGGCGCTCAACATTTTGTGGCGGTTTGCTGAACCGTACTGGCAGGCGGGGCAAAAAAGCAAGCCAACACCAATCAGAATACCTGCCGGCCTGATGCGCCTCTGCAACGGCCCGAAACGGCCGGATCGGGCGGCGTCAGGGCTACACGACACGGTCAAAACAACGAAAAAGGGTCCTGCCGAAGCAGAACCCCCTAAGCTTTCGCGTCGAAAAAAGGCAGATTACTTGATCTTGCCTTCCTTGTACTCGACATGCTTCCGAACGACCGGGTCGTACTTACGAACGGTCATTTTCTCGGTCATGGTGCGAGCGTTCTTTTTGGTCACGTAGAAGTGGCCCGTGCCCGCGGTCGAGTTCAGACGGATCTTGATTGTCGTCGGCTTCGCCATGGTTATCTCCTGCGTCCGGAAAGGCAGGGGCCTTTCGGTTGAATTCCTATGAGCGTGCGCTTTTACCCGGTCGCGCGCCCGAGTCAACCGGAATCGGCGGTGTTTCAACACAAATCACAGTATCCGACACACAGTGGATCAGCGCCCGGTTTGGACAGATCACGGTTTCGTGATATGATCGCGTCACAGCATCCCAGAACGCCGCGGTCCAAGGTTGTGCGGCGTGAGGCAGCGAAACCGGGCAAGACCCTCTGTCAGCAGAGTTTTCTTGTACGTCTGCTTGGGGGAAATCATGACAGAATGGAAACTTCAGGGCGAGACTCTGGCCAATTGCAACTGTGATTTCGGTTGCCCCTGCCAGTTCAGCAGCCTGCCCAGTCACGGGAATTGCGAGGCCGTGGTCGTCTTTGACATCACAAGCGGCCACTACGGGGACACGGATCTTTCCGGCCTGCGGGCTGCGGGTGTCTACCACTGGCCAGGCCCGATTCACGAGGGCAACGGGCAGATGCAACTGATCATCGACGAACGGGCGGACGCCGATCAGCGGGCCGCCCTGCAGGCCATCATGTCCGGTGAGGACACCGATGAAATGGCCACCATGTGGTATGTCTACAGCGCCATGGCGCCGACCAAGCATGAGACACTGTTTGCTGAAATCGACGTGAACTGGAGCCGCGAAGACCGGACCGGCTACGCGAAGGTCAAGAACGTGTTCGATGTGGACGTCAAGCCGATCGCACAAATCGTCTCGGGCCAACCGCATCGCGCGTCGATCCAGTTGCCGCATGGATTCGAATACCGCCACGCCGAGGTCGCCTCGGGAACGGCCAGGACAAGCGGTTCAGCCATAGACCTGACCTTCGAGTCCTCACATGCCCATCTGGCGCATTTAAATATCTCAGGTCATGGCGTTGTCGGGCCATAGTGCAGACGCGTCGGAACAGGCCCGCCCTGCCCGAACGATCAGCCTCGAGCGAGTACTGCGAAAAGAACGTCTGATCGTCGCTGGAAGTGTCCTTCTGATCGTTTCGGGTGCGGTCTGGTACACGGTCGCCGGTGTCGGGATGCAGATGTCGGCCGTCGAGATGACTCGGATGGCCGGTCCAATTGGCCAGCCCATGCCGATGGGGGCCGGTGCCGTCTGGACGCTTTGGTACGCCGCATTGGTCTTTGCCATGTGGTGGGTGATGATGGTCGCAATGATGACGCCCAGCGCGGCCCCGACTGCCCTATTGTTTGTGGCGTTGAAACGGGTTGGACCCGACAGGCAGCGCAGCGCCAGCTTCGGATTGGCCTTTCTGTCGGGGTATCTTTTTGCCTGGGCCGTGTTCAGCCTTGGGGCAACCGGACTGCAATGGGGCCTGCAACAGATCGGAGCGATGGATGGCCCGATGATGACCATCCGGTCCGGAATCCTGGCGGGCATCGTTCTCTGTGCTGCCGGGATGTATCAGTTCAGCGGGTTGAAGTCCGCGTGCCTCCTCCACTGTCAGAGCCCGGCTGCCTTTCTGACCCGCCACAACCGGCCCGGGCATTGGGGTGCGTTTCGATGCGGCGCCCTGCACGGAGCCTACTGCTTGGGCTGCTGCTGGGCCTTGATGGCGCTGCTGTTCGTCGGCGGCATCATGAACCTTTGGTGGATCGTCGCAATCGCCGTCTACGTCGCTTTGGAGAAGCTGTTGCCCCGGGCGGGATGGCTGACGCCGGTCGTTGGTGTCGTTTTGATCGGATTGGGAGCCTGGGTGTCGATCACCGCATTGGTTTGATGCGGCAAGCCTGTCTTCCGGGCCAAGGAGCCGGCCAATTGGAGCGCTCTGCACATTTCGTTCACGAGGAGATCGTCATGCCTGTCTTCATCACCTATGCCTCTTATTCCAACGCCGGTGTCAAAGGGATGCTGAAGAAACCGGAAAACCGCACCGGGCCGGTGGCGGCGCTGCTGGAGAAGGTTGGCGGCAAACTGCTGGCGTTCTACGTGACGACCGGAAGCAATGACGTGGTGGTCATCAGCGAAGCTCCGGACGGAACGGATGCCGTGGCCGTTGGTATGGCCGTTGCGGCTTCGGGGGCGGTTTCGCGGGTCGAGACGGTTCGGGCCTGGTCGGCCGACGAATTTGTTGCCATCACCGAGAAAGCCGCGAAACTGGTCGCGGCCTACACGCCGCCCGGAGGATGAAGAAAATACGCGCGGAGGGCCTGTAAGCCGGATCCTGTTCCGGGGTTGCCCCCTTCGATGACCATTCCTCTAGGCCGAGCATTGCTGCGCGGCTCGAGCTGCCAACCCGGTCCCTCTCGGCCAAGGCGAGCCTAGCGGCGGTATCGGCTGACGCCGACCGGCCCGCGCGGGGACCCTATTCGGCATTGCTCCCGGTGGGGCTTGCCGTGCCGCCGCTGTTGCCAGCGGCGCGGTGGGCTCTTACTCCACCGTTTCACCCTTGCCATGATGTGCCAGAGGCGAACCTCCGATCCGTTATGGCGGTCTGTTTTCTGTGGCGCTTTCCGTCGGGTCTCCCCGCCCGGGCGTTACCCGGCACCGTTGCCTTGTGGAGTCCGGACTTTCCTCTCGGGCCTGAGCCCCAGCGGCCATCCGGCCCTCCGCGCGGTTGCCGGGTTAAACGTCCACCCGAATACCGTCAAGGTGTTCCATCAAACCAGCCAGTCGTTCGATGTCGCCCATGTCCTTCTTGGACAGGGGCCCGCGCCGCCATGGGGCAAACCGGCTTCTGAACGCTTTCAGCAGATCAGCGGTAGGGGATTTGGGATACCCGGCCCTCATCGCAACCAACGCAAAGTATTCCTTGTCTGGCGGCATTTCATCAAGGCATATACCCTTCAGAACGGCTGGCCCCGCTGCCAATTTCTGGTGCGCGAGACGATCCCAATCAAACTTGGGACCAGGATCAAACTTTCGCTCGGGGGCCATGTCCGAATGGGCGATAACGTTCCAGGGCTTGATCCCCAACCGCTCTTGCAGATGTGACAGCAGGTTTTCCAATACCGCCATCTGCGGTTCGGAGAAAGGTTGATCGCCGCGATTGTCGAGTTCGATCCCGATGGAGCGGGAATTGATGTCGCTGACCCCCCGCCACGCACCTGCACCGGCGTGCCAGGCGCGATCTTCCTCACGGACCATCTGCCAGAGCGTTCCGTCGCAGCCGATCAGATAGTGGGCTGATACCTCGGTGGCCGGGTCGCACAAACGCTCGAGCGCGGCTTGAGCGCTGTTCATCGCGGTGTAGTGAAGCACCACCAGCGACGGCTTCAACCCATCCCGGCGGGGGCCGAAATTGGGGGATGGGTGCCAGATCGGCGAGAGTTCAGTTGCCGACAGCACTGCGGAACGGGCTGGGGTCCCAGCCGCAGGCAAATCCGTCGCCATCCGGGTCCAGGCCCTTGCGGTCTCGCTGGGGGCCACCATTGGCCAGGAAATCGATCTGGGCCTGGTCGGGCGATGCGTAGCCTGCGCAGTTGCGTTGTGCCTTGGCCTGCAAATTGAACCCGGCTCGGCTGTAGAGCTGTGTTCCAACTGGATTGGTCGTAGTCAGAGCATATTGGACGATATTGGGCTGTCCGTCCGACCCGCGCTGAGGAACCGCCGTCGGCGCGACAACCTCGTATGTCTGACGGTTCTGCTGAATCAGCGCGGCATCATCCTGGATGCTGCGGCTGCTTGAAACCGCTGCGAAATCCTGCTCGTTCGAAATGCCGTTTGAGCTTACGGCCACCGGTGCAGTCGGCTGAGCCGATGTGCTCGCCAATGCCGCCGCGGTCTGGTTGGCAATGTCCGTGGCGCTGTCGCCCGTCGTGAAGGGGGCGGGACCGGCTTCGGCATTCAACTGCTCCTGCGAAATGGCCGGCGGCGGCAGCAGCGGGTTGCCTGCTGCGCCCTGCCCGGCCAGCTGCGCCTCGCGTTCGGCCTGATACTGCGGCGTATTGAAGCCGGAGTCCGTGACTGGTGCCACGGTATCGCAAGCCGCGACGAACCCGAAGGCCGGAATGAGAAGCATTTTGCGCATGGAACTGCTCCGTCCTCGCGTTGTTACCGCTGCCTGAGGGTTACCACCATTTGCCCGCCTTGGCCACAAACCCGGCGGCATTCTCAAGCGCGTAGGCGGTATTCAGAAGGTCACCTTCTTCCCACGGACGACCGATCAGCTGCAGCCCCAGCGGCAAGCCCTGCCCGTCAAGACCGGCGGGAACCGAGATACCCGGAAGACCCGCGAGGTTGACGGTCACGGTGAACACGTCGTTCAGATACATCTGCACCGGGTCAGCCTCGGTCATTTCGCCCAGACCGAACGCCGCCGAAGGTGTCGCCGGTGTCAGGATCGCATCGACGCCTGCGGCAAAGACATCCTCGAAGTCTTTCTTGATCAGGGTCCGCACCTTGCGCGCGCGGTTGTAATAGGCGTCATAGAAACCGGCCGACAGAACGTATGTGCCGACCATGACGCGGCGCTGCACCTCGTGGCCAAAACCTTCGGCGCGGGTCTTTTCATACATCTCGGTGATGCCGTCGCCCTGCGCCAGCTGCGCACGGCGGCCATAGCGCACGCCGTCATAGCGCGCCAGGTTCGACGACGCCTCGGCCGGCGCGATCACGTAATAGGCGGGCAGCGCGTATTTGGTGTGCGGCAGCGAGATGTCGACGATCTCGGCCCCCGCATCACGCAGCATTTCGGCCCCATCGGCCCAGAGCTTTTCGATCTCGGCGGGCATGCCATCCATCCGGTATTCCTTTGGAATGCCGATTTTCTTGCCCTTGATGTCGCCGGTCAGCATGGCCTCAAAATTCGGAACAGCCAGCTCGGCGCTGGTCGAGTCCTTCGGATCGTGCCCGCACATCGCCTCGAGCATGATGGCCGCGTCGCGCACGTTCTTGGTCATCGGCCCGGCCTGATCCAGCGAGGACGCAAAGGCTACGATGCCCCAGCGCGAGCAACGGCCATAGGTCGGCTTGATGCCGGTGATTCCGGTAAAGGCGGCGGGCTGCCGGATCGAGCCACCGGTGTCGGTTCCGGTCGCTGCCAGGCACAGATCGGCTGCGACGGCAGACGCCGAACCACCCGAGGAACCGCCCGGGGTCAGCTGCGCGTCATCATTGCCGCGCCGCCAAGGGTTCACCGCATTGCCATAAACCGAGGTTTCGTTGGACGAACCCATGGCAAACTCGTCCATGTTCAGCTTGCCCAGCATCACCGCGCCCGCGTCGGCCAGTTGCTGCGAGACGGTGGATTCGTATTCGGGCTTGAACCCGTCCAGAATCTTGGACGCAGCCTGCGAGGGCACGCCCTTGGTGCAGAACAGATCCTTGATGCCGATCGGCAGGCCACACATGGCAGGCGCGTCGCCCGCCTTGATCCGCTCGTCTGCGGCCTTCGCACGCTCCAGCGCGACTTCCGGGGTCTTGTGCACGAAGGCATTGAGCGCATCGGCTGCGTCGATCGCCTTCAGGCAGGCCTCGGTCAGCTCGACCGAGGTCACATCTCCATCGCGCAGGGCGTCGCGGGCCTCGGCAAGGCTCAGTTTGTTCAGATCGGACATGTCTTACTCCACCACCTTGGGAACCGCGAAAAAGCCCTCGCGCGCGTCGGGGGCGTTGGACAGGATCTTGTCCTGCATGTTCCCGTCGGTCACCACGTCCTCGCGCCGCTTCAGCCGCATCGGCGTCACCGAGACCATCGGCTCGACCCCTTCGACGTCAACTTCGTTCAGCTGTTCGATGAACCCCAGGATCGTATTGAATTCCGAGGCCAGCGCGGGCAACGCGTCATCCTCGACCTTGATCCGGGCCAGTTTGGCCACCTTGGCGGCGGTGCTTTGGTCAATCGACATGGGAAACCTCATATGCGTTACAGGGGCATTTACCCGTCTGATGCAGCAGTCGCAAGACCACTGAGCCACAGCGATTTGTCCAAAGCCCACGCGGTTGCCGCCAAGCCAAACAATTTTGAATACCCGCTATGCAAAAAAGTAAACGGATTAGTTCACTTTGACGATTGAAGCCGACGCAAAAAGTTACTTTATGTACTGAACGAAACAGTTCAGTCCGGAGAATAATCATGAAACGCATGTTGATTACTGTGTCCGTTGTTCTGACAACCGCTGCCGCGCCGGCGCTCGCGCTGGGGGTTCCCATGGGCGACCTGACACCGATGCTGACCTTCCCCGATCAGCACCCCTCGGATCAGGTGAGCCAGGAGAAATCTTCGCTCCGCAACTAACCCTACCGCTTCCCTGTTGGATCGGGCCGGTTCTCCCCCCTTTTTCCGCCCCGATCCTGCACCTGCCTTCGTGGCACCGCCGGCCCTGAATGGGTCGGCGTTTTTTTTGTTGAAGCACGGTGCTCTATCGTTCATTCACACAAGAGTTTCAGGTCAGCATGACCGAATGTCCCGAGGTGCCGTTGCCAAAGCAGGAGATGCCATGACAGAGCGCAAGCAGAAGGTTCTGGATGCAATTGATACGGCCAATTCGGCCGATCCCACCCAGGAAGACGGTCGCCCCGCCGCGCTGCTTTATGGCGAACGGATGAGCGCCGAGTTGGACCGGCTGTTCCCCGACGCCTCCGAGCCATTGCAGATCGCCGCCCGCGGCCAGCATGTCGAGCGCTGGAAGCTGGCCCGCTCGGCCTACCCTGAAGGGCGCGCGGGCTATCTGGCCTGGCGCAAGGCCCAGGCCGAGCATCACGCGCAGGTCGTGGCCGAGCTGATGTCCGAGGCCGGGTACGATCAAGCCGAGATCGACGCCGCCCGTCGCATGTTGCGCAAACAGGGCATCAAGCGCGACGACGACGTTCAGGCGCTGGAGGACGTGATCTGCTTTGTCTTTCTGAAATGGTATTTTGCGCCCTTCGCCACGAAACACTCGGACGAAAAGATCCAGCGCATCGTCGAAAAGACCGCCCGCAAGATGTCGGCCGAGGCGCGCCGACGCGTGCTGGACGAGTTCGACCTACCCGAAGACTTGGCCAGCGCCTTCAAGGATTGACGGGTCATGACTGATGACATGCAGCTGTTGATCGACCTGCACCTGCCCAACGACCGGCAAGGCCCCGGCAGCGACGCGGCAACGCAACTGGCGCTGACGCTGGCGGGCGTACAAGCCGATCCCGGACTGAAGATCGCCGATATTGGCTGCGGAACCGGCGCGGCGGCCTTCTGCCTTGCGCGCCATCTGGGCGCATCGGTGACGGCAGTGGATTTCCTGCCGGAGTTTCTGGCCGAGTTAAACAGGCGTGCGCAGGGCTTGGGTCTGGCGGCCCGCATTCACACCCTTGAGGCGTCAATGGAGAACCTGCCCTTCGACGATGCCAGCCTTGACGTGATCTGGTCGGAAGGCGCGATCTACAACATGGGGTTCGAGAACGGTTTGAAAGCCTGGCGTCGGTTCCTGAGACCCGGCGGGGTCCTGGCAGTGTCCGAGCTGACCTGGCTGACCGATCGACGCCCCGAACCGCTGACAAGGCACTGGGATGAGGCCTATCCCGAAGTTGCAACCGCCGGAGAGAAGATCCGCCAGATCGAGACCGCTGGCTATGAACCAGTCGGCTATTTCCCGCTGGGCACCGACTGCTGGATGGAGAACTACTACCTCCCCCTTCAACGCAGCTTCCCTGCCTTCCTTCACAGGCATGGCAATTCCGAGCAGGCCAAAGCCATTGTCGATGCCGAACAGGCCGAGATCGCTTTGTATGAAACCTATTCCGACTATGTCAGCTATGGGTTTTATCTGGCGCGGCGTCTGCCGGACTGAGCGCATCCATCATGGCCCGGCGGTAAACCTCGATCATCCAGCCCAGCATAGTGGCGTTCAGGATGTGCCACATGAAGTGCGTCCCCATCGGGATGCGGGCGCAAAGCGGAGCATCGAGCGCACGGAAGGTGATCGACGCGATCAGGATCACAGCCCCGACCGCCAGACCCCGGGCCACTTGCGGCCTGCACGCGCGCAAAAGATAGGCGTAGATCAGGATCAGCAACGGCACCGGAGCATACGCGGCCGACCCGCCCAGCCCGGGAACCAGTTGAAACACCGGAATGGTCAGCGCCGCATAGGGAATGAACAAGGCCGTCAGCCCCGCCGCCTTCGGCGTGGATAGCCGCCAGATGTCCCGGTTCACCGCGAAGATATAGACCAGGATGAACAGCAAAATCGGCGTCGTATCCGCCAAAGCGGCCCAGACCTGCGCATGGGTGTGGAACAGATAGCTGCCAATGCCGATCACCGCCAGAATGGCGACCAGCAGGTTGGCCAAGGGCAGACCCTGTCCCTGCACCCGCCGCCACATCACCCATGCCGTCAGCAGAAAGGCTGCGTTGGTCGCGGCGTTTACGGGTTCGGCCCAATAGTCCGGCGACAGGCGCTCGCAATAGCCGTCGATTTCTCGCATCCAGTCCATGGATTTTTACATAGCCGATGCTAGGCTGACCCTGAACCGGTTTCAGGAGGGTCTTTCATGAAAATCATCTGGTTGGGGCATGGCAGCTTCCGAATTCACGCAGCGGGACAGGTCCTGCTGATCGACCCCTGGCTGAGCGGCAATCCGATGCTGCCCGAGGATCAGCACGACGCGGCCGTCCAAGGCGCCACGCATATCCTGTTGACCCACGCGCATTTCGACCACGTCGCCGACGTTCTGCCGCTGGCAAAGCGCCTGAACATTCCCGTGACGGGCCAATACGACGTCATGGCCCATTGGGCCGAGGCCGAAGGGATTGAGACCATCGGCTTCAACAAGGGCGGCCGGGTCGATCTGAACGGGGTCAAGGTCGACATGGTGCCGGCCTCGCACAGCTCGACCTTCGCCACACCCGATGGCCCTCGCGCCGGTGGGTCCGAGGTGGGGTTCATCCTGTCGGCCGATGGTCACACGGTCTATGTCTCGGGCGACACCACGATCATGGCCGACATGGAGTGGATCGGCGACTATTACAAACCCGATATCGGAATCCTGTCGGCGGGCGGTTATTTCACGATGGATATGAAAGCCGCCGCCTATGCCGCCCGGCGGTATTTTGACTTCAAGACGGTGATCCCCTGCCACTACCGGACTTTTCCGATCCTGGAACAATCCGCCAAGGACCTGGCGGATGGGCTGCCGGGCGTGACCGTCATCGAACCCGAGGTCCTGCAGGAGATCGAGCTTTGACACCCGCGCTGGTCTTCTCGGCGGAAGAATACGCGGCGCGGCTGGCCAAGACCCGGTCCGCGATGGCCCAGCGAGGTGTCGAGACCCTGCTGGTTGCGGACCCGTCGAACATGGCCTGGCTGACGGGCTATGACGGCTGGAGCTTCTACGTCCCGCAGGTGGTGATCGTCCCGCGCGACGGCGCGCCCTTGTGGTGGGGCCGGACGCAGGACAAGCCCGGCGCGGCGCAAACCACCTGGCTGGACCCCACCGACCTGCACGACTGGCCCGAAGAACATGTGCAGCACCCCGACCATCACCCGGTCGAGTCGCTGGCATCGCTGCTGCGCACGCGCGGCTGGACGACCCATCTGGGTGTCGAGATGGACAATTATTACTACTCGGCCGCCAGCCACCGGATCCTTGAGACCGCGTTCGGCCGCGATGCGCTGGTCGACGCGACCGGGTTGGTGAACTGGCAGCGCGCCGTCAAAAGCGAGGCCGAGATTGCCTTGATGCGCAAGGCCGGGCAACTGACCGCGCATATGCACGAGGTGCTACGCGACGGGTTTCGCGCCGGGGTTCCCAAGAACGTGCTCGTGGCCGAGGTTCAGGCGGCGGGCATCGCCGGGCTTCCGGGTCTTGCGGGCGACTATCCCGCGATCGCGCCCATCGCGCCCTCGGGGGCCGAGGCCTCGGCCTCGCACATCACCTGGAACGACCGTCCGCTGACACCGGGCGAGGCGACCTATTTCGAAATCTCGGGCTGCCACCGCCGCTATCACTGCCCGGCCAGCCGCAGCCTGTTTCTGGGCGACCCGCCTGCCGATATCCGGCGCGCGGAAACCGCGATTCTCACCGCGCTCGAGAACACGCTGGCCGCCGCCCGCCCCGGCGCCACCTGCGAAGAGATCGCCGCCTGCGTCTATGACAGCTTTGCCCGGGCCGGCTATGTCAAAGGCAATCGCACGGGCTATCCGGTGGGCCTGAGCTATCCGCCCGATTGGGGCGAGCGCACCATGAGCCTGCGTCCCGGCGACAGCACCGTTCTGCAGGACAACATGACCTTTCACCTGATGCCGGGTCTGTGGACCCCGGATTGGGGGCTGGCCATCACCGAAACCTTCGTCGTCACGCCGACGGGCGGGCAACCCTTGGCAGACATCCCCCGCGAACTGGTCGTGAAACCGGCCTGAGCGCGCCTCAGCCTTTGGACCCGCCGCCACCGCGCTGCGCGGCAAAGAAATCGCGCAACAACCGGGCGCAGTCCTCGGCCGCGATGCCGTCATAGACGTCCGGCCTGTGATGGGCCTGAGGGTGCGAGAACACCCGCGCCCCATGCGCCACGCCGCCCGACTTCGGATCGGCGGCCCCATAGTAGATCCGCCGGATCCGCGCCGCCGCCAGCGCCGCGGCGCACATCGCACAGGGCTCCAGCGTGACATACAGATCATGCCCCGTCAGCCGCTCGGACCCGACAGCCCGGCAGGCGGCGCGCAGCGCCAGTATCTCGGCATGCGCGGTCGGGTCATGCAACTCGCGCGTACGGTTGCCGTCCGCCGCGATGATCCGCCCATCGGGCGACACGATCACCGCGCCCACCGGAACCTCGCCCCGATCACCCGCCGCGCGCGCCTCTTCCAGCGCCTTGTCCATATGCGTTCTGAAGACCATGCCCCTGACTGCCCCAGAAACCCACCTTTCGCAAGCCGCGCCGATGCGCTATGCGCAAGGCATGAGCAACACCCCTCCTCCCGGCGACCGGATCGCCAAAGTGCTGGCCCGCGCCGGCATCGCCTCGCGCCGCGAGGCCGAACGCATGATCGAAGCGGGCCGCGTGACCGTGAACGGCAAGACCATCGACAGCCCGGCGCTGAACGTCACGCCCAGCGACAGGATCACCGTCGACGGCAAGCCCGTGGCCGAGCCCGAGCCCGCGCGTCTTTGGCTGTATCACAAGCCAACCGGCCTTGTGACCACGAACCGCGACGAAAAGGGCCGCCCCACAATCTTCGACAACCTGCCCGAGGACATGCCCCGCGTCATGAGCGTCGGCCGATTGGACCTGAATTCCGAGGGCCTGCTGCTGCTGACCAATGACGGGGCCATCAAGCGCAAGCTTGAACTGCCTTCGACCGGCTGGCTGCGCAAATACCGGGTGCGGATCAACGGCCGCCCCAAGGACGAGGATTTCGCCCCCCTGCGCCAAGGTCTTGTGATCGAAGGCGAAAAGTTTCAGCCCATGACCGTGACGCTGGACCGCCAGCAAGGCGCGAATGCATGGCTGACGATCGGACTGCGCGAGGGCAAGAACCGGGAAATCCGCCGCGCGATCGAAGACATCGGCTTTACCGTGAACCGGCTGTTGCGCGTGTCCTACGGACCGTTCCAGCTGGGCAACCTCAAACCCGGCGAGGTCGAGGAAATCCGCCGCCGCGTTCTACGCGACCAGCTGGGCCTGGAACCCGAAACCCAACCAGCGGCTGCTGCGAAACGCCCAAGCCGCCCTCAAAGATCCCGCAGGCCGGTCGGCAAGAAATCACGCAATTGACGCGGGTTATCGAACCTTCCCCCTAGCGCCAAGCCCCTTGATCCCCTAGGTTTTCAAGGGGACAACCGCAGTTGGAGGACGTCATGTCCGGGACCGGAGTGCAAAAAATGGCCTACGCGGCCCTGCTGGTGCTGTTGTTCGGCGTCTGCACCGGTTGGCTTGGGGGGCTCTGACGCCATGGCCAAGCGATACGGCGGAAAGTTCAGCCCCGACGGCCAATCCGACACCGACGCGCCCGCCCCGCGCGGGCAATACGATGGTGCCCGAGTGAACCCGGTCGGCGCCCGCGCCAATGTGATGTTCGTTCCGGCGATCCCGCTGGTCTTTCTGTCGCTCAACGACGGCGCGATCGGGATGACTCTGGGATTGGTCGCGGCCGGCATTCTGACCGCTGCAGCCTTTCTGCTGCGCGAAGGGCTGAAAGCCGAGGATGCCTACAACGCACGCCGCACCGCGCGCCGCCCAGCCTTTCCCCGCAAGATCTTCTCGTCGGTGTTGACCGGGCTGGGGGTGGGTCTGGCCGCTTATCGCAACGACTATCTGGATGCCGAGGCCGCCAGCCAGGTCAGCCTCCTGGCGCCGGTCTTGTTCGGCGGCGTGGCCACGGCCCTGCATTCCGTCGCCTTCGGGCTCGACCCGATGAAAAGCAAAGGCATGGAGGGTGTGGACACCTATCAACAGGACCGGGTCGCCCGCGTGGTCGAAGATGCCGAAGCGCATCTGAACCAGATGACGGATGCCATCAAACGGGCCGGCGACCGCAGGATCGAAGCTCGGGTCGAGCGGTTTCAGACCACCGCTCGCGATCTGTTCCGCACGGTCGAGGAGGACCCGCGCGATCTGGCCGGTGCCCGCAAATACCTGACCGTCTATCTGCAAGGCGCCCGCGATGCGACGATCAAATTTGCCGATGTCTATGCGCGCACCCGCGACCCGCAGGCTCTGTCCGATTACTCGGCGCTGCTGGACGACCTCGAGCAGAATTTCTCGGCCCGCACCCGAAAGATGCTATTGGATGACCGCAGTGATCTGACGGTCGAAATCGACGTGCTGCGTGAACGACTGCAGCGCGAAGGCGTCCGGCTCGACTGACCGGCCAAACCAAGAACAGGGAAGCTTCTCATGTCTGACGAAATCAAGAAAAAGGCGGCCGAGGCCGAAACGCTGGTTCAGGAAGTTGCAGCTGTTTCATTGCCCGAGCCGAGTTCCGAGATCGTGCCGTTGGAAGAAGCCGACGAACCGGTGGGCGCCGAAATCCGCAAGCGCATGTCTGAAATCGACATGGGCGACACCAACTCGATCGTTGCTTTTGGATCGGCTGCGCAGGCCGAGCTGCAGGAAATCAGCCAGGCCATGCTGGCCGACGTGCGCAACAAAGATGTCGGCCCCGCCGGTGACAGCCTACGCGACATCGTCACCACGATCCGCGGCTTTTCCGTGTCTGAACTGGACGTGCGCCGCGAGCGCAGCTGGTGGGAGAAACTGCTGGGCCGCGCTGCGCCTTTCGCCAAGTTCACCGCGCGCTACGAAGAGGTGCAGGATCAGATCGACCGGATCACCGACAACCTTCTGTCGCACGAACACACGTTGCTGAAGGATATCAAGTCGCTGGACTTGCTGTATGAGAAGACGCTGGATTTCTACGATGAACTGGCGCTGTACATCGCGGCCGGCGAAGAGAAGCTGACTGAACTGGACAGCCATGACATCCCCGAGAAAGAGGCCGAGGTGCAGGCCGCCCCGGAAGATCAGCAGGTGATGAAGGCGCAGGAACTGCGCGACCTGCGGGCCGCCCGCGACGATCTGGAACGGCGCGTGCACGACCTGAAGCTGACGCGGCAGGTGACGATGCAATCGCTGCCCTCGATCCGGCTGGTTCAGGAGAACGACAAGTCGCTGGTGACCAAGATCAACTCGACTTTGGTGAACACCGTGCCGCTTTGGGAAACCCAGCTGGCGCAGGCGGTCACCATCCAGCGCAGCGCCGAGGCCGCCGCCGCCGTACGCGACGCCAACGATCTGACGAACGAATTGCTGACCTCGAACGCCGCGAATCTGCGCCAGTCGAACAAGATGATCCGCGAGGAAATGGAGCGCGGCGTGTTCGACATCGAAGCCGTCAAGAAGGCCAACGAGGATCTGATCGGCACGATCAATGAAAGCCTCGCCATCGCTGACGAAGGCAAGGCGAAACGGGCCGCCGCAGAAGAAGAGCTGAAGAAGATGGAAGCCGAGCTGCGGGACACCTTGGCTTCGGCCAAGGCCCGGAAAGACGGGCTGGGCGACACCGCCGGAACCGCCGTTCCGGGCTGAGGAGAGATCGCAGGTGCGGCTTCGGAGATTTCTAGGGCACGGGTTGGGGGCAGCTGCATTGCTGATCTTGGCCAATTGCGATGATGCGCTCGAGTCCTCGATTGCCCCGCAGGCGCGCCCGTCCCAGCCGCAATTGGCCAATGCTTATGTCGAACCTTCGGCGGCAAGCCGGGATCTGGCGCGTTATTATCAGCGCGTCGAGCGCGACCTGTTGACCCGTGGTCTGATGCGTACAGACGGTGGCGGGCCGGACACCCCGTTTGATGCGGATGATTTGGCGCGGAATTTCGAAGCCATCGCGTTCTACAGCGAGTATCCCGGCGCCGCCGTATCCGGCAGCAGCCAACGTACCAGCGGAAGGCTAAGCCGCTGGTCTGGCCCAGTCCGAATACAGGCAGAGTTCGGGCCGTCAGTATCGCCAGACCAACGTGCGGCTGACAAGGCACAGATCCGGGCCTATACCGAACGCATGTCGTCCTTGACTGGCCACCCGATCTCGACCGCAACCAGAAACGCGAACTTCCATGTGTTCGTCGCCGGCGATGACGATACGGAATTCGTGCAAACGCGACTGCGCCAGTTGTTTCCCAATATCGGACAGGCTCAATTGAACCTGTTTCAAGATTTACCGCGCTCGTTCTATTGCTTTGTCTTCGCCTCGGCGTCGAACGGGGCACCGAACACCTACACTGGTGCGGTTGCGTTGGTGCGGGCCGAGCACCCTGACTTGATGCGGCTGAGCTGCATCCATGAGGAAATCGCCCAGGGGCTGGGCCTGCCCAATGACAGCCCCCGGGCACGACCGTCGATCTTCAACGATGACGACGAATTCGCCCTACTGACCAGCCATGACGAAAAGCTGCTGACGATGTTGTATGATCCGCGCCTGAAACCCGGCATGACCGCGCAAGAGGCCGCGCCGGTGGTGCGGATCATCGCCCGTGAATTGATGGGGCAGTCGCTCTGACCCCGATGACAGGAGAACCCAGATGGGAATTTTCGATTTTCTGACCGGAGAATTCATTGATGTCATTCATTGGGTGGACGACACCCGCGACACGATGGTCTGGCGGTTCGAGCGCGAGGGCCACGAGATCAAGTATGGCGCCAAGCTGACCGTGCGCGAGGGCCAGGCGGCGGTGTTCGTGCACGAAGGCCAGCTGGCCGACGTGTTCACGCCCGGCCTCTACATGCTTGAGACCAACAACATGCCGATCATGACGACGCTGCAGCACTGGGATCACGGGTTCCAGTCTCCGTTCAAGTCCGAGATCTATTTCGTCAACACGACCCGGTTCAACGATCTGAAATGGGGCACCAAGAACCCGATCATGCTGCGCGATCCCGAATTCGGCCCGACCCGGATCCGCGCCTATGGCACCTACACGATCCGGGTCAAGGATCCGGCCCGTTTCCTGGTCGAGATCGTCGGCACCGATGGCGAATTCACCATGGACGAGATCAGCTTTCAGATCCGCAACATCATCGTGCAGGAATTCAGCCGGGTCATCGCAGGCTCGGGCATTCCAGTTCTGGACATGGCCGCCAACACCGCCGATCTGGGCAAGCTGATCGCAGCCGAGGTCTCACCCGTGCTGGACGGCTACGGCCTCGAGATGCCGGAATTCTACATCGAGAACATCTCACTGCCGCCGGCGGTCGAGGCGGCGCTGGACAAGCGTACCTCGATGGGGCTGGCGGGGGATCTGGGCAAATTCACCCAGTATTCCGCGGCCGAGGCGATGACGGCGGCCGCCAGCAACCCGAACGGAGGCGGTGGCATGGGTGCCGGCCTTGGTATGGGCATGGGAATGGCGATGGCGAACCAGATGTCGAACATGGCAGCGGGTCAGCCGTCTGGCCCGTGGGGCGCGCCCGCGCCCGCTGCACCGCAAGCGGCCGCGCATGTGGCCCCGCCGCCTCCGCCGCCGGTCGAGCATGTGTGGCATATCGCGGTGGATGGTCAGACCAGCGGCCCGTTCTCGAAGGCCAAGATGGGCCGCATGGCCAGCGAGGGAGAAATCACGCGGGACACTTTCGTGTGGACGCCCGGTCAGGACGGCTGGAAGAAAGCGGGCGAGGTGCAGGAACTCGCGCAGCTGTTCACGATCCTGCCGCCTCCGCCGCCCGGGGCGTGAGGCATCGGCATGCCCGCATCGCGGAAACGCTCGAAGACAGGCGGGCGCAAAGCGCCGCAGCCGCCGCAATTCATCTGCCCGTGCTGCGGTTATGTCACCCTGGCCAAGCGCGGGGCCTACCTGATCTGCGCGATCTGCTTTTGGGAGGGCGAGGACATTCTGTACGACAAGAACCCCCGCGAGCCCACTGCCGCCAATCACGGCCTGACGCTGGCCGAGGCGCGCGAGAATTTCAGGGCGATCGGGGCCTGCGAAGCGGCGATGCTGCCGCATGTCCTGCCTGAGGAGCAGCGCGCAGCCTATCTTAACTTTCCCCTCGACACGTGACCCCCCATGACACAGCCCTCTGCTCCGCCACCCGGTTCTGCGGAACATCGTTTTCCATGTGACAATTGCGGCGCGGACTATCGGTTCGACCCGCAATCCGGCACGCTGACCTGTGACCATTGCGGCCATTCCGAACCGATCGGGGCTGGCCCCTGGGGCGGCGCCAGCCTGCGCGAACTGGACTTCGACGCCGCCATCGCCGACCGCTTGCCCGACAGCGAGATCGAAGAGACGCGGGTTCTGACCTGCCCCAACTGCGCTGCGCAGGTCGAGTTCGACCCCAACACCCACGCCGCGGAATGCCCGTTCTGCGCCACCCCGGTGGTGACCGATACCGGCGTGAACCGGCACATCAAACCGCGCGGCGTTCTGCCCTTTGCGCTGGACGAACGCGCCGCGCACAAGGCCATGAGCGACTGGCTGGGGCGGCTGTGGTTCGCGCCGAACGGGCTCAAGGACTATGCCCGCAAAGGCCGCAGGATGCAGGGCATCTATGTGCCCTACTGGACGTTCGACGCCGACACGAAATCGGCCTATCGCGGCGAACGCGGCGTGGTCTACTACGAAACCCGGACGGTGATGCGTGACGGCAAGCGCGTGCAGCAGCAGGTGCCCAAGGTGCGCTGGACACCGAAATCCGGCCGGGTGGCCCGGTTCTTCGATGACGTTCTGGTGCTGGCCTCGCAATCGCTACCCAAGTCCTACACCGACGCGCTGCAACCCTGGGACCTCCCCGCGCTCGAGCCCTATCAGCCCGAGTACCTGGCCGGGTTCCGGGCCGAGGCCTATACGGTCGATCTGCAGCAAGGCTATCAGGAGGCCCGCGGCCACATGGCCCGCGTGATCGAGCGTGACGTCCGCTTCGACATCGGCGGCGACCGGCAGCGCATCCACGCGATCGAAACCGACATCCGAAACGTGACCTTCAAGCACATCCTGCTGCCGGTATGGATGGCCGCCTACAAGTATCGCGGCCAGACCTATCGCTTTGTCGTCAACGGTCGCACCGGTCAGGTGCAGGGCGAACGGCCCTGGTCGGCGATCAAGATCACGATTGCGGTGGTCCTGGGCCTGCTGGCGGCAGCCGGCATCGGGTATCTGGTGGCGACCGGACAGCAATGACCGCTGGGTTCCGCCGCCGAAAACTCTGCCTCGGAACCCCTTGAACATCCCGGGCTTCTCACCCATCCTGCCGCCGGCTGCCCCGGAGGAGAGGACGACGTGACCCTGGCCGATCTGAACACGCTTCTGACCGCGCGCCAGTCCTGCCGCGCCTTCCGGTCCGATCCGGTGCCGCGGGGTGACATCGAACAGATTCTGACCAGCGCCGCCCAAGTGCCAAGCTGGTGCAACGCGCAGCCCTGGCAGGTGGTCGTGACCAGCGGCGCGGAAACGGATGCGTTCCGCAGCGCCTTGCGGGCCGAAGCCGAGACCGGCCAGGCGCAGCCCGACCTGCCCTTTCCGACCGGCTATTCCGGCGTCTATCAGGACCGGCGCCGCGCCTGCGGATGGGCCCTGTACGAGGCCGTGGGCGTGGAAAAGGGCGACCGCGCTGGATCGGCCCGGCAGATGATGGAAAACTTCAACCTGTTCGGCGCCCCGCATTGCGCCATCCTGTCCAGCCCGGCGGAACTCGGCCCCTATGGCGCGATGGATTGCGGCGGGTTTGTCACGGCCTTCACACTGGCGGCACAGGCCTTGGGCATCGCCACGATCCCACAGGCGGCGGTGGCCGCCTATGGGCCGTTCCTGCACCGCTATTTCAACATCCCCGATGACCGGCTGATCCTGTGCGCGATTTCCTTCGGCTATCCGAATGTCGATCATCCGGCCAACCAATTCCGGACCGAGCGCGCCACGCTGGACGAGTTCGTCACCTGGCGTGGGGCTTGGACCGAGTAAGCGAACTTTGAGAAAAACATCGACATGCGCGCATTGATACAAAGGGTGTCCGAGGCATCGGTCTCGGTCGAGGGGGAAGTCATCGGCCAGTGCGGGCCGGGGCTACTGGTGCTGGTCTGCGCCATGCAGGGCGACGACGACTCGCACGCCGAGCAACTGGCGGCCAAGATTGCCAAGCTGCGGATCTTCAAGGATGACGCGGGCAAGATGAACCGGTCGGTGTTGGATATCGGCGGCTCGGCCCTTGTGGTCAGCCAGTTCACCTTGGCCGCCGACACGTCGCGCGGGAACCGGCCCGGATTTGCGGCGGCGGCCGATCCGGCAACCGGTGAACGCCTGTACGAACACTTTGCCCGCGCGCTGGCCGCGCTTGGGGTTCCGACCGAAACCGGGTCTTTCGGTGCAAATATGGCGGTGTCCCTGGTCAATGACGGCCCGGTCACGATCTGGATGGACATGTGATGACGATGCAGGATCAGGCGATCGCGATCTGGAAGGCGGGCGTTGCCGCCGTTGACGGCTATGGTGCGGTCAAGGCGGCACTGCCCGATGTTCCCCGCCCCGATCAGATTCTGGCGGTGGGCAAGGCCGCGGCGGCGATGATGAACGCGGCGCAGGACCATTTCGGTAAAACACCGGGCCTTGTGGTCACGAAAGACGGCCATGCCGAAGGTCTGCCGTCGCATCTGCAGGTCATCGAAGCCTCTCACCCCGTGCCCGATGCCCGCAGCCTGAAGGGCGGCCAGGCTCTGCGCGCCGCGGTTCAGGCCATGGAGCCCGGCACGCATCTGTTGCTGCTGGTCTCGGGCGGTGCGTCCTCGCTGGCCGAGGATCTTGTGCCGGGGGCCACCCTCGAAGATCTGGCGCGGCTGAACGAGCAGCTGCTGTCCGAGGGGCTGGACATCACCGCCATGAACGCCCGCCGGCGCGAGATGTCGCGGATCAAGGGCGGCGGTCTGCTGGCCGGTTTCGGCGGAGCACGCGCGACGGTCCTGGCCATCTCGGACGTGCCGGGGGACGATATCGGCGTCATCGGATCGGGCATCGGCGCCCTGCCCGAAGCCCCTCAATTCGAATCGAGTGTCGAGATCATTGCCTCGAACGCCCATGCGCGCCGCGCCGCAGCCAACGCAGCACATGCCGCCGGAAAGGAAATTCTGGCTGAGGAAGAGGCCCTGCACGACGACTATCTGTCCGTCGCCGCAGATATCGGGGCGCGGCTGCGTCAGATGCCGCCGGGCGCGATGATCTTTGGCGGAGAGCCGACCGTTGTCCTACCCGAAAACCCGGGCCGAGGCGGACGCAACCAGGCGCTGGCCCTGGCGCTGGCGCGCGAGATTCAGGGATGCGAGGGGCTGTGTGTCGTGGTCGGCGGAACCGACGGCACCGACGGGCCGACCGATGCGGCCGGCGGTGTCGTGACCGGCGCGACATGGGCCGATGGGGCGGACCAAGCCTTGCGCGATGCCGATGCGGGGTCGTTCCTTGAGCGTGTTGGTGCTCTGCTGGTGACCGGCCCCACGGGAACCAATGTCATGGATCTGCTTGTCGCAACGAAGGAATGAATTGACGCTTTTACCCTCACACCATCCGCCGATGCGCCTGAGACTAGGCACATGACTCAGGCGAAGAACTCACTGGCCGAGATCGAAGAGGTTCCGGATCAGGGCATCATTCTGTCGGACGGCTGCCGCCTGTCGGCGCGGATCTGGCGTCCTGTCGATGCGGCGCAGCGCCCGGTGCCCGCCATTTTGGAATACCTGCCTTATCGCAAGCGCGACGGCACGACGGCGCGCGATGCCCTGACCCATCCCTGGTTTGCCAAACGGGGTTACGCCTGCATCCGCGTAGACATGCGCGGCAACGGCGACAGCCAGGGACTGATGGAGGATGAATACACCCAGCAGGAACTGGACGACGCCGTCGAAGTGATCGAATGGCTGGCCCAACAGCCCTGGTGCAGCGGCGCGGTCGGGATGATGGGGATCAGCTGGGGCGGCTTCAACGCGCTGCAAGTGGCGGCGCTGCAACCCGCGCCGTTGAAGGCCATCATCACACTGTGTTCGACCGCCGACCGTTATGCCGATGACATCCACTACAAGGGCGGCTGCCTGTTGAACGAGAACCTGGGCTGGGGGGCGACCATGTGGTCGTATTCGTCCCGCCCGCCCGACCCGGCGCTGCGTGACGACTGGCGCGAGATGTGGCTGCAGCGGTTGCAGGCCGAACCGTTCCTGCCCTCGGTCTGGCTGCGGCACCAGACCCGCGATGCCTATTGGCGACATGGGTCTGTCTGCGAAGACCCCCGAGCGATCCGCGCCGCGACGCTGGCGGTGGGCGGCTGGGGTGATGCCTACAAGAACACGGTGCCTTGGCTGGTCGAGAACCTGAGTGCGCCGGTCAAGGGCATCGTCGGCCCCTGGGTGCACAAGTATCCGCATTTTGCGGTCCCCGAACCACGCATCGGCTTCCTGCAAGAGGCGCTGCGCTGGTGGGACCGCTGGCTGAAGGGCGAAGATACCGGAGTTGAACAGGACCCGGCCTATCGCGCCTATCTGATGGATGGCGTGCGCCCGGCGCGCTGGTATGCCGAGCGCCCCGGCCATTGGATCATCGAGGATACTCGCGCGACGTCCCACCTGCCGACCGTCTCGCTTCCCCTTTCCGACACTGGGCTGGGTGAGGACGGGCCACTGGACGCCCGGGTGCGCTCGCCCCATCACTGCGGCATGGATGGCGGCGAATACTGCGCCATCTGGCTGGGTCCGGACATGCCTGGTGACCAGCGGGCCGATGACGCACTGTCCGCCTGCTTTGACACGACCCCTCTGACCGAAGATGTGGACATTGTCGGTGCCCCGCGCCTGCGCTTGAAGGTGAGTGTCGACAAACCACAAGCCCAGGTTGCCGTTCGGCTGAACCATATTCACCCCGACGGAGCTGCGACTCGGATTACCTATGGTGTATTGAACCTGACCCATAGGGAGGGACATTCGTCCCCCAAAACGTTGATACCCGGACAGGTTTACGACATCGAGGTTGTGCTGGACCACATCGCCTACCGGGTTCCAAAGGGCCACCGCCTGCGCGTTGCCGTCTCAAGCGCCTATTGGCCGCTGATCTGGCCTTCGCCGGAAACAGCGGAGCTCCACCTGACAGGCGGCACGTTCACGATCCCCCTGCGCGACTGGTCGGATCGGGATGAATGGCAATTTGCCCCGCCCGATGCGGACTCTCCGTGGCAAGTGACCCAATTGCGAGAGGCGACCCATGCGCGGCGCGTTGAAACAGACATGACGACCGGCGTCATCGATCTGGTCATCGAAGATGACTTCGGCCTGGTCGAGGACGCGGATCATGGTCTGGTCAGCGGCGGAACCGCTTTTGAACGGTGGTCGATCCATCCGGACGATCCGCTGAGTGCGCGCGGCCTCTGCGAATGGGTGCAAGAGACCCGGCGCGACGGCATCCAACTGCGAACCGAGGCCAATTGCGAGATGTGGTCGGACCGATCCAACTTTCATCTGCGTGCGACGCTTGATGCCTTTGAAAACGATGTGAAGATTTTTTCCAAAACCGTGGAGGACACCATACCTCGTGATCAGATGTGATTTTGCTGGTGGCAAGTCCCTGAGATTTGACCTTGCCCGCCGCGACGAAATGCGCCAACGTTGACTCATGCGTCAATAAAAAGCCCGTAAAACGGGCACACAAAACACTCAACTGGGAGATATCCGAATGAACGAACAACTCACTCACATGGCCAGCCAGGTGACCGCCGGGAAACTGACCCGACGTGATTTCATGGGGAAGGCAGCCGCATTGGGTGTATCGGCTGCCATGGCCAGCACCGTCTTCGCCGACGCGGCCCGCGCCGCCGGCGCCAAGAAAGGTGGCGATCTGAAACTGGGCCTGCAGGGCGGTGAATCCACGAACTCGCTGGACCCGGCCACCTATGCCAGCTCGGTTCCATTCCAGAACGGCAAGCAGTTCGGTGACCAACTGGTCGAAGTCGCCCCCGACGGCACGATCGAGCCGCGCCTTGCCGAAAGCGTTGAAGGCAGCGCCGATGCCAAGGTTTGGACGTTCAAACTGCGTCAAGGGGTCGAGTTCCACAACGGCAAGACCATGACCAGCGAAGACGTGCTGAAAACGATGCAGCGCCACTCGAACGAAGATTCGAAGTCGGGCGCGCTGGGGATCATGAAGGGCATCGAGTCGATGAAGGCCGATGGCGAGTATTTTCAGGTCACCCTGAACGAGCCGAACGCCGATCTGCCTTACCTGATGGCCGACTACCACCTGATCATCCAGCCGGACGGCGGAATGGACAACCCGGGCGCCGGTATCGGCACCGGTCCGTACAAGCTGGAAGCGGACGAGCCCGGTGTGCGCCACCTGTTCTCCAAATTCGAAAACCACTGGAACCCGGATTTCGGCAACTTTGACAGCGTCGAAGTTGTGGTCATCAACGATGCCACGGCCCGGACGGCCGCGCTGCAGTCGGGTCAGGTCCACGCGATCAACCGGGTTGAGCCAAAGGTTGCCGACCTCTTGGGTCGTGCACCCAACCTGACCGTACACTCCACGGCAGGACGCGGCCACTACGTGTTCATCATGCATTGTGACACGGCGCCGTTCGACGGCAACGAACTGCGGACCGCTCTGAAATACGCGATCAACCGCGAAGAGCTGGTCGAGAAGGTACTGCGCGGCTATGGCTCGGTCGGGAACGACATGCCGATCAACGCAGCATACCCGCTGTTCGATGAGACAATCCCGCAGCGTGAGTTCAGCGTCGAAAAAGCCGCCGAACATTACAAGAAGTCCGGCCATGACGGGTCGCCCATCATTCTGCGTGTGGCCGACGGAGCCTTCCCTGGCGCCGTGGATGCCGCAGCCCTGTTCCAGCAGACCGCCCAGCAGGCCGGCATCCCGCTTGAGATCAAGCGCGAGCCGAATGATGGCTACTGGTCCGAAGTCTGGAACGTACAGCCGTTCTGCGCGTCCTACTGGGGCGGCCGCCCGGTGCAGGACCAGATGTACGCGACTGCCTATCTGTCCACCGCCGACTGGAACGACACCCGGTTCAAGGTCAAAGAGTTCGACGACCTGCTGTTTGCCGCGCGTGCCGAGCTGGATCCGGCAAAGCGCAAGGCCATCTACAGCCAGATGGGCATGATGGTCCGTGACCAGGGCGGCCTGATCTGCCCGATGTTCAACGACTTTGTCGAGGGCATCAGCAACCAGCTGGATGGCTGGGAGACTGATCCGACCCAAGAGATGATGAACGGCAACATGTCCCGCAAGATGTGGTTCGTCTAACTCGGATCGACAGGTATGCATCCTATTATCAAACTGGTTTCCCAGCGCCTGGCGCTGGGATTCCTCTTGCTGTTTGGCGCTTCGGCCCTGATTTTCGGGTTGACCGAGGCCCTACCCGGAGACGCCGCGCAAGCCGTCCTGGGGCAGTCCGCCACCCCTGAATCCCTTGCCAACCTCCGTGAGGAGATGGGGCTGAACCGTCCCGCCTTGACCCGGTATTTCGAATGGCTTGGCGGAATTGTCCAAGGTGACATGGGCACGTCCCTGACCAACAAGCTGGACATCGCCGAGTCGGTTAGCAACCGATTGGGCAATACGTTGTTTCTTGCCTTTTGGGCGGCCATCGTCTCGGTCCCCCTAGCAATTTTTCTTGGCCTCGTCGCGGTACGCTACCGCAACCGCTGGCCCGACAAGCTGATCTCAGCCGTTACTCTGACGACAATCTCGATCCCGGAATTCCTGATCGGCTACGTCCTTGTCTATTTCATCGCGGTCAAGCTGGGCATGTTCTCGCCGCTGGCGATGATCAATGACAGCATGTCCTTTTGGCAAAAGCTGAACTCGATCGCGCTGCCCGTCATCGTGCTGACCATGGTGGTTCTGGCGCATATGATGCGCATGACTCGCGCCGCGATTTTGAACGTAATGCAGTCGGCTTATGTCGAAACGGCCGAACTCAAGGGCCTGAGCAACTTCAAGGTCATCTGGCGCCATGCCTTCCCGAACGCCATCGCCCCCATCGTGAACGTGGTGATGCTGAACCTGGCCTATCTGGTCGTCGGCGTCGTCGTGGTCGAGGTGGTGTTCGTCTATCCCGGCATGGGACAGTATCTGGTGGACCATGTGACCAAGCGCGATGTGCCGGTGGTGCTGGCCTGCGGCGTCATCTTTGCCGCCATCTATATCGGGCTGAACATGGTTGCCGACATCGTCGCGATCCTGGCCAACCCAAGGCTGAGGCACCCGAAATGAAGAACATCCCAATCTCTGCAATGATCGGGCTGGCCTTCACCGCCCTGTATTTCATTATCGCCGTCTTTGCTCCCTTCCTGGCGCCCTACGGAATGGCCGAGGTGGTCGGCGACGTGTGGGAGCCCTCGAGTTCGCAATTCTGGCTGGGCACCGACAATATCGGCCGCGATCTTCTCAGCCGCATGATCTATGGCGGGCGCACCACGATCTTCATCGCCACCGCCGCCACCATCCTCAGCTTCGTCACCGGTTCGATCCTGGGCTTTCTGGCGGCCGTGCTGGGAGGCTGGGCCGATCAGGTGATGTCGCGGACCGTGGACCTGATCATGTCGATCCCGTCGCTGATCACCGCGCTGGTGGTTCTGGCCATGGTGCCGGTCACCATCCCGGTTCTGATCGTGGTCATGGGCCTGCTGGACGCCACCCGCGTCTATCGTCTGGCCCGGGCCGTGGCCGTTGACATCGAAGTCATGGACTATGTCGAGGCCGCCAAGCTGCGCGGTGAGGGCCGCGGCTGGATCATCTTCCGCGAGATCCTGCCCAACGCGCTGTCCCCGCTGGTGGCCGAACTGGGCCTGCGCTTCATCTTCATGGTGCTGTTCGTCTCGACCCTGTCGTTCCTGGGCCTGGGCGTTCAACCTCCGCTGGCCGATTGGGGCGGCATCGTGAAGGAAAACAAAGACGGCATCGTCTATGGCATCGGCGCGGCGCTGTACCCGGCGGTGGCCATCGCCACGCTGGCCATCTCGGTCAACCTGGTGGCCGACTGGATCCTGAACCGCACCACATCGCTGAAAGGAGGCCGGGGATGAGCGATACCCTTCTCAAGGTCCGTGACCTCAAGATCGGCGCAACCGTCTACCCGCCGGGCGAAAAGCCCCGCGACATCGAAATCGTGCACGGGGTCAGCTTTGACCTCGAGCGCGGCAAGGTGTTGGGGCTGATCGGGGAATCCGGTGCGGGCAAATCGACCATCGGGCTGGCATCGATGGCTTATGGCCGGGGCGGCGTTAAGATCACCGGCGGTGAGGTCTGGGTGAACGGGCGCGACATCCTCAAGACGTCGCTGTCGGATATCCGCAAACTGCGCGGCGGCGAGGTGACCTATGTGTCGCA
The DNA here is from genome assembly GCF_056537165.1 of Ruegeria sp. CG8. Lineage (NCBI taxonomy): Bacteria > Pseudomonadati > Pseudomonadota > Alphaproteobacteria > Rhodobacterales > Roseobacteraceae > Ruegeria > Ruegeria sp. CG8. The sequence goes on along the minus strand of NZ_JBQFRA010000001.1, from coordinate 351,852 downwards.
ATCGGCGGCGGCGTCCTTCAATCCCGCCAAGAAGATCATGGATCAGGTGGTCGAAGCCGCGGTCGAGCAGAAGAAGTTCAGCCGCAAAGAGGCCGAGGCCCGTGCGCGTGAGCTGTTCGCCAAGCTGGGCCTTCCCGACCCGGACAACATCGGCAACCGCTATCCGCACCAGGTCTCGGGCGGGCAGCTGCAGCGTTGCATGACGGCGCTGGCGCTGTGCCCCGAGCCGGATCTGGTGGTGTTCGACGAACCCACGACCGCGCTCGACGTGACCACCCAGATCGACGTCCTGATGGCGATCAAGGAAGCAATCCGCGACACCGGCGTGGCCGCGCTGTACATCACCCACGATCTGGCGGTCGTGGCGCAGGTCAGCGATGACATCATGGTGCTGCGCATGGGCGACACGGTCGAATACGGCACCACCGACCAGATCATCAACAACCCACAAGAAGAGTACACGCGGGCGCTGGTCTCGGTCCGTTCGATCGAACACGAGGAAAAACAGCCCACGCCCGAACCCGTGCTGCAGGTCGATGGCATCACGGCCCGTTACAAGGGGCTGAATTTCGACGTGCTGCACAACGTCAATGTCGAGGTACATCCGGGCCAGACGCTGGCGGTCGTGGGGGAATCGGGGTCGGGCAAGTCCACACTGGCCCGGGTGATCACCGGCCTGCTGCCCCCGCGCGACGGCGAGATCACCTTTGCCGGGCGCAAGCTCAGCCCCGATCTGGCCGGACGCTCGCGCGAGGACCTGCGGGAGTTGCAGATGATCTACCAGATGGCCGATGTTGCGATGAACCCACGCCAGACGGTGGGCACGATCATCGGCCGCCCGCTCGAGTTCTACTTCAACATGCGCGGCGCCGAGAAGCGCAAGCGCATCATCGAACTGTTGGACGAGATCGAACTGGGCGAAGGGTTCATCGACCGGTATCCTGCCGAGCTGTCCGGCGGTCAGAAGCAGCGTGTGTGCATTGCCCGCGCTCTTGCGGCCAAGCCCAAGATGATCATCTGTGACGAGGTCACCTCGGCGCTGGATCCTCTGGTGGCGGACGGCATCCTCAAGCTGTTGCTGGACCTGCAGAAGATCGAGGACGTGGCCTATCTGTTCATCACCCATGACCTAGCGACGGTGCGCGCGATCAGCGACAGCATCGCCGTGATGTATCAGGGACGCGTGGTTCGCTATGGGCCCAAATCGCAGGTGCTGAGCCCACCGTTCGACGACTATACCGACCTGCTGCTCAGTTCGGTGCCGGAAATGCATCTGGGCTGGCTGGAAGAGGTCGTGGCCCACCGCAAGATGGAGAGCGCCGGCAACTGAGCCGCTGGCTGTGCAAGCCGACAAAACACTCTGAAATCCCGACACTTTGTTTCTATCGAAGTGTCGGGATTCTCTCATTCCGGACGGGAACGGGCAGCCTTGGCTGACCGAATCTCCTAGGGTGGGCCAAACAAGTGATCCAATACGAGGGCCATGCGATGGACCGCAAGCTTCTGCTCATCATTCTCGACGGGGTTCCCTGGCGCAATTTCCGCCGGCTATTCGGCAACCTCGAAGGCTGGGTCGACAGCGGCGAAGCGCGGGTTTGGAAGCTGCGTTCGGTGCTGCCTTCGATCTCGGCCAGCTGCTATGCCTCGATCCACACGGGCGTGACACCGCAGGAGCATGGCTGCACCGGAAACGGCAACGTGTTCCGGCTGGACCACAAGGACATATTCAGCCAGGTGCGCGAGGCCGGCGGCGTGACCGGGGCCGTTACCCACAGCTTCTGGTCGCAGTTCTTCAACCGCCACCCTTTCGACTATGTGCGCGACATCGAATATGACGAACCGGACAGCGCCACCATCAACCACGGCCGCTTCCACTCGATGACGGGCTATGGCAAGGCGAACCAGATGACGCCGTCCGACGTCGACCTGTTCGCGACTCTGACGAACCTGTGCCTGCGGTTCGGGCTGGATTACGGCATTCTCCATACCTGTACGCTCGACAGCATGGGCCACCGCTTCTACCACGACTGTGAAGAGATGGATCACGCCTGCTTCGTCATGGACGAGATGCTGGCCCCTTTCCTCCCCCGCTGGCGGCAGTTGGGATACGAGGTGATCGTGACCGCCGATCACGGCCAGGACGAGCGCGGCCATCACGGCGGGCGCAGCGCGCTGCAGCAGGAAACGGCGCTCTACTATTTTGGCGATGCCGAGGGCCCCGATGCGGAAACGGTCATTGACCAGCTGCAGTTGGCGCCCACGATCCTGACCCGCATGGGCGCTCCGGTGGCCGAGACGATGAAGGCCAAGCCGTTCCTGCGCTGAGCGCCGTCAGTCGTAGTTCCACAACCCCTGCCCCAGCGCCTCGACCGCGATCGAGATCCGCTCGAAACTGTCGGCGGCGCGGGTCACCGAATGGCGGGCGCGCAGGTAGCCATGCACGAGGCCGGCCTCGTTGATCCAATGCGCCTGCCCGCCGGCGGCGGTTATTTTGGCGCAGTACGCGGCTCCGTCATCACGCAGGGGATCGCAGTCGGCGGTCACGACTACCGTCGGCGGCAGCCCGGAAAAGTCGGTATCGTGCAGGGGTGCGAATGTTGGGTCATGTTCCGGGACGGCGCCGCCGCAGCGGACCTTTTCATAGAACAGGACCTCGTCGCGCGTCAGCATCGGGGCGTGGGCGTGTTCGATGTACGATCCCTGGTTCGGGTCGCCGCCCAAACCGGGATAGATCAGAACCTGCCCCAGGATGCTCCCGATGCGCCCGCGCGCGTGATGGGCGACGGCTGCGGCCAGGTTTCCGCCCGCGCTGTCCCCGGCCAGAACCAGCGGATCGCCGAATTCGGATTCCACCCAGTTCACCGCGGTCCAGCAATCCTGGAACTGCGCCGGATGAACATGTTCAGGACACAGGCGGTAGTCGACCGCCACCACCCGATAGCCAGTTTGGGCGCACAGTTCGGCGCAGACGTCATCGTGGCTGTCCAGCCCGCCCACGATGAACCCGCCGCCATGCATGTAGACGACGGTTCGGGTGGGATCTCCGCAGGAATAGATGCGCACCCCAACCCCATCGGCCGAGGTGTCCCGCGTTTCGACGCCCGGTGGACGCGGCTGCCGAAACGCGCGGCACATGTCGTCATAGACGCGGCGCTGGTCCTCGATGGACCGATCCACCGCGTCTTCGGGATAGCTTTCGGCGGTGCGCCGGATGAACGCCCAGGTCTCCTCGTCGATCAGACGTTCATAGTCCATTGCCCCTCCGGATCAGTCGGCCCACTCCCACGGCCGGGTGAAGTTGCCCAGCACTTGGTTCACATCGTCCTCGGATGCGCCGTTCGCGTCAAGCTGCGCGACAAGGCCGCGCTTTTTGTCGTCGATGACCGACACGACCCGCGCCGCAACGCCGGCGGTTTCCAACGCCTGATTGTAGACCCGCGTGATTGCCTGTTTGCGCAGTTCCGGCTTGAAGACTTTGCCCACCGCGGTTTTCGGCAGTTCGGGCAGGATGGTCATGTGCTTGGGATGCGCGGCACGTTCGTGCACGTGCACCTTGCAGTATTCCAGCAGCTCTTCCTCGGTCACGCTGGCGCCTTCGACCAGTTCGACAAAGGCACAGGGAACCTCGCCCGCATGGGCGTCGGGCTGGCCGATGGCGCCGGCAAAGGCCACCGCGTCATGGCCCAGCAAGGCCTCTTCGATCTCGGCCGGGTCGATATTGTGACCGCCGCGAATGATCAGGTCCTTGGCGCGGCCCGTGATCCACAGATACCCGTCCGCATCGAACCGGCCCAGGTCGCCGGTGCGCAGGTATTTGTCGAAATAGTAGAGATCGACGTTCTTGTCTTCCTCGGTATAAGTGTTCCCGGCATAGACGCCCGGGTTCGACACGCAGATCTCGCCCACTTCGTCCACTGCGCATTCCTTGGGGCCGTCGGGGCTGTCGCGCAGGATCTTGACGTCGGTGTACGGGAACGGAATCCCGATCGAGCCAATTTTCTTCTCGCCATCCACCGGGTTGCAGGACACCAGGCAGGTGGCCTCGGTCAGGCCATAGCCTTCGACTATTGTCACACCGGTCGCTTTCTCGAACCGGCGGAACAGTTCGACCGGCAGCGGGGCCGAGCCCGAGAAGGCCGTCTTGACGGTCGAGATGTCGGCATCCACCGGACGCTGCATCTTGGCCGAAATCGCCGTGGGCACGGTGATGATGAACGAAACCTTCCAGCGCTCGATCAGCTTCCAGAAGTTGTCGAACACGCCGTCGCCGCGATACCCGGCGGGGGTCGGGAACACCACATGGGCGCCCGAAGACACCGCCGCCATCACGATCACATGGCAGGCAAAGACGTGGAACATCGGCAGCGGGCACATGATCACGTCCTCTTCCGAGAACAGCAGCGTGTGGCCCAGCCACCCATTGTAGATCATGCCGGAATATTTGTGCTGCGCGACCTTGGGCATACCTGTGGTGCCGCCGGTATGGAAATAGCAGGCAACCCGGTCCTCTTTGCTGTCCTCGAAGGTCAGCGTGGTGGGTTGCTTCGCCAGTTCCTTGTTGAAATCCAGATAATCGGCGTGGGCAAGATGCTCTTTGTCGGCCATCTTGGGCCGGACCAAAGGCACGATCCACGATTTCGGCGGCGTCAGGTACCGGTTCAGGTCAATCTCCAACACGGTGTTGACACCCGGCGCGTGGCGCACGGCCTCGGCGACCTTCTGCGCGACGTCCGTTTTCGGGAATGGCTTCAGCGTGACCACGACCTTGGCCTTGGTCTCACGCAGGATCGACGCGATCTGCTCTGGCTCGAGCAGCGGGTTGATCGGGTTCACGATCCCGGCCACCGCGCCGCCCATCATGGTGACCAGCGTCTCGTTGCAGTTGGGCAGCACATAGGCCACCACGTCGTTTTCCTTGACCCCCAAAGAGCGGAACAGGTTGGCCGCCTGGTTCGTCTTGGTCAGCAGTTGCGACCATGTCAGGGTTTCGGCCTTGTCCTTGGGGCCGGACAGGATCTGGAAACTGATCGCGTTGCGATCCGGGAACTTGGCGGCCGTCCGCGAGAGCAGTTGATGGAACGTGACGGGGACGTCGCGGTCCTCCCACGGCATTTCCTGCTCCATTCTCAGTTTGTCTTCCTTGCCCACAAAGGCCATGTGGTTCCTCCCCTTTTTTACCCTGCATTTTTGCAGGCTGTCTTGCGTCCAAGATGTAAGCAAATGCAGCCCTGCGCAAGCGAGGGCTTACCCTCGGGCAAGGGGAAAAAGTAGAATGACGCTACGGCGGTTCGCGAAATGCCCGCGCGTCACTTCACTCGGCGGCCACACCATCGGTGAACTGGAGACGCGCCAGACGCGCATAAAGCCCATCTTGCGCCACCAGATCGTCATGGGTGCCCTGCGCCACGATCCGGCCGTTCTCCATCACCACGATGCGATCGGCCTTTTTCACGGTGGCCAGACGGTGCGCCACGATCAGGGTGGTGCGCCCGGCGCGCATCTGGTCGACAGCGGCCTGAACGGCGCGCTCGCTCTCGGCGTCCAGCGCCGAGGTCGCCTCGTCCAGCAGCAGAACCGGAGCGTCGCGCAAAATCGCCCGCGCGATGGCGATGCGCTGTTTCTGACCGCCCGACAGCATCACGCCGCGTTCGCCGACGAAACTGTCATAGCCTTCGGGCAGGGCCGAGATGAAGTCATGCGCCGCGGCGGCACGGGCCGCGGCCTCGACCTCGGCATCCGAGGCGTCCAGCCGTCCGAACCGGATGTTTTCGCGCGCCGAGGCCGCAAAGATCACCGGATCCTGCGGAACCAGCGCCATGTGCTGCCGGAAATCCGCCCGGCGCATGTCGCCCAGATCGATCCCGTCTAGGCTGACCTGACCGGCCTCGGGGTCGTAGAACCGCTGGATCAACTGGATCACGGTCGTCTTGCCCGCGCCCGAGGGTCCGACGAAGGCCACGGTCTCGCCCGGGTTCACTGTCAGCGACAGGTCGTCCAGTGCCAGAACGTCTGGCCGGGCCGGGTAGCGGAAGGTGACGTTGTCAAAGGTGATCTGTCCCTTGATCGGCTGCGGCAGCGCCTTGGGTTGTGTCGGGTCGTTGACCGTATCTTCGGCGTTCAGCAACTCGACCAGCCGCTCGGTGGCGCCTGCGGCACGCTGCAGCTCGCTCCAGATTTCGGAAAGGGCGGCTACGGACCCGGCCATGATGATCGAATAGATCACGAACTGGATCAGCACGCCTTCGGTCATCACGCCGTTGCGCACATCGTTCGCCCCCATCCACAAAACTCCGACGATCCCCGAGAAAACCAGAAAGATCACGATCACCGTCAGAACCGCCCGCGTCTGGATACGGCGCAGGGAAACATGGTACGAGGTCTCGGTCATGTCGCCGAACTGGCGGCGGCTGGCGTCCTCATGGGTGAACGCCTGTACGGTCTGAACGGCGCCCAGCGCCTCGCCTGCATTGCCCGACGAGGCGGCGATCCAATCCTGGTTTTCGCGGCTTATGACCCTCAGCCGACGCCCGAGAACCAGGATCGGCACCACCACCACCGGGATCAGCAGCAAAACCAGCCCGGTCAGCTTGGCCGAGGTCAGCAACATCAGCACAAGCCCGCCGATGAACATCAGGAAATTCCGCAATGCGATCGACACTGACGACCCGAGAACGGATTGGATCAGCGTGGTGTCGGTGGTGATACGGCTCAGGACCTCACCGGTCATGATGCGTTCGTAGAAGGCGGGGCTCATGCCGATGACGCGGTCAAAGACTGCCTTGCGGATGTCAGCCACGACCCGCTCGCCCAACCGGGTCACCAGCATGTACCGGATACCCGTTCCCACCGCCAAAACCGCCGCGATGCCCAGAGCCGCCAGGAAATACCAATCGAGCAGTTCACCGTCTTCGATGCGGAAGTTGTCGACCACGCGCCGCACCGCCAAAGGCAAGGTCAGGGTCATGCTGGCCGTCAGAACCAGCGCCAGCGTCGCCCCAAGCATCAGCAGCCGATAAGGTTTCATGAACGGCCACAAAGAGGCCAGCACGCCCAGCTTCCGGGATCCGGGTCGATCTTCATGAGCACCGGGCGCCTGCACGTTTGCTTGGTTGGCGGAGCGTGTTCTTGCCATGCCTGACCCTTTTTACCTTCTGGGACTCGCGATATGGCTTCTTGGCGGCGCAGGCGCGCCGGGTCAAGGAGACTGCGCGCAATAGCACCCCGACAAGGGCTTTTTGACGCAACTTATTCCGGAGAGGTTGGAGCGGGTAGACGGAATCGAACCGACATAGCCTGCTTGGAAGGCAGGGGCTTTACCATTAAGCTATACCCGCTTGGTGAAGGGCTGAGTAGTCCATGCCCGGGCCGTCGTCAAGAACCGAAATCCACCTACGCATCGCTTTTGCGACTGCCTGCTTGCGGTCAACCATTGCGGACTGCGCGGCCAACCGCCCATCGCTCTGAATTGCACTTGTTTTGGGGTCGCGCACTGGCGCAGCATACGATTGCAGTGCTTGCCGTTCGCGAAAACCTGCCCAGCGTGTGTACCGCCCCAAACGGTTAATGGGGTTGTTAAGTACCTGTAACAATCAGTTCCTAAATCCGTTTCACAAATTCATTCCGACAGCGAGGAATCATCCAATGAAAGACGTTGATCCAGCCACCCTTTCCGCCGACGACTGGGACGAACTGCATTTCCCGCGCCCCGACGAAAACGACTTTGACCGCGTCGTCGAAAGCGCCCTGTCGCGACGCGGCTTTCTGGGCGGAGTGTTGGCCTTCGGGTCGGGCGCTGCGGCCATGGGCAGCGGTCTTCTGGGGTCAACCTCAGCCCACGCACAGACCGCTTCTCGTTTTGCCTTCACTCCGATTGCGGCCCAGACCGATGGCACCGTGCATGTACCCGAGGGGTATGAATGGAAAGTCCTCATGCGCTGGGGCGATCCGCTGTTCTCCGAGGCTGACGGGTATGACATCACCGATGGTGGACCGGTCGAAAACTCGGACAAGGTTTTTGGCGAAAACACTGATGGTATGGAAACCTTCTCGTTCCAAGGGCACCAGTTGATCGCCATCAATCACGAGTATCCCAATCGCAAAATCAACCTGCCCGCAGCGCAGGAAGGTGTGCCCGCAAACGCGGATGACGTTCGAAAGTTGCAGAACCTGCAGGGTGTGACGGTGATGGAAATTGCCGAAACCCCGGATGGCTGGACCGTGGTCAAGGACAGCCCTTTCAATCGCCGAATTCACCACAACACCCCCATGAAGATCGTGGGGCCGGCAGCTGGCCACGACCTGCTGAAGACCGAGGCCGATCCGACCGGCACAACGTCGCTGGGCACGATGAACAATTGCGGCTCGGGCAAGACACCTTGGGGCACCTACCTGACCTGCGAAGAGAACTTCAACGGCTACTTCGGCTCCAGCAACGAAAGCGCGACATATACTCCAAAGGTCGCGGATGGCTTCAAGCGATACGGCATCAAGGCCGAAAGCTGGAACGGTTACGAATTGTTCGATCCGCGGTTTGACACCTCGAAGAACCCCAACGAACCACATCGCGTCGGCTGGGTGGTCGAAATCGACCCGACCGATCCCAACAGCACCCCGGTCAAGCATACCGGACTTGGGCGGTTCAAACATGAAAACGCCGCGGTCGAGTTGGCCAAGGATGGTCGCATTGTCGTCTATATGGGCGATGATGAGCGGGGCGAATACCTGTACAAATTCGTCTCGAACGGCGTCTACACCCCCGGCGGGGATACCGAAGGTCTGCTGGATGACGGCACGCTTTATGTTGCCAGATTCAACGACGACATGTCCGGTGAATGGGTGCCGCTGACACCGGAAACCACCGGCATGGACGAAGCCGAGATTCTGATCTTTGCCCGCATCGCGGCGTCTGAGGCCGGTGGAACCACGATGGACCGACCGGAATGGGTTGCAACCAGCCCGGTTCTTGCCGAGGCCTATTGCTGCCTGACCAACAACAAGAACCGTGGCGTCAAACCCAACGCGGGTGGCGATGATACTTCGGTCAATGGCCCCAACCCTCGGGAAACCAACAAATACGGGCAGATTGTTCGCTGGCGGCCAGCCAACCAGGATCATGCAGAAACGGCGTTTCAGTGGGATCTGTACGTCATGGCCGGCAATCCGACAGTGCATTCCGATGCGTATGCCGGGTCCGAGAACGTAAACGAAGGCAACCTGTTCAACTCGCCCGACGGGATGATGATCGACAGCACCGGCGTGGTCTGGATCCAGACCGACGGGAACGACGACAACGAAGGCGATTTTGCAGGCCATGGCAACAACCAGATGCTGGCTGGCGACCCGATCACGGGTGAAATCGTTCGATTCATGACCGGCCCGAACGGCTGCGAGGTGACCGGTCTGACATGGTCGGCCGACCGCCGGACCATGTTTGTAGGCATCCAGCACCCCGGTGGATCCTGGCCAGATGGGGGCACGCCGCGTTCCTCGATCATCGCGATCAAACGCAAGGACAACGGACAGGTCGGCTGAACCGTCTTACCTCAGCGATCACCCCCGGCGAAGCGTCGGGGGTGACAGTGCTGTTCAGAGATCTTGGCCCGGCATCGCCAAAGGCCCACCATCGGCTGCAAGGTGACGCTCGGGCAGCCACGGGTTCAGTTCCAGCGCCTCTGCCAGTGCAACGCGGGCTTCTTCCATTCTCTGCAGACCCATGAGGGTCAGCGCACGACCGCTCATCGCTGCGATATGGTTCGGCGACAATTCTAGTGCGCGGTCCAGATCGGTCAGGGCCGATTCAAAATCCTGACGCAGGAAATTCACGAATGCGCGCTGGTTGTAGCCCTCGGCATACTCGGGGCAATATGCAATCAAACGGTCGAAATCCTGCAGCGCCCCCAACAGATCCCAGGCATTACGTCTGGACATGCCCTGATCCAATACGGTCTGCGCGGCCTCGTCAGGTGCGTCGGCCCACAGCTCCCACATCTGGTTCGAGATCTCGCGCGCGGCCATCTCGGTCTCGGCCTGCTGGATCTGACCGATTAACTCACCCAGCCGGGCGGCGTGATCGGGCGCAGGCGGACAGGTCTCAGCAATTGCCGGGATCGCAATGCTCGCGCTCAGAACTGCGGAAAGAATAAGGTGTCTCATAGTGCAATGGTGACGCGGATCGCCCTTTCGTCAACCCGCGCCATCGATGGCATCGGCCAACCCGGTCTCTTTCACCGCCTCCATCGCCACGAAAGTCGAGGTGCTGGCCACATGCGGCAGCGACGAAATCTTTTCGGCCAGAACCGCGCGATATTCCGTCATCGACCCGGTCCGCACCTTCAGCAGATAGTCGAAATTCGACGCGATCATGTGCGCCTGTTCGATCTCGGGCACCTTGCGGACCGCCGCGTTGAACTCGGCCAGCGCCTTTTCCCGCGTGTCGGTCAGTCGCACCTCGACAAAGGCCACATGGTCTAGGCCCAGGCGGATCGGGTCCAGCATGGCCCGGTAGCCGGTGATGATCCCCTCGGACTCGAGCCGTTTCAGCCGCGCCTGCGTCGGTGATTTCGACAGCCCGATCCGCCGGGCCAGATCCGCGACCGAGATCCGGCCGTCCTCGGCCACGATGGACAGAATCGCGCGGTCAAACCGGTCCAGACCCGGAAAGTCTTTTCGCATGGCATTTGATCCAAAATACAGGACATTGGACGACCATTATTTCATTTTCGGTCCGTTGTCCCGCAAAATCGCAAGTATACTGCGTGAAAGACCGGAGGACACATGACTCACAGCCTGCGCCACACCATCGATTCCATGACCTACGCGGACCAAACCGCGTTGCTGAAATCCCTGACCGATCAGGCCGCCCTGACCCAAGCGGACCGAACCGCCATCTGCGAGGCGGCCGCGCAACTGGTGCGCGACATCCGCTCCAGCACCGCGCCGGGGCTGATGGAGGTGTTTCTGGCGGAGTACGGCTTGTCCACCGACGAGGGCATCGCGCTAATGTGTCTGGCCGAGGCGCTGTTGCGCGTGCCCGACGCCGACACGATCGACGCGCTGATCGAAGACAAGATCGCGCCCTCGGATTGGGGCAAGCACCTCGGCCACTCGTCGTCGTCGCTTGTCAATGCCTCGACCTGGGCGCTGATGCTGACGGGCAAGGTGCTGGACGAGGGCAAGGCCTCGCCGGTCAGCGCCCTGCGCGGCGCCATCAAGCGGCTGGGCGAGCCGGTCATCCGCACCGCCGTCGGTCGCGCGATGAAGGAAATGGGCCGTCAGTTCGTTCTGGGTGAAACGATCCAGTCCGCCATGAAACGCGCCGCCGGGATGGAGGCCAAGGGCTACACCTATTCCTACGACATGCTGGGCGAGGCCGCGCGCACCGAGGCAGACGCCGCGCGCTATCACCTTTCATATTCCCGCGCCATCGCGGCGATTGCCGATGCCTGCACGCAGGACGACATCCGCGCCAACCCCGGCATCTCGGTCAAGCTGTCGGCCCTGCACCCCCGCTACGAAGTGGCCCAGGAACAGCGCGTGATGCACGAACTGGTGCCGCGCCTGCGGGCGCTGGCGCTGCTGGCCAAGGCCGCCGGAATGGGCCTGAACGTCGACGCCGAAGAGGCTGACCGCCTGTCGCTGTCGCTGCAGGTGATCGAGGCGGTTCTGTCCGAGCCAGCGCTGGCCGGATGGGATGGGTTCGGCGTGGTGGTACAGGCCTATGGACCGCGTGCCGGGCTGGTGCTCGACACGCTTTATGAGATGGCCGAGCGGTATGACCGCAAGCTGATGGTGCGTCTGGTCAAAGGCGCCTACTGGGACACCGAGATCAAGCGCGCGCAGGTCGAGGGCGTCGACGGCTTCCCGGTCTTCACCAACAAGGCGGCAACCGACATCTCTTACATCGCCAATGCCCGCAAGCTCTTGGGCATGACCGACCGGATCTATCCTCAGTTCGCGACCCACAACGCCCACACGGTCAGTGCGATCCTGCACATGGCCGAGGGTCAACCCTTCGAGTTCCAGCGCCTGCACGGCATGGGCGAGACCCTGCACCAGATCGTCAAGGACCAACGCGATACCCGCTGCCGCATCTACGCGCCAGTTGGCGCGCATCGCGACCTGCTGGCCTATCTGGTGCGGCGGCTGCTGGAAAACGGCGCCAACAGCTCGTTCGTCAACCAGATCGTGGACGAAAACGTGGCCCCCGAAGTGGTGGCAGCCGATCCGTTCGAGGTCGTGCGGAAACCTGCACGCCGCATCCCAACCGGCCCCGAACTGTTTCAACCTGAAAGACCAAACTCGCTAGGATTCGACCTGCATCACACACCGACATTGGACCGGATCGATGCCGCCCGCGACGCCTTTCGCGCACATCACTGGTTCGCGAAGCCCCTGCTGGCCGGTGACGCAGCGCCCGAGGCCGAGGAACCTGTCATCAACCCCGCCCTGCCCGAGGACCGGCCCGGCGCGGTCGCCTCGGCCAGCGCCTCGGATGTGGAGCTGGCGCTGGCCGCAGCTGCTTCGTGGCAGGCCCCAGCTGCCGAGCGCAGCCGCGTCCTGAATGCCGCCGCCGACCTCTACGAGGAGCATTATGGCGAGCTCTTCGCCCTTCTTGCGCGTGAGGCCGGCAAATCACTGCCCGATGCGGTAGCCGAACTGCGCGAGGCGGTGGACTTCCTGCGCTACTACGCCGCCAACATCCCCGAGGGCGAGCCTGTGGGCACCTTCACCTGCATCAGCCCGTGGAACTTCCCTCTGGCGATTTTCACCGGGCAGATCTCGGCTGCGCTCGCCGTAGGCAATGCGGTTCTGGCCAAACCCGCACCGCAGACTCCGCTGATCGCCCACCGGGCGGTGCAACTGCTGCACGAAGCCGGCGTGCCGCGCGATGCGCTTCAATTGCTGCCGGGCGGGCCAGCGGTCGGGGCCGCGCTGACGTCGGATGCGCGCGTCTCGGGCGTGGCCTTCACCGGCTCGACCGCGACGGCGTTGAAAATCCGCGCGGCAATGGCCGAGCACATGCGGCCCGGAACGCCGCTGATCGCCGAAACCGGCGGGCTGAACGCGATGATCGTGGACAGCACCGCCCTGCCCGAACAGGCCGTGCAGTCGATCATCGAAAGCGCCTTTCAGTCGGCGGGCCAGCGCTGCTCGGCCCTGCGTTGTCTGTATCTGCAGGACGACATCGCCGATGACGTGCTGGCCATGCTCAAGGGCGCGATGGACGCCCTGTCGGTGGGCGACCCGTGGCTGCTCTCGACCGATTGCGGCCCGGTGATCGACGAACAGGCCCGTCAGGGCATCGCGGACCACGTTACCAAGGCCCGCTCCGAGGGTCGTGTTTTGAAGGAGCTGGCGCTGCCGCCCGAGGGGATCTTCGTGGCGCCCACGCTGATCGAAGTCCCCGGTATAAAAGCGCTGGAACGCGAGATCTTCGGCCCTGTCCTGCATGTCGCCCGGTTCAAGTCACACGAGATCGACCAGGTGATCGCCGACATCAACGCCACCGGCTATGGCCTGACCTTCGGCCTGCACACCCGCATCGACGACCGGGTGCAGCACGTCACCGAGGCGATCCACGCCGGCAACATCTATGTCAACCGCAACCAGATCGGCGCGATCGTCGGCTCGCAGCCTTTCGGCGGCGAAGGCCTGTCCGGCACCGGCCCCAAGGCGGGCGGCCCGAACTATCTGGCCCGTTTCTGCGCCCCGGACCGACAGGTCGTGGCCTCGGAATGGTCCGCCCCAACCGACCTGCCCGCACCGATCGGGCAGCCTGCCGCGCCGACGACCCGCTCGATGCCCGGACCGACCGGCGAGTCGAACCGGCTGACCGAGTTCCCCCGCGCGCCGTTCCTGTGCCTGGGCCCCGGCCCCGAGGCGGCCAAGGCGCAAGCAGACGCCATTCTCGCGCTTGGCGGCACCGCGATTCAGACCGAGGGCGCGCTTGACCTGCACCGGCTTGAGAACCTGCCGGGAATATCGGGGGTTCTGTGGTGGGGCGATGCGGACACCGCGCGTCAGATCGAGCGCCATCTGGCTCGGCGAGACGGCCCCATCCTGCCGCTGATCCCCGGCTTGCCCGACCGGTCGCGGGTGATGGCCGAGCGCCATGTCTGCGTCGACACCACGGCCGCCGGAGGAAACGCCGCACTTCTGGGCGGTGCGGCATAAGCTGACTTGACGCTGGGCCGTGAAAAGCCCAGCGTCCCCCCATGTTTCCAATTCGAGACCACAACCCCTCGGGCCGCACACCCTATGTCGTCTATGCGCTGATCGCGGCGAATGTCCTGGTTTTCCTCAGCTATGTCGGAATCATGGACGATGCCCGGCTGATCAACCGGTTCTATTTCGACTATGCGATCATCCCCGCCCGCATCAGCGACGGCGTGGCGCTCGAGACGTTGGTGACGTCGATGTTCCTGCATGGCGGCTGGATGCATCTGATCGGCAACATGCTGTTCCTGTGGATCTTCGGCGACAACATGGAAGACGAGATGGGCCACCTGCCCTTCCTGCTGTTCTACATGGTCGCGGGTATCGGCGCCGGGCTGGTCCATATCGTTACGGCTCCCGGGTCGCTGGTACCCACCATCGGCGCGTCCGGCGCAATTGCCGCAGTGATGGGTGGGTACCTGCTGATGTTCCCAAAGGCGCGCGTCGATATCCTGCTGATTCTGATCATCTACTTCCGGGTCTTCACCATCCCGGCCTTCGTGATGCTGGGCGTCTGGCTGGGCATGCAGTTCCTTGGCAGCGTGTCCAGCAACCCTGACGCCGGCGGTGTGGCCTATTGGGCGCATACGGGCGGTTTCGTGATCGGTTTGGTACTGTGCATCCCACTGTGGCTGAAACGCGGCGGGCCGGCCTATTGGAACCGCACCCACGGCCACCCGCCGCATCCCGAACACCGCTACAAGCTCAGCCAGTCCCGCATACCAAGAGTGCCACGCCGATGAGCCAAATGACCGCCACCTGCCATTGCAGCGCCGTGAAGATCGAGGCCGAGTTCCCCGGTGGCCTGTCCACGGCTGCCCGATGCGACTGTTCCTTCTGCATCCGCCGCGGGGCCGCCGCCGTGACCGCCATAACCGAGAGCCTGCGCATTCTTGAAGGCGCCGAGAACCTGAGCCTCTACACGTGGGGCACGCACACGGCGAAACACTATTTCTGCAAGACCTGCGGGATATACGTTTATCACCAAAGACGCTCGGATCCGGGGGAGTGCGGCGTCAACCTTGGCTGCATCGAGGGCGGAAACCCCAGAACCCACGGGCCGATTCCCTGGAACGACGGGGTCAATCACCCCTCTGATCGGCCTGACTGATCCGGAGTTTGACCACCGCTCAGCCGCGTGATCTCTTGCGCAGCCTGAACGACGTGGGCGGCAAGCTCGGGTGCCCGGTCCGGATTGAATCGCGCGGTCGGCCCCGAGACAGAGATTCCGGCGCAAGGTTCCTGCTTGTCGTTGAAGATCGCGGCTCCGATGCAGGACATGCCCGAGTGGCGCTCCTCTCGATCATAAGACCATCCGCGCAGCCGCGTTTCGGTCAGATCCTCGCGCAAGGTATCCAATGTGGCGCAAGTATTGGGCGTATACGGCACAAGCTTGGTGTCCGCCAACACCTTGGCCCGGGATGCCTCGGTCATGGCCGCCAGGATCGCTTTGCCCGTACCCGAGGCATACATCGGTGTGCGCGCGCCCGGCGGAAAGAACGCCCGGATCGGGTTCGATGTCTCGACTTGCCCGACAAACACCACTTCCGACCCGTCGGGAACTGCCAGGTTCGCAGTTTCTCCGCTGTCCTGCATCAGGCGCCGAAGAACTGACCGGCCGATCTCGACAACGCTGTTGTGCCGCAGAAACGAAGCGCCTGTGCGATAGGCTTCGACTCCGATCATCCATTCCTGACGTTCTTCGCTGAAGCTGACGAACCCATGCTTTTGCAAGGTCGTCAGGATGCGATGCGTGGTTGCAGTAGGCACGTCGATCTCACGCGCGAGGTCGCTGAGCGCGGTGCGTTCAAGCCGTGCGACCGTGGTCAGGACCCCCAGCGCACGGTCCAACGCCTGCATGGTTCCGGCCGAGCTTTCCTTGAACAACGACTTGGGCCGTCCGCGCGGCCGCTTCTGGGCTGACATTGTGATTCTCCCTCATTTTGGCCGAACGGCCGTCTGGCTTTCTCAGCTGATCACAAACACTCAGCGAAATGAGAAAGTGAATATCCTGCATTTATGGCAGGTTACGCATTTTAACAAAATAATGAAAATATTTTTCAAGAAAATTGCATCACCGCCGACGCGGAGACAGACTTGGGGCAAAGCGGAGGACATGATGATGTCAAAACAGAACCCGGTCTTCATTCCCGGCCCGACGAATATCCCGGATCGCCTCCTGCGCGCGATGCAGGTCCAGACCATTGACCACCGCGCGCCGGATTTCGTTCAGGCCTTTGCTCCGGCACTCGAGGGCCTCAAGCAGGTCTTCCGGTCGACCACGGGTCAGATTGTGACCTTTCCATCCAGCGGCACAGGTGGGTGGGAAGCTGCGATCAGCAACACACTGAGCCCGGGCGACAAGGTTCTTGTGGCCCGCCATGGCGTATTCAGCCATCGCTGGATCGACCTTTGCCAACGGCATGGGCTGGATGTGCAAGTCATCGATTGCCCTTGGGGCAGCGGGGCACCTGCCGAACGGTTTCAATCGATCCTCGCCGACGACCGGAACCACGACATCCGGGCGGTTCTGGTGACGCACAATGAAACGGCCACCGGCGTGCGATCGGATATTCAGTCGATCCGCTCGGCGATGGATGCCTCGGCGCACCCTGCCCTGCTGCTGGTCGATTGCGTCAGTTCACTGGCCTCGATGCCGTTCGAATTCGATGGCTGGGGCGTCGATATTGCGGTTTCGGGGTCGCAAAAGGGGTTCATGCTGGCCGCTGGAATGGCAATCCTGTGCGTCAGCCCCAAGGCGCTGGCAGCGATGGATGGTGCGCGGCTGCCCCGCACCTATTTCGACTTTCGGGACATGTTGGACGCCAATGCCTCGGGCGGGTTTCCATACACGCCGCCGTTGCAACTGATCTGCGGGCTGCAGGAAAGCCTATCCATTTTGTTCGAAGAAGGCCTGGACAACGTCTACGCCCGTCACTTCCGTCTGGCCGAAGGCGTGCGTCGGGCCGTCGACGCCTGGGGTTTGAGCCTGGTCGCTCAATCGCCGGACCTCTACTCGGACACTGTCAGCGCAGTCTATGTACCCGATGGGTTCGACAGCAATGTCCTGACTAACCATGCCTATGACATCTATGGAGTGTCCTTCGGGATCGGCCTGGGGCAGTTGAACGGCAAGGCGTTTCGCATCGGGCACCTTGGCAGCCTGACGGACGTCATGGTTCTTTCCGGCCTTGCCACGATCGAGATGGCGATGGCCGATCTGAACTACCCGATACAACTGGGCAGCGGCGTGGCGGCAGCGCAGGAATACTTCCGTGCGAACGGCACCAACCGCTCGCGCGCAGCAGCCTGAGGAGATCGGTATGTTGGACACGCTTTCGGCTGCAGAGCTGACGATCGACGACATGCGCGCAGCGCATGAACGGATCAAACCACATATCCGGCGTACACCCGTTCTGTCGTCGGAGTATCTGAACGCACAAACCGGCGCACGGCTCTTTTTCAAGTGCGAGAACCTGCAGGAGGCCGGAGCCTTCAAGGTCCGCGGCGCCTGCAATGCGGTATTTGGACTGCCCGACGAGATCGCCGGCAAGGGCGTCTGCACCCACTCCAGCGGGAATCATGCACTGTCCCTGTCATATGCGGCCGGTCGGCGCGGCATTCCCTGCAACGTCGTCATGCCGCGCACCGCACCTCAGGCCAAAAAGGACGCGGTCCGCAGGTTTGGCGGCACGATCACCGAATGTGAGCCATCGACGTCATCGCGCGAAGCGACCTTTGCCCAGGTGCAGGCCAAAACGGGTGGCGAATTCGTGCACCCCTACAACGATCCGCGTGTCATAGCAGGACAGGCCACGTGCTCGGCCGAGATGCTGGAACAAACAGGTGGGCTTGATGCCGTTATCGCTCCGATCGGCGGCGGCGGTATGGTGTCCGGCACGTGCCTGACAGTATCAAATCTGGCCCCTGATGTCGCGATCTATGCCGCGGAACCTCAGCAGGCTGATGACGCATACCGATCTTTCAAAGCCGGTCGGATCATCGCCGACGACGCACCCAAGACGGTGGCCGACGGCCTGCTGGTTCCGCTCAAGGAAAACACTTGGCACTTCGTGTCGCGGAACGTTGCCGACATCTTCACGGCCTCCGAAGACGAAATCGTGGCGGCAATGAAACTGGCCTGGAAACACCTGCGACTGGTGATTGAGCCATCTTCGGCCGTTCCGTTGGCAACCATTCTCAACAACCCCGAGGTTTTTCGAGGCAAACGCGTCGGCGTGATCCTGACCGGCGGCAATGTGGATTTGGACAAGCTGCCCTGGCTGGCCGGGCAAGGAGGAGAAGGATGAACAGACCCGTGAACATCGATCAATTGGACGTCGGCTTCGACATCCCCGCAGCAATCGGCATGGATGAGAGCGAAATCCAGACTCCTTGCCTGATACTGGACCTCGACGCGCTGGAGCGGAACATCCGCAAAATGGGCGACTACGCCAAAGCGCACGGCATGCGCCATCGGGTGCATGGCAAGATGCACAAGTCTGTGGACGTCGCGCGCCTGCAGGAAAAACTGGGCGGCGCAGTTGGTGTGTGCTGTCAGAAGGTCTCGGAGGCCGAGGTTTTTGCGCGTGGCGGGATCAAGGATATCCTTGTGTCCAACCAGGTGCGCGATCCGGCCAAAATTGACCGCTTGGCTCGGTTGCCGCAGCTGGGCGCGCGAACGCTGGTCTGCGTTGACGACATTGAGAATGTGCCCGAGCTGTCCTCTGCGGCGCAGACCCACGGAACGCAGCTGGAGATCCTGGTCGAGATCGACTGCGGCGCGGGGCGCTGTGGGGTGACCAGTACGGCTGACGTCATAACCATTGCCCGCGCGGTCGAGGCGGCACCGAACCTGAAGTTCACCGGCCTTCAAGCCTATCAGGGCGCGATGCAACATCTCGACAGCTATGACGCGCGAAAAGAAAAACTGGATGCAGCAATCGCCATGGTGCGGGACGCCGTCGACGGGTTGAAGGCGGACGGGATTGAGTGCGAACTGGTCTCGGGCGGCGGGACGGGATCCTATTACTTCGAAAGCAATTCGGGCGTTTACAACGAATTGCAGTGCGGGTCCTACGCGTTCATGGATGCCGACTATGGGCGGATTCTGGACCGGAATGGCCAAAGGATCGATCAGGGCGAATGGGAAAACGCCTTGTTCATACTCACCAGTGTCATGAGCCACGCCAAACCGGAAAAGGCGATCTGCGACGCAGGGCTCAAGGCACAGTCGATAGACAGCGGTTTGCCGGTGATTTTTGGCCGCGATGATGTCGAATACCTGAAATGTTCGGACGAACACGGTGTGATCGGAGACCCCAACGGCGTGTTGCGGGTGAACGACAAGTTGCGTCTGGTCCCCGGGCACTGCGATCCGACCTGCAACGTGCACGACTGGTATGTCGGCGTGCGCAACGGAAGGGTCGAGACCCTGTGGCCGGTCTCTGCTCGCGGCAAGGCGTTTTGATCATGAGGGACGAGATGAACGCTGAAACCAATCTGATACAGATCGTTGGCGAAGACCTATGCAAGCAGCTGGTCAACCGCAAGCTGGCGTTTGACGCAATCCAAGACGTGTTCTCAGCGATGGCACGAGGCGGAGCGCGCAACTTCCCCGTCATCCGCGAAGGGCTGGGTCATGCCGGCGCCGTATATGGGTTCAAATCCGGCTTTGACGCCGAAGGCTTGGTTCTGGGTGTCAAATCTGGTGGCTATTGGCCGGGAAACTCCAATCGCGGGCTGACCAACCACCAATCCACCGTCATCCTGTTCGATCCCGATACCGGGCAACCTTCCGCGCTGGTCGGTGGAAACTATCTTACGGCTATCCGCACGGCTGCGTCCTCGGCAGTGTCGATCGCGCACCTGGCCCGCAGGGACGCCAAGGTGCTTGGCATGGTCGGCGCGGGCCATCAATCGGCCTTTCAGTTGCGCGCCGCCGCCGAGCAACGCGACTTCGAAAAGGTGGTGGCATGGAATCCCCATCCCGAAATGCTTCCGAAACTGGCCGCCGTCGCGCAGGACATCGGACTGGATTTCGAATCCGTCTCGCAGCGGGAACTGGGGGCGCAGGCCGACGTCATCATCACGATCACATCGGCGTTCGAACCGTTGTTGATGCGCGATTGGATCAAGCCCGGAACGCATCTGGCCTGCATGGGTACCGACACGAAGGGCAAGATGGAAGTCGACCCCGAACTGGTTGCTTCGGCTCAGGTCTTCACCGACGAGGTTGCCCAGTCCGTCACCATCGGTGAGGCGCAACATGCCGTGGCTTCCGGCACGCTGGATCCTGACGCCATCACGCCGATTGGAGCGGTGATCAATGGCGATCATCCCGGCCGAACAAAGGCTGACCAGATCACCCTGTTCGATGGGACCGGGGTCGGGTTGCAGGACCTGGCCGTGGCGTCCGTGGCTGCGCGGCTGGCCTCTGAGGCAGGCTTGGCGGGTACTGTACGGCTTTGAAACAAAACGCCCGGCCAATTCGGCCGCGCGAACTTAGAAATTGGTTCTGGTCGTTTCCAGCCGCCGTATAGGCGGATCAGCCGCGGATCACCTTGGCGAACTGGTCGAAAATCGGTTCGTTGGCGCAGATGACTTCCCCGTCGGACAGAATGCTGCCTTCGGGGTTCAACGGTTGAACGAACCCACCCGCCTCTTTCACGATGATGATGCCAGCGGCCAGATCCCAGGCGTTCAGGCGACGCTCCCAGAAGCCTTCGTAGCGGCCAGCGGCAACATAGGCCATATCCAGCGCAGCTGCACCCCAGCGGCGCACACCCGCGCAGGCAGGCATCAGACGGGCCAGGTCCTGCAACGTGGCAGGCAGGTCCGAGCGGCCACCAAACGGCAAACCGGTCGAGAAGATCGATTCGATCATCCGGCTGCGGCTCGACACGCGGATACGCATGTCGTTCATCCAGGCACCCTCGCCCTTTTCGGCAAAGAACATCTCGTCCTTCGCGGGATCGTAGATGACGCCCGCGACGATCTTGCCCTTGTGTTCAAGGGCGATCGAAACCGCCCAGTGCGGCAGCCCGTGCAGGAAATTGGTCGTCCCGTCCAGAGGGTCAACGATCCAACGCCGGGTCGGGTCTTCGCCCTCGATCACACCACCTTCTTCAGCCAGCCAACCGTAGGTGGGACGCGCGCCCAGAAGTTCTTCTTTCAGAATGTTCTCGGCTGCAATGTCGGCCTTCGAGACGAAATCGCCCGCGCCCTTCATCGACACCTGCAGGTTCTCGACTTCGCGAAAGTCTTTTACCAGCGATCGACCCGCTTTGCGCGCGGCCTTGATCATGATGTTGAGATTTGCACTGCCAACCATAGTTCCGAGGCTCCTGTCCGGTCAAACCGCGCGTATACTGGCGCAACGCCCCCTTGCCAAGAGGAATGATGCGCATAGCAGCATGCCGTTTCCCGCGTGGCCAAAACCTTATTGCTGCTGCAGCTTGCGCGCCTCTAGGCTGGCCAGCTTGACCAATTCCTGCACAAAGGGTTTTTCCATGTCCTCGGTGCGCACTGCGGCATACAGCCGACGCGTGATGCCATCCTTGGTCAGCGGGCGGGTCACATAGTCCGAGTTGTACTTGACCTCGCGCACCACCCAGTCGGGCAGAACGGATATTCCACGGTTTGACGCCACAAGCAGCAGGATCACGGCGGTCAACTCGACTTGCCGGATCGCAGCAGGCTCAACGCGGGCCGGGATGAGAAGCTGGCTGAAGATATCAAGCCTCGTGCGTTCGACCGGATAAGTGATCAGCGTTTGACCGCGAAAATCCTCGGCCTCGATATACGCTTTCTCGGCCAGAGGGTGGGTCGAGGCGGCGACAAAAACAGGATTGTAGTCGAACAACTCGATGAACTCGACCCCCGGCAGATCTTCGGGGTCCGAGGAGACGACCAGATCGACCTCTTCCTTCTGCAGCGCGGGCAGCGCGTCAAAGGCCAGACCTGGCCGGATATCGACATCGACATCCGGCCACGACTTGCGGAAGGCCTCGAGCACCGGGAACAGCCACTCGAAACAGGCGTGGCACTCGATCGCGATGTGCATCCGTCCCGTGCGCCCATCGCGCAGCGAGGAAAACTCCTCCTGCATCGCTTCGACCTGCGGCAGAATCTGCTCGGCCAGACGCAGAAGGCGCAGCCCAGCGGCCGACAGTTTCATCGGTTTCGACCGGCGCAGGAACAGCTCGACGCCGGCCTGATCCTCCAGCCCTTTGATCTGATGGCTGAGCGCAGACTGAGTGATGTTCAGTTGATCCGCCGCACGGGCCAACCCACCACATTCATGGATGGCTTTGATCGTGCGCAGGTGTCGAAATTCGATATGCATCTTTCGCGTCGTTCATGTTGTTCTTGAATAATATGAGTTTGTCTCACAAAGAACTCCATGGCACAAGAGCCGCAACACAACCTGCGAGACTGCCATGACCCAGCCCGAGATTTCCTTCGAATTCTTTCCGCCTCAGACGCTCGAAGCGTCGTTTCGCCTGTGGGATACGGTTCAGACACTGGCGCCACTGGCACCCCGTTTTGTCTCGGTCACATATGGAGCGGGGGGCACCACCCGTGAATTGACCCGCGACGCGGTGGCGACGTTGCACAAATCCTCGGGATTGAAAGTCGCGGCCCATCTGACATGTATCGACGCTTCACGCAGCGAGACCTTGGCCATTGCCGACAGCTTTGCCGCGGCCGGCGTCACCGACATCGTTGCGTTGCGCGGCGACCCACCCAAGGGGCAGCAACGGTTCGTCCCGCACCCCGATGGGTTCGCCCACTCGGTCGAATTGATCGCAGCACTTGCGGAAACCGGCAGCTTCACCATCCGCGTCGGTGCCTATCCAGACATTCACCCCGAAGCGCCACATGCACAGGCTGACATCGACTGGTTGAAAGCCAAGCTGGACGCCGGCGCAGACGAGGCTTTGACGCAATTCTTCTTCGAAGCCGAAACCTTTTTGCGCTTTCGCGATGCCTGCGCCAAGGCCGGGATCGACAAGCCGATCGTGCCGGGCATCCTGCCGATCGAGAACTGGGCCGGTGCCAAGAAATTTGCCAAACGCTGTGGCGCGCAGGTGCCGGACTGGGTCGATCAGGCCTTTGACAAAGCAATCCGTGACAACCGGCACGACCTGTTGGCCACCGCGCTATGCACCGAGCTGTGTTCGGACCTGATCGACGAAGGCGTGGACAAGCTGCATTTTTATACGCTGAACCGCCCCGAACTGACCCGCGATGTGTGTTTTGCCCTTGGGATCACGCCCAAAGCCGATCTACAAAACGTCGCCTGACTGTTCCTTGCATTTGCACTGGCCAAAGGGGGATTGCCACCTGCGGCCCTTTGTAAGGTGCGAACAATTCCCCCTGCAACGGCGCACTGTCCCCGCCAATCCTACCAATTCACTGGAAAATTTGACAGAAACTCAAGGCTCCGGAAAATAGGAGACAGTTGTTTTATCGAGTGATTTTGGTATGGAGCCAGTCGAGAAAATTCAGGCTCGCGTAGATGCACTGCACGTCTTGGGCCTTGATCAGACCGCCACCGCATCGGACATCCGGAATGCGTGGCGTGACATCGCCTTTCATGCACATCCCGACCATACAGGCGGCGACTGCAATCAGTTTGCGCAGGCGAAGTCGGCCTATGACTATCTGCGCAAAAACGGGTTGGCAGGAAAAGGCGCCGGGCCGGCCCAACCGCGACGCCCGAAACTCAGAAAGCGTATCATAGAGCTGGACGAGAAGGATATTTCCGCCTGCCTGAAGCTGCTCGATCCAAGTCGCGCCCTATCCTTTGGCGAGACCAGCGCGGAAGATTGCCCGCTATCGACGCGCAATTCGGACCATGTACCAGAGGCGATCGGATGCTATGGCCGCGACCTGACCTATTTCGTTGCGACGCCGGTTTGCGAAGGTGAAAACCGCGTTGCCCTGCCGACATCCGTTCTTGCCGGCTTTCGGACGGTCGAAACCGAGATACTGTCCTTCCAGGCCAAGAATGGCGGAGCGGGCGAGGTCGTTGTTCCCGACACCATTCGAGAACGCAAGTTTCCCGGCGCGCGCAGCGTCCGGATCCGGTTCGAGGCGGATCAGGCCACTCGGGAACAGTTCTGGCAGGCTTGTTGAAGACCAAGCATTGAAAAAGGCCCGGCGGGTCTGCCGGGCCTGCAACGCGCGTAACGTCAGTTCGCGATCGGGCCCTCGGACGTGAATTTCGGGATCACGTTGGTCGAAGCGTCATTGCCCTCGAGCCCCGGCCAGTTCCCCTCAGCAAGGTTGATGTTGCCCGGGACGTCTTCCTCCCAGAATCCGACCACGACATCGGTGATGTTCAGATACAGCTTGTCGTCAACGATCCGCCAAAGGTTGGGGTTGCCGGGAACCTTGCCACCCTTGGACACGCCATAGGCGCAATGGCCATCATATTGCGGCGCATAGAACGCGGGGTTTTCAAGGAACTTCGCGCGGTTTTCTTCGCTCGCAAAAGCCCAGGTCGCCCCGTTGTATTCCGCAGTGATATCCGACCGTCCGCGCACGCCTTCGGGCTGCGACTGTCCGATCGGCGACTGTGCAAGCCCACGGTAGGCCACCACATCATATCCGGACACGGCGAAGCCGGTCCCATCGACATATTGCGGGCCGGCAAAGGCGGGCACGGCCAACGCCATTGCAGCAGCAAAGGTCAGAGCAAATCTGTTCATGTTTCATGTCCTCGTGTCTTGACGGGTTGCAGGGCCAGAGTGGCTGTCTGCAGAGACAATAAGCAATTCCCTCCGTCGGCGAAGACCCGTTAACGCCGCTGTGACCATTGACGAGCAAACGTGAGCAGTCTTGCCGCAATTGTTACAGAACAGCCGCCACGTCGGGGGTTGGCGTTCTTGTTCTGCAACACTAACTCTTGTCGGGCCGGGCGCGGCTCGGCTCTGGGACGAAAGGCAGAAGATGAGCGACACCACCACATACACCCCACCAAAAGTCTGGACATGGGATAGTGAAAGCGGAGGGCGTTTCGCGAATATCAACCGCCCCATCGCAGGGGCGACCCATGACAAGGAATTGCCCGTCGGTAAACATCCCTTGCAGTTGTATTCGCTTGCAACGCCCAACGGGGTGAAAGTGACGGTCATGCTGGAAGAGCTTTTGGCCCTGGGTCACACAGGTGCAGAATATGATGCATGGCTGATCAATATCGGTGACGGCGATCAGTTCGGCTCGGATTTTGTCGCGATCAACCCGAACTCGAAAATCCCCGCCCTTATGGACCGCTCGGGTGAAGCGCCGATACGGGTGTTTGAAAGCGGCTCCATCCTTGTCCATCTGGCCGAAAAGTTCGGAGCATTCCTACCCGCATCCGTCCCTGAGCGCACAGAAGTGATGAACTGGCTTTTCTGGCAGATGGGCAGCGCGCCTTATCTGGGTGGTGGGTTCGGGCATTTCTACGCTTATGCGCCAGAGAAATGGGAATACCCGATCAACCGCTTTGCGATGGAGACCAAACGCCAGCTGGATGTTCTGGACCGCGAGCTTGCCGACAAAACCTTTATCGCCGGCTCGGACTATTCGATCGCTGATATGGCAATCTGGCCGTGGTATGGGCAACTTGCTCTGGGTCGTTTGTACGACGCGGCCGAGTTCCTTGATGTGACGTCTTACAAGAACGTCATGCGATGGGCGCAAGAGATTGACGCGCGGCCAGCCGTGAAGCGGGGCCGCATGGTCAACCGCGCCTTCGGAGAGTTGCACACCCAACTGCGCGAACGGCATAACGCAAGCGACTTCGAAACCCGTACGCAGGACAAGCTGGAGACAGCTGCCGAATAAATCTGTTCATTTGGCGCAGGGAGCAAATCATCCCTGCGCCGAAACCTTGACTTCACTTCAAGATCGGGGGACTGTCCGGGTCGCTTCCGGGCGCTGGTCGGGACCCGGAGGCGCGCACAGGCTCGGGGATATCAAATCGCAGGCCCACTTTCGCCAATGCTGTGGCGGCAGGATCGCTGGCCGCGAAAAAACCGACATCCAAGGCACCAGCCTCAATCCCCGAAAATGTCAGAGCTTCGGACACCGCTTTGGCCAAGGCCGTTTGGGCACCGGGCACCGCGTCCACGAAACCAAGAAGATGACCCTGCCCACCGCCCTCGGCGCGGGTTCCGGCGAGATATGCGGCGGAGGCCAGACCTGAAGCTGTGGCCAGTTTGGTGTCCAGCGCCGTCAGCAAAATGTCGGGCAACCCCGCGGGCGGAAGGAACTCCGTCACACGGGATTGCACTTCTTGCGGGGCATGGCTGAGGGTTTCCGCAAGCCAGGCCAACGCTTCGGCGGGGATGAGCATCGACGACGGCGCCACCTCGAGGTTTAGCCCCAACCCAATGCCCTGCCCTGCAAGCATTCCCGCCAGAACACGTCCGGACAGAGCGGCATATGGAGCAGGACGGCCCGCAAACTGCGCCAGTCTGTCTTCGCGGTCAAAGGCCAGCACAAACCGACCATCTGCCACGTCAAACAGCTCGGGCGAGATGTTTTCGTCTCGCGCCTCTTCGGTCAGCAACAGAAACAGTTCGTTGTCCGCGAGCCGTTCGAAAAACCTCAGCCGCGCGGCATCGCTCTGAGGGTCGGCCTCCATCTGGGCATGCGCAATGTCCAGCGCGGTCGTGTCAGTCATCCATCACCTCTTTGACCCGGGCACGCAGCACCGGCAACAGGTCCGTTTCGAACCAGGGATTTTTCTTCATCCATGCCGTATTGCGCCATGACGGATGAGGCAAGGCAAATACCCGCGGCGCGTGCTGTTGCCAATTGCGCACCGTATCGGTCACCGAAGCTTGTGCGCCCAGATGGAATTTATGCGCGTGGCCACCGACAAGGATGGTCAACGGAACATCGCCAAGTTCACTCATCACCCTGTGATGCCAGGTCTTCTTGCAGATCGCCGGCGGCGGCAAGTCCGCCTTTCGCGCATCGTACCCCGGAAAACAAAACGCCATCGGAACGATCGAAACCCGCGCCTGATCGTAGAATTGTTCTTCCTCCAACCCCAGCCAATCCCGCAGCCGGTCGCCTGAGGGGTCGGTGAACGGTCGGCCGCTCTCATGGACCCGTGCCCCGGGTGCCTGCCCTGCAATCAGGATGCGCGCACCGGGGCGGAACCACACCACCGGGCGCGGCTGATGCGCGGTTGCAGTCGCAGCAAAGCGGTCGGCGCACAACCGGCACGATCTGATTTCCTCAGCAAGTTGCTTCACCTGATCTCCAGCCCTTTGGCGCTTTCTGCAATCCTAGGATGGATCATAGTCGTTCCCGCAAACCGATCCAGTTGTCGGCTCTGTGCGCCACAATTGTGGCCAGGCGTTTCGAACGCGCATTGAACATTTGTTTCATATTTCGACATAATGTGGCCAACATGGAGCGGTAGAACATCCGGCCGTCAGACAGCCACCGGTGGCCGCACCCAAAGCAAAAACATGAGCAGGCCGTGAATGCTTGAGTTCGAGAATGTCAGCAAGTCCTTTTGGACCGGGACTCGCCGCAAGGTGATCCTGGACAGGGTCTCGTTCCGGGTCGAGCTGGGAAAATCACTTGGCGTTCTGGCCCCGAACGGCACCGGAAAAACCACGCTTATCAACATGATGGCCGGGCTCGAAAAACCCGATGAAGGTGTGATCCGCCGAGAGTGTCGGGTGTCTTTCCCCATGGGCTTTGCCGGCGGCGTTTCCAAGAAGATGTCCGCGCTCGAGAATGCCCGTTACATCGCCAAGATTTATGGAATGGACCCCGACTATGTCGAGGCTTACTGCAGCTGGATGTGCGACTTGGGCGAGTATTTCAACCAACCCTTGGCGACATACTCAGCCGGCATGCGCGCCCGTTTCACCTTTTCGTTGATGCTGGCCCTGGATTTCGACATGTACCTGATCGACGAAGGTATGCCTGCCACCACCGATGTCGAATTCAACAAAAAAGCGGGTTCAATCCTGCAGGAACGCTTGCGAACCACGACTTTGGTGATTGTGTCACATAATCCCAAAACCCTCGAAAAATTCGCCCGCCAGGCCGCCGTGCTTGTGGATGGGCAGCTTCATATGTTTGACTCCTTGGAAGAGGCGATGCAGCTATATGACTACCAAACCCAAGGTTAAGAAATACGACCCGAACCATGCCTCGCAGGCCGAAGGCACGGTAGAGGCGCGTGCCGAGGCGATTTCGCGCATCCGAAAAGCAACCCAACCGGCCGAGGAAGCCCCGGCGGGAACCGAGCTGGATGCCATCAAGAAAGAAGGATTGACCGGTCGTCAGCTGCGCATAGCCCGACGCATGGCGCAGAAACACGGTCTGGCCGCGACGTCGGACTACGATTCCGTCCGTCTGCTACGAAAGAAGGGGATCGATCCGTTTCCGCGCTCCAACCTTCTGGATTTTGCGGCGGGTTCTTCCGATACCGCGGATGCGGAAGACCAGCCGAAAGACAAGGTCACGATCCAGCTGCCGCAAACGGTGAAAGAAAAGCAACAGACCCTTCCCGGCCCCGAATGGAGCCCGGCACAGCGGCGCGAATTCGAAATCGGCCAGATTCAAAAAGACATTGCCCGTCGGCGCAGACGAAAGCTGTTTGGTCTGTTTGCACGTCTATTCGCCTTTGTTCTGCTGCCCACGATTATTGTCGGCTATTACTTCTATCGCATAGCCACTCCGATGTACGCCAGCGAGTCCGCGTTTTCCATTCTACAGGCAGATGGCGGAGCTGGTGAGATCGGCGGGCTTTTGGCCGGGACGCAATACGCAACCACGCAGGACTCGGTCGCGACCCAGGAGTTCCTTGAATCCAAGGATGCGCTCAACCGTCTGGAACGGGACACTGGTTTTGCCGAGATTTTCAAGCAGGACTGGATAGATCCGATTCAAAGACTGCCTCAGGACGCCACGCTGGAAGAGGCGTTCAAACTGTACAAGCGCATGGTCACAATAGGCTATGACCCCAGCGACGGTATCATTCGGATGGAGGTTGCAGCACCCGACCCGGACACTGCCGTCGACCTGTCAAATCTGCTGATCTCCTACGCCGAAGAAAAGATCAACGGCCTCACCGAACTGAAGCGCGAAGATCAGATGCGGGATGCTCTGCAGTCCTTCGAGGACGCTCAGGAAGAACGGCGCAAAGCCCAGGAAGCGCTGATCGAACTGCAACTGCAGGGTGCCGTTCTGGACCCCGAAAACGTGATTGCCGGGCTGCGCGCCCGCATCAACGAGATCGAGATACAGCTTCAAGACAAGGAATTGGAACTGGCGGCGTTGCTGGACAACCTTCGGCCGAACAAAGCCAAGGTCGACGGTGTCCAAGCCGATATCAACCGGCTTGAGGCCGTGCTCGAAGAGCTCAATGCCGAGATGCTGGACGCCTCCGCCGGCGAAAACTCGCTGGCGCGGTTGAGCGTTCGGATCCAGATGGCACAGGCCGATCTGGCCGCACGGGACATGATGCTGCAATCGGCCATGCAGCAAATGGAAACCGCCCGGACCGAGGCCAACCGCAAGGTTCGATACCTCACCGTTTCCGTGAACCCGGTCGCCAGTCAGGAGCCCACCTATCCGCGAAAGTTCGAAAATACGATTTTGGCTTTCCTGTTGTTTGCTGGTATCTACCTGATGATTTCGCTGACTACGTCAGTCCTTCGTGAACAGGTATCCTCGTAGAGCTCATGAAACATGTAAAAATAGCCAACGTCACCGTTGGCAACGACCTTCCGCTGACCATCATCGCGGGCCCTTGCCAGCTTGAAACGGCGGATCACGCACAGATGATCGCAGGAAGGATGAAAGAAGCCTGTGAAGCCGCGGGGGCACAGTATGTGTTCAAGGCCTCATATGACAAAGCCAACCGCACGTCCCTGTCCGGGAAACGCGGCATGGGGATCGAGGCCGGGCTGAAGGTGCTGGATGACATTCGCAAAACGATGGGTATTCCGGTCCTGACGGATGTCCACACCGAAGCGCAATGCGCCATCGCGGCCGAGGCGGTGGATATTCTGCAAATCCCGGCCTTCCTGTGCCGCCAGACAGACATGCTGCTGGCAGCCGGAGAAACAGGCAAGGCCGTCAACGTCAAGAAGGGTCAGTTCCTGGCCCCCTGGGAAATGCCGAACATCGTCGAAAAGATCGAAAGCACGGGCAACCACAACATCCTGCTGACCGAGCGCGGAACCTCGTTTGGCTACAATACGCTTGTCGCCGACATGCGATCGCTGCCGCAAATGGCGCAAACCGGGTATCCGGTTGTCATGGATGCAACCCATTCCGTTCAGCAGCCCGGTGGCCGAGGCGGCTCGTCCGGCGGACAGCGGGAATTTGCACCGGTAATGGCCCGCGCGGCCGTGGCCTTGGGCGTTGGTGCCGTGTTCATTGAAACGCATCAGGATCCGGACACGGCGCCGTCTGACGGGCCGAATATGATCCCGTTGGACCAGATGGGCCAACTGATTGACACATTGATGCGTTTCGATGCCCTGGCCAAGGCCAACCCAGTTCAGATTTAACGATCGAGATTTTCCATGACCAAACCAATCCCCGAGGTGACCCCGAACACCTGGAGCTTTCTGCGCGATGCGATGATCAAACCCACCGGGTTTCGTGAATATGATGCCCGCTGGAAATACCCTGACGAGATCAACCTGCCGGGGATGACGGCTCTTGGTCTTGGTTTGGGAACTCAGATGCACAAGCGTGGGATCGAGCCGGTAATCGCGGTCGGCAACGACTACCGCGACTATTCTCTGGCGATCAAGAATGCGTTGATTCTGGGCCTCATGCAGGCCGGCATCCAGGTCAAGGATATTGGCCCGGCGCTCAGCCCGATGGCGTATTTCGCCCAATTCCACCTGGATGTTCCTGCGGTCGCCATGGTGACGGCCAGCCACAACCCCAACGGCTGGACCGGGGTGAAGATGGGCTTTGACCGCCCTCTGACCCACGGCCCTGACGAAATGGCCGAGCTGCGCGACATCGTGCTGAACGGCGAAGGCGTGGCACGCCCCGGCGGGTCCTATGAATTCGTGGACGGCGTGAAAGAGGCCTATATCGACGATCTGGTCGGTGATTTCAAAATGTCACGCCCCCTCAAGGTGGTGTGCGCGACAGGGAACGGCACCGCATCTGCCTTTGCCCCCGAGATCTTTGAGCGGATCGGGGTCGAGGTCGTGCCCAGCCACAACCGGTTGGATTACACCTTCCCCAACTACAATCCGAACCCCGAAGCGATGGAGATGTTGCACGACATGGCTGACGCCGTCAAAGCCAGCGGGGCGGACCTGGCGCTTGGGTTTGACGGAGACGGCGATCGCTGCGGTGTGGTCGATGACGAGGGCGAGGAGATCTTTGCCGACAAGGTCGGTGTCATCATGGCGCGTGATTTGGCCAAGCTGCATCCCGGCGCGACATTCGTGGCCGACGTGAAATCGACCGGCCTGTTCGCCAGCGATCCCGAACTGCAGGCCTATGGCGTCAAGGCGGATTACTGGAAAACCGGCCACAGCCACATGAAACGGCGCGTGAAGGAAATCGGGGCGTTGGCCGGGTTCGAAAAGTCGGGCCATTATTTTCTGGCCGAGCCAATCGGGCGCGGATACGACTGCGGAATGCGGGTCGCGGTGGAAATCTGCAAACTGATGGACCGCAACCCGGGACAGAGCATGTCCGATCTGCGCCGCGCCCTGCCCAAGACATGGTCGACCCCGACCATGTCGCCCTATGCTGCCGATACCGAAAAGTATGACATCCTCGCCCGCTTGGTGGACAAGCTCGTTGCCAAGGCCGAGGCGGGTGAAACATTAGCCGGTCGGCCGATCAAGGAAGTCGTGACCGTCAATGGTGCCCGCGTCATCCTCGACAATGGCAGTTGGGGCCTGGTCCGGGCGTCTTCGAACACGCCCAACCTGGTGGTGGTCTGCGAAAGCAGCGAGAGCGAAGATGAGATGCGGGCAATTTTCGCCGATATCGATGCCGTGATCCGCACCGAGCCGGGTGTGGGCGACTACGACCAGACGATCTGAGCAAGTAAGGGGTGCTGCAGCGCCCCTTTCTCAATCCCGTCCGAGCAGTTTCAGCAAACCCTTCTTGGCCTCGTCCTCAAGCTTCTGCTTCAGTGCATCCTCGACCTGTTCGCTGTCGGAGATGGTTGTATTCAACTCCTCTCCCACCTTCTTCAGCGCCTTGTCCTTCGCGTCCTGCTCCAGTTCCTTGAGCTTCTCTTCCGTCGCGGCTTCGATCACCTTGCTCAGGTCGGGCTTGATCGACGGATCGCTCCACGGCCCCTTGATCCGCACGGGCACGGCAATGCCATTGCCGCCGTTCGCCCGCAGTGCGACCGGCGTGAACACATAGTCGATATCGCGCGCGCCCAGCCCGACGCGGCCCGCGCCATCGGCACGGAAATTGTCAAGCTGCATCAGAAGATCGTTGTTCGTCAGGTTACCGTCCTGAATCGTGTAGGTGGCAGTCAGGCTGTTGAAGACGGTGGTTCCTCCACTGCCTTCGCCGCGCCCCATCAAACGATCCAGATCAAACCCGGAGATCACCCCCTTGCCGACGTCCAGGCTGCCCTTGCCGCTGAGCGAGCGCATGATCTGCGCTTCGGTTTGCCCCACCCCCAGGAATTGCAGTGTTCCGGACGCTGTACCGGACAGACGTTCGACACCGCCCAATGTGGTCAAAGCCTGCTTGAGGTCGATACCGGTGGCGGTCAGGTTGCCCCCGACCGACAGTCCGTTTCTGTTGTTGGCAACGACTTCTCCAGTCAGCTTTCCGGAAAACAGCGTGGCCGGTTCCATTTTCAGAACCGCACGCGACCGATCCAGGCTGAGGCTCAGATCGCTGGGGCCAAAGGTCATATCCGGAATAGCGATCGAATTGGCTTTCAACCGGATCGTTCCATTTGCCAAGGAAAGGGGTGACGCGTCGATCGGCGCCTGGGACCAGCCTTCGGGCGCCTGTTTGCCTCCTCCGCCCGTGCCGCCGCCGCTGCTGGGCGCGCTGCCGGCTGTTGCCTGCGTCAGATCAAGGTCACCAGTACTCAGTCGCGCAGTAATCTTCGGTGGACTTGCGATAACGATATCGGCGGCACCATCAAAACTGTTCTGATCCAGAACGGCCCGCATATCCCGCAAGGAAATGCGCCCATCCTTGGTGTAGGTCATATGGCCGGACACATCCGCGACCCGTCCAAGTCCCATGGGGACTGACACCCCACCCTGACCAAAAGCGGCCAGCATCGCGTCGGTGTTTGTGGTCCGGACATGAGTTTTGCCGTCCATTTCACCGGCCAAGTTGACGCGCCCGTCAAAGCTGATCTCTCCGCCCGGCGCTGTCAGGCCAAGAACCAATGGCGTCACCGCACCACTGGAGAAGGCAGGTAAATCAGGAATTTCCAGATCAACCT
This sequence comes from Ruegeria sp. CG8, assembly GCF_056537165.1. Taxonomy (NCBI): domain Bacteria; kingdom Pseudomonadati; phylum Pseudomonadota; class Alphaproteobacteria; order Rhodobacterales; family Roseobacteraceae; genus Ruegeria; species Ruegeria sp. CG8. The sequence continues at coordinate 318,197 of NZ_JBQFRA010000001.1, read as the reverse complement.
CAACCGCGCCACCGGGCACCAGCATTGATGCACTCATCTTCATCGGCGCAGTGACATCGGGCCAACTGGCCTTCAGATCGACCCCGGAAAAATCCATCTGAGGGACACCGTTTTCCACATAAACCAGACGCGCGTTGCTGAGCTCCAGTTGGTCAAGGGTCACGGTTCCGGTCTCGGCCGGTGCCGCAGAGTTGGGTGCGGGCGCATCTGCATTGCCAGAGCCCGTGTTTGACGCTCCGGTTTGCGGCGCCGACATTTCCCAGTTGCCCCGCCCTTGTGACAGCTCCAGCCGCAAGACCGGATCTTCGGCCACGACGCGCCGGATGCGCACATCCCCCGCCAACAGCGCTGATGCGTCCACGCCAACCGCCAGGCTTTGCGCGCTCAGCATCGGTTCAGAGCTGGCCCAGGGCGCGTTCCCAAACGTAACCGGCCCGGTTTCCATTCCCAGAACCGGCCAAAAGGACAGGCGGACATCACCGGACAACGTCAGCTCACGTCCGGTCTGTGCCTTGACCTGTTCGGCGAGGATTTTGCCCAGCTTGTCGCCGGGCATCAAAAGCAACGCCCCGATCACCAGCCCCGCGACCGCAACCAGAATGAATAGAATGCGTATCAGCCACTTCATGATTTGCTCTCTGCCTTGCCGGCTTTTTGCCTCAGCTTCGATGTTCCTCGCGTGCGAAGGATTTGCAAGGGGAAGATTTCCCCACTATATGCCGCGCAATGAGCACCAACCCGCCAAACCTACGCCCCGATCTGGCACCCGCAGCCCGGATCATCGACGCACCGCGCAGCGGCCAACCCACCATCGGAATGGTGTCCTTGGGATGTCCCAAGGCACTGGTCGACAGCGAGCGCATCCTGACGCGCCTGCGCGCCGAAGGATACGGGATCTCGCCCGACTATTCAGGTGCGGATGCCGTGATCGTGAACACCTGCGGGTTTCTGGACAGCGCCAAGGCCGAAAGCCTCGAAGCAATCGGCGAGGCGCTGGTGGAAAATGGCAAGGTCATCGTGACCGGGTGCCTGGGCGCGGAACCTGACTACATCCGCGAACATCATCCCCGTATCCTGGCCGTGACCGGGCCGCACCAGTATGAACAGGTGCTGGATGCCGTTCACGCCGCCGTTCCGCCTGATCCCAATCCGTATTTGGATCTGTTGCCGGCTTCGGGCGTGAAGCTGACCCCGCGCCACTACAGCTATCTCAAGATATCCGAGGGCTGTAATCACAAGTGCAAGTTCTGCATCATCCCGGATATGCGCGGAAAACTGGCCAGCCGACCGGCCCACGCCGTTCTGCGCGAGGCTGAGAAACTGGTCGACAGCGGTGTGCGCGAATTGCTGGTGATCAGCCAGGACACCTCGGCCTTTGGCCTGGATCGAAAATACGACGTGAACCCCTGGAAAGACAGGGAGGTGCGCAGCCACATTACCGACCTGGCCCGCGAACTGGGCCAACTGGATGCGTGGATACGACTGCACTACGTCTACCCCTATCCACATGTGCGCGAGTTGATCCCGCTGATGGCGGATGCAGGCAGCAACCTTTTGCCCTACTTGGACATCCCGTTCCAACACGCGCATCCGGACGTTCTGAAACGAATGGCGCGCCCCGCTGCCGGCGCCAAGACACTGGACGAGATCGCCGCCTGGCGCGCGATTTGCCCCGACATCACGCTGCGATCGACCTTCATTGTCGGCTACCCGGGGGAGACCGAGGCCGAGTTCCAGACCCTGCTGGATTGGATGGACGAGGCGCAGTTGGATCGCGTCGGGTGCTTCCAATACGAAAACGTTGAAGGGGCCCGCTCGAACGACTTGCCGGATCACGTCCCGGATGAGATCAAGCAAGAGCGCTGGGAGCGCTTCATGCAAAAGGCCCAGGCGATTTCCGAAGCGAAACTGGCGTCGAAAGTGGGCCAGAGGATCCAAGTGATCGTGGATGAGGTGGATGCCGAAGCCGCCACCTGCCGCACCAAGTCAGACGCGCCCGAGATCGACGGCAACCTATTCATCGACGACGGTCACGAAAACCTGAAACCCGGTGACATCGTCCTTGTTCAGGTCGACGAGGCTGGTGAATACGATCTGTGGGGGAAGCTGGTGCGCTGAACCGCCATCCGGCGGACGAAGGCAGACGGCCCCCAAATCGGGACCGTCTGCAAAAAGCTTATTGAGTGACCGGGTTACACACGGTCTGGCCGGCCTCGGTGGTGGCCAGTTCATAGCCTGCCGAACAGCTGGGCGAGCCATATTTGTCATAGCTTGGCTGAACGTAAACCGGGGTGGGCTCTTCCTGCTGCGAGCAAGCAGTCAGGATCAAAACAAAGGCGCCGGCGGCAGCGAATTTCAGTTTCATGTCCATCAATCCTTTAATACTTTTCTGATATTGCCCAACTTTTCGGGGCCAGGCTAAGGATACGGGCAGTTCGGCTTTCTGGCAACAGATACGGTCACATCCGTGTGATCAGAGGCGAATCCACGCTTGCACCGCGACGTGCCACCGCCGGACCGGGACGCGCGAACTACACATTTCTCTGCGTTGGGCTAAGCTCTCGGATGTCCCTTTCAACAGCCGGAGCGCCAGAATGCCAAAAGGATCTCAAATCGCCCAGAAATCGCCCTACCCCATCGAGGTGACTGAAGGCAAAAGCTACTTCTGGTGCGCTTGCGGACGCTCCAAACGTCAGCCATTCTGCGACGGTTCGCACAAGGAAACCGGGATCGATCCGGTAAAATATGTAGCAGAATCAAGCAAGAAGGTCTTCTTCTGCGGATGCAAGCAAACCGCTAATCCGCCGCTGTGCGACGGAAGCCATTCCAAGCTTTAGGCCAATCAGGTCAGCGCATTCAAAGCCTTGGCATTCGCGCAAAATTCCGGGGCGGCGGTCGCCCGGCTCTGTTGGCACGCAAGCCAGACGGCACATCTTTCGCTGCAGTCAGCGGCTCGACAACGGGTCACCATTTCGCTGTATCCCTGCGCGGTCAGCCGCCCTTCGGCGATGGCTTCGGACAGCGAGATTTCCATGCAGCGCGCAACCGACCGCGTCAGCCAGAAGTGTTTTTCTATGTCTCCGAGTCGCACAAGTTTCATTGTTTTTCCTGATTCTGCAGCGTCTTAAGTTTGGCGAATCGGTTCCTGTTCGGACATGTCTCCGGGGCCTCAACCCTGTCACCTCGGTGCGTCTGCCAGTCGCTACAGTCGCAAGCCCACTCGCAGCCCCGGCACCGTCCCACCATGCGCGCCCATTCGTCGGGACTGAGCCGACCCGTGAGATGGGCATCTACAAGGTCAACGCCGGTCGCCTGCCCCATCCGCAGAACAAGGCGTACATGCTTCATGGTCTGGCCAAGCACGTTCATGGTTCTGCCCGTCCGCGCTAGGGTGCAAGCCTGGCCAGCAAATCCTGGTTTCGGCAATACTCCGGTGGCCGTCCGTCGCTGTTTTGAAGCGCCAACGCGCGGTCGCAGTGATAGGGGTTTGTACAGCCTGTACAGCGCAGCACCGCGTCGGTGATTTCGTCGATGGAAACCGAACCGCCGATTGCGGCCTCCTGCAGGTCAACGCCCAGTTTCAGGGCCATTCGATCCACCAAAGCGGCGTGGCGGCGCAATTCTTCGCGTCTGGACATCCGAGTTCCTTTCGCTGTCTCGCTGAAAAGAACCCTAGCGCTATAACCCGACGGCGCCCTTGATTCAGGTCAAGAGACGACCCCCAGGTCGTCCAGGTAGGCCCGTGTGGCGTCCTGGACCCGCCTGAAACGATCGCCGCCCAGTTTTTTGCCGCCATACCACCGGGTCACAATGACCAGGTGATCCTGCACACCGGCGCGTTCCAACATGCGCAATATGACCATCCCCGCACCAGTTTCGCCATCATCGGCCTTGAGAGCGCCGGTCGGCAAAATCGCGGCCCACGTGTTATGGGTCGCCTTGGCATATGCCTTGTCCGATTTAAGGTCGCGCAACACCGCATCGACCTCATCCCGCGACCTAACTGGCGCACCACTCACCGCGTATTTCGAGCCTCGGTCCGTCAGAACGACCCCCATCCGCTGGATCTGGGTCATTGGGTCAGGCCTAGCTGGGCGGCTGTTTCCAGAACAACTTCGATGCGCTTGGCATTGGGCGGATGAGACGCCAGAAAGCGGTCACCCGGATCGGGAATCCGGCTGAAATAGGCCATGCCGACCAGCGGGTTGTACCCGGCCGAGTAGGTGATCAAAGTTCCCATCCTGTCCGCTTCCAGCTCGAATTCTTTCGTATAGCTCTGAACTCCGACCTCGGCACCCAGCTTCTGGGCACGTTCAATTCCGGCCGCGTCCTCGCCTTGCGCCTCAGCCAGTTCTCCGAAAATTCGAGCCCCTTCCTTGGCGTTTTTTACCTGCCGGGCGATGTGGCCCAGGATGTGATGCGCCGCCTCGTGTCCCATTACGAACGCCATCTCGTCAGCGTTCTGCGTCGACTTGACCATTTCCTGCGTGAAAATGATGAACGGGCGCCCATCCTTGTCCAACGTCTGGAACGCATTTGGCTCGGCAAACGGATCCGTGTCGATCAGAATGCCGAAATCGCAGTTCTGCCCCCGTGTCTCGCGCTGACAGACTTTTTGCGCCGCCGCCCCGACCGACCTGCTGACCTGCTGAAACGTCAGTGCCGAGTCGCGCAGTTCGGGCAAGGATGGTGACCAATCATCAACCGCAATGAACCCGCCCGCAGTGCACGCGGACACAACCAAGACCAGCAAAAACCTGAGGCGGTGCATTCCGGATCCTTTCTGTTCGTGCCGGCAGGAAAGCTTAGCGCGATGTGGCCCCCCTGACCACAGCCCGAAACCCAATCAGCGGGTTGCATTGCAATCGCAGGCTGGGCAGTCTGGGAACATGTTTTCGATTGAGCATGAATTCGACTCGACAGTCATTACCTTGGTGGACGAAGGCCCGGAGCCTTTGCAAGAAGACGTGGTGATCAACAGTTTCGCCGAGTGCGTAACGATCGAGCAGTTGGACCCCCGAACGGACCAGATGCAGAAAATCACCCTTTCGCCCGAACAGGTGCGCGATCTTGCCGCTGCTCTGGATCTGCCCGAAGGGGTCTATCAGATCAGGGAGACACCGGCCTAGGGATCATAGACAAAGACCTTGTCGCGCCCTGTATGGCCTTTTTTCAGCGTCAAAGCTGACGGTGAGGCACCCATGGCCCGGGCCAGCAGCTTGACCACGGCCTGGTTCGCCTTTCCATCCTCGGGTACGGCGGTGACACCGATGTGCACTGTCGCCCCGTCGAAAGAAATCCGGTCCTGCGCAGCTTTGGGAGTCACCCGCACGGGAATCGATTGCCCGGGTCGCGCCAGATGCGCAAGGTCCGGCAGGTTTCGCAGTTTCGGTTTTGCCATCACATTCTCTTCCGCATTTGGACCGTGCCGGGTGGCACAATATGCAACAGTTTTACATCTTGCCCTTGAAACCGGCGCGTGTCTGCCCGAGATACGACAGAACCATGTAAAGGAATTTAACATATGACGCTGAAAAACCCGGCTGCGTTCGAGTTCCTGCAGTCGCGCAGGTCGCGGCCCGCCAAGACGTTGATGGCCCCGGCGCCGACCCGCGACGAATTGATCCCGTTGCTGATCGCAGCCGCTCGCAGCCCCGATCATGGCAAGTTGGAACCTTGGCGTTTCATCGTCATCGAAAAAGCCGCAATGCCGCGATTGGCCGATCTGACCGAGGAACGAGGCGTTGCGCTGGGAAAAAGCCCCGAAGACATTGCCAAGGCCCGTAGTCAGTTCGAAATGGGGCATCTCGCTGTTGCTGTCATCGAAGTGCAGAAACCATCGCCGAAAATCCCTGGAATCGAACAAACCTACTCGGCCGGGGCGGTCTGCCTTGCACTGCTCAACGCAGCCCTTGCTGCGGGTTGGGGTGCCAACTGGCTTTCAGGTTGGCAGTCGCACGACCGCGAATTCTGCGAACGCGGTTTGGGCCTGGCCCACAATGAACGCATTGCTGGACTGATTTACATCGCAACCGAAGGGGCCACGCCGCCCGAAAGGCCCCGCCCGGACGTGGCCGCGATCACCGAGTGGGTGACGGAATGATCATCCTCAACGCGTTCTTCGCGGCCTTGGGGCAGCTTGGAGATGCTCGATTCCGATCGGTGCTAATGCGCGGTGTCGGCCTGACGATTGTGCTGCTTGTTGTTGCCTGTGCGGTTGCGATTTGGGGCATCAACGCCCTTGCTGGTCAGGAGATATCGCTGCCATTTGTCGGCGACGTCCCGTGGCTGAACGACGTTCTGAACTATTCAGGGATCTTTCTGGTTCTGATTCTGCCGGTCTTTCTGATGGTGCCGGTGGCCTCAGCCATCACATCGATGTTTCTGGATGAGGTCGCACAGGCCGTTGAAGACCGGCATTACCCGAACCTGCCCCCCGTTCCGTCCGTCCCGATCTGGGACGCGGTGCTGGACTCGCTGGGATTCTTGGGCGTTTTGATTGTGGCCAACGTAATGGCGTTGGTCCTTTACGCGCTGTTCACACCCCTCGCTCCGTTCATCTTTTGGGGGATGAACGGGTTTTTGCTGGGTCGGGAGTATTTCACGCTGGCGGCCATGCGCCGGATCGGGCGCGACGGTGCGCGGGCGTTGCGGGCACGCCATGCCGGGACGATCTGGGTCGCCGGAACCTTGATGGCCATCCCCCTGTCGGTCCCGCTGGTGAACCTTTTCATTCCGATCATCGGAGCCGCAACGTTCACGCATATCTTTCATGGGCTGTCGCGACAGGCCGAGCGCTGATTACTCGCGCGGTTCCATCTGGTTCAACCAGTCGAAATCACGAACTGAAATCACGCCAGAAACAATGGTCCCTGCGATCACCGCCCACAACACGATAGAAATACCGGTGGTGATCCAGATCTTTTTCTTCATGTGGTGAACTTCCGGAGCGCCCGCATGGGTCCCCGGCACGATGTCGCCCAGATCGCCTTGCGTCTTGATGCGGACCGGCAGCACGACCAACAAGGTCATGAACCAGATCACGGCGAACAAAACCAGCGCAGCAGTGATTGTCATTTCGACGCCTCCTCAGCCCGGCTCAGACTTGCTCCAGCTCCACAAGGCACCCGTTGAAGTCCTTGGGGTGCAGAAACAGCACAGGCTTGCCGTGCGCGCCGATTTTGGGTTCTCCGGTTCCCAGAACGCGGGCACCGGTCGCCTTCAGGTGATCCCGTGCGGCGATGATGTCCTCGACCTCATAACAGACATGGTGGATGCCACCCGCCGGGTTCTTTTCCAGGAAGCCGTTGATCGGGCTGTCGTCGCCCAGCGGGTACAGCAGCTCGATCTTGGTATTGGGCAGTTCGATGAAGACCACTGTCACGCCATGATCCGGTTCATCCTGAGGTTCACCAACCTTGGCGCCCAGCGCGTTGCGGTATTGGGCGGATGCGGCCTCGAGGTCGGGCACGGCGATGGCGACATGGTTCAGGCGGCCAATCATGGCGGTCTCCTCTGTTCTGCGTTGCAGCGTTTATGGGGGCTGCCCTGTCAAAGGGCAAGTGCGCCAAAACGCGCGTTAACCCTGTGTTAGCCAGGAGTTCCTAGCGTGAGGCATCTGCTGAAAGGAGTTCTGCCATGGACGATTCGGTGCCGTTCGCCCCATCCGCCGTCGCCCCCAGCGCCACCAGGCCTTTGCTGGGTCAGACCATTCTGGTTGTCGAGGACAGTCGCTATGCCTGTGATGCGATGCGACTGATGTGCCTGCACAGCGGCGCCCGCATCCGCCGGGCCGATTGCCTGAGGTCTGCGCGCAGGCACCTTCAGATCTATCGCCCGTCGGTGATCGTGGTTGACATGGGCCTGCCGGACGGCTCTGGCGCAGACCTGATCGCGGAACTAAACGCGGTTTCCCCACGTATCAGCGTCATCCTTGGTATGTCCGGCGACGACTGCGCCGAAACGCTTGCCTTGCAAGCCGGAGCCGATGGGTTTCTGGCGAAACCGTTGAATTCGCTAATCAGCTTCCAAAGGGCCATCCTGGAAAACCTTCCCGAAGACCGCCGCCCGGGTACGCTCCAATCCGTCAAAGACGAACAGATCTGCCCCGATCCGCTGGCTTATCAGGATGACATGGCGCATATCGCAGATGTCCTGACCGGGCCCGCGGATTCACGCACTCTGGACTATGCCGCTCAATTCCTGCGCGGTGTTGCCCGAGATGCCGAGGATACGGTTCTGGAACAAGCAGCCCATGACCTCGCATCCTCGCGCGCCAAGGGCGCTCCGGTAACAGCTTTGGCTGCGCGCGTTGCCGGTCTTGTCCAAAGCCGTCTTGAAAGACGAAAGGCGATCTGAATGACCTTGGCCTATTTCGTGACAACAGCCATGCTCTGCGCTTGGTGGTATTGGCACACCCGCAGGTCCGCTCGGACCATTCGCGCCAACCGCGAAAAACAGCCGAACTGGCTGGACTGATTTCAAGTTCAAGGGATTTTAGCCACTTGGAAAACGCGGGCACCGATAAGCACTGAAGTGCTTGGCGGAAAGTTCGCTGCGCGCCACCGCAGTAGTTTTGACCGCACCCAAAGGTTTTTCACACTCTGGGTACGGTCCTTGGCTCATTCCTGAGGGATGACCCGCAGGCCCAGTTCCATCAGCTGATCCGAAGTCGGGTCCGACGGCGCTTGCATCATCAGATCTTCGGCGCGCTGGTTCATCGGGAACATCATGACCTCGCGGATGTTGGCCTCGTCCGCAAGCAGCATGACGATCCGGTCGATGCCGGCGGCGCAGCCCCCGTGCGGCGGAGCTCCATAGTGGAACGCGTTGAACAGCGCGCCAAAGCGACTTTTGACCTCGTCCTCGCCGTAGCCGGCCAGTTCGAAGGCCTTGAGCATGATCTCGGGCTTGTGGTTCCGGATCGCACCCGACACCAGCTCGTAACCGTTGCAGGCCAGGTCGTACTGATAGCCCTTGACCTCAAGCGGGTCGCCCTGCAGCGCCTCCATGCCACCTTGCGGCATCGAGAACGGGTTGTGTTCGAAATCGATCTCGCCGGTTTCCTCGTCCTTCTCGTAGATCGGGAAATCCACGATCCAGGCAAAGGCAAACCGGTCCTTGTCCGTCAGGCCCAGTTCCTCGCCGATAACATCGCGCGCCTTGCCGGCGACTTTTTCAAAGGCTTTGGGCTTACCACCCAGGAAGAACGCCGCGTCACCGACCTCAAGGCCCAGCTGCTGGCGAATTGCCTCGGTGCGTTCGGGGCCGATATTCTTGGCCAGCGGGCCGGCCGCTTCCATCCCCTCACCCTGATCGCGCCAGAAGATATAGCCCATGCCGGGCAGACCTTCTTTCTGGGCAAAGGCGTTCATGCGGTCGCAGAACTTGCGGCTGCCGCCACCCGGCGCGGGGATCGCGCGGATCTCGGTGCCTTCCTGTTCCAGCAGCTTGGCGAAGATTGCGAAACCGGACCCGCGGAAGTGTTCCGACACCACCTGCATCTTGATCGGGTTGCGCAGATCGGGCTTGTCGGTGCCATACCACAGCGCCGCGTCTTTGTAGGAAATCTGCGGCCATTCCTGATCAACCTTCCGGCCACCGCCGAATTCTTCGAAGATTCCCGTCAGAACTGGCTGGATCGTGTCGAACACGTCCTGCTGGGTGACAAACGACATCTCGAGGTCGAGCTGGTAGAAATCCGTGGGTGACCGGTCGGCGCGCGGGTCTTCGTCGCGGAAGCAGGGCGCGATCTGGAAATACTTGTCAAAGCCCGACACCATGATCAGCTGCTTGAACTGCTGCGGCGCCTGCGGCAACGCATAGAACTTGCCCGGATGCAGGCGCGAGGGCACCAGGAAGTCGCGCGCGCCCTCGGGGCTGGATGCGGTGATGATCGGCGTCTGATATTCGCGGAAGCCCTGATCCCACATGCGGCGGCGCATGCTGGCCACCACGTCCGAGCGCAGTGCCATGTTGCGCTGCATCGCCTCGCGGCGCAGGTCCAGGTAACGATAGCGCAGGCGAGTTTCCTCGGGGTATTCCTGATCGCCGAACACCATCAGGGGCAGTTCCTCGGCCGCGCCCAGCACTTCCAGTTCGCGGACATAGACCTCGATCTCGCCGGTGGGCAGCTTGGGGTTCACCAATTCGGGGTCGCGCGCCTTGACCGTGCCATCGATGCGGATGCACCATTCCGAGCGCACTTTCTCCAACGCGCTGAACGCAGCACTGTCGCCGTCGCACAGAACCTGGGTCACGCCATAGTGGTCGCGCAGGTCGATGAACAGCACGCCGCCGTGATCTCGCACCCGATGAACCCAACCCGACAGGCGGACGGTTTCACCGACATTTGCGGCGGTCAGATCGGCGCAGGTGTGGCTGCGATAGGCGTGCATGGATGATATCCCTTCGGGCGCTGAATTCGTCGCGCCGATACACCGCGATCGGGTCGGGAAGTCAAGGGTTGGAGCACGATGCGCCTCCATCGGAGCCCGGAATGCAGACAAATTCGAAAAAATCGCTATCTTTTGGACATGTGAACTCGAATAGTTTTCCCGGCACGCGGGAGCCAGGCCCCTTGAGCAAGGAGGTGTTCGGCCGATGTGGCAAACTGTTTTGGATCGCGTATTGCGGGGTTTCATCACCCGCGGAACTCTGCGGATCACCTATCCTGACGGGACGGCGCGCACCTATGGCGACGCCACGCAGCCCGAGGCGCATATCACCCTGCATGACCCCGCTTTGATGGCGCGCTTGGTGCGCAATCCCGAGATGGCTTTTGGCGAGGGCTACATGAACGGCACCCTGACCGTCGATGAAGGCGGCCTGGAAAGTGGCATGCGGATCGCGATTCGATGCGCGGCCAGCGGTTCATTGCCCCTGCTGCAGCAGATCCAGGACTGGGCCGGGTATCTGCTGCGATCAATCCTGCAGCGCAACTCGGTCCGCTCGGCGCGGCGCAACGTGGCGCATCACTATGACCTGTCCGACGACTTCTACCAGCTGATGCTGGACCCTGACATGCAGTACAGCTGCGCCTATTTCCAGCAGCCCTGGATGACTTTGGAACAGGCGCAAGCCGCCAAAAAGGCGCATATCGCGCGCAAGCTGTGCCTGGAGCCCGGCATGCGGGTGCTGGACATCGGCTGCGGCTGGGGCGGGCTGGCCCTGACGCTGGCGCGTGACCACGGCGTGCAGGTGACGGGGCTGACCCTGTCGCAGAACCAGCACCGCACCGCGACCGCGCGGGTGGAGCAGGCCGGGCTGGCCGACCGCATCGACATTCGGCTGATGGACTACCGGCAGATGCAGGATCCGTTCGACCGGATCGTCTCGGTCGGGATGCTGGAGCATGTGGGCGCGCCACAGCTGCGCACCTATTTCGACCGGGTCGCAGCCCTGTTGAAGCCCGAAGGTGTGGCGTTGATCCATTCCATCGGCCGCAACGGGCCGCCCACCGGCCAGTCGCCCTGGCTGAACAAATTCATCTTCCCGGGCGGCTATGTCCCGTCGCTCGAGGAAATCGTCAAACCCGTGGCGCGCACCGGCTTGTGGTTTCTGGATGTCGAAAGCCTGCGGCTGCATTATGCCCTGACCCTGCGCGCCTGGCGCGACCGGTTCGAGACCAACCTGGACCAAGTGCGCGCGATGTATGATGACCGGTTCATTCGCATGTGGCGGTTCTATCTGACCGCCTGCATCCTGGTGTTCGAAGAGCGCGACCAGACCGTGTTCCAACTGCAGCTGGGCCATCGCCGCGACGCGGCGCCGTTGACGCGGGACTATCTGTATCAGCCCGATCAGGACATGCGCGATGCCGCGGAGTAAAGCACCTAGAACGGGCGCTGCACGTTGCCGGAATAGAAGAACACGCCCAGCCCGGCGGCAAAGATGATGTTGCCCGCGATCGCGTGCAGCAGCACCGCATAGAAGAACGACCCGCGCTTGCGGTAGGCCCATGAAAACAGCAGCCCGCCCGCGAATGTCATCACGGTGACGATCCAGCTCCAGTACATCAGGTGGGCAAAGGCGAACAGCCCGGAGTTCAGCAACGGCAAGGCCGCGCCGTCGGGCAGGATCGCGTGATAGCGGCGATAGAACAGCGTGCGGAACAGCAGTTCTTGCGGCAGTGCTGACAGCAATGGATAGCCCAGCCAGATCACGGCCAGAAATTCGGGCCGGTTCAGCAGCAGGAAAAAGGCCGCATCGGGGCGCGTAGCCATCACCAGGGCCGAACAGATTGCCGCCATTGCCAATGAAAACCCGATCACCTCGGCCCAGCGCCAGTTGCGCCAGCCATAGCGCAGCTCGGCCCAGGAAAAGCCCGGAGTGCGGTGCAGCAGGGCGATTCCGATGGCGGTGAAGAAGAACAGAGCCAGAAACATCCAGTCGGGTGGAAACAGAACCGCGATCAGCAAGGGAACCGCGACATAGAACGCCACGAATTCAGCCTTCAGGCGCAGGTTCGATACCTGCAATCCACGCGCAGAGCTGCGGTCGCTCATGGCAGCATCACTTTGGCCGATATCAAACCGCGCAAGGAATTGCCCATCCAGACCCGGTGCGCGGCGGCCAGATCATGCAGGGTCAAGACCGCCTCGGCAGCGTGTCCGGTTTCGAGCAACTCCTCGCGCAGGATGCCCGGCAGCAGGCCCGCGGCAACCGGAGGTGTCAGCAGGCGCCCGTCTTCCGTTTCGACGAACAGGTTGGTGATGGTGCCCTCGCACAGTTCATCCCGTTCGTTCAGGAACAACAACTCGTCCACGCCGTCGGGCAATTCCGCCCGCGCTTGATCATAGATCGCGCGGCGGGTGGTCTTGTGGCGCAGCCAGATGTCCGAGGACGTCAGCCTTGTTGTCGCCAGACCCACCGTCCAGCCCGGCGGGTTGTCTGCCAAAGACTCCGTGGTGATCTTGGGTGCACCGGTCAAGTCCAGCGTCAGCCGACACCGCAGCGAGTCCGCTCCGGACACACCGTCCACCACTTTGCCGACGCGCCGCACGTCGAACCGAACACCCAGCCAGTCCGCAGTCCGCGCCATGCGCCGCAGGTGACGGGTCACACGTACAAAGCCCTGCCCGGGCCGAAACGCAAAGGTTTCGATCAGGCGGAAATCAGGCTCAGTTGGTGCGCGAACCGGGCTTTCCATAGCGCTTCCTCATATTCCGACGCGGCGGTGCTGTCCCAGACGACGCCTCCGCCGACGTTCAACGTGGCCCGATTGCCCTCGACCATCAAGGTCCGGATCGCGACGTTGAACTCCGACCGCCCGTCCGGGGCGGCCCAGCCGATCGTGCCGCAGTAGATGTCGCGCGGCCAAGGCTCCAGATCCGACAGGATCTCCATCGCACGGATCTTGGGCGCCCCGGTAATCGAGCCACAGGGAAACAGCGCCCTCAGGATGTCGGACAGCCCGGCCCCCACCTGCAGCCGCGCCTGCACCAGCGACACCATCTGATGCACGGTGGCGTAGGTCTCGACCTTGAACAGCTCGGGCACGTGAACGGTTCCCGGCAGCGCCACGCGGCTGATGTCATTGCGCAGCAGGTCCACGATCATCAGGTTCTCGGCCCGGTTCTTTTCGTCCGAGGACAGGAAATCGCGCCGCCAGGCGTCCTCGGCCAGATCGGCGCTGCGCGGCTGAGTGCCCTTCATCGGCCGGGTCTCGATCATCCCGGCGGCATCGGTGCGGAAGAACAGCTCGGGCGAGCGGCTGAGCAGATCGGGCAGCCCGTCCTGCTGCACCAGCGCTCCATGACCGACCGGCTGTCCGGCGGTCAGCGCGGCATAGAGCGCGGCGCTGTCGCCCTCGGTTTCCAGGTCGATGGGAAAGGTCAGGTTGGCCTGATAGATGTCCCCGGCCCCGATCGCATCATGCACGGCGCGGAAGGCTTCGGCATAGCGCGCCTCGCTCCAACGTGGCTGGAACGCAGTCAGCCCGGCCGCACCGAACGGCAGGTCCTGCACGCTCGGGCCGTCGAACACCCCAAAGCACAATAGCGGCAATCGACGGGTCGCGGGCAGCCTTGCGGCCAGCTTGGGCTCAAGCGCATAGCCAAGCTCGTAGCTGGCATATCCGGCCAGCCAGCCGCCCTGCGCGCGCGCGTCATCCAGCGCCGCCAATGCCTGGGGCACCTGCTCCGCCCGGTCGGCGCGGATCACCTGGGCGGCCCGGTCGAAACCGGTGCCCGGACCGGCGGGTCCCTGATCGAAACGAATGCGCAATTGCTTCCTCATCTGCCGTTCAGCGGCATATAGAGAATACGGTGCCAAGGGAAAGGGGGGAAAGCGGCAATTTCGCTTCCGTTTCCGATCCCCCTTGCACCTTTTGCCCGGGTCCCTATAACGCACGACAATTTGGGCGCTTGGGCGGCGCCCGCGACTCGTGCAAAATCGAAGGGGCCAGGCCATGCCGAAGAGAACCGACATCCAGTCGATCATGATCATCGGGGCGGGGCCCATTGTCATCGGGCAAGCTTGCGAATTCGACTATTCCGGCGCCCAGGCCTGCAAGGCCCTGCGCGAGGAAGGGTATCGGGTCATCCTGGTGAACTCGAACCCTGCCACGATCATGACCGACCCCGAACTGGCCGACGCCACCTATATCGAACCGATCACGCCCGAGGTCGTCGCCAAGATCATCGAAAAGGAACGCCCTGACGCCCTGCTGCCCACGATGGGAGGTCAGACCGGCCTGAACACCTCCTTGGCGCTGGAGGAGATGGGCGTGCTGGAAAAATTCGGCGTCGAGATGATCGGGGCCAAGCGCGAGGCCATCGAAATGGCCGAGGACCGCAAGCTGTTCCGCGAAGCGATGGACCGCCTGGGCCTTGAAAACCCCAAGGCCACCATCGTCACCGCCCCCAAAAAAGCCGACGGTTCTGCCGACCTGGATGCCGGCGTGCAAATGGCCCTGGACGAGCTGGAAAACATCGGCTTGCCCGCGATCATCCGCCCGGCCTTTACCTTGGGCGGCACCGGCGGCGGTGTGGCTTACAACCGTGAGGATTACATCCACTTTTGCCGCTCGGGCATGGATGCCTCGCCGGTGAACCAGATCCTCGTCGACGAAAGCCTTCTGGGCTGGAAAGAATATGAAATGGAGGTGGTGCGCGACACTGCCGACAACGCGATCATCGTCTGCTCGATCGAGAACGTCGATCCGATGGGCGTGCATACCGGTGACTCGATCACCGTGGCCCCTGCGCTGACGCTGACCGACAAGGAATACCAGATCATGCGCAACGGCTCGATCGCCGTTCTGCGCGAGATCGGCGTCGAAACGGGCGGATCGAACGTGCAATGGGCGATCAACCCGGCAGACGGCCGCATGGTCGTGATCGAGATGAACCCGCGTGTGTCGCGCTCGTCAGCGCTGGCGTCCAAGGCGACAGGCTTCCCGATCGCCAAGATAGCCGCCAAGCTGGCGGTGGGCTACACGCTGGACGAGCTGGACAATGACATCACCAAGGTCACGCCTGCGTCTTTCGAACCGACCATCGACTATGTCGTCACCAAAATCCCGAAATTCGCTTTCGAGAAATTCCCCGGATCCGAGCCTTACCTGACCACCGCGATGAAATCGGTGGGTGAAGCCATGTCCATCGGTCGTACCATCCACGAATCGATGCAAAAGGCGCTGGCTTCGATGGAATCGGGCCTGACCGGGTTTGACGAAGTTGAAATTCCGGGCCTGAGCATCGGCCCATGGGATGCGGTCGAAAGCAGCGACGACAAGGCACATGTCATCAAGGCCATCAGTAAGCAGACACCCGACCGTTTGCGCACCATCGCGCAGGCGATGCGCCACGGTCTGACCGACGACGAAATTTTTGCCGTCACCAAGTTCGACCCGTGGTTCCTGGCCCGTATCCGCGAGATCATCGAAGCGGAACGCACCGTCCGCAAGGACGGCCTGCCGATGACCGAGGACGGCCTGCGCCGGCTCAAGATGCTGGGCTTTACCGACGCGCGTCTGGGCAATCTGGCCGGCCGCGACGAGGCCAACGTGCGCCGCGCCCGCCACAATCTGGGCGTCACCGCCGTTTTCAAGCGGATCGACACCTGCGCCGCCGAGTTCGAGGCGCAGACGCCCTACATGTACTCGACCTACGAGGCCCCAACGATGGGCGAGGTAGAATGCGAGGCGCGCCCAAGCGACCGCAAGAAGGTCGTCATTCTGGGCGGCGGCCCCAACCGGATCGGCCAGGGGATCGAGTTCGACTATTGCTGCTGCCACGCCTGTTTCGCGCTGACCGACGCGGGCTATGAAACCATCATGGTCAACTGCAACCCCGAGACGGTGTCGACCGACTACGACACCTCGGACCGGCTGTATTTCGAGCCGCTGACCTTTGAACACGTCATGGAAATCCTGCGGACCGAGCAGCAGAACGGCACACTGCACGGTGTGATCGTTCAGTTCGGTGGTCAGACCCCGCTGAAGCTGGCCAATGCGCTCGAGGCCGAAGGTATTCCGATCCTGGGCACCACGCCCGACGCGATCGACCTGGCCGAAGACCGCGAACGGTTCCAGGCACTGGTCAACGATCTGGGCCTGAAACAACCCAAGAACGGCATCGCTTCGACCGACGCGCAAGCGCTTGAGATTGCAGAAGAGATCGGGTTCCCGCTGGTGATCCGCCCGTCCTACGTGCTGGGCGGCCGCGCGATGGAGATCGTGCGCGACATGGATCAGCTGAAGCGCTACATCAACGAGGCCGTGGTGGTCTCGGGCGACAGCCCCGTGCTGCTGGACAGCTACTTGGCCGGGGCGGTCGAACTGGACGTGGACGCGCTGTGCGACGGCAAGGATGTCCATGTGGCCGGCATCATGCAGCATATCGAAGAGGCCGGTGTGCACTCGGGCGACTCGGCCTGTTCGCTGCCGCCATATTCGCTGTCGAAAGAGATCATCGCCGAGATCAAGGAGCAGACCTACAAGCTGGCCAAGGCGCTGAACGTGGTCGGCCTGATGAACGTGCAGTTCGCGATCAAGGATGACGAGATCTACCTGATCGAGGTCAACCCGCGCGCCAGCCGCACCGTGCCCTTCGTGGCCAAGGCGACTGACAGCGCCATTGCCTCGATCGCCGCGCGGGTGATGGCGGGCGAGCCGCTGTCGAACTTCCCGCAACGCCCACCCTACAAGGAAGGCCAGGACACCAAGATCGCCGACCAGATGACCCTGGCCGACCCGGACATGCCCTGGTTCTCGGTGAAAGAGGCGGTGCTGCCCTTTGCCCGCTTCCCCGGTGTCGATACCATCTTGGGTCCCGAGATGCGCTCGACCGGTGAGGTCATGGGCTGGGACCGCGATTTCCCGCGGGCCTTCCTCAAGGCGCAGATGGGCGCGGGCATGGTGCTGCCGTCCAAGGGACGGGCTTTCATCTCGATCAAGGATGCCGACAAGGGTCCGGCGATGATCGAGGCTGCGCAGGTTCTGGTCGAGCAGGGATTCTCGCTGGTGGCCACCCGCGGAACACAGACATGGCTGGAGTCCAAGGGCGTGCCCTGTGACGTGGTCAACAAGGTCTACGAGGGCCGCCCCGATGTGGTGGACATGCTGAAGGACGGTCAGGTCCAGTTGGTCATGAACACCACCGAAGGCGCGCAGGCAGTTGAGGACAGCAAGGCCATCCGCTCGATCGCGCTGTATGACAAGATCCCCTACTACACCACGGCCGCGGCCAGCCATGCCGCCGCGCTGGCCATCAAGGCGCAGGCTGAAGGGGATGTGGAGGTCAAATCGCTACAGGGTTGAAGCCCGCAGCGGACAAGCAAAAAGCCCCGGCCTTTCGCCGGGGCTTTTTTTTGGGATCATGCAGTCTGGGCCGCCAGCCTGCGCTGTTCTTCCCGAGTGAAGAACAGCAGGTAGAACACCGGCGCGGCGACCATGGTCAGGATCGTCGCGAAAGCCAGACCACCCATGATCGTCACTGCCATCGACACGAAGAACGCGTCGGTCAGCAGCGGCGCCATCCCCAGGATCGTGGTGATCGCTGCCAGCATGACCGGGCGTAGACGCGAGACCGAGGCTTCGATGATCGCGTCGCGCAGAGGCTTGCCCGTGGCGCGGACAAGGTCGATCTCTTCGACCAGAACAATACCGTTCTTGATCAGCATCCCCGACAGGCTGAGAAGCCCGAGAAGCGCGGTGAATGTAAATGGCAGGCCCGTGCCCAGCAGCCCGATCACCACGCCATTCACCGACATCGGCACCAGCAGCCAGATGATGACCGGTTGCCGGATCGCGTTGAACAGCAGTACCGAGATCAGAACCATGATCAAAAGGCTCAGCGGCAACTGTTTGCCAAGGCTGGCTTGCGCTTTGCCGGAATCCTCGAACTCGCCGCCCCATTCCAGCTTGTAGCCCAGCGGCAGTTCCATGTCCTCGATCGCATCGCGAATCTCGGAATGAACCTGTGCCGCGGTCAGGCCGGCCGGGATGTCTGCGCCCACCGTGACGGTCAGAACGCGATCGCGCCGATGCACCAGTGTATTGAGCGCTTTGTACTGGAACCCGTCCACCATCTGCTCGATCGGCACGAATTTCTGTGACTGGTCCGAATACACAACTTGATCCACAATCGAGTATTCTCCGTCCGCCGGGCGACGCAAGATAATCGGGATCAGGCGGTCCCTCTCGCGGAACACGCCGCCGGTGATGCCGTCCGTCGAAAACTGCAGGGTGGCGGCGATGTCTTCGCGGGTGACACCGGCTGTCTGCGCACGTTCGGTCGCATAGATCGGCTGGACCGCCAATTCCATTTCACGCCAGTCGTGATGCACGTCCAGCGCATTTGGCGACGCCGCCGACATGCGCCGCACCGCCTCGTCGGCCAGTTGCCGCAGGACGACCGGATCGCTGCCCGAGAACCGCGCCTCGATCGGGGTACCGCCGCCGGGGCCGAAGACCAGACGCTTGGTCCGGAATTCGCCTTCAGGGAATTGGGTTTCACCAAAGGCCTCCAGATCAGCACGCAGGACGGGAATGTCCTCGAGTGTTTCCGTCCGGATGATCATGTGCCCATAGCTTGGGTTGGGCTTCTCGGCCGAATAGGTCAACATGAACCGCGTCGCGCCCTGCCCCACGAAGGTGGTGACCGAGACGACATCATCCCGCTGGGCCAGCCAGTCTTCAAAGACTTGCATATCGGCACTCGTCCGCGCGATCGGTGTCCCCTGCGGCAGCTTGTAATGGACGAAGAACAGCGGCGTGTTGGAGTCCGGGAAAAACTGCTGTTTCACCATCGCGAAGCCGGCATAGCAGACCACGGTGACCCCGACCAAACCGGCCACCACCAGCCAACGGAACCGCAAAGCCCAGCGCAGGATCGCCCCGTAGGTTCGGAACAGGATGCCGCTATAGGCGTCGACATCCGCGTCCTTGCCCTGTTTGAAGAAATAATGCCCCAACAACGGTGTTGCTGTGATGGCCAGCACCCAGCTCAGCAGCAAGGATATCGCGATCACCGCAAATAACGAGAACAGAAATTCGCCCGTCGCATCCGGGCTGAGCCCAATCCCGGCAAAGGCCATGATTCCGATGACCGTGGCCCCCAGAAGGGGGATCTGGGTCTTGGACGCGGCCTCGTCGGCAGCGTCGCGCGAGTTTTTCCCCTTGAGCATGGAGATCTGCATTCCCTCGGCCACCACGATGGCATTGTCGACCAGCATCCCCATCGCAATGATCAGCGCGCCCAGCGAAATGCGCTCCATCTCGATGGAAAACAGCGCCATGAACAGCAGGGTCCCGACAACGGTCAACAAAAGGGTCGAGCCCACAACGACCGCCGCGCGCCAACCCATGAATATTCCAAGCACCGCCACCACGATGGCAACCGACATGGCCAGGTTCACAAGAAAATCGTTCGAAGCCTGCTCGACCACGACGTGCTGCTGGTAGATCGGCAATACATCGACGCCTGCGGGAATTTCCACATCCAGCTCGGCCAGCTTGGCGTCGACGCGCTTTCCGACCTCCACGATGTTTTCCGTCGACAGGCCGGCAATACCCAGGGTGAAGGCTTCGACGCCGTTGAACCGGATCATGATGTCAGGATCGGTCTGGCGGGCCCGGTAGACATCAGCCATGTCAAAGAGGTTGATCACTTGCCCCTGAGAGCCAACCGACAGCCCGGCGATCTCGGACACGCTGTCCGATCCGTCCGCCGTCAGGATCGTGGTGCGATCGTCGTCTGACCGGAGCGTCCCTGACGACTGGACCGAATTGGCGTTGGCGATCGCTTCGTTGATCGACTGCAACGGCACATTCTGGTTGACCGAAATGGCCAGGTCCGGCTCGATGAAAATGGCTTCATCTGGCAAGCCCTGCACTTCAACGTCTGCAACACCTTCAACGGTCAGCAGCTCGCGCCGCAAGAAGGTCGACAATTCGTGCTTTTCGGCGTCGCTGAACCCTTCCGCGGTGACCGCATAGAAAAGACCGAACACGTCACCGAACCCGTCATTCACAAAAGGTTGGCTGACACCGGATGGCAATCCACGCGCCGCATCCCGGACCTTGGCGCGCAGTCGGGTCCAGATATCCGGCAATTCGCTGCCATCGTAGGTAGACTTGATCTCGACCTCGATCAGCGATTGACCGGGACGGTTGACCGAGGTGATGACATCGACCTCGCCCATCTGCTGAATGGCAGATTCCAAAGGTTCCGAGACCTCCTCGGCCACCTGTTCAGCCGTCGCACCGGGATACGTGGTCAACACTACGGCGTTCTTGATGGTAAAGGCCGGATCTTCGAGCCGCCCGAGCGACGAAAATCCCCAGATCCCACCCAGCAAGGCGATCAGGATCACCAGCCACGTATAGATCGGCCTGTCGATCGAGGCGCGTGCGATATTCATATTCGCCCCCTTTAGTTCGCAAAGCCGGCAAAGCGGCGCACGGTCTGCCCATCGGTCAGAACGGACCCGCCGGCCACTACGATTTCGTCGCCGTCCGACAATCCGGTCAGAACCCGGACGTCCCCTGTCTGGGTTGGTTCGATGGTCACGGGAACACGCCGCACGGTGCCGACATCTGCACCGACCGGCGAAAAGACCATAACGCCCAGATTGCCCTCGGCGTCGGCGACAATCGCGGTCGGGGGAACGATGATGCCAGTGCGTTTGTCATCGACCTGAACATTGACGGTTACCGACGAGCCGGGCAGCACCCGCAAGTCTTCCGGCGGCGTGAGGCCGAACTGAATCCGGAACGTCTGGCCAACGCTCGAAGTTTCGGCGTCGAATTCGCGGATTTCCAACGGGAAGACCTCGTCGCTTGCGGGGAATTTCGCCGTGATGGAAATGCCATCTTCCTGGCTGGTCCTTTGAAACAGGATTTCGGGCACATCGACCTCGATCCTCAATTCGGACAGATCGTGGATCCGGACGATCGGCGTTCCGGCGGCCACGGTCGTGAAGTTCTCGACCTCACGCCGCGATACCAGCGCATCGAACGGCGCGGTCAGGGTCGTGTGCTCGAGGTTGTACTGGGCGTCACGCACCGCGATTGCAGCCAGTTGGGCGGCGGTTTCAGCGTCATCGACAGCGACCTGACTTGCAGTCGTCCCCCGCAGGCGCGACAGGCGGGCCACGGTGCGGTCAGCCTGATCCTTCTGAAGACGCGCACGTTCCAGTGCCAGTTCGAACGGCTCTTGGTCCAGCTTTGCAATCAGGCTGCCCTTGGGCACCTGGAATCCTTCGTTGACGGGCAGTTCCACGATCTGTCCGGCGACCTGAAACGCCAGATCGACAGTCTGCCGCGCGGCCACGCGCCCGAAGAACTGGCGTGAAAATCCGGGAGCGGTCTCATGCACCACCATAAGTTTTACAGGCTTGGTGTCGTCTTGCGCCGCAAGCGGTGCGGCCAGTACGGCAAGGGCGAGGCCCAGCGAAGTCAGCAGCTTCATTTCGTCAATCCCTCGGGTATTCCCGTTTTCAGAATGTTGTCCCGGATCTTGCGGGCAAGCCGGGCAAATTGAGCGGTTTCCTCGTCATCCAACCCAGAGGCACGGTGAAACAGCTCACCGGCGGTGGTGACCAGCATGTTGCGGGCCTCGGCACCTTTGTCAGTCAACACCAGCAACCACGCACGGCGATCATCGGGGTCCTGTTGGCGGGTCAGATAACCGGCCGCCTCAAGCGCATCGGCGGTGGCCGTAATGGTCGACGGCACGGTCAGCATGTCGGCCGCCAACACTCCCATCCGCTTGGGCTGATCCAACTTGATCAACATGTGGCATTCCTGATGGTTGAGATCGGTATCGATGCAGCCGAAACTCTCTTCCAGTTTCCAGTACAGCGCATAGACGCCCATCATCGCCTGGATCTCAGGGGTCAGTCGGGCCAGCCGTTCACTGATGTCTTTGGTCATGGATGCTCTCCGCACGAGTCGAGCGGTGATATACTTCGGATTATGAACTATTCAAGATGTGAAGTTGAATTTGCGCAAACCTATGCCGTTCCCTTGGGTCAACATCTCTTGATCTGGGGGCGCTGTGACTGCATTTTGGGCGAATCCGAAACATTCAGGACCCGACATGTACACGCCCGCAATCACCGGTACCGGGGTTTTCACGCCCGAAAACGTCATCACCAATGCCGAGCTGGTCAAAGCCTTCAACGCCTATGCCGACAAGATGAATGCTGCCAACGCCGATGCCATCGCCGCGGGCGAGATGGAGCCGATGCAGCATTCCTCGGAAGAGTTCATCGTCAAGGCATCCGGCATCGAGAACCGGTACGTCATGGACAAGACCGGCGTGCTGGACCCGGACGTGATGCACCCCCTGCTGCGCCAGCGCAGCGATGACGAGCCGGGCATCATGACCGAAATGGCACTGGACGCCTGCAACAAAGCGCTGGCCCAGGCCGGGCGGACGGCGGCGGATGTCGATCTGGTGATTTGTGCCGCGTCGAACCATGAACGCGCCTATCCCGCCATTGCGGTCGAAATCCAGAACGCGTTGGGCATCACCGGTTTTGGGTTCGATATGAACGTGGCCTGTTCTTCGGCGACGTTCGGCATTCAGGCCGCCGCCGACATGATCCGTTCAGGGTCCGTACGGGCGGCGCTGGTGGTCAACCCCGAGATCTGCTCGGGGCACCTGGAATGGCGCGACCGAGATTGTCACTTCATCTTCGGCGACGTGGCCACGGCGACACTGATCGAACGGATCGAAGATGCCAAAGGCCCGCATTTCGAGATCCTGTCGACCCGCTGCGCGACCGAGTTTTCCAACAACATCCGCAACAACAACGGCTTTCTGCGGCGCACCCGGCCCGACGGGTTGACCGACCGCCGCGACATGCAGTTCATGCAGAACGGCCGCAAGGTGTTCAAGGAAGTGCTGCCGATGGTCAGCAAACACATCAGCGACCACATGGATTCCGAAGGGATCGAAAGCGGCGATCTCAAGCGGCTGTGGCTGCACCAGGCCAACAAGACGATGAATGATTTCATCGGCAAGAAGGTTCTGGGGCGCGAGCCCGAGCCGGGCGAACAGCCCAACATCCTGCAGGACTATGCCAATACATCGTCAGCCGGGTCGATCATCGCCTTTTCCAAATATTCAGACGATCTTCAGGATGGCGATGTCGGCCTGATCTGCTCGTTCGGTGCAGGGTATTCGGTGGGGTCCGTCATCATCAAACGCCACGCCTGACACCCCGGCGCCGCCAGTCCACGTCCGGCGTAACAAGCGATAACCTCGAATATTTCGCCCCGCGCAGGCGGGCTGTTTTTGTATTCCTGAACACTTCTTCAGAATTGATACAGCGCAGCTTAACCCGCGGCCTCCATCTGGAAGGCCATGCAATTCCGCATGTCAGGTGACGCTAGGTTAAGAAAGGTGCGCCATGTTCAAGAGTTCTAAGTCAGGAATGGCGGCCTGGGTTGTCGCCCCGTTTTTGGGGGTTGCTGCAGCCAGCGCGGCCATGGCCGAGCCCCAGGTCTGCAACGCCAACACAGCACGGATCGCAGCCAACAATGGTGACTATGCGGCCCTTTGCGGCTGTTCGCAGGTTACGCCCAGTTTCCTCTTGCATCTGCAACAACGGGCAGATTTCGGGTCGGTTCTTGCCAATACCTCGCAGCAATGTCCGGGGCTGGCCAATCTGCTGAGCGATTTGCCGACCGGATCGATTTCCAACGCCAACAGCTTTGACGGCCGCGAAAACGACCCCAGCGGGTTTCAACCCGCATCCAGCACCGGCCCATCCGCCGGCGGCGGATCCGGGTCGGGCGGCGGAAACAGCGGCCCCGGAAATGGCGGGGGGAACGATGACCCCGGTGATGGCGGATCCGACGATCCGGGCAACGGCGGCGGGAATGATGATCCCGGCAACGGCGGCGGCAAGCCTGGCGATGGCGGCGGCAAACCCGGCAAGGGTGGAGACAAACCCGGCAAGGGCGGCGGCAAGCCCGGCCATGGTGACGGCAAGCCCGGCAAGGGTGGCGGTCACGGCGGCGGTAAAGGCAACAACGGTGACGGGAAAGGCGGCGGCAAGGGCAACAATGGCGGCGGCAAAGGCAACAACGGGGGCGGAAATGGGTCCGAAGGCTCAAGCCCTGGACGCGGGAACAATGCCAACGACGACGAAAACTGACTAAGGCTAAGAGCTACTTCAGCTCAGCTTGAAGAAGGCGATGCGCACATCGCCTTTTTCACCGCCCCATGACGGCTGGCCGGGAAACTAAATCAGCTGACGCTTTCCTCTTCGAGGTGCAATTTCATCTCGATCAGAACCTGTTGCAGCAACGAGGTTTCTTTCAGCAGACGCTTGGCTTCGTTGACGGTAATGATGCCATCTTCGATTGCGGCCTGGTATTCGGTCATCAGCATCGCAAACCGCTGGCTCAGTGCGATCACGTCCGAATTGACGCCCCCGGTGCGCGTACCGGTCGAATTACGCTCATCATAGGACAAGGTGATGTTCTTCAGGTCCGCCAGGGCCGAGGTCACATGCGGGTAGCTGGCCGCGTTTTCCAGACGTGCAACCGCATCCACCGGCATGAACCGGTCACTGTGCTCGGGATTGTCGGAGTAATACCGGCCTAATGTGGCCTTGGATTTCCCTGTGATCTCGCATGCTGCTTCGATCCCCACGTCCTTGACCAAAGCTTCGGTGTGCTTTTTCAGATAGGCCCCGATATCTGCCATTTTTGTACCTTTGTTCGCTGCGCCCTCTTGCCCGGCTGTCCGCACCGGGGAAAGGGAGGGGAAATTTCCCATACTCGAGTCATAATTGAAATGTCATATGTTGGCTATCCCTCAGATATGCGGGGGTTTTGTGAGTGAGTGGCGGCAGTTAATGCCGGTAAAGAGTGTTTGTGGGGCAGTATTTCAGGCCCTGCGCTGTTTCGGCCATTTCGTGGCCGGCGGTGTCGCTGTTGTGGAAGCGGGGTTATCCATCCCCAAGAGCATCTGCTCGGCCTCTGCGACTGCAATGGCGGCGTCGATTTTTTTCAGGACATTGACGACTTGCTCGCGCAGCGTGAGCCGATTAGACCCAGCCCATGGCCAAGCTGTACTTTAACTACTCAACCATGAACGCAGGCAAGTCCACGGTGCTGCTTCAGGCGTCGCACAACTATCGCGAGCGCGGCATGGACACCTATCTGATGACCGCAGCCATTGACGGGCGCGCGGGCCAGGGGCGCATCGCATCGCGGATCGGAATCTCGGAACAGGCCGATACGTTCACTCCCCACGACGATGTGTTCGCGATGATCCAAGACCGTCTTGATCAGGGGACAGTGGCCTGTGTTTTTGTGGACGAGGCGCAGTTCCTGACCGAAGAACAGGTCTGGCAATTGGCTCGTGCGGTGGATGACCTGAAAGTACCGGTTCTGGCCTACGGGTTGCGGGTGGATTTTCAGGGCAAGCTGTTCCCAGGATCAGCGGCTCTGCTGGCCCTGGCCGATGAAATGCGCGAGGTCCGCACCATCTGCAGATGCGGGCGAAAGGCCACGATGGTGATCCGTCAGGACGAAAACGGAAAAACCATCACCCAAGGCGCGCAGGTGCAGATCGGCGGAAACGAGACCTATGTTTCACTCTGCCGGAAACACTGGCGCGAGGCAGTGGGTAGTTAGACCAGATTTGGCAGCGGTCGCCCGGCGACAAAATCCGCCACATTGTCCAATGCCATGTGCCCCATATCCGTGCGCACTTGCTCGGTCGCAGTGCCCAGATGCGGCAGCAGGGTGACATTCTCCATCTCGCGCAGCGCCTGCGGCACGGCGGGTTCAAACTCGTAGACATCCAGCCCGGCCCCGGCGATCTGGCCGTTATTCAGCGCATGGATCAGTGCAGCTTCGTCCACGACTTCTCCGCGAGCGATGTTGACCAGAATGGCCGACGGCCGCATAGCTGAAAGAACCGAAGCGTCTATGAGGTGGAAGGTGTCAACACCACCGGGGACGGCGACGACCAGAAAATCGGCCACAGCAGCCAGGGCCGCCAAATCGGGAACGAACTCGGCAGGGAAATCCAGATCCTTGGGCGTGCGGGATTGATAACTGACCTGCATCCCGAATCCGAAATGACAGCGCCGGGCAATGGCTTGCCCGATCCGTCCCATTCCGATGATTCCGACCCATTTTCCGGTGACGTGCTGTCCCAGCATTTGGGTCGGGTGCCAGCCCTGCCAATTGCCGGACCGGACCAGCCGTTCACCCTCGCCCGCGCGGCGGGCCGTTGCCAGCAGCAGAGTCATGGCAATGTCCGCCGTTGCATCCGTGACCGCCCCCGGTGTGTTGGTCACGCGAACACCAGCAGCCTGCGCTGCCGCCACATCAATGTGATTGAAACCCACCCCAAAATTGGCCAACAGTCTGCACCGCGGAGCCGTGACCATTTCAAAGACATCGGCCGAAAAGACATCACCCAAAGTCGGAACGACCACGTCGTAGTCCCGCAATGCGCGCGCCATCTCATCAATGCTGAGCGGTGCGTTGCTATCTCGGATATCGACGTCGAACTCATCCCGCGCGCGGGCCGTGACCGCGGGGGTCATCGGTCGGGTGATCAACAGCTTCATCAGTGCATCCGCCCGCCCACGGGAACTTTGCCATCAGGACCGATCAAAACAATCTCGCCCGATTCGTCCGGCAGACCCAGAACAAGAACCTCGGACATGAACCGCCCGATCTGACGCGGCGGGAAATTGACCACGGCCAGCACATGTTTGCCGACAAGGGATTCGGGCGTGTAATGCGCGGTAACCTGCGCCGAGGTCTTGCGCTCGCCGATCTCGTCGCCGAAGTCGATCCACATTTTGATCGCGGGCTTGCGGGCCTCGGGATAGGGTTCGGCCCGGATGACCTCTCCTACGCGAATGTCGACCTTGAGGAAGTCGTCGAAGGAAATTTCACTCACCGGACAGCTCCTTGGATCGATCGGTTGCCGCCTTTACGGCACGGTGCAACAGGTTTGGAAACCCATCCTGTTCATGCATCAGGACTTCCAGTGCTGCCTGCGTCGTGCCGTTGGGTGACGTGACATTGATGCGCAATTGCGAAGGATCTTCCTCGGACGCCATGGCCAGAGCCCCTGCCCCGGCGACGGTCGCCTTGGCCAGGCGCATGGCCAGATCATGCGGAAGGCCTTGCGCCTCACCGGCGGCGGCCAGCGTCTCAATCAAATGAAAGACATAGGCCGGGCCCGAGCCGCTGAGACCGGTGACCGCGTCCATCTGCGCCTCATCCTGCAGGCGCACGGTATCACCGATGGCCGAAAGCAGATCTTCGGCCAGGGTCATGTCAGAGCCCGACGTGCTGGCATTTCCAATCAGCGCGGTGATGCCCTGCCGGATCGCCGCAGGCGTGTTCGGCATGGCCCGAATGATCGGAGTACCAGCACCCAGAACACGCTCGAACGTGGCGATGGAAGTTCCGGCGGCGACCGAGATGAACAGGGTTCCGCCGCCCCCCAACGCCTGAATTGCCGGCAATGCCTCGCCCATCATCTGAGGTTTGACGGCAACCAACACGACGGCAGGTCTTTCAGGAAGTGGGGTGTTGATATTGACCCCTTGCGCCCTGAGCCAGTTGGAAGGGTTGGGGTCAATCACCCATACTGATGCGGTTGGCAGGCCATGTTCCAGCCAGCCGGCCAACATGGCCGACCCCATCTTTCCGCATCCCAGAAGAACCAGCCCCTGATCCGCGACGCGTGACATGTCCATGATAGCCCCTCCCCTGCCTTTACGGGTTGGGGCAAAGCTTTACGCGCGGCCGTAAGCCTCTGCAATGGCGACTTGCATCGCATCCTCGGGCGTACGGTTGCCCCAGGTTACCAACTGGATCGCAGGATAGTAACGCTCGGCGCTCAGGACCGCGGCGGTGATCATCGTGTCGATCTGTTCGGGGCTGGCCGATTGCCCGCCGCTGAGCACCAGGCCGTAGCGGTAGACCATCAGCTTCTGATTGCCCCAGTAGGTGAAGGCGCCGGCCCAGCATTGGTCGTTCATGCGGTTCAGCAGTTCATAGAGATCAGAAACCCGGTCCTCGGGCGGCTCCATCTCGAACGAGCAGACCATCCGCAGAGTCTCGTCATAGTTGGACCAGGCCAGCGTGATCGAGTAGGTGCGCCACTGTCCTTCGACCGCCATGGCGATCTGGTCGTCTCCGATCCGGTCGAAATCCCAATCGTGGTGTTCAGCCAGATGTTCGACAATATCAATCGGATGAATGTCTTCTTCGAAATACTGCTCGGAAAGTGCCATGGTGCCACCTCACTTAATACCTAGCATTTCGGGGCTGGCAGCGCCCCAGCGCTAGTTGCCTGCTCTACAAGCCGGGCTTCCCCCATAGGCCTGTACTAAATATGGTGCGCTGTGGCTGGGACTCTGGCAACCCCCATTCTTGGGGATAACAGCAATAAGTTGTGGACAGCTGGCAACGGCCACCAAAATATTGGCGCACCCTGCAGCTTTGCCTTGATTTATTTTTGCAATGCGGCAAGACTCTGCACACTGCAAAACCCAGCGCGGGTTGAGCGGTGTAGGGTCTTGCCAAAAATTCTGAAATGCCGATCTGCGGCTGGGCTTATTTGTCCAGCTTGGTTTCAAGCGCGGCGATCCGCGCTTCCAGCGCCGCGTTTTCTTCGCGCGCTTTCTGGGCCATCGCGCGGACGGCATCGAACTCTTCTCGCGTTACAAAGTCGCGATCCGCCAGCCAGCGGTCGACCAAGGACTTCATCGCCGTTTCAGCCTCTTCCCGCGCACCCTGCGCCACGCCCATTGCGTTGGTCATCAACTGGGACATATCGTCCAGAAACTTGTTGCGGGTTTGCATGTGTCTACTCCGGAATCGCGAATGCCTTCTATATGGGGGATAGAGAGCCCAGTCTCAAGGTTGACTTGGTCAGCCAACCCCGGGCAATGAGACGCACATGCAAGCTGTTTTGAATTTCCCCGATCTGTCACCCGAGCTGTTCTCGATTTCCGCCTTCGGGATCGAGTTCGCGCTGCGGTGGTATGCGCTGGCCTATATCACGGGCATCCTGATCGCGTGGCGCATGGCGGTGATGGCGGTGCGCCGTCCCGCTTTGTGGCCGGATCAATCCCCGCCCCTGAGACCGGACCAGTTAGAGGACCTGATCACCTGGATCATCCTTGGGGTCATCATCGGCGGGCGATTGGGCTTTGTTCTGTTCTATCAGCCCGAATACTACCTGTCCCACCCGCTTGAGATCCTTAAGGTCTGGCAGGGTGGCATGTCCTTTCACGGCGGCCTTCTGGGTGTGGTGATCGCATCGCTGGTCTTCGCGCGACGCAATTCGGCCCCCTTGCTTTCGCTGGCCGACCTGATCGCCCATACGGTCCCCCCCGGCCTGTTGCTTGGCCGTTTGGCCAATTTCGTCAATGCCGAGCTGTGGGGCCGACCCAGCGAACTGCCCTGGGCGGTGATCTTTCCCGGCGCGGCAGCTCAGGATTGCGCAAATGTCGCTGCCGGACTTTGCGCCCGCCACCCGTCGCAGTTGTACGAGGCTGCACTGGAAGGCGTGCTGTTGGGCCTGCTTTTGTTGTGGCTGGTCTATCGGCGCGGCGCATTTCATTGGCCCGGCCGCATCATGGGCGTATTTCTGGCGGGCTACGGCGCTTCGCGCTTCATCGTCGAGTTCTTTCGTCAACCCGACGCGCAATTCGTCTCGGCCGGAAACCCGCTGGGACTTGCGTGGCATGTGGGCGGCTACGGCCTGACGATGGGCCAGATCCTATCTGTACCGATGATCGCAGTCGGCTTGTGGTTCGCCCTACGGGCACGGCGGGTGGCATGAGCCTGCTTGGCCATCTGACCGACCGCATCCGGCAAGACGGGCCGATGAGCGTGGCGGACTACATGGCCGAATGCCTTCTGCATCCAACGCACGGCTACTACACTACCCGCGACCCGTTGGGCACACATGGAGACTTTGTCACCGCTCCGGAAATCAGCCAAATGTTCGGCGAAGTGATTGGTCTTTGTCTCGCGCAGGGCTGGATTGATCAAGGCAGACCCGACCGGTTTGCGCTGGCCGAGCTAGGCCCAGGGCGCGGAACACTCATGGCCGATATTCTGCGGGCCACCCGGGGCGTGCCCGGGTTTCACAACGCCGCGCAGGTGGTATTGCTCGAAGCCTCGCCCGTTCTGCGCGGACTTCAGGCCGAGGCCCTGGATGCGCACGCACCGAACTGGATCGTTTCGGTGGGCGATCTGCCAGAGCTTCCGCTGTTTCTTGTGGCCAATGAATTTTTCGACGCGTTGCCCATCCGCCAGTTTCTGCGCGACGGCGACGGCTGGTGCGAACGTCTTGTGGGCCTGCAGAGCGATCAGCTGGCATTCGGCCTTGGCCCGAGGGCGACGCAAGCGGCCTTGGCGACGCGCCTCAAGGATACACGGGACGGTGATCTGGTCGAGCTGTGCGCCGCGGCGGTTCCCATCGTGACCGAAACAGCCCGCATCATCCGCAACCACGGTGGTATGGCTCTCGTTATCGACTATGGCGACTGGCGTTCGCTGGGCGACACGTTGCAGGCCGTCAAGGGGCACGAATACGTCGATCCGCTCGCCACACCGGGTCAGGCCGACCTGACTGCACATGTGGATTTTGAAACGCTGGCATTAGCGGCGGGCGCGACGGGCTGCGCCCATACGCGGCTGACGCCTCAGGGTGTGTTTCTTGAGCGTCTGGGCATCACCCAACGCGCACAGTCTCTGGCCAGCGCGTTGACCGGATCAAAACTGGAAACGCTGGTTCGTGCACATCGGCGGTTGACGCACCCAGAGGAAATGGGAAACCTGCTCAAGGTGCTGGGCCTCTACCCGAAAACTGCGATGCCACCATCGGGACTTGGGACATGACTCTGGAAATTCTGACCTCGGATTTGTTGTCACCGATTCGACACGGGTTCTTCAGCCGTAAAGGCGGCGCCTCGTCCGGTATCTTCAGCGGGCTGAATTGCGGCACGGGCTCGTCCGACCAAAGCGAGGCGGTCGCGCTGAACCGGAGCAGAGTAGCCGAGGCCATGGGCGTTGAACTGGATGCATTGGTCGGTGTGCATCAGGTACATTCCCCGCACGTGATAACCGTCGACAAGCCGATTGCAGGCGAGAAGCCAAGGGCCGATGCCATCGTTACCGCAACGCCGGGCCTCGCGCTGACGATCCTGACGGCAGACTGCCAGCCGGTGCTGTTTGCGGATCCTCAAGCGAAAGTGATCGGGGCAGCACATGCGGGATGGCGCGGTGCTCTGGACGGTGTCCTCGAGGCGACGCTGGACGCCATGGAGGCGCTGGGCGCGCATCGCAAAAACATCATCGCCGTCATCGGCCCGACGATCTCGCAGCGCGCCTACGAGGTTGGCCCGGAGTTTCTGGAAGACTTCCTTTTGGAAAGCCAGGACAACGCGCGTTTCTTTGCAAATGGGCAAGGCGACCGGATGCATTTCGACCTGCCGGCCTTTGGCCTTCACAAGCTGCGTCAGGCCGGCGTCGGGCAGGCAGAATGGACGCGGCATTGCACCTATTCGGATCCCGACAAGTTCTATTCCTACCGGCGCGCGACCCACGCCGGCGAGGCGGATTACGGCCGCCTGATTTCCGCCATACGATTGTAAAGATCGACCGAATTAAGGCGAAAGCGCCACTTTTCCGCCACATTTATTGTGTCTATCTGTCATCAGAATCGTTGTTAATTTTTGCCAGTGCTCAGATGGTTATCCGTTCTCCGAACGTCTGATTTCTGGCATCCGAACTCAGGGGGTGCCGCAAGACTTCATCATTGTCCTCAATTGATCCCGGAACAGCCACATCGCTGCCGCAAAGACGCGTCACATTGGCTTTACAAAGGGAAAAGGGCTTAGGCCCGAACATCGAGCAGGACATGAATATGAAGTTGAAATCTCGCTTTCTTCGCGCCGTTGTCGCGGCCACCAGGGACCAACAACCGGAAATGCCCTGGAAGCGGGTTTCCAGTCACTCTGCAAGGGTTGTGCGCCGGTTGGCCGCGCGACGCTGATACGAAATCCCTCTGGGGCCAGCTGCCGGCCTCAACAGGGCAAGACGCGCGCCGGACGCTGCTCTGGGCCGGTGCGTGAACCGAGGCTGGTATTCGCAGCCGACGTTTTTTCAGGGCGTTTGTGTGCGGACAATTAGGTTCGCAGTGTACGAGTTTGTCTGGGGG
Organism: Ruegeria sp. CG8; assembly: GCF_056537165.1. Lineage (NCBI taxonomy): Bacteria > Pseudomonadati > Pseudomonadota > Alphaproteobacteria > Rhodobacterales > Roseobacteraceae > Ruegeria > Ruegeria sp. CG8. The sequence goes on along the minus strand of NZ_JBQFRA010000001.1, from coordinate 285,519 downwards.
GTCATTGTGTTGACCAAACGAATGCGAAATCCATTCGCCATGCGCGGCCATGTCGGTACCCGCATGGAGGTGGCGCACTTTTTTCAAGACAAAGAATCAAGCCGTCAGGCGGGCCTGCACGGGGATGTTTCCCGCCTGTTCGGCGTATTGGAAGGAACGGAATAATATGACTATTCCAAATTCACTGGCGCGTGCCGCGCAGAATGCCGTCGACACTTCGGCATTGCTGCGCGAAGCACCGCGTCCGGGCACCAAACAGAAGGCGCAACTGCGTCGATACGAGGTGAGTGCACTGCTGAAAAACGGGGAAGTTTCGCAGACACGCCACATCGCACCGGCGCTGCCCGTTTTCGAAGACGCGTTCTGCGCCTTTTCACGTGGGTCTCTGGTCGAGACGGAACACGGCCCGGTCGCCATCGAGGACTTGATGCCGGGCGACACGGTCCTGACCCAGACCGGCGCATCCGAAAAGGTGTTGTGGAAAGGCTCGGTCACTTTGGTACCTGGCCGCGAAGACTCGCGCGGGCGGACACGCCCTTTGACCCGCATCATGGCAGACACGTTCGGCATGCAAAAACCATTGTCCGGCGTCATTGCCGGCCCCGCAGCCCGCTTGCTGGCGACGCCGGCGCATCTAAGGCATCTCGGAGGTGGCCAGCCGATGTTGACACCCGTTGCCGAATTTCAGGACGGCATGTCCGTGATCGAAACGCAGCCGCCCACTCCGGTCGAGCTGTTCCATATCTGCCTGGAGCGCCACGCGGTCATCAATGTCGATGGGCTGCAGTTCGAAACCTATCATCCCGGCGTGAACGCGGTCCGGATGATGAGCCACTCGCTGCGCTCGATCTACCTGAACCTGTTCGCGCATATCCATTCCTTGCACGATTTCGGTCCGCTGCTAATGGCGCGCGCCGGGGAGGGCGAGATCGACGCCATCACGGCGTGACAGCTTTTACCATCACCACTGCATTTTGGGGGGCAACATGCAGATTTTATTGAGTTGGGCCATTTCTCTGGCCATCGTGGCGGTGCTGCCGCCATGCGCATCGCAAACCAGACGCGCCGGCTTTACGCCGTCCGGTTCATCCGTTCTTCCAATACGTCGAACGGCACGCCGGGTTCGCCTTTTGCACCGCGGATGACAAGCGAAGTCTTGACGCTGGCCACGTTCGGCGTGGTCAGCAACTCACCCGTCAGGAACTGTTGAAAACTGCTGAGGTCGGGGGCCACGCATTTCAGGATGAAGTCGACCTCGCCGTTCAGCATGTGGCATTCCCGGACCAGCGGCCAGTCTCGGCAGCGGTCTTCGAACGCCCGCAATTCCGCCTCGGCCTGGCTTTCAAGGCCTACCATCGCAAAGACCTGAACTTCGAACCCCAGTTCCCGGGCGTTGACCTCGGCGTGGTATCCTCGGATAAAGCCGGCCTCCTCCAGCGTGCGGACGCGCCGCAGGCAGGGTGGGGCCGAGATTCCGACACGTTTTGCGAGCTCGACATTGGTCATTCGTCCGTCTGCCTGCAGTTCTGCAAGGATCTTTCGGTCGATCTCGTCCAGCCGTGTGGTGACCATGCGGTGCTCCTGAAATTTTCGGTTCTTATATCAGCGTAGGTGCCATGCGCAATATTCTTTCGCACCAGCGCAATAATCTTTGTCTGTCGATCAGGCAAGCCGGCACCTTGCAACCACATGACGTACGCGTGAGACGAAGGGGCTTTAAGCCGACCGATGCTGTCGCTATATCGAAGCCCGGCGCCCACGACGGCGCTCAGGCAATAATCGAGTGGGGGTTCCATGGCCGAGACACGACACACCAAGGTTCTGATCATCGGATCGGGGCCTGCCGGATACACTGCGGGCGTCTATGCCAGCCGCGCGATGTTGAACCCGATTCTGGTGCAGGGCATCGAACCGGGCGGCCAGCTGACCACCACCACCGAGGTCGAAAACTGGCCGGGCGACACCGAAGTTCAAGGCCCCGACCTGATGGTGCGCATGCAGGATCACGCCAAGGCCATGGGTTGCGAGGTGATCGGCGACATCATCAACGACCTGGACCTGTCCAAGCGTCCTTTCACCGCCAAGGGCGACAGCGGCACTGTCTACACTGCGGACGCGGTCATCCTGGCGACCGGCGCACGGGCCAAATGGCTGGGGTTGCCGTCGGAAGAGAAATTCAAGGGCTTCGGTGTTTCGGCCTGCGCCACCTGTGACGGGTTCTTCTATCGCGGACAGGAGATCGTGGTAATCGGCGGCGGCAACACCGCCGTGGAAGAAGCGCTGTTCCTGACCAATTTCGCCAGCAAGGTCACACTGATCCACCGCCGGGACGAGCTGCGGGCCGAGAAGATCCTGCAGGAGCGCCTGTTCAAGAACGACAAGATCGAGCCGCTGTGGTTCCACCAGCTGGAGGAAGTGATTGGCACCGATAACCCGCTGGGCGTCGAAGGCGTGCGGGTGAAGAACGTCAAGACGGGCGAAATCACCGAGATCCCCTGCAAGGGCGTGTTCGTCGCCATCGGCCACGCACCTGCCAACGAACTGGTCAAGGACGTGCTGGAAACCCATATGGGCGGGTATGTCAAAACCAAGCCCGGCACCACGCAGACCTCGATCCCCGGCGTGTTCGCGGCCGGCGACTTGACCGACCATGTGTACCGGCAGGCGGTGACCTCGGCCGGAATGGGCTGCATGGCGGCGTTGGATGCCGAACGGTTCCTTGCCGAACAGGAATGACCGCGACGCGCAGCGTCTTCGGCGCTGCGTACCGCCCTCCTCTGGCACCTTGACCCGCACCGCGCAGCAAAGCAGACTTGCCCCGAGCGCGGCAGATTTCAGGTGATCTTTTGAACACCCCCCTTTGGCAGGGCAGTTGGGCGACCCGTCTCAGGATCATCAGTGGTCTTGTGCTGTTTGTCTTTGCTTTCTTCCACTTCATCAATATCGGGCTGGGGCTGTTTCACACCGACTACCTGCATGACATGCAGAACTCTCGGAAAACGGTCACGCGCCATTCGATTGGCAGCGCTGTCCTGTATCTTGCCCTGATCGTACATGCAGGTCTGGCATTGGTGTCGATCGCCCAGCGCCGAACCCTGCGAATGCCTTTTCATACGGGCCTGCAGATCGTTCTTGGCCTTCTCATTCCGCTGCAACTGATCTCGCACATCGTCCAAACACGCTATGCGCATCAGGTTTTCGACGTGAATGACGAGATGGGCTACATCATCATTCTGATGTGGCCAAATTCGGCCATCTGGATGCAAAGTCTGCTGATGCTGATCGTCTGGATACACGGGTGCATCGGACTGCATATCTGGCTGCGACTGACTTCGTGGTGGCGCCAAACCGTACCCTATCTGATCGGAGTTGCCGTCTTCATCCCAAGCTTTGCCCTGGCCGGTTTGCTGACCGAAGGGCGGCGCATCTGGATGGATTTTGCGGATCCGGATCTACGCGAACAGTATATCGAGCATTACAACTGGCCCGGCCCCGAAGAGTTCCAGGTTTTGTTCAGCGTCAAGGACAACGCCTTGATGGCCTTCTGGATCGCGCTTGCTGCAGCTCTTGCGTTCCATTTCGGAGGCAAGCTTTGGCGCAGACGACACTCGGTGCGCGTCAGATATGTCGATGGGCCAGAAGTGACCTCAGAGAAAGGCATGACGCTGCTTGAGATGTCACAAGCCAACGGTATTCCGCATACTGCACTGTGCGGCGGCCGGGGGCGCTGCACCACCTGCCGTGTCATCGTCGAGGATGGCGCCGAGTCACTGCCACCGCCCAGCGAGGTCGAAGCCCGCAGCCTGAAAGCCGTGGGGGCCACACAGCGCACGCGCCTTGCCTGCCAGGTCCGCCCCTCTAGCCCATTGACGGTTTTCCGTGTTTTCCGGCCGGATGGTGGACGTCAGCGGGCACATGCCAGTCAGGGGCAAGAGCGAAAACTGGCCGTGCTTTTTCTGGACATGCGCGGGTTTACTGCGCGCACAACGGGGCAACTGCCCTATGACATCGTGTTCCTGCTGAACCGGTTCTTTGACGCCATTGTTCCAGCCATTACCGCAGACGGCGGGGTCGTCGACAAATACATGGGCGATGGCCTTTTGGCCGTGTTCGAAACACCCGACACGTCCAGCTCGGCCCGTTCTGCCCTGAAAGCTGCGATCGACATCAGTCATGCGCTTGCGCAGTTCAACCAGCAGCTGTCCCAGGAAAACAGCCCCGAGATCCGCATCGGCATGGGCCTGCACCTGGGCGACCTTGTGTTGGGAGAAATCGGCGCTGCCGGCCACGCCGCGCGGACCATCATCGGTGACGCCGTGAACGTCGCCAGTCGGCTGGAAGGAGAAACCAAGGCGCTCGGGGCCGAGCTGTTGGTCTCGGAAGCCGTGCTGCGCGCGGCCGGGTTTGAGACCGATGGCCTTGACCTGCGTCTATTCCAGCTGCGGGGCGTAACCGAGCCCGTCCCTGCCCTGCCCGTCGAGCGCGCTCTGGATCTGGACCAACTTCTGACCTCACCAGAACAGATCGTCGCCGGTTGACGATATTGTCCCCATCCGGCGGGATTTTCGTCGCTTTTTCGGTTCCGGCCCGGAAAAACCTTCCATTCCGGGGAAAAACCGCGCATATCCTCCTTTGTTTCATGAATGTATATGGACTTCGACTGACGACCGGGGCACATGGCCCGGAAATGCACCTGAATCACTGACTGACCACACTGCCTCAAGAGTATTGCGATGACGATGTTGAGTAACCTGGCTCCGATCCCAGAACTGTATGTTTCCTATGAGTCCGCCCAAAAGCTGAAAGTCGAAGCCGCCGACCTGACCAGCTGGGACCTGACCCCGCGCCAGATCTGTGATCTGGAATTGCTGATGAATGGCGGGTTCAACCCGCTCAAAGGCTTTTTGGGTCAGGAAGACTATGACAGCGTCGTCGAAAACATGCGCCTGGCCGACGGAAGCCTTTGGCCGATGCCGATCACACTGGATGTGAACGAAGATTTCGCCGATCAGATCGAACTGGGTCAGGACATTGCGCTGCGCGACCAGGAAGGCGTGATCCTGGCGACCATGACCGTTACCGACCGCTGGACCCCGGACAAATCGCGTGAGGCCGAGAAGGTGTTCGGTGCCGATGATGATGCGCATCCGGCCGTGAACTACCTGCACAACGTGGCAGGCAAGGTTTATCTGGGCGGCCCCGTGACCGGCATCCAGCCGCCGGTGCATTATGATTTCAAGGCGCGCCGCGACACCCCGAACGAGTTGCGCGCTTATTTCCGCAAGGTGGGTTGGCGCCGCATCGTGGCTTTCCAGACCCGCAACCCGCTGCACCGCGCACACCAGGAACTGACCTTCCGCGCCGCGCGTGAGGCGCAGGCCAACCTGCTGATCCACCCGGTTGTGGGCATGACCAAGCCCGGTGATGTCGATCACTTCACCCGCGTGCGCTGCTATGAGGCGGTGCTGGACAAATACCCGGCCTCGACCACCACAATGAGCCTGCTGAACTTGGCGATGCGCATGGCCGGCCCGCGCGAAGCGGTCTGGCACGGCCTGATCCGCAAAAACCACGGCTGCACCCACTTCATCGTCGGCCGCGACCATGCCGGCCCCGGCAAGAACAGCCAGGGCGAGGATTTCTACGGCCCCTATGACGCCCAGGACCTTTTCCGCAAATTCCAGGACGAGATCGGCATCGAGATGGTCGATTTCAAACACATGGTCTATGTGCAGGAACGCGCCCAGTACGAACCCGCGGACGAGATCGAGGATCGCGACAACGTCACCATCCTGAACATCTCGGGCACCGAGCTGCGCCGCCGTCTGCGCGAAGGCATCGATATCCCCGAGTGGTTCTCGTTCCCCGAGGTGGTCGAGCAGCTCCGCCGCCGCTATCCGCCGCGCAACCAGCAGGGCTTTACCGTATTCTTCACCGGTTTCTCGGGCTCGGGCAAATCGACCATCGCCAACGCTCTGATGGTCAAGCTGATGGAGATGGGCGGCCGTCCCGTCACGTTGCTGGATGGTGACATTGTCCGCAAGAACCTCAGCTCGGAACTGGGCTTCTCGAAGGAACACCGGGACCTGAACATCCGCCGCATCGGCTATGTGGCCTCCGAGATCACCAAGAATGGCGGCATCGCCATCTGTGCCCCGATCGCGCCCTACGCCACCACCCGCCGCGCCGTGCGCGAGGAGATCGAGCAGTTCGGCGCGTTCTGCGAAGTTCACGTGGCCACCAGCATCGAGGAATGCGAGCGCCGTGACCGCAAGGGCCTGTACAAGCTGGCGCGTGAAGGCAAGATCAAAGAGTTCACTGGTATTTCGGACCCTTACGACGTGCCGGAAAACCCGGAACTGCGCGTCGAGACCGAGAATGTGGACGTGGACAACTGTGCCCATCAGGTTCTGCTGAAGCTGGAAAGCATGGGATTGATTGCCGGATCCTGAGCCACAGCTAGTTGCTGTCAACACTGACCCCCGGAGACATCTCCGGGGGTCTTTCATTTCCAGAACACTGCTTTGAACACCCCCCTTCCGTCCGCGAGATTGGCGGTCGTTCGACGTTTGATCCAAAAAATGCTACTATTTCGCATATTTTGCGCAGACATAATTTGTCTGCATCCTTTGGGAGGGTGAACATATGGCAACTCAGAAAAATACCGACGATGGCGGAGCCATGTTTGCGGGAGACAACCGCGCAGCGGTAATTGCCGACTACAAGATCGCCCAGTTTTCCCGGTTGCAACTTCCGGCGTTGATGGCTTCGCCGGCTATGGCAGGGGGCCTGACACCATTTATCCCCATAGACTGGCTGCTGGACCTTCTGAAATCGATCCGCACCTACGCGGATTGGGTGAAGGAATGCGACAAGATCAAAGCCAAGATTCAAAAGGCGCTGGAAACTCTGCAGCCGCCGCCCCAGGATCACCCTTTGGGGCTTGTAGTACCACCGGTTCCGCCGACGCCCGGCACGACCCGTCTTCGTCAGATCCTTGAGGTCATCGATGCGGCCAAGACCGCAGCCGGCAACATGGAGCCAGACTCGGCGCGCGACAGTCTCAAAGAGGCCAAGGACATGATGCACCACGACTCGGTCAAAGCCGAGTTCCGCCGGCTGAATGACGTGGATGGCTGGTACGACATTCTTGAGGAATTGCAGGACGCGATCGATTACCTTGAACGTGTCTCGCGGCACTGACCCACGCCGGCACAGCCAAAGCGCGCGTGCGGCACAGTCAGCCTGCTGAAAGCTGATCCCGCAGGGCCTCGGCAGCCCTCAGTTCGAACTCTCCATAGATGGCGGCCTGCGGTTGCATCGCCCGCAGATACGGCAGGCGTTTTTCATAGTCTTCCCCCGACAGCATTTGCACGGCCTGCTGGATGTCCGCCTCGGTTTCACACAGGATCATCCCCTCGGTATCGAGGAAGTCGCCGATATTGGGGCACCCCCAATAGATCGGGACTGTCGAACACAGAACGGCGTCGATCAGCTTCTCCGAGAAGTAGTTCCTCTCGCGCACGTTTTCGATGACGACCGAATAACGATAAGGTGCCAACCCGTCTGACTTGTTCTCGAACGGCTGATAGCCGCGGCCCATGATGTCGATGTCAGCGCCTGTGTCGCGGGCCCAATCGATCAGCCTGTGCCTCAGCTGGTGCCCCTCCAGATCGCGCTTTGCCGACGCGATCAGCGAACATGACCGCGTCTTGACGACGCTCAGATCCTGCCACTCGGGAACTTGGGTCACGCCGTAGGGCAGGAAAACCGCGTTGGGCAGGCTGTTCAGCAATACGTCGTGAAAGGTGAACACCCGGAAAAAACGCCGCCAGGTCCAGCGCAGCATCCGATCGTGCTTGCCATGTATGGCCGATGGCTCGCCCATCATCAGCGATATCCGAGCCCGCGTGCCGCGTCGCAGGCGCAGGTGTACAGTGGAATTGGGATACATGATCAGGTGGTCGGAGGGCGCGAGGTCACCAACGGTCTTTCCTGACAGGCGCTCGGGGCAGCCCAGCGGCCAATTCAGATCTGCCAGCGGAACCGAGGCTAGTTTCGGCCCCAGACGGTGGCCATAGGGCAGAATCGCGATCGCAGGTTCGGTCATTGCAGGCTGTCCGGCAGGTCGGTCTGTCCGCGCATCAGGACGAACCCGCGCCCGGCAACCTTGATGCCCGTCATCGCATCCGTTGGCCCGACCCGCGTTACGGTCGCCTGGCCGGGACGGCCCATGTCGTGGCCCTGTTCGGCGATAAAGCTGTCTTTCGGCATCAGCCCGTATTTCCACAGGTAAGCCGCCATTGCGCCGGTGGCGGAGCCGGTGAACGGATCTTCGGGCGGGCTGGGCGGCGCCAGCAACAGACGCGAGAACGTATCCCCTTGAGCCGTGGCCCCCTGCAGGGTCACCAGAAAGGGTTCGGCCATGTCGGACCCGGCATATCCGGCAGTTTCCGCCACCCGTTGCAGCGCATCCACATTCAGTTGTGCCGCGCGCAAGGCTGCGTGATCCCGCAGAACTGTAATGCAGAACGGCAGCCCGGTCGAAACCATCTGCGGCGGCGAAATGATCGCACTTGCAGGTAGGCCGATCGCAGCTGCAACAAGGTCTTCCGGCACCCGCGTGCCGAATTCGGGCGCGATCTGGGTCATCTCGATCTGGTCGCCATGCAGCTCGATCGACACGATCCCTGCTCCGGTTTCCAGCGTCAGTGCGTCAGCAGATATCATTCCTCGGGAGCGCATGGCAGCCACGGTCGCAATGGTCGGGTGTCCGGCAAAGGGAATTTCACGGCTGGCCAGGAAATACCGCACTCGAAAATCCGCCACATCCGATGGGCCGGTAAACGTGCATTCTACCAAAGACGTCTCGCGGACAAACGCCGTGCAGACCGTTTCCGGCAAATGCGCGCCACCATGCACGACTGCACAGCCATTTCCGCCGAATGCCGTGTCGCTGAAAGCATCCACCCAATCGAAATCGAACCAGCTCATGCGCCCTCTCGTGCCTGCAGTCAGAAAGTGCCGGGAATGCAAACCCGCGGGTGGCATGTTTGACGCCTCACGCGCCGCTTGTCACGTTGAATCGGTCTGTGGCCGTGTCAGTGCACGGCCACCGGAGACAGGTCATGCTGCCGCGCCAGTACGAAGGCCAGCTTTCGATCGGCGACAAGCGCCAGTTGCTGCCCATCTGAATCGTGAACGGCATAAAGATGATCCAGATCACCCACCTGCGTGCGCACCTCGTGCGGCAGGTTGGCCACGTTCACAGCCTTCACATAGACGATCCGATTGCCTTCGGTGTTGATTTCATACGGTGTATTCATGGCTTACCCCTTCCTTATGTTGATCGTCTGCACAACGGTTTCGGGCACGGCGCGGGTCAGGTCGATATGCAGAAGGCCATTTTCCATAATGGCCTCGCCGACCTCGACACCGTCGGCCAGCACGAACATGCGCTGGAACTGACGGGCCGCGATGCCGCGGTGCAGGAACACGCGCCCCTCGCTGTCGTCGCGCTGACGACCCCGGATCACCAGTTGCCGATCTTCGATGGTGATCGACAGGTCGTCCTCGGCAAACCCGGCTACGGCCAAGGTAATGCGGTAGGAATGATCCGACGTCTGTTCGATGTTGTAGGGCGGATACCCTTCGTTTCCGGCCTTTGCAGACCGTTCCAGAAGGCGTTCCAGCTGCTCGAACCCCAGAAGATGCGGGTATGAGCCAAGAGTAAGTTTTGACACGTTTTCTCGTCCTTCTTTGTCAAAGCGACGTGATGCGCGGCCCCGTAACGGCAGCTGCGCACAAGACAATATGGGATGAAACGTGTGTCTCCACAAGGTCTAGGCGGATTCACTTGAACGCACTATCTTGTGTAACACGCACCACCAGCCACACATGAGTCGCCCATGAACGCGCCCACCGACATTTCGATGAAAACCGACGAGGTTCTGCGCGTCGAACTGGAGGTGTTCCGCCAACAACACCGCGACCTGGACGAGGCGATCAAGGCGCTCGAGGCGACCGGCACTGCCGATCAGCTGACGGTGAAGCGGCTGAAGAAACAGAAGCTGCGCCTGAAGGATATCATCCGGCTGATCGAGGATCGCCTGACCCCTGACATCATCGCTTGATCCGGCGCGGTCAACCGCATTGCCACGCAAGCGGATTTCACTATAGTGCGCGCTTCCTAAAGCAGGCGGGGAACAGGGCGGATGAGCGAGATCAAGGTCGGAATCATCATGGGCAGCCAGTCGGACTGGCCCACCATGAAAGGCGCTGCAGAGATACTGGACGAACTGGGCGTGGCCTACGAGACTAAGATCGTCTCGGCCCACCGCACGCCGGATCGTTTGTGGGAGTACGGCAAGACCGCTGTGCAGCGCGGGCTGCAGGTGATCATCGCCGGCGCTGGCGGTGCCGCACATCTGCCGGGGATGATGGCGTCCAAGACGCGGGTACCGGTGATCGGCGTTCCAGTTCAGACGCGGGCGCTGTCCGGTGTCGACTCGCTCTATTCCATCGTGCAGATGCCCAAGGGTTTCCCGGTTGCGACCATGGCCATCGGATCGGCCGGCGGCGCCAATGCCGGCCTGATGGCCGCTGCTATTCTGGCCCTGCAGGACTCAGCCCTGGCCGACCGGCTGGAAGTTTGGCGCGCGGCGCTGTCGGACTCGATCCCCGAGGAGCCCCGCGATGAGTAACCCCTTGCAGCCCGGCGCGGTGATCGGAATTCTGGGCGGCGGCCAGCTGGGGCGGATGCTGTCGATGGCCGCGGCGCGGCTGGGTTTCGTGACCCATATCTTGGAGCCGGGCGCCAACCCGCCGGCGGGCCAGGTGGCGCATCGCGTGACCACCGCACCTTATGAGGATGCCGAGGCGCTGACCGCTTTTGCGCAATCCGTCGACGTCATCACCTACGAGTTCGAAAACATCCCAACCGAGGCGCTGGACGTTCTGGAATCGCACCGTCCCATCCGCCCGGGACGCGAGGCGCTGCGGGTCAGTCAGGACCGGCTGACCGAAAAGACATTCCTGCAAGGCCTGGGCCTGAACACCGCACCCTTTGCCGATGTGACCGACCTGGACAGTCTGCAGGCCGCCATCGAACGGATCGGCACGCCGGCCATCCTCAAGACCCGCCGCTTCGGCTATGACGGCAAAGGGCAGGCGCGGCTGAAGTCGCCCGAGGACGCCCGGACCGCGCTGGCCGACATGCAGGGCGCGCCCGCGATTCTGGAAGGCTTCGTCAATTTCAGTCACGAGGTGTCGATCATTGCCGCCCGCGGGCTGGACGGCCAGGTGGCCTGCTTCGACCCCGGCGAGAACGTGCATCGCGACGGAATCCTGCACACGACCACGGTGCCCGCGCGCCTGTCCCCCGCCCTGCGGACCGACGCGGTGCTGCTGGCCGCGAATATCCTGAACGCGCTGGACTATGTCGGCGTCATGGGGGTCGAACTGTTCGTGACGCCGCAGGGCCTGATCGTGAACGAGATCGCGCCGCGCGTTCACAACTCGGGCCACTGGACGCAGAACGGCTGTGCAGTCGATCAGTTCGAGCAGCATATCCGCGCCGTGGCCGGCTGGCCGCTGGGCGACGGGCAGCGTCACGCGGATGTGGTGATGGAGAACCTGATCGGCGACGACATGGACCGCGTACCCGAGCTTGCGCAACAGCGCGACGTGGCCCTGCACCTGTATGGCAAGGCCGAGGTCAAGCCGGGCCGCAAAATGGGCCATTTCAACCGGATCAAACGCTAGCGTGCCGCGGCGACAAACCGCCCGGCGATATCCCCCGACAGGAAACTGACCCGGCCGCCGGCGATGGTTGCCGCCACGCGCTGCGTTTCGGCGTCCAGAATGACCAGATCGGCGCGTTTGCCGGGTTGCAGCGACCCCCGGTCCCCGAGGCCAAGCACCCGCGCGGGCCCCGACGACACCAGCGCCCAAGCGCCCGCCAGATCCAGCAACCCCGATTTCATCAGCATCAGCGCCGCCCTGCGCGGGCTGGGATAGTGGTAATCCGACGCCAGCGCATCGCACAGCCCCATGGCGATCAGATCCAGCGCGCTGACATTGCCCTTGTGCGATCCCCCCCGCACCACGTTGGGCGAGCCCAGAATGACGTGATCGCCCGCAGCCTTGGCTGCCTCGGCCGCCTCGAGCGTTTCGGGAAATTCGGCGATATGCACGCCGCGTTTGCGCCATTGGGAACGTGCCTCTGCCGTCGCGTCGTCATGACTGCCCAGACGCACACCTTGCCGGGTCAGCGCCGCGCACAGCGCATCAAGCGCGGCGGGAACCTCGGAGGTGCGGGCGTGCATGTCCTGCAGCATCTTCAGATGCACCTCGGGGCTGCGACCGGCCTTGAGCGCCTGCCCGGTCAAACGCGGCGGGGTGCGTCCCTGTGCCAGACGGTCATGGGGCAGATGATCGTTGAACACGACATAGGGCACCTGCCAGTCGGCGATGCGCCCCGGCAGGTCGGCATAGTCATCCAGCAGGTGGGTTTCGAACCGCAACTGCGGAATCAGGTCCGTGACCACGCTGCCCTTCACCGCCGCGATCGCGCGGAACACGTCGGCGGCGAACTTTGGGCCGCGTACGCCGCCCTCCCAGCTGTAGAACTGCGCCAGCACGGCGGTGGTGATGCCATTGGCTGCCAGTTCGGCCTCGGCGGCGCGGATGCCCTCGTCCATCTGCTTCATGGCCCCCCGGCGCGGGGCGATGTGACGCTCGAACCCGTCCCCGTGCAGGTCGATGATGCCCGGCAGGACCAGATAGCCGCTCAGATCAACGACCGGCGCACCGCCGCCTTCTTGGATCAAGCCGTCCGCGATTGAGAGATCGTCACTGACAAGTCCGCGATCAGGGTGCAGAACCTGCGCCCCGGAAAAGGTCAGTTCCAATGCGGTCATCGTGTGGGTTCCGAGGCGGGTTCGGCGCAGTCCTCTCCGATGCAGATCTCATCAATGATGTCCATCACACCGTCCAGCCAGGTTATGTTGGGATCGAACTCACCGAACTCGATGAAGTGCAAAGCCTGCGCCATGACCTGCGGGTTGTTCATCATGAACGTATGCGTCACCGGCAGCACGATGTGGTCGGTCATGCCCTGGACTTTGGTTTCTTCGACAGCGACCTTGCCGTCATCCGGTCCATCAACCAGCGACGAAAAGACCGGATTCAAGGAGTTCTCGCCTGCAATCACCCCCAGCTCGAAGTCGACCGGTGCCAGGCGACGCGGAATACCTTCGGGACCCGTACCCAGCTGCAGGCCGGCGGGGCCGTTCAACAGACCGAACACTTCCCAATCGCCCAGTTCATCGACCAATTGGCTGCCTTGGTTGGGCGGGCCAAGCATGACGACGCGGCCCAGATTCTGCGGATGGTGATCCTGCAGCCAGTAGCGCAACAGGATACCCCCCATCGAATGCGCAACAACGTTGACGGTGTCATCTCCGCACGCCGCAAACGCCTCGGGTATGGTCCGGTCGGCCAGTTCCGGAATCGGAAGATCCGTCGAGCGATAACCCGGCCGCACAACGGTGTACCCGTGCACCTTGAACAACTGCTCCATGACCGAAAACGATGCTTCGGTCCGGGCAAGCCCATGCAGCAGGACAACGCATTTTGCCTGCGCGGCGATCGGCATCAGGAAAAGCAATATGAAAAACAGGATCCGCATGGCTGCCAGATAATCGCTATTCTTCAGAGAGGAAAGACCTAGCGCCGCCTCACGCGCATAACTGCCAATGCAATACCGCCCAAAACCAACCCTGCCCCTGCCATCAGCCGCAGGCTCAGTTGCTCGCCGAGCAGCGCCACACCTGCAATGATCGCAATCACCGGGACGCTCAGCTGCACTACGGCTGCAACCGCAGGCGCCAACTGGGGCAGCAGGCGATACCACAGGGCGTACCCCAACCCCGAGGTTACGCCGCCAGATACGGCCGCCAGCCCCAAACCCGCCCAGGTCAAGTTCCACGCCGGAGCGCCGGCGATCAAAATGCCAGCGGTCACCGGCAGGGCCACCACAAAGTTCGAGGCCGTTCCCGCCAGCGCATCGGGCTCGGACCGACCAGCAATCGAATACGCAGCCCACCCGACCCCTGCGGCGGCCATCAAGGCTGCCCCTGTCGGGTCAACACGTGCCTCAGCGCCTGGCCACAGAACCCAGGCCAATCCGGCCATTGCAATTGCTGCCCCCGCCACCTGTCGAAAAGTCGGGATCGCCCCCGTCAGGGTGCCGGCCAGAAACATCGAGATCTGGACCACCGCAAACAGGATCAAGGCGCCCAATCCCGCATCAAGTGACAGATAGGCCACCGAGAACCCGACCATGTAAAGCGACAAGGAGCCTGCTCCGATCACTCGGCGCCTGTCGAACACCCGCAGGGTGCCACCCCGCGACACGACCAAAGCGCAAAGAACGAGCGCACCACAGAGCACACGAACAACGGCAAAACTTGCCGGGTCGCTGGCTCCGCTCTCCACGGCCAACCGGTTCAGGATGGAATTGGCCGCAAAGGCACACATTGTCAGGGCGGTCAGAAGAAACAGCTGCATGCCCAACCAATATCGTGTCTGCACACAATGGACACCCGCTTTCCTGCGCTTCCGCGTGACCGGCTGCGGCGATCCCCAGAATTGCAAGCAGCGCCGGCCGAAACCCCGCGGATTACTGAAATAAACCAAAACGGGGCCGCCCGAAGGCGACCCCGCTGAAATTTTCGGTAAGACTTTCCCTTGCGGGTTGTCTGAATTCGCTGACGCGAACCCGGACCGTCTTACATCATGCCGCCCATGCCGCCCATGTCGGGCATGCCAGCACCGGCGCCTGCACCTTCTTTGGCGGGCTTGTCGGCAACCATGGCTTCGGTGGTGATCAGCAGACCGGCAACCGAGGCAGCGTCTTCCAGAGCGGTACGCACCACTTTGGCCGGGTCAATCACGCCGAACTTGAACATGTCGCCATATTCTTCGGTCTGAGCGTTGAAGCCGAAGGCTGTGTCCGAGGACTCGCGCACCTTGCCGGCAACGACGGCACCGTCGACACCTGCGTTTTCAGCAATCTGACGCAGCGGCGCTTCGATGGCCTTGCGAACGATGTTGATACCGGCGTCCTGATCGGCGTTGACACCTTTCAGATCGGCCAGAGCCTTGCCGGCCTGAACCAGGGCAACACCGCCACCCACGACGACACCTTCCTGAACGGCGGCGCGCGTTGCGTTCAGAGCGTCGTCCACACGGTCCTTGCGCTCTTTCACTTCAACTTCGGTCATACCACCGACGCGGATAACGGCAACACCGCCTGCCAGTTTGGCAACGCGCTCTTGCAGCTTCTCACGGTCGTAGTCGCTGGTGGTTTCTTCGATCTGGGTACGGATCTGGGCAACGCGTGCTTCGATCTCGGCCTTCTCGCCAGCACCGTCGACGATGGTGGTTTCGTCCTTGGTGATCGACACTTTCTTGGCGGTGCCAAGCATGTCCATGGTGACGTTTTCCAGCTTCATGCCCAGGTCTTCGCTGATGACCTGACCGCCGGTCAGGATTGCGATGTCCTGCAGCATTGCCTTGCGGCGATCGCCGAAGCCCGGAGCCTTGACGGCAGCGATCTTCAGACCACCGCGCAGCTTGTTGACAACCAGAGTTGCCAGCGCTTCGCCTTCAACGTCCTCGGCGATAATCAGCAGCGGCTTCTGCGACTGGATCACCTGCTCGAGCAGCGGAACCATCGGCTGCAGCGACGAGAGTTTCTTCTCGTGCAGCAGGATCATGCAGTCTTCCAGCTCGGCAACCATCTTGTCTGCGTTGGTGACGAAGTAGGGCGACAGGTAGCCACGGTCGAACTGCATACCTTCGACGACGTCGGTCTCGGTTTCCAGACCTTTGTTCTCTTCGACGGTGATGACGCCTTCGTTGCCGACCTTCTGCATCGCGTCTGCGATCTGGCGGCCGATTTCAGCTTCGCCGTTGGCCGAGATGGTGCCAACCTGCGCAACTTCGTCGCTGTCTTTGACTTCGCGGGCAGCGTTCTTGATTTCCTCGACGACTTTGGCGGTCGCCATGTCGATGCCGCGCTTCAGGTCCATCGGGTTCAGGCCGGCAGCAACCTGCTTGAGGCCTTCCTTGACGATGGCCTGGGCCAGAACGGTTGCGGTGGTGGTGCCGTCACCGGCTTCGTCATTGGTGCGGCTGGCGACTTCTTTCACCATCTGCGCGCCCATGTTCTCGAACTTGTCTTCCAGTTCGATTTCCTTGGCGACCGAAACACCGTCTTTGGTGATGCGCGGCGCGCCGAAGGATTTGTCCAGAACCACGTTGCGGCCTTTGGGGCCGAGGGTCACCTTCACAGCATCCGCCAGGATGTTCACACCCTTCAGCATGCGGTTGCGGGCATCGGTGTCGAACTTGACGTCCTTTGCAGACATGTCTTTTTCTCCTCGAGAAATGTGTTTGAAATGAAGATCAGAGCAAGCGCGGGCGCGTTACTCGATGATCCCCATGATGTCGCTTTCTTTCATCATCAGCAGCTCTTCGCCGTCGACGTGGACCTCGGTGCCGGACCATTTGCCGAACAGGATCTTGTCGCCGGGCTTCACAGCCATCGCGATCAGTTCGCCGCTGTCTTTCCGCGCGCCTTCGCCGGTTGCAACGACTTCGCCTTCGCTGGGCTTTTCTTTTGCGCTGTCGGGAATGATCAGGCCGCCTGCGGTTTTCTCTTCGCTTTCGGTACGGCGAACCAGCACGCGGTCATGAAGCGGTTTCAATGCCATCTTTGCAGCTCCTTGGGCTCAAAGGTTGATTTCCTCCCCCCGCGGTCTTGCGGGGTGTTAGCACTCAGCTTGGTCGAGTGCTAACGACGCATAGCTAGGGGGTGATTTCCGGCGAGTCAACAATCGGTGATGAATTTTTTTCGCGCGCAGCCTGAGGCCGGCCAAGTCAGGTCGGGTCTTCCCAGCTGTAAGCCCAGTGCTTCAGACCTTCGGACCCGGAAGGCGACAGTTCATAGACGCCCTTTGCCACCTTTTCGAACCAGCCATAATGGTTTTCGCGCATGAGGCGCGTCGCGGCCGCAACGCCGGTGGCACTGGCGACCTCAGCACCTTTGGTCGCCCCGTGTTCGGCCAGATGCGCGGCACATTTCAGGGCATCCTGCCGATAGGCAGTTACGATTCCGTGCCGGGTTGCCCCACCTGAGTTCGGGTCCCCTTCCAACCGCTCGAACTCGCGCAACAGTCGCGCAGCTTTGGCCTTGTTCTTTCGCGGCGCATAGAGGCCGGGGTCACAATGGACTTCGACCCGTCCATCCGCACGAACGGTGATCAAACCCAACCCCAACCGGCGACACAGGGACAGGTTGTCCCGCAGCGCCCTGCGCGCCGACCGGCCGGTGGGCTTGCAGACGGCCACATAGACCTGATCCGATACCTTCAACCGGGTCACGGCCTGATGGAACAAGGCCAGCGAAAATCTCAGCTTCAATTCAACGATCACTGGATCACAACCGGGCTTGACGGCAACGATGTCGGCGGCGCCGACCTCTCCTTTCACGGTGTACCCTTGCCGCTGCAATAGCGCCTTGATCGGAGGATAGAGATCCTGTTCGCGGTTCATGACGCCATGCTATGGTTTTTTCCGAAAAACGCCATACGGATACACGGCTTGCGCGCGGTAGGCGGGAGTGGCTATCTGTTCCCAAGTTCTTTCAGCCACAATCGGAATGGTCTCGATGCGCGTGTTTCTTTTTGCCCTGCTTGCTGCTCTGCATCCAATTGTGGCCCATGCCGCCTGTGACGGGCGCGATTTGCGGCAAGACATGACGCCTGAGGCCCGAGCCGAGTTGAACGCGGCGACCAGTCAGATGGCATATCCCGAAGGAAATCACTGGATTGCGCAGAAGGACAGCACTGTTTTGCATCTGATCGGCACATTGCACGTCAACGATCCGCGAATGGGCCCGGTGGTGGAGCGGTTGGCGCCTACGTTGAGCGAGGCGGACGCGTTTTATTTCGAGATCACCCAATCCGACATGTCCGCTTTCGAACAAGACCTGGCCAAGGATTTCAGCCCGGTCCTGATCAACTCGGGACCAACTCTGATCGATCTGATGAGCGAAGAGGACTGGGCCGTGATTTCCAAGGCGCTTTCGGCACGCGGCATTCCCGGTTGGATGGCCGCGAAACTGCGCCCTTGGTTCCTGTCGATGATGCTGGGTATGCCACCCTGCATGCTCCAGGTGCCAGACGCAGACCGGGGAATGGATGCGCGCCTGACCGAACTGGCCGAAGCTGAGGGCAAACCGCAATATTCTCTGGAACAGATCGACGACCTGATCGCGATCTTCGACAGCCACACGCTTGAAGAGCAGGTGCAGTCTCTGGTGCGCATGGTCGATGCCTTTGACGCCGGCGATGACCACATGGTGACGATGGCCAGCGCATATTTCGAGGAGAAGCACGCAGAAATCCTGCAATTCGCAAAGATATATGGGCGCGAGGCTTCGGGCCTGGCGCCTGATGTGTTTGCACAGGAATGGGCCGCATTCGAGGACCAGCTTCTGGTTCAACGCAATGACAACTGGATGGAAACGATCCTGACCATCGAAAACCAGACGGCGGTGATCGCGGTTGGTGCCGGCCATCTGGGTGGAGACCACGGACTCTTGCAACAGCTGGAACGCGCCGGATATCAACTGAGCCGCGCACAGTTCTGAGCGGTCAGCGCTTCTGTCAGACCAACCGTCGCAGCCGTGTTTCTGCCGGGTGACAACGCCAATGGACCACCCTATAAGGCGCGCAAACTCCTTATGTGCAGGAAACAGACATGACCACCCAAGTATTTGGCCACAAATCTCCCGACACCGACTCGACCGGATCGCCGATCCTGTGGGCCTGGTATCTGAACGAAGTCAAAGGCGAAAAGGCCGAGGCCGTCCTGCTGGGCGAACCCAACACCGAAGCTGCCTTCATGCTGCAGCGCTGGGACCTGCCCAAGCCGCGCATCATCGATGATGTCGAAACCGATGCGCCCGTCGTCATCGTTGACACAAACAACCCGGCCGAATTGCCGGCCAATATCAACAACGCCGACATCCGCGCCATCATCGACCACCACAAGCTGGTCGGTGGGCTGGAGACCAAAGGCCCGATCGACATTACCGTCCGCCCGCTGGCCTGCACGGCAACCATCATGATCGACCTGATGGGCGACGACGCCGCCAAGATGCCCGAGGCTGTCAAGGGCGCGGCCCTGACCTGCATCCTGTCGGACACGCTGGAGTTCCGCTCGCCCACGACCACCGCGCATGACCGCGAAGTAGCCGAGAAGCTGGCCGCCGAGCTGGGGCTGGATGTTTCGGCCTATGCTGCCGACATGTTCGCCGCGAAATCGGACGTATCGTCTTTCTCGGACGCCGAACTGATCCGCATGGACAGCAAGGAATACGAGGTCGACGGCACCAAGTTCCGCGTGTCCGTTCTGGAAACCACCGCGCCGGGCGTGGTGCTTGACCGCAAGGACAGCCTGGCCCAGTCGATGGTCGAGGTGGCCAAGGAAGACAGTGTGGACCAGGTGCTGCTGTTCGTCGTCGACATCCTAAACGAAGAGGCCACCCTGTTGGTGCCGAACGACCTGGTCAAATCGGTTGCCGAGAAAAGCTTTGGCGCTTCGGTGTCCGGCGACACGGTTGTTCTGCCGGGCATCATGAGCCGCAAGAAGCAGATCATTCCGAACCTCAAGGTCTGATCCCGCTCGCAGTTCAGCGAAAGGCGCCCTCACCGGGCGCCTTTTTTGTTTGCGCGTCGAAAGGTTTGCCGGATGGCAAATCGTTGCTAGGCTAGACGCAGGGACAGGGTGGATCAGGACACGGTGGTCACACGGAAATACAGCACGACACGCAGCATTCTGCTGTTCGAAGGCGGCGACAGGCTTGCCTATTGGCGGCGCTTTGCCATGCTGCTGACCCTTTCGGTGATGATCGCAACCATGGGACTGCTGCGCAACTCTGGCGCCGTGGTCATTGCCGCGATGCTGGTCGCGCCGCTGATGACACCCATTCTGGGCATTGCGGCCGCGATGGTCATGGGCTGGCTGAAACGCGCTTTCGTTCTGACCCTGACGGTCTGCATTGCGGCGGTTCTGTGCGTTATGATGGCCTGGATCCTGGTTTATCTTGCCGATGTCCCGCGCGGCATCCTGATCCCCGATCAGGTCTTGGCCCGCACCGACCCGGGCACCGAAGATCTGATCGTGGCGCTCGCGGCCGGCGTGGCCGGCGCATACGTTCAGATCAACAAGGCCGAACTGAGCCTGCTGCCCGGCGCCGCCATCGGCGTGTCTCTGGTTCCGCCATTATCCGCGTCCGGGATCCTGCTGTATTTCGGGGAACCCGCCGACGCCTACGAGGCGGGTCTTTTGTTCGCGACCAACCTTGGCGCGATCGTTCTGTCGGCCTGCGCGGTCTATATCGTCTATGCCGCAAGGTCGGTTGCATTCGGCAAGGGCCGGCGCAAGCTCAACTTTACTGCCGGTGTGGTCATAACCATGGCGTTCCTGGCCCTCGTCGTGGTCCAGTTGGGAAAATCGACCTACAACCGTTACCTGGAAACCCGTACCGAGGCCGAGGTTGCGCAAGCGATCCGCGACTGGGCGGACCCGGTATCGGTCGAGATCATCCGCATCGACGTGAATGCCAAGCGCAAACGGGCCGAGGTCTGGGTGATCGTAGATCTGCCGCCCGAGGCGCAATTCAAGGTCTCGTCCGTTGCCGGGCTGTTGCCCGAGAGCCTACGGGAAACGTCACTGGTGGACGTTCTGCAGGATGAACTTGGCCCCGGCTATCTCGCCGTCATCCGGTACCAGACCCGCATCGGCGCGCAGGTCATTCTTGGCACCGAAACCGTGCAACAGGCCCCGGATGTCGAAAAGTTGAGCGACGAGGAATGACGGCCAGCACCCGGCTACCTCTGGTCAAGCGGGGCCAGCTTTGCCATAGGTGGCGCAACGCCGTTTCAACAGCCCGAGGCCCGCATGACCCAGATCATCTCCGCGCTTGACCAGATTTCCGACCGTTACAAGGCGCTGTTCGTGGATCTTTGGGGCTGCGTCCACAACGGCATCACCGCCTACCCCGAAGCTGTTGCCGCGTTGAAGGCCTATCGCGACCGGGGCGGCAAAGTGGTGTTGGTGACGAACTCTCCGAAGCCGCGTGCCGGGGTTGCAGAGCAGTTAAAACAGTTCAACGTCCCCGCGGACTGCTACGACACCATCGCGACCAGTGGTGACTCGGCCCGGTCCGCCATGTTCCGCGGGGCCGTGGGCGAGAAAGTCTATTTCATGGGTGAGTGGGAGCGCGACGCCGGCTTCTTCGAGCCGCTGAAAATCCTGGAACATCCGATCCACATCGAACGCGTGCCGCTGGACCAGGCCGAGGGGATCGTCTGCTGTGGCCCGTTCGACCCGATGGCCGACCCGGCCGTGAACCGCCCGGACTTCCTGTATGCCAAGCAAAAAGGCCTGAAGCTGTTGTGCGCCAATCCCGATATCGTGGTCGATCGGGGCGAAGTTCGGGAATGGTGCGCCGGTGCGCTGGCCAAGCTTTATTCCGAAATGGGCGGCGAGAGCCTGTATTTCGGCAAACCACACCCGCCCATTTATGATCTGGCCCGGCGTCGCCTGCATGCGCTGGGAACGGACGTGCCGGATGACGAGATTCTGGCCATCGGCGACGGTCCGCATACCGACATAGCCGGCGGCATGGGAGAGGGAATTGATTCCCTGTTCATCAGCGGCGGTCTGGCCGCATCGGAAACAAAAACGTCGCACCAGCCGGATCCGAATGCTTTAAGCGATTATATTTCCAAGGAAAATATCAACCCAACCTACACGATCGGTCGTCTGCGCTAGGCAGAAAACGCTTGATTTTCTGCAGTTGCGAAGTAATAAAGTTGCCAATCTTGGGTCTTTGGTGATTTTTTGTTGCCGGGCCGATGCATAGTGAGGGCAACATGTTGGACAATCTTCCACGCGGAACGATCTGTATCGAAGACATCGAAATGGGCATGACCCGCTACCTGCGCAAAGTGGTCACGGACGAAGACATCGAGATGTTCGCCCAGGTCTCGACCGACCGGAACCCGGTGCATCTGGATGACGACTATGCCCGCGATACGATTTTCGAGGGGCGCATCGCCCACGGGATGCTGACAGCTGGTCTGATCTCGGCCGTGATCGGTGAACAGCTTCCGGGCCATGGTACCGTCTACATGGGCCAGTCGCTCAAATTCCTTGCACCGGTCCGCCCCGGCGACATGGTCTATGCCGAAGTCAAGGTGATCGACATCGACTTCGCCAAGCGCCGGGTCAAGCTGGATTGCCATTGCGCAGTAGACGGCAAGAAGGTTCTGGTTGGCGAGGCGATGGTTTTGGCTCCATCACGGAAATTCGACTGACGGCAGGTTTTGACGCCCTGCTGGGCGCTGGTCTGGAACTGCCGCTTGAACCCGGCGGACAGTCCCGCTAGGCAAGCCCCATGCAGATCATCCGGGATTTCCAGTTTGTAGACCCAGAAGACCGCGGCGCCAGCGTTGCGATCGGGAATTTCGACGGCGTTCATATTGGCCACCAGTCGGTGATAGATCTGGCCCGGAAGGCATGCCCCGCGGCACCCTTGGGCGTTCTGACGTTCGAGCCGCACCCGCGCGAGTATTTCGCCCCCGATGCCCCGCCCTTTCGTCTGATGCGCGGCAATGCGCGTGCGCACCGGCTAGAGAAGTTGGGCGTGCAGAAGCTGTACGAACTGCCGTTCAACGCCGCGCTTGCCGGACTGACGCCCGAGGAATTCGCCACCAACGTGATCTGCAAAGGCTTGGGTCTGGCCCATGTGGTGATCGGGGCCGATTTCTGTTTCGGTAAAGGCCGCAGCGGCACCGCGCAGGACATGGTGCAGTTTGGCCAGCAGATGGGGTTCGGTGTCACCATCGCCCCATTGATGCAGCAGTCCGATCACGTGGTCTCGTCCACCGCGATCCGGCAAGCCCTGAGCGACGGCCGCCCGCGGGACGCGGCGGCCATGCTGGGCCACTGGCACCGGATCGAAGGCGAGGTTATCGGCGGCGAACAGCGCGGCCGCGAATTGGGCTTTCCCACGGCCAATATGTCGATCGAAGGAATCCACCCCCCAAAATTCGGCGTCTACGCGGTTCTGGTCGACGTGCTGGATGGCCCACATGCCGGCAGCTATCACGGTGCGGCCTCGGTCGGGGTGCGGCCGATGTTCCATGGCGAGGTGCCGAATATCGAAACCTTCCTGTTCGACTTCTCCGGCGATCTTTATGGGGCGACCCTCTCGGTGGGTCTGGTCGAATTCCTGCGCCCCGAGATGACCTTTGACGGCCTCGATGCTCTGATCGCCCAGATGACCGAAGACTGCGATCGCGCGCGCAAGATCCTGGCCGCGACATGAGCAAGGATCCGATCGACCGCGCCGGGCTGGCCCCGCGTTTCTGGGAGCGCAAACCCCTGCAGAAGATGAACCCGCGCGAATGGGAAGCCCTGTGCGACGGCTGCGGCAAATGCTGTCTGAACAAGCTTGAAGACGAGGACAGTGGCGAGGTTGCCCTGACCCGTGTCGCCTGCCGGCTGCTGGATGACGCGACGTGCCGATGCACCCAGTATGACATCCGCCACCAGTTCGTACCGGAATGCATCGTCATGCGCCCGGACAACATTCACGAACACGCCTACTGGTTGCCCCAGACCTGCGCCTACCGCCTGTTGTGGGAGGGCAAGCCCCTTTACGATTGGCACCCGTTGCTGTCAGGGTCGCCCGACAGCGTCCACGCCGCCGGCGTTTCGGTTCAAGGGCTTACCGTGTCCGAATTCGAGACGCCCGAGGAAGAGTGGGAAGACTATATTATCGAGGAGCCAACCTGATGCATTTCGCCTCTGACAATTCCGGGCCCGTCCACCCCGAAGTTCTGACCGCACTGGCCGAGGCCAATCAGGGCTATCAGATGGCCTATGGCGCCGATGACCTGATGAACGAAGTGCGCGACCGGATTCGCGCCATCTTCGAGGCGCCCGGGGCAGCGGTCTATCTGGTGGCGACCGGAACGGCGGCCAACTCGCTGGCTCTGGCGACCCTGTCGCAGCCGTGGGAGACCATATTCTGCTCGCCCGTCGCGCATATTCATGAGGACGAGTGCAACGCGCCCGAATTCTACACCGGCGCCAAGCTGACGCTGGTTCCGGGCGGCGACAAGATGCAGCCGGATGCACTGCGCCGCACCATCGCCGCTGAAGAGACCCGCGGCGTGCACGGGCCGCAACGCGGGCCAGTGTCGATCACGCAGGTGACCGAGCGCGGCTCGGTCTATTCGCTGGCCGAACTGCAGGCCCTGTGCGGGGTCGCCAAGGCGTTCGGCCTGCCCGTCCACATGGATGGCGCTCGGTTCACAAATGCGCTGGTCGCGCTGAATTGTTCCCCGGCCGAGATGACGTGGAAGGCGGGCGTGGATGCGGTCAGCTTTGGCGGCACCAAGAATGGGCTGATGGGGGTCGAGGCGGTGATCTTCTTCGACGACAGCAAGGCCTGGGAGTTCGAGTTGCGCCGCAAGCGCGGGGCGCATCTGTTTTCCAAGCACCGGTATCTGTCGGCCCAGATGGCGGCCTATCTGCGCGATGATCTATGGCTGCGCTCGGCCCGTAAGGCCAACGCCAATTGCGCGCGTCTGGCCGATGGGCTGCGGGCTGCGGGTGCGCAGTTCCTGCATGAACCCCAAGCCAACATCATTTTTGCCAGCTTTCCCCGCAGCCTGCACAAGCGCCTGCACGCGGTCGGTGCCGTCTATCACCTGTGGGGCGACCCACTGGACGGCCCGGACGAGGACGAGATGCTGGCCTGCCGGTTCGTCTGCGACTGGTCGACACCGACCGAAGAAATCGACCGGTTCCTGGCGTTGCTCTAGGCGCGCCAGAATTCGTCGATCTGCGCTGCCGTCTCGCCCGGGTGCGAGATGGGCAGCATATGCCCTGCCCCCTCAACAACGCCCTGCTGCGCATTGGGCAAGCGGGCGCAAAGCCCGGCATTGACCACGGCCATGATCGGGTGCGAGGCCGATCCATGCAGCAGCAGGATCGGCATGTCGGCCCGCGCCATGGCCGTCGGGGCCAGCAGGCCGGTGGTGTCGCGGAACAGCGGCCCCTCGACCGCGCCGACCACGCCAACACCTCGGATCATCGCATTTCGGGTTCGCTCCGGCAGGTCCGGCCAGCGCGGGCTACGGTCGGTCGTGCCCCACATGCGGTTGAACAGACGAGCGGCCCGGGGCGCGTCGCCTTCGGCAAGGGCAGTCTTGTATGGCTGGGATTCGGCCGCGTGCCGCGCCGCAAGCGCTGGCGCGTCTTGGTGGGCGACCGCAAAGAACACCGGCTCGATCAGAACGGCGCTGCGCACACGGTCCGGGTATTCGATGGCCAGCCGCAGGGCGACCATCGCGCCGAAACTGTGCCCGATCACGTCCATCGGTTCGCTCAACTGCGCCCGCGACAAAGCTGTGGTCAGGTCGAAGAAATCTCCCTGCCCGTCCCATTCCGGGCTGCGTCCGTGCGACAGCATGTCGGGTGCAGTCAGTGTCGCCTGGTCGCCCAAAGCGGCCGCCAGACCGGACCACGCACCAGAATGCGCAATCGTGCAATGCAGCGCCAGCACCTTGCGAGCACCCGCCCCAAGAGTGCGAACGTGTACGGGCGGCAGCACGGCCTTGGCCACGGTCATGCTTTGAGCGTCGCCAGATGCTCGTCCAGATCGTCAAGCCGGTCCTGCCCCCAGAACCGCTGATCGTCCTGCGTGATATAGAAAGGCGCGCCGAACACGCCGCGGTCCACCGCCTCTTCGAGGTTGGCCGCATAGGTCTCGGCCCCGACCAGCAGTCCGCTGTCGGCCAGCGCCGGATCAAAGCCCGCTCCGGCCAGACAGTTACGGATCACGTCGTCCTGTGCGATGTCCTTGTCCTCGGCCCAGCAGGCGCGCAGAAAAGAATGGCAGAGTTTTCCCACATCACCCGACCCATCCTGAATGGCCGCGATGACGGCGTATGAGGACGGCGCCGCGTTGGTCGGCCAATGTGCAGGTTGCAGGTTGAACGGCAGGCCCGTCTTTTTGGCCTGACGCACCAGTTCCTGCGCCCGGTATTCGATGCGCGACGGGTGGCGGTCTTTAGGGGGCACGCCGCCGGTGCGCCCGAACAGCGCAATGATGTCGACCGGCTTGTAGGCGATGGTGGCGCCGTGCTTGGCCGCGATCTCCTCCAGCCGCAGCCCGGCGAGATAGGAATAGGGCGACAGTGTCGCAAAAAAGTAGTCAATGTCGGCCATGTGCACTTTCTCCACCCAGTTACCTTTGCGGAACGGTAAGGCCATGCTAAGCGGTGTCAACATCACGAATCTGTCACATTGCCACTGCTGCCCGGGGACCTCAGCCGATGCCGACACATCACGAACCCAAGCTTATTGCTGGGAACGCAAACCTTCCGCTTGCCGAAACCATCGCGCGCCGCATGAGCCTGCACCGCGGCGTCAACCAGCGTCTGGTAGATGCGCGGGTCGAACGGTTCAACGATGGCGAGATCTTTGTCGAGGTTTTCGAGAACGTCCGGGGCGAGGACATGTTCATCATCCAGCCCACCTCGAACCCGGCCAATGACAACCTGATGGAGCTACTGATCATCGCCGATGCACTGCGCCGATCGTCGGCGGCGCGGATCACCGCGGTTATCCCCTATTTCGGATATGCCCGCCAGGATCGCCGCACCAAGGCACGCACCCCGATCAGCGCCAAGCTGGTGGCCAACATGCTGACCGGTGCCGGGATCGAACGCATCCTGACGATGGACCTGCATGCGGCACAGATCCAAGGGTTCTTCGACATGCCGGTCGACAACCTGTATGCCTCTCCGATCTTTGCGCTGGACGTGAAGGACCAGTTCCGCGACCAGATGGACGACCTGATGGTGGTTTCGCCGGACGTCGGCGGTGTGGCTCGTGCCCGCGAGCTGGCCAAGCGGATCAGCGCTCCTCTGTCGATCGTCGACAAACGGCGTGAAAAAGCCGGGGAAGTGGCCGAGATGACCGTGATCGGCGACGTGAAGGACAAGATCTGCCTGATCGTCGACGACATTTGCGACACGGCCGGTACGCTGTGCAAGGCGGCGCAGGTGCTGATAGACAACGGCGCACGCGAGGTTCACTCGTACATCACCCATGGCGTCATGAGCGGCCCGGCCGTTGAACGCGTCTCGAACTCGGTGATGAAATCGCTTGTTTTGACCGACACGATCATGCCGACCGAAGACATCAAGAAGGCCAAGAATATCCGCACGGTGCCGACGGCCCCGATCTTCACACAGGCCATTCTGAACATCTGGCAGGGCACATCAGTATCGTCGCTGTTCGAAGACAAGACCCTGATCCCGATCTACGAATCTCTTTACCACACCGACTGAAGAAACCGGAAAGCCATTCCCATGACCGCCAACAAACGTCTGGTTCTTTCCAGCGATCACGCTGCCATCGACCTGCGCAAGGAAGTTGCCGCTTTTGCAGCGGCACAAGGCTGGGACGTTCTGGATCTCGGCCCTGACAGCCCCGAAAGCACCGATTACCCCAAGCACGGCAAAGCCGCCGCCGAGGCCGTCGTCTCGGGCGAGTGCCAATTGGGCATTGTCCTGTGCGGCACGGGGCAAGGTATCATGATGGCTGCAAACAAGGTTCCCGGCATCCGCTGCGGCGTCTGTTCGGATACGTTCTCTGCTCGCATGATCCGCCAGCACAATGACGCCAACATGCTGTCGATCGGCGCGCGTGTTGTTGGCACTGGATTGGCGCTGGATATTGTCGATGCCTTTCTGAGCACCGAATTCGAAGGCGGGCGGCACGCGAAACGCGTGGCAATGATCGAACCCTAAATCATTGCGGATGGCCCGCTGGGAACGGCGGGTCAGGAGATGTCCCAGTCGTCCTCGTGCGCAACTTCCCCGATCGCGGTCCATGCCACGCGGATCCGGGCGATACGGGTGTCCGACCACGTCCGGAACACCGCATCAAAGCCCGTGGTTGTAACATTCTCGGACAGCAGCTCGGCGCGCAAGGCCGATGAGGTATCGACATCCCACAAGGACACTCCAATCTGCACGACGGGCGGGGTGCGGAAGGGTTGGCTGAAGGTGACGGGCCGGCGTCGTTCCCGCGGCCCCTCGCCCGTCCACATGTCTCCGCCATCTGCGAATTCCGAGAACAGAACCTCTTCACCTCGGTCAATTCCGATGGGGTGGGTCAAGAATTTCTTCATTGCGCATCAATTCCTATGAATTTCCGCAACTTATCCTGACCTTTCGGCGAAATCACGACAAAAAAACGGCCCCGCAGCAGCAGGGCCGTTTCCAATTCTGACGGTACATCAGCCGTTACAGGCTCATATGCGTTCCCAGCGCTTCCATGTCGGCCAGCAGCTTGGCTGCCTCGTCGACAATGGTCTGTTCGCCATTTTCCTTCGCCGCCTCGTGCGAGGCACGGGCCTCGGCAATCAGCTCGTCCAGATGCGTGCGGGTCACTTCGTCAACCGGGATGGCCTTTTCGGCCAGCACCGACAGGGCATCTCCGTTGATCTGGGCAAACCCGCCGGTGACCAGGTATTCGCTGGACCCTTCGGGCGCTTCGACCTTCAGGATGCCCGGACGCAGCGTGGTGATGGTGGGGGCATGATCGGGCATTGCCGTCATGTCCCCGTCCGCACCGGGAATCTGGACCGCGCTGGCCTGAAGCGAAGCAAGGCTCCGCTCCGGGCTGACGAGGTCGAATTGCATCGTGTTTGCCATCGGGGATACTCCTTAGGCAGCTGCTGCGGCCATCTTCTCGGCTTTGGCGATCACTTCGTCGATGCCGCCAACCATCAGGAAGGCCGCTTCGGGCAGGTGGTCGAATTCGCCGGCCACGACACGCTCGAACGAGTCGATGGTGACTTCCAGCGGAACCTGCACGCCCGGCGAACCGGTGAAGACTTCGGCCACGTCGAACGGCTGCGACAGGAAGCGCTCGATCTTGCGGGCGCGAGCCACGGTCAGCTTGTCCTCTTCCGACAGTTCGTCCATGCCGAGGATGGCAATGATGTCCTGCAGCGACTTGTAGCGCTGGAGGATCTGCTGAACGTCGGTCGCAACCTTGTAGTGACGCTCGCCGACGATGGCGGGGTCAAGCAGGCGCGAGGTCGAGTCGAGCGGGTCCACGGCCGGGTAGATACCCTTCTCCGAAATCGCACGGTTCAGAACGGTGGTTGCGTCCAGGTGGGCGAACGAGGTTGCCGGCGCGGGGTCGGTCAGGTCGTCCGCAGGCACGTAGATCGCCTGCACCGAGGTGATCGAGCCCTTCTTGGTCGAGGTGATGCGTTCCTGCAGGGCGCCCATGTCGGTGGCCAGCGTCGGCTGGTAGCCCACCGCCGAAGGAATACGACCCAGCAGAGCCGACACCTCGGAACCCGCCTGCGTGAAGCGGAAGATGTTGTCGACGAAGAACAGAACGTCGGTACCGGACTGGTCGCGGAACTGCTCGGCCAGGGTCAGACCGGTCAGAGCAACACGGGCACGCGCCCCCGGAGGCTCGTTCATCTGGCCGTAGACCAGGGCCACCTGGCTTTCCGACAGGTTGTCGGGCTTGATGACGTTCGATTCGATCATCTCGTGGTACAGGTCGTTGCCTTCACGGGTCCGTTCACCAACACCTGCGAACACCGAGAAGCCCGAGTGCACTTTTGCGATGTTGTTGATCAGTTCCATGATCAGAACGGTCTTGCCCACGCCGGCACCGCCGAACAGGCCGATCTTGCCGCCTTTGGCGTAGGGCGCCAGCAGGTCAACCACCTTGATGCCGGTGACCAAAACTTCCGACTCGGTCGATTGTTCGTCGAAGGTCGGCGCGGGCTGGTGGATCGCGCGGGCCTCAGACGCTTCAACCGGACCTTTTTCGTCGATCGGTTCACCGACCACGTTCAGGATGCGGCCCAGGGTGGCGTTGCCAACCGGAACCGAGATCGGTGCGCCGGTGTCAGTCACGGCTTCGCCGCGGACCAGACCTTCGGTCGCGTCCATCGCGATGGTACGGACGGTGTTTTCACCCAGGTGCTGAGCAACTTCCAACACCAGGCGCTTGCCATTGTTGGTAGTTTCCAGCGCGTTCAGAATTTCAGGCAGCTGATCTTCGAAGTGCACGTCGACGACGGCCCCGATGATCTGTGTGACTTTGCCTTTTGCATTCGCCATGTTTCGTCTCCGGTTTTCTTACAGCGCTTCGGCGCCGGAAATAATTTCAATCAGCTCGTTGGTGATCACGGCCTGACGCGAGCGGTTGAACTGGATCGTCAGCTTGTCGATCATCTCGCCCGCATTGCGTGTCGCGTTGTCCATCGCGGACATCCGCGCACCCTGTTCAGACGCACCGTTTTCGAGCAGAGCCGAGAAGATCGCTGTCGCGACCCCCTTGGGCAGCAGGTCGGCCAGGATGGCCTCTTCGCTGGGCTCGTAGTCGAAGATGGCACCGCTGTCGTCACCCGTCGCTTCGTCTTCAAACGAGGCGGGGATGACCTGCTGTGCCGTCGGAATCTGGGTCACAACGTTGACGAACTTCGAGTAGAAGATCGTGGCAACATCGAACTCACCCCCGTCAAAGCGGGACAGGATGTCCTTCGCGATGTCCTGCGCGTTGGTGTAACCAATGCGTTTTACTTCGCTCAGGTCGACATGACCGACGAACAGATCGCCCAGATCACGCTTGAGCGCGTCGCGGCCTTTCTTGCCGACGGTCAGAACCTTGACCGTCTTGCCTTTGAGGCGCAGCTCTTCCGCCTTTTGGCGGGCCAGCTTGGCGATGTTCGAGTTGAAGCCGCCACACAGGCCGCGTTCAGCTGTCATCACAACCAGCAGATGGACATCATCACTGCCCGAACCACGGAGCAGCTTGGGGGCGCTGTCGCTGCCCCCGACCGACGCCGCCAGCCCCGCCATCACGGCATTGAACCGTTCGGCATAGGGGCGCGAGGCTTCGGCAGATTCTTGGGCGCGGCGCAGTTTTGCAGCCGCGACCATCTGCATGGCCTTGGTGATCTTGCGGGTCGATTTGACCGACTCGATCCTGTTTTTAAGGTCCTTTAGACTTGGCATCGCCGCGTCTCCTTAAGCGAAGGTTGCGGCGTATTCGTCCAGCGCAGCCTTGATCTTGTCGGCAGCCTCGCCCTTGATCTTGGGATCTTCGTCGGTGATCCACTGCAGCAGATCGGCATGCTTGCCGCGCAGATGCGCCAGCAGACCCGCTTCGTAGCGGCCAACGTCCGAAACGTCGATCTTGTCGAGATAGCCGTTGGTGCCGGCGAAGATCACGCAGACGATTTCCGCGTTGGTCAGCGGCGAGTACTGCGGCTGCTTCATCAGCTCGGTCAGACGCGCACCGCGGTTCAGCAGCTGCTGGGTTGCGGCGTCCAGGTCGGAACCGAATTGCGCAAATGCAGCCATTTCGCGGTACTGGGCCAGTTCCAGTTTCACCGGACCGGCGACCGACTTCATCGCGTTGGTCTGAGCCGACGAACCCACGCGCGAAACCGACAGACCGGTGTTCACGGCGGGGCGGATGCCCTGGTAGAACAGCTCGGTTTCCAGGAAGATCTGGCCGTCGGTGATCGAGATCACGTTGGTCGGAATAAAGGCCGACACGTCGCCACCCTGGGTTTCGATGACCGGCAGAGCGGTCAGCGAACCGGCACCGAAGTCTTCGTTCAGCTTGGCCGAACGCTCCAGCAGGCGCGAGTGCAGGTAGAAAACGTCACCCGGATAGGCTTCGCGGCCCGGCGGACGGCGCAGCAGCAGCGACATCTGACGATAGGCGACGGCCTGCTTGGACAGGTCATCATAGATGATCAAAGCGTGGCGGCCGTTGTCGCGGAAGTACTCGGCCATCGCGGTTGCGGCATAGGGCGCCAGGAACTGCATCGGCGCCGGGTCGGACGCGGTTGCGGCCACGACGATCGAGTATTCGATGGCGCCGGATTCTTCCAGTTTCTTCACCAGCTGAGCAACGGTCGAACGCTTCTGGCCGATGGCCACGTAGACGCAGTACAGCTTCTTCGATTCATCGTCGCCAGCGGCTTCGTTGTAGACCTTCTGGTTCAGGATGGTGTCCAGAGCCACGGCGGTCTTGCCGGTCTGACGGTCGCCGATGATCAGCTCACGCTGGCCACGGCCGATCGGGATCATCGCGTCAACCGACTTCAGGCCGGTCGCCATCGGCTCATGCACCGACTTACGCGGGATGATGCCCGGCGCCTTGACGTCTGCGACGCCGCGCTGCTTGGCATTGATCGGGCCTTTGCCGTCCAGCGGGTTGCCCAGACCGTCAACAACGCGGCCCAACAGTTCGTCACCAACCGGAACGTCCACGATCGAGTTGGTGCGCTTGACGGTGTCACCTTCCTTGATGTCACGGTCCGAGCCGAAGATCACGACACCGACGTTGTCGGCTTCGAGGTTCAGCGCCATGCCCATGATGCCGCCGGGGAACTCGACCATCTCACCCGCCTGCACATTGTCCAGGCCGTAAACACGGGCAATACCGTCACCGACGCTCAGCACGCGGCCGATTTCGGCCACCTCTGCTTCTTGACCAAAATTCTTGATCTGGTCTTTCAGGATTGCAGAAATCTCTGCGGCTTGGATACCCATTTATCCGACCTCTTTCATTGCATTCTGTAGGGAGTTGAGCTTGGAGCGGATCGAACTGTCGATCATCTGCGAGCCCACTTTGACGACAAGACCACCGATGAGGCTTTCATCGACGGTCGCATTGATGGTCACGTCCTTGCCTACGCGCTCGGACAGTGTCTTGGACAGTTTCTCCAGCTGGGTCTTGGTCAGCGCCTTGGCCGAGGCAACTTCGGCAGTCACTTCGCCGCGCTCGTCAGCCAGCATTTCGCGCAGAACCTTGATCAGCTGCGGCAGCACGAACAGACGGCGCTTCTGCGCCATCAGAGCCAGCGTGTTGCGCATAATCGGGTGCAGGCCCATCTTGTCGGCCACGGCGGTGATGGCCGCCTGCTGGTCGGCCCGGGAGATCAGCGGCGAAGAGATCACCTCGCGCAGGTCCGCGCTTTCACTCAATGCAGCCGAAAGGTCATTGATGCCGGTTTCCAGACCTGCAAGGTCCTTGTTCTCTTTTGCGATCTCGAAGATCGCCGTTGCATAGCGTTTCGCTATGCCCGTCGAAATCGAAGCTGGTTCGGACACGTCCAC
Source organism: Ruegeria sp. CG8 (assembly GCF_056537165.1). Taxonomy (NCBI): domain Bacteria; kingdom Pseudomonadati; phylum Pseudomonadota; class Alphaproteobacteria; order Rhodobacterales; family Roseobacteraceae; genus Ruegeria; species Ruegeria sp. CG8. The sequence continues at coordinate 252,187 of NZ_JBQFRA010000001.1, read as the reverse complement.
CCTTCCGATATTTTGGGCCCCGATTTCGCGTGCGGCAGCTGAACCGGGGGCGTGAGGAAACCCCGTCCTGAAAGGGCGGGGATCAAAATCACCGGGGATGTAGCAGAGCCTAAGCCACCTAGCAATATGTTATGCCGGGCTTAGCTTTATCCACAAAATCTTTCTTTTCAATCGGTTACGGAAACTGCGACGGTTTGAACCCATTCGCCGGCGTGAAAAATGTTACCAAGTTGCCTGTTTTTGCGATTCCTGTGGCCTTTTTCCCTCATGTTTCCGGGAATCCCGCGCTGGTGGATGCGCGCCGGTTCACGCCGGCTTCAGCAATCCGTCCAGCGCTTTGATGGGGCGTTTTTCGGCATCCTTGGTCACGCTGCCGCTTGGTGGCCGCAAGAGCTTGCTGGCTTCGACCATCAGAACACCACCGGCCATGATGGTCGGGATCCGTTGCCCCGTCTTTTCGATCAACCCACCCGAGCGCAGCCAGAACCGCCGGAACGAGGGCGGCAGGTAAAGCGCGGAACAGTGCATCTCGGGCACGAAATGATGTGCTCGCAGCTGGTTCTCAAGCTGGGTTGCCGAATACGGATGTCCATAGCCGAAGGGCGTTCGGTCGGTTCGGGACCAAAGCCCGGCCCGATTGGGAACGACAAACACCGCCCGGCCGCCCGGCCCCAGAACACGCCAGCATTCTTCAAGCAGTTGACTGGGCCGCTCCGAGGTCTCAAGCCCGTGCATGACCACCAGCTTGTCCACATGACCGGTTTCGATCGGCCACCGGGTTTCCTCGGTCAGCACCGATACGTTCTGCATACCAGCGGGCCAGGGCATCACCCCTTGCGGTCCGGGCATCAGGCCGATGACACGCCGCGCGTCCGCAAGATAAGGGCGCAACAGAGGCACCGCAAAGCCGAATCCGGCCACCGCCTGGCCCTTGGCCTCGGGCCACAGTTCGATCAGCCGGCCACGAATGGCAGCCTGCGCCGCACGCCCCAGCGTGCTGCGGTAGTAGAAGTTCCTAAGATCCTGCACATCAAGATGCATTGCAGATACCCGATCGATCGGCTTAGCTGAGCGCAGTCTAGCAACGAAAGGGCAAAAGGCCATGCCTCTTGAGATCGTCACCATCCCCTGTCTCAGCGACAACTATGCTTTTCTGGCCCATGACCATGCAAGCGGACAGACAGCGTTGGTCGACGCCCCGGAGGCCGGGCCCATTCTGGCCGAATTGACCGCACGCGGCTGGCGCCTGAGCCATGTCCTTCTGACCCATCACCACTGGGATCACGTCGACGGCTTGCCGGGCATCCTCGAGCAGCACCCAGCACAGGTGATGGGTGCGGCGGCCGACGCTCACCGACTTCCTCCCCTCGACCAACAGGTGGCTGACGGTGACCGGTTCGAGATTGGGGGTGAACCCGTCGAGGTTCTGGATGTCTCGGGGCACACGGTGGGACATGTGGCCTATTATTTGCCCCAAAGCGCGGTGGTGTTCACGGCCGACAGCCTGATGGCGCTGGGATGCGGCCGCTTGTTCGAAGGAGACGCGGGGCAAATGTGGACCTCGCTTTTGAAACTCGCTGCTTTGCCCGACGAGACGTCGGTCTGCTCGGGTCACGAATACACCCAGTCAAACGCCCGGTTTGCGGTGACCATTGATCCTGACAACACAGCGCTGCAGCAACGAGTGAATGAGATCGATCAGGCACGGGCAGAGGGTCGCGCGACCGTGCCGTCAAATCTGGGCGAGGAAAAGGCGACCAATCCGTTCCTGCGCGCCACTGATCCCAAGATTCAGGCACAGCTTGGAATGGTGGGGGCTGACCCGGTCGCGGTTTTTGCCGAGATCCGGGGTAGAAAAGACCGCTTCTGATGCCTAATTGGTCTTCTTCACGGCCACGGTCACATTAAATGTGACTGTCAAGTGAAAGAAAACCCTTGAAGCCGCGCCATGATCAACCAAACTCTAATAGTATGAGGTCATGGTTGGGATGGGGATCCGGCCAATACTCGAACCCCTTCCGGCCCAATACAGAGGAGCACCCGCGTGCCTTCATTCTCGAGCACACTGGAACAAGCCATTCACGCGGCCCTGGCGGCTGCAAACGAACGGCGTCATGAATTCGCAACGCTGGAGCATCTGCTGCTGGCGCTGCTGGAAGAACCCGATGCGGTGCGCGTCATGAAGGCGTGCAGCGTGGATCTGGACGAATTGCGCAGCTCTCTGGTCGAGTTCATCGACGAGGATCTGTCCAATCTGGTAACAGACATCGACGGGTCCGAAGCCGTACCGACAGCTGCGTTCCAGCGTGTTATCCAGCGCGCCGCGATCCATGTGCAAAGCTCGGGCCGGACCGAGGTGACCGGGGCAAATGTTCTGGTGGCCATCTTTGCCGAACGGGAAAGCAACGCGGCATATTTCCTGCAAGAGCAGGACATGACGCGGTATGACGCGGTGAATTTCATCGCCCACGGCGTCGCCAAAGACCCGGCATTTGGTGAAAATCGTCCGGTAACCGGCGCTGATCAGGGTGAAGAGGAAGCGCAGAACGCCTCCGGTGACGCCGACCAGAAGGAAAGCGCGCTGGGCAAGTATTGCGTGGACCTGAACGCCAAGTCCCGCGCCGGCGATGTCGATCCGTTGATCGGTCGCGCCGACGAGGTCGAGCGGTGCATCCAGGTTCTGTGCCGCCGCCGCAAGAACAACCCGCTGCTGGTGGGTGATCCGGGCGTGGGCAAGACGGCGATTGCCGAAGGCTTGGCCTACAAGATCGTCCAGGGCGACGCGCCCGAGGTTTTGGCCAACACCACCATCTATTCGCTGGACATGGGCGCATTGCTGGCCGGCACGCGCTATCGGGGCGACTTCGAAGAGCGGCTCAAGGCCGTGGTGACCGAGCTTGAGGATCACCCCGACGCCGTGCTGTTCATCGACGAGATTCACACCGTGATCGGTGCCGGCGCTACGTCGGGCGGCGCCATGGATGCCTCGAACCTGCTGAAACCCGCGTTGCAGGGCGGCAAGCTGCGCACCATGGGATCGACCACCTACAAGGAGTTCCGCCAGCACTTCGAGAAGGACCGCGCGCTGTCGCGCCGGTTCCAGAAGATCGACGTGAACGAGCCTTCGGTCGAGGACAGCGTGAAGATCCTGCGCGGTCTCAAGCCCTATTTCGAAGAGCATCACGACATCAAATACACTGCCGACGCGATCAAGACCGCGGTCGAGCTGTCTGCGCGTTACATCAACGACCGCAAACTGCCTGATAAGGCCATCGACGTGATCGACGAGGCCGGTGCGGCTCAGCATCTGGTCGCGGAAAGCAAACGGCGCAAGACCATCGGCGTCAAGGAGATCGAGGCCGTGGTGGCCAAGATCGCGCGCATTCCGCCGAAGAACGTCACCAAGGACGATGCCGAGGTACTGAAGGACCTTGAGAACTCGTTGAAACGGGTGGTGTTCGGGCAGGACCAGGCAATCGAGGCTCTGTCCAGCGCAATCAAGCTGGCACGGGCCGGTCTGCGCGAGCCGGAAAAACCGATCGGCAACTACCTGTTCGCCGGCCCGACCGGTGTCGGCAAAACCGAGGTCGCCAAGCAACTGGCCGATACGCTCGGCGTGGAACTGCTGCGCTTCGACATGTCGGAATACATGGAGAAACACGCGGTCAGCCGTCTGATCGGTGCGCCTCCGGGCTATGTCGGGTTTGATCAGGGCGGTTTGCTGACCGATGGCGTCGACCAGCACCCGCATTGCGTGCTGCTGCTGGACGAGATCGAGAAGGCCCACCCGGATGTGTTCAACATCCTGCTTCAGGTGATGGACCACGGCGAACTGACCGATCACAACGGCCGCACGGTGAATTTCCGCAACGTGGTGTTGATCATGACCTCGAACGCCGGCGCGCAAGAACAGGCCAAGGCCGCAATCGGCTTTGCCCGCGACCGGCGTGAGGGTGAAGATACCGCCGCAATCGAACGGATGTTCACGCCTGAATTCCGCAACCGTTTGGACGCAGTAATCTCGTTCGCGCCGCTACCCAAAGAGGTCATCCTGCAAGTGGTAGAAAAATTCGTCCTGCAGCTTGAGGCGCAACTGCTGGATCGTGGCGTGACCATCGACCTGACTCCGAAAGCCGCCGAGTGGCTGGCCGACAAGGGGTATGACGATAAGATGGGCGCACGGCCGCTGGGCCGGGTCATCCAGGAGCACATCAAGAAACCGTTGGCCGAAGAACTGCTGTTCGGCAAGCTGGCCAAGGGCGGTGTTGTGCGGGTCTCGGTCAAGAAAGGCGATCTGGATCTCGAGATTGTCGGCCCCGACAATCCGCGGATATCGGGCGACAAGCCGCCGCTGCTCACCGCGGACTAGACCTAGGTCCAATCAAACAAGTCTCATCGCCCGGCAGCCAGTTCTGCCGGGCGATTTCGTGAGTGGCCGCCCCCCTCTCCTGCCAGTATCCTCCAAAAAGACAGTTCCCAGCGACGGAAACCGCTGCGCGCCACGTTTCAGACCAAACCCTTTGGAGTGGAGCAGCGCAGTGTCCAGAAAAATTGCCGTCATTTGGAGCATCGCCTTCGCGGCCTCGGTCGTCGGCGTAATCGCCTCTGCCCAGCATCGGTTTCGCTTTCATGACGAAACCCGTGCGCAACCGTTGAACCTGGAACCGGCGACCGCCAACCCAGGCGTCAACAGATCAGAGATCGCCGAACAAGGCCGCGCCTTGTCGATTACCGGCAATGGCATCCCCAATCATCTGGTCGGTCGCTTTCCGAACAAAGGCAACCCCCATCAAATCGCCGAGCAGTCGGTCAAATTGAACGTGCCGGCTGTTCCGAGGGCGAATGCAACCCCAACGCCTCTGCGCATGGGGTGGAATTTTGGCGTGTCCCTGACTGGGGTCGTCTTTGACCCACTGGCCGCTGAATTCTGGCACGGCAATCCCCGGTCGGGCTGGTCCTACAATGCCTTGGGCGGCGCGATCGCCCTTGGACTCGATGCCAATTTCGCGCATGTCCAACCAAACGGAAAATATCACTACCACGGGGTTCCGACCGGCCTGATCGAAATGCAGGGCTGGTCACCGAAAGAACACTCTCCGTTGATCGGGTATGCGGCGGACGGGTTTCCGATTTACGCCCGAACCGGTGTGGTAGGCGGCAAGGTCACGCAAATGACCTCTTCCTACCGGCTGAAGGCCGGTCAGCGCCCGGGCGGGACCGCCCCTGACGGACGACATGATGGAACTTTCAACGAAGACTTCGAGTTCGTAGCAGGACTTGGAACGCTCGATGAATGCAATGGCGCCATGACCGTCTCGGCCGAGTTTCCTTCGGGCACTTACGCGTATTTTCTGACCGATGACTACCCGGTTGTTCCACGCTGTTTTGCGGGCACACCCGATCCCAGCTTCCGCTTCGGGCCGCGTTGACACTGGCTTAGCGTTCGGTCAGCTTCAATTCGATGCGACGGTTCTTTGCCCGCGCTTCCGGAGTGTCCGCCGTATCGACAGGTTGAAACTCTCCAAATCCGTTTGCTGACAGGCGTTCCGGCGGTATGCCCAACTGTTCGACCATGTAGCGCACGACCGACAGCGCCCGCCCTTGGCTGAGCTCCCAGTTGTCGCGATACCGTCCTGTTCCGTTCAGCGGGATATTGTCCGTGTGACCGTCGACCCGGATAACCCAATTCAATTCGGGCGGAATGTCCGCAGCAATCCCGCGCAGAATGCCCGCCACTTTCGCGACCTCGCGCCGGCCATCCTCGGACAGAACCGCCGAACCGGGGGGGAACAGCACCTCGGACGAGAATACGAAGCGGTCGCCCTCGATCCGAACGCCTTCCTGGTTGCCCAACACGTCGCGCAGGCGACCAAAGAACTCGGAGCGGTACCTCTGCAGGTCTTCGGCCTGCGCCGTAAGTTCCTGATTCTGACCGGCCAGTTTCTCGGCCTCAGCCTCCAGGCGGACGCGTTCGGCCTCTTCCAACAAGCGGCGGCGCCGTTCTTCGGAAGCGGCCCGGGCAAGGGCCGCGTTCAGGTCCTGACCAAGGGTCTGAATTTGCACCTCGGCCTCGGCATTCCTGTCTTTGTAGTCATCCAGCAGCGCCTGCAAAGACCCCAATTGGCCGCGCAATGCGGCGATCTGCTGGTTCAACAGGGCCGTCTGGCGTTGCGCCTTGGCGGAAAGAGCCTTTTCGGTGGCGATCGTTTCCCGGGCAACGGCAAGCAAGGCGTCACGCTGCTCGGCCAGCGTCCGCTGGCTTTCGGCCTCGGCCTCGGCTTCGGTTCTCGCCGCAAGGGCTGCTTCAAGCTGAGCCTTGAGCTCCTCGTCATTCAACTCACCGAATTGCCGCTCAAGCTCGGCTTTGGCCGTCTGAGCGGCGGCCAACAGTGTCAGTGTTTCCTCGGCCTTCTTGCGCTGCTCTTCCAGTGCCAGGGTCATGGCCGTCAATTCGGCATCCGCATTCTGCAATCTGTTGCGCAGTGCCTCAGCGGCAGCAGCCTCGGCGACGCGGGCGGCTTCCTCTTCAGTCAGTTGGCTTTGCAATTCCGCGATCTGGGCCGCGCGCGCACTGTCCGCTTGCTCAAGGTCGGCTACCAAGGCCTCCAGCGCTTCGCGGCGTGCAGCCGCCAGCCGTGCGGCCTCGGCCTGGGCATCCACCTCCGCACGGCTTTGTGCCAAGGCAAGGTTCAATGCCTCCTGCTCGGAAAGCAGTTGCTCGCGCTGGGATTCCAATTCGGCAATATCGCCCTGCGCGCGCGCCTGATCAGCCAAAAGCGCGGCAACTTGCGCTTCGAACCCCGTGATACGAGTTTGAGCCTCTTCCAACTCGGCCGCGCGCTGGTCACGCTCCGAGGTGAGTGACGAGATCAAGGCCTGCGCCTGGCTCAGATCCTCTTCGGCCTGCGACAGCGTCGTGTTCAGCGCCCCCAACCGGGCCTGCAGACGGCTGTTCTCGCGCTCTTCCAGGCCCAAGGCATCCGCAAGGGCGGCCACTTCGTCCGACAGGGCCGTCAGCTCGTCTTCCTGTCCGGAGATGGTTTCGCGCAGCACGAACTGCACGACCATGAAAATGGTCAGCACAAAGGTCATGACCATCAGCAGCCCCGTGATTGCATCAACGAAGCCGGGCCAGACCGAGCCTTGGAAACGCTGACCGGTTCGACGAGACAGGGCCATGTGTTATTCTCCGCCCGGTGTGTGGCGCGCCGCCCCGCGCGGAAGCGTCAGCGCCTTGACCAGCAGCTCGAAATCCTTGCGCAGTTCGTTCATGCTGTCCTGGCGACCGGCCGAGATTTCTTCGAGAATGCGCAGAAGCTGCACGTCCATCGACCGCAGCCGCATTCGGCTTTCGGCGTCGATCCCCTCGCCCGCACCATGTTCACGCATATGATCCAGCAGCGCGTCCTGCCCCAACGCGATCCGCTCAAGCGCGGCGGTGACCCCTTCGCTTTCCGCCTGCCGTTGGTTCATGTCCGCGATGACATCGACCAATGCACCCAGCTTGGCCGATACCTCGGCGCGATCCGCCTCCTGGGCCGCGAACAGGTCCTGCAGCGCGTCCATCTGCTCGGACATGGAATCAAGGACCGGGGTCAGCACCGCAAGTTCCGCACCGCCTTCATCTCCAGCGGCAAATCCGACGCGCGTGATCGACGACAGCCATTCCTCAAGCTCACGGTAGAACCGGTTCTGCCCGTGGCCGGCGAATAGTTCGAGCAAACCCACGATAAGCGATCCGGCAAGCCCCAACAGGGAGGACCCGAACGCCACGCCCATGCCTTGCAGCTGGGATTCGAGGCCACTCATCAGACGATTGAATACGGCCAGGCCTTCTTCGCCCTCTTGCGGGTTCAGGCTGCGAATGGTGTCGACAATTGCAGGAACCGTTGTTGCCAAGCCGAAGAACGTACCCAGAAGACCCAGATAGATCAGTACGTTGGTGATGTAGCGGGTGAATTCCCGCTCTTCCTCGACCCGTTCCGCGACCGAATCCAGGATCGACCGGGTCGATGTCGAGCTGATCTGCGATTTCGCCCCGCGTGCGCGAAGCAGCGACGCCAGAGGGGCCAACAGCTGCGGTGTACGAGCGTCTTCGCGCACGAAGCCGCCCACGAACGCTTCGATCCAGCGAACCGAACCGATCAACTGGGTCACCTGATAGAAACAGGCCACGACGCCGATGACAAAGACCAGCAGGATGAATCCGTTCAGATAGGGGTTGGCATAAAAAACCGGCAGCACGTAGGGCAGAGCCATGAACACGCCCAGGCCCGACAGCCCGATGGCGATCAGCATCATCACGATTTGACGGATCGGTTGCGAGAAATGCGGTCTCGCGCCCTGCTGTACATGCGCCATGCGCGTCTTTCCCGGTTTTGCCTGCTCTGAGGCGAATCTATCGAAAATCTGGTGGCAAGGCCAAGGGTTTATGCGGTCAGGCTGCGCACCCGTTGCGCCAACCACTCAAGATCCGGGTCGTGCAACCCGATCTCGGACAGGTGCTCAGCGGTATTGTAAAGATACTCGGGGTTAGGGCCGCGGCCGCCCACGGCCCGCGCGATGATTTGCGCCTGCACCTCCAGCGGCAGACCCCCGCAATACTGCACGTGGTCGGGATCGATCACATATGTCACTGCCGTCACCGTCTGGCCGCTGTCCAGATGCACATCCAGCATCTTCTCCACATAGGCTGACGAGATCAATTCGCGCTCGCGCAGTTCCTCGAGGGTGCGGTCCTCATGGCCTGGTTCGACCGCCAGCGCCAAGCCCTTGCAATGGGCATCCGGGTGTTCGTCCAAGGCCAAGACAAGTCCGGGGTTCTCCTCGGTTCCGCGGTGATGGATCGACCGCATGCAAAATGACCGCGCATAGCCGTGAAGTGTCGCCTGCTCGCGCCGGGCCACCGGAAAGCCCGGATTCCACAACAGCGACCCGTATCCGAATACCCACATCGTCATAGTTCTGGTCCTTGCCCGTTTAGGCCTATAAACATCAATTCCAAGGCAGGAAAAAGGGCCATTTGCGATGCGCCGACTGGTACGAGTGTTCATATTTCTGGCCATCCTCTGGGGCGGGTATTGGGCCATAGCCGGGTATGGGCTGCGCAGCGCCATCACCGGTTGGTTCGCGCACCAGCAGGATCTTGGATGGCAGGCTGACTATTCCGACGTGGAAATCGCCGGATTTCCGCTGCACCACGTGACCCGCTTGAACAGTGTCGCGCTGGCCGATCCGGTGAACGGCACAGCCTGGAGCGCGGATTGGATCGAATTCGAAAGCCCCGCCATCTGGCCCGGACGACAGATCTTGCGCTTTGCGGATACGCCGCAGCGGCTGTCTTATTTCGACCAGACCGCAATCATCCTTGCCGACAGCCTTCAGGCGGAACTGAATCTGCGTCCGGGCGTCGCCCTGGAGTTGGAGAAGATGGCCCTGACATCGGGCAACTGGTCGGTGACCCAGGACGGAACCGACATGGCTGCCGGCCAGTCACTTGCCCTGGTCATGGAACAAGGCACCCAGCCCGAGAGCTATGCGATCGGGGTCAGTTCGGATGCCTTTACGCCCGGTGAGGACCTGCGCGCGCTGATGCGAACGGCTGCTTCGCTGCCCCAAGCCTTCGATACACTCGAACTGGATATGAATGTCACCTTCGACAAAACCTGGGACCGTTCCGCGCTGGAAGAACGTCGCCCTCAACCTCGTTTGATCGACCTGCATCTTGCCGAGGTGCAATGGGGCGAATTGCGTCTGTTTGCAACCGGCGAACTGGAGGTTGATGAACAGGGCATTCCGGTTGGCGAGATTGCGGTAAAAGCCGAGAACTGGCGCGACATGATTGCCATGGCCAATGCTGCGGGTGCCCTGCCCGATCAGGCCGTTGATCCGGTCACGCGGGCGTTGAACCTGCTGGCCGGTCTGGGGGGCAACCCCAACGCGCTGGACCTGCAGCTGAATTTCCGCGACGGGTTCGTGGCTTTGGGACCGTTGCCGTTGGGTCCGGCCCCGCGTCTGATCCTGCGTTAGCGGCAGTAGGGTCCGCTGCGGTAACGGGCGGTATCAAGGTGGAAATGGTTCTGGTGATAGCGGTCTGAATTCGGGCCAAGAACCGTGCCGAAGGGCCCGCACGCTCCGCGCCAGATCTTGGTCAGTTGTTTCTTCGAGGGGTTCTTGCGCCAACCGTCCAGAACCGTCACCACCTCGCCATCGGCCATTTTGAACCCCGAGATATCAATGGCCCGACCCTTGCCATGTTCCGAGATCCTGGCACCTTTCCGGTTGTTCCGGGTACGGCAAGCGTAGTGCGCAGCAACCTGCAATTCGACAACTGGACCGCGCCGTTTGAACGTCGGTTTGACGGTCTTGTCGACCCATTTGTTCAATGCGATCGCCGTGCCGCAATCCATCGTCGATGGGCGGCTGAGAACCACTCCTGACACCGATGTGATCTGGACGGCATCCTTGATCCCGCAGGCTTTGATCTTGCCGGGAACCGAGCCCACGGCCTTGCCCTGAATGGCGATGTCACCGCACACCGATCCTTTGCGCAGTTTTCGCTTTTTGAACAGGACTTGCTGTTCCAACGCCTCGGGCCGCAGATAGGGTTTGAGCGAGGTATCCGGTCCAAGCAGCGGAAGGTCGGCCGGGCGCGCTGCCACGGCCAGCACCTGAGGGGATACGGGCCGCACCACGGGTCGCATCTTCGCTGGTACAGCGATCGGCGTCGCCGGACTTGCCGGGACATAAGCGGCCTGCACCAGCTCTGACACCGGGGATGGCCGCGCAACCGGAACCGGTGATGTGTCGGGGGCCGATGCAGTGGCTGCGCCGGCCCATACCATCGCTATAACCGTCAGAGCTTTGCCTTTGATCAGTTTCATGACTTGGCCTTTACGCGCCCGAAATCAGGAGCGTCGGTGTCCTGACCCGCGTCGATGATGCCGCGCCGGATTGCGCGGGTGTGGGTAAAATAGTCGAACAGGTGCTGACCGTCGCCCGTGCGGATCGCGCGCTGCAGGGCAAACAGCTCTTCGGTGAAACGGCCGAGGATTTCCAGCGTCGCATCCTTGTTGGTCAGGAACACGTCGCGCCACATGGTCGGGTCCGAGGCCGCGATCCGGGTGAAATCGCGGAAACCGGCAGCCGAGTACTTGATGACCTCGGAGTCGGTGACGCGCCGCAGGTCGTCGGCGACGCCCACCATCGTATAGGCGATCAGGTGCGGCGCGTGGCTGGTGACGGCCAGAACCAGATCATGGTGATCGGCATCCATCTCGTCGACATTGGATCCCATCCCTTCCCACAAGGCGCGCAGGCGGGCGATGGCCTCGGGGTCAGACCCTTCGACCGGAACCAGCAGGCACCAGCGGTTGTCGAACAACTCGGCAAAGCCGGATTCTGGGCCGGAATGCTCGGTCCCGGCCAGCGGGTGGGCGGGCACGAAATGCACGCCTTCAGGAATATGCGGGCCGACCTCCTCAATGACGTGCCGCTTGACCGAACCGACATCAGACACGGTTGCGCCGGGCTTGAGCACCGGCGCGATGTCCTTGGCGACGGCGCCCATCGCGCCCACCGGCACGCAGAGCACGACCAGATCGGCACCCTCTACCGCCTCTTGCGCGGTGTCGCAGACCCGGTCGCACAGACCGATGCGCCGCGCGGTGTCCCGGGTGGCCTCGGACCGGGCATAGCCGGTCACCTCGCCCGCCAGCCCGGCGCGCTTGATCGCCCAGTACATCGACGAGGCGATCAGACCCAAGCCGATCAGCGCCACGCGGTCATAGATCTGGCTCATGCGGCGCCCCCTTTGAACGCGGTGATGGCCGCAACCACGCGGCGGCAGGCCTTTTCGTCGCCCACGGTGATCCGCAGTGCGTTGGGCAGCTTGTAGCCCGCAACACGACGCACGATCAAACCTTTCGATTGCAGATAGGCGTCGCAGGCCTCGGCCTCGGCCTGATCAGCGAACCGCGCGAGGATGAAATTGGTGCAGGACGGATCGGACGGAACGCCGATCTTGGCCAGCTCGGCCGACAGCCATTCGCGCAGGCGCGCGTTTTCAGCCCGGCAGAACTCGACATATTCCACATCGGCCACGGCAGCCTCGGCCGCGGCGATGGCCGTCAGCGACAGGTTGAAGGGCTGGCGCACGCGGTTCAGCACGTCGATGATTTCGCGATGCGCATAGCCCCAGCCGACCCGCATCCCGCCCAGCCCGTAAATCTTAGAGAAGGTCCGGGTCATGATCACGTTGTCGAACCGGTCCACCAGACCGGCGCCGCCGTCAAATCCCGGCACGAATTCCGCATAGGCGCCATCCAGAACCATCAGGCAGGTCTTCGGCAGGCCCTCGGCCAGGCGCGTCAGCTCGGCGTCCGAGATCATGGTCGAGGTCGGGTTGCCCGGGTTGGTCACGAACACGATCCGGGTGCGGTCGGTCACCGCGGCCAGGATCGCATCGACATCGATCTTGCGCTCGCGCTCGGGCACCTCGACCGGAGTCGCGCCGGCCATGCGGGCGATGATCGGATACATCGAGAATCCATGCTCGGTATGGATCACCTCGTCGCCCGGCCCGGCATAGGCCTGGGCCACGAATTGCAGCACCTCGTCACTCCCCACGCCACAAATGATCCGGTCGGGGTCCAGCCCGTGCCGCTCGCCGATCGCCGCGCGCAGGTTGTAGTGATCGGTCACCGGATAGCGATGCAGCATCGTGGCGCTGTCGCGCACGGCTTCGATCGCCTTGGGGCTGGGGCCAAAAGGGTTTTCGTTGGAACTCAGCTTGATGACGTTTTCCACGCCCTCGACATGCGACTGGCCGCCCTGATACAGCGCGATGTCCATGATGCCGGGTTGCGGGATGATTTTGTTCATGAGGGGCTCCGTTGGTTGCGCCCCTCATACAGGTCTCAAAGCCTTGGGAAAAGCGGCAATTCCGTCACGCCGCCTTGAAGCGGGCGGTTGCCGGATCGGCGGCGTAGAACGGGGCGTATTCCTGCGTACGGCGCGACAGGTCGTTGACGCTGTCGATGATGAACTGAACCGTGTCCTCGGTCATCATGTACGAGAAGTTCAGCCGCACCCAACCCGGTTTCTTCATCTCTTCCCCGGCCGACAACGCCGCGTGCAGCGCTTCAGAGCCCGCCTTGTCGATGCCCAGCAGCCGATGCGCATAGGGGCCGGCGCAGGCACACCCGCCGCGCGCCTGAATGCCGTAGATGTCGCTGAGCATCCGGGTGAACAGCTGTTGGTGCACCGGTTGCCCGGTGGTGTCGCGCACTAGGAAGGAAAAGATCGGCAGGCGGTGCGGGTGGTCCACGCCCAGCAGGGTCAGGTTCGGGTTGTCACGCCACCCATCCAACGCCATGCGGTTGTACAGCGCCTCGCGCCGGGCGATCTCGTCGGTACCTACGGCATCCTTGACGATGAAGGCCAGGGCCGCGCGGATGTCGCCGATCACGTTCGGGGTTCCGGCCTCTTCGCGGGTGGCCAGATCGGTGCTGTAGTCGTGGCGCCAGGGCGAAACGAAGCTGACCGTGCCCCCACCCGGCCAGCTGGGACAGGTACGGCGCACGGCACCCTGGTTCACGATCAGAACACCCGAAGCCCCCGGCCCGCCCGGAAACTTGTGCGGAGACACGACGATGGCATCCTTGCGCGCATCGTCCGGCCCCATGTCCATCGGCAGGTAGGGCCCGCCCCCGGCGTAATCCCAGACCGCGCGCGCACCGTACCGTTTCAGCAGCCGCGTCACCGGGTCAGGGTCGGTGATGACACCCGTGACATTCGACGCGGCCGAGAATGACCCGATCACAAGATCCGAATCCGAATGCTCGATCAGCGTCTGTTCCAGCACCGCAATGTCCGGCCCACCCTCGGGGCTTTCGGGGATCTCGATGACCTGCGCCTTGCTCTCGCGCCAGGGCAGGATGTTCGAATGGTGCTCGTACGGACCAATCAAGACAACCGGCTGGTCAGCCTCTTGCACTCCCATCAAACTGACCAGCCGGTTGAGCCCCGCAGTGGCACCGGACCCGGTGAAGATCACCGCGTCATCTCCCCTCGCGCCAACGATGCGGGCTATTTCCGCGCGCGCCTCGCGGCGCAGTCGCGTCATGTAGGAACCGCAATAGGAGGCCTCGGTGTGGCTGTTCGCATAGAAAGGCAACACATGCTGGGCCACAAAATCCTCGACCTGCCGCAAGGCGCGGCCCGAGGCAACGTAGTCCGCGTACACAAGCGGCACGTCCCCATGCAGACCCGGGATCAGAACGTTCTCTCCGATCAGCCCGTCGCGCAGGGTCGAATTGTGAGTGGCGGCTTGGATTTCTGCACGAAAATGGGACAGGGTCATGTCATTGGCTCCATATTGCACTTCCAATATGATCTACTTCAGCTGAGTAAACTTCACCTATCTTTGCTTGAATTATTAATGTTTTGGGTCATATGATCTGTAATGAGTGAAAATATAGATCAAATTGACAAGCGCCTTTTGCGCGAACTGCAAAAAGACGCTACCCTTTCCCAGCGCGAACTGGCCGAGCGAGTCGGCCTGTCGCAAAACGCCTGCTGGCGGCGATTGAAGGCGCTGAACGATGCAGGCGTCCTGACAGGGTCGACGGCCCGGATCGCGCGCGAAAAACTGGGGCTGAATCTGGTCGTATTCGTTATGCTGCGCACGCGTCACCACTCGGCCGAATGGCTGCAGGCCTTTCGCAGCCATGTCCTGACCATTCCGGAAGTCGTGGATTTCCACCGGATCGGCGGCGACTACGACTATCAGCTACGGGTCGTGACGCAGGATATGGCGACCTATGACAAAGTCTATCAGCGCCTGATCGAGAAGGTCGAACTGGACAGCGTGACCTCGTATTTCGCGATGGAGGCGATCGCCGAAGACCGCCCTCTGCCGATCTGAGTGTTTGCCATGAAAAAGGGCCGCACCTTCGCAGGTACGGCCCGTTTTCTGAAACTGCCCGCGAAGATCAGTTCTTCGCGTAGAATTCGACGACCAGGTTCGGTTCCATCATGACCGGGTACGGCACGTCGCCCAGCGACGGGGTGCGCACGAAGGTCGCGGTCATCTTCGAGTGGTCGACTTCAAGGTAATCCGGAACATCACGCTCGGCCAGGCCAACGGCTTCCAGAACGACGGCCAGTTGCTTGGACTTGTCGCGGACCTCGATCACGTCGCCTTCCTTGACGCGGTAGCTGGGGATGTTCACCCGCTTGCCGTTCACTTTGACATGGCCGTGGTTCACGAACTGACGTGCGGCGAACACGGTCGGCACGAACTTGGCGCGGTAGACGACAGCGTCCAGACGGCGCTCCAGCAGGCCGATCAGGTTTTCACCAGTGTCGCCGTTCACACGTACGGCTTCGGCGTAGATGCGGCGGAACTGCTTCTCGGTCAGGTCGCCGTAGTAGCCTTTCAGCTTCTGCTTGGCGCGCAGCTGCAGACCGAAGTCCGAAAGTTTGCCTTTGCGGCGCTGACCATGCTGGCCGGGGCCGTATTCACGACGGTTGACCGGGGATTTCGGGCGACCCCAGATGTTTTCGCCCATCCGGCGGTCGATTTTGTGCTTGGCAGACGTGCGTTTGGTCACGGCTGATCTCCTTCTTAAGGTCGAGGCCCTGACAGGCCACTATGAAGGGCGTTGTCCTCTTGAGGTTTCCCCCATGACAGGCATCCCCTTGCGGGGGCCACCAACACCAATGAAGCCGCGCTTATATCTGCGAACAGACCAGAGTCAACACGCTGCGATACGTGGACGAAAAAATAGTTCCCAAGGAATGGGCGGCCTATTCAGCGGCGGTCGCAGCCATATGCGGCGCAAGAACCAACGTTTGCTCCGTTGAACTGCGACGCGTGGGGAAGGAAACAACATTGCCCGCATCCGACTGGCTTGCGTCGGCATATTCTTCGACGGCGCATACCCAGAAGTCCTGGCCCCGCGCGGGGCAGCCATTTTGGAACAGAAAAACCGCGTCTTTCTGACCCTCGACCAACGTCAACTCGGCCTCGTAGGTCTGCGCCCCATTCGTCAATGAGACAACTGCAAGCGTGGCGATCGGCTTCAGCGTTGCGGCTTCGGGGCCATGCCCGGCCAGCGCCATCAACGCCTGATCATGTCCAGTCTGAACGGAATATTCCGCGTTACAGTCCGGCAAGCGCGTCATGCACCCATGCCACGACCAAGATGCTCCAATGGCCAAATCTGCCACAGGCGCTGCTTCAAGCCCGTCAATTTCCGTTTGGGACCAAAATACTGCTATGCGACCGTTATACCCGGCTGTCATCTGCCCGCCCGACCTTTCAAACTCATCACCCCGTACACTAGCGGTGTATCAATGATGAATCCGGCCGAAAAGAGACGGAATTGCAGCTTTCACGAGAATGTTGCCGGAGAGTCAAATCAAATTGAGACTCCGGCAAAACACAATACAACTTTAACGACAGTTATGTGGCACTCGTCAACCGCATTTCGAGTGTCCGCAGCTGCGGCAGGTCATGCAGCCCTCGATCATCACCATGTCATACTGGCCGCAGGACGGGCAGGCCTTGCCGCGTGGGGCATCCATGTTGACCACCTGCGCCTGCGGGTCGGACTTCAGCCCCATCCCTTCCCCCTCAAGGAACCCGATCGCGATCATGTGCTGCTCGATCACGCCGCCGATGGCCGCCAGGATCGAGGGGATGTACTTGCCCTGCACCCAGGCCCCGCCGCGCGGGTCGAACACGGCCTTCAGTTCCTCGACCACGAAAGACACGTCGCCCCCGCGCCGGAACACGGCCGAGATCATCCGCGTCAACGCCAGCGTCCAAGCGTAATGCTCCATGTTCTTCGAGTTGATGAACACCTCGAACGGACGCCGCCGGCCACCGATGACGATGTCGTTGATCGTCAAATAGATCGCGTGTTCGCTGTCGGGCCATTTCAGCTTGTAGGTCGAACCCTCAAGCGATTGCGGCCGGTCCAGCGGTTCGGACATGTAGATCACGTCGCCGCCGTCCACCTCGTGCGGGGCATCGGCGCTTTCGCCCGGCACCTTGTCGTCGCTTTCCGAGACGGTCAGAACCGAGCCGGTCACGTCGTTCGGGCGATAGGTGGTGCAGCCCTTGCAGCCCTGATCCCAGGCCTGCATGTACACGTCCTTGAAGGCATCGAACGAGATGTCCTCGGGGCAGTTGATCGTCTTCGAGATCGAACTGTCGATCCATTTCTGGGCGGCCGCCTGCATCTTGACATGCTCGGCCGGGGTCAGGGTCTGAGCGTTCACGAAAAAGTCGGGCAGTTCGACGTCGCCGAACTTGTCGCGCCACATCTGAACGGCATAGTCCACCACCTCTTCCTCGGTGCGCGATCCGTCTTTCTGCAGCACCTTGCGGGTGTAGGCATAGGCAAAGACCGGCTCGATCCCCGACGACACGTTACCCGCATACAGCGAGATCGTCCCGGTGGGTGCGATCGAGGTCAGCAGAGCATTGCGGATCCCATGCTCGCGGATTGCCTCGCGGACATCGTCATCCATCTGCTGCATGGTGCCGCTGGCCAGGTATTTCTCGGCATCGAACAGGGGAAAGGCCCCTTTTTCCTTGGCCAAGTCCACCGACGCCAGATACGCGGCGCGGGCGATCGCGTGCAACCAGCGCTCGGTCTGACGCGCCGCCTCGTCCGAGCCATAGCGCAGGCCCAGCATCAACAGAGCATCCGCCAGCCCGGTCACGCCCAGACCGATACGGCGCTTGGCCTGCGCCTCGGCGGCCTGCTGCGGCAGCGGGAATTTCGAGGCATCCACCACGTTGTCCATCATGCGAACGGCCGTGGCGACAAGCTCCTGCAACGCCGCCTCGTCCAGATGGGCCGCGTCTTCGAACGGCGCCGACACCAGCCGGGCCAGATTGATCGAACCCAACAGACAGGCGCCATACGGCGGCAGGGGCTGCTCGCCGCACGGGTTGGTGGCGGCGATGGTCTCGGCATAGCTCAGGTTGTTGGCCTGGTTGATCCGGTCGATGAAGATCACGCCCGGCTCGGCATAGTCATAGGTGGCCTGCATGATCTTGTTCCACAGATCACGGGCCTGCACCGTGTGATAGACCTTGCCGTCAAAGACCAGATCCCACGGCCCATCCGCCTTGACCGCCTCCATGAAGGCATCGGTCACCAGCACCGACATGTTGAACATGCGCAGCCGGGCCGGGTCGGACTTGGCGGTGATGAACTGTTCGATATCCGGATGGTCGCAACGCATCGTCGCCATCATCGCGCCCCGGCGCGAGCCCGCCGACATGATGGTGCGGCACATGGCGTCCCACACATCCATGAACGACAGCGGCCCCGAGGCATCGGCGGCCACCCCGTGCACATCCGCGCCGCGCGGCCGGATGGTCGAGAAATCATAGCCGATCCCCCCGCCCTGCTGCATGGTCAGCGCGGCCTCTTTCAGCATGTCGAAAATACCACCCATGCTGTCGGGGACCGTGCCCATGACGAAACAGTTGAACAGCGTCACCTGCCGCGCAGTGCCTGCTCCGGCCGTGATGCGCCCGGCGGGCAGGTATTTGAAATCCTCAAGCGCTTCGTAGAACTTCTGCTCCCAATGCTCGGGGTCCTTTTCCACCCGAGCCAGATCGCGCGCAATCCGCCGCCACGAATCCTCGACCGACTTGTCGATCGGCGTGCCATCCGCCTGTTTGAAGCGGTATTTCATGTCCCAGATCTGCTCGGCGATGGGGGCGGCAAAGCGGCTCATTGGTGATTCCCTGTCTTGAAAGAGGCATCCAGATTAGACCAAATCCGCGCCGAACCACAACAGCTTGATAGCGCGCAACGGTAAGCTACAATATAAAGATAGTCCGTGGGACGACTCTGTGGGAAAGCTGTGGATAATTACATCAACCTCGTGAAACTCTCGGTCGGGTCCGAGAGCGTGGACAGCCTGATCGCCTGGCAGGACAGCTATCGCCAGCGGTTTCCGGACGGCCTGCCCCGCCACATCACCCGCATGTGGCCCAAGCGCGAGGCCGAGATTCTGAACGGCGGGTCGATCTTCTGGGTCATCAAGGGTGTCATCCAGTGTCGACAGCGCATCTTGCGGCTGGACGAGGTGACGGGTGAGGATGGCATCCGCCGCTGCGCCATCGTATTGGACCCGCAGGTCCACCGCACCCAGGGCGCGCAGAAACGGCCGTTTCAGGGCTGGCGCTATCTGAAACCCGAGGACAGCCCCGCAGACCTGCCCGAAAGCCGCGCGCAGGACGACGCCCTGCCCGAGGATCTGAACCGCGCGCTGGCCGAGATCGGCGTGCTCTGACCTCAGCCCAGACGGCGCATCACTTCTGCCAGAGTGGCCTTTTCAGTGGCCCCGTACTCCGCAACCCGGCTGCGCCACAAAGTGGCCTGCGATTGCAGAATCAATCCATCCGAGAGGATCTTGAGGTGGTTGGCACGCAGGGTCTCACCGGTCGAGGTGATGTCGGCAATCGCCTCGGCGGTTTCGTTCATCACCGTGCCCTCGGTCGCCCCCTGGCTGTCGACCAGCGTATAGTCGGCAACCCCGGAATCGGTCAGGAACTCGCGCACCAGACGGTGGTACTTGGTGGCGATCCGCAGGCGGTGTCCGTGCGCGGCGCGGAAGGCGGCGGCGGCGGCGTCCAGATCATCCAGCGTCTCGACATCGACCCAGCAGGCCGGAACCGCGATCACCAGATCGGCCTGGCCAAAGCCCAGCGGCGCGATTTCTTCGACCTGCTGTTCCCAGCGCGGAAGTTTCTCGTGCACCAAGTCAGTGCCGGTCACGCCCAGGTGAATCCGCCCGGCAGCCAGCTCGCGCGGGATCTCTCCAGCCGACAGCAGGATCAGCGAGACATCCTCGATCCCATCAACCTTGCCGGCATATTCCCGGTCGGACCCGGCGCGCGACAGCTCGATCCCGTGGCGGGCGAACCAGGCAAAGGTTTTCTCCATCAGTCGCCCCTTGGACGGCACGCCCAGCTTCAGGGTCATTGGCCCGCCTCCTCGATTTCCAGCATCAGGTCGGGGCGCAGCACGCCACCCACCGCCGGGATCTCGGCCCCGTTGCCCAGCCGCCGCGTCAGCGCGTCATAGCGCCCGCCGGTGGCGATGGGCGGCAGGTCGGGGCGGCGCTCGGCGTAGAAGCCGAAGACGAACCCGTCGTAATACTCCATCGAGGTGCGCCCATACGAGGCCTCGAAATCCAGCTTGCTGACATCAACGCCACGCGCCTGCAGGGCGGCAATCCGCGCCTCGAGCCGGTCCAGCGCGGGGGTGATCTGGGGCAGATCGACGGCGATGTCGCGCAGATGCTCCAGCGCATAGGGCATGGTCTCGCGCACACCCAGCAGCGAGTCCAGCCCGGCCATTTCCGTGTCGGAAATCGGCGGCGTGTCGCGGTCGGCGCGCAGGGCGTCGATACGAGAGGCGATCTCGGCCGGTCGGCGCTTGCCGATCACCGGCGCGTCGCAGGCCATCGGGTCGGCCGCCGCGAGCAACGCGGCGCGGTGGTCCGGCTCGGGCTTGCGGACCGCGAACCGGTCCAGCAGAGCCCGGAACCGGCGCGGCCGCCACAGGTGGCGCATCAGCGCGGCCTTACGTTGGTCGGAGGTGCGCAGGCCCTGAACGGCTGCGGTCAGAATGCCGATGTCTCCGGTCGCAGCGCGCAGCGGCAGACCCCGCAATTGCAGGGCAAATAGCGAGAATACCTCGGCATCGGCCCCTGCCGGATCGTCGCGGTCAAAGACCTCGTAGCCCACCTGGATGTATTCATTGGCGCGGTCGGGGTCATGTTCCTGACGGCGGAACACCTCGCCCGAATAGGTGTACCGCGCCGGTTCAGCGCCGTCGCGCATGTGCATCTGCACCACCGGCAGAGTGAAATCCGGGCGCAGCATCTGTTCGCCGCGCAGCGCATCCGACGTAACATAAGCGCGCGCGCGGATATCCTCGCCGTAAAGGTCCAGCAGCGTCTCGGCCGATTGCAGCAGCGGCGTGTCGACGACCTGTGCCCCGGCGGCTTCGAAGCGCACGCGCATCATCGCGGCCCGGGCCTGGATCTGGGATCGATTGGGCATGGCTCAGTCCTGACTGTCCAGAATCTCGCGCACCTTGGCGACCAGATCACCGCGCGGCACCTCGAACTGGCTGGGGCGTTCCTTCCATTCCTCGAGCGTGGCGCTCTCGGCGATCTTGGCGCCCAGGATCAGGTCCTTGATCTGAACCACGCCACGGTCCTTCTCGTCCCCGCCCTCGATCACCGCGACGGGCGAGTTCCTCTTGTCCGCGTATTTCAACTGATTGCCGAAATTCTTGGGGTTGCCCAAGTAAACCTCGGCGCGGATGCCGGCATTGCGCAGTTCGGCCACCATCGCCTGATAGTCGGCCATGCGGTCCCGGTCCATCACGGTCACGACGACCGGCCCGGTGTCATGTGACTTGATCCGACCTTTTTCGCGCAGCGCGGCCAACAACCGGTCGACCCCGATCGAGATGCCCGTCGCGGGCACTTCCTGTCCGGTGAAACGCTTCACCAGATCATCATAGCGCCCGCCGCCCGAGACCGACCCAAACTGCCGCTTGCGGCCCTTTTCGTCGAAGATCTCGAAGGTTAGCTCGGCCTCGTAGACCGGACCGGTGTAGTATCCCAGCCCTCGCACGACCGAGGGGTCGATCTGGATGCGATCGGCACCATAGCCACCCGCGGCCAGCAGCTCGCCTATCTGTTCCAGCTCGGAGATGCCTTCGGCGCCTATCTTGCTGTCGCCCACGGCCGCGCGCAGGTTGGCCAGCGTTCCGGCGGTGTCATCAGCCTTGGACGTCAGGAAGGCGATCACCGGCTCGGCCTGATCGTCGGACAGGCCCACACCATCGATGAACGCGCCCGAGGCATCCAGCCGGCCCTTGGTCAGCAATTCGCGCACGCCCTGCTCGCCCACCTTGTCGAACTTGTCGATGGTGCGCAGTACGTCATCGCGCGCCGCCGCGTCCGCGCCCAGACCCATGGCCTCGAGCACACCGTTCAGGACCTTGCGGTTGTTGACCCGCACCAGATAGTCGCCGCGCGGGATGCCCACGGTCTCCAGCGTATCCGACAGCATGGCGCAGATCTCGGCGTCGGCGGCCATGCTGGCCGTGCCCACCGTATCCGCATCGCACTGATAGAACTGGCGATACCGTCCCGGCCCCGGCTTTTCGTTGCGCCAGACCGGCCCCATCGCATAGCGGCGATAGGGCGTGGGCAGGTCGTTGCGGTGCTGGGCATAGACCCGGGCCAAAGGTGCTGTCAGATCATAGCGCAACGCCATCCAGTCGCCGTTGCCGCCCTCGTCAAACTCCTGCCAGGCGAACACGCCTTCGTTCGGGCGATCGACGTCGGGCAGGAACTTGCCCAGCGCCTCGACCGTTTCCACGGCGCTGCTTTCCAGCGCATCAAACCCATAGCGATGATAGACGTCCGCAATCGTCCGCAGCATCTCGGTGCGCTGCGTGACTTCCTGGCCGAAATAGTCGCGGAACCCTTTCGGCGTGACGGCCTTGGGGCGGGGCTGTTTCTTGGGCTTGGCCATGTGGGGCGTCCTTGGGATTTCATCACTTGCGCGCGCGGTCTATCCCATGGTCTGGGTCGGGGCAAGCCAGCGCTGGCATTGCGCGCGCCGCAGCGGTATGACCGCACCAGATCACAGGAGCCCCAGCGATGCAGCATCTGGAAGAAAAAATTGCCCATCTGACCCGCACCGTGGATGACCTGAGCATGGTCGTCGCCAAGCAGCAGGACGAGATCGACCGCCTGACCCGCCGAGTGGCGATGTTGATGCAGCGCGAAGCCGAACGTGCGCAGGAAGGATCCGGCGGAGTCATTCTGGGCGACGAGCGCCCACCGCACTATTGAGCCCAGCCCCTACAGCCCAAGCGTTGATCTAACGGCATCGTCGACGACACCACCCAACAGGGCATCCTCATCGCCTGCGCAACCTTCGGTCAGCGCTGAAAGAAAAGCCTCACGCAGATTGGCTTTTTCTTCGTCCGAGGATGCAAACTCTTCGATATCAACCTGACGGTTGTAGAGTGAAAGAGCGGTCATCTTTCTGACGACGTCGAAAACGTATTCATCATTTCCATCAGCCTCTTCAATGACCGAAGCGCAGGTATGGTACATCAGCGGAAGTGCGTCTTGCGCCATCTGGTCGGCGGCCTCGTCCGCCGTGCCGATGGACGGGAGAAGGATCAAGCCAGCCAGAACAGGTTTGAAATCAAGCAGTCGCATCAGGGCTCCTTTCTGAAGGCGGTCAATCATGGACGCCCCCGTCACTTGCGGTTTGCCCCAATGATTGCACCGACAACCGCACCTGCGGCCGCGCCTTTGCCATCTCCGATCAACGCTCCGACGCCGGCGCCAATCAGGGCGCCCTTCAGCGCATCTTCTTCCTTTTTCTTGTCCGCCAAAGCGGCTGACGCAGGCAAGACGATCAGCGATGCCGCCAATATACAGGCTGGCGCCTGTGCGCATTTCCTCAAGATCCACATTTGGTTGCCCTCCCGTGACCAAGCCCGAACCGGGTGGTCAGCGTAGCCCGCTCCTGGAATTCTGGCAACTAAGGCCATCCCCGGGCTATTTGCGTCGAATGCCGATTTGTCTGCCGATCTGCGGCTCGGGGGGCAATGTGGCATGGTCGGACACCATTCGCGCCAGCCGCACAGCGGCCCAGTCCGGATAGGGTTCCGACCGGCCTGTTGTATGGCTGACATTCATGAACAGGGCCTCTTGGGTTGCACAGACCACGCCATCCTCGGCCGACACCATCTGCGCAAAATAGTGACCACGCTTGTGATCGGCATCCAGCATCCGAAACCGGAAAACCAGCGCCTCGCCCTCGCGAACCTCGCGCAGGAAATGCAGGTGCGACTGCAGGATGTACGGCCCCTGCTCCAGCGCCGCGACCTGCGGTTCGCCCAAGCCCAGATGATCGACCAGCAGCCGTTCAAAGGCCAGATCGAACACCACGCCATAATACCCCACATTCATGTGACCGTTATAGTCGATCCAGTCGGGCCGGACCGTGAAACCGGTGATTTCGACCGGTGCGGGGTACGGGCCGTCATGGCCTCCCAAAGGCTCGTTTTCCCGGGTCATTCGTCGTCTTCCTCCTCGAAGATCGCCACCGCGCGGATGAACCCGGCCGAGGCGCCCTTGATCTTGAACGGAAAGCACGAGATCTCGAACCCCGTGGGCGGCAGGCTTTCCAGATTGGTCAGCTTCTCCATGTGGCAATAGCCGATCTCGATCGACGCGCGATGCCCCTCCCAGATGATCGAGGGGTCATGTGTTTCCGCGTATTCTTGCGCGGTCAGCGGAAAGGGCGCGTCCCAGCTCCAGGCGTCGGTGCCAGTCACGCGCACGCCGCGCTCGGTCAGGTACAGCGTGGCCTCGCGCCCCATCCCGCAGCCTTTCATCAGGTAATCCGGCTGGCCATAACAGGTGCCGGCCGAGGTGTTGACCACGACGATATCCAGCGGTCGCAGGTCATGCCCGATCCGCTTCAGCTCGGCTGCGACATCGGCGGCGGTGACGACGTAGCCATCCTCGAAATGCCGGAAATCCAGCTTCACGCCCGGGTTCATGCACCACTCCAGCGGCACCTCGTCGATGGTGATCGCCCGCTCGCCCCGGTTCATGGTCGAGTGGTGATGGTACGGCGCGTCCAAGTGGGTGCCGTTATGGGTGGCGATCTGCAGCCGTTCGATGGCCCAGCCCTCGCCGCCGGGCAGGTCCTCCTTCTTCAGGCCGGGGAAAAAGGCCATCACCTGCTCGGCCGTCTGGTCGTGGCTCATGTATTCGATCTGAGGCAGCATGATCGGCGGGTCCGACACGATGCCGGTTTCCAGCGGGACGGACAGATCGACGAAACGGCGGGCCATGAACTCCTCCGGGATTGCGCGGCCCAAGGGTTGGCTGGCTGCAAGCATCTGTCAAGCCAAGAAAAAGGCGGGCACGCAGGCCCGCCTTTTCAGGGTTTTGGTGAGTGGTGGCAGTCGTTACTCGGCCGCGATGGCGTCCTCGATCTTTTCGACACGGATAGCCGAGAACTTAAACTCGGGGATCTTGCCATAAGGGTCGATGGCCGGGTTGGTCAGGATGTTCGCCGCCGCCTCGACATAGGCGAAGGGAATGAACACCATGTCCTCGGCGATCGCCCGGTCGGCGCGCACCATGATCTCGATCGAGCCGCGCCGGGTGGTCAGACGCACCATTTCGCCGGGTTCGATCCCCATCAGCTTGAGCGTGCGCGGGTTCATCGAACAGTTCGCCTCGGGTTCGACCGCGTCCAGCACCCTGGCACGACGGGTCATGGACCCGGTGTGCCAGTGTTCCAGCTGCCGCCCTGTGGTGGCGATCATGGGGAATTCCTCGTCCGGAGCCTCATCCGGGGGGATGATGCTGGCCGGAGTGAACTTCGCACGGCCATCCGGGCGCGGGAAGCCGTCTCCGAACACGATGGACTGGCCCGGATCGGTCTCGGACAGCGACGGATAGGTGATGCTCTCGGTCTCGAGCCGCTCCCAGGTGATGTTGTCCAGCGACGCCATGGTCAGCTTCATCTCGTTGAACACCTGCGAGACATCCTTGTAATCCCAGTTCAGTCCGATACGCTGCGCCAGATCGACGGTGATCGCCCAATCCTCGCGCGCCTCGCCCGGCGGCGGCACCGCGGGGCGCACGCGCTGCACCTGGCGGTTGGTGTTCGACACCGTGCCGTTCTTTTCATACAGCGCCGAGGCCGGCAGGATGATGTCGGCATAGTTCGCCGTTTCGGTCAGGAAGATGTCCTGCACGATCATCAGGTCCAGCCTGGCCAGCGCCTCGCGGGCATGGTTCACGTCGGGGTCGGACATGGCCGGGTTTTCGCCCAGGATGTACATGCCCTTGATCTTGCCCGCATAGGCGTGGTCGATGATCTCGGTCACGGTCAGGCCCTTCTCGTTCGAGAAATCGCCCGAGTTCCAGACCTGGCTGAACTTGGCCCGAACGGCGTCGTCGGTGACCGACTGGTAGTCGGGCAGGAACATCGGGATCAGGCCGGCATCCGAGGCCCCCTGCACGTTGTTCTGCCCCCGCAGCGGGTGCAGACCCGCGCCGGGCTTGCCCACATTGCCCGTCATCAGGGCCAGCGAGATCAGGCAGCGCGAATTGTCGGTGCCGTGGATATGCTGGCTGACGCCCATGCCCCAGAAGATCAGACCCGCATTTGCACTGGCGAAAATCCGGGCCACGCGGCGCAGTTGATCGGGCTCGATACCGCAGATCGGCGCCATCTTCTCGGGGGTGAACTGGCGCAGGTGCTCCTTCTCGGCCTCCCAGTTCTCGGTCCAGCGGTGGATGTACTGGCTGTCATACAGCTCTTCCTCGACGATCACGTTCATGATCGCGCTCAGCATCGAGACATCGGCGCCGGGCCGGAACTGCAGCATCTCGGTCGCGAATTTGCGCATGCCCACGCCGCGCGGGTCCATCACGATCAGCTTGCCGCCGCGTTTGGCGAACTGCTTGAAATAGGTCGCCGCGACGGGGTGGTTCTCGATCGGGTTGGCGCCGATGATGATCGCCACATCGGCGTTCTCGATCTCGTTGAATGTCGCGGTCACCGCGCCCGAGCCCACGTTCTCGATCAGCGCCGCCACCGACGAAGCATGGCACAGCCGCGTGCAGTGGTCCACGTTGTTGTGGCCAAAGCCCTGGCGGATGAACTTCTGGAACAGATAGGCCTCTTCGTTGGTGCATTTGGCCGAGCCAAAGCCCGCCACGCTGCGCGGGTCCTCATCCCGCAGTTTCATCAGGCCCTTGGCGGCCAGATCCAGCGCCTCGTCCCAGGTTGCCTCGCGGAAATGGGTGCTCCAATCGGCGGGATCGACGTTCAGGCCCTTCGGCGGCGCATCCTCACGCCGGATCAGCGGCTTGGTCAGGCGGTGCGGGTGGTGGATATAGTCGAACCCGAACCGACCCTTGACGCACAGGCGGCCTTCGTTGGCGGGGCCGTTGATGCCCTCGACATATTTGACCTTGCCGTCCTTGACCTTGAGGCTGACCTTGCAGCCCACCCCGCAGAACGGGCAGACGCTTTCGGTCTCGCTGTCGTAATCCTTGCTGTCGCCGCGCTGCTGATCGTCCAGCACGGTGGCCGGCATCAGCGCGCCGGTGGGGCAGGCCTGAACGCATTCGCCGCAGGCGACGCAGGTCGACTCGCCCATCTGGTCGTTCTGGTCGAACACCACCTGCGCGGTATGCCCGCGACCGGCCATGCCGATCACGTCATTCACCTGCACGTCGCGGCAGGCACGGACGCAGAGGTTGCAGTTGATGCAGGCATCCAGATTGACCCGCATCGCCACATGGCTGTCATCCAGCAGCGGGATCTTCTCGGGCTCCTTCGCCGGAAAGCGGCTGTCGCTGACATCGTTCAGCTTGGCCATGTCCCAGAAATGGCTGGATACATCGTGCGGCTGTTCCGGCTGGTCGGCCACCAGCAGTTCCATCACCAACGCGCGGGATTTCTCGGCGCGGTCGGTGTCGGTTTTCACCACCATCCCCTCGGCCGCCGGACGGATGCACGAGGCGACCAGCGTGCGCTCGCCCTCGACCTCGACCATACAGGCGCGGCAGTTGCCGTCAGGGCGATAGCCCGGCGCGGGTTTGTGGCACAGGTGCGGGATGACCAGACCCTTGCCGTTGGCCGCTTCCCAGATCGTGGTGCCCTCGGGCACGGTCACGTCTTCGCCGTTCAGGTTGAAGGTGACGGTCTTGGTTTCGCTTGCGTCAAGCATGGCTGTCTCCCTCAGATCTCATTGGCGAAATGTTTCATGACTAGGCGGATCGGGTTCGGGGCCGCCTGCCCCAGACCGCAGATCGAGGCATCGCCCATCACCTGGCACAGATCTTCCAGCAGGTCGGTGTCCCACTTGTCGGCTTGCATCAGCTTGACCGCCTTTTCGCAGCCCGCCCGGCAGGGCGTGCACTGGCCACAGCTTTCGTCCTCGAAGAATCGCAGCATGTTCAGCGCAGCATCCCGCGCGGTGTCCTGATCGGACAGGACCACCACTGCGGCGGACCCGATGAAGGTGCCGTGCGGTTGCAGAGTGTCGAAGTCCAACGGGATGTCGTCCATCGACGCGGGCAGCAGGCCCGAAGACGGCCCGCCCGGTTGATACGCCTTGAAGGCGTCGCCCTCGGCCATGCCCCCGGCGGCATCAATCACGTCCAGAATGGTGGACCCTGCCGGCAGCAGGTAGACGCCGGGTTTCGCCACCCGGCCCGAGACCGAATAGCTTCGCAGGCCTTTGCGGCCGTTCTTTTCAACCGAATCTAGGATTTCCGGGCCTTCCCGGCAGATCTTGGACACCCAGTAGAGCGTCTCGACATTGTGCACCAGCGTCGGGCGGCCGAATACGCCGACCTGCGCCACGAAAGGCGGGCGGTGACGCGGCAGGCCCTTCTTGCCCTCGATCGATTCGATCATCGCGGATTCTTCGCCGCAGATGTAAGCGCCCGCGCCGCGCCGCAGGTCGATATAGCCTTTCTCGACGATCCCGGCCTGTTCCAGCGCAACAATCTCGCGCCGAAGAATTTCCAGAACGGCTGGATATTCGTCACGCATGTAGATGAAGCAGGTCTGTGCCTCGACTGCCCACGCGGCGATCAGCATACCTTCGAGGAAAACATGTGGCGTGCGCTCCAGATAGTAGCGGTCCTTGAAGGTGCCCGGTTCGCCCTCGTCGCCGTTCACGGCCAGGTAACGCGGGCCGTCATTCATGCGGACAAAGCCCCATTTCTTGCCCGACGGGAAGCCGGCGCCGCCCAAACCGCGCAGCCCCGAGGCCAGAACCTGTTCCTGAACCTCTTCCCAGTCGCCGCCTTCGCGCAGCTCTTTCAGTTTGGCATACCCGCCGTTTTCGACATAGGTCGCGAAGGTCTCATACTCGGGCAGATGGGCGTGGGTGTCGCCCGCCGCGATGGCGGCCTGTACCTTTTCGGGGGTCGCGTGGTCGATGTGGTTGTGACCGAGTTCCAGCACCGGCGCGGTGTCGCAGCGCCCCATGCAGGGCGCACGCAGAACGCGCACCTCGGACGGGTCCAGCCCGTCCTCCAGCGCCTTTTTCAACTGCTGCGCGCCTGCCATTTCGCAGGACAGTGAGTCGCAGACGCGGATCGTCAGGGCCGGCGGAGGAGTTTCACCTTCTTTCACCACGTCGAAGTGGGCATAGAAGGTCGCGGTCTCGTAGATCTCGGCCTGACCGATCCGCATCTCGACGGCCAACGCGGCGATGTGGTCGGAACTGATATGGCCGTGCGCATCCTGGATCAGGTGCAGAAACTCGATCAGCAGATCGCGGCGGCGCGGGCGGTCGCCCAGCAGGCGCTGAATCTCGGCCTGCGCCTCGTCCGTGAATTGACGGCCTTTGGGCGTGTGCCGCCCCTTGCCTTTACCTGACTTCCAGACGCCCTTTGGCGCGCCTGACGGCTTGGTATCCAATGGTGCCATGATGCCCTCCGATCGAGCCTCGTCTCTCATCAGAGTAGCATATCGTCAAATCGCAAAAACCAATGGCACGATAACGACAGTTTATCACCGCAAAGACGTCACGACCTGCCGCAATGCGCCAACGGTGGGCAATTCCGGATCACGCGCCAAGGTCGCCAGACAGATCGGCTTGCTGACCACCGGGTCGACCAGAGGCAGGACACGCGTGCCTTTCAAATCGCCGAGCGCCCGCACCAGAACCCGTGGCACGACCGTCGCCGCCAGCCCTTCGTGCGCCATGACCATCGAGGCAGTAAACCCGCTGGTTTCGGCCACTACACGCGGATGCAACCCCTGTTCGGCAAATATCCTGTCGAGAATGCGCCGGTTCTGCATCTGGGGCTCCAACAAGCTGAGCGGAAACTCGGCCACGCGTGCCCAAGGGATCGGGCCAGTTTCCTGCGTCATGTGCTGAGGGACAAGCAGCACATAGGTTTCTTCATACAGCGGGTGAACATGGCGCAGATCGGTGCCGATGCTGTCGCCATAGGTGATCCCGGCATCGATGCTGCCTTCGTCCAGCCGGTACTGGATCGCGGTGGCCGACATGGTTTCGATCCGCGACAGGATGCGGGGATGGGCTGCCTGCAGATGTTTGATCAGGCGTCCGGTAAAGGCGATGGCGGTCGGAATCACGCCAAGGATCAGGGTGCCGGTGATCTCGCCCTTTATCGCCTGCACCTCCTGCTCCAGCGCCTTGGCGTCATCCAGAATGCGGCGGGCGCGGCGGACGATCATCTCGCCCTCTTCGGTCAGGCCCTGAAACCGGTTGGCCCGGCGTACGATCGACACGCCCAGCCGGTCTTCGAGGTTGCGGATGCGCATCGAGAACGCGGGCTGCGAAATACCGCACTCCTCGGCCGCCTTGGCAAAATGGCGATGGCGCGCCAAGGCGCTGAGAAGTTGCAGATCGCGGATTTCGAACACGTGCGGGCCTCGGGCGGATTGGAGCGATACCGTAAGATACCGCCAATGCCCGCCCAGAAAAGCTGTTTCGTGATCAGGTGTTGAACAGGAAGTGCATCACGTCGCCGTCCTTGACGACATAACTTTTGCCTTCTGCACGCATCTTGCCGGCCTCTTTGGCACCCTGTTCGCCATTGCACGCCACGAAATCATCATAGGCAATGGTCTCGGCGCGGATGAAACCCTTTTCAAAGTCGCCGTGGATAACACCGGCCGCCTGAGGCGCTGCAGTGCCCCTGCGAATGGTCCAGGCGCGGGCCTCTTTCGGGCCGACCGTGAAATAGGTTTCCAGTTTGAGCAGGTCGTACCCCGCACGGATCAGCCGATCGAGGCCCGGTTCTTCGAGCCCCATCTCTTCGAGGAACATCTGCGCCTCTTCAGGCTCCAGCAGACTGATCTCTTCTTCGATCTTGGCGCTGATGATGACATGGGCATTGCCCTGCGCCGCGGCCATCTCGGCCACACGCGCGGAATATTCATTGCCTTCGGCAGCGTCTTCTTCCGAGACATTGCAGACATACAGGACCGGCTTGGTGGTCAGCAACTGCAGCATCTTCCAGGCTTTTGCATCCTCGTCAGACACCTCGACCAAACGGGCGGGTTTGCCGCTTTCCAGCATCTCTTGCGCGGTGGCCAGCAACCGATCCTGCTGCTGCGCCTCCTTGTCGTTGCCCTTGAGCTTGCGCACGAGGTTGGCGCGACGCTTTTCGATGCTTTCCAGATCGGCCAGCATCAGTTCGGTCTCGATGGTCTCGGCATCGGCCACCGGATCGACCTTGCCTTCGACATGGGTCACGTCGCCATCTTCGAAACAGCGCAACACATGAGCGATGGCATCGGTTTCGCGAATGTTGGCCAGAAACTGGTTCCCCAGCCCCTCACCTTTTGAAGCGCCTTTGACCAGGCCTGCAATATCTACGAAGGTCATCCGGGTCGGGATGATCTGCTTCGACTTGGCGATCGCAGCTAACTTGTCCAGACGCGCATCGGGAACGGCCACGTCACCCACATTGGGTTCGATTGTGCAGAACGGGAAATTCGCCGCCTGCGCGGCCGCGGTCTTGGTCAGCGCGTTGAACAGGGTCGACTTGCCGACATTCGGCAGACCCACGATACCCATTTTAAAGCCCATGACGGCCTCCTGATGCCATTCGCGGGCTGCTTCTATGCGGGTCCGGTGCAATGCGCAAGGCACCTGCGGCTGCTGGCCCTGAGTCCAAACTGCAACATCACGAAAATGTAGGGAAAACGTGTGCTTGTTGACATTGAACACGAGAGAATAGTGTCAAACTTTAACTTTGTAACGAATATCAACAGCGAACATCCCCATGAAAAACCTCCTTTCAAGCGCCGCTTTTCTGGCTTTTTCAACAGCCGCGCAGGCGCAGTCGGTGATTTTCGGCGCCGGCTACGCCGACTATTCCGACAGCAGCTCGATTGACCAGGCGATCTTTTCCCTCGAATACCAGCACCGGCCATTTCACGAGGCCACCCGCTTCAGCGCTGCGCTGGGGGCCGCGCTGTCGGTGGACGAGGATGGAAACACACATATCGGCGCCGGGGTGATCGGGGTCTATTCCTTTGCCGACAGATGGTTCGTGGAAGGCAGCGTGATGCCGGGTTTCTACAGCGAAGCCAACGAATTGAACGATCTGGGCGGGAGCTTCGAAATCCGAAGCCTTTTTGGGCTGGGCTACACGTTGAACAACGGCAATGACATATCGTTGGCCGTGACCCACAAATCGAATGCCAGCACGCAAGAGGAAAACCCCGGCGTGAACGCGCTCTTGCTGCGGTATCACCTGAACTTCTGATCCCACCGCTCAGGACGGGATTGATTTTCGGCCAAAGTTTCTGCACATCAGGTCCAAACCTGTATGCAAGGATCGTCCATGACCCGTATCGACGCCAAGTTCGCCGCCCTTAAAGCCGAGGGGAAGAAGGCCTTTGTCGCCTATATCATGGCCGGGGATCCCGACTATGACACCTCGCTTGAGATTTTTCGGGGCCTGCCGGCGGCCGGCGTGGACGTGATCGAACTGGGCCTGCCCTTCACCGATCCGATGGCGGACGGCCCCACCATTCAGGCGGCGGGTCAACGGGCGCTGGACGGCGGCATGACGCTGCAACGCACGCTGGATCTGGC
The DNA here is from genome assembly GCF_056537165.1 of Ruegeria sp. CG8. Lineage (NCBI taxonomy): Bacteria > Pseudomonadati > Pseudomonadota > Alphaproteobacteria > Rhodobacterales > Roseobacteraceae > Ruegeria > Ruegeria sp. CG8. The sequence continues at coordinate 219,476 of NZ_JBQFRA010000001.1, read as the reverse complement.
CAAGGCGTTCCGGGAAACCGATGACACCACCCCGATCGTACTGATGGGCTATTACAACCCGATCTACAGCCGCGGCGTGGACAAGTTCCTGGCCGACGCCAAAGAGGCCGGCATCGACGGCCTGATCGTCGTCGACCTGCCGCCCGAGGAAGATGACGAGCTGTGCCTGCCCGCGCAGGCGGCCGGTCTGAACTTCATCCGGCTGGCGACGCCCACCACGGATGACAAGCGGCTGCCGCGAGTGCTGCAGAACACATCGGGCTTTGTCTATTACGTCTCGATCACCGGCATCACCGGCGCGGCCGAAGCCGAGGCAACCGATGTCGGCCCCGAGGTCGCGCGCATCAAGGCGGCGACTGATCTTCCGGTGATAGTGGGGTTCGGCATCAACACGCCCGAGAAATCACGTGCCATCGCCAGCGTTGCTGACGGGGCGGTCGTCGGCTCGGCCATTGTCAGTCAGATCGCCGCCGGCAAACCCGTGGCCGAGGTTCTGGACTTCGTGAAATCGCTGGCAGACGGCGCCCACAGCGCCTGAGGCCAAAAATCCCAAACGGATTGCAACCGCTGCAGGCCGCACGCCTGCGGCGGTTTTTCTTTGCGCCCATGACCCATATGACCACATGCACAACTGGCCGTTGCGCCGCGGCGGAAGAATTGGTAAAGAAACCTAACCAATCTGCAGAAGGGCGCGGCCATGCCTGTCATTACCAATATCGACGACCTCAAACGCATCTATGAACGCCGGGTGCCCCGGATGTTCTATGACTATGCCGAAAGCGGCAGCTGGACCGAGCAGACCTTCCGCGACAACAGCTCGGACTTCCACGACATCCGCCTGCGCCAGAAGGTTGCGGTGGACATGTCCGGCCGCTCGACCGCGTCGCAGATGATCGGACAGGATGTGGCCATGCCGGTGGCCCTGGCGCCCGTGGGCCTGACCGGGATGCAGCATGCGGATGGTGAAATGAAGGCCGCCAAGGCCGCGCTGGATTTCGGCGTGCCCTTCACGTTGTCGACCATGTCGATCAACTCGATCGAGGATGTGGCCGAGCATACCGGCGCGCCGTTCTGGTTCCAGCTGTACACCATGAAGGACGAAGATTACGTCCGCCGCCTGATCCAGCGCGCCAAGGATGCCAAATGCTCGGCCCTGGTCATCACCCTGGATCTGCAGATCCTCGGCCAACGGCACAAGGACCTGAAGAACGGCCTGTCGGCCCCGCCGAAACTGACGGCCAAAACCATCGCCAACCTGATGACGAAATGGGCCTGGGGCATCGAGATGCTGGGCGCGAAACGGCGCGAGTTCGGCAATATCGTGGGCCATGTCGAGGGCATCTCGGACGCCTCATCGCTGGGCGCGTGGACCGCCGAGCAGTTCGATCCCAGCCTCGACTGGAAGAAGATCGAGAAACTGATGGAGCAATGGGGCGGCAAGGTGATCCTGAAGGGCATCCTGGACCCCGAAGACGCCAAGATGGCGGCCAAGTTGGGCGCCGACGCCATCGTGGTGTCGAACCACGGCGGGCGGCAGTTGGATGGCGCGCTCAGCTCGATCCGGATGCTGCCACGGATCATGGATGCGGTGGGCGGCGACGTCGAAGTGCATCTCGACAGCGGCATCCGCTCGGGGCAGGACGTGCTCAAGGCGCTGGCGCTGGGGGCCAAGGGCACCTATATCGGGCGCGCATTCGTCTACGGGCTGGGCGCGATGGGCCAAAAGGGCGTGACCACCGCGCTGGAGGTGATCCAGAAGGAACTGGACACCACCATGGCCCTGTGCGGCGAACGCAACGTGGCCGATCTGGGGCCGCACAACCTGCTTGTCCCGCAGGACTTCTGCGGCCGCTGGCAGGAATGACGCGGAAATCGTTTTTACCCCTTTCCAAACGGCCGGATTCGGTCTAAGGACGCCGCTTCACGCGGGGTGACAGCCTTGGAGGCACCCTGCCCTAACATTGGAGATTTATCATGGCTGGTGAGATTCCTGATCTCGTAGCTCTGGAACGGACGGGGACGGGCAAGGGCGCCGCTCGTCAGGCACGCCGCGACGGCATGGTTCCGGGCATCGTATTTGGTGGCGAGAAAGACCCGCTGCCGATCCAGATTCCGTTCAACGAACTGTTCAAGCGCCTGAAGGCAGGCCGCTTCAAGTCGACGCTGTGGAACCTGAAGGTCGAAGGCCACGAAGACGTCCGCGTCATCTGCCGCGACGTTCAGCGTGATGTCGTCAAGGACCTGCCGACCCACCTGGACCTGATGCGTCTGCGTCGCACCACCAAGATCGCCCTGTACATCCCCGTCGAATTCATCAACGAGGAAGAGGCCCCCGGCATCAAGAAGGGCGGCGTTCTGACCGTTGTCCGTCCCGAGGTCGAGCTGGTCTGCACCGCCGGCGACATCCCCGAAAAGATCACCGTCGATCTGACCGGTCTGGAAATCAACGACGTTGTCACCATCTCGTCGGTTGACTTGCCCAACGGCACCAAACCGACCATCGACCGTGATTTCGTGATTGCGAACATCTCGGCACCGACCGGCCTGGCGTCCAGCGACGATGAAGAAGGCGAAGGTGCAGAGGAAGTCGCAGCCGACGAAGTTGAAGTCGTAGGCAAAGACGAAGAATAAATCCGGATCCTTCGGATTGGAATTTGAAGCGGGGCCTCGTCCAGGGCCCCGTTTTTCTTTGAACGACCGGCTGGCACTGGAAAGGCATCTCGTGCAATTCTGCGCCGGACCGAAACGCACAAGGAATTCGCGATGAAGCTGTTTGTCGGATTGGGCAATCCGGGCGCAAAGTATGCCCGCAACCGGCACAATATCGGTTTCATGGCGGTGGATGCCATCGCCAGGGATCATGGCTTTGGGCCATGGCGTTCGAAATTTCAGGGTGAAATATCCGAAGGAATGCTGGGCCGAGAGAAGGTCCTGCTGCTGAAACCCATGACCTTCATGAACCGCTCGGGCCAATCGGTCGGCGAGGCCATGCGGTTCTTCAAGCTCGACTCAACCGATGTGACCGTTTTCCATGACGAACTGGACCTTGCACCCGGGAAGGTTCGCGCCAAGGCCGGTGGCGGCCATGCCGGGCATAACGGCCTGCGGTCGATCCACGACCATATCGGTGCCGCGTATGACCGTGTCCGGCTGGGGATCGGCCATCCCGGACGCAAAGAGCTGGTTTCGCCCTATGTTCTGGGCGATTTCGCCAAGGCCGACGCCGACTGGCTGGACGATGTTCTGCAAGGTGTTGCAGACGGGGCGGTCCATCTGGCTGCGGGCGATGCGGCCAAGTTCATGAACGCCGTGGCGCTGCGAACAGCGCCACCGCGCAGTTCCACCACGACGCCCAAATCCGAAACCAAGACCTCTCCTGCCCCGCAAGCCGAGACGCCAACGCCCGATGACCGCACGGCGATGCAGAAGCTGTTGGACAAGTTCCGATAGCGGCAAAGACCTTCCGCAACGTAGCAATTGCAGAATTTCCGTCATCACGATCCAATGCCGCCAAACGGGAGGAAAATCATGAAAACAGGTCTGAAGTGGCTGCTGCGAATCGTCCTGACGCTGGTCTTGGCCGCTGCAGTTGTCGGTTTCTGGAAGCGCGAGGAAATCCAGCGCCTTCTGGCGGTGAACTCTCTGTTTTCCGAAGAAAAGATCGTTCAGAATTTCTCTCACATGGACGCGGCGTTTCTGACTGTCGACCTCCCTCGCGGGAATGGTCCCACTTGGGACCTGCCCTATGGAGCTGAATTCGACCTGCCCGCCGAGACGCAGGACTGGATCGAAGAGCGCGCCGTCACATCGCTGCTGGTGATGCAGGATGGGCAGATCCGGTTCGAGGAGTATTTCCTGGGCACATCGCCAGAGGACCGCCGGATCTCGTGGTCGATGGCCAAAAGCTATTTGTCCGCTCTGTTCGGCATCCTTCTTGAGGAGGGCGCCATAGCCTCGCTGGATGATCCGGTCATCAAATATGCCCCCAAGCTGCAGGGCAGCGCCTATGAAACAGCTACGATCCGCAACGTGCTGAACATGGCCAGCGGTGTGACCTTTGACGAAGACTATCTGGACCCGAAATCCGACATCAACCGTATGGGTCGGGTCGTCGCCCTGGGGGGCGAGTTGGATGACTTTGCGGCCTCGTTGAAGGACAGTTTCGCGGCACCTGGCGAGACCTGGCAGTATGTTTCCATCGATACCCATGTCATTGGAATGGTGATCCGAGGGGCGACGGGTCAAAGCGTCGCCGCATTGCTGGACGAAAAGATCCTGCAGCACCTCGGTCTTGAGCGGGACGGATACTATATCACCGACGGCGCAGGCGTCGCCTTTGTTCTGGGTGGCTTGAATTTCACGACGCGGGATTACGCCCGCTTTGGCCAAATGATCCTGCAGAACGGCGTGCGCGATGGGCGCCAGATCGTTCCGGCCGACTGGATTAAGGAATCCACCTTGCCAAGCGCGCCGACCGAACCCGGAAAGATCGGCTACGGATATCAGTGGTGGATCCCCGTTGGCGCCCATGACGGTGAGTTTCTGGCACGCGGTGTTTATGGCCAGTACATGTATTTCGACCAGTCGCGCGGCGTGCTGATCGTAGCCACGGGCGCTGATCGGAAGTTCCGCGAGCCCGGTGTTAATGAGCAGAACATCGAAATGTTCCGCAAGATCGCGCAAAGCCTGTAAGGTGGCTGCATGCAAAAGCAGGACAGCATAAATGTTCTGGGCGGCGTGCTGGCTCCGTGTTCACGAAAGCCCCTGACCGGTTTTTTCCGCGACGGGGCCTGCAACACCTGCCCTGAGGATCGCGGCAGCCACACGGTCTGCGCTGTGATGACGGCCGAGTTTCTGGCCTATTCAAAATATGTCGGCAACGACCTGAGCACGCCACGGCCCGAATTCGATTTCCCGGGCCTGAAGCCTGGCGACAGCTGGTGCCTGTGTGCCGCGCGGTTCATGCAGGCCCATGACGAAGGCTGTGCGCCAAAGGTCCATCTTGAGGCGACTCACCAGCGCGCATTGGAAATCGTGCCGCTGCACGTTCTGACCAGCCACCGCGCAAACTCCGAACAGTGAACCGGGAATGAAAAACCCGGCACGGTTGAAGCGTGCCGGGTCTTGTTCTTTGGGCAGCCCTCAGGTTGCGTCGCGACCCTCGGTATCAGACATGTCGAAGTTCAGATACTTGGCGACTGTTTGCACATCCTTGTCGCCACGTCCGCACATGTTCATGCAGATGATGTGATCCTTTGGCAGCTCCGGCGCGATCTTCATGACATGCGCCAGCGCGTGGCTGGGTTCGAGCGCAGGGATGATCCCCTCGGTCGCGCAGCACAGCTGGAACGCCTCAAGCGCCTCTTTGTCGGTGACCGAGACATACTGCGCGCGCCCGATATCGTGCAGCCAGGAGTGTTCGGGGCCAATGCCCGGATAGTCGAGCCCGGCCGAAATCGAGTACCCCTCGAGGATCTGGCCGTCGTCGTCCTGCAGCAGATAGGTACGGTTGCCGTGCAGAACACCCGGCCGACCGCCGGTGAGAGAGGCGCAATGCTCCATCTTTTCGTTGACGCCCTTGCCGCCCGCTTCGACGCCGATGATGTTGACCGATTTGTCGTCGAGGAAGGGATAGAACAGCCCCATGGCGTTCGAGCCGCCACCGATTGCCGCGATGATCGTGTCCGGCAAGCGACCCTCGGCCTTCATCATCTGTTCCTTGGCTTCCTTGCCGATGATCGACTGGAAGTCGCGCACCATCGCCGGGTACGGATGCGGGCCGGCCACCGTACCGATGCAATAGAACGTGTCGCGCACATTTGTTACCCAGTCGCGCAGCGCGTCGTTCATCGCGTCCTTCAGGGTGCCGCGGCCCGAGGTCACCGGAATCACCTCTGCCCCCAGCAAGCGCATGCGGAACACGTTGGGCGCCTGCCGCTGGACATCATGTGCGCCCATGTAGACCACGCATTTCAGACCGAACTTGGCGCAGACCGTCGCGGTGGCGACACCGTGCTGCCCTGCCCCGGTCTCGGCGATGATCCGGGTCTTTCCCATGCGGCGCGCCAAGATGATCTGGCCCAGCACGTTGTTGATCTTGTGCGCGCCGGTGTGGTTCAACTCGTCGCGCTTCATATAGATCTTGGCGCCACCCAGATGTTCGGTCAGGCGCTCGGCGTGATACAGGGGCGACGGACGGCCCACGTAGTTGGCCCACAGATCGTCCATCTCGGCCCAGAAACTCGGGTCGGTCTTGGCCTTCTCGTATTCCTCCTCCAGCGACAGGATCAACGGCATCAGAGTCTCGCTGACGAAGCGTCCGCCGAAAATGCCGAAGCGGCCGTTTTCATCCGGGCCGGACATGAAGGAATTGAACAGATCATTGGCCATGGTGGTCTCCATCGTCGTGCCTGTTGTTATTAGGAGGTGCCGGCGGGATTTGCCATCGCAAATCGCACTATTCCGCCGCGGTACTGCCGTTCATCCAGATAGTCAGCGCCTGTTCCCGGGTCGGAATGGCGATGCAGGCAAAGTGACGGAAGTGGTAGGTATTGGTCAAACGTGGGGCAGCTTGCATCACCCCTCGGTGCGGGTTCGACTGGGCAAAGGTCAGCATGGCTTCGACGTCATGCCAAACGCTGAGCGAGAAATACGCGCCCTCATGCGAAAACACTTCGGCATGGAGGCACAAGGGATCGCCCTTGGCCTGGCGCAAGGCCTTGCCCGCACGCCAGAAAAACTCGGGCCCATGGTACCATCGCTTCAGTGAAACCGCGCCAATTGCAGCCAGCATCCCGTATTCTCCCCTTTGAGAAGGATACGCAAGCGCGTTCTGGTCAGATCACCGTGCCGCCTCAATAAATGAGCGGATCAGGCCCGGATCCTTGACGCCCGGGGCGCTTTCCACGCCCGATGCCACGTCCACCTGCTTTGCACCGGTCATACGGATCGCCTCGGCTACGTTGTCCGGGTTGAGCCCCCCCGACAGCATCCACGGCGTCCGCCAGTATTTGCGACCGGCGAGCAGACGCCAGTCAAAAGGCAAACCGTTGCCGCCGGGTAGCTCAGAGTTCTTCGGCGGTTTGGCGTCAACCAACAACTGATCGGCCACGTCCGAATACAGGTCTATTGCGGCCAAATCCTCGGCTTCCGCCACTCCAATCGCCTTGATCACCGGCAAGCCGTAGCGTGATTTGACCTCGGCCACGCGCTCGGGGCTTTCGGCGCCATGCAGCTGCAGCATGTCCAGTGGAACCCCCGCGACGATTTCATCCAACTGCGCGTCGCTGAAGTTCACCACCAAGGCCACCTTGGCTACGCCGACCGGCACGTCACTGGCCAGCGCCGCTGCCTGGGCAATCGGTGCATAGCGTGGAGACTTGGGAAAGAAATTGAACCCAATGTAACGCGCACCTGCTTCAACGGCGGCACGCACATGCTCGGGTGCGGTCAAGCCGCATATTTTTACGCTGATCTCGGAAGACATCGGCTCTCAGCTGGCCTCGTCCAGAAGGGCAAGCACATCGTCCTGACCTTCGTTCTGCTTCTTCTTGAGCTTCTTGACCTCGCGCTCGAGCTTCTTGACCTCGGTCTTTTTGACGGTGGCGTCCTTGCGGTGCTTGTGCTCACGCAGCCATTCCCACAGAAAACCGATGACAAGGCCGGCCACGATCCCGCCAAGAACCACAAGAAACAACGGCAGAGAAGTAGCCAGATTGAAGCCAAGCAAGTCAGACAAAGCGTCCGGCATCAACTGCAACTGAACCATCTGGCGATTGGCCAGCGAGACCGAGACAAGGACGATCCCCAGGACCGCAAGAAAACCGTATCGAATGTAGCGCATCATGAGATCACGCTTTACCGTTCAAACGATCCCTTAGCAACTTGCCGGTCTTGAAAAACGGCACGCACTTTTCCTCGACTTGAACCGTCTCGCCAGTGCGTGGGTTCCGGCCGACCCGCGCATCCCGTTTCTTGACCGAAAAAGCTCCGAAGCCCCGCAGTTCGACACGGTCACCGCGCGCCATCGCGTCTGTGACTTCCTCGAATACGGTATTCACGATCCGCTCGACATCACGTTGGTACAGATGTGGATTTTCGTCGGCGATTTTCTGAATCAGTTCTGAACGGATCATGCGTGCTACCCTCCCAGGTCACCGTGTCATCTCGTCTACTGGTTTGGTCAGTATAGGAAAAAACGGTGCCGGGTGGAATGTAAACTCTGTGTGTCCGGGGTGCATTTTCCAAGAAAGCACCGGAAAATCGCCTGTAGAGACGCGAATCCGGCGGTTCATGCCTGCACCTATCACCGAATAACTCGCAAAACCGGAACACATTGATTCGCAAAAGAAACGGCCCCGCTCGGGATGAGCGGGGCCGTCTGAGTGTTCAAAACTGCAAGTCTGGCTTAGTCGCCGGACTTCAGCGCTGCGCCAAGGATATCGCCCAGCGATGCACCCGAGTCGGAGGAACCGTACTGTTCCACGGCCTCTTTCTCTTCGGCGATTTCGCGCGCCTTGATCGACAGGCCCAGACGGCGGGTCTTGCTGTCCACGTTGGTGACGCGGACGTCGACCTTGTCACCGACCGAGAAACGCTCGGGGCGCTGTTCGGCACGGTCTCGGCTCAGGTCCGAACGGCGGATGAAGGACTTCATGCCTTCGTACTCCACCTCGATACCGCCATCTTCGATCGCGGTCACTTCGACGGTGATGACCGAGCCACGCTTCACGCCGCCCACGGCTTCGGCGAACTTGTCACCGCCCAGGGCTTTGATCGACAGCGAGATCCGCTCTTTTTCGACGTCAACTTCCGAGACAACCGCCTGAACGACGTCGCCCTTGCGGTAGTTCTGGATGGCATCTTCGCCACGCTCGTCCCACGACAGGTCGGACAGGTGAACCATGCCGTCGATGTCGCCTTCCAGGCCGATGAACAGACCGAATTCGGTGATGTTCTTGACTTCGCCTTCGACCTGCGTGCCCTCGGGGTGCGTTTCTGCAAACACTTCCCACGGGTTGCGCTGGGTCTGCTTGAGGCCCAGAGACACGCGACGCTTGGCGCCGTCGATTTCCAGAACCATGACGTCGACTTCCTGGCTGGTCGAAACGATCTTGCCGGGGTGGACGTTTTTCTTGGTCCAGGACATCTCGGACACGTGCACCAGACCTTCGACACCGGGCTCCAGCTCGACGAACGCGCCGTAGTCGGTGATGTTGGTGACGCGACCCTTGTGCACCGAACCCAGCGGGTACTTGGCGCCAACCAGATCCCACGGATCTTCCTGCAGCTGCTTCATGCCCAGGCTGATGCGGTGGGTTTCCTTGTTGATCTTGATGACCTGAACCTTGATGGTCTCGCCGATCGTCAGGATCTCGGACGGGTGGTTCACGCGGCGCCATGCCATGTCGGTGACGTGCAGCAGGCCGTCAACGCCGCCCAGATCAACGAATGCACCGTATTCGGTGATGTTCTTGACGACACCCTCGACGGTCTGACCTTCGGACAGGTTGCCGATGACTTCGGCACGCTGTTCGGCACGCGATTCTTCAAGGATTGCACGACGCGAGACAACGATGTTGCCACGGCGGCGGTCCATTTTCAGGATCTGGAACGGCTGCTTCAGACCCATCAGCGGGCCAGCGTCGCGCACGGGGCGAACGTCAACCTGGCTGCCGGGCAGGAACGCAACTGCGCCACCCAGATCCACGGTGAAGCCACCTTTGACGCGACCAAAGATAGCACCTTCGACGCGCTGGTCGTCGGCATATGCTTTTTCCAGACGGTCCCATGCCTCTTCACGGCGGGCCATCTCGCGCGAGATGACCGCTTCGCCACGGGCGTTTTCTGCGGCGCGCAGGTAGACTTCGACCTCGTCGCCAACAGCGATTTCAGGAGCTTCGCCGGGATTTGCGAATTCTTTCAGATCGACACGGCCTTCCATCTTGTAGCCTACGTCGATGATGGCCTGGCCCGCTTCGATCGCGATGACCTTGCCTTTGACAACCGAACCCTCTTCGGGGGTGTCCATTTCGAAGCTTTCGTTCAGGAGGGCTTCGAATTCCTCCATGGATGCGTTAGCCATGTGGCGTTGTTTTCCTTTACATAACGTTTTTGCTGGCCGAGCGGTTGTCTCCGCCGGTCTTGTTTCATGATGTCCTCTGGCGTGACCCGGTGCGCATCTGGCTAAACAAACACAAAGGGCCGAGGAAACCCGGCCCTGCTCAGATACGTCGCCCAGGCGTTGACCGCCCTTGTTCAGACAGCGCGCGTATAGGCGGATTCTAGGCGCAGCGCAAGCAGAAAGGCCCATATTGCAAGCCGACGCAGAATTCCGCTTGCGTTTTCCGGGCCAGCTACTCCTCCCAAATCTGGGCATCCCTCAGCAGCATGGCCTGCTCGATCGCATTCAAACGCGCCAGTGCGTCGGCCGGGGCCTTTGCCCCACCGGCTGCCTTCCAAATCTTGAGGGCCGAGTTCGGACTCCAAGGCAAGCAGGCATTCGCAAGCCACTGACGCAACTGAGGCGGAAGGGTGTCATAGGCCTGCATCGCGGGACGTTGCCGTCTCCGGCGGTTCAGGCGGCTGCGCAGATTGCGTCTTTGATTGGTCATGGGCATCGACTGTACCAATGCGAATTTCCAGAGCGGGAACTGGACCGGACGGAATGGGTTGGGGAAACGTCCCAACTGATATGTTATGTTATTACGTAACATATTTTTGTTGCGCAACCCCGGATTGAGGTCAAAAAAGGCAGGGTTCTGCAACCCTGCCCTCAACCATTTCGAAGCTCTCAATATTAGCCGAATCCGGGAGACCTAGAACAGTTGCAGGTCTTTCTTGCCGCTTTGAATCTCGGCCAAGTTCGGCATGTTCTGGATGATCACCGGTTCGGGTGCCGCACCCGGCATCGGAACGGTCGGCTGTGCCGCCTTGGCCATCGCAAAGGTGGGTTGCTTGAGCTCTCCGCGAATGTCGCGCAGAAGGGTTTTGTGATCCGGCATCGCTTTCAGGATCTGCGCAAGGTCCACTTTCGCGCCCTTCCACCATTGGAACCAGATGTCCTTCCGCAATGGTCGAATGCGATCACGAATTCCAGTGCCATACCCCGTATCATAGACCTGCTTGCCCAGCAGAACCGTCTGATAGACGCGATGGTCAAACAGCGTTGCAAACTCGACATCGTGCTGCATCGGAAGGCGGTTCTTCCAAAGCTCGAGGTTTTCAGCAAGCCTGTCCGGCACCTTCATCTCGGTCCGCGCGTCGATCCAGTATTGATCATCGGTGCGATTGTTCAGCTTGTAATGCAGGCAAATGAAATCCAGCACTTCGTCATAGAGCTTGTTCATCTGACGATTGTACCTGTCCCTCAATGAGGGTTCGATATCGCGGGTCGGCAAATGCTCGGCGAACCAGCGCACAGCATGGTCGACCATATGGATCGCAGTGCTTTCAAGCGGCTCGATGAACCCACCGGCCAGCCCGATTGCAACGCAGTTCTTCACCCACGCATTGCGAACGCGCCCGATCCGCATGGGGATCACCCGCGGCGTCGCGCCTTTGCCGCTGTCACCCAGCCACTCCAGATATTCGTCCGCCGCTTGATCATCCGTCCGGTGCGCGGATGAATACACGTATCCCGTACCCACACGGTTGTAGAGAGGCACGCGCCATGTCCAACCAGCGCCAAGTGCAGTCGATCGCGTGACGCTTTCGATCTTCCGCGGATTGGGGTGCTCGATCTGCAACGCCATGGCACGGTCGTTCGGCAGATAGTCCGAATAATCCATGAACGGCTCGCCCAGTGCCTGATTGATGATCAGGCCGCGGAAACCGGTGCAGTCCACGACCATTTCGATATCGTGGCGGCCTGCACGCTCAAGCATCAGATGGCTGACATTGCCCTGTTCATTCAACTCGACCGACTGCACCTCGTCGCGGATATGTTCGACGCCACGTTGCGTACAGACCCTGGTCAGCATGCCAGCGAATTTTACGGCGTCCAGGTGATAGGCATAGCCAAACCGCTGCTCGAATTCGGGTTGCCCCAGAAGCCGCGCGCCCTTGCACAGCCGAGCCAGGTCATCATGCGGCGAGATGGACTGAGTGAAATCCCGGTCCCCGTTGCCAAACCGAAGGAAGTATTCGGCGGCCTCGAGGCCCTCCAGCATCTGGCCATGGGCAAATGGGTTCACATAGTCGATGCGTTTTCCCTTTGCGTCCTTGTTCCAGTTGCAGAATTTGACGCCCAACTTGAACGACGCATTGGTTTCGCGGAAAAAGTCTCGCTCGGAAATTCCGGCCTGCCGGAGCGTGACCGGCATACGCGGTACGGTCGCTTCACCAACGCCGACCGTGGCGATATTCGGGCTTTCGATCAGGCAGATGCGCGGACGATCCTTTGGTGCTGACGTGCGCGAAAACACCATCTCGAGAAGCAGCGCCGTCATCCAGCCGGCCGTACCGCCACCCACGATGGTGATTTTTTGCAAACGATTATTCATATTGTTATGTCCCTGTTGGCTGTGAGGATTATGCGGCCGCCTGCCCGTTTTGCCGGGCCTCGGTGGCGACCTCCCCTTATCGCTGAGGGAAACTATAGCAGCTTTCCGGCATCCAGCTAGGGCCAATGGCGGCATCAAGTGGGCCCAAACGGGCGCCTCTGCCAAAGCAACGCATGGTCACGGCCTGTTTCCCCGGCACCTAACGGCAAGCAATGACGGATGAACCTTCCAAGGCAGCCTCAGATGTCCTCGCCTTTCTTCAGAAGATCGTCGATCAGTTCGCGTTGCAGATCATGGCTGTCCCCACCGCCGAACTCCGCCGCACCTCCGGAATAGAGAGTGCCATAGGTCAGGGCGATATTGACGGTCTGCGCCAGGCCCGAGATCAGTTGATCCTTGTTCAGCCGTGACAGCGGGTGGATGAACACGGCCCACAAGGTACCGTTGGCGATCGCATAGCGCGCGTCCAGCGTGCTGTCGAAATTGGCCTGCATCATGCGCTGCAAGTCTTCGGCCGAAAGCTCTGAGGTTCCGCTGATCGCCACCATTGCCCGCATCCGGTCTGCATGCACATCAGTAACAACCAGTACCGGAACATCCGAAATCGTCATGGTAAAGCCCGGACCCTGCGGCTCGGCATCGGGGTCGAGGGCAAAGATGATCTTGCCCAGTCTCTCGTAGGTCATTGGTGCCTCGGCTTCCTGTGCCAACGCATGGCCGGCCAACAAAACCCAGATCAAGGCAAATCGGATCATCCGCTCTCTCCACCATAGACGCGTTCAGCCTAAGCGGGGACTGATCAACTGGCCAAACACAGCTTGGTGAGCCGGTTTGGCTGGCTCTCGGCAAGTGCGAACGATCTGCAAGGTTTTCCGTTCGCGCTGCGATTACGCGTCCGCACGCCCGCATTTATCTGTTCAGCACGGGTCGGCGCGCGTGCCGGCCACAACTGAACACGAAAGGAACACACAATGAAATCTGTTGTACTCAGCGCCCTTGTCGCCGTCCTGCCGATGATCGCCGCACCGGCTTTTGCGGCGGATGAGATCAATGTCTCGAACGGGATCTCGGCCGGCGGTGCGCCGCTGGCTGCTCACGGGGTCGATCTGGTGGCGCTGGTCACTGAAGGCAACCCGGTGGAAGGGTTCGCCACGCATTCGGCCACCTATAGTGGCGCGTCCTACTACTTCACCTCGGCCGAGAACCGCGAAGCTTTCGAGGCCAACCCCGAGGCATACCTGCCGCAGCACGGCGGCTTCTGCTCGTATGGTGTTTCCGTGGGCAAGAAGTTCGATGGCGATCCGGATCAGTACCTGCTGGCCGATGGCAAGCTGTATCTGTTTCTGAACGCGGCAACCCGCGCTAAGTTCCTCGAAGACGTGTCCGGCACCGCCAAGACCGCGGATGACCAGTGGGCGAATATCAAGTCGATTGCGGTCGGCGAACTGTAATCGGACTGTCGCCAAGCGCTGTCCGCGGTCTCACCTTGCCGCGGGCAGCTTTCCTTGAATAACCGCGACCGCCTTTTCCAGCGCGGCCTCGATGCTCAGGTCCGAAGTGTCCAGAATTACGGCATCGTCGGCCGGTTTCATCGGGGCCGTGCTGCGTTCGGCGTCTCGCGCGTCGCGCTCGCGGACATCGGCCAGAACCTGCGCGCGCGTTATTTCCGCGCCTTTGTCAGCCAGTTCCAGATAGCGTCGCTCGGCGCGCACTTCGGGGCTGGCGGTGACGAATAGCTTCACCTCGGCCTCGGGGCAGATCACCGTGCCGATATCGCGCCCGTCCAGCACCGCGCCGCCGGCCCGCCGGGCAAAGCTGCGCTGGAAATCGACCAGAGCTGCGCGCACCTCGGGGATCACGGCCACTTTCGACGCCGCCTGCGCGATCTCGGCTGTCCGCAGGTCGCCCTGATCCAACTCCTCGGCCGTGAGGGACCGCGCCGCCTCGACCGCGTCGGTGCCGTTCAACGTGCGTCGGCCGACCGCGCGGTACAGCAGCCCTGTATCCAGATGCGCCAGCCCGAAATGCGCAGCCACGGCCCTGGAGATCGTGCCCTTGCCCGCAGCGGCCGGGCCGTCGATGGCGACGGTAAAGCTCATGTGCGCTCGACCTTGGCGCCCAGGCCCTTCATCAGCGGCTCGAAGATCGGGAACGAGGTCGCGATGGGGCTGCCGTCATCGACCGAGACGGCCTCTTGCGCGCCCATGCCCATCACCATGAACGACATGGCGATGCGATGGTCCAGAAAGCTTTCGCAGATGCCGCCGCCGGGCACGCCGCCGATGCTCAGCCCGTCGACCGACCACCAGTCATCGCCCTCGTCAACCGTGACGCCGTTGGCCCGCAAGCCACGCGCCATGGCGTCGATGCGGTCGCTTTCCTTGACGCGCAGTTCCTTGACGCCGCCCATCATCGTCTTACCGGTGGCGTTGGCCGCAACCACCGACAGCACCGGATATTCGTCGATCATCGAAGCCGCGCGTTCGGGCGGGACGTCGATGCCCTTCATGTCGGGCGAGTAACGCGCGCGCAGGTCGGCGACCGGCTCGCCGCCTTCCTCGCGCATATTCTCATAGGTCAGATCGGCGCCCATCTCGCGCAGCGTCGTGAACAGGCCGGCGCGCGTTGGGTTCAGGCCGATGCCCGGCACCAGAACGTCCGATCCCGGCGTGATCAGCGCCGCGCAGACCGGGAAGGCCGCGCTGGAGGGATCTCGCGGCACGGCGATCACCTGCGGTTTCAACTCAGGCCGGCCGGTCAATGTGATGACTCGGCCTTCGTCGGTGTCCTCGACGGTGATTTCGGCGCCGAACCCGGCCAGCATTCGTTCGGAATGGTCACGGGTGGCTTCCTTCTCGATCACCACGGTCTTGCCGGGCGCGTTCAGGCCAGCCAGCAGAACGGCAGATTTCACCTGGGCCGAAGGCACAGGCACTTCGTACCAGACCGGCACCGGATCGGCCGCGCCGACGATGGTCATGGGCAGACGCCCGCCCGAACGGCCCACGGCCTGTGCCCCGAACAGGGCCAGCGGATCAGTCACTCGGGCCATCGGACGTTTGTTCAGGCTGGCATCGCCGGTGAAGGTCGCGCTGATCGGGCTGGTGGCCATCGCGCCCATGATCAGTCGCACGCCCGTGCCCGAGTTGCCGCAGTCGATCACCTGATCCGGCTCGGCAAAGCCGCCCACGCCGACGCCATGCACCGTCCATTCGCCATTCCCGTGCGAGATCACCTCGGCCCCGAAGGCGCGCATCGCCTTGGCGGTGTCCAGAACGTCTTCGCCTTCCAGCAGGCCCGAGATCCGGGTCTCGCCCACGGCCATCGCCCCAAGGATCAGAGAGCGGTGCGAAATCGACTTGTCGCCCGGCACTTCGGCTGTGCCGGTCAGCGGGCCGCAGGGATGCGAGGTCATCGGGATGGGCGTGCCGTGTCCGGACATGAGGGCTCCTTTTGCGCTATCAGTGCCCCTGCCGATTAGCGAATTGGCGCCGCAGCGTCCAGCCGCAATCACCCGTTGCGGCGGAAGGTCAGGTAGTGCGGCGTGCGGCCTTCACGCAGGGCCTTCTGCTCGTAGCGGGTAGAAATCCAGTCGTCCCACGGCTTGCGCCAATCCTCGGGGCCCTCGGCCAGCCATTCGAAACCGGCGCGGGGCACCTCCTCGAGCGTCTGGCGGACATAGTCCGGGATGTCGGTCGCCACGCGGAAAATCGCGCCGGGTTTCAGCACACGCGCCAGCGGGTCCAGATGCTCGGGCGTCACGAAGCGGCGGCGGTGGTGCCGCTTTTTGGGCCACGGATCGGGATAGAGCAGAAACGCGCGCGAGATACTGGCATCGGGCAGCACGTCGAACAGGTCGCGCACATCGCCGGGATGTACCGCCAGGTTGGTCACTTCGGCCCGGCGGATCTTGCCCAATAGCATGGCCACGCCGTTGATGAACGGCTCGGCCCCTATGATGCCGATATCGGAGTTCTGCTGCGCCTGATGCACCAGATGCTCACCACCGCCGAACCCGACCTCAAGCCATACCGGCTTGCCGCCGAACAGCGGGTCCAGGTCGATCAGGGTGCGGTCGGGGTTGCTGTCCCAATCCACCGCGCCCGGCGACAGGGCGGCCAGGTCCTCGGACAGATAGGTCTTTTGGCTGGGCTTCAGGGTCTTGCCCTTGAAGCGGCCATAGAAGTTTCTGCGGGGGCGTTCGGGTGACTGGGTGCTCATGCCGGTGCCCTTACTGCGGTGGGGTTTGCGTTGCAAGGGGAGGGCCGTGCCGGAGGGGCGACCTTCGAAACGAAAAATGCGCGCCACATCGGACGCGCCTTGCCGTGTTTGATTTCCCGGTGCTGGCTCAGACAGCCTTTTTCAAGGCCTCAACCAGATCGGTCCGCTCCCAGCTGAAGCCGCCGTCCGCATCCGGCTCGCGCCCGAAGTGCCCATAGGCCGCCGTGCGCTGGTAGATCGGCTTGTTCAGCTGCAGGTGTTCGCGGATGCCGCGCGGGGTCAGGTCCATCACCTGTCCGACCGCCTTCTCGATCTCGGCGTCGGCAACCTGTCCGGTGCCGTGGGTGTCAGCGTAGATCGAAAGCGGCTTGGAAACGCCGATCGCATAGCTCAGCTGGATCGTGCAACGCTCGGCCATGCCGGCGGCCACGACGTTCTTCGCCAGATACCGCGCGGCATAGGCCGCCGACCGGTCGACCTTGGTCGGGTCCTTGCCCGAGAACGCCCCGCCGCCGTGCGGGGCCGCACCGCCATATGTGTCGACGATGATCTTGCGCCCGGTCAGACCAGCATCCCCGTCCGGGCCGCCGATGACGAACTTGCCGGTAGGGTTCACATGCCATTCCGTCTGGTCGCTCAGCCAGCCATCGGGCAGAGATTCGCGGATGTAGGGCTCGACGATCTGGCGAATATCGTCCGAGGTCAGCGCCTCATCCAGATGCTGGGTGGACAGCACGACCGAACTGACACCGACTGGCCGCCCGTCACGGTAGATCACCGACAGCTGCGATTTGGCATCGGGACCCAGAGCGGGCTCAGACCCGTTCTTGCGCACTTCCGCCAGACGGCGCAGGATGGCGTGTGCATATTGGATCGGAGCCGGCATCAGGGCTGGGGTTTCGCTGGTGGCATATCCAAACATGATGCCTTGGTCACCGGCGCCTTCATCCTTGTCAGCGGACGCATCGACCCCTTGGGCGATGTGTGCGGACTGCTCGTGCAGCAGGTTCGTCACCTCGACCGTTTCGTGGTGAAACTTGTCCTGCTCGTAACCGATGTCCTTGATGCAAGCGCGGGCAATCTCTTCGATCTTGCCCATGTAGTCGTGCAATTTTTCCTGATCCGACAGACCGACCTCGCCGCCGATGACCACCCGATCGGTGGTGGCAAAGGTTTCGCACGCAACGCGCGCTTCGGGCTCTTCGTTCAGAAAGGCATCCAGGACCGCATCTGAAATTCGGTCGCACACCTTGTCGGGATGCCCTTCGGAAACGGATTCCGAAGTGAAAATGTAGTTCTGTCGGGACATGAAAGCGCTCCATTAAGATTTCCCCGTCACGCCAGGAAGCCGTTGTGACAGGCATTCGACGGGATACGCCCGAAGAAACAGGGGGTCAATCGGTAATTATGCCCTGCCAAACCGAACGTTGCGCCCAAACAGCAGCAGAAGCACCAACAATAGCCCAAGCGTCGGCCCGTCGCCGGTTCGCGCATACAGTGTCGGAGGCAATGGCGCCGGAAGATGAGCATCCACGAAACCCGCCTGTCCCAAAGGCAGGGAGGCGATTACGTTGCCATAGGGATCGACCATCGCCGAAACACCGGTATTTGCCGACCGCGCCAGCGGCAGACCCTGTTCGATGGCCCGCATCCTTGCCTGCGCCAGATGCTGGAATGGTCCTGTACGGGTTCCGAACCAGGCATCATTGGTTATCTGCAGAAGGAAATCCGGACGCTGCGGCGCCGCCGAAACATCCTGCGGAAAGATCGCCTCGTAGCAGATCAGCGGCAGCGCCAGACCCAGCTTGCCGGCGTTCAGCATCGCCGCTCCGGGCCCGGCACTGAACCCGCTTCCGGTGGTCGCGGCCATACCGTGGATTCCTAACCTGTCCATCAGATCGCCAAGGGGAACATACTCGCCGAAGGGCACCAGATGATGCTTGTCGTACAGGCCGGTCTGACGCCCCTGCTCGTCGAGGTAGATCATCGAGTTGTAGATGCGCGGCCCGTCTCCGCGTTGGATACCGAGGATGACGGGCGTTCCCTGAGCGGCCTCGGCAATCGCTTCCAGATAGGGACCCGCACTGCCCAGCCACGCCGGAACCGATGTCTCTGGCCATACGATCAGGTCGGGGCGCGGATCGGCGGCAGTGAATTCAATCTGTCGAGCAAAAAACAGCGGGGCAAAAGAAGGGTCCCATTTCTGCTCTTGCGGCGCGTTGGGCTGGACCAGACGAACAATATGACCGGTCTCTGCAACCCTCGGGCGGTTGCTGGCTTGAACCAGCGCCAAACCGGCAAAGATGCCAACTGCCACGACGGGCCAAAGAAACGCCTTGCCGTTGCGAGGACCGGCGACGGCAGCGCCCAACGGCAGGGCAAGCAAAAAGGTCGCGGCCCCAAGGCCATATGGACCAACCCATGCCAAGAGTTGCCCGGCCGGGGCATCCACCCAAATCTGTGCCATTCCCGCCCAAGGAAACCCGGTCAGAACGTAGCCGCGCGCCATTTCAACCAGCGACAGGGTCAGGGCCAGAACGATGACCTTCCGCGGCCCCACCTCTCGGGTTCCGCGCGCGAGCCAAAAAGCAAACGCCCAGAACAAGGCCAAGCCAGCAGCCATGAACACAAGCGCAAAAGGGGCCATCCAGGCATAACGCTCAGCGTCGATCTGAAAGGGCTCGATGATCCAGCTCAGGGCATTGGCGAAGTAACCGGTTGCGAAAGCCCAGCCCACCCATGCCGCGCGAGCGCGCGTGGCACTGGCCAGAAACAACGGCGCGACGGATGCAAGCGCAATGCAGGTGATTATCCAATAGCCATACGGCGCCAAGCCAAAGGCCGCCAACGCGCCGAGTATCGCGGCCAGTACCACGCGCAGCCAATGCGGCCACCGTAAGGCAGGATTCATGCAGCCATATCCGGCAGCATCACCCGCAGGCGCTTGATGCGCCGCGGATCCGCGTCGATAACCTCGAACTCGGGGCCTTCGGGATGCAAAACCACCTCACCGCGGGCTGGAACCCGCCCCGACAGCATGAAGACCAGCCCGCCCAGGGTCTCGATCTCTTCCTCGTCCACATCCTCGTGGCTGGTCAGCGACCGGCCGATTTCGGCCTCGAAGTCCTCGAGCGGTGCCTTGGCCTGAACGATATAGCACCCTGGCTTTTCTTGCACCCACAGCTGATTTTCGTCGGCGTCATGCTCATCGGCGATTTCTCCGACGACCTGTTCGATCAGATCTTCGATCGTGACAAGCCCGTCGACGCCACCATATTCATCGATCACCAAGGCCATGTGGCGACGCTCGGTCTGCATCTTGGTCAGCAAAACACCGATCGGCATCGAAGGTGGAACGAACAGCAGCGGACGGAGCATCGAGATCAGATCGAATTCCGCCGACCCACCGTTGAACCCATGCGTCAACGCAAAATCCTTGAGGTGAACAAAGCCCAGCGGCGTGTCCAGCGTCCCCTCGTAGACCGGTATTCGCGACAGACCGCTATCCCGGAAGACCTGGGCCAGTTCCTCCTTGGTGATGGTCGAAGGCACTGACACGATGTCGGCGGAAGGAATTGCCACATCCTCGACCCGCATGCGCCGCAGATTGATCATGCCGCGTGGCTGAGGGGTCACGGCCTCATTCCCGTTCACGACGACTTCGGCGTCATCCTCGGCGGAAGAAAAAGCATCAAGAATACGAGAGAAAAGCCCGCTTTTTTCTTTGGTTTCATCGCTGCTCTGCGAGTGCGCGCTCTGCGCCGCTCCAGAACTGCCGTCAATATCGCCCATTTTCCTATTCCAATAGATCGGGCACCAAGGCCCACATTACTCATTATATGGGTCATCAATACCCATTTTGCCAAGTATCTCGACCTCGGCACGTTCCATCAAAGTGGCGTCAAGGTCACGAATGTGATCATAACCCAGCAAATGCAACACTCCGTGAACCAGCAAATGGGTCACGTGGTCATCCATGGATTTCCCGGCTTCCTGAGCCTCGCGCCAGCAAGTGTCATACGAGATCGCGATGTCACCAAGCGCGATGTCACCCGTGAAATCCGGCTGGGGCACCAGCGGTGTGCCACCGGGCTGATCCGCAGCAAGGTCCTCAGCGGGCCAGCTCAGCACATTCGTCGGCGCAGGTTTTTCACGAAATTCAGCGTTCAACTCGGCAATCCGGGCGTCGTCGCAGCCCAGAACGCTGACTTCGCACAAATCGGCATCCACACCGCAATGCGCCAGCGTCGCGGCCACGGCCCTGCGCGCCAACGGCTCAAGACCCTGCCAGCGCGGGTCTTCGATCGTGATTTCCAAGTTCATCTCGTGACGCTCCGAGGCCGATTTGCCCGGGCCCGACGGTTCAACCCGTTTCCCGGCCCGAGTCGGCCTCATACGCCTCGATGATTGCCGCGACAAGCGGATGGCGCACCACGTCCTTGGATGTGAAGTAGTTGAAGCTGATATTAGGGATCGTCTTCAGCAGTCGCTCGGCATCCGCAAGCCCCGAAGCCACGCCGCGCGGCAGATCCACCTGCGACCGGTCGCCGGTGATCACCATCCGACTACCCTCGCCCAAGCGCGTCAGGAACATCTTCATCTGCATCGTCGTGGCGTTCTGGGCCTCGTCCAATACAACGAAGGCATTGGCCAGTGTCCGCCCGCGCATGAACGCCAGCGGGGCAATTTCGATCCGCTTTTCCTCGATCAACTTGGCCAGTTGCTTGCCTGGCAGAAAGTCATTCAACGCGTCGTATAGCGGCTGCATATACGGATCGACCTTGTCCTTCATGTCGCCAGGCAGATAACCCAGCTTTTCGCCAGCTTCGACGGCTGGGCGGCTGAGGATGATTCGATCCACATGTCCGCCGATGAACATCGACACACCCACAGCCACGGCAAGGTAGGTCTTGCCCGTTCCCGCCGGGCCGATGCCAAAGGCGAGTTCGTTGTTGAACAGCGACTGCACATAAGCCTTTTGCGCGTCAGTCCGGGGTTCGACCAGCTTTTTGCGGGTCTTGATTTCGACAGTTCCACCCTTGAACATTTCAAGCTGGTCGCCATCACGCGAGCCGGTTCCGGCTTCGGAATTGCCCATCCGCAATTCGCGATCAACGTCGGCAGCTTCGACGTCGCGCCCGCCTTCCAGCCGGGTGTAGAGAGCCTGCAAAACCTCGATCGCCTGCTTCTGAAGCTCGTCTTCGCCCATGACGACCAGTTGGTTGCCGCGGCGCACGATCTGAACGGACAGTTTCCGCTCGATCTCGGCCAGGTTGCGGTCGTATTCGCCGCAAAGATCAATCAACAATCGGTTGTCAGGGAATTCAACAAACGCCTCGTTCGCGGGCATTTCATCTTGCGGTGGGGTAAGGGCACCGATGGCCAATCCGTTCTCCTGTCTTGGCGTTGTCACCCCAAGCGTAGACAACAAGAGTCGGTCGGCGCAAGCCACAGATTCAAAAATCTGAGCAACTGATCGCAAATCGGTCAGGCGGAAAGGAATTCACGGCCCGGCGCAATGAAATCTCAGGCCGGAATCCGCCCTTGGGATCAGAACTTGTAGTTCAACCCGACGCGAATCCCCTGGTAGCTGGGCGTGGATTTGGTCGAGAACCCCGAGCCAAAATCGACGACCTTCGACTGGAACTGCACATATTCGAATTCGCCGGTGACGGACCAATTGTCGTTCAACTGATGCTCGGCCCCGATGCTGGCAACGAATCCGTTGCGTCGGTCATCGCTTGCGAAAGACTGAGTGGTGCCGCCGCTGGACAGGCTGTTGGTCGTTTCGATTTCACCCTGAACGAACCCGACGGTAACGAAATACAGAACCGAACCGCTGGGGTTGGTCAGCCCGTTCTTGAACCGCAGCGACAGCACATCCGATATCTCGGAACCTCCCTGAACGGTCGTGGTGCCTATCTGCGTGGTGACACTGTCATCCAGCGAAGCGAAATCGTACCCGATCTCGAAACCGTAGACGTAATCGCGCCCGCCACGGGCAGGCAGAACACCGCGCCAACCGCCCCGTATCCCGCCGTAGGCACCGCTCAGGTCAAGTTTGCCGATGGGAAAGGTGCCCGCATTGGTGGCCAGCCCGAACTGGTCTGTTCCACCCGATCCATACCCGGCGCTGAACCCCAGATAGAAGGCGCTGACGTCTTTGGAATAACGCTCCGGCCCCAACACGACCGGATCGGAAACGGCGCCGTCCAAATCCCCCGCATGAGTGGGAATACCTGCGCTGGCGGCCAGCAATAGGCCGGCCAGAACACGGCCCGCCCCTGTTTGTCGAATACCTGCCTGACGTGTCACTCGTACCCTCCATTGCGGTGCCCGGGCGACCGGAAGCCCCGCCGATGTAAAGCCCGAAGGCCACCTGAAACACGGCCCCGAGAATTCTGGCTATTCTCCGACCATAGTTCCAAGCGATAAATCAAGGGTAAATTTTGGAAACAAACGCCACGAGTGTTGCGTGAGCGGTGAACCGCGGCCCTGTCACAGCACCTCGCCGGCCAGTGAATTGGCGCCCGAAGCCGTAATCCGGACGTTGCGAAGATCTCCCGCCGAAAGATCGGCTCCGGAAACGTGGACGGCATGCAGATACTCGGACTTGCCAACCATCTGTCCGGCCAGACGCCCGGGTTTCTCAAACAGAACCCGGACTGTCCGACCAACCATCGCATCCTGGATCTCGCGCTGGTGCCGGGTGATCAGAGCCTGCAAGCGTTGCAGACGGTCGTCAGCTTCCTGCGGATCGACCTGCGGACGCTCGGCCGCGGGCGTGCCCGGCCGTGTCGAATACTTGAAGGAATACGCATAGCCATAGCGGACCTGCTCGACCAGATCCAACGTGGCCTGGAAATCCTCTTCGGTTTCTTCGGGGAAGCCCACGATGAAATCGCCCGACATCAGGATATCGGGGCGCGCCTCGCGGATCCGCTCGATCAGACACAGATAGCTGTCGGCGGTGTGGCTGCGGTTCATCCGCTTGAGGATCTTGTCCGACCCCGACTGCACCGGCAGGTGCAGATAGGGCATCAGTTTTTCGCAAGTGCCGTGTGCCTCGATCAGGTCGTCGGTCATGTCGTTGGGATGCGAGGTGGTGAACCGGATGCGCTCCAGCCCGTCGATCTTGTTCAACTCCCAGATCAGCCCGGCAAGGGTCATGTCACCGTTCGGACCTGCCCCGTGATAGGCGTTGACGTTCTGGCCCAGCAGCGTGATCTCGCGCACGCCGCGCTCGACCAGGTCCTGCGCCTCGCGCAGGATACGATCGGCGGGGCGGCTGACCTCGGCCCCGCGGGTATAGGGCACGACGCAGAAGGCGCAGAACTTGTCACAACCTTCCTGCACGGTCAGAAACGCCGTCGGGCCGCGTTTGGCCTTGGGACGGTTCTTGAGCTTCTCAAACTTGTCCTCTTCGGGGAAATCGGTATCCAGCGCCTTTTCGCCCGCACGCGCTTTGGCTTCCAGTTCGGGCAGGCGGTGATAGCTCTGCGGGCCGACGACCAGATCGACCAGCGGCTGCCGGCGCATGATCTCTTCGCCCTCGGCCTGCGCCACACAACCGGCCACGCCGATCTTCAGATCGGGTTTTTCGGCCTTCAACCCCTTGAACCGGCCCAGTTCGGAATACACCTTCTCGGCCGCCTTTTCGCGGATGTGGCAGGTGTTCAGCAGGATCATGTCCGCATCTTCGGGCGACTGCGTTTCCACATAGCCCTGCCCGCCCAACGCCTCGGACATGCGTTCGCTGTCATAGACGTTCATCTGACAGCCATAGGTCTTGATATACAGCTTTTTCGGTTCGGACATGGGCTGGGCCTTTTGCGTTCGCTGGACCGGCGTCGTCTATACCCATCGAACGCCGCTTGCAATGCTGGCGCAATTACCCGAATTTGACGGATATTTCCAGCAAGGCAGGCTACACGCGGGCAATGAAATACGAATCCCTCGACCACTTTCTGAAATCGGGCCGGGCAGCGTTGACCAAGGGGCCGGTCGCATTGGTTTTTGCCGAAGACGATGTCGAGCTTGATGGGACATTGCGCCATCACTTGGACTTGGGGTTCAAATCGGTGATCGTATTTGCACCGGCTCAGTTTTCGATCCTGCCTGAAATCTTGGACCGGGTGCACCGGGTCACGATGCGCTGCTCGCCCAGAAACGTGGTGTTCGACACCATAAATCGCGTCATTCAGGCGGCGCCAAACATCTGGCTGTACTACTGCTACAACTCGGAATACCTGTTCTTTCCGTTCTGCGAAACGCGCACGGTCGGCGAGATGCTGGCCTTTCACGCCGAGGAGCGGCGCGACGCGATGCTCTGCCACGTGATCGACATCTACGCCGACGACCTGTCCGCCTATCCCAACGGTGTGGCCCCGGATCATGCGATGCTGGACAGCACTGGATATTATGCTCATTCCCGGCACGACCGATCGGGACAACCGCTGGAGCGTCAATTGGATATGTCGGGTGGCCTGCGTTGGCGGTTCGAGGATCACATCCCGTATGAACGGCGCCGGATCGACCGGATCGCGCTGTTCAAAAGCTGCAAGGGTCTGACCCTCCAACCCGATCACACCTTTAACGAACCCGAGTACAACACCTATGCCTGTCCCTGGCATCACAACCTGACGGCCGCCATCTGTTCCTTCCGCGCCGCCAAAGCACTGAAAAGCAACGCGGGATCGACCTTTGATATTCCCAGTTTCCGCTGCCCCTCCTCGGTTCCTTTCCAATGGAACTCGCACCAGTTGCTGGACCTTGGCCTGATGGAGCCCGGCCAGTGGTTCTGAGCGGGCCGGAACGGCTCAGCGATTGAGCAGAACCGGGAACCAGTCCTCGCGCAATCGTTGTCCAGCCCGCATGTCATGCCCCGGAAACGGCGGCGACGTCCGGCCCGGACGCTCGACATACCGGGCGTCATCCCCGACCAGCCGCAGCGAGAAGGCGCGGCGCCGGCTGTTCGACTGGTTTCCTCGGGCACCGTGCAGGGTTCGAAAGTTGAAGGCGACCGCATCGCCGGGTTCCATGTCGAACTCAATGATCCGCATCCCTTCGGCCTCGGGGTCTGGTACCGCGATGTACTGGCCCTCGTCAGGAAAGAAACCCTCCTCCGACACCCAGCGCGTCGGCAACACTTCCTTTTCCCACAGGTGAGACCCCGCCACGCACCGCAGAGTCGCCTGCGTCACCGGGTCGAGCGGCGACCAGAAGCTTATCGTCTGACGCCCTTCCACAAAGTAATAGGGCCCATCCTGATGCCAGGGCGTGGCCATCGAGGTGCCGGGCTCCTTGACCAGAACGTGGTCGTGGAACAACTGGACCGAACGAGACTCCATCAGGTCGGCAGCGACCTCGGCAACCGGAGAGGCTTGAATGACCTGTCGAAACTCGGGGATGCGCGACCAGTTGCAGTAGTCGTCAAAGAAACGGCCGGTTTCGCCTTCTTTCTTATTTTCCGACGCATATGGCCCGGGATCAGCCATGTTGCGTGCCACCCCTTCCCGCAAGGCATCGACGTGATCGGCGAACAAGCCCTTGACCAGAACAACCCCGTCATTGCGATAGGTTTCGATCATCTCCGGGGAAACAAGAGGGTGTGGCATGTCGGTCTCCGTCATTTGCTGAGGCCGATTTGCACATGTCCGGCACCCCTGTTCAAATCATATCTTTCAAAATAAGCATTAACTCCATGTTATATATCACCTTGCGCCAGTACGAATATGTTTGCGCCATTGGGCTACACGGAAGCCTGTCCGCCGCGGCACAGCACCTGAACGTTTCGCAACCTGCGCTTTCAAACGCGCTGACCCGGGTCGAAGAACACCTGGGCCACCCACTGTTCTCGCGCCGACGCGGCGCGGCAATGTCGCTGACACCTCAGGGGCGCAAGTTCATCGACAAGGCCGAAGCCTTGCTAACGAGCGCTGCCCGGATCGAAGAGGCCGAAGCCCCGGTTGCCGGAACAAGCCGTTTGAAGTTGGGTTGTTTTGTGGATCTTGCACCGTTCCTGCTGGCGCGGGCAATGCAGACGGTCAGGGACACCCTTCCCGATATCGTTCTGACCCACGGTGTTGACACTTTCGAAGGCTTGATCAGCGGATTGACCGACGGCCGTTTCGATCTGGCGCTCACCTATGATCTGGGCCTCGATGCCGGTTTCTCACGCCACAAGCTGCTGGACAGTACGCCAAACGCGCTGGTCAATCCTGCGCACCCTTTGGCCGGGCAAGGCAGCGTTTCACTTGCCGAGCTTGAGCAATACCCGCTCATCCTGTCCAAAGAAGGTCTGTCAGCGCAGCATGTCCTGGGCTTGTTCCGGCGTCATGGGCTGCACCCCAGCGTGTCCTACCGCGCGGAATCGCTCGAGATCCAACGCAGTCTTGCGGCCCATGGTGAAGGGGTGGGCATCAGCTATGCCAGCCCGCAAAACGACCTCAGCTATGACCGGATGCCGCTGCTGAGCCTGCCGATCACCGACCCCGATGCCACCGAGGCCGTGATTCTGGCTCGTCACGGCACCGGCCCTGCGGACACGACAGTCGCCGCTGCTGAACAGGCTCTGGTTAGGTCGCTTGGGAAACTGTGATCAGCGCTTTTTGCGCAGCCGGATGACAACGTCCACCGACGCGATCTCGACCCCGGCCGGTGCTTCGGGCAGACGCTGGATAACCAGTTGGTCGGACGGCGCATCGCTCAGGCGACCCTCGTCCTCCCAGAAGAAATGCGGGTGGTCATGGGTGTTGGTGTCGAAATAGCTTTTTGAGCCGTCCACGGTGATTTCCTGCAAAACGCCGGCATCGCAGAAGGCACGCAGGGTATTGTAGACCGTTGCAAGGGAAACCGCGTCGCCCTTGTTCTTGGCCGACTCGAACAGGCTTTCGGCGGTGACATGTCGGTGGCGGCCATCGCCCACCAGCAATTCGGCCAAGGCAACACGCTGGCGCGTCGGGCGCAGCCCGGCGTCAACCAACCAGTTCGTAGCGATGTCCCGGCTTTGAGCTGTCATGAAACCATTACCCAATTTCCCCTGCCCCAATATATAAGTGCCGACCACCACCAATTTCAAATGAAATTCATTCGCAACCAGCGGCTCCGGCGGGCCGGATGTGTTCGGGTGGTCTTGCAGGACCTTGCAAACGGGTGATAGACGAGGCCAGATTGAATAAACAGACCCCTGGCAGGAGACGCGGCAGAATGGCCCAATTCCCAAGCAGCTTTGACAAGGACGACCTGCTGAAATGCGCCCGCGGCGAACTCTTCGGCCCCGGAAATGCTCAGCTTCCGGCTCCCCCGATGCTGATGATGGACCGCATCACCGACATTTCAGGCGACGGCGGCGCGCACGGCAAGGGGCATGTCGTGGCCGAATTCGACATCACACCGGACCTTTGGTTCTTCGATTGCCACTTTCCCGGAAACCCGATCATGCCGGGTTGTCTGGGTCTTGACGGATTGTGGCAGCTGACCGGTTTCAACCTTGGCTGGCGTGGCTGGCAGGGCCGCGGCTATGCGCTGGGTGTGGGCGAAGTGAAACTGACAGGCATGGTGCGCCCCGACCGCAAGATGCTGACCTATTACGTGGACTTCACCAAGGCAGTCCAGACCCGCCGCCTGACCATGGGTGTGGCGGATGGCCGGGTCGAAGCGGATGGCGAAGTCATCTATCAGGTCAAGGACATGAAGGTTGCATTGTCGGAAAGCTGACCCCAGCTGACTGACAGTCAACAGGGAACGGAACACAGGAGAACGCAAATGCGTCGCGTCGTCGTCACCGGTTTGGGGGTTGTCTCTTCCATCGGGAACAATGCCGAAGAGGTTCTGGCCTCGCTCAAGGCGGGTAAGTCCGGCATCGAGGCCAGCGAGCAGATGGTCGAGCACGGCTTCCGCAGCCAGGTTGCAGGGACGCTCAAGATAGATGTGTCGGAACAGGTCGACAAGCGCACTTTGCGGTTCATGGGGCCAGGCGCCGCGTATGCCCATATCGCGATGAGCCAGGCAATCGCTGACGCGGGTCTGAGCGAAGATCAGGTCGTCAACCCGCGTACCGGTCTTGTTGCCGGGTCCGGTGGACCGTCCACCAGCGCAATGCTAACCGCACACCAGACCGTTCTGAAAACCGGCGCAACCAAGCGCATCGGACCGTTTGCCGTTCCGAAATGCATGTGCTCGACGATCTCGGCCAACCTGGCGACCGCGTTCAAGATCAAGGGCATCAACTACTCGATCACCTCGGCCTGTTCCACGTCGCTGCATTGCATCGGAAACGCGGCCGAGCAGATCATGCTGGGCAAACAGGACGTGATGTTCGCCGGTGGCGGCGAAGAACTGGATTGGACCCTGTCCTGCCTGTTCGATGCGATGGGCGCGATGTCCTCGAAATACAACGACACCCCCGAAAAAGCCTCGCGCGCGTTCGATCAGAACCGCGACGGATTCGTGATCTCGGGCGGCGGCGGCATCGTCGTTCTGGAAGAGCTGGAACATGCTCTGGCCCGGGGCGCGAAGATCTATGCCGAGGTGACGGGCTATGCCGCAACCTCGGACGGGCACGACATGGTCGCGCCCTCGGGAGAAGGTGGAGAGCGCGCGATGCGCCTGGCCTTGTCCACCCTGCCCGAAGGCCGCAAGGTCGGCTACATCAACGCCCACGGGACCTCGACACCGGTCGGAGATGTGGGCGAAGTCGAAGCCGTCCGCCGGATTTTCGGCGAGGGCAATGTGCCGCCGATCTCCTCGACCAAGTCGATGACCGGCCACGCTCAGGGTGCTGCCGGCGCGCTCGAGGCGATTTTCTGCCTCTTGATGCTGCAGCATGATTTCATTGCGCCGTCGATCAATATCGACACGCTGGCCGAAGGCATCCAGCCCGGCGAAATTGCAACTGAGGTTGTTGAAAACGCAGGTTTGGACAGTGTCATGACCAACAGCTTCGGCTTTGGTGGCACCAACGGTTCCATGATTCTGTCCAAGTATAACGGGTGATTATGATGTCGGATTCTATGAAAGGTAAGCGCGGTCTGATCATGGGCGTCGCCAATGATCGGTCGATCGCCTGGGGCATTGCCAAGGCCATGCACGAGGCAGGCGCTGAACTGGCATTCACCTACCAGGGCGAGGCCTTCGGAAAACGGCTGGAACCGCTTGCACAGAGCTTGGGCAGCGACTTCATGGTCGATGCGGACGTGACCGATGACGCATCGCTGGACCGGGCCTTCGACGAACTGGCCTCCCGTTGGCCAACGATTGATTTCCTTGTCCACGCCATCGCCTACTCGGACAAGACCGAACTGACCGGGCGGTTCCTGAACACCACGCGGGCGAATTTCAAGCACTCGCTGGATGTCTCGGCCTATTCATTCATCGAAGTGGCCCGTCGCGCCTATCCAATGATGAAGGAAAACGGCGGGACGCTGCTCACCCTGACCTATCAGGGTTCGAACAAGGTCGTGCCGAACTACAATGTCATGGGTGTTGCAAAGGCTGCACTGGAATCGGCGACTCGCTATCTTGCGAATGATCTGGGCCCCGACGGGATCCGGGTCAACGCCATCTCGCCCGGACCTATGAAAACCCTGGCCGGCGCGGCCATCGGGGGGGCTCGCAAGACCTACAAGTTCTGCGACCAGAACGCCCCGCTGCGATCGAACGCCACGCTCGAAGCGGTTGGCGGCACGGCCGTTTACCTTGCGTCGGACGCAGGGGCCTGCACCACCGGTGAAATCATTCGCGTAGACGGCGGTTTCCACATCTTGGGAATGCCTCAGCCCGACTTCATGTGACGCGATCTTTCCCTGTCGTTGCCAAGATTTTACCAAACTTCAGCGGCAGGGATATCACATGAGCAAACTAGACCGGATAATCGCGACCAATACGCGTGCATCTCACTCTCGTCGCAAGACCGGAGTGCTCAGCAGCCGCGCGCGAACGCTGCTGCTGACCCTGACGACATTGTTGGTATTGTGGATCTTCTATACCCAACCGCAGCTTCGCGAGGCGGTTGGGTCATTGTTGGGCGGCTGAACGCGCGCTGATCAGTTGATCGAAACGACCTCGATGTCGAAGATCAGATCCTGGCCCGCCAGCGGGTGGTTTGCGTCCAGGGTCACGGTTTCTTCGTTGGCGTCCACCACGGTCACAGGCAGCGCCTGACCATCGGGGGTTTGCATCTGCAGCTGGGTGCCGGGGTCCAGCGGGATGTCGTCCGGGATGCCTTCGCGCGGGACGTCCTGGCGCATCGCGGGATTGATCGGCCCATAAGCGTCCTGGCAATCCACTTCGACACGTTTTTTCTCGCCAATTTCCATGCCCGGCAGTGCGGCGTCCAGACCGGGAATGATCTGGCCGGACCCCACGGCGAACTCAAGCGGATCGCGTCCTTCCGAGCTGTCAAAAACGTTGCCGTCCCGCAAAGTTCCAGTGTAGTGAATGCGAACCGTGTCGCCTTGTTTGATCGCGGTCATGACTGTCTCCGACCTGAGTTTGGAATGAGCGGTCCAACCTAGAGACTGACCCGGCAATGTAAACCCTTTTACGCTTTAACCCGCGCATGGCCTGTGCCAACCTGCCCCGGAAGATGGGGAGAGGCAGATGGCGATCACAACCTGCGTTTTCGATGCGTACGGAACCCTTTTCGACGTGGCCGCAGCCGCGCGTCAGGCGGCCGCCGAACCGGGCCAGGATGCGCTGCGTGACAAGTGGCCTGAACTGGCCAACCACTGGCGGTTGAAACAGCTGCAATACACGTGGCTGCGTGCTGTGGCGGACGCACATGCCGATTTCTGGGACGTAACGCAGGATGGCCTGGACTGGGCGCTCGAGGCGACAGGCCTGCAGGGGGACCCAGCGCTGCGGCAGAGACTGCTGGACCTGTATTGGGAACTGCAGGCCTATCCCGAGGTTCCGGCCATGCTGAAGGCGCTCAAGGATGGCGGGATGCAGACCGCAATCCTGTCAAACGGATCGCCGCCCATGCTGGAAGGCGCGGTCAGATCTGCGGGTATCGGCGGCGTATTGGACGACATACTGTCAGTCGAAAGCGTCGGCGTCTTCAAACCGCATGCCCGGGTCTATGATCTTGTGTGCGACCGTTTCGGGTGCGAACGATCGAACGTTCTGTTCGTCAGCTCGAATGGTTGGGACGCCGCCGGAGCCAGCGGGTACGGGTTCGTTACGGCCTGGGTCAACCGCGCCGGCGAGCCGATGGACCGCTTGCCGTGGACCCCGGCGCATGTCCTGTCCGACCTGACCTCGATTCCGGAACTGGCAGGCGTTTGATGCCACAATTCACGACGTCTGACGGTCTGCGCCTGACCTACGAAGATACAGGCAGCGGCAAGCCGCTGCTGTGCCTTGCCGGCCTGACCAGAAACAGCCGGGATTTTTCCTTCTTCACGCCGTACGCCAACGGACTGCGTGTCATTACGATGGACTATCGGGGGCGCGGAGACTCGGATTTTGATCCGGATTATCGCAACTATACCGTTCCGCGCGAGGCACAGGACGTGATCGAGTTGTTGGATCATCTGAAGCTCCATCGGGCCAGCATCCTTGGCACCTCGCGTGGCGGGTTGATTGCCATGACCCTCGCCGCAATTTGCCCCGAACGTCTGAGTGCCGTCATTTTGAATGATGTGGGCCCCGTAATCGAACCGTCGGCCATCGGGCGCATCATGGATTATGTCGGCAAGGCTCCTGCCGCAACAACGCTGGAACAGGCCGCTTTTGCGCTGAAACAGGCAATGGACCCGCAGTTTCCGGGCGTATCGATTGAAACCTGGAGAAAGCAGGCCGCATTCCAGTACGAAGAAACCGGCACCGGCCTGCGGTTGCGCTATGACCCCGCATTGAGAACCGCGTTGCAAGAACAGATTGCAGCGGGCCCGCCCGCTGATTTGTGGCCATTGTTCGAAGCCCTGAACCCGCTTCCCACCGGAGTGATCCGTGGGGCGAACTCGGACTTGCTTAGCGCCCAGACACTTGCAGAGATGCACCGGCGTCATGCGGGGTTGATTTCGGCCGAAGTGCCCGACCGGGGCCATGTTCCTTTTCTGGACGAACCGCAGTCCATAACCGTCATTCGCAAGGTACTGGATTTGATATGAGCACAATTGACCTGATCGAAGCCGCTGCCGTGCGCCTGCAAGGGCACGCGCGCGAAACCCCGATCCTCACATCGCCGTTTCTGGACGAACTTGCCGGGCGGCGCGTTCTGGTCAAGCCCGAGTGTCTTCAACACACTGGAAGCTTCAAGTTTCGCGGCGCGTGGTCTGCGATTTCCGCCCTGGATGCCGAGGCTCGCAAACGCGGGGTCATCGCGTATTCATCAGGCAACCACGCGCAGGGCGTGGCGCATGCGGCTACACTTCATGGTGTTCAGTCCGTCATTATCATGCCGTCCGACGCGCCGGCTCTGAAAATCAAAAACACCCGAGCTTTGGGCGCCGAGGTCATCCTTTATGATCGCTCCAATGAAAGCCGCGAAGAGATCGGCGAGGCGTTGTCCCGGGAGCGCGGTCTTACGTTGATCCGCCCGTATGACGAACCGCAGGTGATCGCCGGTCAGGGTACCGTCGGCCTCGAGGTGGCGCGGCAGGCGCGCGATCTCGGCGTGACCGACGCCGATGTTCTGGTATGCTGTGGTGGCGGTGGACTGACCTCAGGCGTGGCACTTGCCTTGGGAAAACATGCGCCGGGTCTCAGGGCACGCCCCTGCGAGCCCGAAGGATTCGACGATGTCAAAAGATCCCTGGCCTCGGGGTCCGTTCAGACCAACAACGCAGCCGCAGGCAATATCTGCGACGCGATCCTGACACCGCGGCCCGGTGATATCACCTTCCCGATCCTCCGTCGCCTCTGCGGACCGGGATTGGCGGTATCCGAAGACGAGGCTCTCCGCGCCATGGCCTTGGCGTTCCTGCGCCTCAAGGTCGTTCTGGAACCGGGTGGGGCAGTCTCGTTGGCGTCGGCGTTGTTCCGCAAGGACGAGATCCAGGGCGACGCCGTTATCGTCGTGGCATCGGGCGGGAATGTCGATCCGCAGGTCTTTGCCCGCGCGTTGGAATTCCTTACCTGACAACGGGTTAGGACAGATGCAATAAATCGCGGCGTAAACTGTCGGAATGATCGCAGCAAAAAAGGCTGACCAGATGCACATCGCTGATTTCGGAGATGTTCAGATTCACTATCGCTTGGACGGTGACCCGGATGGTCCACCTCTGGTCTTTGCCAATTCGTTGGGCACCGACATGCGCTTGTGGGACCCCGTGCTGCCTCTGCTCCCCAAAGGTCTGCGCATCATCCGCTATGACAAGCGGGGGCACGGCCTGTCCTCGCAACCGGATGGTCCCTATTCGATGGGAAGTCTGGTGCGCGATGCCGAGCGGCTCCTGGACTTTCTCGAGGTGCGGGATTGCGTCTTCGTCGGCCTGTCGATCGGCGGAATGATCGCGCAGGGGCTGGCCGTCAAGCGGATGGATCAGATCCGGGCGATGGTCCTGTCCAACACGGCCGCCAAAATCGGGACGCCCGCCATGTGGGCCGATCGGATGGCCGCCGTTCGTGCAGGTGGGATCGAGGCGCTGGCCGACGCAACCATGGAGCGCTGGTTTTCGAAAACATTTCGGGAAACCCCCGATGTCGAGCTATGGCGCAATATGATGGTACGCCAACCGGTGCAGGGGTATCTGGGCTGCTGCTCCGCCATCTCGGGCACGGATTTCTATACGCCAACCAGCGGGCTCAGACTGCCGACGCTGGGAATTGCGGGCTCGGAAGATGGCTCGACCCCTCCCGATCTGGTGCGCGAAACCGTCGACCTGATCCCCGGCTCCCGGTTCGAGCTGATCCGCAAGGCCGGGCACCTGCCCTGCGTCGAGCGGCCCGAGGTCTACGCCGAGCTGCTGAACGCTTTTCTGCGAGAAACCGGACATATCTGAAGGAGGTCACGGTGGCGGAATTTCTTCTTGTTCACGGGTCTTGCCACGGCGCATGGTGCTGGCGCGATCTGATACCGGAACTTGAGAATCTGGGGCATTCGGTCCGGGCGATCGACCTGCCCAGTCATGGATCGGACCCGACCCCAGTATCCGAGGTCACGCTCGAGACGTGTCGAGATGCGGTGTTGAATGCCACGACCCCGCAAACGATTCTTGTCGGCCATTCCTGGGGCGGCTACCCGATCAGTGCGGCCGCCGAATTCGCCTCAGATCGGATGCGAGCCCTGATCTATGTCTGCGCCTACGTGCCGGTCTCCGGGCTGTCGATGATAGAAATGCGCCGGCGTGCACCAAGACAGCTGATTGGCGATGCGGTCGAGAAATCGGCAGACGGACTGTCCTACAGCGTGTTGCCGGATCGGGTGCAATCTCTCTTCTATCACGACTGTCCGGCCGACGTTGTCACCTATGCCCTGGCCCGCCTGTGCCCGCAGGCCATCCGCCCGCAGGACACGCCGTTGGACCTGAGCGAGCGTTTTGACGGAATTCCCAAGGCCTATGTCCGCACCATGGATGACCGGACGATTCCAACTGAGTACCAGGAAGAGATGAGCCATTGCGCGCCGCCCGAATTGCGCCTGACGATCGACAGTTCCCATTCTCCATTCTTCTCGCATCCCGCGGATCTGGCTCGACACCTGAACGAAATCGCCACCCGCGTCTGAGATCCGGCCCGGCCAAGGCTGACGTGCCGTCAGTCGAGAATTTCGCCTCGATCACAAAAGACCGGGTTACAACACGACAGGCGGGCGACTAAGGTCCTGCAAAATAAGTCATTCGTGCGGTTTCATGCGTCTTCCTTTTCTGTTCGTTCTCGGCACTGTCATGATCGATGCCATGGGCATCGGACTGGTCATGCCGATCATGCCTCAGCTGATCGTCGAGGTTCAGGGCGGCTCTCTGGCATCGGCAGCCATCTGGGGTGGGATCCTCAGCACTGCCTTTGCTGCGATGCAATTCCTGTTCGGTCCGGTGCTGGGCAACCTGTCGGATGCTTACGGACGCCGCGCGGTCCTGCTGGTTTCCCTGTTTGTCATGAGCTTGGACTACGTGGTCATGGCCTTGGCCGGCAGCATCTGGCTGCTGCTGATCGGCCGCATCGTGGGTGGCATCACCGCGGCCACCCACTCTACCGCAGCGGCCTTCATGGCGGACGTTTCGAAACCTCATGAAAAGGCCGCCAATTTCGGTCTCATCGGAGCGGCTTTTGGTGTAGGTTTTGTCCTCG
The DNA here is from genome assembly GCF_056537165.1 of Ruegeria sp. CG8. Lineage (NCBI taxonomy): Bacteria > Pseudomonadati > Pseudomonadota > Alphaproteobacteria > Rhodobacterales > Roseobacteraceae > Ruegeria > Ruegeria sp. CG8. The sequence continues at coordinate 183,516 of NZ_JBQFRA010000001.1, read as the reverse complement.
GCCCTTTGATGGGAGGATTGCTGAGCGAATACGGAACCCGCGCCCCATTCTGGGCGGCTGCCGGATTGTCATTTGCGAACTTCCTGCTGGGCCTCGCGGTCATGCCTGAGACGGTAACGGACAAAAACCGCCGCGGATTCCGCTGGCACCGCGCGCGTCCTGATAGCGCATTGCGTGCCATCGCCGCCCTGCCCGGCATCCGACCGTTGCTGTGGGTATACTTTTTGTACTCGGTGTCGATCTACGTCTATCCCGCCATCTGGTCATACTTCACGACCGAGCGTTTCGGTTGGTCACCGCAGATGATCGGGTTGTCACTCGCGGTCTACGGATTGGGCATGGCGGCGGTTCAGGGCGGGTTGATCCGCCCCGCCACCCGCCACTTGGGAGAGCGGACCACGATTGTTTGGGGCATGATCTTCGAGATCGTCAGCTTTCTGGCCCTGGGTTTTCTCACAAACGGCACAATTGCGTTGATGCTGATTCCGATCACCGCACTGGGCGCCGTCGTGACGCCGGCCCTTCAGGCACAGATGTCACGCGCAACGCCGGATTCGCAGCAGGGAGAGCTTCAGGGGGTTCTGGCCGCGCTCCACGCGCTGTCGATGGTGATCTCCCCGTTGGTGATGACCACCGTTTTCGCCCAATTCGCGCGCGTTGATGCAGCATTCTACCTTCCAGGGGCCCCGTTCCTGTTGGCATTGCTGCTGATGCTGGCCGGATTCGTCCTGTTTCTGCGCGCACATCCCAGCGAAACGTAACAACGACACGGGAATGACGGTTTCAGCCTTGCGGACCGCAGGTTCCCGCGTCACCGTGGCCCAAACCAAACGAGGGATCCATGCAGACCATCAAAGCCGCCGTATGCCGCGCCTTCAACGAACCGCTTGTCATCGAAGGCATCCAGATCGCGCCGCCCGGCATGGGCGAGGTCGAGGTCACGCTGGATGCAGTGGCGATCTGCCACTCCGACATCACCTATGCCAGCGGCGCTTGGGGCGGGTTTCTGCCCGCCGTCTACGGGCACGAGGCCGCCGGTGTGGTCTCGGCCGTCGGAGAAGCCAGCGGAGGGTTCAAGGTTGGCGATGCGGTCGTGGTGACCCTGATCCGCGCCTGCGGATCCTGCCCGTCCTGCGCCAGCGGCAAGCCGGTGATCTGCGAAACGCCCTATGACACCGTCAAGGGTCCGCTGCGCACGGCGGACGGTGGGCCGCTGGAACAGGCGATGGCCTGTGGCGCCTTTGCCGAAAAGGTCGTGGTCAGCCACCGCCAGATCGTCAGGATACCCGACGCGATGCCCAAGGACGTGGCCAGCCTGCTGTCCTGCGGGGTGATCACCGGTGTGGGGGCGGCGGTCAACGCCGCGCAGTTGCGCCCGGGTCAGGATGTCGTGGTCATCGGCGCTGGCGGGGTGGGTCTGAACGCCATCCAGGGCGCGCGGCTGGCAGGGGCCCGGAGGATCGTGGCCGTCGACATGACTGAGGAAAAGCTGGAAATTGCCAAGGAATTCGGAGCCACGCATGGGGTTCTGGCCACGCTGAAAGAACCGTGGAAAGCAGCCTACAAGGCCCTTGGCGGTCGCGGGGCCGATGCGGTTCTGATCACCGTCGGTGCGATCCCCGCCTATGATCAGGCCCCGCGCTATCTGGGTCGCGGTGGCAAGGCGGTGATGATCGGCATGCCGCATTCCGGCGCGCAATCCAGCTATGAGCCGGTCATTCTGGCGGCTCTGGGTCAGGGCATGGTCGGGTCGAAGATGGGCGACGTGGTGATCCAGCGCGACATTCCGTGGATGATCGATCTGTATGAACAGGGACGTCTGAAGCTGGACGAGCTGATCTCGGGTCGCTGGACGCTGGAACAGATCAACGAGGCCATCGAGGACACCAAGACCGGTTCGGCCAAGCGCAACGTGATCGTATTCGACCGGGGCTGACGGCCCCGGACCACCGGCGGGAGGAGACCGGATGAAACTGCAGGATCTCGACATCATCGTGACCGCTCCGCCCGCGCCGGGCTGGGGCGGGCGCTATTGGATTCTGGTGAAGGTCACCACCGATACCGGCATCACCGGCTGGGGCGAGTGTTATGCCTCCTCGGTCGGTCCCGAGGCAATGAAACACGTCATCCGTGACGTCTTCGACCGCCACATGGCCGGCGAAAACCCCGAGAATATCGAGCTGATGTTCCGCCGCGCCTATTCCAGCGGCTTCACCCAGCGCCCCGACCTGACGGTGATGGGCGCATTTTCGGGGCTGGAAATCGCGTGTTGGGACATTCTGGGCAAGGACCGGGACCGCCCGGTATACGCTCTGATCGGCGGCCGGATGAACGACCGCATCCGCGCCTACACCTATCTCTACCCGCTGCCCCAACACAACTTGACCGATTTCTGGACCTCGCCCGAACAGGCCGGGGAAAGCGCCGCCGAAATGGTCCGGCGCGGCTTCACCGCGGTCAAGTTCGACCCCGCCGGCCCCTACACGATGCGTGGAGGGCATATGCCGGCCATGTCCGACATCTCAATGTCGGTGGCCTTCTGCAAGGCGATCCGCCAGGCCGTGGGCGACAAGGCCGACCTGCTGTTCGGCACCCATGGCCAGTTCAACACTGCAGGCGCCATCCGTCTTGGGCAGGCAATCGAGCCCTACTCGCCGCTGTGGTTCGAAGAACCCACCCCCCCGGACATGATCGAGGACATGGCCCGCGTCGCCCGCAGTGTCCGCATCCCCGTGGCCACGGGCGAGCGGATGACGACCAAGGCCGAGTTCGGCGCGGTTTTGCGCGCCGGCGCGGCCGAGATCCTGCAGCCCGCCCTGGGCCGGGCCGGTGGGATCTGGGAGATGAAGAAGGTCGCCGCCATGGCCGAGGTCTTCAACGCGCAGATGGCGCCGCATCTCTATGCCGGGCCGGTGGAATGGGCCGCCAACGTCCATCTCGCGGCCTCGATCCCGAACCTGCTGCTGCTCGAGACCATCGAAACGCCGTTTCATGACCAGCTGATCAAGGGCTCGATCCGGGTCGATAACGGCTTTGTCGAGCCGCCTTCGGCCCCCGGACTGGGCATCGAGGTCGACGAGGAACTGGCCCGTGCCCACCCCTATTCCGGCGACGGTCTGCACCTGCAGATGCAGGAAGACCCCTGCGACTATGTCAACGGCAATGCGTTTCAGGGCGGGGCCCCGGCAACCGAGGGATGACAATTTCAGACAAGTTGGTGCATACTGCGTCTACCCCTTATTTCCATCCCCAAGGTACCACGTGACTTTCACTGACGCCGAATTGACGACCCCACAATCCGAATTGCCCTCGGAAATGGAGGAAAGCGCCGCGCAAGCAGCGGCTTTCCTCAAGACGCTGGCGCATCAGGGCCGCTTGATGATCCTGTGCCATCTCGCGGCCGGAGAACGCTCGGTGGGCGAGCTTGAAGCCTTGCTCAAGTTGCGCCAGGCCGCGGTCAGCCAGATGCTGGCGCGTCTGCGAACCGAAGGCCTGGTTTCAACCCGCCGAGAGGGCAAGACGATCTACTATTCGCTGCGCGACGGCAAAGCCAAGCAGGTGATCGAGTTGATGCATTCCCTGTTCTGTAGCCCGCAGGCCTGAACCTGTCAGCGTGATACATAGCCTGCGATCACCTGCAACAGCTTGAACGCGGTCGCAGCATCGTTTTCCACCACGGCCAGGAACTCTTCCTCGCCGATACGCAGGCAGGTCAGATCGGTTTCGGCCACCATGCTGAGTGCACGGGGCTCTTTGCGGATCAGGCCCAGTTCGCCCACCAAGGTACCGCTGCCGACACGGGTCACCAGCCGATCCTCCTCGGGCGGTTGCGGCAGGTACAGACCAGCTTCGCCGTCGATGATCATGTAGGCACCATCAGTTGGCTGGTCATCCTTGAGGAACACGACTTCGCCGGCCTTTGCCTCGTACCAGCGCGCACCAAAAGCCAGCAGTCGAAGCTGGCGACGATCCAGCCCCGAAAACAGCGGTGTCTGTTCCAAAGCACGCAGCTTTCGCGTGAGGTCCGCCGAGGCTGCACTGTCACCTTCAACATCCGACGGAACCTGATCGGACACTACGCGCCCCTGTCGGATTTCGACAAACATGTCGAAAGCGCCGGGGTTCTTGAACTGTTCGTTCAGGTAGATGATCGTGGCGTCCGGAAGCAGCTCTCGCAGGTTCCTGAACACAGCCACCTGCGTGTCCATGCCATAACTCGCCAGTGCGTTTTCCAGTATCAGGATATCCGGCTTCTTGATCGTCGCGCGGGTAAAGGCCAAAGGCTCGGCCAGCGCGGCCGGCAGGTTCTGCCCGCCCAGCGCGACCGGTACATCGTAGATCAGTTCAACCACCAGCGGACGTGCTCCGTTTTCGGTCAGTACGTCTGCGATCACTTTCCGTACCTCGTCCGACCGCGCGCCCCCGATCTGGCTGACCTTGCCAAAAAGCGCATTCTCCATAACCGTCAATCCCGGCGCAAAGGTGGCCGGGTCCAGCGGCTCGAACACGTCGTTCAGGCGCTCCATCAACTTGTCGGAATGGCTGTGCCGCAGTTCGAGGATGCGGTTCTTGAGCTCTTCGGAAAAGGCCGGCCCAATCTGTTCAGCCGAGATCACGAAAGGCACGGCCAGCAGGCTGGCCAACTGGTCATCGTCCAACCCTGACGCGCCGGTTTCCCGGGTCTTTTCCACGAGGTCGACAGCAGCTTCGTAGGTGGCGGCCTCGAGTCCCAGCTTGCGGAACAACGGGTGATCCGTCCCGTCCAGACCAAAGATCTGACGCAGCATTTCGATCACGTCACGAGTCAGGCCGACCAGTGTTTCATCCAGACCCAACTCGCGCAACTGCCCGAGGAAAACGGTCTGCCGGGCCAGCAACTCTTGCGTCACCTGCACGCGTGGCACAGCAAACAGCAGGTTTTCGGCAACGGGCAGTGCAGCGTTGTACGTCATGCGGTCGAAAATCAGGGCTTGCGACTCCAGACCGGCCTTTTTGACGGCGTCCTGCACCAAGGGCCGCAGCTCGATCAGCTTGGCAGCAAGGTCGGGGTGCTTTTCAGGATCGAAACCCAACTCGGCCCCGCGTTGGAACAAGATGGGCCCGGAGCCCAGTCCGTCGATCAGCTTCAACCACCAATCGCGCAGCTGCTCAGCCGTTTCGAACCCGGCCAGTGAAGGGTCCAGCCAAGTGGCCCGGAAGGGATCGGGGCTGTTTCCCGCACGCAGCGTTTCAAGGTGGTCCGCGTCCTCCGGTGGAGCGGTCAGAGGCCTGAGCTGCATCGGCATCATCACGTTGCCGCCAACGGTTCCCTGGAACATTACCGGTCGCGATGTGGCATGACCGATCCGGGCCGCCACGACGGCCTGGTGCAGCGAGGACAGGTTAACACCCCCGATTTCGACCCGGCCCGAACTTGGCAGGATCTCCCGGGTCAATAGATCCGCCAGGGCCCGGCGGTCCTCTTCGCTGGGGGCGGCGATCCCTATGGTCTTACCGGCGGGGAAGGTCAGGTTCAGATCATCCAGAACCTGATTGCCATCCAGATCACGCACCGAGACCTGCTCCAACTCGATCGGGCCATTCAGGTGCGGTCGGCTGTCGGGCTCGCCTTCGAACAGGCTTTCATCCAGCATGCCGCTTGGGGCGAACCGTTCGATGACCACCTCCCAGCGCAGAGACATGTCCTGTGTCTGGTTGTAATAAGTCAGCAGCTCCTTCCAGGGCGAGCTGAGGTCCTTGTAGGCAGCGAGCGCGGCCACGAGAGCACCGAGTGAAACTGACCCCTGCAAAACCAGCAAACCACCGACCAGGTAGAATAGGAACGGAGTCAATTGAGAGATGAAGTTGTTGATGAACTTCATGAAGAATTTTTTCTGGTAGATCTCGAACCGGATGCTGAACAGCCGGGACAGTTGATCTGAAATCAACGCTCGGCGATGGCGCCAGCCGCCGTTCTGCCGCAGGGTTGCCGCGCCTGCTGCATTCTCGCCGATCTGAGCGGCCAGTACGCGCACCTCTTGGATCCGGCGCTTGTTCAACAGGTTGATCTGGCGCTGCAATCGCGGGATCAGCCAGGCCTGCAATGGGATCAGAGCGACAGCAGCCAATCCGAACCAGACGCTTTGCAGGAATAGAAAGGACAGGATTGTCAGCATCTGCCCCGCCTGAAGGACAGGCTGGCTGATCGCATCGCCCATCAGCCCGCCCATCGGCTCGCTTTCGGCGGTGATCATCGAGACCAGTTCGCCCTGACTGACGCGCTCGAAATAGGGTTGAGGAAACAAAAGTGCGCGGTTGATCAACTGGTATCGGAACCGGCGCAACATTCGTTCGCTGAGAACGCCTTTCATCGTGTTGATGCGCATCTTCATCAAACCATGCGCCAACACCGCCGCCAAAAAGGCGAAGCACAAAATTACCAGAAACTTCGTCTGCGACAGACTGTATCCCCAGACATCCACGATCTCGCTGGAGGCGCCGATTGCGTCGTTGATGATGCGTTTGGGCAATTCAAGCGTCAGGTACAGCAGCGGGAACAAAGTTGCCGTCACGGCCAGCAGAACAAGCTGATCACGCTTGGAATACTTCCAAATAAATCCAAAAATTGAACGTTCTATGGCCCCTGCCCCTACTGGTGACCCGAAACTGTTTTGCAGCGATCCTGCCGCGGTCAAAGCAGCACGACGGTACTGCAATCGCGCTTGGATAGGCAAATGGTTTCCAAGGCGAAAACTATTTCGACTTGTGTGAACTAGTTCATTTGCGATCCTGTCTCATAGCCCTTAGTCTGAAGGTCAGGACGATATCGGGAGGGTAGTTTTTGCCTGCTACACTTGGCACTGTGTTGCTTCTGCTGTGTGCACTGCAGATCAAACACATGTTTGCCGATTTCTACCTTCAAACGCCCAAGATGCTGTCTGGGCGGGGGGAGTACCTGCATGTCGGGCGCGCACAGCATGCCGCGGTGCATGTTGTGGGTTCAGTCGTGGTTTTCCTGATATTCGGCGCGCCACTTTCGTTCATTCTGATCATCGGTGCGCTTGAGTGGATCGTGCATTTCAATATCGATTTCGCCAAAGCCAGCTATTCCGACAAGAAACAATTGCAACCTGATCAGGCCGCCTTTTGGCGGGCCGCCGGTCTGGATCAATGCCTGCACAACCTCACTTACATCGCGATGGCCTGGGCCTGGGTTGAATTCGTCGCGCGGTAATCAGAACTCGACCGAACGATTGCGTTTGACCGCGCGCAGAACCACATTCGTCTGTGCACTTGCGACGGCAGGCAAACGAAACAGAAACCTCTCCAAAAAGACGTTGTAGGCGGCAAGATCGGGACACTGCACTCGCAGGTGATAGTCTGCCTGACCGGTCGTTGCGAAACATTCCTGAACTTCCTTGCAGGTTTCGATTGCCCGGATGAACTCCACGATCTTGTCGGGATCATGCCGCGTCAGATGCACATGTACGATCGCCTCAAACCCCAACCCCAGCGCGACTGGGTTCACAACTGCGCCGTAGCGTTCAATGATCCCGGCCTCTTCCAATGCGCGCACCCGTCTCCAAAGGGCCGAGGTCGACATCCCGACCGCATCGGCAAGGTCGGCATTCGACACACGGCTGTCCCTTTGTAGCAGGGTCAGAATCCGGCGATCTCTGTCGTCAAGCTGTATCATTTGGTAGGCCTTTTCGTCTTCTTAGGGTTTTTCGGCAATTTTTTTCGAAACCTTATCAAGCTTGCGGACCCATTGGCACAACATTTCGCAAATACCGAACTACAGTTGTTCAATCTCAAAGCCAATTTAGGTCCAAGCCATGAGCCGCCACGACAGCACTCTTCGCACTTATCAACTCACAGACCGGTACGAACAGACCGAGCGTCGCGTATTCCTGACCGGCACGCAGGCGCTGGCGCGCATCCTGATGGATCAGGCGCGGCGCGACCGCGATGCCGGGCTGAACACGGGCGGGTTCGTCTCGGGCTATCGCGGCTCGCCCTTGGGCGGGCTGGACCTGGAGCTGTGGCGCGCGCGCGAACGGTTGAAATCCGACCGCATCACGTTCATGCCCGCCGTGAACGAAGATCTGGGCGCAACCGCCGTTCTGGGCGCACAGCAGGCGACGCTGGACCCGCAGTGCGAATTCGAAGGCATCTTTTCGATGTGGTACGGCAAGGGGCCGGGTGTCGACCGCTCAGGCGACGCATTGAAACACGGCAATGCCTATGGCTCGGCGCCCAAGGGCGGCGTGCTGGTCGTGGCCGGCGACGACCATGGCTGCGTCAGCTCCTCGATGCCGCACCAGTCCGACGTCGCCTTCATGGCATGGTTCATGCCCACGCTGAACCCCGCCTCGGTCGAGGAGTATCTGGAATTCGGCGAATACGGCTTTGCGCTGTCGCGGTTCTCCGGCACCTGGGTCGGGTTCAAGGCGATCTCGGAAACCGTCGAAAGCGCCCGCTCGGTCGAGCTGCGCCCCGACCGGCAGTTCATCCTGCCCGAGATCGACCTGCCCCCCGGCGGGTTGCATGTGCGCGCCGCCGACCTGCCCTCGCCCGAGATCGAGACCCGCATCCAACACAAGCTGCGCGCCGTGCGCGCCTTCGCCGAGGCCAACCCGATCGACCGGCGCATCTATGACCTCGACCACGCCAAGTTCGGCTTCGTCACCACCGGCAAGGCGCATCTTGACCTGATGGAGGCGTTGCGCCTTCTGGGACTGGACGAGGCCGCCTGCCGCCGTCTGGGCATCGACATCTACAAGGTCGGCATGGTCTGGCCGCTGGCGCGCCGCAACGCGCTGCGCTTTGTGAAGGGCAAGGCCGAGGTGCTGGTCGTCGAAGAAAAGCGCGGCATCATCGAAAGCCAGTTCAAGGAGTATTTCTATGACTGGCCCGGCGACAAGCCGCACAAGATGGTGGGCAAATATGACAGCCACGGCGAGCCGCTGATCCCCTGGACGGGTGAACTCAGCCCGCTGATGCTGGTGCCGATCGTGGCCGACCGCCTGCACCGGTTCTTCCCCGAAGAGGACCTGCCCGCCAAAGCCAAGGCGCTGACGGACCAGCCGCCGCAACTGATCAACGTGCCCGGCGCGACCCGCACGCCCTATTTCTGCTCGGGCTGTCCGCACAACACCTCGACCAAAGTGCCTGACGGCTCGATCGCGGCCAGTGGCATCGGCTGCCACGTCATGGCCTCGTGGATGGACCGCCACACCGTCGGCTATGCCCAGATGGGCGGCGAAGGCGTGCCGCATGTGGTGGCGTCCAAGTTCAACGGAGGCAAGCATATCTTCCAGAACCTCGGCGAGGGTACCTGGTATCACTCGGGCTCGCTGGCGATCCGGCAGGCGGTCGCGGCCGGGACCAACATCACCTACAAGATCCTCTACAACGACGCCGTGGCCATGACCGGCGGCCAGCCGGTGGACGGCCCGGTCAGCGTGGCCGGCATCGCCCAGGCCTGCCGCGCCGAGGGCGTGGAACGGATCGCCGTCGTCTCGGACGACATCTCGAAATTCCACCACGCGGATTTCCCGTCGGAAACCACGTTCCACGACCGCGCCGAACTGGACACCTTGCAACGCGAGTTGCGCGAGATCCCGGGCGTGACCGTTCTGATCTATGAACAGACCTGCGCCACCGAAAAGCGCCGCCGCCGCAAGCGCGGCACGATGGAGGACCCCAAGCGGTTCGTCTGGATCAACGATCTGGTCTGCGAGGGCTGTGGCGACTGCTCGGTCGAGTCGAACTGCCTGAGCGTCGAGCCGCGCGAAACCCCGCTGGGCCGCAAGCGCAAGATCAATTTGAGCTCGTGCAACAAGGATTTCTCGTGCCTCAACGGATTCTGCCCCAGCTTCGTGACCATCGAAGGCGGCGAACGCCGCAAACGCATGGCAAAGCTGGATCTGGCAAAACTCGAGGACGGGCTCCCCGACCCTGCCCTGCCCCGCCTGGACAAGCCGTTCGAGCTGCTGGTCACCGGCGTCGGCGGCACGGGTGTGGTAACGGTGGGGGCGCTAATCACGATGGCGGCCCATCTCGAGGGGAAAGGCGCCTCGGTCCTGGATTTCACAGGCTTTGCACAGAAATTCGGAACCGTTCTCAGCTATATCCGTTTGGGCGACACTCCAAACGCATTGAACCAGGTCCGCATTGATCAGGGCGCGGCCGATGCGGTGATTGGTTGCGACGTCGTCGTCAGTTCAGCCCCCAAAGCCTCGGCGCATTACCGCAAGGGTACGCGCGTGGTCCTGAACCGGGCGGAAATGCCGACCGGCGATATCGTTCTGCGCCGCGACGCTCAGTTGCAGGTAAAAGCCCGTGAACAGGCCATTCAGAACGTGGTCGGGGCGGAAAACCTGTTCGGTTTCGACGCCAACGCGGTGGCGGAAACCCTGCTGGGTGATGCCGTGTTTGCCAATGTGATCATGCTGGGTTTTGCGTGGCAGCACGGTCTTGTGCCGGTATCGCAAGTCGCGCTGGGTCAGGCGATTCTGCTGAACGGCGTCGCTGTCGAGAAGAACCGTCTGGCTTTTGCAATCGGGCGCAACATGGCGGTTCGTCCGGACGTTCTGGCGCTGCCTTCCGACGACGTTGGTTCAGCAGAAACTCTGGATCAGATGATTGCGGGCCGCACCGCCTACCTGACCGAGTATCAAAACGCGAAATACGCGCAGGCCTACGCCGATCGTATCGCCACCCTCCGCTCGGCGCTGCCGCAGGCTGACGAGACCCTGCTGCGCAGCGTCGCTCGCAACCTGTTCCGCTTGATGTCCTACAAAGATGAGTTCGAAGTCGCGCGGCTGATGACTTCGTACCATTTCGCAAAGGAACTGGCCAACCAGTTCGAGGGCGATTTTGCGGTCCGTTTCCACATGGCTCCGCCCCTGCTGAGCCGCAAAACGGATGCCCGGGGCCGACCGCTGAAAAAGGCGTTCGGACCTTGGATGCAGCCGGTTCTGCGGGGCCTGTCAAAGATGCGGGCACTGCGCGGAACAGCTCTCAATCCGTTTGGCTATCATGCCGAAGCGCGCCTGCACCGCGATCTGCTGAATTGGTACCAGGGGCTGTTGGACCGCCTTGTGGCAGAGTACGGGGATCGGGATACCGAAACGTGGCAAAGCATCCTGTCCTGCGCTGACGAGATCCGCGGTTACGGCCCGGTTCGGATACAAGCGGCCGAGACCGCCAGACGAAAGGTCGAAGACTTGTTGCGCGCGCCGCGCGCTCAGGCCGCCTGATCCAGCGCCGAGGCTTTGTAGGCCGCAAGCCAAGCCGCATCCAGCCGGTCGACAACGGCTGGATTGAACCGGTCTTCGACCTCCCAATACCGGCCGGATGGCACCATGTAGCCCGCCTCGTACTCGGCCTGCAGCAGAGCATCGACGTGTTCAGGGCGCGGCCGGGCCTCGGGGATCTTTTCGGTATGAGAGACGGACGGATAGACCAACCGGCTGGGTCCAACGGACAACCGCACCACGTTGCAATCCTGACGCGCCGCCAGCAGCGCCAGCCGTGCCGATTTCGCCTCGAGCGAACGCAGGGTGACGTCAGCACGCAAGGGATCGGCCGTTCCCTGGCCGTAGAAATGGGTATTGCCCGAGCGCGGATAGACCATGTCGCAGCCAAAGAAGGCAATCACCGATGGTTTGAGAGCGCCCAGCGCCCAGTACCCGGCGGTAAAGGCCATGGTGCCTCCGGCATAGACGAAACCGCCATACGCGTTCTGGATCGGGACATAATCCTGCGCCGTCACGATACGCTGTGTCGCTGTCAGACAGTCGGGACGGTTCTCGGCCGGAAAATCCTCGGGATGGATCAGGAAATCCCAATCTTCGCGGATGCGCCAGGCGTTGTTGATGACCACGATGTGAGTGAACGGCCCACGCGCCCATTCCCGTGCCGCCAGCGCTGCGGGCGCACTTCCCAAGATCAGAACTTTGGTGTCATTCTCCGCCATCCCACACGCCCTTTCTCAGTGTTTCCGGAGAGCTAGCGCATTTGTCCGGCATGGCTAGCCAAGGACGGAAAAACTGCTTGCCTCGTTGATGGGTCGCTTGCGGGAGTAAAAGCCCGCGTCGATGGTGCGTTTGATATGGGGCAGCTCGAATTGCAGGGGCTGGGCGTCGTGATCCGCCCCGCCCTCGCAATACTCGACCAACGCGGCCATCATCTTGCCCGCGATCGGCGCGTTCTTGTACTGGTTCCCGCTGGTGCCGCAGGCCATGTAAAACCCTGGCAGGCTGGACTTGTCATAGATCGGGATCCAGTCGGTCGAGGCGTCGTACAGATCGACCACACCACGCGTTCTGGACGGAATGCCCAGGCTGGGAACGCGCTGCGCGTATCGCATAGCCTGCGTCGTCCACTGGTCGGTGAAGTCGTGGTTGTAGTGCACATCGTCCTCGCACCACTGATGCGGGTCGCAGTCCGGGTCTTCCGAGCCGATCAGGATATGGTTGCCATGTTCCGGCCGGCAGTAGCAGGCGATATCGCCGTCCGATACGATGGTTCCCTGACGCTCGAAATCGAACCCTTCCGGCGCGGGAACGTGGACCACCTCCTGCCGCAGCGGGCGGGTTTCGATGGTCATGTCGTCCAGCACACCCGCCATGCGGTTGATGATCGACGATCCCGGCCCGGCCACGTTGATCACCACCGGCGCGTAAATCTCTTCGCCCGAGGCCAGCCTGACGCCTTTGACTCTGCCACCTTCCTGCAGAATTTCGACGACCTCGGCCCCGGTCCGCACCTGCGCGCCGCGCTGCGTGGCCGCTTGCATCAGGTTCTGCGCGGACAGGGCCGGGTCTGTGACATAACCGGCCTTGGGCCAGAACACCGCCCCCTGCATCCTGCTGCCATTGGGCTGACCAAAGGCTGAATCGTCCATCCGTTTGGCCGGGGCAAAACTGTCCAGAGAATAGATCGGCAGGCGGTCGAGTATCTGTTCGGCCGACCATTCCTCAAACGGGCAATCCAACTCGGCACTGTATTTCATGTGCCTTGACAGGTGGCCGTTGGCCTCGGTTTTCATGACAAGGCAGCCCGTCTCGCGGAACTGCGCCAGATCGGCCCCATCGGGCAGGCCAAGATAGTCGGCCCAGTCGCGCCAGTAATGGTAGCCCTCCCACGCAAAGGCTGTGCCGTCGAAGGTGGAGTAATGCATCCGGATGATCGCGCAGGACCCGGCGGTCGAGCCGTGCCCCACCTGCGCGTTGCGGTCCAGCGACAGGGTCTTCCAGCCGCCCTTGGCCATCTCGAACGCGATGGCCGCGCCGATCACGCCGGTTCCGATGATGATTGCGTCAGGCTGGCTCATGGCTTGATCCTCCCTCCCAACAGCGCTTGGCATAGGCGCTGAATTCCTCGATTTCCTCGGGCCGCGGTTCGACCCCGGTAAAGACGTACAGGTAGTGCGGCACCAGAGACAGGCGCATGGCCAACGGCTCGTTCAACTGCGCCAGATCATAGCCGATCTGCATGTAGTACAGCACGCGCGCACGGGTTTCGGCCTCGACCGCCTCATAGCCATGTCGGGCGAACATGGCCCGCAGCGCGGCCAGGCGGCGGGCATCGGACTGGTCCAGCATCCGCCGCACCTTGCCCGACCGCCGCGCCCAGTCGCGCACGGCAAAATCCAGCGCCGTGTCGAACAGGGCGGTGTTGACCACGCAGCGATGCACGTTGCAGACGGCAGCGGTGATGGTCTCGGCCGGCGCTTCGGCCTGCGCGATCAGGGCGGCGGTGTTGGTGGCCTGCCAGCGATCCAGCAGCGCGTCCAGCAGGTGCTGCCGGGATTTGAAGTACCAGTAGAAGGACGACCGCGACACCGCCATGCGCTCGGCCAGGTTCAGCACCTTGACCTGCTCGACCCCATCCGAGATCAGCACGTCCATCGCCACGTTCAACCAGTCGTCGCGCGTGACCTTGACGTTGCCGACCAGAGGCTCGGCCTTGGGGTCGTCACGGTGCAGGATCGGTTTGCTGTTCATATCAACTCTCCGGCGGCGCGCCGCCCTCGGCGGTTCGGCGGGCAATGAAATCACGCATTGCGTCCAGCCCCGGCTGGTCCTGCGCGGGTGGTTCGAAATTGTTCAGGATGTCACGCCAAACCGCAGTTGCCCGGTGGTTCGCATCGACCGATCCGCGTTCGGTCCAGGTGCCGAAATTGGCATAGTCATGCAGGTGCGGTTCGTAGAATTCGGTGGTGTAGCGCTCCATCGTCTGGCTGGCGGCAAAGAAATGGCTGCCGGGCTCGACCTCGCGCAAGGCAGTGTCAAACCCGATCTCGGCCGAACCCGCCTGAGCCCCGGCGCACAGCTCGGCCACCATGTTCAGCACCTCGGCATCGCAGACCAGCTTTTCGAAGGACACGGTCAGCCCCCCTTCCAGCCACCCGGCCGAATGGATGATCACCGTGGCCCCCGCCATCAGGCAACCCCACAGCCCGAACTGATTTTCATTGGCGGCCTGCACGTCATTGGCGTTCGAGGCCGACCCGGCCGCCGACCGCCACGGCAGGCCCAGATGGCGCGCCAGTTGCCCCGCCGCCAGCGAGGCCTGGAAATGCGAGGGCGTGCCAAAAGCCGGGGCGCCGGATTTCATGTCCACGTTGCTGGTGAAGGTGCCATAGCAGACCGGCGCGCCGGGTTTTGCCAGTTGGGTCAGCGTCAGGGCCGCCAGCGCCTCGGCATGAGACAGGGTGATCGCGCCCGCGACCGTGATCGGCGCCATCGCCCCCATCAGCGTGAACGGCGTGATGATCGACATCTGCCCGTGACGGGCAAAGTCGATCAGCCCCTGCGCCATCGGAATGTCCAGCGTGCGCGGGCTGTTGGTGTTGATGATCGTGTAGCAATGCGGCCGGGCGCGGAACTCGTTGTCGGACAGGCCCCGCGCGACGGCCAGCATCTGGAAACAGTCCATCACTTGCGGCGTGCCGCGCGAGAAGAAGAACGGGAACTTGTCGGTCAGCTCCATCTGCGCCTGCGTGGTGAAATAGTGGCGCAGGTGGGTCGGCACGTCCTGCGGCTCGACCTGCGGCGAGATCATCTGGAACACGTCAAAATGATGAGTGAGTTTCAGGAACTCGAGGTAATCCTGCCCGCTGGCCGGGCGGCGGCCGCGTTCCAGATCGGTGGCATTGGGCGCCCCTGCGCCGGGCTGGAAGACAAGGCTGCCCAGTTCCAGCGTAAAGTCGCGATGCCGCGCCCCGGCCCGGCAGGCGATGGACTTCGGGGCCGAGGCCACCGCGGCCTCGACCAGATCGCGGCCGATGAACACCATTTCGCTGTCTTCATCCACCCGCGCGCCTGCAGCGGCAAAGAGACGCCGCACCTCGGGCAGCAGGACCTTGACGCCCAGTTCCTCAAGCGTGCGCAGAGCGGTTTCGTGCATGTCGGCGATCTGGTCGGCGGGAAAGACCTCCATCACCGGAAACGGGTTGCGCAATTGGCGGTAATTCACGTCCCGACGGGTGGCGGGAGCGGCCTCCGCCCCCCGCCCCCGCCGCCGGCCTTCTCTGCCCCGCGCCGCCACGATCAGCCCCGCATCGCTTTGCCCTCAGGGTCATAGGGCGACGGCGCGATCACCCGCGCGGGCCGCTCGACCCCGACCACATGCACCGACAGTTCGGTGCCCGGCTGCGCTTTGTCGCGGTCCACCAGCGCCATGGCCAGCGACTTGCCGATATAGTGGCCATACCCGCCGGAGGTCACGAAGCCCACGCGCTGGTCGCCGGCCCAGACGGGTTCATACCCGCTGGCATCCGCATCCAGCGCGTCGACCTCGAGCGTCACCTGAACCTGCGCCGGGCCGTTGCCCTCACGCTCGGCCAGTGCCGCGTCCTTGCCCACGAAGTCCTTGTCCCAATCGATCCAGCGGTCCATGCCGGTCATGCCGGGGGTGTAGGCCTGGGTGAACTCGGCCGACCAGATGCCAAAGCTTTTCTCAAGCCGCGTGGACAGCATCGCGTTGAACCCGCATTCGCGGATGCCTTCGCTGGCTCCGGCCTCGAGAAGCGCGCGACGCAGGGCGATGTGGTCGCCACAGCGGCAGTTGATCTCATAGCCCTTTTCGCCAGTCACCGACATGCGGGCCACGCGGGCGCGCACGAGGCCGATGTCATAGGCACCGCAGCCCATGAATTTCAGGGCTGAGATATCCTGCTCGGCCAGTTTCTCGACCACCGCCTGTGATTTCGGGCCAACCAAGGCAAAGCCGCAGACCTCCTCGCCCAGGTCGCGAACGGTGACTCCGTCGATCATGTGATCGTCGAACCAGCGCATGTGCCAGGCCCGCAGGTAATAGCTGCCCATGATCCACCAGGTGCCGTCGCCCCAGTTCAGAACCGTCAGGTCGCCCTTCAGCCGCCCGTTCTCGCCCAGCATCGGTGCCAGTTTCGCGCGGCCCAGTCCCGGCAGTTTCGAGGCCATCACCTTGTTAAGCCAGATTTCCGCATTCGGCCCCGAAACCTCGAACCGTGAAAACCCGGTGATGTCCATCAGGCCCACGCCTTCGCGGATGGTGCGGCATTCCTCGGCCACGATGTCGAAGGCGTTCGAGCGTTTCAGGGTCGGCGTTTCCTCGAACCCTTTGGGCGCGAAATAGAGTGGCACCTCGAGATCCCAGCTGACGCCCCATTTGCAGCCTGCCTCGGTCATCGCGTCATGGGCCGGCGACATCTTCAGAGGGCGTCCGGCGGGCAGTTGCTCGTTCGGATAGGTCATCACGAAACGGCGGGAATAGAACTGGCCCGTCGTCTCGCGGATATAGCGCTTGTTCTGGGCAAAGTCGCCATAGCGCGCCACGTCCATCGGCCAGGCGTCGGCCTCGGGCTCGCCATGGATCATCCATTCGGCCAGCGTCTTGCCGACGCCGCCGCCCTGCAGGAATCCGGCCATCACCGCGCAAGCGGTCCAATAGCCCCGCTTGCCCGGCACCGGACCGACCAGAGGGTTGCCGTCCGGCGAGAAGGTGAAGGCACCGTTCACCCATGTCTTGATGCCCACGTTCTGGATCGCCGGATAGCGTTCGAAGCCCAGCGTCAGTTCGTTCTCGATGCGGTCCAGCTGCTCCTGAAACAGCTCCTCGCCATAATTCCACGGCGCGCCGTCCATAGCCCAGTGTTCGTGATCGACCTCGTAGATGCCGACCAGAACACCCTTCTGGTCCTGCCGCATGTAGGTGAAGCCCTCGAGATCCACGGTCATCGGCATCTCGAAATCGGCCGCTGCGACCTCGGGCACCGTGTCGGTGATCAGGTAATGGTGCTTCAGTGGCGACACCGGCAGTTCGACCCCTGCCATGCGCCCCACCTGCTTGGCCCACAGGCCGGCGGCGTTGACCACATGCTCGCAGGTGATCGTTCCCCTGTCGGTCACCACCTGCCAGCCATCGGCGGTCTGGATCAGTTCCTCAACCTTGGTTTCCTCGTAGTATTCCGCCCCGCGTTTTTTGGCTGCGGTGGCATAGGCCTGCACGGTGCCGGTGGTGTCGATGTAGCCCTCCCGGTCGGCCCACATCGCGCCCAGAATGCCGTCGGTGGACATGATCGGGCAGCGTTTCTGCGCCTCTTCCGGGCTCAGCAATTCGCAGTCGTCGATGCCAATGGACTGAAAGATGCGGTAGTTCGCCTGCAACCACTCCCACCGTTCGGGGGTTCCGGCCAGCGTCAGGCCGCCGGTCATGTGCAGGCCGATATTCTGGCCCGATTCCTTCTCGATCTCGCTCAGCAAGTCGATCGTGTAGGCCTGCAGCGCCGCCATGTTCGGATCGGCGTTCAGCGCGTGGATGCCCCCCGCCGCGTGCCATGACGACCCCGAAGCCAGCCGCCGGCGTTCCAGCATAACCACATCCGGCCAGCCGAACTTGGCCAGATGATACAGAACCGAGGCGCCGACGACGCCACCCCCGATGACTACAACGCGATACTGCGATTTCATCCCGACCTCCCCTGGACGATTCCCAAAGGACGCTAGGGGTACTGTTCACTTCTGTCTAGACATTTCTGTACAGTGCTGTCAGGCGCTGGCGCTGGGTCGCGCCTGCACGCTGTCGAACCAGGCCCGGGTTGCCGTGTTGCCCTCGGGGATGCGCATCTTGATGACACGGGCGAAATCCACGAACACGAAGGTCGAGATATCGGCCAGCGAGAACGCCTCGCCCGCGATGAAGGCGCTGTCTTGCAGACGTTCTTCGAGCAGGTCGAAGAACGCTCCGACGCGCGCGAGGCCGCGTTCGGCCAGTTCCGGGATCTGCGCGTGGTTCTGCGGTCCGGGGATGGCGCGGTCCTTGAAGGCCGGATGCGTGTTGCGCAGCGCGTCTGCGATGGGCGCCCCGCCCTGCTGTTCGACGATCGCGTTCCACATCAGCACCAGCCCTTTCTCGTCCGGCGTCCGCCCCATCAACGGAGGCTCGGGGAAGCGCGCCTCGAGATAGGCAGCGATGCCGAGGTTCTCGGTCAGAACGGTCCCCTCGTCGGTGACCAGAACCGGGATGGTGGTGCGGGGATTTACCTGGCGAAACGCCTCGCTCATTTGCTCGCCCTTGGCGATCGAGATGTCGCGGGTTTCGATCTGCAGCCCTTTTTCGGCGATGAACATCCGGGCACGGCGCGGGTTCGGGGCGGTCGAGCAATCGTAAAACAGCATGGGCGGTCCTTTGCGTGAACGTCACGCGAAGGTTAGACCGCCCGCCGTGCCGGGATCGAGTCCCCACACAAAGTGACCCTGCGGAACGCCGCCTAGCGCCGGTAGATGAAGCAGCGACCCGGAACCGCATCTGCGGGAAGGGGCTGTTCCGTCAGCGTTTCGAAATACATCCGGTCGCTCGAGACCATCAGCCCGCCCTCGGCCAGCAGCGGTTCGATCAGGGGTGAAACGAAGCGGGCGAAGGCATCGTTCTTTTCGCGGTTGTGGCCGCCCAGATCGGCATGGATCAGGCTGGCGGTCGCGCCGAACCGATCCAGCGCGGCGGGCAGAGTCTCGCGCACGTCGCCCAGGATCAGACGATCTTCGGGCGGGGTGGAATCGGGGTGCGAGGCCACCGCGCGTTCGAACACATAGACGGGTCGGTTGCGGATCCGGTTCATCATGTGATGATAGGTGCGCCCGTTTCCCAGACCCAGTTCGAACACCGGACCGGCCAATTCGGCCGTGTCGGCAATCGCGAAATCCAGACATGCCCGCTGCGAGACCATGCGATCAATGAACAGATCCAGTCGGCTTTGCGCGTCGGACATTGCGAAATATCTCCCTGATACTTTAAAGACCACCGATCGCGGCCAATCGCGGCTTTGATGACAAAAACTCAAGACTTTGTGTAGGCACAATGCACTGTTCGTCACGTTTCCGCGACATTTCAGCCCAAGAAGGTATTTGACTAGTCGCCCCCAAGCGCGCGAAACTGCGTCAAAAAAACCAGGGAGTTCAAAACCAATGTCACGTGGTGGCCACACGGGTGGAATGCCCGCATGACGGCCTTGTTGTCTGTCCGAGACCTGAGCATCGGTTTCGGCGCCGGGGAGCCCGTCGTCAGAGATGTGAATTTCGATGTCGAGGCCGGGCAAACGCTGGCATTGGTCGGGGAATCCGGGTCGGGCAAGACGATCTCTTGCCGGGCGGTGCTGCGCATTCTGCCCAGAACGGCCCAGATCCGCAGTGGCGTAATGCAGCTGAACACCTCCAAGGGCAGCGTCGCGCTGTCCGAAATTTCCGAACGTGAGATGCGTGGCATCCGCGGCAATCGAATTTCGATGATCTTCCAAGAACCTATGCGGTCGCTGTCTCCGTTGCACAAGATCGGCAACCAGGTCAGCGAAGTTCTGTGGCTGCATCGGGGCGCCTCCGAGTCTGAGGCCCGCAAGGAAGTGCTGTCGCAGTTCGAACGCGTGGGCTTTCCCGATCCGGCGCGCGCCTATGACTCGTATCCGTTCGAACTTTCGGGCGGCATGCGTCAACGCGCGATGATTGCGATGGCGATGGTGTCCAAACCGGAATTGCTGATTGCCGACGAACCGACAACTGCGCTGGATGTGACGACCCAGGCTCAGGTGCTGGGCCTGATCAAGGATCTGCAGAAAGAAACTGGTATGGCGCTGGTTTTGGTGACGCATGACCTGGGCGTGGTCGCCAATATGGCCGAACAGGTCGTCGTCATGCACAAAGGCCGGGTGATGGAAGCGGGTTCAGCCGAGCTGATCCTGAATGCTCCGGCCCATCCCTATACCCGCCAACTGTTTGATGCGGCCCCCGAGATCCCGGACAAGGAAGCCGTGGGAATTCCGATGCCGGACGAGGATCTGATCCTCGATATGAAGGATGTGTGCAAGACCTACACGATGCGGTCGTCGCGCGGTTGGAAAGCGGGCAAGCTGATTTATGCCTGCCGGGGCGTCGACCTGAAACTGGCCCGCGGCAAGACGTTGGCCGTAGTCGGCGAAAGCGGATCGGGCAAGACCACCGCGGCCCGGATCGCGCTGGGGGCCGAGTTGCCAGACCCGGGCGGCGAAGTGCTTTTTCGCGCCGCGCCGGGCGAGGACCCGATACGCGTCCACCAGATGACCCGCGAGGAGCGCACGGCGTTTCAGCGCAAGGCTCAGATGGTGTTTCAGGATCCCTACAGTTCTCTGAGCCCGCGCATGCGCATTCAGGATGCGATGACCGAACCGCTGGAGATCCACAATATCGGTACGACGGCCGAGCGCCGCGACAAGGCCGCTGAGATGCTCGAACGCGTGGGATTGAACGCCGGGATGCTCAAGCGCTACCCCCACGCTTTCTCCGGCGGTCAACGCCAACGCCTGTCAATCGCCCGTGCGATGATGCTGGATCCGTCCCTGATCGTCTGCGACGAGCCGACATCGGCTTTGGACGTTTCGGTCCAAGAGCAAATCCTGACCCTTCTGGAAAGACTGCAGGACAGTCTGAACCTGTCCTATCTTTTCATTTCTCACGATCTGGCCGTGGTCGCCCGTATCGCGGACGAGGTCGCGGTCATGCGCCAGGGGCTGGTCGTCGAACAGGCTCCACCCGAGACGTTGTTCTACAACCCGCGCCACCCCTACACCAAGGCTCTGATTGCCGCACAACCCGAACCCGATATCAATCGTCCCATCGATCTGAAGCTGGTCGCCCTTGGCGCCGGGTCTCCGGACAGTTGGGATGACGCCTTTAGATTTTCTGACACCATGATACCTTCACTCGTGGAAATGGAGCCCGGCCATAAGGTACGTTGCCATGTTTAAGACCACTCGATTCAAGTTTCTGGCCGCCGCGCTGACGCTGGGCGCGGCGCTGTCCGCCTGGGCCGACACCCTTCCCGACCTGCAGGAAAGCACGTTCTGGAAAGCCGAGGTGGACATCGGAAACCTGCCCCCGGTGCAAGATCGCATCCCGCAGGAACCGCTGATCGTCGACCTGTCTTCGAAAGGGCGCGAATTCGGCAAACAGGGCGGAACCCTGCGCACGATGGTCACCCGGTCCAAGGATATCCGGCAGATGGTGGTCTATGGCTACGCCCGACTGGTGGGCTTCGATGCCCAGTACAATCTGGTCCCCGATCTGCTGGCGTCTTACGACAACGAAGAAAACCGCAAGTACACTCTGCACCTGCGCAAGGGGCACAAATGGTCGGACGGCACACCTTTCACCTCGGAAGACTTCCGATACTGGTGGGAAGACGTGGCCAACAACGAGCTCCTCAGCCCGTCCGGCCCCCCAGATTTCCTGCGGGTTGAGGGCAAACTCCCCACTGTCACGTTCCCGGACGAAACGACGGTGATCTACGAATGGGACGACCCGAACCCGAACTTTCTGGCCTCACTGGCGCAGGCGCGACCACCATTCATCTACCGCCCTGCTGCGTTCCTGAAGCGTTATCATGAGAAATATGCCGACAAGGAAAAGCTGGACTTCGAGGTCAGTGACGCACGTGTCAAAAGCTGGGCCGCCCTGCACAACAAGCTGGACAACCTCTACAAGTACGACAATCACGAACTGCCCACTCTGCAGCCTTGGCTGAACGCGAGCTCGGGCAAGAAGATCCGGCACAATTTCGTCCGCAACCCCTATTACCACCGCATCGACTCGAAGGGTTTGCAACTGCCATACATCGACGTGGTCGAGATGGAGATCGTTGCTCCCGGCCTGGTGGCGGCCAAGGCCAATGCCGGTGAGACCGACCTGCAGGGTCGTGGGCTTGATTTTCGGGATGCCTCGATCCTGAAAAAGGGCGAAGCCAACGGAAATTACAAGACGCTACTCTGGAAAACTGGTGTTGCGTCACAGATCGCAATCTACCCCAACCTGAATTTCGAAGACGAGGTTTGGCGCAATGTGCTGCGCGATGTCCGTGTCCGACGCGCTCTTTCGCTGGCCATCGACCGGCAGACCATCAACCAGGCGCTGTACTTCAAACTGGCGCATCCGGCCGCCATGTCCGTTTTGCCTGCCTCGCCCTTCTACCGTGAAGAGAATGCGCAGGCGTGGGCGCAATACGACGTCGCACAGGCCAACGCCCTGCTGGACGAGGTCGGGCTGACGCAGCGCGACAAGAACGGCATACGCCTGTTGCCGGACGGCCGCCCCATGGAGCTGGTGATCGAAACAGCCGGAGAACGCCAAGAGGTCGAGAACGCGCTGCAGATTGTGACTGATACGTGGCGGGAAATCGGGGTGAAACTGGTCATGCGTCCGCTTGACCGCGACATCCTGCGCAACCGTGTTTTTGCCGGCAATACGATGGCTTCGGTCTGGTATGGCTGGGATGATGGCATCCCGCAGCTGCATACGTCACCGGTTTATCTGGCCCCGACCGACCAGGTGTTTCTGGCCTGGCCAAAATGGGGGCAACACTATCAAACCGGCGGCGAAGCTGGCGAGCCGCCCGATCTGCCCGAAGCCCAGCGCTTGCTGGAGTTGAACCACATCTGGGAACTTGCAAAAACCGAGGATGAACGCCGGGCGGTCTGGGAGGAGATGTTGAAGATACACGCCGACCAGATCTATGGCATCGGAATTCTGAACGGCGCGCCCCAGCCGATCGTGGTTTCAAACCGTCTGCGCAATGTTCCCGAACAGGCCATGTGGGCGTGGGAACCCGGCGCGCATTTCGGAGTGCACCGCCCAGACGAATTCTTCTTCGCCGACTGACAGGAGCGGATAGATGATCATGCTCCGCTACGCGGTGTATCGCTTTTTCACGATGCTGCTGACCCTGTTGGTGGTATCGATGCTGATCTTCGTGATCATCAACCTGCCGCCGGGAGATTATCTCAGCAACCAGATTGCCGAGCTGCAGGCTTCGGGGCAGTCGGCCGGTGTGGCCAAGGCGGAATTCCTGCGAAAGGAATACGCTCTGGACCGCCCGATGTGGGAACAATACCTGATCTGGGTCGGCTTCTTTCCCGGCCCTCATGGGTTTGAGGGGTTGCTGCAGGGCAACTACGGCTGGTCCTTCGAATTCGATCGTCCGGTTGCCGACATCGTCGGAGACACGCTGTGGCTGACCGTGGTCGTGAACCTTGCCGCGATCCTGTTCGTCTATGCCGTGGCCTTGCCTCTGGGTGTTATGGCGGCGGCCAAGTCGCGGACCTGGGTCGACTATACGACCGCCTTCGTGGGCTATCTGGGATTGGCGACGCCCAACTTTCTGCTGGCGCTCATCCTGTTCTACTACGGGCACCGTTACCTCAATTTGCCCATCGGCGGATTGATGGACCCGGTGTTTGAGGGGCAACCCATGAGCTGGGATAAAATGAAATCCATCCTGGTTCATCTGATCGTGCCCACATTCGTGATTGGCACCTCGGGCGCCTCGGCCATGATGCAGCGCCTGCGCGCCAACATGCTGGACGAATTGGGCAAGCCATATGTTGAAACCGCTATAGCCAAGGGCATGTCGCCGTCGCGGATGCTGACCAAATACCCGCTGCGCGTCGCCTTCAACCCCTTCGTGGCTGACATCGGCAACCTGCTGCCCTCGATGGTGTCGGGATCGGTTCTGGTTTCGGTGGTGCTGGGTTTGCAGACCATCGGCCCCACGCTGCTGACGGCGCTGAAGACACAGGACCAGTTCCTGTCGGCCTTCATCCTCATGTTCGTGGCGCTGCTGACGCTGATCGGCACCATGATCTCCGACATTCTGCTGGTCATGCTTGACCCGCGTATTCGGTACGAGGGGCGCGAAGCATGAGCAAACTGCCCGACGGTCGCTTTGTCGACGACGCCCCGTTCGATCCCGAAGCATCTTTGCAGCAATTGGAGCGCAGGGATCTGGACGCCCCGAATTGGGTTCTGGTCTGGCGCAAATTCAAGACACACCGGCTGGGTCTGATATCGGGCATTTTCCTGCTGCTTTGCTACCTGATGCTCCCGTTTGCAGGGTTCATCGCGCCTTATGGCCCGAACGAACGAAATGGCGAACATCTCTACGCACCGCCCCAATCGGTGAACTGGTTCCACCAGGGCGAGTTCATCGGGCCGTTCGTTTACCCGATCGTGGCCGAGGCCGACCTCGAGACGTTCCAATGGAAATTCGTCCCTGACACCGAGGATCCGCGACCCGTGCGGTTCTTTTGCGAGGCATCCGAGTACAAGCTGGCCGGGCTCATCCGGTCAAACACGCATCTGTTCTGCGCACCAGAAGGCACGACACTGTTCCTCTGGGGCTCGGACCGGCTGGGCCGCGATATCTTCAGCCGCATCCTATACGGCGCACAGCTTTCGCTGACCGTGGGCCTGATCGGCATTTCGGTCTCATTCTTCCTTGGCATCCTGTTCGGGTCTATGGCCGGCTACTTCGGTGGACGGATCGACTGGGTCATCAACCGCGTGATCGAAATCCTGCGGTCTTTGCCCGAACTCCCCCTGTGGCTGGCACTATCGGCGGCGGTGCCGTCGAACTGGTCGCCGGTTGCGGTGTTCTTCATCATCTCGATCATCCTCGGCATCCTCGACTGGCCCGGGCTGGCCCGATCCGTGCGCGCCAAATTCCTGTCGCTGCGCGAAGAAGAATATGTGCGCGCCGCCGAGATGATGGGTGCCAGTTCCGGCCGGGTAATCCGCAAGCACCTGCTGCCGAACTTCATGTCTCACCTGATTGCCTCGGCCACGCTGTCGATCCCGGCCATGATCCTGGGGGAAACCGCGCTCAGCTTTCTGGGTCTCGGCCTGCGGGCACCGGCGGTCAGTTGGGGCGTGATGCTGAACGACGCGCAGAACCTCGCCTCGATCGAGATCTATCCGTGGACGGCCATCCCGATGCTGCCGATCATCGTGGTGGTGCTGGCCTTCAATTTCCTGGGTGACGGGCTGCGCGACAGTCTGGACCCTTATCAGCAATGAGCCTGCTGGCTTCGCTTCCACCGTCCGAGGCCTATCAGGTCGCCGGCTCCGGTGCGCTTCCCAGCGCATTTGCCGTATCCGAGCTGGCAACTGCCAGCTTTGCAGCCGTGGGCCGCGAGCTTGGACGGTTCATGCAGGCCACCAATCTTGTCTCGCTCCCACCCAAGGCAATGGTCGATCACCGCCTCGCGTCGCTGTGGTTCGGATACTCGTTCAAGCCCGAAGGCTGGGATATGCCAAGTCTCTGGGATCCAATCGCGGGCGACTATCGGGGGGCCGATGGCTGGATCAGGTTGCACACCAACCTCCCCCACCATAGGGAAGCGGCCCTCAGGGTTTTGGCGACCGAGGGGGATCGTGCCGCGGTGACGCAGGCCATCAAGAGCTGGTCGGTCTCGAACCTTGAAACGGATATCGTGGCGCAGGGTGGTGTTGCCGCCGCCATGCGCAGCCGGGCCGAGTGGCTTGACCACCCGCAAGGCCGCGCCGTGACGCGGGATCCGTTGATCGGCTGGCACGGCCCACGCCGGATCACCCTGCGCGACAGGCCTCAGGCGCGCGCGGATCGGCCTTTGGCCGGGCTTCGGGTTCTCGACATGACGCGCGTGCTGGCAGGCCCGGTTTCCACCCGCACGCTGGCCGGGTTCGGAGCCGAAGTGCTGCGCATCGACCCACCGGGTTGGGATGAGCCGGGCGTGATCCCCGATATCTCGCTCGGCAAGCGCTGCGCATACCTGGACCTCAAGTCACCCGCTGGCCTGGAAAAGCTGCAAGAGCTGCTCGCGCAAGCGGATGTCTTTGTCCATGGCTACCGCCCCGGTGCGCTGGATGCTCTGGGGCTGACAAAAGAGGTGCGCGATACGATCGCTCCAAACCGGGTCGAAGTTACGCTGGACGCCTACGGTTGGCAGGGGCCCTGGGCCACCCGTCGCGGATTTGACAGCCTCGTCCAGATGAGCTCGGGAGTCGCTGACGCCGGCCGCGTTTGGGCCGGAGCCGACAAACCCACCCCGCTGCCCGTTCAGGCACTTGACCATGCCACCGGCTATTTGATGGCCGCCGCTGTCCTCTCGGCTCTGAAAGAAGCGGCTTCGGGGCATTCGATCATGGATGGGCGCTTGTCGCTTGCCCGTATCGCCGAATTGCTGGCCAGCCTCGCGAAATCCGAGACGGGCGACCCGTTCACCGCTGCCAAACCCGGGGACTACGCATCCAGATCAGAAGAGTCCGGCTGGGGCCCCGGCAAACGGCTGAACCCCGCGCTGAGCGTCGGTGAGGCGCGGATGCACTGGCCGATCCCGGCATCCCGGCTCGGCACGTCTGATCCCACGTGGCGAACCACCTGAACAAAGGCCCGACCGCCGCGCGGAACGCGCGGCCCTGCCCAACGCTTGGAACGGTGGCGCAGCGGCGCCGCAGGTCAAAGTGGCGGGAGCGCCCTAGCGGTCGTCGCCACCGGGGCCGATATCGTCCAGATACTCCTCGTCAATCGCGGCTTGCACCGCGCCGGTGACCGCCTCGCGTTGTTTCGGAGACAGGTCTTCGGGATCCTTGCCATCGGCCAGTCGAACCGTGACTTCGCGGTGGGCAAACTTGATGCCTTCGCGCGCGAACAACTCGCGGATTTCTTGGTACACCTTCTTGCGTACCAGCCACTGGTCGCCCGGCTTGGTCATGAACTTCACCCGGATGATCATCGCGGAATCCTGCATCTCGATGACGCCCTGTGACTTGAGCGGCTGGATGAAGTTGTCCCCGATCACCGGATCCTCCAGCAACTCCTGCCCCAGCTTCTTGATCAGTTTACGGACCTTCTCGACGTCCGTGTCATAGGTCACGCGCAGAGGCAGTTTCATGATCACCCAGTCGCGCGAGTAGTTGGTCAGAACCTTGATTTCACCAAACGGGATCGTGTTCAGGGCCCCCAGATGGTGGCGCAGCTGGAAAGACCGGACCGAGATTTTTTCGACCGTACCTTTGACATCTCCGATGTCGATGTATTCTCCCTTGCGGAACGCGTCATCCAGCAGGAAGAACGCGCCCGAGAAAATGTCCCGCACCAGGGTTTGCGAGCCAAAGCCCACGGCCAGACCGACAACGCCGGCGCCTGCAAACAGCGGGCTGACATTTATGCCCAGTTCCATCAGGACGATCAGCACGATGGTCACGACCACCACGGCCAGTATGGCGCCCCTGAACAAAGGCAGCAGCGTGGCAAGGCGGCTTTGACCGCCCTCTCCGCCCTCGTCACCCAACTCGGCTTCGGCGGCTCCATCATCGGTTTCTTCGGCGATCTTGGTGTCGATCCAGATCCGGAAGAAGTGGAACAGGATGTAGCCGATGAATAGGATCACCATCACATCCAGCGCCCTGCCAATGGGCAAATCCTCGCTCCAGCTGGCTTCGGGATTCCAGATGACGACCAGTGCGTAGATGCCGACGACAAAGGCCAGAATGCCCGCGACACGCCGCGCAAGATCTTCGTAGGTCACCAATGTGTGCTTGCGCTTCTCCGCCTCGGGCGTCTCCGAGGTCCGCATGGTATCTTCATCGGTATCGAGCTCGGCATTCAGAGCCTCGATCTGCCGGTTGCGATCGAAGTACCGCTCGAGCAGATAGTTCATGGCGCCATAGGCGATGACGACCGACATGAAGATCATGTAACTGCTTGCGACGATCGGCAGCGAGTCCTCGGTCTCGAGCACCAGATCCACCGCCAGCTTGAACCAGCTGAAGACAAGATAGACGATCAGGGCCGGGGCCCAGCCAAATGATACGAACCGCAGCAACCAAGACACCTGGTCTGGCTGGCGGCCGCCTCGGATGGCGTTCGAAATGGCCCGGGCATTGAACAGGATCATTAGGATGTTTCCGACCATCCCGATCAGGGTCAGCCCGCCATAAACCATCGCGTAGACGTTGTAGTTCAGCCCGAAATCCGCCACCCAGGTGGAAAACAGAACAGCGGTAATGTCATAGGTCGCCAGCGCCGATGCCCAGATGTACAGCCGCTTGGCGTCACGGTCCGAGAATGGCGGCAGCCTGTACTGGCTGAGATACGGCGACAGCACCATCCGCCACAGGTCGGAAACCGTACGTGACAGGAAAAACGCCGTGAAAATCGCCGTGACGGTGAACTGGATCGAAATATCTTCGGCCTCGCCGAAGAACAGATACCCGACGATCAGAGCCATCAGCATTGCAAACACCGTGGCCCCGATACCCATCAGGAACCGGAACACAAGGAACGGCATCTTTTCCCGATACCCCTGCGGGTTTTCCTTGATCCGGGCGACGACCCACCGTCGGGCAAAGCGCTTGCCGTACAGCTCGATCGACAGCCATCGGCCAACCATCAGGAACAGGATGTTCCATCCCAGCACCTCGACATAGGTGAAAATCCGGCCATCAGGACTGGTTTGCTCGAGGATGTAGCGTACCTCGAAGATCGAATAGGGCAACGCCTCAAGGCGGGATCGCACGGCTTCGCTGAACTTGGCAAAGCGCTCCTGCGCCTTCATCAACTGCGAACTTTCCGCCATTGGATCATGAGCGACGTCCTCGGGCTGGTCACCAGCCTGCCCAACCGAGGATACGACCTGCCCGGCGCTGTCGATGACGATCACGCTGGCGCCCGCCTCGGTCGCGGCGCGGATCGCGGCTGCAACATCGTTGTCCTGCGGGGCCTCTGTTTCACCGGACGCCCCGGGATACCCCGGGATCAGCGAGGTCTGCGCCGCCGCACCGGTCGCGCATACCAGAGCGATTGTCCACGTCAGGAACAGTACACGGACAAGAAAGTTCGGTTTCATAAGGTCTTGCATCCTGATCTCTTGCTGCACGGCAGCCTATAGAACGCACCGGCCTTGATCAAACGATCCACTCGCTGCTTCCCGACATCGTGTAGGACCGTGTTTTTGGCGCAAGCCCAAAGGCAGGATGTTTCCAACCCTCTGGAATTCCGATAAGAGCAGGCAGCATCCGGCAAATCCGGGCTTTGCCAACTTCGGGGAATGTTGCAGGCTTCGCGTTATTGGTGACTTGCGCAATGGCTGTTGCCAAATCGCAATGATTGACGCATTTGCGGCTTTGACACAGACCCTTTGGCAGGCGGCGTCAAAAAATATAAGATAACTGGTGCGAAACGCGCGGAAACTGCACCGTAACAAAGATACGAGCGAGGGCATGAGCCTAGGCATCGACGACAAACAGACCGGTCGCGCTCCGCGCATAATGTTCTACAGTCACGATACGTTCGGACTGGGTCATCTCAGACGCTCCCGAGCGTTGGCTGCGGCAATGACGCGGGCGAACCCGCGGGCCTCGGCCCTGATCCTGACTGGCTCGCCCGTTGCCGGGCGCTTCACTTTTCCGCGGCGCGTGGACCATGTGCGCCTGCCGGGCGTGACCAAGCGGGCCGATGGTTCGTATGCCGCGCGCACGATCGGAATGGGGATTGACGAGGTCACCGAGCTGCGCTCGGGACTGATTCAGACCACCATGCGCCAATTCGACCCGGACGTCGTCGTCGTCGACAAGGAGCCGACCGGATTCCGAGGCGAACTGCTGCCCACCCTGGAACAGCTGCATCAATCCGGGCGCGCCAAACTGGTGCTGGGTCTTCGCGACGTTCTGGACGAACCCGAGGTTCTGGCGGCGGAATGGGCCCGAAAGGATGCCGTCGCCGCGACCGAGAAGTACTATCACGAAATCTGGGTCTACGGCCTGCGGTCGGTTTATGACCCGACAGAAGGATTGCCGCTCAGCCCGTCGGCGCAGGCGCGGATTCACTGGACCGGCTATCTGCGCCGCGATCTCGGCCCTGTCGGCGAACCTCCCGAGCAGCCCTATATCCTTATCACGCCCGGAGGCGGTGGCGACGGGAAGGCAATGGTCAACCTTGTCCTGTCCGCATATGAAAAAGACCCTGATCTGTCCCCCCGAGCCCTGCTCGTCTATGGCCCTTTCCTGTCCGGTGAGTTGCGCGAAGAATTCGAGGCCCGCGTGGCGGCCCTGAACGGTCGTGTAACGGCGGTCGGGTTCGAATCCCAGATCGAAACCCTGTTCGCCGGCGCGGCGGGTGTGGTCTGCATGGGCGGATACAACACGTTCTGCGAGGTGCTCTCCTTTGACAAACGCGCGGTGATCGTCCCGCGAACCACCCCGCGGCTGGAACAGTGGATCCGCGCCTCGCGCGCCGAGGAACTGGGTCTTGTGCGGATGCTGGACGAGACCCGTGATGGGTTGACGGCCGATGCGATGATCACGGCCATTCGCAACCTGCCGCAGCAGCCCCTTCCCTCGCAGGCGATCCGGGCCGGTTTGCTGGATGGCTTGGACTATGTCTCTGATCGGGTCGAGGCCCTGCTGAGCGTGGAACAGGAACGAGCGACCGGATGACCGACGCAGAGCCGAGACTGGCGGTGTTGGTCAAAGGTTGGCCGCGCCTGTCCGAGACGTTCATCGCTCAGGAACTGGTTGCTTTGCAGGATGCCGGCCACGCCTTCGACATCTGGTCATTGCGCCACCCAACCGACACCAAACGCCACCCCCTGCACGACCGATTTCAGGGGCGGGTGCACTATCTTCCCGAATACCTGTACCAGGAACCCCAACGCGTATGGGCGGCGAGACGAACCGCACAGGCGCTTCCGGGTTACGCACAGGCCTACCGGGTGTGGCGACAGGATCTGCGTCGCGATCCCACGCACAACCGGATCCGCCGCTTTGGACAGGCTTGCGTTCTGGCCGCGGAATTGCCCGGCGACACGCGCGCGCTGTATGCCCACTTCCTGCATACCCCGTCCTCGGTTGCCCGCTATGCTGCAATCATGCGCGGCCTGCCGTGGAGCTTTTCGGCTCACGCCAAGGATATCTGGACGTCGCCCGAGTGGGAAAAGCGTGAAAAACTTCACGCTGACACCTTCGGAGCGGCGTTCGGCGCAACCTGCACCGAGATCGGCGCGCGGCACTTGCGCGATCTGGCCGATGACCCCGCCCGTGTCGATCTGATCTATCACGGGCTGGACCTGACGCGATTTCCTGAGCCGCCCGTACGAAAACTGCGATCCGTCGATGAACGGTTCCATATGGTGTCCGTCGGACGACTGGTAGAAAAGAAAGGCTTTGATCGCTTGATCCACGCCTTGGCCATACTCCCCCCAGAGATCGACTGGCACTGGACCCACATTGGCGGCGGCACCTTGTCGGACAACCTGCGCAGCCTGGCGGAAAATCTGCGCCTGCAGGATCGCATCACTTGGAAAGGCGCCTGCGATCAACCCGAAGTCATTGCGGCCATGCGCGATGCGGATCTGTTCGTGCTGCCCAGCCGCATCGCCGCGGACGGCGACCGGGACGGCCTGCCCAATGTCCTGATGGAAGCCGCGTCGCAAAAACTGCCGATCCTGTCCACTCCGGTCTCGGCCATTCCTGAATTCATCCGCAACAACGTGCACGGCATCTTGTCCGATGACGAACCCAAGGCGCTGGCAGACGCCATTTCCACCCTGGCCGCCGACCCGCAGAAAGCGGCAATCATGGCCGATGCGGCTTATGACCGCTTGCTTGCCAATTTTCGCATGGACCCCGGCATTGCGCGTCTGTCCCGCCGCCTGAAAGCCTTGTGCGCGGAGGGTACTTGATGGTTCGGGTCGCCTTCTATGCGCCGATGAAAGCCCCAGACAGCCCGGTTCCGTCCGGCGACCGCGAAATGGCTCGCAACCTGATGGCTGCAATCGGGGCCGAAGGGCATCGCGTTGATCTGGTCTCGCGGCTGCGCATCTATGACAAAACCGGAGACCCGGACCTTCAGAACCGTCTCGACCGCGAAGCCGCGGCCGAGGTCACCCGACTGAGCACAGAACTGCCTGCAGATACAGGCCTCTGGGTGACCTATCACAACTACTACAAAGCTCCGGACCTTTTGGGGCCGGCGGTCTGCAGGGCGCGCGGGATACCCTATGTTCAGCTTGAGAGCACCCGCGCCATGTCGCGCCTTTCCGGGCCCTGGGCCGGCTTTGCCCAAGCTGCGCACGATGCCTGCGACGCCGCGCAGGTGATCTTCTATCACACAGCAAATGACTTGATCACACTGGAACGCGAGCGGTTCGGTGATCAGTCATTGATTGAACTCCCACCCTTCCTGCCCCGATCGGACCTGCCTCGGCCCTCTCGATGCGCGGGGCCGATGCTGACGGTGGGAATGATGCGATACGGGGACAAGTTGGAGTCCTTCCGCATTCTGGCCGATACGCTGGCATTTTTGAATGAGGATTGGACGCTGAACATCGCCGGCGACGGGCCAGCCCGCCCGGATGTCGAGGCTTTGATGGCCCCCTTCGGCACACGTGTCCGTTTTTTGGGCCTGCTGAGCCGCGATGACCTGGAAACGATTTACTCCGATGCTGCTCTGTTGGTCTGGCCGGGCGTCAACGAAGCCTACGGGATGACCTATCTCGAGGCGCAGTCCGCGGGCGTCCCCGTTGTCGCCCAGGATCGCCCGGGAGTGCGCGACGTACTGGCGCCTGCCAATCATCCTGCCCCTGATTACGGCGCCGCCGCGCTGGCCGAGCGAATTGACCGGCTGCTGTCCGATCCCGAACTGCGTCGGAGCGAAGGTCAAAAAGCGCGCGACTACGTGGCCGGCCGTCATTTGATGCCAACCGCAACGCGGACGTTCTGGTCGGGAGTTTCTTCGCTGGTAGAGGAGATGTCATGACACGTCTGGCCCTTCTGCGCCACGGTCATACCGCCTGGAACCGCGCAGGGCGCATTCAGGGGCGCAGCGACATCAGCCTCGATGATCAGGCAAAGGCCGAACTGGCCCGATATCGCTTGCCAACTCCTTGGGACCGGGCCGAACTATGGTCCAGCCCCCTGACCCGCGCCAGCGAAACTGCGCGGCTGGTCGCCGGACGCGAACCCGCAACCTCGGCCGCCCTGGTCGAGATGAATTGGGGCGACTGGGAAGGCCAACGCGGGGAAGACCTGATTGCAGATGCCAACACTGGTTACCGGCATATCGAGGATTGGAGCTGGGAATTTCGTCCCCCCAACGGCGAAAGCCCGGCCGACATTCGCCGCCGCCTTGTGCCATGGCTGTCCAGCCTGACCGGTGACAACGTAGCTGTCTGCCATATCGGAATCATGCGGGTCATCCTGGCGCTTGCCTGGGGGTGGGAGTTCACAGGCCCCGCGCCGTTCCGCATCAAACGCAATCGTCTCTACGTGGTCGATTTGGAGCAAATGCGACCGGAGGCTGAGCCCGTCCGGCTTATCCCGCGCGAGGCCGGGTCATGAGGACCATGATCGTCGTCACCCATCTGCTGGGGACCGGACATCTCAGCCGAGCCTTGACCTTGGGTCGGGCTTTTGCGGATGCCGGACACGACGTGACCGTCGCATCCGGTGGGATGCCTGCACCACAACTGAATGCGGATGGAGTTTCCCTGCTGGCACTGCCACCCCTGCGTTCGGATGGTACCGATTTCACGCGGTTGCTGACGGCCGACGGAGATATTGCAGACGCGACCTATCTGAACTCCCGCGCTATTGCCCTGACCGAGGCTGTTCGACGGGTAAACCCCGATGTCCTGATAACGGAACTCTATCCCTTCGGGCGCCGAAGCTTGGCCGACGAATTTCTGGCCCTGCTGTCCACTGCGCGGTCACTGCCGTCCTGTCCGGTTGTTCTGAGTTCGGTCCGGGACATCCTCGCGCCACCGTCGAAACCCGCCAAAGCTGTACGGACCGAAGAAATCATTGTGCGTTTCTATGACGGCGTACTGGTTCATTCCGACCCCGAAATCACGCCGCTGGATGCCAGCTGGCCGGTTACAGGCAACTTGGCCGGACGCCTGTTCTATACGGGCTTTGTTGCCCCGCCTGCGCCGGGTCCTCATGAACAGGGGGAAGGAGCGAATGAAATCCTGGTCAGCGCTGGCGGCGGATCGGTCGGGCAACCGATCTTTCGCGCGGCCATCGAGGCCGCCCAAAAGATGCCCAACTGGCGCTGGCGCCTGCTGGTCGGCGGTCAGGATGCCGAAGACCGGATTGCCGAACTGAGGCACATGACAAATGGCGAAAATGTCATTCTGGAGCCCGTACGTCCGGATTTCAGACAAATGCTACCGCTGGCCGCAGCCTCGGTCAGCATGTGCGGGTACAACACCGCCATGGACTTGCTGCAATGCGCGACCCCGGCCGTTCTGATCCCATTCGACGATGGTAAGGAAGTGGAGCAGACCCTGAGGGCAAAGAGCCTCGCGCGCCTGCCAGCCGTCGACGTGCTGCCCAGCGCGAAGCTGACCGGAGAGGCATTGGCCCAAGCAGTCGACCGCGTTCTGCATCAAGGCCCGCGCAAACCGTTGGATGGCGGGTTTGACGGAGCCCGCAAGTCGGTAGAGATTGCCACCTCACTCTGGGAGGCTCGGCAATGACAACCGATTGGACACCGCTGCGATCCGAATTGCAGGTGTGGCGAGAGGCTGGGCTTACGCTTCCACTGTGGTGGCGGGACGATGACGCGATCGCGCCCAGCCGGCAATTGGACCGTTTGGTGGGCCTGTCATCCCGAACCGGGCTGCCGGTTCATCTGGCCATCATTCCACGCGATGCCAGTCAGGATCTGGTCGACCAGGTTGCCAACCAAACCAGCTTGGTTCCGGTGGTTCACGGCTGGGCGCACGAGAACCACGCACCAAAGGGCGAAAAGAAGTCCGAGTTCCGCCTGCATCGTCCGCCCGCCTCGATTGTGTCTGATGCACGCAATGGCTTCCTGCGTCTGCAGGAGTCCTTCGGTGATCGTCTGTGCCCGATGTTCGTCCCCCCTTGGAACCGCATCGCGCCCGAAGTGACGGCAGAGCTTGCGGAGATCGGCTATCAGTTCCTGTCCACGGCCACGCCCAGAACGCACGTAGAAGCAGCGCCGGGCCTGACTCAGGTCAATACCCATCTGGATCCGATCGACTGGCGTGGTAAGCGAGGGTTGGCCGATCCGAATGCGTTGATCGCCAAAACCGTCTCGATGCTGCAGGATCGCCGAGAGGGACGTGCCGACCCAACCGAACCTTTTGGCGTGTTGACCCATCATCTTGTCCATGATCAACAGATCTGGGACTTTACCGAGGCGCTTCTGGATTGTCTCATGGCTGGCCCCACACGCGTCTGGTCCGCAGGACCACACTGATTACCCGAGGAGACCTTGATGAGCCGACTGGATTCCATGCTGCGACGCCTGACCGCCCAGCGCGACGGGCTGAACTGGGCTGCGGCGCGGATCAAAGGGCTGAAAGGCGATGTGCTGGACATGGGATTGGGCAACGGCCGCACCTATGACCACCTGCGCGAGATCCTGCCCGACCGGCGCATCTGGGTCATGGACCGGGTTCTGCAGTGTCACCCGGACAGCACCCCGCCGGCCGAAGATTTTCTGCAGGGCGAGGCCGAACCGATGCTGAAGAAGCTGGCCGAAGACGGCCCGCGGATCGCATTGGCGCATTATGATTTCGGTCGCGGGATCAAACATGAAGACGTGGTCGAAGCGGCGAGGCTCAGCAAGCTGATTGGCTCGGTCATGGTCCCAGGCGGGTTGCTGATTTCCGGCCAACCGCTGGAAGGGTTCGAACAGATCAACGGCCCGGACTCCATCGCGCCTGACCGCTATCTGTTCTACCTCGCCTGATCAGGCCACGCGCTGCCCGCGCGACCAGACGGCAGTAAGGGCCGGGACGTTGCCCCGCATTCGAAAACGGATCAGGTCTGCCCGCAGCCCCGGTTTCAGAGCGCCGCGATCCGCTAGGCCCGCCGCCCGCGCCGGAGCCCGTGTGACAGTGGCGATGCCACGCGCCATGTCATCCCAGATGCGCCCAAGGGTAACGGCGGACAACAGCAAGGCTGACGGCACATAGTCCGACGACAGAATGTCCAAACACCCCAAGTCGGCCAGTTCCCGTGCTGCCACATTCCCAGAATGTGACCCGCCCCGGATCAGGTTTGGCGCGCCCATCATGACCTGAATGTCATGAGCGTGACAGGCCCGTGCGGCCTCGACCGTCGTTGGGAATTCGGCCAGCCGAATGCCATGGCGGGCGGATATCGCCACTTGCGTCTCGGTCGTGTCGTCGTGGCTGG
This sequence comes from Ruegeria sp. CG8, assembly GCF_056537165.1. NCBI lineage: Bacteria > Pseudomonadati > Pseudomonadota > Alphaproteobacteria > Rhodobacterales > Roseobacteraceae > Ruegeria > Ruegeria sp. CG8. Next base: position 147,037 of record NZ_JBQFRA010000001.1, on the reverse strand, counting down.
CCAGAACCGCTCCGAAGCGGCGCGCGGCGTCCACGGCCTCCTGCTCGTGGCGGTCTCCATTGCGGTCCCTCAGCCCCCGCAACTGGTCGACGTGCCGTGCGAACATGTCGTCATCCATAGCGTACTTGCCTTTTAGATAGGCTTCGAACTTGGACAGGTCCCGAAACTGGCGCTGGCCGGGCGTGTGATCCATCAACGAAACGATGCCCACCCGGTCTTCTGGACCGAATTCCTGCAGTTCCTCGACCAGCGTCTCAGAACAGACTTCGGCGCGCAGATGCAGAAAGTGGCTGATCTTGAGTGCGTCCTGCTCTCGCAACTCCCACAGCTCGTGGGACAGTCCGCGCGCGTATTTCAGATACCGTCCAGCACCGGACGGGATCGACCCCACGCGCATAGCGTCAAAGACGGTCGTGATCCCGGTGCTAGCCAGTTCCGCGTCATGCGCAAGAATGGCTGCGGCATGGGGCCAGTCCACCCTGGGCCGCGGCTGGATGTGGCGTTCCAGGTTGTCGGTGTGCAACTCGACCAGGCCGGGCGACACATAGTCCCCGTTACAGTCAATCGCGCCTTTCGGAACAGCCGCGCCGGTGTCTATGTCAGCGATCGTCTGGCCAACGATACGGACACACCCCCGGACAGTCTCATCCGGCAGAACAAGCAACGCATTGGCAAGGGTCAGGTCATCTGTCATCGGATTTTCACGTGGTTTGAGGTAAGGAGAGGCCACGCAACAGGAGGCCATTGTGAATTTTGCGCGATACGCGATCTATTTCGTTCCCCCCGCCCAATCCGAATGGAGCAGGTTTGCAACCGGGTGGCTGGGGTGGGACATCGATGCGGGACGGACCGTCGACCATCCGGCCATCGACGGGTTGGACGTCGCCTCGGTAACACAAGTGCCGCGCAAATACGGGCTTCATGCCACGATGAAGCCGCCGTTTCGCTTGCGTGAAGATCAGTCGCTGTCCGCTTTGCAGGATACCTGCGCCCGTCTGGCCGGTAAATTCGCCCCCGTTTCGCTGGACGGGCTCGAAGTTGCACGCCTTGGTCGGTTTCTTGCTTTGCGGCCCGTGGGCGACACACGAGACCTGAACGCGCTTGCGGCGGCTTGCGTCCGCGACCTGGACCCTTTTCGTGCCCCGGCCTCGGAAACCGAGATGAACCGGCGCCGAGCGGCCGGGCTGACCATGGAGCAAGACGCCAATCTGACGAACTGGGGCTACCCATACGTTCTGGAGGCTTTCCGCTTTCACATCACCCTGTCCGGTCGCCTGAGCAAGCCGATGCTGGCAAACGTGCAAACCGTGTTGAACCAACGGCTTGTCCCATTGCTGCCAGCCCCTTTTGACATTGGGGACCTGGCCCTTGTGGGCGAGGCTGAAGACGGGCGGTTCCATATGCTTCAACGGTACGCCCTTTCAGGTTGAAGGCCGGACAAGATGGTTTCAACGGTCGCATCCAGTGACCCGGAATTGTCGACCTCGATCACGTGGTTCAGGCCTTCGGGCAGGGCTGCCTTGGCGCGCCCCAAACGCCGGGCTTGATCGGCCGCGCTTTCCCGGCCGCGCACTGCCAGACGTTGCGCCAGAACCTTTGGGTCGGCCGTCAGGGATATCACGATCAGCTCTCGAAATTCCTTTTGTGCCTCGGGCAACACAGCCCTTGAGAGGTTGACCAGAACGGCGTCGGCCCTTCGGCGTTGTTCCGTGATCGCAACGGGAATGCCGTAGTGCAGCCCGTGCGCAGCCCAGTGCAGAACAAAGCCGCCCTCTTGGACCATTGTTTGAAACGTCCGGTCGGACACGCGGTCAAAATCCTCACCGCCTTCGCCATGGGGACGGGTGATGACTCTACGCACCCTTTCGAAGTTCGGCGCGCGCGCCAACAGTGCTTGGATCACGCTGTCTTTTCCAACACCCGAAGGCCCGACAACTGCAATGACCGGGGCCATCTTCATGCCGCCGCCCCCTGCGCAAACTGCGTGACGTCAACCACGCGGTTGCAGACCCGGTCACGGGCCTCTTGGTCGTGGAATATCCCGATGATCGCCGCGCCGCGGGCCTTTGCCTCTTGGATCAGGGACAGCACGGTTTCGCGGTTTCGTGCGTCAAGGCTGGCCGTGGGTTCATCCAGCAACAGAGCCGGATAGTCATGCGCAAATCCACGCGCGATATTCACCCGTTGCTGTTCCCCGCCCGAAAATGTCGTGGGGCTGAGGCGCCAAAGCGGTTCCGGAATATTCAGGCGCTGAAGGAGGCCCGCTGCCTTGTCCAGTGCGGTCTGCTGCTCGCACCCCTTAACCAGAAGCGGTTCGGCCACGACCTCCAGCGTCGGCACCCGCGGCACGACACGCAGAAACTGGCTGACATAGCCCAGGGTCTCCCGGCGCAGCTGCAGGATCTCGCGCGGTTGGGCCCGGGCGACGTCCAGGCCACCCACCCGCACCTGCCCCGAGGCCGCCAGGTAGTTGCCGTAGATCACCCGCATCAGTGTGGACTTCCCAGCCCCGCTGGCCCCGGTCAGGGCCACGCATTCTCCGGCCCCGACCTGCAGCGACGCGCCCGCCATCACCGGGATCACGGCGCCGCCCTGATTGTGCAGGGTAAAGCTCTTGCTCACGTCGATCAGTTCAATCATCGGATTTCATCTTTTCTGTAGCATTCAAACCTGCAGGACGCTGGACACAAGCAGTTGCGTATAGGCATGCTGCGGATCGTCCAGCACCTGATCGGTCAGCCCCGCTTCGACCACCTCACCATCCTTCATCACCATCAACCGGTCCGCCAGCAGCCGCACCACGGCCAGATCATGGGTGACGATGATGGCGCTCAGCCCCATCTCGCGCACGAGGCCGCGCAGCAGGTCCAGCAGTCGGGCCTGTACCGAGACGTCCAGCCCGCCGGTCGGTTCATCCATGAAAACCAACCGCGGACCGGTCACCAGGTTGCGCGCGATCTGCAACCGTTGCTGCATGCCGCCCGAAAACGCGCTGGGTCGGTCGTCCACGCGGCTTTCTGCAATCTCGACCCGGCCCAGCCAATCCAGAGCCTGCCCGCGGATCTGACCATAGTGCCGGCTCCCCACGGCCATCAGCCGCTCGCCTATATTGCCGCCGGCGCTGACCGACATGCGCAGCCCGTCGCGGGCATGCTGATGCACAAAGGCCCAGTCGGTGCGCCCCAGCATCCGGCGGGCAGGTTCCGACATCGTGACCGTGTCCACCGGCCCGTCGGCGCGGGTATCAAAGATCACCTGCCCGGCATCCGGCTTAAGATGCCCAGCCAGACAGTTCAGCAGGGTCGACTTGCCCGACCCGCTTTCGCCGACGATCCCCATCACCTCGCCGGGGTAGAGGTCGAAACTGACATCCCGGCAGCCGATCCGCGCGCCATAGCGCTTCTCGATGCCTTTGACCTGCAAGAGCGGGGTCATGCCGCATCCTCCTGCGCCAAACTGCCTTGGTGTCCGGCCTCGCGGCGGGACCGACAGTAATCGGTGTCCGAACACACGAACATCCGGTTGCCGGCATCGTCCGTGATCACCTCGTCCAGGTAACTGTCTTCGGCCCCGCACAGATCGCAGGCATGATCGGCCTTGCTGGCATCGAACGGGTAGTCCTCGAAATCGAGGCTGACCACCCGCGTATGCGGCGGCACCGCATAGATCCGCTGCTCGCGCCCGGCCCCGAACAGCTGGATCGCGTCCATCTCCAGTTTCGGATTGTCGAATTTCGGGATCGGAGACGGGTCCATCACATAGCGTTCGGCCACCCGGACCGGATAGGCATAGGCCGTGGAAATCGCGCCGTGCTGGCTGATGTCTTCGTAGAGCTTCACATGCATCAACCCGTATTCCTGCAGGCTGTGCATCTTGCGCGTCTCCGTCTCGCGCGGTTCCAGAAACCGCAGCGGTTCGGGGATCGGGACCTGATAGACCAGGATCTGATCGTCGCGCAGCCTGGCCTCGGGGATACGGTGGCGGGTTTGGATGATGGTCGCCTTCCCGGTCTCTTCGGTCGTGGCCACGCCCGCCGTCTTCTCAAAGAACTTGCGGATCGACACAGCATTGGTCGTGTCATCTGCTCCCTGATCGATCACCTTGAACACATCGTCCGGTGTCAGCGTCGCGGCCGAGACCTGAACCCCTCCCGTGCCCCAACCATAAGGCATGGGCATCTCACGGCTGGCAAACGGCACCTGATAACCCGGAACGGCCAAGCCCTTGAGAATGGCCCGGCGGATCATCCGCTTGGTTTGTTCGTCCAAATATGCGAAGTTATACTCATTCATTTGATGTATCACTTTCGTTTTTTGGTGTTGTTGTGGACGGTTTTCTGGTTACCTCGGCCTTCGCGGTCGTCATGCTCTACTTTCTCTGGCGCAGGATACATTCCCAGCGACGGCGCCGGGCCATGCGGCGGGACGCGCGAGGCGAATGGTCTGCGATCAGCGCGGACGCGCCACGCCGGGCTGCGGCTGGCAGGGCATCTCGGCCGGCGGACAGGATGCAGGAAGGGCACTGAAGTCATTCGGCGGCCTCGTGCGGTTCCAGGCGTTCTTCGGCTTCGCGGCGCAATTTGCGTACCAGTTCCAATTCGGACTGGAAATCGACGTAATGCGGCAGTTTGATATGCTCCAAAAAGCCGGTCGCCTGAATGTTGTCAGCATGGCTGAGGACGAATTCCTGATCCTGCGCCGGGGCGCCCAGATCGTCTTCGCCCAATTCCTCCCAGCGCAAGGCGCGGTCCACCAGCGCCATGGCAATGGCTTTGCGCTCGGACTGGCCGAAGACCAGCCCATAGCCGCGCGTAAATTGCGGCGGCTCGGTCTTTGATCCCTTGAACTGGTTCACCGTTTCGCATTCGGTCAGGGCGATCTCTCCGATCTCGATCGCGAAGCCCAGTTCGGGGATATCCATCTCGACCGCGACGGTGCCGATGCGCAGCTCACCCACGAAAGCGTGGTTGCGGGCATAGCCGCGCTGGGTCGAATAGGCCATGCCCAGCACGAACCCCTCGTCCCCGCGCGTCAGTGCTTGCAGGCGCAGGGGGCGGTCCGCCGGGAACTCCATCGGTTCGCGCGTTAGGTCGCCGGGCGGTTTATCGCTGGTGGGTTCGTCCTGGATCAGGCCTTCGTCCTTGAGGAATTCGGTGATGTGCGGGGTCGGTTCATGGCGCGGCGCGGCGGTGGGGGCCTCAGGCACCGCGCCGTCGGCGGCCAGTTTGAAATCCAGCAGGCGGTGCGTGTAGTCGAAGGTCGGGCCCAGAACCTGCCCACCCGGCGCATCCTTGAACGTGGCCGAGATCCGGCGGTCGCAGGCCATGCCGCCGGTATCGACCGGGGTCGAATAACCAAACCGCGGCAGGGTGGTGCGGTAGGCGCGGATCAGAAAGATCCCCTCGATCAGATCACCCCGCGCCTGTTTGATCGCCAGCGCGGCCAGATCGGGATCGTACAGAGAGCCCTCGGCCATCACGCGGTTCACCGCAAGGCTGAGCTGTTCACGGATCTGGGCCAAGGACAATTCGGCCACGCCGGGATCGCCCCGGCGTTCCTCTGCCAGCCAGGCATGGGCGTTTTCAATCGCCTTTTCGCCCCCTTTGACGGCTACGTACATGGCCTAACCCTCGGGCTGGATGCGGGTGCTGCGCGGCAGGGCCGCAACCATATCCCCGCAGGTGAAGAAGAAATCGCACCCCAAGGGGTACAGGTCCGAATTGGCCTGCAGCGCCGCGACATCGGGCATGGATAGGCGTGCAGTGTCGCGGATGCCGGGCCCTCGCAGGGTGGCGCCGGATTGGTGCAATACGTCGCACTCCACGATCAGGGTGGCGGATCGATCGGGATATTCCGGCGTGCCGATCCGGTACTGGTCCAGCGGCACCAGATCCTGCCAGAAACCGACGGCAAAATCCGCCTGCGCGGCGGGCACGAGGGGCGCTCCGGTGTGGAAAGTCAGCCATTGGCGAATGGCCGGGTTGTCGGCCGCGCCCGCCAGATAAACGCCCGTATCCGGGTCGCACAGCGTCAGCAGCAGCGTTCCCGCAGCGACCGACAGGCCATCGGGCGGGGTCGCGCCGACCAGCTGCCGAATCTCGCCCGGACGCGCCATCACGGTCATGGCCGCACGAAAGGCGTGGGCCGCCTGAACCGGTGCGTCGGTGAAACCGCCTGAAAAACGGGTCTGTGGGGTCATTGATCCTCTCCCCGAACCATCGTGAAGAACTCGACCTTGGTGGCCGCGGCCTTGGCGGCCCGGGCCGTTCTGGCCGCCTGCACTTGGCGGGTCAGCGGCTCGAGGATTTTCGCCCGCACCGCGTCGGCGTGCCCGGTCTGCATCAGCGCGTCGATCAGAGCGGCGGTTTCGGCATGGGTCTTGTCGCGCCCCTGCACATATCCATGCCCCTCGGTCCCGTCGGCCAACACCAGAGCGCAGCGCGTGACCGTCATCTCACCTAGGTTGAAGGGCGCGCCCGTTCCGCCTGCCCGCCCCCGCACCATGACGCCGCCGATCTCGGGCGCACGCAACCACTGGAATTCGGGACGTGCGCCATAGTCGGCCCACAAGGCCGCCAGCGCCTCGGCCGGCGCACGTGCCAGAAGGCCCAGCCAGGCCCGTCGATCACGTGTCGCGATTTTTGTCTGTTCCGCCATCAAAGCCTCTTGGCCAAGTTGTCTACAACTACTATACAACTAGACAAATCATATCTGGGCAGCCGGTGACTCGCAACGAATATGCTGTGAAGTTTTGATGACATGAGCCAAACACCGATCTGGAAGACCATCGCGCTGGCGCTGACCGCCGACATTGCCGAGGGGCGCTTTGCCACCGGCGACCGCCTGCCGACCGAGGCGCAGCTGGCCGCGACCCACGGCGTGAACCGCCACACGGTGCGCAGGGCCCTAGCCGAACTGGCCCGGCAGGGGCTGGTGCATCCGCGCCGCGGGGCCGGCGTGTTCGTTTCGGCAGCAGCGACCGACTACCCGATCGGCAAACGGGTCCGGTACCACCGGAACATCTCGGCCAGCGGCAAGATCCCGGGCAAGCGAGTGCTGTCGCTGATCACCCGCGCCGCCGACAAGACCGAGGCCGAGGCGCTGGCCCTGGCCCCCGGCGACCCGGTGCATGTCTATGACGGGTTGTCGCTGGCCGATGGCCAACCGATCGCGGTGTTCCAAAGCGTCTTTCCCGCCGCGCGCCTGCCCGACCTGCCCGAAGCGCTGGCCCAGAACGGCTCGGTCACGCGGGCGCTGCGGCACTGCGGCGTGGCGGATTATACCCGCATCTCGACGCGCCTGACCGCCCGCGCGGCTGATGCGATTCAGGCCCGGCACCTGCACCTGATCGAGGGCGCGCCGGTTCTGCATTCGGTCGGCATCAATGCCGATCCGCAGGGGCATCCGGTTGAATACGGCAAGACCGTCTTTGCGGGCGAGCGGGTCACTCTGACGCTGGATGACGATCACGGGTGATGCCGGTCAATCCTCGTATTTCTCCAAAAACGCCTCGGCGGGCAACGCGCGGAAATCCGGCAGCGCCGCGCGCAGTCGGGCATTGTCCCAGTCCCACCAGGCCAGAGCCATCATACGCTCGGCCACGTGTTCGGGGAACCGGCGTCGGATGGGGTGGGCAGTGACGCCGCCGACGATGGTATAAGGTGGCACGTCCTTGGTCACGATCGCCCCGGAGGCTACGATTGCCCCGTGCCCGATCGTCACCTCGGGCTTGATGATGGCCGCGTGGCCGATCCAGGTGTCGTGCCCGATATGCGCCAACCGCCCGGCGCGCCGGGTGAACCAGTCCGCGTCGTCCTCGGCATCGTCCCAATAGTCGGCCGAGCGGTAGTGGAAGTGATGCAGCGACGCTTTCTCGATCGGATGGTCGGTGGCACCGATCCGGGTGAAACTGGCGATATTGGCGAATTTCCCGATCCGTGCATTGGCGATGTCGCAGGTGCGGTCGCAATAGGTATAGTCCCCAAACACCGAATTCGTCACCCGCGTTCCGGCACCGATTTCGACAAAGGCGCCAAAGCTGCTGCCGGTTATCTGGCAATCCGGGTGAATGAAAGGCTGGTCCGGTCGCAAGCGCTCCATGGTCTGCAAGTCCTCGTATACGGTTCAAGGCAACATCAGGGGCTTGGCCTGCGGGTCGCGCTGTTTGCGCGACTTGGGCGGCCCGCCCTGGATCAGCCGCCTGCGCAGCCAGCCCGAAAACCAGTCCATCAGCATGACCATCAGGATGATCAGCACGATGTAATAGGCGACTTCCTCCCAGTCTTTCTGGGTGATAATCGCCTGTGTCAGCAACAGACCGATCCCGCCCCCGGTTATCGCCCCGATCACGGTTGCGCTGCGGGTGTTGGATTCCAGGAAGTACAGGAGCTGACTGAGCAGAACCGGCGTGATCTGCGGGATCACACCGAAACGATATTTCTGCAGCGCATTGGCCCCGGTAGACTGCACGCCCTCGATCTGCTTCTGATCAACATTTTCCAGCGCCTCGGAGAAGATCTTGCCGAAGGTGCCGGTATCGGTGACCAGGATGGCCAGCGCCCCTGTTAGCGGCCCTGGCCCGAAGGCGCGTGCCAGAACCACCGTCCAGATCAACGCATCAACACCGCGCACGAAGTCAAAGATACGACGAGTGGAAAATCGGACCGTTCTAAACGGATTGAAATTTCGTGTCGCCAGAAATGCGAGGGGCAAAGCGATCATCCCTGCCCCCAATGTGCCCAGAAAAGCCATCAGAAGCGTTTCAAAGATCGCCCACGCAACATCCTGATGGCGCCACATCTTGTTGGTCCAGAAATCGTCAAAGATTTCTGCGGCCTCGCCCGAAGCGGCACGCCCCATCAACTGGCTGAAAGACTGACCGTGATAGGGGCTGTCCAAAGTGAACCAGAACAGTTCCCAACCGTTGAAATACCGGAACACCTCGGCCCGGTTGCGTGTCACGGTCAGCCGTCCCGCCGGCGTGGTGATCGCCAAGCGGTTCTTTGACATGTTGATCCAGTCCGGCACCTCGGCAGTCGGCAGTTCCGCCTGCACTCCGGCCGACCGGCTGGGCGTTGCGCGCACTGTTCCGTAACCGGGGATGTCATATTCCACGGTTTCAGGTCCAAAACGAACGATATGGCCATCTTCCAGGTCAATCACGGTGGTTTCGCCCAAAGCGACCCATTCCGGCGCAGTGCCATCCGGGTAAGCGCCCTTGCGCTCTCCTTCGATCGCAACGGACACCTGTCCGTTTCGATTGTCCCGGGTCACGTGAGTCTTGTAGCTGTAGCTGTCGGATACAAGCGTCTTGCCGTTTTCCCAGTTGGCCCGCTCGGCCAAGCCGGGCACGTCAAAGGCAAAGAAAACATAGATCAGGTATAGAGTGACCAGCCCCGGCAACCCGAAACTCAGCGCCCGTTTGCGCCGAAAGATGTGGTCGGTTCTGGCTTTCAAGTCGTTGATAGGCAGATCAGTGGCAAAGGTGCTCATGCTGCGGCTCCTTTGGCGGAACCGTGTGTCAGACGGTCACGCAAAACGCCGGACAGCTGATCCACGGCCACGATGGTGACGAACAGAAGCAGAAAGATGGCCGCCGCCTCGTCGTAACGCCCCTGCCCCCAGGACATGGCGTTGCGCAACTCGTACCCCAAGCCGCCTGCCCCCACGAAACCAAGAATGGCCGAGGCGCGGATGTTGATCTCGAACCGCAGAAGAGCGTAGCTGACATAGTTTGGCCCGACCTGCGGGATCACGCCCAAATACATCCGCTGCGACCAGTTGGCGCCAACCGACTGCAGCCCCTCGACCGGTTTCAGAGAGGCGTTTTCATTCACTTCGGAAAACAATTTGCCCAGGGCACCGGCAGTGTGAATGGCGATGGCAATCATTGCAGGCACTGGCCCGCCGCCAAGAACAAAGATCAGAACCAGAGCGATGACAATTTCCGGAACGGCCCGGCAAATATCAGATATACGCCGAAAAACGGGGATCAACGACGGCCACAGCGCCATGCCGCGGGTAGACATCAGCGCCAGAAAGGTGCCGCCCAGAGTGCCCACCAGCGTGGCCGCGGCGGCGATATTCAGTGTTTCGATCAGCGCGGGGAAGAACTCGACCAAATTTGCGGGCAATTCCCCGATCTTCTCCCAGGCCTCAGTCAGAACCTCGGCAGGGTAATCGAAAATGCGGTTCCACCCATCGGCAAAACTACCGGCGTTTCGCATGTCGGCGGTCCGGAATCCGGCCGCCATAAGTGCCACGAACAGGATCAGAAGTATCCCACCGTAAACCCGTTTGCGACGGGTCATGCTGGTGTAATCCTCCCGGATCCGGTCGAGGCCGACGGATCCCGCGGTCAGGTCGGTCATGAAAGGCTCCGATGGGGATAATGGGGTCCGGTTTGCGGCCGGACCCCGAACAGAAGTTGCGCAGGCTTAGTTCGACTTCAGCTTGCGGGCTTCAATGATGATTTCGTAGGCCTCGTGGGTGATCGGCTCGAACGCTTTGGCCTCACCGGCGGCCACGCCATAGAAGCACTCACGGTCTTTGTCGGCCAGCCCGGCCATCAGGGCCGTCATCTTCTCTTTGACATCCGCCGGCAATGCCTTGCGCAGAACCACTGGACCCTCGGGGATCGGCTTCGATTTCCAGATTTCGACCATGTCGTTCATGTCGACCAGTCCGGCATCCACGGCGCGGCGCAGCGCACCCGAATTGTAGCCGTCTTCCCAGTTGCCCAGACCATCGGCCCAGGTCACGCCACCATCAACGTCACCGTTGTTCACGGCGACGATTGTCTGCTCGTGACCACCGGTGAACTTTACTTCACCGAAATAGTCGCCCGACTCCATCGTCGCACCCGTTGCCTGAGGGATTTCGATCGAGGGGATCAAATAGCCCGAGGTCGAGTTCGGATCACCAAAGCCAAACACCTTGCCTTTCATGTCATCAAGCGAGGTGATGCCGCTGTCCTTGCGGGCGAACCCGACCGAGTAGTAGCCATACCCACCATCCACGTTCACCTTGACCAGAACCGGTTCGACCGCCTCGGGATCGCTGAGATAGGTCTTGGCATAGGCGGAGGCGCCCAGCCAAGCCATGTCGATCGTGCCGCCCAGCAGGCCCTGGATCACGCCGTTGTAGTCCGCCGGGGCGAACAGCTTGGTTTCGACACCCAGCGCGTCCTCGGTGTATTCACGCAGACATTCGTTGTTGTTCAGCCGGTCCTGCGCGTTTTCTCCGCCCAGGATGCCGATACGGAATTCGCTGATCTCCTCAGCCATGGCAGGTGCGCTCAGGGCAGTGGTCGCGACCAGGGCGGCAACGAGTTTCTTCATCTGTCTCTCTCCAGGTTGATTGGCCCACCCCATTCATCGGGCCGGGCGAAAAAAGAGGTGGTTGGGGCTCAGATCGTGGCCTCGGCTTCCATCAGAGCCTTCCGGGTGGCATCCAGTGTTTCGATCTCGGTCGAGGTCGCGGCCTCGGAGAAGCTGGCATCAGCACCGTAGATCTCGCGGGCGACGCCGGTGGTCAACTGTTCGGGCAGGCCGTCGAACACGATGCGTCCATCGCGCATGCCGACTACGCGGTCGCAATAGCGGCGCGCGGTGTCCAACGTGTGCAGGTTGGCGATCACGGTGCGGCCGTCCTCTTCGTGGATGCGGCGCAGGGCCTGCATCACGACTTGCGCATTCATCGGGTCCAGCGAGGCGATGGGTTCATCGGCCAGGATGATCTTGGGGTCCTGCATCAGTGCCCGCGCGATGGCGACGCGCTGCTGCTGCCCGCCCGACAGCGCCTCGGCCCGTTTGGGGGCATGTTCGGCGATGCCAAGACGGTCGAGAATGTCGATGGCGCGGTGGATGTCCGCGGTCGGGAACAGGTTGAACAGGGTGGCCAGGGTCGAGTTCCGGTTCAGCGTTCCATGCAGCACATTCGAGACCACGTCCATGCGGGGCACAAGGTTGAATTGCTGGAAGATCATCGCGCAATCGGCCTGCCACGCACGTTTTTGGCGGCCTTTCAGCGTGGTCACGTCGCGCCCGTGAAACAGGATCTGCCCGGCGCTGGCATCAGTCAGGCGGTTGACCATACGCAGCAGGGTGGACTTGCCCGCGCCCGACCGCCCGATGATCCCGATCATGCATGGCTTGTCGACGTCCAGCGTTGCGGTGTCGACTGCAGTATTGTCGCCGAAGCGCTTGGTCAGTTTTTCGATGCGCAGCACGTGCCACCCCCAGTTCATGATGGAGGTCGTCTACAGCTGGTGCTCAACGGTGATGTGTCGATCCGGTGAAGCTTTTGTAACGGGCTGAAAGCGGATGGCCTATGCAAGGGCTGGGCAATGCCGCTCGTCCCGTCTATACGCGGGCTCAACACCTGAACCGTCAGATCTGTCACATGAGGCCGCCATGAGCTTTGACCGCAAGATCAAGATCGCACCGTCGATCCTGTCCGCCGATTTCGCCAATTTCGGACAGGAGATCCAAGCCATCGAGGCCCAGGGCGCCGACTGGGTCCATGTTGACGTGATGGACGGGCATTTCGTGCCGAACCTTACCTTCGGCCCACCGGCGGTCAAAGCGTTCCGCCCGCATGTCAAGACGGTGATGGATGTGCACCTGATGATCACGCCGGTCGACCCCTACATCCAGGCCTATGCCGATGCCGGCGCGGACTATCTGACGGCCCATATCGAGGCCGGCCCCCACACGCACCGCACGTTGCAGGCCATCCGTGCGGCGGGCATGAAGGCAGGCGTGGCGCTGAACCCCGGCACCCCGGCCGAAGCGGTCGAGCACCTGCTGGATCTGGCCGATCTGGTCTGCGTGATGACGGTGAACCCCGGCTTTGGCGGGCAGAAATTCATCGACATGACCGCAAAGGTGAGCCGCCTGCGCGAGATGATCGGAGACCGTCCGGTGCATATCGAAATCGACGGTGGCGTCGACACCACAACCGCCCCGCTGGTCGCAGCGGCCGGCGCGGACGTTCTTGTTGCCGGTTCCGCTGTCTTCAAGGGCGGGTCGGTTGCGAACCCGGACGTCTATGGCCAGAACATCCGCGCCATTCGCGCCGCAGCCGAAGGCCACGCGGCCTGACGGCGGCTCCCGCCCTTCGTCGACGTTTTTGGCAAAACGCCTCCTCCTGTTTGGCCCGGCATCGGCGCAGCCGATGTCGCGCGGGCGCGGGAGCGTTTTGCCGGCCCTGCCCCTAGGCCAGTTGATCCGCGAAATGCGTTAGCAGCTTGTGTTTTAGAATCTTGCCCGTGGGCGCGGCTGGCAGTGACGTGGCCAGTACGATCCGGCCCGGCCGTTTGTAGCCCGCAAGACGTGCGGCCACGAACTCCGCCAACTCTGCCTCGGACGCAGCGCCGATTTCAGGCACCTGAACAAAGGCCAGCACCTGTTCGTCGCCGCCCACCCGATGCCCGATCACCGCAGATTGGATCACCTGCGGGTGGTCGTTCAGCGCGGCCTCGACCTCGGGCGGATAGACGTTGAAGCCGCCGTGAATGATCAGTTCCTTGGCGCGGCCGACGACGTGCAGATTACCGTGCGCGTCGAGACGGCCGAGGTCGCCCGTGCGCAACCATCCCTGGGCCAGAACCCGGCCCGTTTCCTCGGCGTTGCGATAGTATCCTTTCATCACATGCGGGCCGCGCGTCAGGATCTCGCCCACGCCATCTCCGCCGCCGGGTATGGTTTCGTCAATGCGCAGTTCGACCCCCGGCAAGGGCGGGCCGACCGAGATATCCGGATCCCCGATCCGGTTGTGCGAGGCGCAGATCCCCGCCGTGCTTTCGGTCATGCCATAGCCGTTCTGCAGCGCAACGCCATAGAACGCCTCGGCCTTGCGTTTCCACGCCGGATCCAGCGGGGCAGCCCCGGACGAAGTGTAGCGCAGGGCACCCGAGGGCAACCGCTCCAACCCCTGCTCCTTGGCATATTGCATCAACAGCGCATGCATCTGCGGCACACCCGAAAACACCGTGACGCCCGCGTTCAACGCGGCAAAGGCGCGGTCCGCCGCGAACCGGGCATCCAGTTGGACGAAGGCCCCGGCCAGCGCCGACCCGGTGACGATCGAGGCCAGTCCGAAGATGTGCGAAATCGGCAGCACCCCATAGACCATGTCATCCTGCGTCAACCCGCGGAAATTCGCCGAGGTCAGCCCGCCGAACCGCAGGTTTTCGTGAGACAGCATCACGCCCTTGGGCGTTCCAGTCGTGCCGGTGGTGAACAGCATCGCCGCGACATCCGCCAGATCGGGGTCGGGCGCGCTCGGGTACGGCGCGGCCAGGTGCATCTGCCCGAAGGCCCCGGAAACGGGCCGGGCCCCGGCAGTTTGCGCATGGTCGCGCGCCTCCGGCGACGCGGCCGATGTGAACAGGATCACTGCCGGGGTCACGTGATCCACGATGCGGGCCAATTCAGCCTCGGTCTGGCGGGCGTTCACCGGCACCACGCAGGCCCCGATCCGGGAACAGGCAAACAGCGCGGCCACTGCCGCACAGCAATTCTCGAGCACCAGCATGACCCGATCGCACGGGCGCACCCCCGAGGCCAGCAGGATTTCTGACAGCTCGGAAATCGCGCGGTCGAGGTCAGCAAAGCTCCAATCGGCGCCGAACCCGTCTGCAAAGGCGCGGGCCCGCGGACGGGTCCGGATCTGGGCATCCGGATAGTCGTGCCATTTGTTCATGTCCCTTCGCCCTCCCCTGCGCCGGAACCGGTTTTGCGCTCAGCATTTCGTGGTGCGCTTGAACACCCCCGCCGCTGTTGCGATCAGGGTTCCGTCGTCGCTGTGCAACTCTCCGGTCACATAGGCCAGCGTGCGCCCGCCACCCATTGCGCGCCCCGTGGCCGTCACGCGCCCCTGACGCACCGCCGCCACATAGCTTGTGTTCAGCGACAGGGTCAGAACCAGCGGATGGTCGTCCCGGTCGAACCAGGCCGAGGCGGTGTTGCCGCAAGCCACGTCCAGCAGCATGGCGATGATGCCGCCATGCAGGATGCCCTGGCTGTTCAGGTGATCCGCCCGGATGGTCAGATGGCACCGGGCCCGGCCGTCGGGGTCGGACAGATCCACCTCGAACCCGATCGCGTTCTGACAGCCCGACCGCCGGACCCTTGGGTCTTCTTCAGGCCGCGCCGAGTGCAATGAACCGCTCCAAATGATAATCCGCGTCGCCGAACCTGTGATCCGACATGACGATCCGCTTGGCAATATGCGCCAGCTCATATTCCTGCGTCATGGCGAAGCCGCCATGCATCTGGATCGTTTCCTCGGCCACCAACCGGCCCACCCGCGACACCAGGTTGCGGGCCGCGGCGATCTGCCGGTCGCGATCGGGTGCTGCAAGGTGACCGGCCGCGTTGATCACCGCCGAGCGCGCCTGCTCCAGCTCGATCAGCATATCCGCGAACCGGTGTTGCAGGGCCTGAAAGGTCCCGATCGGGCGGCCGAACTGCTTGCGCGTCATCAGGTATTGCCGCGTCAGTTCCACCGCGCTTTCCATCGCACCCAGAACCTCGGCCACCAGCGCGACATTGGCTGCGGCCGCAACGTCCATCAGCGGTTCGAACCCCTGCCCCGCGGCGCCCAGACGCGCGGTTTCCGGCAGGCGCACATCGTCCAGAGTGACCTCGGCCGCGCGGCCCCCGGCCAGCATCGGATACCCGCGCAAGCCCAGACCCGGTGTGCCAGCAGGCACCAGATACAGCGAAATGCCGTCCAGATCGAACGGCCCGCCTGTTTCGCGCGCGGATACGATCAGCTGCCCGGCGGCCTCGGCATTCACGACCACGGCCTTTCGCCCGTTCAGGATCAAGCCCGTGCCGTCGGTCCGCACGGTGGTCTCGACCCGGCTCAGGTCATACCGGCTGGCAGGCTCCCCATGCGCCAGCGCCAGATGCAGCTTGCCCGAGATCACCTGATCCAGCAGGGTCCGTTGATCGGGGCCGCCCACCTGCGCGATCAGCCGACCGCCCAGAATGCAGCTGTCCAGAACCGGCTCGACCACCCCGGCCCGGCCCAGTTCCTCGAACACAGTGGCGATGTCAAAACCCGCCCCGCCGAACCCGCCGTCCGCTTCGTCGAACAGCGCGCCCAGAACGCCCAGATCGGCCAGTTCGCGCCAGATGTCGGCGCTGAACCCCGCCGCGCTGTCCAGAATGTCGTTGCGCACCAGAGTCGTATATCTGTCGGCCAGATAGCGCCGCAGCGTGTCCTGCAGCATCTGCCGTTCTTCGGTCAGGTTGAAATCCATCTCAGCCCCCCATCTTGACCTTGGCGATGATCCCGCGCTGGATCTCGTTCGACCCGCCGAAGATCGACAGTTTCCGGTTGTTGAAGTACTGGGCGGCGACCGGCGCGGCATAGTCCGGCCCGATCGGGTCGTTGTCGCCCGCCACCGCCTCGGAGGCGAAAGGCATCGCATAAGGCCCCACCGCGCGGCGGGCCAGGTCGTTGATCTCCTGCCGGATGATCGTACCCTTGACCTTCAGCATCGAGCTTTCGACCCCCGGTGCCTGTCCGGCCGCAGCCTTGCTGATGATGCGCATGTTGGTGGTGGCCATGGCCATCAGGTCGATCTCGACCCGTGCCAGCCGAGCGGCGAAATGCGGGTTCTCGATCAGGGGGCGGCCATTCGCGGTTTCGATCCGGGCAATCCGTTTGACCATGTCCAGCCCCGCCTGGCTGAAGCCGACACCGGCGATGTTGGTGCGTTCATGCGTCAGCAGATACTTGGCATAGGTCCAGCCCTTGTTCTCCTCGCCCACCAGGTTTTCGACCGGGACGCGCACATCGTCAAAGAACACCTCGTTAACCTCGGGCGTTCCGTCCAGCAGGACGATGGGGCGCACCTCGATCCCCGGCGTGTTCATATCGATCAGCAGGAACGAGATCCCCTCCTGCGCCTTGGCCTCGGGATCGGTGCGCACCAGGCAGAAGATCCAGTTGGCGTATTGCGCCAGCGTGGTCCAGGTCTTCTGGCCGTTCACGACATACTGGTCGCCGTCCCGCACCGCGCGTGTCTTCAGAGAGGCCAGGTCCGACCCGGCACCCGGCTCGGAATAGCCCTGGCACCACCAATGTTCACCATTGAGGATGCGCGGCAGGAAATAATCCTGCTGTTCCTTCGAGCCGAATTTCTGCAGCACCGGACCCAGCATCGACAGGCCAAACGGCACGATGCGCGGCGCATAGGCGGCGGCGCATTC
Organism: Ruegeria sp. CG8; assembly: GCF_056537165.1. Taxonomy (NCBI): domain Bacteria; kingdom Pseudomonadati; phylum Pseudomonadota; class Alphaproteobacteria; order Rhodobacterales; family Roseobacteraceae; genus Ruegeria; species Ruegeria sp. CG8. The sequence goes on along the minus strand of NZ_JBQFRA010000001.1, from coordinate 129,810 downwards.
CTCCTCGAAGATATGGCGCTGAACCGCGTTCCACTCGGCGCCGCCAAACTCCTTCGGCCAGTTGAAATTCAACCAGCCGCGCTCGTTCAGCGTGGCATGCCACCACTCATACCCTTCCTTGCCGATATTCCGGCCAGCCCGGATCTTGTCCGAGATCTCCTTGGGCAGTTTCTCGGCCAGAAAACCGCGAACCTCGTCGCGAAAGGCCTTCTCCTCGTCCGTATAACTCAAGTCCACAGCCGCCCTCCTCCTCGACGCGATCGGAACCTTGCCTGCTCGGCCCCGCGGGCCGGGCTGCGCCGGGCCGGCCCTCGATGGGCTAGCCCGGTGCCCCATTCTTCAATAGATTTCGAACAGACCGGCCGCGCCCATGCCGCCACCGATGCACATGGTCACGATACCCAGCTTTGCCCCGCGCCGCCGCCCTTCGCGCAGCAGATGGCCGACCATCCGCGCGCCGGTCATGCCGAACGGATGCCCGATGGCGATCGAGCCGCCGTTCACGTTGCATTTCTCGTCATCGATTCCCAGACGGTTGCGGCAGTACAGCGCTTGCGAGGCAAAGGCTTCGTTCAGCTCCCACAGGTCGATGTCCTCGACGCTCAGACCATGCCGTTCCAGCAGGCGCGGCACCGCAAAGACCGGGCCGATGCCCATCTCGTCGGGCTCGCACCCCGCCACGCAGAACCCCTTGAACGCGCCCATGGGCTCCAGACCCCGACGCTCGGCCTCGGCGCTGTCCATTACGATCACCGCGGCTGCGCCGTCCGACAGCTGGCTGGCATTGCCGGCAGTGATGTAGTTTCCGGGGCCGCGCACCGGCTCGAGTGTGGCCAGCCCTTCCAGGGTCGTGTTCGGTCGGTTGCATTCATCCCGGTCCACGGTGACCTGCCGGTGCGAGACCTCGCCCGTCTCTTTGTCCTTGACCGCCATGGTGGTCTGCATCGGCACGATCTCGTCGTCGAACTTGCCCGCCGCCTGCGCCGCCGCGATGCGCTGCTGCGACCGCAGGCCGTAGGCGTCCTGTTCTTCGCGGCTTATGCCATAGCGCTCGGCCACGATGTCGGCGGTCTCGATCATTGTCATGTAGATCGCCGGCTTGTGCTCCTGAATCCACGCCTCGGGCACGGGGCGGGTCTTCGGCTGAACCAGCGAGATGCTCTCGACCCCGCCGGCCACGATGGGGCCCGCGCTGCCCTCGGTGACGGCCTGCGCCGCCAGCGCCACGGTCTGCAGCCCCGACGAGCAGAACCGGTTCACGGTCATCCCCGAAACGCTGACCGGCAGCCCGGCCCGGATGGCGATCTGGCGGGCGATGTTGCCGCCGGTCTCGCCCTCGGGGAAGCCGCAGCCGATGATGCAATCCTCGATCTCGGTGCCGTCCAGCCCCGAGCGCGCGACCGCGGCCTGAACCGCGTGGCCGCCCATCGTGGCGCCGTGGGTCATGTTGAACGAGCCCCGGAACGACTTGGCCAGCCCGGTGCGTGCGGCGGATACGATTACGGCTTGTTTCATCACTGAGCGTCCTTGTTCAGATCGTCAAAGCTGCGGCCCTCGGCCACCAGTTTTTCCAGCAGCGGCGCGGGCTGCCAGTAATAGTCATCCTCGGCCGACCACGCGCGGATATCATCCAGAATACCCGGCAGACCCTGCAGATCGGCCCATTTCAGCGGCCCGCCGCGATAACGCGGGAACCCATAGCCATAGAGCAGCACCACATCCACGTCCAAGGGACGGCGGGCGATGCCCTCGCCCACCACCTTGGCGGCCTCGTTGACCATCGAGACCATATATCGCCGCACGATCTCGTCATCCGTGAACGTGCGCGGGGTGATGCCCTGCGCTGCGCGGTCGGCCGCGATCAGGTCCAGAACCTCGGGGTTCGGCGTGCCACCGCGCTTGCCCTTTTCATAGACATAGAAGCCCTGGCCGGTCTTCTGTCCGAAATGCCCGGCCTCGCACAGTTTATCGGCATAGCTGCTGTCGCGGGCGCGCGGGTCCAGCCCCTCGGCGCGTTTGCGTTTGCGCACCGCCCAGCCGATATCCAGCCCGGCCAGATCGGACACCGCGAACGGCCCCATGGCAAAGCCGAAATCGGTCAGCGCCTTGTCGATCTGGAACGGGCTTGCCCCGTCCTGGACCATGTGATCGGCGCAGGTGCGATAGGTGCTGAGGATCCGGTTCCCGATGAACCCGTCGCACACCCCCGCCCGCACCGAGACCTTTTTCAGCCGATGCCCCAGCGCAAAGCCAGTGGCGACCACCTCGGGCGCGGTCTTGTCGGCCACCACGATCTCGAGCAGCTTCATCACATGGGCGGGCGAGAAGAAATGCAGCCCGATCACGTCCTGCGGCCGCGTGGTGGCGGCGGCGATCTCGTCGACGTCCAGATACGAGGTGTTCGTCGCCAGAACCGCCCCGGGCTTGCAGACCGCATCCAGCTGGACAAAGACCTGTTTCTTGACCTCCATATCCTCGAACACGGCCTCGATCACCAGATCGACGGCGCTCAGCGCGTCATAACCGGTGGCAAGCTGCAATTGGTCCGACAGAATCGAGTCGTACTGCTGCTGGCTGATCTTGCCGCGCTTCAGGGCGCCTGCCAGGTTTCCGGCGATCCGGTCTTTGGCGGCATGGGCTGCCTCCTGCGTCATCTCCAGCAAGGTCACGGGCAGACCGGCCAACAAGGCGGCGGTGGCGATCCCCGCGCCCATCGTGCCGCCGCCGATGACCCCGATCTGATGCACCGGACGCGGCTCGACACCCTTCAGTTCGGGCAGCTTGCCCACGGCGCGTTCGGCGAAGAAGGCGTGAATCAGACCCTTGCGCTGATCCGATTCCATCAACTGCATGAACAGTTCCCGCTCGCGCGCCATGCCCTCGGCAAAGCTGGGCGCCTCGCAGGCGGCTTGCACGGCACGCACGGCAACGGCGGGGGACAGTTGGCCGCGGCCCTTCTTCAGAACGGCCTCGTAGACCGCATCGAAATCGACGGGGTCCGGCGCGGGCATCTCTCCGACCGCGCGGCGGGGCGTACCCGAGTCAAGCAGCTCCTGCGCATAGGCCAGCCCGATCTCGCGCGGGTCGCCATCCTGCACCTTGTCGATCACGCCCAGCTTCAGCGCCTCGTCGGCGCGGACATGGCGACCGGTTGTGATCATGTCCAGCGCGGCCTCGACCCCGGCCACGCGCGGCAGACGCTGGGTGCCCCCGGCACCCGGCAGGATGCCCAGATTGACCTCGGGCAGGCCGACCTTGGCCGAGGGAACCGCGATGCGGTAGTGGCTGGACAGCGCAACTTCGAGCCCACCGCCCAGCGCCGTGCCATGCAACGCCGATACCACCAGCAGGGGCGAGGCCTCGATCCGGTCGCACAGGCCGGGCAGCCAGGGCTCTTGCGGGGGTTTGCCGAACTCGCGGATGTCGGCCCCCGCGAAATAGGTCCGGCCCTTGCCGTAAATCAGCACCGCTTTTGCGCCCTCGGCCTCGGCCCGTTCGATTCCGGCCAGCAGGCCCCGGCGCACATCCACGCCAAGCGCATTGACCGGCGGGTTGTTCGCCGCCAGCACCGCGATATCGCCAATCCGTTCGTATTCCACCGCCTCGGACATCAGACTTGGTCTCCTCTTGCCAACCCCAGCTTGTTCCGCATTGCGGAACAATATTCCGCAACAGATTGAACCCGTCCGCGCGCGGGTTCAACCCCTTATACCCGACTGCGCCGCCGGGCCGCATTTGTTGCCGGCGAGCAGGCCCCAAACAACTTGTGAACCGGATCGCGGAAAACCGTGCTAGGCTTTGCCCACCCGGCCAATGAATTCGGCCCGGAACGAAAACAGATTGCAGAACAGGGAGTTTTGAAATGTGTGACGTTTGCGTAATGAACGCGGTGAAAGACCGGATGCTGTCGCGTCGATCCTTTTTCAAGGCTGGCGCAGCGATGGCGGCAGGCACGGCGCTTGGGACGGTGGCTGCCCCACCAGCGCTTGCGGCCGGCCATGGCGAGGTGCTGGACATGACCCATGTCTACGATGCCGATTTCCCCACCTATTTCGGCCAGCCGGGGATCGAGGCGACACAGGCCTTCAATTTCAAGGAACATGGCTTCAACCTGTTCAACCTGGCCGTCAACGAACACACCGGCACGCATGTCGATGCCCCGCTGCATTTCTCGGCGGATGGGCAGTCGGTGGACGAAATCCCGGTGTCGAACCTCGTTTGCCCTCTGTGCTTGGTGGACATTGCCGCCCGCGCGGCCGAGGACCCGGATGCGCAGGTGACCCCCGACGATCTGAAGGCGTGGATCGCAGCAAATGGCGACATCCCCGATGGCGCCTGTGTCGCCATGCATTCGGGATGGGCCGGGAAAACCGCGACTCCCGAGTTCCGCAACGCCGACGGCGACGGCAAGATGCATTTCCCTGGCTTCCACGTCGAAGCGGCGCAGATGCTGATCGAAGGAACCGGCGCGGTTGCTCTGGCCGTCGACACGCTGTCGCTGGACCACGGGCCATCGGCTGATTTCGTGACGCATTACGCGTGGCTGCCCACCAACCGCTACGGCATCGAGAACCTTGCCAATCTCGACAAGGTGCCCGCCAGCGGAGCGACGCTGGTGGTCGGCGCGCCGGCCCATCGTGGCGGGTCGGGCGGCCCGGCGCGCATCTTTGCGATGGTCTGAGCATGGCAACGGTTCGCCTGTTGACGGACGAAGAGGTCAGCGCCGAGGCGCTGGCCGTCTTCGATGACATCCGCGCCACCCGCAACACCGATTACATCAACAATTTCTGGCGCGCTCTGGCCCATGACCCGGCACTGCTGAAAGCAACGTGGGAGCGGCTCAAGACCGTCATGGCCCCCGGCGCGCTGGACCCGCTTGTGAAAGAGATGCTTTATGTGGCGGTCTCGGTCGCCAACAATTGCGAATACTGCGTGCACTCCCATTCGGCCGCGGCCCGCGCCAAGGGCATGACCGATCAGATGCAGGCCGAACTGCTGGCGGTGATCGCGATGGCCGGTCAGACCAACGCACTGGCCACCGCCCTGCAGGTGCCGGTGGACGACCGGTTCAAGGCCCGAGCCTGAGCCTGTAGGGCCAGACTTGCACCAGATGCACAGCGGCTATTCCCTCAAGTGCCTAGCTGCACTGCAGCATCAGGTCTAAATCTCTTTGGTCACATACAGACCAGAGAGGCTCCGCTCATGGCACAGACAAGCACGCACCGCCCGGCAATCCTGAACCTGTTTTCGGCCGTCGCCGATGTGTTCAGCGGCATCTATGATGCTTTGATCCGCATGGGCGAAGCAAACGCCAAGGTCATCAAAATCAAGCAACTCAGCGAGTTGACCGACGAAGAACTGGCTGCGCGCGGCCTCAAGCGCGAAGACATCGTTCGCCTGGTGATGGCGGGCGTCTACTAAGACACCCCCGCACTCTGCATTTCGGCCACGGCCTGCGCGGCCTTGGCGTAAGCGGCTTTGCACAGGTCAAAGTCCGCTTCGGTCAGCGCCAGGGACGGATAGGTCTTGCCCGGCGACTTGAACATCCCGTTCTGCATCAGAACCGCATTGAACCGGGTTGCCTTGGCCGTGTCCGCGCGGACCACATCGCGGTAATCGCGCACCTTTCCTTCCGTGAACACGATTTCGAAAAGGGTCGGATCGCCGATGACGCGGTGGGCGACCCCCTGCTTGGTCAGCGCGGCCGAGGCCATGTCCATCAGACGCTGACCATTGGAGCGCAGCCGGTCGTACTGACCGGGGCGGCGCAGCACTTCCATCGTCTTGAGCCCGGCCACCGCGGCCACCGGATTGCCCGACAGGGTCCCCAACTGCATCAGCCATTTCTCATGGCCAACGGCGGACTTATCGAAATGGGCCATGATCTCGGCCCGCCCGGCGATCGCGGCCAGGGGAAAGCCGCCGCCGATGATCTTGCCCAGCGTGGCGATGTCGGGGGTCACGCTATACAGCTCCTGCGCGCCGCCATAGGCGAAACGAAACCCGGTCACCACCTCGTCGAAGATCAGCACGATGCCGTACTTGTCGGCCTCGTCCCGCAGAAGCTGCAAGAAGCCGGGTTCGGGCGGGATGATGCGTTGCAAGGGCTCGACGATGATGCCCGCGACCTGGTTGCCGTGCTCGGCCAGCAGCGAGCGGATGTAGTCCGGGTCGTTGAACGGCGCGATCAGCATTTCGGCCTGAACGCTGGCCGGTATGCCCGCGCTGTCGGGAACCGCCTGCGGGAAATTCACCATCCGTGACGGGGCCAGGCTCATCTGCGCCTCGGCGCTCATGCCGTGATAGCCGCCTTCGAACTTCACGATCTTGTCGCGGCCGGTAAAGGCGCGGGCCAGCCGGATCGCGTACATGTCAGCCTCGCCGCCGGACGAGACATAGCGGATCTGATCGGCGCAGGGCACGGCGGCGCAGATCGCCTCGGCCAGTTCGACTGCGCGCGCGTTGTTGGCGAAGAACGTCATGCCCTTGGGCATCTGTTCGGCGACGGCCTCCAACACCTCGGGGTGGCCGTGGCCCAGCAGCATCGGCCCCGAGCCGATCAGCAGGTCGACATATTCTTTGCCGTCTTCGCCCCAGACGCGGCTGCCCCGGCCCTCGCGGATGAAAACCGACGGGTCGAAATTGCCAAAGCCACCGCCGGGCAGCACCGCCCGGGCGCGTTGGCACCAATCGGATTGGCTGAGATGTCGCGGCATGGTCGCCTCCCTAATCCAGTATCACGTCCGGCGCGCCCAGGTATTCGCGGTCGGGCGCGACGCCCAGGCCGATCCCGTCGGGCGGCGCGATCCGGCCGCCCTTGCGGGTTGGGCCATCCGGCGCCAGCCGCGGCGCGACATAGCCCGACAGGTCGCACACGTTCATCAGGCGCGCCGGTTCGGTGGCCGCGCCCAGATGCAGCAGGGCGGCTGTGGTGATGTCAGACCCCCAGGTGTCTTCGACGCACATCTTCGCCCCCAGATGCAGGCACAGATCACGCGCACGGCGCGCCGCCGACAGCCCGCCGAATTTCGAAAGCTTCACCGCGACCGCATCCATGCAGCCCAACGCATGCGCAGCCATCAGGCTTGCGGTGTCGTGTGCGCATTCGTCCAGCTTCATCGGCAGGCCGGTGGCGACGCGCACGCGGGCGCAATCCTCGATCGTGGCACAGGGTTGTTCCAGCATCACATCCAGATCCGCGACCGCCCGCCCCACCCTGCTGGCATCCAGAGACGTGGCGCCGCAGTTCCAATCGCCATAGACCAGCGGGCCGTCGCCCACCGCCTCGCGCACCAGACGCAGGCGTTCGACATCGGCCTGCCAATCGGCATCCGCGCCCAGCTTGACCTGGAACTGGGTGATGCCCTGCGCCTGCGCCTCGCGGGCGATGCGGGCCATCTCGGCCGGGGCGATACAGGTGATCGAGTGATAGAGCGGCATCGTCTGCGCCTGCCGCCCCCCCAGAAGCGCGTGCAGGGGCAGCCCTGCCACCTGCCCCGTCAGATCCCACAGCGCGAAATCGATCGCCGATTTGGCATAGACATGCCCCGGCAGGTGCCGGTCCAGCCGCGCCATCAACGCCTCGGGTCCGATCGGGTCGGCACCCAGCAGAACCGCGGCCATGTCCTGCACCGCCGGGGCCACACCGCGCGCATAGGCGGGCAGGTAATGCGGAATCGGGCAGACCTCGCCCCAGCCGGTCAGATCGTCATCGGTGTCCAGCGCCAGAACCACCGTGTCAACCGTGTCGCAGGCCTTGCCGTCAGCCATGTAATAGGCCTGATGGCTGGTCAGCGGCACATGCCAGAGCGAAATGCGGGTGATGCGGGTCATTGGTACAAGGCCTTTGGTTCCCCCAGTGCATCTTCATCCGGGGCTACGCCGAGGCCGGGGGCCTGGGGCAGTTCAAGATGGCCCTGACGGTTGCGCGGGCCGCGCCCGCCCGCGAGGTCCAGCGTCAGCATGTCCTGACAGGCCCAGACGCCCAAGCGGTTGTGGTCGGGGATGGTGGCGGCCAGATGCAGCGCCTCGGTATCGGCCAGAACCGAGCCGCCGGTGGCCATCACATACATGTCGATGCCATGCGCCAGCGCGATGTCCCGCATCCGCGAAGCCTTGGTCAGGCCGCCGACACGGTTGAGCTTGATCCCAAAGACCTCGGCCAGCCCGTCGCGGGCAATGCGTGTGGCGTCCTGCAGGGTGACCAGGCTTTCATCCACGCTGACCGGGGCGGAATGCAAGGCCCGGATGGCGGCAATGTCGTCCAGCGTCTCGCCGGGTTGTTCGAACATCACGCCCAGATCCTCGGTGGCCTTCATCACCCGCAGCGCCTGCTGCCGCGTCCAGGCGCGATTGACGTCATAGAGGATGCGCTCACCCGCCGGGCGGTGCGCCTCGACATCGCGGATGCGTTCTATGTCGCGATCCACGTCGCCACCCACTTTGACCGAATGCACCCAATAGCCGCGGCCGCGATAGCGATCCATCACCGCGCGGGTTTCCTCGACGGTCTTGGCCCCGACCGAGGAGGCGACCGGCGCGGGGCTGCGCGACCCGCCGCCCATCAGATCGGCAATCGGCAACCCCGCCGCCTGTCCGGCAATGTCCCAGCAGGCCATGTCGATCGGCGATTTGGCGTAAAGGTGCCCGGGCAGCGCGTGGTCCATCGCCCGCTCGACCTCCAGAACCCGGCGCGGGTCCAGCCCCAGTACGAAGGGCGCCATGGTCTCGATCCCCGCCCGGATGCCCGGCCCGTGCGCGGGCACATAGGTGTGGCCCCATGGCGTGCCCTCGCCCCAGCCGGTCAGCCCGGCATCGGTTTCGATCTTGACGAAAGTGGCATCCAGCACCTCGAATTTCAGACGTCCGCCGGACAGCCAATAGGGGTGTTCAAGCGGCAGATCGACGCGAAAGACCGAGATGCGGGTGATCTTCATGCGGCGTCCATCCTGGGCAGGTCGTTCAATCCCTTGCCCCGCCACAGTACGAATGTCAGGATCGGCTGATCCCCCGTGGACATGGCATGGCTTTGCCAACTGGCGTGCAACCGCGTGCCCTCAGCGCCAACAAAGGCCCGATCTCCTTCAACCTTGAAGACCGCGCCACCCGCCAGCGTCAGGTAAAGCTCCTCGGCCTGATGGCTGTGCCAGTCATAGTCCAACCCGGCGCCCCAATAGGCGACATAGCCCCGCAGCTGGGTCGAATGGAAATGACCGGTTGGCCCGAACAGCTCGAAATACCCGTACCGATTGCGGAAATCGGCACCGACCTCTGCCTCGGTATAGGTGCGTTTCCAGTGGGCAAGATGCGCCGCCGACCGGATCGCCTGAACCAACCCCGTTGTCCGGGGCGATCCGGGTTGATCCAGCGCCTGCACCAGTGTCGTGGCGGGGATCGCCCGCGGTTGCAAACCGGTTGCGGTCAGGTCGGTGGGCCAGGTGCCGAATTCCGACAGCGCCGGCATACTCTGATGCAGGTGCCGCGCGGCTTCGAGAACGTTTTCCAGGGTCATGGGATCACCACGATATTGCCGGTATGATGCTTGTCGATGAAGGCCTGCTGGGCCTCTCGCAGCTCAGTCAACGGGTAAGTGGCGGCCAAAGCTGGCTTGATTTGCCCATTTTCTATGTATTTCACGACATCAAAGAAGTTCTGCGGCGTGTTCACGGTCGACCCGGTGAAGGTCAGATCGCGCAGATAGAAGGTGCGCAGGTCGAATTGCACGATCGGACCGGCAATCGCGCCCGAACAGGTATAGCGCCCGCCACGCTCCAGCATGTCGATCAGTTTGGGCCACATCTCTCCGCCCACGACGTCGGCGACGACGGTGATCCGTTCGCCTTTCAACTCGGCCCGCAGGTTCCTGGGGTTGCGCGGCAGAATGCGATCCGGGCCCAGTTTGGCGACCTCGGGGTGCTTGGCCGCGCTGGCCATGGCGATCACACGGGCGCCGCGCAGCTTGGACAACTGGATCAGCGCCCCGCCCACACCGCCCGAGGCGCCGGGGATCAGAACCGTGTCGCCCTCGCCGACCTGCGCCCTGTCCAACATGCCCTCGGCCGTCACATAGGAACAACTGAAGGTCGCCAGTTCGGCATCGCTCAGGTCGGAGTCGATCGCAGCCACGCCGTGGATGTCGGCCTTGGTGTATTCGGCAAAGCCGCCGTCACATTCCGAGCCGAAATATCCCGCCTTGTCGCGGTTCATCGGCTCGGACCAGTCGCGCAGCCAGCCCGCCACGATCACCCGCCGGCCGATGATCGCGGGATCGGCCCCCTCTCCCACGGCCACGACTGTTCCGACCGCGTCCGCGCCCTGAATGCGCGGGAAGGTCAGGGGCGCGCCGCCCCAGGTGCTGTCGTCGTCATCCAACTCGGAATAGGCGCCGCCGGTGGTGGCCTCGTCCACCGCCTTGGAATACCAGCCGGTGCGGGTGTTCACATCCGTGTTGTTCAGCCCGCAGGCGCCCACCTTGATCAACACCTCCATCGGGCCGGGTGTGGGGGTGGGCCAGTCCTCATGCCATTCGTATTTGTCCAGATCGCCATGCCCGGTCAGGACCATGGCCTTCATCGTCTTCGGGATCATTCCGCAGCCTCCATCGCGGTATCGGTGCGGGGCCGGAGGCTTTGCGGGTCATAGGCGGGCGCGCCCAGTATCCGCCCGCGACGCGGCGCGCCCGCAATCACCACCTGCACTTCGGTTCCCGGCACATTGGCCTGCGGTTTGACATAGGCAAAGGCAAGGATCTTGCCGACCGTGTGCCCGTAGGCCACCGAAGCGGTGGAGCCCACGACCTGGCCATCCAGCAGGACCGCCTCGCCGCCATGCCCATCGTTCTGGCCATCCGGTTCGATTTCAAGATAGGCGCAGACCCAGCGCAGATCGGGGTTCAGGGTCCGGTCCTTGCCCAGGTATTCCTTGTCGGTGCGGGCAAAGCGCAGCACGTCGGCTTCGGCCAGGGTGACCTCGTTGGTCAACTCGCCCGCGCCCTTGAAGGCCTTCTCCATCCGCAGCGCATTCATCGCGAACGACCCGTAATCGGCGATGCCCAGCGGCGCGCCCGCGGCCCAGAGCGCATCGTAGACGGCCAAGGCGCTGTCACGCGGCATGTGCAGTTCCCATCCCAGTTCACCGGCATAGGACATGCGGAAAGCCCAGAGCCGGTGACCCGCCACGTCGATTTCCTGCGCGGTCAGCCATTTGAAACGGGCATTGCTCAGATCCGCCTCGGTGCAGGCGGCCAGAACCTCGCGCGCCCGGGGGCCATTGAGGCTGAGCGCGGCCCAGTCGTCGGATCGCAGGATGATATCGACGTTTTCTTCGTCGCGATGCTGGGTCAGGTGGTCCAGCAGGCGCTGCTCGAAGAAGGCGGCACAGACGAGGTAGTACCGGTCCTCGGCCAGCTTCACGACCGTGGTCTCCAGCGCGATCCGTCCACGGCGGTTGAGCATATGGGTCAGCGCGATGCCGCCCACCTTTTGCGGCAGGCGGTTGGCGACCAGCCGGTCCAGCAGGGCCCGGGCATCCGGGCCGCTGATTTCGACCTTGGTGAAGGCCGAGATATCCATGATGCCGACCGCCTCGCGCACGGCCCTGCATTCGGTGGCCACCATGTCATGCACCACATTGCGGCGGAAGGAATAATGGTCGCGCTGTTCAACGCCGTCCTTTGCGAACCAGCGGGGGCGTTCATGGCCATAAACCTCTTCGAACACGGCCCCCTTTGCTTTCAGCCGGCCATACAGGGGGGACGGCTTGACCGGCCGCCCGGCAAGACGGTTGAAATGCGGAAACGGAATTTCGTGGCGCAGCTTGTAATCCTCATGCGCCTTGGTGACCTGCCAGTCTTTGGTGGCATAGGCCCCGAACCGGCGCGGATCATAGTCGCGCATCGAAATGTCGGCCGCCCCATGCACCATCCACCGCGCCAGTTCGCGCGTCAGGCCCGGGCCCCAGCCGATGCCGATCTGAGTGCCGCAGCAGCACCAATAGTTTCGCACCCCCGGCGCCGGGCCGATCAGCGGATTGCCGTCGGGCGGGTGCGAGATCGCCCCGTGAACCTCGCGCTGGATGCCCAGATCGGCGAAAATCGGCATCCGGTTCAGGCTTTCTTCCAGCCACGGCATGACCCGGTCGTAATCGGCGTCGAACAACCAGTTTTCATAATCCCACGGGCAATGGTCATGCCAGACCGAGTTCGAATTCTCCTTTTCGTAGATCCCGATCAGCCCGCGCTTCTGCTCCATGCGGATATAGCCCGAGACCTTGCGGTCATCGCGGATCACAGGCAACTCGTGATCGAGGTCCTGGAACTGTGGCACCGGTTCGGTCACGAAATAGTGGTGGGTCATCGATGCCATCGGCAGTTGCAAGCCCGACCATTCACCCATCTGCCGGGCATAGGTGCCGCCCGCATTCACCACGTGTTCGCAGCGGATCGTGCCCTGTTCGGTCTCGACCACCCATTCGCCATTGGCCGCCTGTGTGATGTTGGTGGCGCGGCAGCGGCGGATGATCCGCGCGCCCAGCTGACGCGCCCCCGCCGCCATCGCCATGGTCACGTTCGTCGGATCCACATGCCCGTCATCCGGCGTGTGCAGCGCACCCAGAACCCCGTCGAGGTTGTAGAACGGGTGCAGTTCGGCCACGCGGTCGGGGCCGACCAGCTCAATGTTGAAGCCCAGCGACCGGCCCACCGACAGGGTGTGGCGCAGCCAATCCATCTCGTCTTCGGTATAGGCCAGCCGGAACGAGCCGCATCCGTGCCATGTCACCGCCTGCCCGGTCTCGGCCGCGAGCGCTCCGGAATAGAGCCCGATGTTGTAGTCCACGCATTTGCCCAGACCAAAGGAACTGGTCGAATGGGTGATCTGCCCGGCCGCGTGCCAGGTGCTGCCGCTGGTCAGCTCGGCCTTTTCCAGCAGAACGACATCCGTCCAGCCCTCATGCGCCAGGTGATAGGACAGACCCACGCCCATGACACCTCCGCCCACGATCACCACGCGGGCCTGTGACGGCAGTTCATTCCCGGGCATGATTTTTCCTCTCACCGAGTCGCATTTCTACTCGACAGGCTAAGGCCACATTTGTACCATCGTCAATCATGAATGACACAAATGTATCAACCACCGTTCTTGACCGGCTGACCCGTGAATGGGATGCCCTGACGCCCGAAGCGCAGAAGGCTGCCCGTTATGTGCTGGAGAACCCAACGGACGTGGGCGTTTCGACCGTGCGCGAGATCGCCGAGGCCGCGAACGTGAAACCCAACACCTTCGTCCGCATGGCGCGGCAGGTGGGCTTTGAGGGCTACGAGGATTTCCGCGCGCCGTTCCGCGACGCCATCCGTCGGGGCACCGTGTCGTTCCCCGACCGCGCCCGCTGGCTGCAGGAAATCGGCAAATCCGGCGAGTTGGGCGGCCTCTATGCCGACATGGTTGGGGCAGCGATCCGAAACATCGAAGAAACCTTCGCCGGGATCGACGCCACCCGGTTGCAGGCCGCGGCCGAGGCGATCTGGACATCACGTCAGGTTTTCACGCTGGGCGTCGGCGTCAACAACGCGAACGCGCGCAACTTTACCTATCTGGCCTCGACCGGGATGAAGCAGTTCCACGCCATCCCCCGGCCCGGTTCGACCCCGGTGGACGATCTGGCCTGGGCCGATGAACAGGACGTGCTGATCGCGATGACCTGCCACCCCTACCGGACCGAAGTGATCGAGGCGGTAAAGCTGGCCCGCGAACAGGGCATGACCGTGGTCAGCATCTCCGACAGCCCCGCCAGCCCAGTCATCCTGAACGCGCAACACGGATTTGTCGTCGCCGCCGACACGCCCCAGTTCTTTCCGTCATCGGTTTCGACCATCGCGCTGCTGGAGACGCTTCTGTCCTTCGTGGTCGCCCTGTCCAGCGATGAAATCGTCGAGCGCGTGGAGCGGTTTCACCGCCGCCGGCACCAACTTGGCCTTTATGCGGAGGAGCCTGAATGACCGCACCGCTGACCCGCTCGTTGGAGGCCCGCTATTACACCGACCCGGCGACATTCGAACAGGAGAAACAGGGCCTTCTGGCACGCACCTGGCAATTTGCCGGACATGTGGCGCAAGTGCGCGAGCCGGGCGACTATTTCGCCTTTGAAATCGCGGGTCAGAACTTGTTCTGCATCCGCGGGCGCGATGGCGAAATCCGCACCTTCTACAATGTCTGCCAGCACCGCGCGCATGAGATGGTGACCGGGGCCGGCAACACCCGCGTCGTCGTCTGCCCCTATCACGCATGGACCTATGAGCTGACCGGGCAACTGCGCGCCGGGCCGAACATCAAATCGGTTCCGGGCTTCGACCGCAGCGCTATCTGCCTGACCCCGGTGCGGACCGAGCTGTTCAACGGCTTCATCTTCGTCAACCTCGACGATGACGCCGCCCCGATGGACGACTGGTACCCCGGCGTGCGTGCGGAGATCCGCGCCTTTGTCCCGCAGATTGACGACCTTGAGCCGCTGGAGTGGGTCGAGATCCCCGAGAACTGCAACTGGAAGGTCAGTATCGAGAACTACTCGGAATGCTATCACTGCCCGACCAATCACCCGACCTTTGCCACCGGTGTGGTCAAACCCGAGACCTATGACATTCAACCCGATGCAGGCGGCGGATACGTCCTGCGCCATACGACCGAGTGTCAGAGCCTCGACAAGATGACCTATCCCATCGACCTGTCTGTGCCCCATGCGGGTGACTATCAGTCGTGGTTTCTGTGGCCGATGTTCTCGTTCCAGTGCTATCCCGGCAATGTGCTGAACACCTATCACTGGCGCGCGCAGGATGCCGATCACTGTACCGTCTGGCGCGGATGGTACACCGAGGGCGGGTCCGAAAGCGCGGTGATCCGCCAACTGGCGGTGCAGGACCGGGAAACCACGGTCGAAGAGGACATCCGGCTGGTTGAAAGCGTGCATCGCGGCCTGAAATCGCGCGGCTATCGCCCCGGCCCGCTGGTGCTGGACCCGGCTTGCGGCGTAATGTCGGAACATTCGATCGCCCGCTTGCAGCAATGGATGCGCGAGGCGGTGGATACAGATGCAAGCGGAGTGGACGATGGCCGACATCTTTGACGAAGACCTGTTCCTGAAGGGGCTGACGCAGCGGAAGGCGACGCTGGGCGACGAATACGTGGAAAAGAACCTGGCCGCGGCAGATGATTTCACCCGCCCGTTTCAGGAGGCCATGACAGCCTGGTGCTGGGGCTTTGGCTGGGGGGACGAGGTGATCGACCCCAAGACCCGCTCGATGATGAACCTGTCGATGATCGGCGCCCTGGGCAAGATGCACGAGTGGGAGATCCATTGTCGCGGAGCCCTGAACAACGGCGTAAGCAAGGAGGAGATTCGGGCGATCATCCATGTCGTCGGTATCTATTGCGGCGTCCCGCAGGCGCTGGAATGCTTTCGCGTGGCGCGCAAGGTTCTGACCGAGGCCGGTCAGCTTTAGCCAGTTCCTGCCCCGAAGATCGAGATCGCCCGCCTTCGTGCGGGCTTTCTCTTGTCGACACAAATACGTTACTGAAATTCGATTTGATGCCAAATTGCGTTACATTTTCCTTGCCGCGAATCACTTCCGGGCGTATTACCCGACCACGCGGTCACTTATTGACTCGGACGCAAGACACGAGGTTCTGACGCATGGACGCTTTCATCTGCGACGCACAGCGCACCCCGATCGGACGCTATGGCGGGGCCCTGTCCCAGGTTCGCACAGACGATCTGGCCGCGATTCCGCTGGCTGCGCTGAAAGAGCGGAACCCGCAGGTGGGCTGGGCCAGCCTGGATGACGTGATCCTGGGCGATGCCAACCAGGCCGGCGAAAGCAACCGGAACGTGGCGCGCATGGCCGCCCTGCTGGCCGGTTTCCCGGTTCAGGTGCCCGGCACCACGATCAACCGCCTGTGCGCCAGCGGCATGGATGCGGTCGGCATGGCCGCGCGGGCCATCAAGGCGGGCGATTATGACATGGCGATTGCCGGTGGCGTCGAAAGCATGTCGCGCGCGCCCTTCGTGATGCCCAAGGCCACCAGCGCCTTTTCCCGCGCCAACGCGGTCTATGACACCACGATCGGCTGGCGTTTCGTGAACCCGAAGATGCAACAGATGTACGGCACGGATTCGATGCCGCAGACCGCCGACAACGTGGCCGAGGACTATGACATCAGCCGCGCAGATCAGGATGCCTTTGCGGCGCGCAGCCAGGCCCGCTGGGCGGCCGCGCATCAGGCCGGCGTTTTTGCCGAGGAAATCACCCCCGTGACCATCCCCCAGCGCAAGGGCGATCCGCTGGTGGTGGACACCGACGAACATCCCCGCCCCGGCACCACGGCCGAAAAGCTGGCGGGCCTGAAGGGCGTCAACGGGCCGGACAAGACGGTGACGGCGGGCAATGCCTCGGGCGTCAATGACGGCGCCGCGGCCATTCTGCTGGCCAACGAGGCCGCCGCGCAGAAAAACGGCCTGACCCCAATGGCCCGTGTCGTGGGCATGGCGGTCGCGGGGGTCGAGCCTCGGGTCATGGGAATCGGTCCGGTCCCGGCCACCCGCAAAGTGCTGGCCCGCACGGGGCTGAGCATCGAGCAGATGGATGTGATAGAATTGAACGAGGCCTTCGCCGCCCAGGGTCTGGCCACCCTGCGTGAACTTGGCGTGGCCGATGACGCCCCCCATGTGAATCCAAATGGCGGCGCTATCGCCATCGGCCATCCGCTGGGCATGTCCGGCGCACGGCTGGTCATGACGGCGGCCTATCAGCTGCGCCGCACCGGCGGGCGCTATGCCTTGTGCACCATGTGCGTGGGCGTGGGCCAGGGCGCCGCACTTATTCTCGAACGCGTGTAAGGGAGGAGACCCGACATGTACGCTCAGATGATCAAGACGGCAGGAACAGGCGTCAAATCCCGCGAGGAAATGACCGAGCAGGAACGCGCCTTTCAGGACAAGATCGACGCCGACATCAAGATCGAGCCCAAGGACTGGATGCCCGACGACTATCGCGCGACGCTGATCCGCCAGATCGGGCAGCACGCCCATTCCGAGATCGTCGGACAGCTGCCCGAAGGCAACTGGATCACCCGCGCGCCCACGCTGGAACGCAAGGCGATCCTTCTGGCAAAGGTACAAGACGAGGCCGGGCACGGCCTGTACCTGTACTGCGCCGCCGAAACCCTGGGCGTCAGCCGCGACGAACTGACCGAGATGCTGCTGGACGGGCGGATGAAATACAGCTCGATCTTCAACTATCCAACGCTGAACTGGGCCGATATCGGCGCGGTGGGCTGGCTGGTCGACGGGGCGGCGATCATGAACCAGGTGCCGCTGCAGCGCACCTCGTTCGGGCCGTATTCGCGCGCGATGATCCGCATCTGCAAAGAAGAAAGCTTTCACCAGCGCCAGGGCTATGACGCGATCCGCAAGATGGCCGAGGGCACGCCCGAACAGCGCAAGATGGCGCAGGACGCGCTGAACCGGTTCTGGTACCCGTCGCTGATGATGTTCGGCCCATCCGACAAGGACTCGGTGCATTCGGCCCAGTCGATGGCGTGGAAGATAAAGATCAACACCAATGACGAGTTGCGCCAGAAATTCGTCGATCAGACCGTGCCGCAGGCCGAGTATCTGGGCCTGACCATCCCCGACCCCGACCTGAAATGGAACGAAGAGCGCGGGCATTACGATTTCACTCAGCCCGACTGGTCGGAATTCTTTGACGTGATCAAGGGCAACGGCCCCTGCAACACCGACCGCCTGGCCGCCCGCAACAAGGCCTGGGACGACGGCAAATGGGTGCGTGACGGTCTGCTGGAACATGCCCGCAAGAAACGCGCCCGCAAGGTCGCAGCCGAATAACCTGCCCGATAGGAGGACACCTGATGAAAAACGAATGGCCCCTGTGGGAAATCTTCATTCGCGGCCAGCACGGCATGAGTCATCGCCATGTCGGCTCGCTGCACGCGCCCGACGCCGAAATGGCGATCAAGAACGCCCGCGACGTCTATACCCGCCGCAACGAGGGCGTCTCGATCTGGGTGGTCGAGGCCAACAACATCACCGCCAGTTCGCCCAGCGACAAGGGCCCGCTGTACGAGCCCAGCGAAAGCAAGGTCTATCGTCATCCGACCTTTTTCGACATCCCCGAAGAAGTGGGGGCGATGTGATGACCCGCGACGAGGCATTCCTGCAATTCCTGCTGCGGATGGGGGACAACACGCTGATCCTGGGCCATCGCGTCAGCGAATGGTGCGGCCACGCGCCGGTGCTGGAGGAGGACATCGCGCTGGCCAACACCGCGCTGGACCTGATCGGCCAGACGCAGATGTGGCTGGGCCTGGCCGGAGAGGTTCAGGGCGAAGGCAAGTCCGCCGACGATCTGGCCTTTCTGCGCGACGCCTGGGATTTCCGCAACGTGCTGCTGGTCGAGGTGCCCAACGGCGATTTCGGCCGCACCCTGATGCGCCAGTTCCTGTTTGATGCCTGGCACTCGATCATGCTGGGCCGGTTGCTGAAATCGTCCGACGACCGGGTCGCGGCGATTGCCGAGAAGGCCAGCAAAGAGGTCGCCTATCACCTGGAACGGTCCAGCGACACGGTGGTCGGGCTGGGCGACGGCACCGAGGAAAGCCACAGGCGCATGCAGGAGGCGCTGGATTACCTCTGGCCCTATGTGGGCGAGATGTTCGCCAGCGACGAGGTCGATGCCGAGATGGCCGCCGCGGGCATCGCCCCCGATCCGGCCAGCCTGCGCGAGGAATATGACGCGCTGGTTCGGCGCGTGCTGACCGAGGCCACCCTGACCATTCCCGACAGCCGCTTCGCCCATAAGGGCGGCCGCGACGGGCGCATGCATACCGAACATCTGGGCCACCTGTTGACCCAGATGCAATGGCTGCAGCGGGCCTATCCGGGCGCAACCTGGTAGCGGCCGATGAACCGCGCCACCGTAGAGCAGGTCTGGGAATGGCTCGACGCCGTACCCGACCCCGAGATCCCCGTGATCTCGGTCGTCGATCTGGGCATCGTGCGCGATGTGACATGGGAAGGCGACACGCTGAAGGTTGCCGTGACGCCCACCTACTCAGGCTGTCCGGCGACCTCGGTCATCGCGATGGACATCGAAACCGCCCTGCGCGACCACGGCATCGACAAGATCAAGCTGGAGACACGCATCTCTCCGGCCTGGACGACCGATTGGCTCAGCGACAAGGGGCGTGCGAAGCTGAAGGACTATGGCATCGCGCCGCCGCAGCCCGCAGGCGGACCCGACCGCTGCCCGCATTGCGGCAGCACGGCAGTGGAAAAGGTCAGCCAGTTCGGCTCGACCCCGTGCAAGGCGCATTGGCGCTGCACCGACTGCCTGGAACCCTTCGACTATTTCAAGTGCATCTGAGGAGGACCGGATGGCACGTTTTCACGATCTGGAAGTCACCGACATCCACAAGACCATCCGCGACGCGGTCGTGGTGACGCTGAAGCCGGTGAACGGCGCGGCCGAGGAATTCGACTTTGTCCAGGGCCAGTACCTGACCTTTCGCCGCGAATTTGACGGGGAAGAGCTGCGCCGCTCCTACTCGATCTGCGCGGGCAAGGATGACGGCGTTCTGCAGGTGGGCATCAAACGGGTCGAGGGCGGCGCCTTTTCGACCTGGGCCAATAACGAGCTGAAAGTGGGCGACAGGCTGCAGGCGATGCCGCCGATGGGGGCCTTCCACACGCCGCTGGATCCGGCCGCGCACCGGCAATACCTGGGTTTTGCCGGCGGGTCGGGCATCACGCCCGTGCTGTCGATCCTCAAGACCACGCTGGCGCGCGAGCCGAATGCGCGCTTCACGCTGGTCTATGCCAACAAGGGCGTGAACACGATCATGTTCCGCGAAGAGCTGGAAGACCTGAAGAACCAGTATATGGGCCGCGTGAACGTGATCCATATCCTGGAAACCGACGCGCAGGAGATCGACCTGTTCACCGGGTTGGTGACCAAAGAGAAATGCGCCGAACTGTTCCAGCACTGGATCGACGTCGAAAACACCGACACCGCCTTCATCTGCGGCCCCGAGCCGATGATGCTGGGCATTGCCGAGGCGTTGCGCGAACACGGGCTGGATGACAGCCAGATCAAGTTCGAGCTGTTCGCCAGCGCCCAGCCCGGCCGCGCCAAACGCAAGCAGGACGATGCCGCCAGCGCCGCGCAGGCCAACCAAACCCAAGCGCGGGTCACGCTGGACGGCGCCACCCAGACCATCACCATGCCCAAGGACCAGACCATTCTGGACGCGGCGCTGGAAAACGCGATGGACGCTCCCTTTGCCTGCAAGGCCGGGGTCTGTTCGACCTGCCGCTGCAAGGTGATTGAAGGCGAGGTCGAGATGGTCGCCAACCACGCGCTCGAGGATTACGAGGTCGACAAGGGCTATGTGCTCAGCTGCCAGGCCTACCCGCTGACCGACAATGTCGTCGTCGATTACGACCAGTAAAGGGAGAGGGACCATGGCCGAAGACATGAGCATCGAAAGCTACCTGGCCGCAGGCGGCGTTCTGACCAACCCGACCAACGTGCCACCCCGATACCGGGCCGAGCTGATGAAGCTGATGGCGACCTTCGTCGACAGCGAACTGGCCGGCGCGGCGGGCTTTGCCGACATGATCAACCAGGGCCCGGGCATCAAGGAACGCATCGCGGCGGCGAAGATCGTTCTGGAAAAGACCGACAATGCCGACCGCGTGCTGAAGATCATGGGCGAGTTCGGCGCGGATACCGACCGCTATGCCACGCATCATCCGTGGACCGCGCGGCTGGACCGTTCCGCCGATATCGGGGCCACGCGCAGCGAACATGACATGCGCCTTGCGGTATTCAACTATCCGATCGAAGGCTGGACCGATGCGGTGGTGATGAACCTGCTGATGAGCCGCGCCGTGGACGTGCAACTGGCCGAGTTCGCGCTGGTGTCCTATCAGCCGCTGGCCGAGGTGTTCCGCGCTATCGCCCCGATCGAGGCGCATCACGGTGAATTGGCCCTGGAAGGCGCGGTCAAGCTGTTGGATCAGGGCGCGGCGCCAGCGTTGCAGGACTCGGTCGATTACTGGTGGCCCCGCGTGGCCGCAAGTTTCGGCGCGGGCAACCCCGAGCGGATGGAAAAGCTGCGCCAGATGGGCCTGCGCCGGGCCTCGGGGGTCGAACTGAAAAACCGCTGGCTGGCCGAGGCCGCCGAGGTCGTCACGCGGCTGGGCCTGCGCACCCCGTGATCACCGCCCGCTGGGGCGGCTGATCAGGCCGTATTTCAAGGCAAGCGATCGCAGACCGCGATGCCGTGGCCGGGCCACCTTGCCCGTGCCCGCGTCACGCGCACCCGCTTTGCGGTTGAATTCATAGACGTCGATGATGCGCTCGGCGCAGCCGCAGGCCTCGCCCATCCCGACCTTGGCGAAATAGAATTTGTCGAACCGTTCCGGTTTTTGCATGGCGCCCTCCGACCGCAAGTAAACGCCGGGACACCCGCGAAAGCCAAATCACATTGCCGGCAGGGCCGGTGCTACAGCGCCTTGACGCCCGACAGGGTCAGATTGCTGACCAGCGCGGCATAGTCCCGGCGCGCCTGCGCATCGGCGCCGGAATTCCACATGTAGTACCAGTTCAGCATGCCGAAGACCGACATCGTGGCCGACCGCAGCTTGGCCCCGTCGCCCTGGAACACGTCGGGTGCGACCTCGGACAGGATCGCGCTGAGGAAATTCACCATGTCACGCTGATACCCGCGCAACAGGCGCTGCTGATCCTCGGGCAGAGCCGACATGCCGCTGGTCTGGACCCGGTGTTCGTCATCCACGCCCTGATAGGCCAGCAGGATCTCGGCCACCACGCGGTGCAGCTTTTCGGGCGGGCTGAGGCCGTCCATCTCGAGCCCGCAGATCAGGTCGCGCAGTTCCCGCAGATAGGTTTCGAGAATGTCGAACAGGATCGCGTCTTTGCTGTCATAGTAGTGATAGATGTTGGCCTTCGAGATCCCGCATTCGCGCGCAAGCTGGGTCATCGAGGCGCGGTCGAAGCCTTCGCGGGCAAAGACCCGCGCCGCCGATTTCAGGATCTGCGCGCGTTTCTGGTCGTGATCTTTTGCAATCGTACGGGCCAAACCTCACTCCTTGTCTCGGTTGTCGACGACGCGCTTGGCCTTGCCCTGGCTGCGCTCGACATCGCCGGGGTCCCCTACAACGATCTCGGTGGAAACGCCAACGATGTCCTTGATCCGCTTGGTCAGCATCCGCGCGGCGGCGGTCTTGCTGAGTTCATCGGCCGCGTCGGGCATCGCCTCGACATAGACGCGCATCGCGTCCATGCGGCCGGATTTGAACAGCTCGATCTGGTAATGCGCGGCGATGCCGCCGGTGGCCATGACCTGCTCTTCGATCTGGCTGGGGAAGACGTTGACCCCGCGCAGGATGATCATGTCGTCGCTGCGGCCGGTGATCTTCTCCATCCGCCGCATCGAACGCGCGGTGCCCGGCAGCAGCCGCGTCAGGTCGCGGGTGCGGTAGCGGATCATCGGCAGGCCTTCCTTGGTCAGCGTGGTAAAGACCAACTCGCCCATTACGCCGTCGGGTAGAACCTCGCCGGTCTGCGGGTCGATGATCTCGGGGTAGAAGTGATCCTCCCAGATGACCGGGCCGTCCTTGGTTTCCACGCATTCGTTGGCGACGCCCGGCCCCATGATCTCGGACAGGCCGTAGATGTCGACGGCATGCATGTCAAAGGCCTGCTCGACCTCTTTGCGCATCGCATCCGTCCAGGGCTCGGCCCCGAATACGCCCACCGACAGAGAGCTTTCGCGCGGGTCCATCCCGACCTTGTGATACTGTTCCAGGATGTTGAGCATGTAGGACGGCGTGACCATGATGCCGTCGGGTTTGAAATCGGTGATCAGGGCCACCTGTTTCTCGGTCTGACCGCCGGACATGGGAACGACCGTGGCGCCCAGACGCTCGATTCCGTAATGCGCGCCCAGACCGCCGGTGAACAGGCCATAGCCGTAGGCATTGTGGATCATGTCGCCCTTGCGCAGACCGCTTGCGCGCAGGCTGCGGGCCACCAGATCGGCCCAATTGTCGATGTCGTTCTTTGTGTAGCCCACCACGGTCGGCTTGCCCGTGGTGCCGGACGAGGCATGCAGGCGGATGATCTGCTCGCGCGGGACGGCAAACAGGCCGAACGGATAGTGGTCGCGCAGATCGTTCTTGTAGGTGAAGGGAAACTTGGCCAGATCGCTCAGCGTTTGCAGATCGTCGGGATGTACCCCGGCCTCGTCGAACCGCTGCTTGTACATCGGCACGTTGTCATAGGCATGGCGCAGCGACCATTTCAGGCGGTCCAGCTGCAAGCTGCGGATTTCATCGATCGACGCGATCTCGATCGGGTCAAGATCCGCTTTGTTCGGGGTCAGATCCTTCATGATGTCCTCCTCACCTCAAGTTTCTGGAAACAGGGTGCCATTGATCGCGCGGGAAAAGCCCCGGAACTCGGCGATCTTTTGGCCGCCCTGGTTGGTCACTGTCACGTCATAGATGCCGCTGCGGCCGGTCAGGCTTTGTTCGGTCGCGCGGGCGGTCAGCCGGTCGCCCAGCCGGCCCGGCGCGACATAGCTGATCACGTTGTGCTGGGCCACAGTCGACTGGTTGCGACTGTTGCAGGCAAAGGCAAAGGCGCTGTCGGCCAGCATGAAGGTCACGCCGCCATGGCAGATCCCGTGCCCGTTGCAATGGTGCTGCTGCACAGTCAGCGCCAGCGTCGCGGTGCCCTCGTCGACCTCGACCAGTTCCATCCCGGCCCATTTCGAGGCATGGTCCTGCGCCCACATCGCGGCGGCGGCTTTTTCGGCGCGTTCTTTCGGCGTCATGTTCATTTGCCCCGAAACTCCGGGCTGCGCTTTTCCAGAAAGGCTGCGACACCTTCGGCATAATCGGCGGATTCGCCGCAGGTCTTCATGGCGTCGGCCTCGATCTCCAGATGATCGGTCAGGCTGTTGGTCGCGGCGGCCTGGATGGTCTGCTTGGTCAGACCCAGGCCCAGCGTGGGGCCGTTCGACAGGCGTTCGGCCAGCGCGCGCGCCTCGGTCATCAGATCGGCATCGGGCAGGGCTTTCCAGATCAGGCCCCAGTCCTCGGCCGTTTGCGCCGCCAAGGGCGCGCCGGTCAGGGCCAGCCCCTTGGCCCGCGCCTCACCCAGCAGATGCGGCAGGTGCCAGCTGCCGCCGGTATCGGGGATCAGCCCGACCCTGGCGAAGGATTGGATGAATTTCGCGGACTCGGCGGCCAGCACGATATCGCAGGCCAGCGCCAGATTGGCGCCCGCGCCCGCGGCCACGCCGTTGACCGCGCAGATCACCGGAAAGTTCAGCGACCGGATCAACCGCACCAGCGGCGCATAGAAGGTGCGCACCGTGTGGCCCAGATCCGGTGGGCCGTCCATTTTCGACGGGTCGCGATCGACCAGATCCTGCCCCGCGCAGAACCCGCGCCCGGCCCCGGTCAGCAGGATCGCCCGCGCGCCCTCATCGCGCGCGCCTTCGATGGCGCGGCGTAGGGCATGGTGCATTTCCTCGGTGAAGCTGTTCAGGCGATCAGGGCGGTTGAGAGTGATTTCCACATAATTTCCACGCCGCTGCGCAAGAATCGTATCGCTCATGGGCCGCTCGCTTTGCATTCGTTTCGATATTCTTCTTGCATTAACCGAACGGTTGGTCAATAAATTTCTCCGACGAAGCGCCGAATCCGGGCTTTCGGCCGGTTGATGGTTACAAAAAGGACCATTAACGCATTTGTGACTCATGTTTTGGAGGAGGAAACCAGTCATGAAACTCAACGGGATCAAAACGCTGTTGGCGACGGCTGCCTTGGCAGTGTCTGGCAGCGTGGCATTTGCGGCGGATTACACCCTGACGATTTCCAGCTGGGCGCCGCCCACCCACGGGATCAACGCCAAGATGTGGCCCAAATTCGTCGAGATGGTCGAAGAGGCCACCGACGGCAAGGTGACTGCCGAGTTGAAGCTGGGCATCGCCCCGCCCCCGGCCCAGATGGACCTGATCATGGATGGCGCGGCGGATGCGTCGATAATCTTCCACGGCTATCAGCCGGGCCGCTTCGTGACGACCAAGCTGATCGAACTGCCGGGCTATGAAGGCTCGGCCGAGGCCGCCTCGGCCGCCTATTGGCGCGCTTACGACAAATACCTGAAGGCCGCCGACGAACACCGCGGCGTCAAGGTCATTGCCCTGCACACCCACGGCCCCGCCCAGCTGCACACAAGCAGCCCGGTGACCTCGATGGACCAGATCTCGGGCCTCAAAGTGCGGATCCCCGGTGGCGTCGGTGGCGATGTGGGCACCGCACTGGGTGCGACCGGCATCCAGGTTCCGGCCCCCAAGGTCTATGAGACGTTGGCCTCGAAGGCCGCCGACGGTGTGGTCATGCCGTTCGAATCCCGCAAGGGCTTCAAGCTGACCGAAGTGGCCCCGAACGTCTATGAGATGCCGGGCGGCCTGTATCGCGGGTCGTTTGCCTTCATCATGAACGAGGACACCTTCGCCGACCTGCCCGAGGACATCCAGAAAGCGCTGGAAGAAAACGTGTTCGGCGAACCGCTGAGCCGCGAAATCGGCAAGATCTGGGACGAGATCGACGCCATCGGCCGTGAAGCGACCCAAAGCACCGAGGGCAATGCGATCCACGAAGCCGCTGCCGAGGACATGGAGAAGTTCTCGACGATCGCCGAGGACGTGCGCGCCAAGGTTATTGCCGAAGTCAACGAAGCCGGCGTCGATGCGCAAGCCGCCTATGACATGATCAAGTCGGAAATGTCCTCGAACTGATCCCTGATGCGGGGCGGCACTGGCCGCCCCCACCCAGCCCCTTCCGGAGCCACCCGATGACCCCTCTCATCCAGCTTGTACGGCGCGCCAGCGTCCTGCCGGTGATCGTCGCCTGCACGGCCCTGTTCATCCTGATGGTGATGACCTTCTGCGACGTGATCCTGCGGTCGGTCTTCAACGCGCCGATCGAGGCCGCCACTGAACTGACGCGCATCCTGATGGCGATTCTGGTGTTCTCCGTGCTGCCCATCATCTCGGTCACCAACGGGCATATCGCCGTGGACCTGACCGACGGTATCTTTCACCGCCTGCGCCTCAGCCGCCTGCGTGACGCGGTGATCTATATCCTCAGCGGCGCCATGCTATATTGGCCGGTCCAGCGCGTGTGGATTCTGGCCGAACGCGCCCGCGACTATGGTGATGTCACCGAATACCTCAGCATCCCGACATACCTCGTCGGCTGGTTCATCACTGCGTCGGTGGCGATCACCGCCGTGGTGATGATCATCACCGGACTGCTGCACCTGTTTGCCCCCAAGACCCTGACGGAATCCACTCAATGACCGCTGCCCTCATCGGATTTGCCCTTGTCCTGATCCTGGTGCTGATGCGCCTGCCCATCGTCTTTGCCATGGGGCTGGTCGGCACGTTGGGCTTTGCCTATGAACGCGGCGGCTCGATCTTTGACGAGCGCGGGCTGAAGGCCGCGATGTCGATGGTTGGCCGCCAGATCACCGATACCGCGCAGGATTACGGCCTGTCGGTCGTGCCGCTGTTCATCCTGATGGGCCTGTTCGTCAACAAGGGCGGCATGGCGCGCGAGCTTTATGCGGTTTCCAATGCCTTTCTGGGCCATATGCGCGGCGGTATCGCCATGGCCACCGTCGCGGCCTGCGGCGGGTTCTCGGCCATCTGCGGATCGTCGCTGGCCACCGCCGCGACCATGTCCAAAGTCGCGATGCCGCAGATGCGCCGTTATGAGTATTCTGACGAACTATCGACCGCCTCGATCGCGGCCGGCGGCACGCTGGGCATCCTGATCCCGCCCTCGGTCATCCTGGTCATCTACGGGCTGCTGACCGAAACCTCTATCGGCAAGCTGTTCATGGCCGGCATCATCCCCGGCATTCTGGGCATCCTGTTCTACCTGTTCGCCGTGCGCTGGACCGTCTGGCGCAACCCTCAGGCCGGCCCGGCCGGTGAACGCGCCAGCTGGGGCGAGCGTATCAGCGCGCTGGGGTCCGTTTGGGCTGTGCTGCTGCTGTTCTTCCTGGTGATCGGCGGGCTGTATGGCGTGTTCGATTTCGAACCCCTGAACCTGACCTTTTCGCCGACCGAGGCCGCGGGAATGGGCGCCGCCGGCGCCTTTCTGATCGCGCTGTTCCGCGGCGGGCTGACCGTGGGATCGACCTTCGAGGTGTTGAAGGAAACCTGCTTT
This sequence comes from Ruegeria sp. CG8, assembly GCF_056537165.1. Lineage (NCBI taxonomy): Bacteria > Pseudomonadati > Pseudomonadota > Alphaproteobacteria > Rhodobacterales > Roseobacteraceae > Ruegeria > Ruegeria sp. CG8. Next base: position 102,471 of record NZ_JBQFRA010000001.1, on the reverse strand, counting down.
ACCGCCGCCGCGCTGTTCGCGGTGCTGATCGGCGCGCAGATCTTCTCGAATTTCATCAACCTGGCCGGCCTGCCCGAGGCGCTGATCGCCATGGTCACCGCCTATGACGTGGCACCCTTCGTCGTGATCCTGATGATCCTCGGCATCTACATCATCCTGGGCTGCGTGTTCGAATCCCTGTCGATGCTGCTGCTGACGGTTCCGATCTTTTTCCCGCTGGTGACCTCGCTGGGCTATGACCCGATCTGGTTCGGCATCGTCGTGGTGGTGGTGACCGAGATTTCGCTGATTACCCCGCCGGTGGGCCTGAACGTGTTCATCCTGAAAGGCGTGGTGGGCGATGTCTCGACCGGCACGATCTTTCGCGGCGTGACCCCGTTCTGGGTGGCCGACATCTTCCGCCTGGCGCTGATCGTTCTGGTTCCGATCGTGGTTCTGTACCTGCCGCAACAGATGGGCGCGCTGGGTCACTGAGCTCATTTCGCCGCGCAAGGCGGCCCCAATACAGGAGCATTTCATGTCTCTGAAACAGATTTCCAGTTTCGCCGCGGGCCAGTGGGTTGCGCCCGGCGCCGGAGCCCGTACCATCGCCTCGGCCATCACCGGAGAGCCCTTCGCCACCGCCGGCAACGACGCGCTGGACGTACAGGCGATGCTAACCCATGCCCGCGACGTGGGTGGGCCCGCCCTGCGCCGGCTGACTTTCCATGAACGCGCCAAGATGCTCAAGGCGCTGGCGCAGGCGCTGTCGGAACGCAAACAGGCGCTCTATAACCTCAGCTTTGAAACCGGCGCCACGCAGAAGGATCACCTGATCGACATCGACGGCGGCATCGGCACCATGTTCGTCTTTGCCTCGAAAGGGCGGCGCGAGATGCCCGACGGCCATGTCTATCTGGATGGCGATGTCGAGCAGCTGTCGCGGAACGGCACCTTCCTGGGCCAGCATGTCTGCACCCCGCTGCAAGGGGTCGCGGTGCATATCAACGCCTTCAACTTCCCGGTCTGGGGGATGCTGGAGAAACTAGCCCCCACCCTGCTGGCCGGGGTTCCGGCGATCGTGAAACCGGCCACCAACAGCTGCTATGTCACCGAGTTGGCCGTGCGGATCATGCTGGACAGCGGCATCCTGCCTGACGGCGCGCTGCAGCTGGTCTCGGGCGGGCTGGGCGACATGCTGGATCATCTGACCTGTCAGGATGTGGTCAGCTTTACCGGCTCGGCCGACACCGCGATGAAGCTGCGGCAGAACCCGGTGATCGTGACCAACTCGGTGCGGTTCGTGGCCGAGCAGGACAGCCTCAACGCCTCGATCCTTGGCCCCGACGCGGCACCCGGCACGCCCGAATTCGACCTGTTCGTCAAAGAAGTCGTGCGCGAGATGACGACGAAGGCCGGGCAGAAATGCACCGCCATCCGCCGCATCATCGCCTCTGAGGCGCAGGTCGAGGCGCTGATCGCCGCGATCTCGGCTAAACTGGCGCAGACCACGATCGGCGATCCGCGGCTGGAATCCACGCGCATGGGCGCGCTGGTCTCAAACGGGCAGAAGGCCGACGTTCTGGCTAAGGCCAGCCTCATCGGGCAGGAGGCCGAACGCGTGTTCGGCGACCCGGATGCCTTCGAGGTGATCGGCGCCGATGCCGAAAAAGGCGCCTTCGTGCCGCCGATGCTGTTCCACTGCGCCGATCCCGACGCCGCCCGGCACGTGCATGACACCGAGGCGTTCGGCCCGGTCTCGACCATCATGGGCTATCGCGATCTGGACCACGCCATCGCGCTGGCCAATCGCGGCCAGGGGTCGCTGGTCACCTCGCTGATCACCCATGACCCCGAGGTCGCGCGCCAGGTGGTGATGGGCGCGGCCGCCTTCAACGGGCGGATCTATATCAACGACCGCGACTCGATGCAGGAATCCACCGGCCATGGCTCGCCCCTGCCGCACATGGTCCATGGCGGCCCCGGCCGCGCCGGCGGCGGTGAAGAGATGGGCGGCGTGCGCGGCGTGAAGCACTACATGCAGCGCACGGCCCTGCAGGGCTCGCCCCGGATGCTGGCGACGATCGGCCGGAAATGGATCCCCGGCGCGCCCGAGATCCAAGGCCCCGCGCACCCCTTCACCCGCAAATTCACGGAACTGCAGATCGGCGAGACGCTGCACACGGCGCCCCGGACCATCACGCTGGACGACATCGAACATTTCGCCCATTTCACCGGCGACACATTCTATGCCCACATGAACGAGGACGCGGCGGCCAGAAACCCCTTCTTTCCGGGCCGGGTGGCGCATGGCTATCTGCTGCTGAGTTTTGCCGCCGGTCTGTTCGTCGAGCCGAACGAAGGGCCGGTGCTGGCCAATACCGGACTGGACGGCCTGCGTTTCATGAAGCCGGTCGTGGCCGGCGACAGCATCAAGGTCCGGCTGACGGTCAAGCAAAAGACCCGCCGCACCGACGACTATGGCGAGGTGCGCTGGCACGTGACCCTGACCAATCAGGATGACGAGAAGGTCGCCGAATACGAACTGCTGACCATGAACGCCTACTGAGCGCACGGCAAAGTGTTTTTCTTGCACAGCCGGGCCGGATAGACTGGGCGCATGACCAACGCGCATCCGTGGTTCACTCAGGCTGTGGCCGAACTGGCCGACCCGCAGAATCAGCGGGTCTGGTCGATCATCGTGTCGCTGTTCGGCGACATGGCGCAGGAGCGTGGCGCCAAGATATCGGGCGGGGCGCTGGGGCGCATCATCGAACCGATGGGCATCAAGCCCGAGGCGATCCGCGTGGCCCTGCACCGTCTGCGCAAGGATGGCTGGATCGAAAGCGACCGGGTCGGGCGCGTCTCGATGCATTTCCTGACCGAATATGGCCGCACGCAATCGGCCCGGGTCACGCCGCGCATCTATGCGCGCGATCCTGCGCCGGATGCGCCGCTGCACCTGCTGCTCGCCGAGGATGGCACCGGCACCCGGCTGCTGGAAGACATCCTGCTCAGCCACGATTACACGCCGATTGGGCGCAACGCCGCGTTGGGATCGGGGGTTCCGCCGGTGGACCAGGACGAGTTGCTGATCCTTGAGGTCACCGCCCGCTCGGTCCCGCGATGGGTGCATGAAAAGCTGTTTCCGCCCGAATTGCGGACGGCTTGCCAGTCCCTGCACGAGGCCGTGCGCCACGTGTCCCAAGGCCGCCCGGCCAGTTGGGAGCCCACGCCCTGTCAGATCGCCACCCTGCGCACGTTGATCGTGCACCGGTGGCGGCGCGTCGTTCTGCGCCTGCCCGACCTGCCCGACGGATTCTGCCCGCCGGACTGGACCGGACCGGCATGCCGTGCGCAGGTGTTCCGTCTGCTGGATCAACTGCCGCGCCCCCTGCCCGACGATCTAAACCAAGACTGACCCAACGGCAGGTTTTCCTGGAACGCCGTTTGACCCTATCCTGACCTTGTACCTTTGGGAGGAGGTGCAGGCATGACCCACGACACTGACATGCTGATCGTAGGGGCCGGGTTCTCGGGGCTGATCATGGCGATCGAGGCCCGCAAACGCGGCATCCACAACATCGCGATCCTTGAAAAGGCCGACGACATCGGCGGCACATGGCGAGAGAACACTTATCCCGGCGTGGCCTGCGATGTGCCCTCGCACCTGTATTCGATGGCAACCCATCCGAACCCGGACTGGACCCGCGCCTATGCAGGCGGGGCCGAAATCTGGGACTACATGCGCCGCGTTGCGCGTGATGAAGGGCTGTACGATCTGTGCCATTTCCACACCGAACTGAAGTCCGCCCACTGGGACGGAACGTATTGGCAGGTCGAGACGACCGGCGGCGCGCAATGGAAGGCACGGTTCCTGGTGTCGGCCATCGGCGCCCTGCACATCCCCAGCACTCCCGAGATCCCGGGAGCAGCGGGCTTTCAGGGTCCGGCATTCCACTCGGCCAAATGGGACCACACGGTGCCGCTGCAGGGTAAACGCATAGCAGTTGTCGGCACCGGCGCTTCCGCCGTTCAGTTCGTGCCGGAAATCGCCAAAACCGCCGCCCATGTCACCATCTTCCAACGCAGCGCGCCTTACGTTCTGCCGCGTCCCGACGGGCCGATTGCGCCCTGGGTCCGGCACCTCTATCGCCGCATTCCGCTGCTGCCGCGCATCCGCAGGCAGTTCATCTACTGGCTGTTCGAATTCCGCCACCGCGTGTTTCGCGGCGAAAAACGCGCGGTCGACTTTGCCATGAAGATGTGGCGCAAAGCGCTGGAGGAGGCCATATCCGACCCCGAAATGCGCCGCATTCTGACACCGAACTACCGGATCGGATGCAAGCGCGTCCTCAGCTCGAACGACTGGTACCCAGCGCTCGCCCGCGACAATGTCAGCGTGATCCCGCATGGGGTCGAGCGGATCGAAGGGTCCGAGATCATCGCGACCGACGGCAGTCGAACGGCGGCCGACATTCTGATCTGGGGCACCGGATTCCACGTGACGGACGCGGTCCAAAGGCTGGACATCCGCGGCGCGGACGGACTGAGCCTGCAAGACGCCTGGGCCGACGGCATGCAGGCCAATCTGGGCACCGCCATTGCCGGGTTTCCCAACTTTTTCATCCTGCTGGGGCCGCATACCGGGCTGGGCCACAACTCGGTCGTTCTGATGATCGAAGCGCAAGTTGCCCATATCGGCCGGGTGCTGGAGGAGATGCATCGCGCGGGTCTGCCCGCGATTGCTCCGAACGCTGACCGGCAGGCCGACTTCACCCGCGAAATGCAGGAGCGTCATGCCGACAGTGTCTGGCAGGCTGGCGGGTGCACTTCGTGGTATCAGGACGCACAGGGGCGCAATACGACGCTGTGGCCCGGCACAGTTTCGGAATTCCGCAAACGTCTGGCGAAGGCCGGGCTCGAGCATTACCATCCCGTTGATCCCGCCCAGACCAAAGGACCGCCGACATGACCACCCTGCTGACCATTGCGCTGATCATCGGCGCCGCGTTGATCCTGATGCATCTGTGGACCCGGCGCCTGACGCGGATGGGAGCCCAATCCGTGCCTCAGCCCGGGCAGATCCTGCGGGTGAACGGCGGTTCGATCCATTATGTCGAACAGGGCGATCCAGAGAAGCTGACGGTGGTTCTGATCCACGGGCTGACCGGCCAGTTGCAGCACTTCACCTATGCCATGACCGACCTTCTGGCCGACGACTTTCACGTCATCGCGGTTGACCGGCCCGGGTGCGGGTATTCGACCCGCGACCACGCGCGGCTGGCCACCCTGCCGGAACAGGCGCGGATGATCCACGAATTCCTCGAAGCCAAGGGCGTATCGCAGGCCATTCTGGTCGGACACTCGCTCGGGGGCGCGGTGTCGCTCGCGATGGCGCTGGACAATCCTGAACGGGTTCGGGCACTGGCCTTGCTGGCCCCGCTGACGCATCGGGTACCCAGCACACCCGCCATCTTCAAGGCGCTGGAGATCCGGAGCGAATGGCTGCGCAGCCTGATCGCCAACACGATCGCCGTTCCTCTGGCGAAAACCACGGCGCCGCATGTGATCGATGAGGCGTTTGCACCGGAACCGGCGCCGAGTGATTTCCTGGACCGCGCCGGTGGCGCCTTGGGGCTGCGCCCGTCAGCCTATATCACCGGATCGCAGGATCTGGCGGGCGTGGACGCCAGCATCGACGCCCAATCCCAACGCTACCACGAACTGAAGGTTGGGGGCGCCATCCTGTACGGGGCCGAAGATCCGATCCTGTCACCCAGCCAGCAAGGCGCACCGATGGTGGAATACGGGCTGAGCTTTGAACAGCTCGAGAACCGCGGCCACATGATCCCTCTGACCGCGCCCGAGGCTTGCGCAGAGTTCGTCCGCCGCATGGCCAATGCTTCGCAATCATCTTCGAAACCCGCCGACTCGGCCGGATGAAGAATCCCGCAATTTCGTGGCGTTTCCCTCTTGACCCTCTCCGGCCCCTCCCTTAAATCGCCTCTCACCGTGGCGGAGTAGCTCAGTTGGTTAGAGCAGCGGAATCATAATCCGCGTGTCGGGGGTTCAAGTCCCTCCTCCGCTACCACTTCCCTGAAATCCTCGAGTTTGGCCTTGGGCCGCGCCCGCTGAGCCAGTCGCGGTTATCATCGACGGCGCCAATGCCCTCATGCCACCCGTCTGCATCAAGCGGTTTGGCCAAACGGCCTGTTCCCCTCTCCAATTGTCGACCCCGCAGGTTTGGCTTTAGATCGCCGGCCCTGTCATATTCAAATCTAGGATAATGATAGCCAAACAGGCACAAGCGGGAGGAACAGTGATGAAACGTCTATACCTTGGAGTGGTCTGTGCCCTCAGTTTCGCTTGGCCGGCGGCGGCCCAGGATGAAAAACCACCTCAAACACTGTTCACCAACGTGCATGTCTTCGACGGCACAAGCGAACAACGCATCGAAAACGCCAGTGTGCTGGTCGAAGGGAACCTGATCAAAACGGTTTCGACCGAAGCGATCAACGCCCCAGACGCCACGGTGATTGAAGGCGAGGGGCGCACACTGACACCCGGGTTCATCGAGAACCACGCGCATCTCATGTTGATGGGGCCAAGTCTCAGCGCCATGGAAGCCAATTCGACATGGGAGGATTTCGGAATCCATGCGACGCGGATGGCCGAAATGTATCTGATGCAGGGGTTCACGACGGTCAGGGAAGCCGGCGGGGCCAATGGTGGACTTCGACGGGCTATCGACTCGGGTCAGATTCCCGGGCCACGCTATTATCCGTCGGGCGCCTTTCTAAGCACGCGTGGAGGCCACGCCGACTTTGGCAACTTCACCGCACCTCCGGGGACGGACACCAATTTCAGCCGCCTGAACATGGCACAGGAAATCAGCGGCGTTGACGACGTTTACAAATTCGGACGCAACAACTTCCGGATGGGCGCGACGCAGCTCAAATTCATGCAATCGGGCGGTGTCGTTTCGGCCTTCGACCCCTGGCAATTGCTGGCCGGGTCGCCAGAAGAGATCAAAGCGGCCGTGCAGGTCGCGAATGAATATGGCAGCTATGTCATGGCGCATTCCTATCGGAAGGAAGCAATTCTGGGTGCGCTCGACGCGGGTGTGATGTCCATCGAACACGGATTTTCGTTCGACTGCGAAATCGCTGAAAAGATGAACGAAATGGGCGCGTATATCACGACCAATCTCACAGCGTTCGATCCCGGCCTTCTGGATATTCCGGCGGTCAAGAACCAACCATCGAGCCTTGCCAAGGCAATCTCGGCTTCGGCGACGTTCGAGAACTACATCCCGAACATGAAGGAATGCCCGGTCAAGCGCGGGTTCCAGACAGATTGCGTGGGCACAGTCGAGGCCTGCAACATCCAGATCGCGTATGAAAAACACCTGAACAACGAATTCTTCGGTCCCTATCAATCAATGGTCACACTGACCTCGATCGGAGGCGAGATTGCCCAGTTGTCCGGCGATTTCACCAATCCCTACACCGCCGGTAAGCTTGGAGTGATCGAGGAAGGCGCTTATGCGGACATTCTGCTGATCGACGGCAACCCGCTCGAAGATTTCTCGGTCGTGGGTACAGGCGATCAGTGGTTCGGTGCGGACCCGCGGCCTGACAGCCCCGAGACCATCCGCCTGATCATGAAGGATGGCGTGATCTACAAAAATACGCTCAACTAGGGCCATGATGAGGATTCGCGGTCGGGACCGCCATGACAAGCCCGCCTTTCTGAACTCCGTCGGAACTCTGCTGATTGCGGCGACGCTCAGCTTGGGTACGGGCGCGCCCACTTGGGCCGGCCTCTCGGTTGGTTGGGACGATCTGCCTGACCCGACCGTCCAGACCTTTGAGGACCCCTATCGCGACCTCAGCCCTGAACAGTTCGACGACGTCCTGTTCGTCGTTCGGCTGCGTGGCCGGCTGCAGCAGGATGTCGGAACGGACGAGGACCGCCAGAAGTGGCAGGAGCTTCTGCACGAGACCGAGGATGCGCTAGCCGCGGGCGGTGTCGACGTGGACTGGCTGTTGGGTCAACGCCAGGTCGTGACCGAACGCAGGGAAAAAGCAGCCACGCTTGGCAACCCCTTGTATGACGGGCAAGAGGTCACGCTGTCCGGTTTCGCCATTCCGGCCCCGGCGGACGCTGACGGGCGATCTGTTGTCTATCTGGTGCCCGAACGGGGCATGTGCAGTCACATGCCGCCGCCGCCGCCGAACCAGATGATCCGTGTGATGCTGGATGCCGACTGGGTTCCCAGCTATGTCCACGAACCCGTCCGCCTGACGGGGCGTCTGACGATTTCGCCGACGGATCACCAGATGGTCGTGGTCGACGGGCTGATGCCGATGCGCGCCACGTTCCAATTGGAGGCAGACAAGGTCGAGACGCTCCAGAACCGCACCGACGGGCTGGAGTGGAGCGAGGACGCGACAGATCTTCTTCGGGCCGCGGGGCGGCGCAAAACCGGTGGTCAGGCGGCCTCGGAATGATCCGGCGGATTGCGCTGGTGCTGGCGGCCCTTGTCTGGGCTTCGGGTGCGGTCGCTCAGGGATTGTCAGGTCCCTCGTCGGTGAATGCCGAGCTTGAACCCGGAGACGGCTTGACCGATCCGCAATTCCGTTCGGATTTTCCACGCAATATCGCACCTGGATGGTTTGCCTGGAAGGATCGTCTGGCCGAAGACGGGTTCCGTTTCAACATTGACTATCTGGCCCTTGGGCAAACGACGGATGCCGACCTGGGCACCGGTGAAGCCGCCAGCGGAATTGCCCGTTTCTATGGCAGCTGGCAGGCAACCGAACAGGGTTCGTTGACCTTCAAGGTCGAACACCGGCACAGCTATACCGATGTCGCGCCGCAGTTTCTGGGCCTGGACGGAGGCGCGCTTTCGATCACAGGAACCGCCTTCAACGACACGGGTTTGCTGCTGACCAACCTGTTCTGGTCACAGCGGGCCGCGGACGGGTCATGGACGCTGCAATTCGGTCAGATCGACGTGACCGACTTCGTCGACATCTATGGCCTTGTCAGTCCCTATAGCGGTTTCCAGAACCTGTCGTTCAACACCAATCCGACGATAAACGCCCCCAACCCCGGGCTGGGTCTTGCCGGGGGCGTGCGGCTGGGCAGCAATTTCTATGCTGTGGCCAGTGTCGCTGACGCAAACGCCGATCCGTCCGATCCGAACTTCGACGTTTTCAGCGACGGCAACCTCTTCAAATCGCTCGAACTGGGGTACACGTCGGGCTTTGATCGGATCTATTTCGACAACATCCATCTGACACTTTGGCACGCGGATGCAGCCGATGACGGCAGCCGGGCCGAAGACTATGGCGCGGCCTTCTCCGCCGCGTGGTTCGTGGGCAACCAATGGATGCCGTTCCTGCGCGCCGGCGCGGCAAAGGGAACGGCGGCGCTGTATGATCGGTCCCTGTCAGCCGGCATCGGGTACTACGGCCGGAACACCGATCTGGCTGGGCTGGGGCTGAACTGGGCCGAAGCCCGTGGCATCGACGGCGATCAGTTCACCCTCGAAGCTTTCTACCGTTTTTCGATTTCGCCCGGCTTGCAGATCACGCCGTCGGTGCAGTTCATCTCGAACCCACTGCTGAACCCCGGCCAGGACAGCGTGGCCCTGTTCGGCCTGCGGACAAGGCTCGTGTTCTGACGCTGGCCGGGTCTGCCCACTTGAGGCAATGAAACCCATGGAAGGACACTCGATGAAGCCACTGATGACTGCAGCCGCAACTGTCCTGACAATCGCCGCACCCCTTCACGCCAGCCAAGAGAGCAAGACCTGGGGCGCATCGGACGAAGCCAGGCAGTTCGTGCAGGACACGATCGTACTGGGCATGCTGGCCAGCCCCTATGGAACCGGCTGGACCGAAGACGAACAACTGCACACCTACTTCCAACGCGCCCGGGACAACGGCATCACCGGCCATGAAATGACATTGGCCGCCGCTGACATGTCGTTCGACACGTTGCTTGAACAGCACTATCATTTCCGCGCCGCCATGGCGCAGCAGCCCGAGAATTATCTGATCGTGAATGAAACACGCGATATCGAGGCCGCGCATGCTCAGGGCAAGACAGCTGTGATCTGGAACAGCCAAACGGCAACGGTTCTGGACGGCGACCTCAAGAAGATGGCCCTGCTCAAGGACATGGGCATCAAAAGCATGATCCTGGCCTACAACGACATTTTCCGAACCGGTTCAGGGCAGTTGGCAGCTTACAACGGACGGGACATCGGTCTGACCCCATGGGGCAAATCCGTGATCGATGAGATGGTGCGCTTTGGCATCCTGCTGGACCTTAGCCACACCGGGTCGAAAACGGCCAACGACGCGATGGACTACATGGACGAGAACTATCCCGGCGTGCCCTATGTCTACACCCACTCGGTTCCGGCAGGGCTCTATGCGAATGAGCCCAACGCCACGACCAAGGGCTGTTACCGAGCCATCCCGGACGACGAGGCACTGCGAGCAGCCAAGTCCGGAGGATACATATCGCCCACATTCACAGAATGGATGATGGACGGGGTATGGCCCGAAGACATCTCACCCAAGCAAGCCGCCGATATGATCGACTATTGTGTCCAACTTGTCGGCGTCGACAATGTCGGGTTCGCGACGGACGACATGTTTTCAACCGAACTTGTCGTTCAGTTCGCGACCGCGAATGCCAGCATGTATGACGACGGTGGCTACATGATTGACGCGTTCAATAAAGGTGCAACCGGGAATGGTGAATTGGCCAAGATCCTTGCCGCGATAACCGACGATCTATGGGCGCGGGGCTATTCAAACGAGGACCTCGCCAAAATCTACGGCGGCAACAAAATGCGCGTCTATGCCCAGGTCTGGGAGGGCAAGCCGCCCGAACGGTTCTTGCAGGAATACCCTGAACGCCTGCGGATGAGGCAGGAGTTCCAGAACCTGTTCCACTCGCGCTAGTCCCCGTTCGGTCGTTGAATCTCCGACAAGGTGCTGACACCGATCTGGGCCATGGCGATGTCCATCTCTTCGGACAGCACCGCCCACAACCGGTGCAAACCGGCCTCGCCGACCGCCGCGACGGCGAATTGCAGGATCCGCCCGAAGAACAGGAAATCGGCACCAGCCATGAGCGCCTTGAGCGCATCTTCTCCGGACCGCAGGCCACTGTCATAAAACAGCGGATAGTTGTCGCCGACCGCAGCGCGGATCTGCGGCAGGACCGAGATCGGCGCGGGCGCGCTCTCCAACTGGCGGGCGCCGTGGCTCGAGACCTGGATGGCGTCGACTCCGGCAGCCTTCAGTGCAACCGCGTCTTCGACGTCCAGCACGCCCTTGACCACCAGCTTGCCCGGCCACCGGTCGCGCAACCTTGCCAGCGTGTCCCAATCGGCCTTAGCACGGCTTTCGGTGCGGTCGAACGCGAACCCCTCCATCAGGAAATTCGCCATCTGCGGTTTGCCCTTCAGCAAGGTCGAGATCGACCAGCGCGGATGCAGCGCGAAATCCAGGAACTGCCGTGGCCCGATCCGGAACGGCATACGGAAGCCGTGGCGCAGTTCGCGCGGGCGGCGGCCGACTTCGGGCACGTCAACCGTCAGGATCAGGGTCTTGTAGCCCGCGGCCCTTGCCCGATCGACCAGCTTGAACGTGCGGCTGCCATCGCCGCTGAAATACAGCTGGAACCAGGCATGGCCCCGGGCCTCTTCGATCAGCGCCTCCATCGGTGTCGAGGCCACCGTGGAAACGCCCAGCGGCACCCCGTATTGCGCCGCCAGCCGCGCCAGCATCAGGTCGGCGCCCGGAGCGGACAGGTTGCACATGCCCATCGGCGCGATACCAAAGGGCCTGTCGGCTGGTTGCCCGAATACGCGGGTTGCCAGTGACCGGGTACTGACATCGCGCAGGATCCGGGGGCGCAGGGTCATCGCGTCCAGCGCCGCGCGGGTGCGCCGGGCCCCGGCCTCGGACCCGGCGGCCCCGTCGATATAGTCGAACACCATCCACGGCAGACGCCGCCGGGCCAACCGGCGGGCATCTTCGGCGCTGTGGATGGCGCTTGCGCCCATCAGGCCTGAACGGCCTTCATGAAGCGGTCGCGGATGACGACCGGGTCCATCGTGATCGGCGGGATCTTGGCGTTGCCGCTTTCACATTTGCTGACGATGATGGTCATCTGGCGGGCGTCCAGCGCTTCTTGCAGCACGCTGCCGGTCTCTTCGGCCTGGCATTCGATCACGCGCTCGCAGCCCGCCGCCTCGGCCATCTTGGCCAGCGAGGTCTTCTGCCCCGCATAGGTCGGCTGATCTCCGGTCGAGCCGTACGAGCCGTTGTCGATGATCAGCAGGATGTAATTGTCGGCCACGTTGTTGGCGATGGTCGGCAGCGTCCCCAGATTGGTCAAAATCGAGCCATCGCCGTCGATGACGATCACCGGTTTCGGCTGGGACAGCGCCAGCCCCAGACCGATGCTCGAGGCCAGGCCCATCGTGCCCAGCATGTAGAAATTGGTGGGCTGATCGTCGATGGCATGCAGTTCCTGGCTGGGGATGCCGATATTGCACACGACCAGTTGGTCACGCAGGATCGGGGCGATTTCCTTCAGGATTTCAGAACGGATCATTGGTCGCCATAGCCTCCCCAGAAATTGGCGTCGGTCAGGATCGCGACGGGCTTGTTGCACATGAAGGTGTATTTCAGGATCGCGTCCAGTTCGGCCACGTCTTCCTGATGGTGGAAATGGTAGGTCGGGATGTGCATCTGCGCCAGCAGGGCCTTGGTGTGAACGGCCATCTCGACCTGGCAGGCGATGGGCTCGCGCAGTTCGCCCCGGTACGAGATCAGCATCGGCAGCGGCATCCGGTAATACTGAATCAGCGTCGCCAGCGTGTTGATCGTGACCCCGATCGCGGTGTTCTGCATGATGATTGCGGGGCGCTTGCCGCCCATCCAGGCCCCGGCGCACAGGCCCATGCCTTCGTCCTCTTTGTTCGAGGGGATGTGGTAGATGTCGTCATGGGCGTCGATCTCGGCGATGACGCCGGCCAGTTGCTTGCACGGCACCGTGGTGACGAACGAGATGTCGTTGGCCACCAGATCTTCGGTGATCTTCTTGTCTATGTTCATGTCGAAACTTCTGTTCCTGGGTTGGGGCGCCGAGGGCGCGATGGACGGGTCAGGCCCTGCGGTGGACGTGGACGGCACATTTTGCATGCCGCACCACGCGCGACGCGGTGGAGCCAAGGAAATAATCGGTCAGTCCGGGACGGTGCGAGCCGATGACGACGCAATCGAACCCGTGGTCGTTGGCATAGTCGATGATCGTGCGCGCGGTGTGGCCTTTGACCAGTTCGGGCTTTACGTCCGTAAGGCCTTCCAGCTTGTTCATCAGGACTTCGCGGGCGCGGGCAAAGCCATCGGCCACGGCATCCTTATCCAGATAGACGCTGACCGAGCCCTGCGGCATCTCATAGACATGCAGCGCCACGATCTCGGCGGATCCGCCGCCCAAGGCGCGGGCAATCTCGAGCGTTTGTGGCGAAATGCCGTGGTCAAGCGCCATGGGGACAAGAATTTTCTTATACATGGTTACCTCCAGTTCCGGGCAGTCAGGCCCACGGGGACAGCACGATTTTCGGAACCGCGACCTCACCCGAGCGTAACTGGGCAAAGGCCCGGGCGCCATCGGCCAGATCGCGTTCTTCGATCCAGTCCAGAGGGCCCAGAGCGCCGTCAAAGATGGCCTGCGCGGTCTGACGGAAATCCTGCGCGGTATAGGTGTAGGTTCCGATGAAGGTGATCTCTTGCAGGGTCATGCGTCGCACGTCCAGCCCGCCGGCGTCCTCGCCCAGGCCCACATGCGCGATCACTCCGCCGGGTTGGGCCCGTTCCGAGGCAACCGCACGGGTGGCGGCAAAACCCACGGCGTCGACCACGATCGGGAAATCGCCTTGCGCTTCGGGTACGACCTTGGCGCTATCCAGCCTTTGCAGGAACGTCCGCCGCAGGTCGTTGGGTTCGACGATGGTCACATCCACGACATCCATCGCCCGCAGCGCCAGCGCCGCCGCAAGGCCAATCGCCCCACCCCCGATCACCAGCGCACGACGCTCCATCGCCGGGTGCAGCGCCTCGAGCGCAAGGCGCGCGGCATGCCAGCTGACGGCCAGCGGCTCGGCCAAGGCGGCTTTGGCGAAGGGCACGTGATCCGGCACCTCGACCAGATTATCCCAGGGCATCGAAACATATTGAGCAAAGGCGCCTTCACGCGGGGGCATCGAGATGATCTGACGGTCGGGGCACAGGTTTTCCCGCCCCGCTTGGCAGGCCGGGCACTGCCCGCAATTTACAAGCGGATTGATCGTGACCCGCGTTCCGTCTTTGGGGCCGCCGATCACTGTGCCCGCCGCCTCGTGCCCCAGGATCAAGGGCGCCGGGCGGCGCGCATCATGGCCCAAGTAGGCATGCATGTCGGACCCGCAGATCCCAGCGGCCTCGACCCGGATCAGGTACTCGCCCGGTTGCGGCGCGGCGTCCGGTACGTCGCGATAGACCAGCTGTTCGACACCTTCATAAACCAGAGCTTTCATTTCGCCGTGAACCCCCCGTCAACCATCAGGATCTGCCCGGTGACGTAGTCGGATGCCTGCGAGCACAGAAAAAGGATCGGCCCGTCGATGTCTTCCATACGGCCATTGCGACCGATGCATGTCTGCGCCGCGTTGCGGGCCGCGCGGGCGGAGTCATTGAACACCGCCTGCGTCAGCTCGGTCGGAAAGAAGCCCGGGCCGATGGCGTTGGCGGTAATCCCGTGCGGCGACCAAGCCTCGGCCATGGCGCGGGTTAGCTGGGCGATCCCGCCCTTGCTGGCCCCATAGGCGATCCCGCCGGGAAAGGCCCGCGTCGTCTGCAGCGACGCGAAATTCACGATCCGGCCCCAACCACGCGCCTTCATCGCAGGCACCATGGCCTGGCTGAGGAAGAACGGCGCACCGAGGTTCAGGCCCAGCGTCGCATCCCAGCCTTCCGGTGTGACATCATCGGCGGCCTGTCGCGTGTTCACCCCGGCGGCATGAACCACGATATCCGGCGCGCCGAACGGGGCCGAGATTTGTTCGACCAGCCTTGGCAGGCCGTCCCGGTCGGCCACGTCACCTGCGACCACCGCAGCGCTTGCACCGATCTCGGCCTGCAACTCGGCCAGGGCCTCGGCGCGGCGGGCAACGCCCACCACCCGCGCGCCCGCGGTCGCCAGCACCTGCGCAACGCGCCGGCCCAGCCCCGAACTGGCGCCAGTGACGCAGGCCACTCGGCCGGTCAGATCGAACAGGTCGCGGGGGTCATTCATCTGCGGTCAGGTCAAAGGTTTCGTCCGGGAAATACTTGGCCAGACGCACATCGGCCGCGCGGGCGTGGCCCTCCATCCCTTCCAGCCGCGAAATCCGCGCAGTCGCCTCGGCGATGGGTTTCGAACCCTCGCGCGTGGCCCGCTGCCAGGTGACAATCTTCATGTATTTGTGCACGCTCAACCCGCCGGTATAGCTGGCCGCGCCTGACGTGGGCAGGACGTGGTTCGTACCGGTGGCCTTGTCGCCATAGGACACGGTCGTTTCTTCGCCGAGGAACAACGATCCATAACAGGTCAGCCGATCCAGCCACCAATCCAGATCCGCGGCCTGCACGGTCAGGTGCTCGGGGGCGTAGTCGTCGGAACACGCGGCCATCTCTTCGCGGTCCGCGCACAAGATCACCTCGGCATAGTCGCGCCAGGCGGCGGCGGCGTTGTCGCGGTTCAACTCAGGTAGATCGGCGATCAGGGTCGGGACCAGCTCCATCACCCGGGTCGCCAGATCGCGGTCATCGGTCACCAGCCAGACGGGCGAGTTGTAGCCATGCTCGGCCTGGCTGACCAGGTCGGTGGCCACGACGAAGGGGTCCGCCGTGGCATCCGCCAAGATCAGGCTGTCGGTCGGGCCGGCGATCATGTCGATGCCGACCTTGCCGTACAGAATGCGCTTGGCCTCGGCCACGAACTGGTTGCCCGGCCCCACAAGGATGTTGGCGCGCGGCAGCCCGAACAAGCCATAGGTCATGGCGGCCACGCCTTGCACGCCCCCCATAGCCAGGATGCTGTCAGCGCCACTGATATGGGCGGCGTAGACGATCGCCGGGGCCACGCCCTCGCCCGGGCGGGGCGGTGAACAGGCGGTGATATGACGGCACCCCGCCACTTTGGCGGTGGTCACGGTCATGATGGCGCTGGCGATGTGGCTATACCGCCCACCGGGCACATAGCAGCCCGCCGCATCGACCGGGATGGCCTTCTGCCCCGCGATGAAGCCCGGCACGATTTCCAGCTGCACATCCGACACGGTGGCCTTCTGCGCCTCGGCAAAGCGGCGCACGTTGTCTTGGGCAAAGCGGATGTCGGCCTTGAGTTTTTCCGGCACCCGGGCGCAGGCGGCGTCGATTTCCGCGGGGGTCATCAGTACGTTGCCCTCGAACTTGTCGAACTTGGCCGCGTATTCCATCGCCTTGGCGTCGCCGCCGGCCTCGATGTCGGCCAGAATGGTCTTGACCGTGTCATGCACCTCGGACGCGTGGGATTGTGCGGTCAGGGTGGCCTTCTTGAGGTATTCACGCGACATATTCAGAAGATCCTATTGGTAGATTTCAGGAAGCAAAGTGGTCGACAGCGCCGGAACGTAGGCGATCAGGATGACGACGATCAGCATGGTCAGCACGAAGGGCACGGCGCGGGCCGCGATCTTGAGGATGGATTCACCCGTGATCCCCGACACCACGAACAGGTTCAGCCCCAGTGGCGGCGTGATGAAGCCAACGCCCAAGGCGGTGATCATCATGATGCAGAACTGGATCTCGTTCATGCCGATATTGTCCGCCAGCGGTTTCAGGATCGGGGCCAGGATGACGATATTCGGTGTCGTCTCCATGACGCAACCAGCCGCGATCAGAATGCCGATCATCAGCAGGATCAGCAGGAACGGATCCTCGGTCAGCGAGGTCACCGAGGCCACGAAGCCCTGCGGCACGCCCATGATCGCCAGCGCCTCGGCCAGCGGGGCCGAGAAGGCGATGATCGGCAGGATCACCCCGTTCACCTTGGCCGAGCTGACCAGCATCGACGGAAAGTCCGCCAGCGTCAGCGTGCGCAGGATGAACCCCATGATGATGGTGACGACAACGGCGGTCGCGCCGGCCTCGGTCGGGGTCAGGCGACCCGAAAAGATGCCATAGAAGATGATGCCCGGCACGATGAAGGCGTACCAGCCCGATTTCAGCGCCTTCCCAAGGTTGGCCAGCCATTCGCCCATGGTCATCATCCCGCCTCCCTCATAGGCGTAGAGACGGTTCATGATGATATTGGTCACCAGGATCGAGATCAGGATCGCCAGCCCCGGGATCAGAGCAGCCAGAAACAGGGTCGAGGCCGAGATGCCCAGCACGAGCCCGATGATGATATAGGCGATCGAGGGCGGGATCAGGATCCCGGTACAGGCCCCCGCCGCCACCAGCGCACAGGCATAGGGGCGCGGATAGCCGCTTTCGACCAGTCGGTTGATCGTCATCCGACCCACCGCCGCCGCCCCCGCCGCGTCAGAGCCTGAGATGGCCGCGAACATGCCGCAGACCAGAACCGTGGCCGAGCCGAACCCGCCTTTTGCGAAACAGGTCAGCGCCTCGGCCACGTCCAGAAACTTGCGCGACAGCCCGGTTCGCACCAGCACGTCACCGGTCAGGATGAACAGCGGCACCGCGGTCAGGGCAAAGGCGTCGATGCCGGTGAACAGGCTTTCGCCCACAAGGCTCAGCGGCAGGTCGCCCGACATGATCAGCATCACGATCGCGGCCGAGCCGATCGCGGCCCAGACCGGAACCGCCAGCGCGATCAGGCCGACGAACAGGATCACGGGCAGGTAGAAATCCCAGCCCAGTTCGACCGTTTGATTGAGAGAACTCCACAGCATCCGGTTTCTCCTCAGTCAAACAGCTTGTCGCCTTCGAAGACGGGCGTGCCGTCACGAAGACTTTTGATATCGTTGATCAACGATTGGATCAGACGCCAGATCATCAGGGCAAAGCCCGTGGGCACCGCCATCAGGAACCAAACCTTCGATACCCGCAGCCCGTCAGTGACCGAGCCGAATTTGGCCGAGACATGCACCGCCTCGTAGGACCAGTAGAGCGCGATGACCGCCACCGCGAACATCACAAGATCACCAAAGATATACAGCACCGCCTTGGGCCGCGGCCCGAGGTAATGCATGATCACGTCGATTCGGATATGGGCGCGTTCCTTGACCGCCGCCGCCGCGCCGATCCAGGCTAGGTAGATGAAGGAATAGCGGACGATCTCCTCGCCCCAGATCGAGGAATAGGCGAAGATCTCGCGCCGCAGCACCTCGATTGCCATCGTGATGACGAGCATCACGTAGAACACCAGAAGCAGCCAGCGTTCGGCATTGCGGTCTATGGTTTTGAGTAAGGACATCGCTTCCCTCGGCAAGGCTGGGGGGATGGGCCTGAAAGCTCAGGCCCTGCAGGTCTGACGAAAAGGCGGGCGCGCGTCCGGCGCCCGCCCGGTTCGCATCAGGCGTCGTGGACGTAGTATTTGCCTTGGGTACCGGCCGCCTCGACCAGCTTTTCGAAGGCATCCATCGACCCGGCCAGCTCGGTCTTGAAGGGGTCCCATTCCGAGCGCTGATAACCGCCGGCCTCCTGCCACTCGGCCAGTTGGTCGTCAGACAGCGAGTGGAACTGAACCCCGGCCTTGTTCAACTCGGCCATGGCATAGGCGCGGGCCGAGGGGACCTTGGCAAGGTTCTGGTGGCTGGTCATCTCCGAGCCCCACATGATGCCCTCTTGCACATCGGCCGGCATCGAGTTGAACCATTCCAGGTTGCAGGAATAGACTTGGCTGTCCGGCACCGCCTGGGTGAAGGTGACGTGAGACAGAATGTCCTTGAAGCCAAACACATAGAGCGCGCCGACCGACGGGTCGAGCGCATCCGCCACGCCCTGCTTGATGGCCGAGGGGGTCTCGCCCCAGGCAACAGGCGTCGGGTTGGCGCCGGCCATGCGGTAGTATTGCTGCAGCATCTTGGACCCGGGCACGCGGAATTTCACACCGCTCATGTCCGAGGGGGTAATGATGGCATTTCCGCCCTGGCGCACGGCCACGACGCGCGGGTCGATCACGACATAGAACAGCGCCTTGAAGCCTGCGGCCTCGACCTTGGGGTGCACTTCGTTCTTCCAGGTGTCGGAATGCACCAGGTTGGTGAACCGTTGGTTCGAGCCGCACAGATACGGCATGTTGATCAGGTCCACGGTCGAAGCGAAGGGTGCGAAGTTCGACAGCGAATGCTGCGCGGCCTGGATGGTTCCACCCTGCACCTTCTGCACCAATGCGCCGCCCGCACCCAGCTGCCCGCCCGGGGCCAGCTTGACATAGACCTTGCCGTTGGTTGCGTTCTGGATGTTTTCCTTCAGGTCCAGCTGCATGATCGGATAGCTGCGCGAGGCGCCCAGCACATAGGCCGTAGCGACCGTCATCACATGCTCGGCAGCTTGTTCGCGTTCCTTTTCCTCCTTCGCGGTCTGCGCCGCGGCCTCGGATGACCACAACACGCCGCTTGCGCCCGCCACCAGTGCGGCCGTGAACGCGCCACTGGCGCTGAGTTTCAGGAAATTGCGGCGTTCAGCTGACGCCAGTTCCATTTGATCTTTGTTCATTGATTGCCCTCCCATTGGAAAAATTCAGCCGCCGTTCTCCTCGCGTTCGGCCTCTTTTTTCAGAATTGCGACAACGAACAGGATCGACGCCGCGAACAGAACCAGCATCTCGCCCACGTCCCCAAGAAACGCGCGGCCTGCGAACGCACCCAGCGCCACGTTCGCGAAATAGACGACGAAGACGATGGCGGATGCGGCAAGAAACATGTTCGGGACTCCGGGTAGAATCGGCACTGATGCCATTTGTAAGCGCTTACATGGAAAATGCAAGCGCTTACATTTCAACTTTCATTGCCAATCCGATCCGGTTAGAATTGCGAAGAGCAAAGATTAGGTTTGGAAATGTCGAAGCTGAAGCCCGCCCCGACACTGGATGACGTTGCCAGAAAGGCGGGCGTTTCCACGGCTACGGTCTCGCGTTGCCTCAACACGCCGGATCGAGTTGTCGAAGCGACCCGCAAACGCGTGCAGTCGGCGATCAAGGCCTTGGGCTATACACCGAATTTCGCGGCTCGGGTCATGGCGGCCAAGCGCACGTTTACCATCGGCGCGATCATCCCGACGATGGAGAACGCCATCTTTGCCCGCGGCTTGCAGGCCTTTCAGGAAGAGCTGCACCAACATGGCTATACGCTGCTGGTATCCAGTTCGGCCTACAAACCGGCAACCGAAGAAGAGCAGATCCGTACTCTGGTCGCCCGCGGCGCCGATGGCCTGCTGCTGATCGGACACGACCGGGCGTCGCGCATCTACGAATTTCTTGAACACCGTGAAATTCCGGCGCTGGTCGCGTGGTCATTTTCCCCGGACGGGCGCCTGCCCTCCATCGGCTTCGACAACCGTGCGGCCATGTACGAGCTGGCGAAAAGGGTCATCGACCTCGGGCACAGACGGCTTGCGGTGATATCGGGCATCACCCACGGCAACGACCGCGCACGCCTTCGATTGGACGGGGTGCGCGACGCTGTTCGGCAGCAAGGGCTTGACCCGCAGGTGCTTCAGGTCATCGAGACCCCGTACGAGATCGAAAACGGCGCTGAAGCCTTCGCGCGTCTCATGCCGCAGGACACGCCGCCGACGGCCGTCATGTGCGGTAACGATGTGTTGGCCGCCGGCGCTTTGCTCAGGGCTCAGGACATGGGGTTGAAAGTGCCGCAGGATGTCTCGATCACCGGGTTCGATGACATCGAACTGGCCCGGATCCTGCGCCCGGCGCTGACGACCGTGCACGTGCCGCATCGGGAAATGGGTAGAAAAGCCGCCAAGGCATTGATCGAAATGGTAGAAAAAAGGGCCCCGGCGGCCGGTGAACACTTGTTCACGCATATCGTCGAACGACAGTCCTTGGGTCCTGCCAACTCGGGGTGATCCGCGTGCCGGGGTCAGGCGGCCTGATCTTCCATCGTCCGGAAATCACCCTTCAGCCACAAATGCCGCTTGCACATCGGTTCGGTAAAATACTGCCGGATCAAGCTGCTGAGGGCCTTGTGGATCAGTTTAGAAGTGGTGTCCGGATAGACCTCGGTCGTGAACAGAGAAACGATCCTGACAAAGTTCCGACCCGGAAAAGGCGTTGCCCGAACCGAGTCATGATAGCGATGCGCCCGATGGAAACACCCGGCCGTGGTGATCGCCCATCCGCTACCTTCGGCCACCAACCCCATGATCGACTGGTTGCATTCCAGCTCGAACCGGTTGGGCAGGTTGTACTTGTTGCGCGTGAGCTGGATCTCGATCTGTTTGCCGATCGTGTAGTCTCGCGAATACCGCAGCAGCGGCAGGTCGGAATGGGGTGAGAACAGATCCTGCACCTCGCCTTTGAACTTTTCGGGCACGATCACGATGAACGGATCTCGCATCAAAGGATATTCGATCAGGCCCTGTGTGCCGCCCGGCGGTCGGGTCGCCACGCCCGCGTCCAGCTTGTGCTCCTGCAATTTCTCGATGATCTCGTGGCTGGGCCGCGTGAAATGCCGGAAATTGCAGCGCGGCAGCGCATGGGCCAGGAACCGGATCAGTTCGGGCGCGATCTGGTTGTCGAAATCGTCCACCAGGGCCAGCCGCAGATCGGTGGCATGGCGCCAGTTGCCAGACCGGATCTCGGCCTCGCCCCGCTTCAACACGGTCAGGCCATCCCGTACATAACGCGAAAATACTTCGCCAGCCGGTGTCAGGCTCATCGGACGACGGCCGTGATCCACCAATGCGATGCCAAGGGCGTCTTCCAGACTGCGAAGATGGTTGGACACGGTGCTGATCGACAAACCCGTTTCCGAGGCCACCTGTTGAATCGAACCGGACTTGGCGATCAGGCGAAATACTTCCAACCAGCGCAAGCTCAGTGTTTTGGACACGGGGCAAAACCCTCCCGCAATTTCGATTTCATCGAAACTAGCGAAACAGAGTTTTGGCTTTCGGGCAATGGTGAATGTTGGTCACCCCAATTAGCTGCGCATGTGGATGAAGTCGGGATCGTAGGGGCAGGCAGGAATCACCCGCGCCGGAACCCTGTCACCGCACAGGTCCAGCATCATCTCGCTGCCCTCGGGCGACTGGTGTGGCTCGACAAAGGCATGCGCAAGGTTCAGCCCGGTACGATGCCCCCAGTCGCCCGAGGTCACCGTTCCCACCACCCGATCCCCTGCCATCAGCGACGCACCGGGATGCGCGGGCGCGTGCGCGGCTTGCACCTGCAGGGCAACCAACTTGCGCGACGGCCCTTTGGCCTGCCGTTCGATCAGCGCCGCGCGCCCGATGAACTCCCGTTTGTCCAGCCGAACAAAGCGGCCCAACCCGGTTTCGAACGGGTCGAACTCGGTGATCAGGTCGGCCTTCCAATGCAGGAAGGTCTTCTCCATCCGCATCGACTCGACTGCCCGCGCGCCGAACAGTTGCAGGCCAAAGGCCTGTCCGGCCTGCCGCAGCGCAAGATAGGCCGCATGGAGCGAGGCGTTGGGCACATGGATCTCATAGGCCAACTCGCCCGAGAAACTGACGCCCACCACGGTAGCGGGCGCGATCCCGACAAAGCACTCGCGTACGCTGAGCCATGGGAAGGCGTCCCGCGACCAATCCCCGCGCGAGCAGGCCGACAGCACGTCACGCGCCCGTGGCCCGGCCAGAACCAGGATGGTCTGGTCGTTGGTCAGGCTACGCAACTGCACGTCCTCGTCGGGGGCGATGTGCCGGGACAGCCAATCCATGTCATGCAGTTCGGCCGCTGCGGCCGAGCCGTACCAAACCCGATCCGGCCCCCGGTCACTGGCGGGCAGATTGGCAATGGTCGCCTCGGCCTTGACCATGCCCTTGTGATTCAGAAGATAGGCCAACCCCACCCGACCCGGGCGACGGGGCAGCGCGCCGCAGACCATCCTGTCGAGGAACCCATGCCGGTCGGTACCGGTGATCTCGATCCGGTTGAACCCGTTCACCTCGGCCAGCCCGGCATTCTGCTGCACATTGGCAACCTCGGCGGCGATCACGTCGAATGTTTCGTCAAAATCGAAACTGAGTGTCGGCGTGAAATCGGGCGCGGGCTTGATGTACTCGACCCGCTCCCAGCCATTCACCACGGTAAATTCCGCGCCCTCGGCGGCCAAAACCGGGGTCAGCGGCGTTGTCTTGGCGGGCCGCCCGGCGGGGCGGTGTTCGTGCGGAAAGTGAAAGCGGAACTCATTCTGGTAATCCTCGATCGCCTTCAGCGCGGTCAGCTCGACATTGGCATGCCCGGCGAACCGGCGCGGGTCGAGGCACCAGGTGTCATAGCAGGCCTCGCCATGCACGATCTGCTGGGCCAGAAGCCAGCCGTGGCCGCCCCCCTCACCCAGCCCGGCCCGCAGGCCGATGATGCAGAATGCGTTGCGCTTGCCGGGGATCGGCCCGACCAGGGGTGCACCATCGATCGTGTAGGTGATAGGGCCGTTGACGACCGTGTGGATCCCGGCCTCCATCAGGGCGGGCATGCGGGCAAACGCGCCTTCCAGCACATCGGTCACCCGGTCCAGATCGTCCGGGCACAGCGCGTTGACGAAGTTCGGATCGATCCCGTCCATGCCCCAGGTCTTGCAGTCCTGTTCGTAGAAGCCCAACAGCAGCCCGTTCTTTTCCTGCCGGCAATAATAGTCGCTGATCGGGCAGCGCAGCAGCGGCATGCGGTGGCCGGCATCGCGGATCGCGGGGATTTCCTCGGTCAGGAAATACTGGTGCTCCATCGAGGCCACGGGATGGTGTACGCCCATCATCGCGCCCACCTCGTTCACGCGGTACCCGCAGGCATTCACCACGATGTCGCAGTCGATGTCGCCGTGCTCGGTATGAACGGTCCAGGTGTCATCCTTGTGCTGGGTCAGGGCCGTGACCGGCGTGTTGCGATAGACCTCGGCCCCGGCCTTGCGCGCCCGCCGCGCCAGCGCTTGGCACAGCTGCGCCGGGTCGATATCCCCGTCCAGCGGATCCCACAGCCCGCCCAACAGATTGTCGATGGAAATCAGCGGGTGGCGACGGGCGCATTCCTGTGCGTCGATCACCTCGAAATGCACGTCCATCCCCCGCGCCATCGACGCGAAATGGCGATAGCCCTGCATCTGCGCTTCGGTATTGGCCAACCGGATGCCACCGTCGCCATGATGGTAGTTGATCGGATAGTCCGGGTCCTCGGCCAGTTCCTTGTACAGGCGGATCGAATGCGACTTGAGCCCCACCATCGTCTGGTTCATTCCGAAATTCGTCACCTGCGCGGCCGAATGCCATGTGGTGCCGGATGTCAGCTCGTTTCGCTCCACCAGAACCACGTCGCTCCAGCCTTCCTGCGTCAGGTGATACAGGGTTGAACAGCCAGCGATTCCGCCGCCGATCACCACGACCTTGGTGCGCGATTTCATGGGTGTGCTCCTTCTGACATTCCCCGAACCCTGCCGAACGACGCAGCGGGCGGGCAATGGCGCAGTGGCCGGTCCCGAAAAATCGAAACGGGGATTGAGATTTCTCAAAACGGCATTTCCGCTTTGGCCGCACCCCGCGTTGCCGCATACCCTGCAGGGCAGGATCGGATCAGGAGCCTTCGGAGATGCCAGAACAGGGCAAACGCGGCGGGCGGCGGGCCAGGCTGGCGCAACGGGCGGCCAAACCGGCATTTGACCCCTGCCCGCCCGGCCAGATCGGCGGGCAGTACAAACCCCTGACCTTGCCCGAGATCGCGGCAATCCACGACACCGCCGTGCGCCTACTGGAAACGCTGGGCATGGGTGAAGTGCCCGACCGCTTGGCACAGGACCTGATCGCCGCTGGCGCGCGGCCCGGCCCGCCGGGACGGCTGGTCTTTCCACGAGCGATGGTCGAAGGCGCGGTCCGGCGGGCCGCCAAGCGGTTTACCCTGCACGGGCGCGACCCGGCCCGGTCGATCGGGGTGGGCGGCGACCGCGTGCATTTCGGCACCGGCGGAGCAGCGGTCCAGACGCTGGACCTGGACAGCGGGCTCTATCGCCCGTCGACGCTGGCCGATCTGCATGATTTCACCCGCC
Organism: Ruegeria sp. CG8; assembly: GCF_056537165.1. Taxonomy (NCBI): domain Bacteria; kingdom Pseudomonadati; phylum Pseudomonadota; class Alphaproteobacteria; order Rhodobacterales; family Roseobacteraceae; genus Ruegeria; species Ruegeria sp. CG8. Next base: position 77,189 of record NZ_JBQFRA010000001.1, on the reverse strand, counting down.
TTCAGGACACGCTGGCCAATGTCAGCTGGTTCACCCGATGCTGCGTCGCCACCGACGTGCCGGACAATTTCGATCTGGACGTGAATACCGCCTATGCGCTGATCCGGAATACCACCAAACCGGTGGCGACCTCGTTCACGCTGGCTGAACATGTCGCGCCCATCGTGCGGATGCTGGATATCGCCGCCGGAGGCCAGGGCGCCTTTGCGGAACGCCCGTTTCTGAAGGCGCATATCAGTCCGGTGATCTCGCCCTTGCGGTACGGCGAAGATGCGGTGGACGTGGTCTATGAATGCATCGCGCACAACATCCCCATGTCCTGCATCACCGCAGCCCAAGCCGGGGCGACCGCGCCCGCAACCATGGCCGGGTTTCTGGCCCAGTCGCTGGCCGAAACCCTGGCCAGCCTGGTCATGGTCAACGCGATCCGGCCGGGCTTTCCCATGGTGTTTTCCAACTGGCCCTTCATCATCGATCTGCGCACCGGCGCGTTTTCGGGCGGCAGTGGCGAAACCGCCGTGCTGAACGCGGCCTCGGCCCAGATCACCAACTGGTTGGGGCTGCCCTCGGGCGTGGCCTGTTCGATGACCGATGCCAAGGCCATCGACGCGCAATACGGCGCCGAAAAGGGCATCACCTCGCTGGCCGCCGCGCTGGCCGGGGGCAACCTGATCTACGAAAGCTCGGGCATGACGGCCTCGCTGCTGGGGGTCAGTTTCGAGGGGTTCGTTCTGGATGACGAGATGCATTCGCACACCTATCGCGCCCTGCGCGGGATCGAGGTGACCGAAGAAAACCTGGGCTTTGACGCGATCTGCCAGTCGGTTCTGGGCGAGGGCCATTTCTTGGGCAGCGCCCACACCCATGCAGCGATGGAGCGCGACTATTTCTACCCCGCCCTTGCCGACCGGGCCGAGCCGCGCAGCTGGCAGGACAGCGGCGCCCGCGATGCCTGGTCAACCGCCCGCGACCGCGCGCGTAAAATCCTGCGCACGCATCACCCGCAATACCTCAGCCCCGAACAAGAGGCCGAGATCCGCGCCAATTTCCGGATTCTGTCCTGATCCGACGCCGTTGTGTCGCGGACCGGGTGTTTTTGGCGCGGGCTTGGCGCTAGGCTCGGGCAAACGAAGACACAGGGGGCCTCATGGCAAATGCGTTCTTTCAACCCGTCTCGGCGATGGAGCTGGCCCGCTTTGCCGGTGTCCCCACCTTCATGCGTCTGCCGGCCCTGACCTCGGACGACGACCGGATGGATCTGGTCGAGCTTGGGCTGGTCGGCATCCCCTGGGACGGGGGCACCACCAACCGGCCCGGCGCGCGGCACGGGCCGCGGCAGTTGCGCGACCAATCCACCATGATCCGCGCCATGAACCCGGTGACTGGGGTTGCCCCGTTCGAGCTGGTCAACTGTGCCGACCTGGGTGACGTGCCGCCCAACCCGGTGGATATCGAGGATACGCTGGACCGCGTCACCCGCTTCTACACCGACCTGATGCTGCGCGGCATCGTGCCCCTAACGGCCGGCGGCGATCACCTGACCACCCTGCCCGTCCTGCGGGCGCTGGCCAGCGACGGCCCGCTGGGGCTGATCCAGTTCGACAGCCATACCGACCTGTTCGACAGCTATTTCGGCGGGCACAAATATACCCATGGCACCCCGTTCCGCCGCGCGGTCGAAGAGGGTCTGGTCGATCCCGAACGCTTCGTGCAGGTCGGAATTCGCGGCACCGCCTACAACACCGAAGATATCGAATGGGGCGAGGCGCAGGGCATCCGCATCATTCGCATCGAAGAGCTGTTCGACCGCGGCATCGCCGATGTCATGACCGAGGTCCGCTCCATCGTCGGCGACGCGCCCTGCTATTGCACCTATGACATCGATTTCGTGGACCCCACCCATGCCCCCGGCACCGGCACGCCCGAGATCGGCGGCCCCAACAGCTTTCAGGCCCAGCAGGTCATCCGCAAGCTGGAAGGGTTGAACCTTGTCGGCGCGGATCTGGTCGAGGTCTCGCCGCCCTTCGATCCATCGGGCGGCACCGCATGGCTGGGCATTTCGCTGATGTTCGAACTGCTCTGCGTGCTGGCCCAGGCGATCGACGCGCGGCGCTAGGCCCGCGCGACGTTCTCGGCGATCATCGCGATCATCTCGAACATGACCGCCGCCGCCGTCAGCGCGGTGATATTGTTGGGGCTGTCCTTGGTCGGCATCATGCAGACCACATCGCCGCCGACGATGTTCAGCCCCCGCGCGGCATGCAGGATGCCCACGGCCTCGTCGATGTCAAAACCCTTTTCGCCGGGTTCCAGGTTCGACACGCCCGGCGCGATGGTCGGATCAAGACAGTCGAGGTCGAAAGTGATGTAGACCGGCCGGTCGCCCAGAACCTCGCGCGTTTGGGCCACCACATCGGCCAAGCCACGCTGGCGAAACTCGCGCATGGTGACGATGTTGTAGCCATAGTCATATGAAGGCTGCAGCCAGTCCAGGCTGCGCGGATGCCCCCGCAACCCGATCTGCATCGACCGGGTCGGGTCCACCTGCCCCTGATCGGCCAGGTAAGCTCCCCAATGCGCGGCCGACTTCTTGGCCCCCAGGAAATGATCAACCTTGGTGAACACATCCGTATGCGCGTCCAGATGCAGAAAGCTGACCGGTTGCCCGCCCGCCAGTTCGCCTCGGCCCAACGCCTGCACGATCCCGCCCGTGATCGAGTGATCGCCGCCTACCGAAACGGGCCGCGCACCGGCCGCGTCTATGTCACGGTAGAAGGCGGTGATACGCTCGATGCAGTCTTCGTTGTCGTTGGCGCGCGGGAACGGCACGTCGCCCACATCGGCGATGCGCGCGCTCGACCACGGATCGATCTGGAACAGCGAATGCACCCGGCGCTGCACGGCCGAGACATGACGCAGCGCACGCGGGCCCAGATGCTGGTCGCGTTCGGTGGTGCCGTTGCCGGCGGAATGCGGCACGCCCACAAGGGCGATATTCTGGTCCTGCGGCCCCACATGGGGGCACCGGAACAGGGTTGGCACGCCCCACCAGTAAAGGTTGTCCATCATGGATTGTTCGTAGCGGTCCGCCATCATATCTCCCCGCCCTGAAATGAAACCGCCCCCACGGGTGATCCGGGGGGCGGCTGCCGTGTCAGATCTTTTCGTCTTCGCGTCGGAAGGCGCCCTGAACGATGCGGTCCATGACCATGGCCAGGAACAGGATCGCAAAACCGCCCAGCAGGCCCGGCCCCTTGGCCGCGTATTGCAGCGCCTCAAGGATTTCCTTGCCCAGGCCCCCGCCGCCGATCAGCGAGATGATCACGACCATCGACAGGCACATCAGGATGGTCTGGTTCACGCCGGTCATGATCGACGGCAGCGCCAGCGGGATTTCCACGTCCTTCAGCAACTGCCATTTCGAGGCACCAAAGGCCACGGCGGCCTCTTTGATGCTTTCAGGCACCCCGCGCATGCCCAGCGCCGTCAGGCGGATCACCGGCGGCATGCCGAAGATGATCGTGGCCAGGATGCCCGGCGGGTTGCCGGTGCCAAAGAAGGCGATGATCGGGATCAGATACACGAAGGCCGGCAGAGTCTGCATCAGGTCCAACACCGGCTCGGCCGCGCGATAGGCGCGTTTGGACTTGCCGAACCAGATGCCCAGCGGAATGCCGAAGGTGACGCACAGCAGCACGGCCGCGCCCACCAGTGCCACCGTCTCCATTGCCACGTCCCAGTATCCCAGCAACGCGATATAGGCCAGCGACGCGGCGGTGAAGATCGCCACGCGCGGACCCGCCGCGCGCCACGCGGTCACGCAGATCACCAGCATGACCACCGGCCAAGGCGACCCGATCAGGGCCACGGTCAGCCCGTCCAGAACCGAGCGTACACCGGCAACGATCCCGTCGAAAATGTCTCCGCCCGCGGCGGCTGCGGCGTCGATCCGGGCCTCCATCCAGCTGGCCACGACCGAGAACAGTGTTCCCTGATCAGGCCCGAGTATCATCTCGGATACTTGTTTTTCGGGGAAGGCATCCAGCAGTGGAAGCGAGGCATTCACCGTGAATTTGTAAACGATCAGCGGTCCGATCGCAGCGATCAGAACCGCACCCAGAACCGTGTTCCGCGTGGAGCGGCCGCTTTCGGTGTTGTCGGGGTTGATCCGCCAGTTCGAGTACTGTTTTTCGTACACCCGGTCAGCGTAGAACCCCTGAACCAGCTTGAAAACCAACAGCATCAGAAGCCCGGTGACCATGATCCCCAGGGCTTCGGACTGTGCCAGCTGCGCTTTCTCAAGGCTGCTGTCCGCCGCTTTCTGGATATTTGCGGCCAGTTTGTTGAACCGGTCGATATCTGCCTTTTCGGTTGCATCCGCCGCGCGAGCCAGCAGCTCGTTTGCGCGTTCCTGCTGACGGGCCGCGCGTTCGGCCAGATCGGCCCCTGGGTTGCCCCAGGCACCGCGCCCGATCTGCACCCAGGCGATGATCTCAAGGATCAGAAAGGTCCAGAACATCCCCCAGATCGCCCGCGAGGCGGACCAGAACGGCCCCAGCACCGCCGCCCACAGGTTGAACGTGTTCGGGATCGGACTGGTCGCATCGTGGATCTTGTGAAAGGCGTTGACGTAGTAGTCACCATTGGGGCCTGCGAATTCGTGGATCGACCGATCCAGCGCCTCGCGGTCCACCTCGATGTCGGAGGCGGCCGTGACTTTCAATTCCGTGGTTGCATCAGTCATTTTTGCCCCCCTGAATTCCGCGCAACAGGCGTGGTTTGGTCACGACGCCGACATCCTGACCGCCATCGGTGATCACCACCGGAAGCTCGGTGTTCACGGCCAGGTCGATCAGCTGGTCGAGGTCTGCGCCCTCATCGGCACGCGGCGCGCCATCCAGCGGGCCGGAATAACTGTCCAGCGGCTCCATGATCGAATGCGCCTTGACCAGTTTGAGTTTGGATATGCCCTGCACGAACTCGCGCACGTAGTCGTCGGCCGGGTTCATCACGATGTCCTCGGGCGTGCCGATCTGGACGATCACACCGTCCTTCATGATGGCGATGCGGTGGCCGATGCGAATGGCCTCGTCCAGGTCATGTGTGATGAACAGCGTGGTTTTTTTCAGCTGCGCAACCAGCGCCTTGAACTGATCCTGCAATTGCAGCCGGATCAGCGGGTCCAGTGCCGAGAATGGTTCATCCATCAACAGGATTTCCGGGTCCGAGGCCAGCGCGCGCGCAATGCCCACGCGCTGCTGCATCCCGCCGGACAGTTCCTTGGGCAGCCGGTCCTCGTAGCCGGTCAGGTCCACCAGTCCCAGCGCGTGATCGGACACCGCCCAGCGCTTGGATTTCGAGACTTTGCGGATCTCAAGCGGATAGGCCACGTTGTCGCGCACCGAGCGGTGCGGCATCAGCGCCATGTGCTGGAACACCATCCCGATCTGCTGGGCGCGAATGCGACGCAGCTCGGACTCGGAGATCTTGGACACGTCCTGCCCCATGATCTCGATCTTTCCGGCCGTGGGCTCGATCAGGCGATTGACATGGCGCACAAGGGTCGACTTGCCTGAACCCGACAGGCCCATGATGCAAAAAATCTCGCCGCGCGGCACTTCGAACGTGGCGCCTTGAACGCCGACCACGCAATTGAATCTTTCAAGAACTTCAGGTTTTCCAATACCTTCATTCCGGACCGCAGCCATGGCTTCTTCGGCCCGTGCGCCGAAAATTTTCCAGACATTTTCTAGTTTTACGACAGGTTCGTCCATTTGCCCCTCATCTACGGGGTTGCATCCCGGCAAACAGGCAAAGGGCCGCCGCGATCAGTCGCGACGGCCCCATGCGTTTGTGATTTAGTTCGTCAGCCAGCCGATAACGGTGTCTTCGTTTTCAGCCACCCACTGGCGGGCGAAATCGGCTGCTTCTATGTTGTCCACGGCCAGCGCCTTGCCCATCGCGCTCAGATCATCACCCTGCATCTGGTAGTTGCGGAACAGGGCCGCGACCTCGGGGTGATTTTCCTCAAGCTCTTTGGCGTAGTGCAGGTGTAGAGTTGCCCCGTTCCACGCGGTCGAGGCCTCGGACTTGTCCAGCCAGTCCGGGTCATCGGTCGGCTGAACGATCGTCCAGGTGGCCGGATCATGCGGCGGCTCTTCCAGCACGGTCAGATCCTGGGTCACGAAGATGTAGTGCGGGCTGTAGCAGAACCCGATCCACGGATCGCCGGCCTTGGTCGCGTTTGCCAGGTTGGCATAGGCGATGGTTTCTTCGTACTCGGTCAGTTCGAAGATCTGGTCATAGCCATAGGACTTGGCGCGGATCTTCTCGACCACGGTCGACGCCCAGCCGGGTGCGCCGATCCAGACCTCCGGGGTGCCGTTTCCGTCAGTGTCGAAGATGGCCATCTTGTCCGGATCGCTCAGGTCGTCGATGGATTTGATGTCATATTCCTCGGCAATGTAGGTCGGAACGCACATACCCTGCTCGGCCTGAACCGGGTTCTCGTTCATCACGACTGTGCCGTTCTGCTTGACATAGGTGTCGTGCAGGTTCTGCTGGTTCGGCATCCAGACTTCCGGATGGACGTGCATCGCTCCGGAATCCATCGCTTCGAAAACGATGGGGTTGGTGCCGTTCTGCAATTCGACATCAAGGCCAAGGTTTTCTTCGATAACGACTTCAAGAATGTGCGCGGTGGCGTTCACCGACGCCCAGTTCGGCACACCGATCACGATATCGGCAGCAAAAACCGGGGCAGCGACCGCCATCGATGCGCCCCCCAGTAACGTAGCAAGTTTGTTCATGTTGCATCTCTCCATGTTGGTCGTCTTCGGCGCTGATTCTCGTTGATCGAAAGCGACCAGGCAGACGGGCCTGATCGTCGAGATCGGGTCAGCGTCTCGGGTGTATTGAGCGCGTTTCGCATGTGAACACGCCCCGCACTGAAAAAAGTGAAGCACCTGCCGTTTGACCCATCAAGCGCAACTTCGAACCGGGGTCACGGTTTCGAAATTCTCGCAAAATGGTTTCGCTAAATTCCGAATAACGGTCCCACGCGTCGGGGTGAAGCCCGTGGGACCGTACGTTGGATTGGTACGCCTGCAGCATGAAATTTGGCTGCAATGCAGTTTGGTTCAGTGGGGATTGGGCCTCAAACCAGAGCCTGCGGCAAGACAAACGGAACGTCAGTTGCCGGCAGCGTGCTGACCGGCAGATCGATGCCATAGACCTGCCGCATCACCTCGTCGGTCATGACGTCCGAAACCGCCCCGGTGCGCCAGACCTCTCCGTTCGACAGAACGCAGACTTTGTCGGCGAACAACGAGGTCAGGTTCAGGTCATGCATCACGACCACGACGCCGCCGCCCTGATCGGCGAATTCGCGCGCGATGCGCAGAACCGTGAACTGATGCGCGATGTCCAGGCTGGCGACGGGTTCGTCCAGCAACAGCCAGCGCGGCCGGTCGCGCCGCACCGAGCTCCAGACCTGGGTCAGAACGCGCGCAAGTTGCACGCGTTGCTGCTCGCCGCCGGACAGGTTCTGGTACGAGCGCGGCTCGAACCCCGCAAGATCGACATGCGCCAGCGCGCGCGACGGCAGGGCGTCGTCGCCGTCGGCCAGGCCGCCGGGCAGGCCCAGGCGCACGACTTCCAGCGCGGTAAAAGGAAAGGCGACCGCCGAGGATTGCGGAAGAACGCCCCGCATCGCCGCCAGTTCCCAGGGCTGCTGGGCCGCGATGTCCTTACCGTTCAAGGTGATACGGCCGGTGTACGGGATGTCGCCCGACAGCGCCCTAAGCAGCGTGGATTTGCCCGAGCCGTTGGGCCCAATGATCGCAGTGACCTGTCCGGGTTCAGCCAGGAAATCCACTTCGCGCAGGATCTGCTTGCGCCCGATACGGACGCTGACATTTTCAGCTTTCATCATTCACATTCCCATCGATCCGTGGCGGCGCAGCAGGATCCAGAAGAACACCGGCGCGCCCAGAATGGCCGTGACGATGCCGATCGGCAGCTCGGCCGGGGCCACGATCACCCGGCTGATCATGTCGGCGGCCAGCAACAGGGCGGCGCCCAGCAAGGCCGCATTCACCAGCAGCCGGTGGTGATCGGGGCCGGTGCCCAGCCGCAGCAGATGCGGCACGACGATGCCGAGGAACCCGATCCCGCCCGACACTGCCACGGCCGCGCCGGTGGCGGCGGCCACTGTAAGGATCGCGATGTTCTTGCTGCGCTGCACCGGAATGCCGATGTGATGGGCCACCGCTTCGCCCATGGCCAGGCTGTTCAGGGCGCGGGCCAGATGCTGCGCGCACAGGATCGACGCCAGGATCAAGGGCGCGGCAGTGGCGACCTTGGTCCAGGTCGCGCCGGCCAGCGACCCCATGCCCCAGAAGGTCAGATCGCGCAGCTGTTGATCGTCGGCGATGTACACCATGACCCCCGACACCGCGCCCGACAGGGCCGCCAGGGCGATGCCGGCCAGCAGCATCGTGGCCACCGAGGTCTGCCCCTGGCGCGTCGAAACGCGATAGAGGATCAGGACCGACGCCCAGCCGCCCAGAAAGGCGGCAACCGCGATCAGGCCACTGCCGACCCAGGCCAGAACGGCGGCGGGCAGAAGGTTGCCGAAGACGATGGCGGTGATCGCGCCCAGCCCCGCCCCCGCGCTGACGCCGACGATTCCCGGATCCGCCAGCGGGTTGCGGAACAGCCCCTGCATCACCACGCCCGACACCGCCAGCGCCGCGCCGACCAGGATGCCCATCGCCAGCCGCGGCAGGCGGATGTCCCACAGCACGATCCGGTTCAGATCCGACAGGCCCCGGCCATGCAGCAGATCTGAAACGGCCATCTTCAACGAGGCCTCGGACGCGCCGACCGAGATGCTGGCCACGCTGGTCACGGCCAGAAGGCCGATCAGGGCCAGGGTCACCCATGCAGCCCGCGACCTGCGGGCCGCGGCGGTCGGGGGCGCGCCGTTGTCCAGTGCCAGCGTCATGAGCCCCTGACGCCCCGCAATGCGGCCGACAGATCCATGACCGCGTCGGCGGTGCGCGGGCCAAAGCCCAGCAGATAGGCGCCGGGCATCCGGATCAGCGCCCGGTTCCGCCCCGCCGGAGTCAGCCGGACCGCGGGCAGCGCGAACAGCTCTTCCTCCGAGAGGATCGGCTCGCCCTGGCGCTCCATCATCAGGATCACGTCCGGCGCGGTGGCGGCCATGGCTTCCGGCGTCATCGTCTTGAAACCCGTCACACCCGCGGCCGCGTTTTTGCCTCCTGCCATCCGAATGATGGTATCGGCCTGGGTCTCGGCCCCGCCGACGACAAATTCGCTGCCCCGAGCCGAAAGCAGGAATAGCACGTTCACCGGCGCGTCCTGCGCGTCGGACGCCTGGGCCAGCGCCAGGTCCAGCCGGCGTGCGGTTTCGGCCGCCAGGGCTTCGGCCTCGGCCTCGACCCCCAGCGCGACACCCACGGCGCGGATCTTGTCGATGACGCCATCGCGCGAGAATTCGTCGGCAATGGTGACGTAATCCACGCCGGCCTCTTGCAGCACCGCGATGGTCTCGGGCGGGCCCGACCCTTCGAGCGCCAGGATCAGGTCGGGCGCAACCGACAGCACGCCCTCGGGCGACAGGGACCGGCGATACCCGACATCGGGCAGATCCGCGGCCTCGGGCGGCCAGCTCGAACTGCGGTCACGGCCGACCAGCCGGTGCTGCTGGCCCAGGGCATGGACGATCTCTGTCAGCGAACTGCCGATGGCGATCACGCGTTTGCTCTCGGCCTGCGCGGCCGCCGCCGAAACCAGCAAAGCGGCGCAAAGTGTCACCAATCCCCGCATCATGCCGCTCCGGTATCGGCCGGGCCGGGCAGCGCGGCAACCAGCGCGTCCCAGGCAGGGCGATGATCGGCCTCGCCGGTGCGGCGCCCGAAGATCTGCAGGATCAGGGCGCCGTCCGCGTCGAAGGCTTCGACCGAGATCGCCGGGCCGCGCTGGGTCGGCTTGTCGACGGCCCAGACCTCGGCGATGTGATCGCTGCGCAGATGCAGGTTGAAGCCCGGATCCAGCACGTTGAACCACGGCCCCATCTGCTGAAGATTCCGCACCGGCCCGCCGTGGATCTCGATGCAGCCGCGGTTGCCGACGAAGATCATCACCTCAATCTGCTGATCCCTCACCTGTTCGAACAGGCCGGTGACCGCCGCGGGATCAACCGCGCGGGCCAGCGGTTCGCCCGCGATGCGATAGGCGCCCAGCCGGTTCATCTTGAGCTTGGAGGTCAGGCGCAGGAACTGGTGCGTGTCCGTCATCTTGGCCCATTCGCGGCGCAGCGCGTCGACCTTGTCGGCATTGGCCTTGGGCGCTTCGGCCGGTTTGCGCTGCGCGACCGCCATCGTCTGGCCTTGATCCTCGGCAGCCAGTGTCCGGACCAAGCTGTCCCAGTGGCCCAGGTCCGAGCCATCGCGCAGGATGATCTTGTGAACCGCGTCCCCGGCCGCATCGAACACCTGGATCGAGCGGCGCAGACCGGCCTCGGTTTCCCGCTCGACGGCAAAGACATGGTGCCATTGCGCGGGGAACATGCGCAGATCGATCTCTTCGGTCAGCACCATCGCGGCATGCTGGCCGCCGTGGTAATTGTCGTATCGCCCGATCTTTTCGATCACGCAGGACGGGTTGCGCGTCAGCGCCATGACCTCGCCCAACCCGGTCAACTGGCCGAACAGCCCGTCAAGGCCGGGGTTCAGCCGCGTCACGCCCTGCCCGGCAAAGGCCGCGACCAGCTGGCCCTCGCTCAACCCCAGCGATTCCGCGAAATCGCGGTCTCGCTGGCCTGTCTTCTGCGCATAGGCGGCACGAATATCCTGAGGAGCCATAAGCACCTGTTCCATAGCGGGTTTCCCGTCTTCTTCGTGGTTCCAAGGGGGTGCTGGCCCGGGTGCTGATCGCAAACAGCGCCCTGCTGGCAGTGCCAAAATTACAGGCACGAAATTATGTTGACTGTTTTAGTCACCTTTATTAACGAGCACAAGTCGCCGCGAACAGGCGATTCCAAAAAACAGAAAAAAAACTGACCAGCGCCAGCGAACTGCAAGCATCTCCGGTCCTCACACTTGTTTCGAAGGGACAGAAATGCGTGCGCGTACTCATATTGCAGGCCTGCTTGGGACTGCCTCTTGCCTTGGTTTGATGGCGTCCATGGTTTGGGCGCAGGAACAGGATGACGGGTTCCTCGGGACCCTGGAACTGGGCGAAAGCAAACGCGAGATCCAGACCGCCACCGCGGTTCCGGTCACGAATATCGACCAGGAAGAGATCGATGACCGTCAGGCCAACACGGTGGCCGAACTGATCGATTCGGTTCCCGGCGTCACCCTGGTGAACGGCTCGACCCCGCAAGGATCGGGCATCAATATCCGCGGATACGGGGCCAACGGCACCTTCGGCACCGACCAGAAGGTTCTGATCCTAGTCGACGGCGCCACCACCGGCGCGGAAGAGCTTTACCGGATCGGCAACCAGCTGTTCACCGATCCGCAGCTGTACAAAAGCGTCTCGGTCATCCGCGGCACGGTCGGGTCCTTCGAATACGGCTCGGGCGTCGTCGGCGGCGTGGTTCAGCTGGAAACCAAGGACGCGTCGGACTTTACCGGCGGCGAGCCGGGGTTCCGCTTCCGCCAGACGCTCGAGGGGTATTCCAACGGCAGCGGCTTTGCCTCGTCGTCGATCCTTGCGTGGCAACCCAACCGGCAGACCGAATTCCTGTTCAACTACACCTATCGCGACCAAAGCGATCAGAAGGACGGGAACGGCGAGACGATCGGCAACAGCGCCTTTACCCTGCCGTCGCTGCTGGCCAAGGGGAAATACAGCTTTGGCGACAACCTTGAACATTCGATCACCGCGTCCTGGAACCAGTCCTCCTCGGAAGAGCGCGACGTGCCCTATGATTCCTTCGGCACGACGGCGGACGCCTTCGGCAACGTGGACCGCGACATCGAAACCCGGATCGCCGTTCTGCGTTACCAGTACCGGCCGGCGGGCAACGATCTGGTCGATCTGGACGTCAATCTCAGCTATTCCGAACAATCCATCGACAGCAGCTATGTGCCCGGTTCGTCCAGTCTGGAGGGAACGCCCTTCTTCCCCGGCATCCGGGCGCTGGCCGATGCCACGCACAATTACGAAACCACCAAGCTGACGATCAAGAACAGCGCGTATTTCCAGACCGGGGCCGCGTCGCATGATCTGCGGTTCGGGGTGGAATTCATCGACCGCGAGCGGCTGGACGCCCCATCGGCGCCGGGCGGCACCGACCGCCGCGTCGCGCTGTTTGCCGTTGACGACATCCAGTTCGGCGACCAGCTGACCGTGACGCCCGCGCTGCGGTACGAAACGCAGGACATCAAGGGCAACGGCGACGCGGCGGTGCCCTTCAACGCCAGCTATGACAACGACGCGCTGATGGGCGGCCTGTCGGCCCGTTATGAATTTGCCAGCGGCTTCGCGGTGTTCGCGGGCGGGGCTTATACCGAAAGCCTGCCGATCATCGATGATCTGGGCACACCGCTCTACATGACCCAGCCCGAGAAGTCCCGCACCTGGGAGGCCGGCTTTTCCTATGACCGCGGCGACATCTTCGCCGCCGGCGACGTTGTGCGCGCCAAGGTCAATCTCTACAGCACCGATCTGTGGGACATCACCTCGTACGTGTCGGGCACCCCGTCCCTGCCCCTGTCCAAGGTCGAAACCGAGGGCGTCGAGATCGAGGCGTCCTATGCCCATGCCACGGGCTTCTACGTCGATTTCAACGCCAACATCGTCAGCGCCACCGAATTCAGCGCGGCGGGCATCGGATCGCCGTGGCGCAACGAACCCACGGACTCGGCGCGGATCACCCTGGGCAAGCGGTTCGGCGAAACCCTGGATGTCAGCTGGGAGATCTTCGGCGCCAGGTCGGGGCTCGATTCCTCAGGCGGTCCGGTGGGCGGCTACGGGGTGAACACCCTGCGCGCGACCTATCTGCCGCAAGAGGGCGCGCTGGCAGGCTTCGAACTGCGCGCCGGGATCGAGAACATCTTTGACAAGGCCTATCAGCCGAACCTGTCGACCCGCATTTCGCCGGGCCGGAATTTCAAGCTGACCGTGGCCAAGACCTTCTAAACCCCACATGGAAAGGACCCGTCATGACAAAAGCCGTGCATCACCTTGTTCGGGCGGTCCTGCTGGCCCTGCCCCCCATCGCGGGGGCGGGGTTGGCCAGTGCCGCAGACACCCAGGGCGCGGGCGGCGTCACGATCGAGCTCAGCTCGGCCGTGGACCAGGATCAGGGCTGCCTGCTGAGCTTCGTGGTCGAAAACGCCCACCCCGCCGATATCGGCGGCGCCGTCTATGAAACGGTGTTGTTCGGCGCGCAAGGGGAAGTGGCCCTGCTGACGCTGCTGGATTTCCAGGACCTGCCCGCCGGGCGGCCCCGCGTGCGCCAGTTCAAATTCGCTGGCCTGGCCTGCAATCAGATCAGCCGGATCCTGATCAACGGGGTGCAGGACTGCGCCTATCCCGGTGATCTGGCCGATGCCTGCCTGTCCGACCTGACGCTGCGCAGCCGCCTTGAAACCGAATTGATTGGATGATCCGATGGATGCGTTTCTGCAAAGACTGACCGCGATTCTGGACCTGGGCGGCCCGGTCGTGGCGGTGCTGATCGCGACCTCCGTCGCGACCATGGCGCTGATCCTCTACAAGCTGTGGCAGTACAAGGCCGCCGGGGTCGGACGGCATGTCGAGCTGTCGCAGGCCATCGAAGCCTGGGACCGCAACGACCGGGCAACCGCGCGCGCGCATCTGGACCGAAGCCGCAGCTATCTGGCCCCGGTGGTCGCCATGGCGCTGGAGGGGCACGGGCCGGAACTGATGGACCGCGCCGATGCCGAGGCCGAAGCGCGCTTTGCCGGGCTGGAACGCGGGCTGAACGTGCTGGACATGGTCTCGCAGCTTGCGCCGCTGCTGGGGCTGTTCGGCACCGTGCTGGGCATGATCGAGGCCTTCCGCACCCTTCAGGAGGCCGGCAACGCGGTGGATCCGGCGCTGCTGGCCGGCGGCATCTGGGTTGCGTTGATGACGACCGCCGCGGGGCTGGCCGTGGCCATGCCCACCTCGCTGGTCCTGACCTGGTTCGAGGCGCGCATGACCCGCGAACGGGTCTTTGCCAACCGCGCCCTGCGCACGGTGTTTGCCCCCGGCCACGCCGCCGCGCCACGCCCGGCCATCCCGTCCTCCGAGGCGCTGGCCCATGGCGCTTGAAACCCGCAAAAGGCGGCGCCGGCGCCTGTCGATGACATCCCTGATCGATGTCATCTTTCTGCTGCTGCTGTTCTTCATGCTCACCTCGACCTTTTCGAAATACGCCGAGATCGAGCTGACCACCGCCGCGGCGGGCGGGTCGCAGGCCCAGCGGTCCATCCGGTTCATCAAGCTGGAGCGCGACCGCATCCTGATCGACGGCACCGAAGTCGCGCCCGACGCGGTTGCCGCCCGGTTCGACGGCCGAACCGACCAGCTGGCCTTGATCAGCCTGGGCGGCGGGGCGACCTCGCAGCAGTTGATCGACTTGCTGACAGCCCTTGAACCCGTGTCCCGGCTCAGCACGCAGGTCATCGGATGATCCGGCTGACCCCCAAAACGAAACCCGGCCGCGAGCCGACGATCGCCCTGATCAACGTGGTCTTTCTGATGCTGGTCTTCTTCATGATCGCGGGCACGCTGGCGCCGCCCCTGGGCCAGTCGGTGCAACTGGTGCGGACGGCGGATCTTGAAGGGCGCGAGCCCCCGGATGCGCTGGTCATCCGCGCCGACGGCGTGCTGGAATATCGCGGGGCCGAGCTGACGGATGTGGCAGCCTATGTCGAGCGCGCCTTGATCGACCTGCCATTGGATGCCGTGCGGCTGGTGCCCGACCGGGCCTTGCCGGCGGTGCGGTTGAAACAGGTCAGCGACGCCCTGCGGGTCCTGGGCGCCAACCGGGTCTTCGTTGTGACCGAGCGGGGCCTGCCATGATCCCGCAATCCCGCATCATGGCCGCCGTGCTGGTCGTGCTAGCCGCCGCGGCCCACGCCGCCGCCCTGTTCAAATTCGACACGGACGAGGCGGTTTTCGTCGAAGGCGGTGGCGCGGTTGCCCCTGCGGCGCTGGGGTCCTCGTTCCGGGATCATGCGGCCGGAACCGTGGCCCCGCCCCCGGCGGCCGCGCAGCAGTCACCCGTTTCCGCAGCACAGACCGCGCCAGAGGCCCCGGCCGACCGTGCGCGCGCGCAGCCGGCCACTAGGGTGCGGGCGCAGGCCCCGGCCCAGCGGCAGAACGCCCATACACCGACCTTGCAAAAACCCCAGCCGCAGCAGGCCCGGCCTCCAAAACCACCCACCCCGACAGGCAATGCCGCGGACAGCCGCAAAAAGGGCAGCGCCACCGGCAAGGCGGCGACCGGGGCAGCCTCGGCGAAACGGACGAACCGCGCCGCGCAGGAACAGGGAAATGCCGAGGCCAGCACCTATGCCGGTCTGGTCATGCGCAAGATTTTGCGCGCCCGTCGAAAAAGCGTGAACATCCAAGGCTCGGTTCTGGTGGCCCTTCGTATCGCCGACAACGGTGCGCTGGCGTCGGTCAGCGTCGCCCGCAGCTCGGGTTCGGCCCGGCTGGATCAGGTCGCACTGGCGCAGGTCCGGGCCGCCGCGCCCTTCCCGCCGCCGCCGGCCTCGGCCCGGCGCGCCTATACCGTGGAAATCGTCAGCAAATAGAAACTCAACCCGCGCTTGTCCGGCTACCTGGTGTCCAGCGGCTTCAACAGATCGAACACTTGTTGCCGCATCCATTTTGCCATCGGATTTGCATCCGATCGTCTGTGCCAGATAGCGATGATGTTGACGGGTTCGATTTCGAACGGCGGGGCAAGAACCTTCAGGCCGAACTCCGGCGCAAACTTCCTGGCCAGCTGAGAAGGCACCAAGGCCACAAGATCGCTTGCACTGACTACTCGGCACACCCCTGAAAACACCGGAAGCGTCATCGCGACGTGCCTTTTCCGACCAACTTTCGCCAGAGCCGCATCACCCATCGCCGCCAGTTTGCCCTCGGGTGAGAACAGCACATGCGACAAGGCGCAGAACGTTTCCATCGGGAGTTCCGTGCCGTCTTCGATCTGTGCAAGGAACGGATTGTCAACGCGACCGACGACCATGAAGGACGAACGGAACAGCACCTCTCGGCTGATCCAATCCGGTGCTTCTGTATCCGGGATCAACGCGAGATCAGCATTGTAGCGCTCAAGACTCTCGACATAGTTCTCGGGAACAAGATCCACCAATTGCGCGACCATCTTCGGAGCCTTGCGGTTCAGAACACCCCCCAGACCGGGCATCAGCAGCTCGGCGAAAAAGTCGCTGGCCGCGATCTTGAAAGTTTCGGATGCCTGCCTGGGGTCGAAATCGTCATTGTGGCTCAGCAGACTTTCCAGTCGATTGAGTTCCTCACGCAGCCCGTCCTTGATCGAAACCGCAAAATCCGTTGGGACAAGCTGATTTCCCCGCCGCACAAACAGATCGTCACCCAAGGCGTGCCGCAGGCGGTTCAACGCATTCGACACTGCGGATTGCGAGACCCCAAGTCTTTCCCCTGCCTTGGTGGTGGACCCCGCCGTCAGAATCGCATCAAGAACACGGAGCAGGTTCAGATCAAGCGTTGCGAAATTCATGTCGGTAATACCGTGTATTATGAACTTTCGTTAGATTGATACCGTTTTTTGCGCCTACAAGTAAGGTACCGAAAGCGCTTTCGTTTCATGTCGGATCAAAGGACAGAAGCGATGCATGATCATCTGGTTGATGACGCCACGCTCGAATGGCAGGGCGTTCGTTACAAAACAATTCTGGACCCCGCCGAAACCGGGGGCGCCATGTCGATTGTAGACAGCCTTTCGCCGGTCGGAAGCGGTCCGCCACGGCACATCCATCACGCAGAAGACGAAGTCTTCGTGATTTTGACCGGTGTCTGCAAAGTCTGGGTCGAAGGTGTCGAAACGCGTGTCGGCCCGGGCGAAAGCATCTTCATACCCCGCGGAAAGGAACACACGTTCAAGGTCATCGGTGATGAGCCCAGCCGTCACCTTGTCATTCTCACACCGGGAGGTTTCGAGGGCTTTTTCCACGCCGTGGCAACGGCCCAGTACAAAATTCCGGAAGACATGCCGGACATCGAGGCCGTGGCCGCCAAGTACAACCTGTCATTTACTGGCCCTCCATTGGATTGAACGTCATGACCCAGCACATCGTCTACCATATTCCCGTGTGTCCCTTTTCACAGCGGCTTGAAATTCTGCTGGCGTTGCGGGGGATGAGGGACCGGGTGGAGTTCCGCGTCGTGGACATCACCAAACCCCGCGATCCAGAGCTGCTGAAGAAAACGCGCGGAACGACCGCTCTGCCGGTTCTCGAGACTCCAGACGGGCAGATCATCAAGGAAAGCCTCGTGATCCTGCGCTATCTCGATGAAATGCTCGAAGGGCCAAAGCTGCGGCGCACCGACCCGGCCGAGCATGCGGTCGAGTCGATGCTGATTGCCAAAGAGGGCGCCTTCACGATGACCGGCTACGTCTATGTGATGAACCAGGACCCCGCGCAGAAAGACGCCCACAACGAAAAACTGCTCGCGCTATATCGTGACCTCAATGACTTTCTTCTGACCCACAACCCGAACGGTGTTTTTCTGTTCGATCAGTTCGGGTTGGCCGAGGCGGTATTTACACCGATGTTCCAACGGTTCTGGTTTCTGGAATACTACGAAGATTTTGAACTCCCGCAGAACGGCGAGTACGACAGAGTCCGAAACTGGAAAGCCGCCTGCATGGCGCATGAGGCCACGGGGCAGGTGACACAAGAAGAAATCGTGAAACTCTACTACGACTATGCCTTGGGTGCCGGAAACGGAGCGTTAGTGGGCGGCCGCAAAGTGTCGAGCTTTGCGTTCGAGCCACATTGGAAGTCGAGGCCAATGCCGCCGCGGGACAAATACGCCGGGACGGCATCGGACAAAGAACTTGGGCTGGTAGTCCCGGCATCCGATTGAAGCCAGAAGGCATGCGGGTCGATCGGGGGCACCCACCGCAGAAGACCGATGCCCTCAACACGCATTCGGATATGGCCCGGTGGCGCACAGCCGGTCTTAAGTCATGAATACCGGCTGATTAAACCGAACCAGTCTTAGGCTTCCGGGCGCGGAACCGTTGAACCTTTAGCCGTCAGACAAACCTGTTGACGTAGTTCTCCAAGCGCTCCTGCCTTCCGGATCGAGGCTCGGGATTGGTACCTTCGGCTAACACACGGGCCGCGATTTCATCCAGCGATGAGGCAAGCATCGATTGCGCCTCCGGGCTGTCCCATCCGGAATATCTGTCGGTCAACGCGGCATCAAGCCCGCCATCCTCGATCATCGCGGCCGCGGCCTTCAACCCGCGGGCACAGACGTCCATGCCGCCCACATGCGCCGCGACAAGATCCTCGGGGTCGATCGACTGGCGGCGGATCTTGGCGTCGAAATTCGTGCCCCCGGTCGAAAACCCTCCGGCCTTGAGGATGTAGTAGTAGGCCAACGCGACTTCGGGCACGTTGTTGGGAAACTGGTCAGTGTCCCATCCAGATTGATAATCGTTCCGGTTCATGTCGATCGAACCCAGCATACCCTCGGCCGCCGCCACGGCGATTTCATGTTCAAAGCTGTGGCCAGCCAGGATCGCGTGGCCCTGTTCCAGGTTCAGCTTCACTTCGTCTTCCAGCCCGTATTTCCTGAGAAACCCGATGCAGGTTGCGGCGTCATAGTCGTATTGGTGCTTGGAGGGTTCCTGTGGCTTCGGCTCGACCAGGATGGTGCCCTTGAACCCGATCTTGTGCTTGTAGTCGACCACCATGTTCAGGAACCGTCCCATATGGTCCAGTTCCAGCCCCAGATCGGTGTTCAGCAACGTCTCGTAGCCTTCGCGCCCGCCCCACAACACATAGTTCTCGCCGCCTAGCTTGTGGGTCGCGTCCATACAGGATTTCACGGTTGCTGCGGCAAAGGCAAAGACGTCCGGATCAGGGTTCGTGCTGGCACCCCCCATCCAGCGGCGATGGCTGAACATGTTGGCGGTGCCCCAAAGCAGTTTGGTTCTCGACGCCTGCATCTTTTCACCGATATAGTCGGTGATTTCCTCGAGCGTGCGCAGGTTTTCGGCAAAGCTGCCCTGTTCGGGGCGAATATCCGCGTCGTGCCAGCAGAAATAGGGCTGTCCCAGTATTTCAAACATCTCAAAGGCGACATCGGCCTTCATCCTGGCGCGTCCCATGTCGTCTTGCGGGTGCCACGGGCGAACAAGAGTCGGACCGCCGAACGGGTCTCCGCCCTCCCATGCGAAAGAGTGCCACCAGGCGACGGCAAAGCGCAGATGGTCCTCCATGCGCTTGCCCAACACCACTTCGTCCGGGTCATAGTGACGGAACGCCAGCGGGTTCCGACTTTCTACGCCTTCGTACCGGACCTTTTCGATACCCTCGAAGAAACCGCTTGTCATACCTGCCCCCTATTCCGAGTTTTGCCCGGGCTGCTTGCCCAGAATGATCATCGACAGCAGATCGTCGTCGGTCACGTCCGCGATATCGACCGTGCCGACCAGCTTGCCGTTCTTCATAACCGAGGCCCGATCACACAAATCCATGACCGCATGGACATCATGGTCGATCAGGAAAATTCCGATCCCCTGCGCCTTGAGCTGGTGAATCAGATCGGCAACCATCTGCGTCTCGTGCGGGCCCAAGGCGGCCGTCGGTTCGTCCATGATCAGGATGCGGGCGTTGAAATAGACAGCCCGCGCGATGGCCACCGACTGTCTCTGGCCACCGGACAGAGCCGAAACCGGATCGTTGAACTTCTGAAAGTTGGGGTTCAGCTGCGCCATGATCTTACGGCATTCGGCCTCCATCGCCGCGTCGTTGACCAGACCGAAAGGCGTAGTCATTTCGCGTCCCAGGAACAGGTTCGAGGTGGCGTCCAGATTGTCGGCCAGGGCCAAGGTCTGGTAGATTGTCTCGATATTGTTGGCCCGCGCGTCGCGCGGATTGTTGATCTCGACCGGCTTGCCATCGATCAGGATCTGCCCGTGGTCCATCTGATAGGCTCCGGACAGGACCTTGATCAGCGTCGATTTGCCAGCCCCGTTGTGCCCCAGCAATCCCACCACCTCGCCGGGATACAGATCGACCGAGACCTGGTCGACGGCCTTGATCCCGCCGAACGAGATCGAAATGTCTCGCATCTCGACCAGAGGTGGTTGCCCGGAACCGCGACCGGATGCCGGCGGCGTTTTCTGAGTTTCCTGCGCTTGCGTCATTTTCCACCCAATCGCTTGCGATAGACGATGTCGATATAGACGGCCAGAACCAGCACGCTGCCGACGACGATGTTCTGGAACGGCGCATCCACGCCGACCATGGCCATGCCCGATTGCAGCGCCTGCATGATCAGCGCACCAAGGATCGCGCCATAGATGGTGCCGATCCCGCCGGACAGGGCGGTTCCGCCAATGACCGCAGCCGCAATCACTCGCAGTTCGTCCAGTGTTCCGATGTCGTTGGAATGGTTGGCCAGCCGCGCCGAGGCGACCACTGCCGAAACCGCGCACAGGAAGCCCATCAACGCAAAGATCTTGACGGTCAGCAGGCGGGTATTGATGCCCGACAGCTCGGCTGCGTCCGGGTTGCCGCCGGTCGCGAAGATATAGCGCCCGAACCGGGTCTTGCGGGCCACGACCGTCAGGGTCACGGCGACGATGATCAGGATCAGGACCGAGATCGGGATGCCGTACCCGACGATCAGGCCCTCGGGCATCGTCTCGCCGCGGGCTTCGAACATACGCTGCAACCGGCGCGTCGGAATGGCATAGCTGTTCAGGATGTACACATATCCCAGGATGCTTGCGGCAATGATCCCGGCGAGCGTTGCCTCGGCCCAGACGGGTTTGACCGGGAAGCCATGCGCCGCCTTGGCCCGGCGGCTGCCCCACAGCGCCCAGATTGCAATAGCCGCCGCAAACAACCCGAACAGCCAGCTTGCCGTTGTTCCCAAGGTTCCGTTCGTTCCCCCGAACATCAGGAAATTGCTGTCCAGCGGCCCGATTGTCTGCCCGCTTGTCAGATACCAGGCGACGTTGCGCCAGACCAGAAAGCCACCCAAAGTCACGATGAACGCCGGAATGGTCAGGTAGCCGACCATCCAGCCATGAAACGCTCCGATCAGCGTTCCGATGGCAAGACCGACCAAGATGGTGATGATCCAGGTGGCGGGATGGTCCAGACCCATCCCCAACACGCGCGGCAACAACTCGGTCTGCGTCATGGCCATCACCGCCGAGGTGGTCGCCAGCAAAGCGCCAACGGACAGGTCGATGTGCCGGGTTACGATGATGAACACCATACCGCAGGCCATGATCGCCACCGAAACCGATTGGATCGACAGGTTGAACAGGTTGCGGGGCGTCAGGAACCGTCCGTCAGTGACGATATTGAACCCGATGCACAGGATCACGAATGCGCCGATCATGCCCAAAAGCCGCATGTCCAGTTCCAGCTGTTGGAATAGGCTTGGCTTGGTTTTCTGAGGTATCGGCTGAGACGAAGTTTCGGTCATTTCCGATCTTTCATATTCAGCAAGGGTCCCCGGCCCGCCCATGCAGGCCGGGGACTTTGGAGTTTAGTTGCAGGGTGCGGGGCCGTTCTCGACGCCCTGGCACAGATCTTCCAGCGCGATCCATCCGGCATCCACAACAACCGACAGATTGTCCTTGGTGATCGGAACCGGAGCCAGGAAGACAGAATTCATCGTCGTTCCGCCCGGCGAGGTCCAGCTGACCACTCCGTCGATTTCCGACGGGTCGGTGCCACTGCTGAGTGCGACGGCAATCTCGCCGGCTGCCTTGCCCAGCTCGCGTGCGTCCTTCCAGACGGAAACGGTCTGCGTACCCAAGGCCACGCGGTTCAGCGCGGCGTGATCGCCATCCTGACCCGACACTGGGATACCTTCCATGCCCTGCGCAGTCAGCGCCGCGACAACACCACCTGCGGTCCCGTCATTCGACGCGACAACCGCATCGACCTTGTTTTCATTGGCGGTCAGGATCTGTTCCATGTTCCGCTGCGCATTCGCGGGCAACCAGCCATCAGTATAGGCTTCACCGACGATCACGATGTCACCGCTGTCCAGCGCCGCCTGAAGGATTTCCTGCTGACCACCGCGCAGGAAGTCCGCGTTCGGATCCGTAGGCGAACCCTTGATCATGACGTAGTTGCCCTTGGGCATCGCCTCGTACACGGCGCGCGCCTGCATGCGTCCCACTTCGACATTGTCGAAGGTCAGGTAGAACGCGCGATCGTCCTCGATCAGGCGGTCGTAGGCGATGACGGGAATGCCCTCATCCGCGGCGGCCTGTACGGCCGGACCGATGGCCTGCGCGTCCTGCGCCAGAATGATCAGAGCGTCCACACCCTGTGCGATCAAGCTTTCGATGTCGGACAGCTGCTTGGCCGAGGACGACTGGGCGTCCGCCGAGATATATTCGGCCCCACCGGCCTCAAGCGCAGACTTGATTGCCGCTTCGTCCGTCTTCCAGCGCTCTTCCTGAAAGTTGGACCAGCTTACACCGACGACCGGCTCGGCAAAGACAGCCGAGCCAACCATGGCAACAGCAGCTGAAAAGCTGAGAATTCGTTTCATGATTTCCTCCCGTTGATGGGGCCATCGCGTCATGATTCGCGGCCCTCGTATTTCTGCGTATCATATTTATTTCAGCGGGTAAAATATTTACTCTGTTCGTGGACCTCAAATCCCAATAGATTGAGGCCAACAGAAGATTCGCGGAGACAAGATGCTGAAAAGCAAGGCTTCTCAAAACTCGCTGGACCAACGGAATGCCACGCGCCTGCGGGTGTTGGAGCATATCCGGACCAAGGGATCGATTTCGCGGATCGACATCGCATCGGCCCTGCAGACCAGCCCGGCGACCGTCACCGCTGCAACCGCTGACCTGATTTCCGCCGGCCTGGTCCGAGAGACCGAAGGCGAGGCGCATTCCAAATCTGCCAAACGCGGGCGGCCGCGGGTTCTTCTGCAACTGGACGGGCCCTCCTATCTTGTGGCAGGCCTCAAGGTCGCGCGCCAGGTCATCTCGGTCATCCTGGTCGATTTCGAAGGCAACGAAGTCACCTCGCACATGTACGCCTTGCAAGATGCCAGAATGTCTCCGCGCGATTTCGTCCGCACTGTGCGCCTTGCGCTTGAGGAGACCTGCGCAAAGATCGACCGTACGATCGACGGGCTTTCAGGTGTTTCCATAGGCATCGCCGGTTTGGTCGATGCCGAGAGGAATTTCGTGCATTGGTCATCTTCGATCACCGAGCGCAATGTGAACTTCGCCGCGTTTCTGGACGAAGGCCTGCCGTGCCCGGCCTTCATCGAAAACGATGCGAACCTGGTGGCCAAGGCCGAACAGCTGTTCGGGCTGGGCAAGGGCCTGTCGAACTTTCTTGTCGTCACGATCGAGCACGGTGTCGGACTGGGCATCGTTCTGGACGGCAAGCTGTTCCGGGGCAACCACGGCTGCGGGGCCGAATTCGGGCACGCCAAGGTCCAGTTGGACGGGGCGCTGTGCCAATGCGGGCAACGGGGATGCCTCGAGGCCTATGTCGGCGACTATGCTTTGATCCGAGAAATGACGGTCGCCGGGCAAAGCAGCGCGCTGGAAACCGTTTCCGACATTCACGACCGTGCGCACGCCGGAGACCAACGGGCGATTTCCGTTCTGGCCCGCGCCGGCCAGATGTTCGGCTTGGGCCTGTCCAACCTCATCAATCTGTTTGCCCCCGATTGCATCATTCTGTCCGGAGCACAGGTCAGCTTTGAGCACCTGTGTTCGGACGACGTGATGGCACGCATTCGAAACGGAGTGGTGAATGTCGACACCGCCCTACCCGAGATCAAGGTGCATCATTGGGGCGACCTCATGTGGGCCAAGGGCGCGGCGGCCTACGGGATCGAGCAAGTGTCCATCCTAAAGGTGCAGGAGATCGCAGCCCATGCGAGCTGAACTCGCCTTGGTGGCGGCCCTCGCCACGACCGCCAGTGCCGATCCTGCCATTCCCCGGTATCAACCGATCGACATTCCCTCTCATGTCTACGACGGCGGTTGGGAGCATTTCGTGGGTGGCGGCGTCGCGGTTTTCGACTGCAGCGGGGACGGCTTGCCGGAACTCTTCCTTGCTGGTGGGGCGAACCCATCGCAGCTGTTCCGAAATACCTCTCAGACGCAAATCTCCTTTCAGGCAAGCACGCCAGAGCCGCTGTCCCTGACAGGTGTGACCGGCGCCTACCCGATGGACATCGACGGCGATACCATCCTGGACCTTGTGGTTCTGCGCGTTGGGCCGGACCTGTTGCTCAAAGGTGGGCCCGATTGCCAGTTCAGCCCATTCGCGGGGCTTGGGTTTGAGCCCGATGACCACTGGACCACGGCCTTCTCGGCCACGTGGGAACCCGGGCGGACACTGCCCACTCTCGCCTTCGGAACCTATGTGGACCGCGACAATCCGAATGGCCCATTCGAGGCCTGCGGCCCCACTCTGCTGTACCGCCCCCTTGGCGAAACCTATGGCCCGCCCGTTCGGCTGGAACCCGGATACTGTGCGCTGTCGGCTTTGTTCTCGGATTGGGGCCGGACCGGACGCGCGGATCTGCGGATCAGCAACGATCGGCACTACTATGTCCGAGACGGACAGGAACAGATGTGGGCGATGGAAGATACTCCGCGTCTGTATGATCAGGCCGACGGTTGGCTGCCCTATTCGATCTGGGGCATGGGCATCGCGTCGCGCGATCTGACGGGGGATGGCTATCCCGATGTCTACCTGACCTCGATGGGAGATCAGAAGTTCCAGGTTTTCGACCCCGAAGCCGGCGGTCCCACATGGCGTGATGCGACCTATGACAAGGGTACGACCGCACACCGGCCGCACATCGGCGCGGACGGGCGACCATCGACCGGTTGGCACGCGCAATTCGCGGATGTGAACAACGATGGGCGTGACGACATTTTCGTCGCGAAGGGCAATGTCGAGCAGATGCCGAATGCGGCTCAGGACGACCCCAACAGCATGTTACTGCAGATGGAATCCGGTCAGTTTTTCGAATCTGCGGCTGGGGCCGGTGTGGCATCGATGGCAAAATCTCGCGGCGCCGCGCTGCATGATCTAAACAATGACGGCTGGCTGGACCTTGTTGTGGTCAATCGCGGATCACCCGCCGAAATCTATCAGAACCAGCCCGCAACAGGGAACTGGATCGTGGTGGATCTGGGCCAGCACGACGTCAATTCGCAGGCCATCGGTGCCTTTGTCGAAGTCCGGACCGCTGCCGGAATTCAGACCCGCGAGATCACGATCGGCGGAGGCCATGCCAGCGGGATGGCAGGGCCGCATCATTTCGGTCTGGGCGACGCCAGGACCGTGGACATTCGTGTCGTCTGGCCCGGCGCAGACCGCTCGGACTGGGAGACATACGACACCAACCGGATCATCCGACTGCAGCGCTGATCACTTGTCGACTGGCAGCCCACTGGGCACCCGCTGTGGTACACCCAGCCGTTCGGCAGGATCCTCCAGCGCGGCCAGAAAACTCAGGATGTCGTCAATCTCTGCGTCTGACAGGGCAATCGGTTGCAGTTCGTTGGCCGCGGCGATGGCATCGACCAAGGCCTGATCCTGTAGCGGCCGTTGATTATCGGCTCCGGGAAAGACAGGCAGCTCTGCCATTTCGATCGAGTAGCGCCGCAGCGCGCCTTCGGGGTCAAGGTGGTGCCTAACCACGTCCTCGAGCCGAGCATAGGCACCATCGTGACCATAGGGCGCAGTCAGCGTCACATTGCGCAGCGACGGTGTCCGGAACGCAAACGCATCTTCGGCTGCACCGGTTACGCGCAGTCGACCATCATCCCGGACGTGGTTTTCAAAACGAGCAGCCTTTCCCGGACCAATCTGCGGCATCGCGATCGCATGAAACCCGTGGTCAGTCTGAAACCACCCCGAATGGCACGATCCGCAACCGGCCTTGCCGTAAAACAGCTGCATGCCGCGCGCCGCGTCGGGCGGCAGAGGTTCCTCTCCGCGCATCGCGCGATCAAAGGGGCTGTTGTCGGCACGCCATTCAAAGGCGATGAAATCGGCAATCGCGTTGGCGATGGCTACGAACGAGACCTCCTTTTCGGGGGTCACGTCGCGAAACATCCGTTGATATTCCGGAACCGCAGCCACCCGCCCGGCGATCAGATCCCATGCACCACCCTGTTGCGTTAGAAGCCCCAGTCGCACCGCCTTGCTGATCGGGTTTTCCGAGTAGTGTCCGGCCATCTCATCCGGCGACAGAACAGGGAACATGGCCTGAGCCGCCAGTGCCGAGCGGAACCCCGGCCGCATATGCTGCCCCAACGGTGTTCTGATGCCGAAAGGTTGCTCAGGATCATCCTCGAGCCTGCCGTCGTGAAAAAACGTCGTGAACTCGGTCGCGCCAAGGTTCCAGAGGGCCGGGGAATTGCGCGGGATGCGCTGTTCGGGCCGGTTGTCAGACCCAAGCCCGCGGGCGCTGCCCAGCCCAATCCCGCCTTCTCCGATGCCCAGCGACATCCCGTCCGAGGTCCCGAACCTTGGGTGGTGGCATGTGGCGCAACTGATATTTTCGTTTCCCGACAAGATCGGGTCGTAGAACAGCATTTGGCCCAGTTCCACGATCGCAAGGTCGGGCTCGATGAACTCGGGAGCCGGGCCCAGGTTCTGGGCCGCTGTCCCGGAGGCAAAGCTGGCAAGAACAGCCAAGGCCGAAAATGAACGGATCACACTCATGCCCCTGCCTCGGATATCTCAAGCATCAGCGTCTGGTGATACGGTTTTTCGGGCGTACATATGATCGATGGAAACGCGGGGACGTTCGGCGCATTCGGATAGCCCGATGGTTCGATACAGAGCCCGGCATGCGGTGCAAATGGCGCAGACAAATGGGCGGCAGAGTAGACCTGCGCCCCGGGCTGATCTGAATGGACCGTCATCGTCAATCCCGACGGCGCCGCAAGGGTGGCAACCGGTTGGGCCACCATGCCGCCGGTGCCGAACAGGAAGAAGTGATCGAGGTCCGTGGCGGCCTGTCCGATCGGTTCGGGGGCCGCGAAATCCAGCCCGACCGATGCAGAGTCGACGATCCCGCCAGACGGTATCCCCTGATCGTTCAGTTCCAAGTGACGATCTGACGCCAACTGCAATCGGTGCTCCGAGATGCCTCGAGCCGACCCCAACGTGTAATAGTTGTGTTGCGCAATGCTGATCGGGGCCGGCCTGTCCGGCCAGGCCGAGATCGAATATGTCAGGCAAGGGAAATCCAACCGGACCCTGACCTCGAAGCGCACAGCCCCCGGAAATCCGCCCGCGCCGTGGGGCGAGACATGGACCAGCACCGCCTCGCACGGCGAAAGCTGCTCGACCCGCCAGAACTGGCGCGAGAGCCCTTCTGGCCCCCCATGCAGCGTATTCGACCCTTCGTTCGCAATCAGCGCATGATGGGTGCCGTCCAGATCGAACCCTGCGCCGCCGATCCGGTTGGCGACCCGCCCGACGAGCGCGCCGAGATAGAACGGATCGTTCAGGTATTCGGTCGAGTCGTCATAGCCAAGGATCAGCGGTTGGCCCTTGTACCACCACCCTTGCGTGATCGCCCCATAGCCCAACAACGACACCCGCATGTCCCCGTCTTGCAGGGCGACAACCGGGATATCAGTGCAATCAATGCGACTTTTGTTCATCATCCAGCCAATGGCGCCAACGCCTTGTAGTACGCTCTGTATCGTCTGTAGGCGCTGTCATATGCTTCGGTCAAATCACTCTGCGGTTCGATGATGGCGTCGATCTCTGGCGGGGTCATGACCTGTTCGGGTGTTACGTCTCCGGCTGCGCACATGGCCAGCCGCGCGGCACCAGTCGCAGCCCCGAACGCGCTCCCCTTGGGCAGGGCCAGCGGCACATCCAGCGTGGTGGCGATGGTCTGAAGCCAATAGCGGGACCGCGCACCGCCACCTACTGCAATCAACTGCGCCGGTTCGGTGCCTGTGCTCCTCAGGGCCTCAAGGCAATCGCGCATTGCGAAACCGACACCCTCCATCACTGCCTGCACCAGATCCGTCGGCTCCGAAGCGATGTCTAGGCCCAGAAAAGCTCCTCGGATGGTGCTGTCATTATGCGGCGTCCGCTCGCCGGACAGGTAGGGCAGAAAGGTCAACGACGACGGCCCGTTTGGCTGGTCGGGCAGCGCCCCGGCCAGCGCCTCGACCGGTTGGCCCAGATTGCGTGACAGCCAGTTCAGGCTGTTGGTCGCCGACAGGATGACGCCCATCTGAATCCATCGCCGAGGCACCGCGTGGCAAAAGCAATGAACCGCCGTCTCGGGTGCCGGTGCATAGCTGTTCCGAGCCATCAGCAGCACACCCGAGGTGCCAAGAGACAGAAACCCGGACCCCTCGTCGATGCTGCCGATACCGCAAGCGGCCGCGGCGTTGTCGCCAGCACTGCCAGCGACCACAACCGGGCCGGACAGCCCCCATTCCCGAAGCAGTTCATCCCGCAGTTCGCCACCATGGTCAGTGCCCTCGACCAGTCGCGGCATCTGATCGGGCCTCATGTGACCCAACTCCAGCGCCCTGTCCGACCAGTCTCGCGCGCCGACATCCAGCCAGGACGTTCCCGCGCTGTCGGACATGTCACTGACATATTCCCCGGTCAGCCAGAACCGCAGATAATCCTTCGGCAACAACACCATGGCCGTACGGGCGAACAGGTCGGGTTCATGGGCACGGACCCATTCCAGCTTGGGCGCGGTGAACCCGGGGAACACGATATTGCCCGTGATCTCGCGCATCCCGGGGGTCTGGTCCAACTCTTTGGCCTCTAGCGCCGATCTGGTGTCATTCCACAGAATGCACGGCCGCAGGACGGTGCCGTCCCGATCCAACAGCGTTGCGCCGTGCATGTGGCCACTCAGTCCGATCGCCCGCAGTTGCGCCAGTGCATCGCCGTTCGTCTCACGCAGCCGGCCCATGACGGTTACACAGGCGTCGATCCAGTCTTGCGGGGCTTGTTCGGACCAGCCCGGTTGTGGGTTCGACGTGGCGATCTCAGCCTCAGCCTCGGCCAGAACTTGCCCGGCCTCGTCCACAAGAATTCCCCTGAGACCCGAGGTCCCCAGATCCAAACCCAGATACACGAGACGCGCCCTCACCCACATTATTTTAGTTGGTAAAATTATTAGCCGAGATCAGAAAATGTCAACACCGGAATCCGGCGCGCAAATTCATACGACACAAATAGGGCGGAATGCCCGGTCCTCACCCAACCTCTTTGATCGGCAGCGGATCAAAAAGCTCTCCGCCAATACGCTGTTTGGGCGCTCAAGACTTAGTTCGCTGTGGGTTGCCAACTCTTGCGCATGCCGCCCTATATCTCCGAGATCAAGGCGGTTGTCTCGTTGATGACGCCATCTGCATGGGGCGTGGCTGGAATTCAACCTGCAGGGAAGACGCGGCGTTCTCTGGGTTACGCCCATCAGGTTTGACGGATGGTGACATCCCCTTTCCCGGCGAACGGGCCTCAGGGGTCCGGGCGCAGGCACAGCCAGATCAGAAAACCCAGGTACAGAAAGACGGTGACGTTCAGAACGGTATCCAGAAACTCACCTGTCATGGCCCTTCCTCCCGCGCCAGCACCCGGAACAGACAGACCACCAGAACCGGAACTATGAAAACAAAGGCGATCGCCGAAATTGCGATCACAGATCGCACCAGCCCGATATCCCCGACAAAGACCATGGCAAGCCCCAACGCACCCAGAATTGCCCCCCACACCGTTCGGATCCGGGGAGACGGGTTTTCATCACCACCGGTTCCGATCATCGCGAGGGTAAATCCGGCGCTGACGACGCTGGTGACCACAAACAGAAACGCCGCGACGATGGTCGCAGTCTGCGTCAGTCCGGACAGTGGAAACCGCTGAAGCAACGCGAATGTGGTCGCGTCAAGATTCTGCTGATTGACCACGGACAAGGAACCTTGCTGCCGCAGCGCGTCAAAAAACCCAAGCCCGCCAAACACGCCAAACCAAAGGATCGAGAACAAGGTTGGCGCGACGATCACACCCAAAAGAAACGCCCGGATCGTTCGGCCCCGGGAAATCCGGGCGATGAAGATACCGACGAACGGCGACCAGGCCAGCCACCAGATCATGTAGTTCAGAGTCCAATCCTGGAACCAGTTGACGAGGTCGTCACCAAAGAACTCGGCCGTGGCAAACCCTGCGGGCAGAACGTGGAACACGTATCTTCCGAAGCCGCTCACGATACCGTTCATCAGGTATGAGGTGGGGCCAAGGATCAACAGATAGATCATCATTGCCACGGCAATCAGCATCGCAGCATTGGATAGCTTCGCCATGCCGTCCCCCAGATCCCGGCGCAGAGGAATGACAAATGCCACACACATGGCGACAAAGACCGGAAGCGTCAGAGCCGCCGAATCTGCCACGCCAAGCAATCCGGCCAGCCCGGTCTGCACCTGAAACACCCCCATGGCCAGCGAACCAGCCAACCCCACGGCAATGGCAACGATTGACAGAAGGTCAAAGCCCCAGCCCATCGCCCGAACCCACGGGGCCGACCCCAGAGCGTCGTTCAACGGCGCGCTCAGCAGCAGAGTGCCCCCACGGCGGAAGGCGAAATAGGCAATGATCAGACCGACCACCCCGTAGATTGCCCAGGCATGAAAGCCCCAGTTCAGGTAGGTTACGAACAGAGCGTTTCCGGCGGCCCTCGGATCTGGTTCGTATTTTCTGAGCTCTTCGAAATGAGTCAGCGGCTCGGCCGCACCATAAAACAGCAGCCCAACCCCCATCCCGGCCGCAAACAGCATGGCGATCCATGCGGGAGTCGAAAACTCGGGATCGGCACCATCCGGCCCCAACCGGATGCGCCCAAAGCGCGAAAAGGCCAGAAACAGCGCAACGAACAACAGGCCGCTGGCCTCGAGCATGATGAACCAGCCCCGGCTTTCGAACTGCGTCGCAACAGCGGCAGACGCCAACCGGCCCAGCCCCGCCGGGTCGACAAGACCCCAAATCGCAATGCCTGCGCTGATCGCAAGCGCGATGACAAGCAGCGAATTGGTCGATGTGCGGCGCATGGGCTTTGGTCCTTGGATTTGATCCAAGGCCGAGCGTAGAGACCCGTTTGCAACCTGTCCAGAAATCAACTCTTTCGAGAATTTTGTTTGAGAACAGCCGAATATCTGTGCCTAATGGCGGAACCGACCAACGGTGGCGGGCCGCAATGGTGCTGAGCCCGCAGGAGACGTGCATGGCAACTCAACCCAAGGCCGACAACCAGCGCGTGGGCAAGCCTGGGCTGACCTTCTGGTATCAGCTGGTTGTTCTGCTGTTTCTGACCATCGCGTCATTGGTGCTGGCGTCCTCGGTTCTGATACCGCTTTCCTTCGCCATACTGTTGTTTGTGCTGCTTACTGCAACATCTGACCGGATCCACCGGATCGTCATTCTGGGCCATTCCGTACCGAAATGGATGGCGCATCTTGGGGCCTTGTGCCTGATCCTGTTTGGATTGCTGATCATCCTGTCGATCCTGTCCAGCCAGGCCGGTCTGGTGTCCGAGGCTTTCCCGAAATACGAAGAGCGCCTGTCCGGTATCCTGGCAAAACTTGTCGCCCTCGTCGGCAACGAGAACTATGCCGCGGCCCAGAAGGCGCTGAGCCAGATCAACCTGTCGGGTTTTGCCGGCAGCATCATCGGATCCGCTGGCGCCTTCCTCAGCGCCTTCTTCCTTGTGCTGCTCTACGTGCCGTTCATGCTGGTTGAACGCCTGCCGATGCAGACCAAGATTGACCTCGCGATCTCGGATCCAAGGCTTGCCAACAAAGTTCGCAACGTGCTGCACAGCACGTCCGCCAGCATCCAGCGCTATGTCGGGATCAAGACTTTCGTCAGCGCGCTAACCGGGTTCGGCAGCTTTCTTGTCATGTGGGCGGTTGGGTTGGATTTCGCCGAGACCTGGGCGGTTCTGGCCTTTCTGTTGAATTTCATCCCCACGGTCGGCTCGATCATCGGTGTCGCCCTGCCCTCTCTGGTCGCTCTTGTCCAGTTCGAGGAACTAAGCCCGTTCCTGATGGTGCTGTTGGGATGCGGGGCCGTGCAATTCTCGGTCGGAAATATTCTTGAGCCGACCTTGCTGGGCAAAAGTCTGAACTTGTCCCCTCTCATGGTCATACTGGCCCTGACATTCTGGACCGCGATCTGGGGCATTCCCGGTGCGCTGATGAGCGTGCCGATCACTGTCTGCATCATGATCATTCTGACCCACATTCCGGCCACGCGCCCCATCGCCATACTGATGTCGGGCGATGGCCGTGTGGGTCCCAAAGACTGATCTCGATGCCGCCAAACCGGATTATCGGCCCATCGCCCGCGCGACTGGCCGCTTCACGAAAGGACAACGCCAATGGTTACCAAAGCGGAACTTGAACAGCAGGTCGCTGAGTTGAAGCGGCAGCTTGAGGAGCAGGCCGAGGACAAAAAATCGGGCGCGCGCAAGGCGGGCGAAAAGGTGAAAGAGGCCGTCCAGGACATTCCCGATAAGTTGTCGGCCGAGTTCGAAGACTGGTCCGGTGAGATCGAGACCGCGCTGGCCGAGTTGGATGCCATGCCACACAAGAAAGCCATCCTGTTCGCCCTGGGCGTTTTTGCTCTGGGCTACGTGATCGGTCGGTCCAGGTAGGAGACAGTCAGATGAGCCGCATTTCCCGAAACATTTCCATCATCCTGCGCACCGAACGGCTGATCGCTCAGCGGAACATGACCGTCTTGGCCAAACGCGCAGGCTTTTTCGCCGCAGCCGGATTGGCGGGCGGGTTGGCCATCATCATGCTGAATGTCGCGGGCTATCTTGCTCTGGCGTCAGTGATGTCCAAGCCGTTGGCTGCACTGGTCATCGCCCTGATCAACCTGATCGTGGCGCTGATACTCGCGGCTATCGCCAACTCGGTCAGCGCCGAGGCCGACACTGCGCCAGTAGCAGAACTGCGCGACATGGCGATCGGCGATATCGAGGCCGAGGTTCAGGACATGATGTCAGAGGCTCGCGAGACGGTCCGCGACCTTAGAACCGTCTCACGCGACCCTCTGGGAACGCTTGCCCCCGGGGTGGTGACCATGATCGCAAGCGCCGTTCTGAAACACCTGAAGAACCGCAAAGAGTAAGCGGCGACTGTCGCCCTAGACGGTCGCCCCTTTCTGGCGGATCAGACAGCCAATGCTGCTGGCGCACACACCGACCAGCACGCCGATGATCAGCTCCATGGGCTCGACCTTGGCAAAGGCCCAATGGGCGAAAGCCAGGGTTTCCAGTATGCCGATCACCGCGCCCATGGTCGCGGCCAACCACAGTTGGCGGGTCATCATGCCCACCGCAAGGCCCAGAATGCCGGGCAGGCTCAGGATGTTGCCGCCGATTGTTCCAAGAATCTCAAGCATGTCGTGCCACTCCTAGTCGGATGTGCTGTTCAGGAATGATCGGATCTCGGCCGCGCCGGTACTCTGCGCAATTTCGGTGCCGGTCACCGGATCCAGCGAGGCGACCACTTTCTGATACTCCTCCAGATAGCCCGGCGGCAGGCTGTGCGCGATGCCCTGGTGGCAGTCGATGCAGGTCATGTTCTCGTCGATCGCACGCTGGTGTTCGTTGGCGGCGCGCGTCTCCTGAATGGTGAAGTCCATGTATTCGAAATTGTGACAGTTGCGGCATTCGCGGCTGTCCGAGGCCTTCATCTTTTTCCACACGGCCGAGGCCATCTGCAGGCGGTGATCCTCGTATTTCTCGGGCGTGCTGATGGTGCCGACCAGCTCGTGATAGACGTCTTTCACCGCCATGATCTTGGCTTCGATCTTGAAGCTCCATTCCTTGGGCACGTGGCAATCGGAACAGATGGCCCGTACGCCCGAGTGGTTGTTGTAGTGGATCGTCTCCCGGTATTCGCCAAGGTTGGTTTCCATCGTGTGGCACGAGACGCAGAATTCTTCGGTATTCGTCATCTCAAGGGTCCAGTGGAACCCACCCCAGAACAGGATGCCGGCAAGAAAGCCCGCCAGAACCAGAAAGCCTGCGCTGAACGCGGCGGCCGGAGTCCAGATCCACGCCCAGATGCGGCCGATCAAGCCGCGCTTTTCAGGAGAGTCTGCCATATTCGGTGCTCCTTTCAGTCCAAAGCTGGATCAGTTTCCGGCCGAGGGCTGGAACAGGTTGTCGACCAGGGCCGGCGCATCCGCCTGCGGCACATGGCACTGGTTGCAGAAATACCGGGTGCCCGCGATCTGATCGAGCTCGTTGCCTTCGCGATCCAGATAGTGGGTCATCGACAGGGTCGGCGCGTTGCGCTCACCGGCCTTGGTCCAGTCGTGGCAGGACAGGCACTGATTGGTGCGGATGTCGATCTGGTACTGGTCGATCTTGTGCGGGATCAGCGGCGGCTGCTGGCGATAGTTGCGCTGCATGCGCCCTTCGATGTTGCGGTGCACATCATCTAGGATGGCCGGATCATCGATATCCACGCCTCGCAACGTGGTCACGGACGCGGATTGCGCAAAGGCAAGCCCGGTCACAAGAAGAACAGGGATCAGGGCTATTGCGCCTGTCGCTATTGATTTTTTCATCTTGGCACTCCCTTAAGCAGGTCTGGCGGCGCGCGGTTCTGGCGCGGCGGCTGGATCGGGTGGCGCGACGACGGCGTCATCGAACCGGTGGGTAAGCTTGAAGACATCGACCGAGCACACGTCGATGCAGCGGCCGCATGTTGTGCAGCCGGGCGACAGGATCAGCGGGCTGGATCCCGGCTTGCCCTTCAGTGCGGGCGAGATCACCTGGTTTTCCGGGCAGACCGCATAGCAATCCATGCAGTCGTCACAGGCGGCGCGGTTGGTGGCGCTGACCCGCAGCAGGCTTTTGGTGCCGATCAGGCCATAGAAGGCCCCGACCGGGCAGATATGGCCACACCAGCCATGCCGGGCCACGAACAGGTCAAAGACAAAGATCGCCACGACCATCGCCCAAACAAAACCCATACCAAAGACCAGCCCGCGGTGCAGCATGGTGATGGGGTTCACCAGTTCCCATGCAATCACGCCGGTCAGGGCGGACACGATCAAAACGGTCGCCAATATCCACAATCGGGTGCTGCGTTTGGGCTGCCAGCCTTTGGGCAGGTCCAGCCGGCGGTGCAGCCAATGCGCGGCATCCGTGACCGGGTTGATCGGGCACACCCACGAGCAATAGACCCGCCCTCCGATCAGCGCATAGGCCACCAGAACGATCAGCCCGCCGATCAGCGCGGTCATTTCCGGCCAGTGGCCGGCCACCAGCCCCTGCAGCAGGATGAACGGATCGGTCAGCGGCAGCACGTCCAGCGTCAACGATCCGGCCAGCGTGCCCTTGACGATCCAGATGCCGAACCACGGTCCCAACAGGAACAGCGCCAGAAAGAACACCTGAGTGAACCGCCGCAGCAGCAGGAACCGATGGGCGCCGACCCATCCCTTGACCTCGCGGGCCTCGTGCCCGACGGGCATATGTGTCCGCGCCGTCATTGGCCTGCCCCCGGAAGGTTGTAGCCCGGTTCGTACCCGCCCGGCGCGGCAAGGTTGTCCGCGCCCGGTCCGGGCAGGCGATCGGGCAGGTCGATGATGCCTTCGACCAGCGGCCCGCCCTTTTCGGCCTTTTCTTCCCATCCCTTGCGGTAATGCTCGGCCGAACTGCCGCGCGCCAGCCGTGCGGGCAAAACCTTGATCGCCGCCTCGGGCAGAACGCAGCTTTTCTCGCAGACGCCACAGCCGGTGCAGCGGTCGGCATGAACCGTCGGCGCAAAGATCGCGTGGTGGCCGGACCGGTCGTTGTGCGACAGTTCCAGCGTGATCGCCTCGTCGATCACGGGGCACACGCGATAGCACACGTCGCAGCGCAGCCCCAGGAAGTTCAGGCAGTTCTCCTGATCGACCAGAACCGCAACACCCATCTTGGCGCCGTCGATATCCTGCAACCCCTTGTCCAGCGCCCCAGTCGGGCAGGCCGCAACACAGGGGATGTCTTCGCACATCTCGCAGGGCACGTCGCGGGCGATGAAATACGGCGTACCGGTCGCCACCGCATCGACGCCCAACTCGGCCAGCTTCAGCGTGTCATAGGGGCAACCGCGGACGCACAGCCCGCAGCGGATGCAGGCCCCCAGAAAGCCATCTTCGGGCAATGCCCCCGGCGGTCGCAAGGCCTCGGCCGGCAGGGCGCGGGCGTCGCGGGCCAGATAGGCCAGCACCGACCCGGCGACCAGACAGCCACCCGCCGCGCGCGCCGAGTCCTGCAGGAACCGGCGCCGTTGCGGCGAAAGAGGTTTGCCGACCAGAGACATTACACGCGACCTTTGCGATCCCTGCCCTTACGCCCGCTCGACCTTGCAGGCGCATTTCTTGAAGTCCGTCTCTTTCGACAGCGGACAGGTCGCATCCAGCGTCAGCTTGTTGGTCAGTTGGCCCTCGTCGAACCACGGCATGAACACGAGGCCACGCGGCACCTTGTTGCGGCCACGGGTCTCGACACGGCTGATCACCTCGCCGCGGCGGGTGGACAGCACGATCTCCTGCCCGCGGCGCACGCCGCGTTCCTTGGCGTCCTCGGGGTGCATGAACACCACGGCGGCGGGGAAGGCGCGGTGCAGCTCGGGCACGCGGCGGGTCATCGACCCGGAATGCCAGTGCTCCAGCACCCGGCCGGTGCACAGCCAAAGATCGAACTCTTCGTCCGGCTCCTCTGCTGCCGGTTCGTAGGGCGCGAAGATGATCTTGGCCTTTCCGTCCTTGTGGCCATAGAATTTGACGCCAGCACCCTCAGGCACATAGGAATCGTAGCCCTCGCGGAAGCGATAGAGCGTCTCTTTCCCGTCCACGACCGGCCAGCGCAAACCGCGGGCCTGGTGATAGGTTTCGAACGGTGCCAGATCGTGCCCGTGGCCGCGGCCAAAGCTGGCATATTCCTCGAACAGGCCCTTTTGGACGTAGAAGCCGAAATGCTCGGATTCGTCGTTGTGGAACCCTTCGGCGGTTTCCGACAGCGGATACTGGTCGATCTTGCCGTTGGCATACAGTACGTCGAACAGGGTCTTGCCACGATGCTCGGGCATCTTGGCCAGCAACTCTTCGTCCCAAACCTCCTCGACGGTGAAGCGTTTCGAGAACTCCATCAGCTGCCACAGGTCCGACTTGGCCTCGCCCGGGGCCTTGACCTGCTGACGCCAGAACTGGGTGCGGCGTTCGGCGTTGCCATAAGCCCCTTCTTTCTCGACCCACATGGCGGTCGGCAGGATCAGGTCGGCCGCAACGGCAGTCACCGTTGGGTACGGATCCGATACGACGATGAAGTTTTCGGGGTTGCGATAGCCGGGATAGCCTTCTTCGTTGATATTGGGGGCGGCCTGCATGTTGTTGTTGCACTGCACCCAATAGACGTTCAGGTCACCATCCTTCAGCTTGCGGTTCTGCAGAACCGCGTGGAAGCCCGGCTTGGGCGGAATGGTGCCTTCGGGAATGTTCCACTTGGTCTCGGTGATCTTGCGGTGTTCATCATTGGTCACCACCATGTCGGCGGGCAGGCGGTGGGCAAAAGTCCCAACCTCGCGCGCGGTGCCACAGGCCGAAGGCTGACCGGTCAGCGAGAACGGTGAGTTGCCGGGCTCGGAGATTTTGCCCACCAGCAAGTGCACGTTGTACATCAACGAGTTCACCCAGGACCCGCGGGTGTGCTGGTTGAAGCCCATGGTCCACAGGCTCATGACCTTGCGGTTCGGGTCGGCATATTCCTTGGCCAGCTGCTCAAGCTGGTTCGCCGGTACGCCCGACAGTTCAGAGACGTATTCCAGCGTGTAGTCGGCGACCGAGGCGGCGTATTCCTCGAACGAGATCGGCTCCAGCTTGCCCGAGTCCGGGTTCGCCGCGGCCTGTTGCAGCGGGTTGGTCTCGCGCAGGCCGTAACCGATGTCGGTAGCGGTCTTGGTGATGTTGACGTGGTTCTTGACGAACTCCTCGTTCACCGCGCCGGTCTGGATGATGTGGTTCGCGATGTAGTTCAGGATGGCCAGATCGGTCTGCGGCTTGAAGATGATGCCGTTGTCGGCCAGTTCGAACGAGCGGTGTTCGAAGGTCGACAGCACATGCACCTGCGCGCCCGGCTTGGTCAGGCGCGTATCGGTCAAGCGCGACCACAGGATCGGGTGCATCTCGGCCATGTTCGAGCCCCACAGCACGAAGGTGTCGGCATGCTCGAGGTCGTCATAGCAGCCCATCGGCTCATCAATGCCGAAGGTCCGCATGAAGCCCACCACGGCCGAGGCCATGCAGTGCCGCGCGTTCGGGTCGATGTTGTTCGTGCGGAACCCGGCCTTCATCAACTTGGCCGCGGCATAACCCTCCCACACGGTCCACTGTCCCGAGCCGAACATGCCCACGCTGGTCGGGCCTTTCTTGGCCAGCGCCTCTTTCCACTTCTCGGCCATCACGTCGAAGGCTTCGTCCCAGCTGACGGGCTCAAAGTCACCGTTCTTGTCATAGACGCCGTTCGATTTGCGCAACAGCGGGGTGGTCAGACGGTCCTTGCCGTACATGATCTTCGAAAGGAAGTAGCCCTTGATGCAGTTCAGCCCCCGGTTCACCGGAGCGTCCGGGTCGCCTTGCGTTGCAACCACGCGGCCTTCCTTGGTGCCGACCAGAACCGAGCAGCCCGTGCCGCAGAACCGGCAAGGTGCCTTGTCCCACCGGATGTCGGCATTGGCGACTTGGGCGGCAGCTTGGCCCGTCGCCAACGGGATACCGGCCGCGGACGCGGTCGCGGCGGCGGCGGTTGCTTTCAGAAACGTACGGCGAGATTCGGAAATGGTCATGACAAGAGCCTCCGGCTGGAATCTTGGCTGGGAGTTTCAGGACGCGGACGGGTCTCCGCGAGATCTTCGAAATGGTGATAGGTCAGGGTCAGCGAGACGACCCCGGGGATCTGATGCAGGTCCATGATGATCTCGGACGCCAGCCGTGTCGGCGTGTCCTCGACAACGACAACGAACCGGCTGTCGTCGGATTCGGCATGGACTTCGACCCCGTCGAACGCAGTCATCGCCGACCGTGCCGCCGAGGTCTGGTCCGGCGCGACATGCACGAGGCATCCACAGATATTCATTCACGCACCTCCACTGTGGCGGGTTGGTATCTCTCAAGGGAAACGGCACCGGTCGGGCATGCGGCCGAGCAGGCCCCGCAACCGACACATGATGCCAGTTCCAGGTTCACTTCGGCGCGGCCTCCGGTTTTCAGGCGGAATCGGATGGCCCCTTCATCGCAGCTGTCCTGGCACACCCGGCAACTGACACCATTTGCCGAAAGGCAGGTGTCGGACACTTTCGCGCGCCAAGGCCACTCGGCGAACCTGTCCAGGCTCAATGCGTCGGTCTTGCACGCATCGGCACAGTCTCCGCAAAAGGTGCATCCACTCTGCTGCGGCTGAAACACCGGCAAGCCTGCGTCGTCCATCGCCAAAACACTCTCGAGGCAAACCGCGACACAGTCGCCGCATCGATTGCAGAGATCGTGGAAGTTTTCGCGCGCCGCTCCTGGCGGCCGCTTCACGCTTTCGTCTTCGCGAGGCAGGCGTCCTGTCAGGAACGCGCGCCTGCTGGCTACTGCGGACATGTGCCGCCCACCTGTTCTAGAAACATTTGTGGTACTCCGTTCATGCTGCGTGGATAGCGGATACGAGTCAACTCTGACTTGATCTTGATCAGATTTGCTCATGGATTGAGCAAACGAATCCTTCCTGAAACACCACCCTGGAAAGGTGCGGCACAAAGCCGTTGCGAAACACCGGAAACGGCGGATTGCGCAGTCATAATCGAATATTACTATAAAAAATGCAGACTCGACCCGGTGGTCTGTACTAGGCTGCCTGCGGGTGGATACTTCTGAGGGCACCAATGTCTGGCGACCTAAGGGAATGGCTGAGCGCCCTTGGGTTGTCCGATTACGCCCAAGCGTTCGCGGAAAACAAAATCGACTTTGCAATTCTTCCTGAACTTACGGGCGAGGATTTGCGCGAGATCGGGGTGACCGCCGTCGGCGACCGTCGCCGGCTGCTGCGCGCGATATCCGAGCTGGACGTCCCCGAAACCGTCGGCGCGTTTGAACCCGAGGTCGAACTGGAGCCGGCAAAACGTCAGGTCACGGTTCTATTCGCGGACCTGACCGGCTTTACCAAATTGTCCAGCGAACACGACGCCGAAGACATGCACGCGCTGCTGAATGCGTTCTTTGGCAAGGTCGACCGCGCCGTCGAGAAATTTGGAGGCCGGATCGACAAGCATATCGGAGACGCTGTCATGGCGGTGTTCGGGGCGCCGATCTCGCACACCAATGACACCGAACGGGCGGCCCGCGCCGCGTTGGAGATTCACGCCGCGCTGCCCACACTTGACCCGCCCCTATCGTGCCATATCGGCATCGCCTCGGGGCAGGTCATCGCCAGCACCACCGGAAGCGAAGCCCATACCGAATACACCGTAACCGGGGACGGCGTGAATCTTGCGTCCCGCCTGACCGACATTTCTGCGCCGGGTCAAACGTTGGTGTCGGATGACATCCAGCGCGCGCTTGGCCCTCTGTTCGTGGGCGAGGCGATCGGCACCAAGGCAATCAAAGGCCTGAACAAGGATGTCGAAATCTGGCGTCTGGACCGTCTGGCCCGGAACATCCGCACGCGGCGCCACAAATTCATCGGGCGGGAACGCGAGATGTCGTTGTTCTCGGCGACATTCGACCGGTGCCAGCGCCATGGAAAGGGTGAGGTTCACATCATTCTTGGCGAACCCGGTATCGGCAAGACCCACTTTTCGGAACAGGTGGCCGAGCTGGCCGCAAACCGCTCCTATTCGATCCACGGGGGCGTGGTGATGGATTTCGGCACACGCGAGGGACATTCGGCCATCCAGTCCATCGCCCGCAGCCTTCTGGGGCTCGACCCGATCGACGACTCCGATGCCAGCACCGCGGCCGCTCATGACGCGATCAACCGGGGGTGGATCAACCCTGCCAGTTCAGCCCATCTGAACGCTTTGCTCGAACTTGAACAGGATCCCGGATTGGCCGAAGTCTATGCCGCGATGGACAACGCCGCACGCATGCGGGGTCGGCGACAGGTCATCGACGAACTGCTGCAGGCCCGCAGCCGCGAGGCCCCCCTTCTGCTCCAGGTCGAGGACATACATTGGGCGCCACCGGACATTCTGACCATGTGTTCTTACATGGCTGCCGCGACGCGGGACCTGCCTTGCGTTCTGATGATGACCAGCCGGGTCGAAGGCGACCCGATCGATCGGGAATGGCAGATGGGAACGGACGGTGCGCTGGTGTCCAAGCTTGAGCTTTCGCCGATGGGCGACGAACAGGCGCGGAAACTGGTCGAAGAATTCACCGCCATCGACCCCGAGCTGTTGGAAACCTGCGTGCAACGCGCCGGAGGCAATCCGCTGTTTCTCGAGCAACTGCTGCGCAATATCGACGGCCTGACCCGCGACACCGTCCCCGGCAGCATCCAAGGCATCGTGCAATCCCGTCTGGACGGGTTGGATCGTCGTAGCAGAACGGCGATCCAGACAGCATCGGTTCTGGGGCAGCGGTTCTCGCCTGAAGTTCTGAATTATCTGCTGGGTGAAGGCCATTTGGACACGTCCGACCTGATCCGCTCGGCCCTGATCCGCGAGGCCGGGGCAGATCTGATGTTTGCGCATGCTCTGATCCGCGACGGGTCCTATGCGACGCTGGTCAAGTCCGAGCGCGCCCGGCTGCACCGGCAGGCAGCAAGCTGGTACGAGGGCAAGGACGCCACCTTGCGCGCCCAACACCTGGACCGTGCCGACGCCTCCAACGCAGCCGAAGCCTATCTGGAGGCCGCCGAAAACCTGATCCAGGCCTTCCAGTTTGACGAGGCCAGCCCGTTGATCGAACGCGCGCTCGAGCTTTCGGCGCCGCCGGGTATCCGGTTTGACCTGATGTGTGCCCGCGCGGAAACTCATCGACTTCAGGGCCTGTCGGACGAGGCCCTGAGCGAGTTCAACGAAGCCGCTGCCCTGGCCGAGACTGACGCGCAGAGTTGCCGCGTTCATATCGGTCTGGCACAAGCCGCACGCCAGGCCAGCCTGTACCAGGATGCGCTGCACAGCCTCGACATCGCCGAGGCCGCCGCTGACCGCAATGGATCGGAACGGGATCTGGCCCAGATCAGCTATGTTCGCGGAAATATCTATTTCCCGCTGGGACGGGTCGCGGATGCTCTGCAAAGCAACGAAAAAGCACTGACGCTGGCCCGCAAACTGGAATCCGTCCGGCTGGAGGTCGGCGCCCTCAGCGGCTTTGGCGATGCGAATTTCATGAATGCCGCAATGCGTACCGCCGCAGGGTTCTACACTCAGGCCGTCGAAAGAGCGCGGGACAAAGGACTGGTCCGGGACCTGGCCGCCAACCTTCACAATCTCAGTGTTGCCCGCAGTTACTCGGGTGACGTGGAGCAAGGTCGGGCCGATGCGCAGGAAGCCATCGAAATCTCGCAGAAATACTTTGCCTTCGTGCCGGAATGTGTCGCGCAGACCTGCCTGGGCGTCGCGTGCACCTTTCAGGATGACATGGACGGTGCGCTGCAGGCCTTCATCCAATCCGCCGATATCGCCCAGCGCGTCGGTGCCAAGCGACTCGAGGCTCAGGCGCTGGAACACTTGGCGCGGGCGCAGGTTTACGCCGGGCAAAGGCAAGAGGCTGAACAGGTGGGGCGGCGCGCCGTGGAAATCGCGTTGGAACATGGCCGCAACTTTGTCGGCCCCAAGGCGCTGTCGGCATTGGCCTTGGCTCTGGACGACCCGGATGCCCAGGATGATCTGTTGGATCAGGGCGTCCGGATACTGGGCGAAGGCTGCGTTGGGCACAGCCACCTGCATTTCTACGCAGACGCCTGCGCCGTAATGCTGGCCCGCCAGGATTGGGACCGCGCGATCCGCTTTGCCGACGCCTTGTCCGAGTTCACCGCCTCAGAACCACTGCCGATGGCCGATCTGTCCATCCGTCACACGCGCCTTCTGGCTGCGACCGGGCAACAGGGCCTCGCCCTGTCTGACCACGCCGAGTTTCCAGAACTTCGATCACAGTTCGATGATCTGGGCGTGGTGCGGTCGCTGATGGGGCATCTGGATTTCCCGGTGGCCGGGATGGCCGGCCAATCGACGGCATGAGCCGCATGACGATGGAACAACAGAAAGAAACAGAGCGCGGAATGACGGTCGAGAAAAAGGTCTGGGGTCTGTCAGGCCTCGTGTCGCTGATCCTGACGGCTGTATTGTTCTACCTTTGGGCCTCGCTGAACCATTTCGAGCAGGACCCGACCCAAT
Source organism: Ruegeria sp. CG8 (assembly GCF_056537165.1). Classification (NCBI taxonomy): domain Bacteria; kingdom Pseudomonadati; phylum Pseudomonadota; class Alphaproteobacteria; order Rhodobacterales; family Roseobacteraceae; genus Ruegeria; species Ruegeria sp. CG8. Next base: position 33,508 of record NZ_JBQFRA010000001.1, on the reverse strand, counting down.
TGCCGGATCAGGCCTCGGTCGATACCTATCTGGAGTCGCTGGAGAACGCGCCGGATTATCGGGTCAGGACGGGAATATTCCTCAAATCCTTCAGCTTCGTCGACGCAAGCGATGTCCACGTCACTGGCTATGTCTGGCAGCACTATCAAACCGGCATCCATGACGCGATCAAGCCCGAACCCGGTCAGGCCGGGTTCCTTCTGCCCGAGTCCGTGGATGTCGGGAGCGGCCTTATCGAAGAAGCCTACCGGATGCCAGAACCCGGTGGCGAAGTGATCGGCTGGTACTTTGAGCAGACCCTGCGCCAGTCCTTCGACTACACCAGCTATCCTTTCGACCACAAAACCGTCTGGGTGCGGTTATGGCCGGGCCGGTTTGACGTGAACGTCGCCCTGGTTCCCGACTTCGACGCCTATCCCGCGACTGGACCAAAGGACATTTTCGGGATCGACAACCGCATCGTCATGGGCACTTGGGAGCGCGAAAACACCTATTTTGACTACAAGCTGTCCGATTTGGACACGACGCTGGGCATCAATCAGAACGAGTTTCAGACCAGACTGCCCGAACTGCACTACAACTTTGTCATCAAACGCAACTTTGCGAACGCCTTCGTGGTGCACATGATCCCATTGATCGTAGTCACGATGCTTCTGTTCGGCGCCGTAATGACGGTGACGCGGAAGCCGAACCTGGTCGAACGGCACGATTTCAGCACCTCAAGCGTGATCGGAACCTGCTCGGTCCTGTTCTTCGTGATCCTGCTGGCCCATGTGCAATTGCGCGAAGGTTTTGCCGGGTCACCGGTGATCTACATGGAGTCCTTCTTTTTCCTGATGTACTTCATGCTGCTTGTGGTCTCGGTGAACACCTATCTGTTCGTCTCCGAGTCCGCGCCGTCGCTGCGCTTGATCCACTATCGTGACAACCTGATTCCAAAGGCCGCGTTCTGGCCTTTTGTCCTGAGCTGCATGATCGCGATCACGGCCTACAACCTCAGCCTCAAGTCACCTCCGTCAACGGATGCGCCCGAAGCCATCACGCATCAGGACGGCTAGCGGCCGCCTCATACCCGGGCTTGAGCGTCCCTGTGGCCATGTCGATCGAGTATTCGTCGACCAACTCGGACGCACCGCTTTCCAGTTCGGCAAGGTATTTTTCCGGATTGGCGATGACGTAGACGTAGGCCGGTTTTTTCACCCCATCCATCAGGACATTGATCCGCTTGCGGACATAGACATTGTCAGCCGCGCCCGGTCCGTGAAAACCCTCAAGCTTGTCGAGTTCCTTCAACCCGTCCGAGGTTACCCGGTAGACTTCGCCCTTGATTGGACGGCCAGTGCCCTTGCGATCCACCAGTGTGGCCATGCGGTGCAGATAGGCACAGTTCGGGTTGTCGCAAAACGGCTCTTTCGGAACGATCAGGGGCATGGGCTGCCGAGTGACCGCCTGTCCAACGAAATCATCCAGAACGTCCGCATGAGCGTCGTGGTTGGGAAATCCTTTTTTGAGCGATCCGTAGGTAAAATACAGATAGGTCTTTTCGCGTTCATCGATCAGGTCGTCTTCGTCTTCCACCTCTTCCGGTTCTGACAGGGCGTGCGTGTTGGCCCATTCATCCAGCATCGCGCGGATCTCGTCCGACACCCTGATGCCCCTGGACCGCACCGGATCCTGCAGGAAGTGGATCAGAGGGCTTGCATCGATGCTCTCCGCCGCCAGCAGTGTTTCTACCATCTCGGCCGAGTTGTTCATCGCGGCGACATGCAGGCTGGTAAATCCGTGATCATTGACCGCGTTCACGTTGATACCTCTTGCGATGAGGGCTTTGGCAGCCTCGATGTCCGGTTTTCCCAGGTCTTGCCCGTTCTCGGTCAGCTCGCCCTCGCCCCCGGCCGCATAGTGCAGCAGCGTGTCGCCATTATGGTCATCGACAATGTCGATACCGGCGACCCCATCATCTATGGCCTGAAACACCGGCTCCCATTGGGCGAAGTCATCCGAGGCCGCAGCATCCTGCGCCCATTTGCAGATGTTGTGTTCGTGGTTTTCCAGCTCTTCGAAGGCTTCTTCCAACACCTCCATGATCTGGTCGGGCGTGGCCATCATGCCGATGCCCATCATCCCGTTCGACAAGCGCCCCTTGCGGGGACCCACAAGATCAATCCCCAGATCGCGCAGCTTTTCGACATTGTTCTGGGTGGTGACGTTGTTCCACATGTTGGTGTTGCAAGCCGGGCAAAGGATCGCCGGCTTATTGCGGTACTGCCAGGCCACAAAAACCGAGGTCAGCAGGTTGTCGGCAATGCCGTTGGCGATCTTGCCCATCGTGTTGCAGGTGACCGGCGCGACAATGACGCAATCGGCCCAGTCGCACAGCGCAAGATGCGAGGCGCGCAAGGGCATTCCGAACTCGGTATAGCGAAAGTTCCACTCGTCATCGTCGCGGTAGTAGTCATTGTGGGTGATGTAGTCGTCGACTGTCTTGCTTTTCTTCCCGGTCTTTTTTGCCTTGCGGGCCTCGCTGGCCTTGTCGGTCCCGATATCGCGAAAGAACTTTTCGGCCGAAACCGAAGGTATCAGTTTCACATTGTGACCTGCCTCGGTGATCCGGGCGACCAACTGAGGCACCTTGTCCGCAGCCGACGAGCCGCAGGCGCATAGCAGAACGTTCCGGCGCCCGTTTGGCGGGGCTGTCAACCCGCCCTTGGGATACCCGAAGATGTTCTTGTCGAGGCTCGGCGACTCGTGGCGCAGCAAGACAGGCAGACCGGCTTTCTTCATGTCTTCCTGCAGGCCGCCTTCCAGGATCATGTCAACGATATCGCTGCGCTTGCCCAGGCATTTCCCATGGAAGAAGAGATAAGGCACCTTTTCCTTGCCGCTTTCCGCCACCAGTTGCCGGCGCATTTTCATGGCGTTGGCCCCGTGTCCGGCGACATCGACCAATTTCAGACCGGTCGCGCCGATATTGGCCAGAATGTTCTTCAGCATGTTCGACCACGGGTCCTCATCCTCGTAGAACAAAACCAGCGGGTTTTCCCGGACGATCCGAGCCACGTCGCTGGGGTCTTCCGGGGGCTGGGTCTCTTCGATCACCAGCATGGCCGGGCTTTTCAGGTCGCGCAGCCCGCGAAAGATATGCCCGCGCGGCGCCTGCCAAACCTGCGAAGTCGCCGGGCTCATATCTACGACCGTTACAAGATCGGCCTTTTCGTCATAGGCCACGCACAAGCACCAGAACTCTTCCAGCAGCGCCGTCTCGCGGAACACGTTTTCGGGCGGCCGGATCACCTCGAACCCCAACACGCGGTTGAAGTCGATGTTGATCATCAGGTGGCGCCCCTCATGTTCGTTCAGGCTGCGCAGCTGATCCCGGAACCAGTCTTGCGGCGACCTTTTGTCCTTCCCGGATCGTTCGGCATAACTGCGGAACGTGCTGCCGATATGCACCTCGGACGTTCCAGCCAGATACCGCTGGGCCATCTCGCTCATCTTCTTGGCGGTCGATACCCGGCTCAGCGCCTCGGTGTACGAGGTCTGGGTCGCAATAAGCAGCTTGTCTTCGGTGACCTGGACATCGCCCAAGATCTGCAGGCTTTCGGCCAGAACGCCCAGGCTGTTCATGTTCGGGCTGGCCCGCCGGAACAGGTTGCGGCGCTTCTTGGGATCGCGGGCCAGATACCTGGTGCTGTCCACATAGTTGCAGTCCTGCCGGAAGGTCTGCAGCGTGGTCTGTACCGCTTCGCGTGCAGAGAACCGCAGCAGGCCGCGCGCCCGCATCGAAGTGCCGTCGCGGTCGGACATGGCAGCGTACAGGCGGTCGATCGTGGTGACCCACAGCTTGCCGTATTTTTCGGGATGCACGTCCATCATGTGCACCAACCCGGTGCTGGGGTTGCACTTGGCGATCACCGCGAAATGGCCGCCGGGCATGGTGGGCTTGCCATGCGCGACCCCAACCTGAAAATTCGCCACCAGAATGTCGTTGTCTCCGCCCAGTCGATTGGATTCGTCAATCGCCTCAAGCAGCAGCGGCACCGAGGTCGTGGCCTCGTCCATGAAATAGGCCTGGACCTGCACCAGGTCGCGCAGACCCTGCGAATGGATATAGGTGCACGCCACGTCGAACAGTTCACCCAGCGAGATGCCGTCATTGACGACAAAGCTGGTGGGCAGTTCGCAGACGCGGAAGATGTCGTTCACCTCGCAGCTGAAGCCCAGCGCCGACATGCTCAGCGCGGCCGCGGTCACGCTGCAGCAGTTGATGGGTTGCTGGAAATTCTGAAGATGCACACTGACCAAATCGCCGAACAGCGTGGCGTAGCATTCGCGTCGAATTTCCGCGGGGATATCCAGCCACTCGTTACTGGCCAGAAAGGCCAGCCGAGTGCCGGGCAAGGCCACGGCCTGCAGGCTGACCGGTATGTCGCGGATCTCCAGATGCTCCTCGTAGAAATAGTCCCCGGTATCGGCGGTCGCCAGATCAACGTCGTTCTGGCGCAGCTTCACGATGCCGTCCAAAACCACATACATCCCGCGCGGCGGCAGAACCGTGTCCTCAAGAACTTTGAACAGATCGAAATGCTGCCTGAGCCGCTCGGCGCTCTGCCGCACCTTTTCGCCGGGCAGGACTGCGAATACCTTCTCCCAATCGGCAGATGTGGCTTCAATCGGTTTTGAATTGGAAATCGTCTGTGTGGTCACGGCCAGTTCCTCCCCCAAAAAGTCAGTGGCGCAATGGTTTCGTATTTCGTGGTCACTTTCCTGAAATCAGCATTTGTATTTTGCAGTCTCCCCCGCCGGACAAACGGCAGACCGCCCGACGCGTGGCGCCATTCAATGCTGGCTCCACCCCTCAATTTGCGCAGGCAATACGAGCGATACTTGCATTCTTAGTACAGATTTGCAGAAAAATCACCGGGATTGTGGGGTTTACCCAGCTTCGCAACCTGATGCACCGCTGGGGCAGAGTGGCCTTGATTGATCGGGTGATAGACGCCAACGTGCAAGCAACCCGCCAGACCCGCGGCCGGTTCAAAGCAACGGAGCCCCCAATGTCAAAACATGGATATGAATCCGGCCGCCTGAATCTGCCGTTCGTCGGCATCGCCACATTCGGCAAGAAGCCATATGTGCAGGATTGGGACCGGATCGATGCCGATGTCGCCATCCTGGGCGCCCCGTTCGACTTCGGCTGCCAATACCGGTCCGGAGCCCGGTTCGGCCCGCGTGCGGTGCGCGAGGCATCGACTCTGTTCAGCTTTGGTCATGCAGGTGCTTATGATCACGAGGACGATGCCACCTATTTGGGCGAAGAGGTGCGCATCGTCGATCTGGGGGATGCCGACATCATCCACACCAAAACCGAAGCCAGCCACGCGAATATCGAATACGGGGTACGCAAGATCCTTGAGGCCGGCGCTCTGCCCGTGACGATCGGTGGTGACCATTCCATCAACATTCCCTGCATCAACGCCTTTGATCAGGACTGCGCCCGAAACGGTCCCATTCACGTGGTCCAGATCGACGCACATCTGGATTTCGTGGACGAGCGTCATGGCGTTACGGCGGGCCATGGAAACCCGATGCGGCGGGCGATCGAGAAGGACTATGTCTCGGGTATGACCCAGCTGGGCATCCGCAACGTCTCATCGACGGCGAAAGAAGGTTACGAAGATGCACGCGCGCGCGGCTCCGACATCTTGTCGGTACGGCAGATCCGCAAGCTGGGGACCGAAGGAGTGTTGGGCCGCATCCCCTCGGGCGTCCGATACTACGTGACCATCGACATTGACGCGTTTTGCCCATCCATTGCACCGGGCACCGGAACACCAAGCCACGGCGGTTTTTTGTACTACGACGTTCTGGAAATCCTGCAGGGCCTTGCCCGGAAAGGGCAGGTCGCTGGCATCGACCTTGTCGAAGTTGCCCCGGCCTATGACCCGACCGAAAGCACGCAGATCCTTGCTGCGCAGCTGTTGCTGAACTTCATCGGCTTCATCTTTCACCACAAGGAATGAAAGAAACCCCGGTCACATAAACTCGGAGAGATCAACCAACGGGGTCTCTCGTGTAACCGCGACGGCGTGACTACCACCCGGTGACTGAACCCGCACGTCCACACGTTCAGCCTGCGAAAACCGGTCGAAGTAATCAAATCTCATTTCACCAAGCGCCTGAAGGTTGCTGCACCTGATCGTGTATTCGGCCTGAAATTCGGGCCGGTGATCGCCAGGCCCCAAGGCCGAACCGGCTTCGCCGCCGACCAGCGCCACGTTCGCCGTGGCCGTGGCACAACCCGCCTCGGCCGTGACCGCGAACAGGGTCATGGGCTGTGACAGGTCCGAAATGGCGACCGCGACCTTCGCCTTTTCCTCTGCGCTTGAAGCGGGAAGTTCAAAGCCAACGATTTCTGACGCAGGAACAGACAGGGACAGCGTGTACCCCGAATCCAATAAGGCGATCTTCAGTGCTGCGGGTTTTGGCGCCACTTCCTGCTGCGCGTCCAACGCAAGGGGAAACACGCAAAGGGCAAACGCCAAGGATCTCATCACGCAACCACCACCAACTCAAGAATCACACCATCATTGTATCTTCGCGCCATCCGCAGGCAACGGCGCGCAACGCCGTCTGACCCCGCCGGAAATGGCTAGACAGATCCAGAGAACCCATCCAGCCAAACCGTATTTGGCCAAAACAGCGGCGTGTTTCAAAATTAATTCCCGACTTAAAGACTCGGGTTGACATAACTTACAATTTCACTCAGTTAATATTCATCTCTGCACCCGCACTGGGTGCTCTTGCCCATTCATTTCGACAGGAAGGCCTGAACTTCATGACCCGCGTATTTTCGACGACCAGCCTGGCAGCCTTGCTGATGGCAACGGCTGCAGCCGCCGGCGACGCTCCCGCCAAGGTCGACATTCTGGACACCTATGCTGACATTGCCGAAGCAAAATATGACGACAGCCTGCGTGCTGCCCGCAACTTGCAGGCCGCCGTTGCCGCGCTGGTTGACCAGCCTTCTGCTGAAAACCTGACCGCCGCACGCCAGGCCTGGGTTGCCGCGCGCGTTCCGTATCAACAGACCGAGGTCTATCGCTTCGGCAATCCGATCGTCGACGAATGGGAAGGCAAGGTGAATGCGTGGCCTCTGGACGAGGGTCTGATCGACTATGTGGATGCGGCCTATGGCGGCGCGACGGACGAAAACGAGCTTGCGGTTCTGAACGTGGTTGCCTCGCCCAGCTTTGAGCTGTCTGGCCAGCCGGTCGACGCCACCGAGATCACGCCCGAGCTGCTGTCTGAGACCCTGCACGAGGCCGACGGGATCGAGGCCAATGTGGCAACGGGTTATCACGCCATCGAGTTCCTGCTGTGGGGCCAGGATCTGAACGGTCACGGCGAGGGCGCCGGCAACCGTCCGTGGACGGACTATGCGCAGGACGAATCCTGCACCGGCGGCAACTGCGATCGTCGGGCCCAGTATCTGGTGGCGGCGACCGACCTGCTGGTTTCGGATCTGGAGTGGATGGCTGCGCAATGGCAGGACAACGGTGCCGCGCGGGCGGCCCTGACCAACGACGCCGACTCGGGCATCAGTGCAATTCTGACGGGCATGGGTTCCCTGTCCTATGGCGAACAGGCCGGTGAGCGCATGCGCCTTGGACTGATGCTGAACGACCCGGAAGAAGAGCATGACTGTTTCTCGGACAACACGCACAACAGCCACTACTATGACGGGTTGGGGATTCAGAACGTCTATCTGGGTCGGTATGTCCAGATTGACGGCACTCCGGTTTCGGGTCCGTCCCTGTCGGATTTGGTTGCGGCCTCGGACCCGGCTCTGGACACCGAGATGAAGACCAAGCTTGCGAACACAATGTACGCGCTGGGCCAGATCAAAACCGCAGCCGAGGCCGGATTTGCATACGATCAGATGCTCGAGCGCGGGAATGTCGGTGGCGAAACACTGATTATGGGCGGCGTTGAAGGTCTGATCGATCAGACCAAGACGATCGAACGCATCGTGTCCGTGCTGGGCCTGGGCAATGTCGCATTCGAAGGGTCCGACAGCCTCGACAACCCCGACGCCGTTTTCCACTGATGAACCAAAGCAGCCGGGCGCAGCGACCGCTTGCGCCCGGCCCTGCGACAAGCTGTGTCTGGACCCGAAGCAAATACCCTACTATTTGACTAGGAATTACGAAAGGCCGAGTCGCCATGATCGTCTGCCACTGCACCAACATCACGGATCACGACATCCGCGCGGCAATCGACTGGATGCGCGCGGCAGATCCTCAAACCATCATCACGCCGGGCAAGATTTACCATGCTTTGGGAAAATCGGCGGATTGTGGCGGGTGTATGCCGCTGTTTCTGGACACGATGCGCGCAACCGATAACCTCGAAGTACCCATGCAACTCCGCGCCCTGCGCGTGGATGATACACAGGAGAGTGCAGATGAAGGGCGACCCCAAAGTCATCGAATACCTAAACAAGTCCCTGCGGCATGAACTGACGGCGGTCAGCCAGTACTGGCTGCATTACCGCCTGCAGGAGGACTGGGGCCTGGGCCACATGGCCAAGAAAAGCCGCGAGGAAAGCATCGAAGAGATGCAGCACGCGGACAAGCTGATCGAGCGGATCATCTTCCTCGGCGGCCACCCCAACCTGCAAAAGCTCGACCCGCTGCGCATCGGCCAGACGCCCAAGGAAACCCTGGAATGCGACCTGGCGGCCGAGATCGACGCCCGAGCCCTGTACAAGGAAGCGCGCGAATACTGCCAACAGGCCGGCGACTTCGTGTCGATGGCGCTGTTCGAACAACTGATGGCCGATGAAGAAGGCCATATCGATTTCCTCGAAACCCAGCTCGATCTGTACGAAAGACTCGGCGAAGCAAATTATGCGCAACTCAATGCATCGAAAATGGACGAGGCCGAATAAGACGGGCCTTTTCGTGGTGGCCGTATTTGCGGCCACCCCTTCCCTGTCTCAGGATCTGCGGGACAGTCATTTGAACCCCCTCCCCCGAACCGGCGCTGAACGGGCACGGATCGCCACAGTCACCGCAGCGCCGTCGGATTTGACGCAGCCCCAGCGCTATGAGGACCTGCCGGCAGGCGCCGCAACGGTGCGCGCCCGGACCGACGCGGATGCGTTCTCGCAACCCTCGGCCAACCTGAGCTTTGAGCAGGAGCTGGATTTCAAGGTCGGCAACGGGCTGTTCAAGAAGGTCTGGGTGTCGTCTCCGTCCTCGACTCTGGCCTCGGATGGGCTAGGGCCGCTGTTCAACGCCCGGTCGTGCCAGCGCTGCCACATCAAGGACGGGCGTGGCCACACCCCGGCCGGACCCGAAGACAACGCCATTTCGATGTTCCTGCGCGTTTCCATCCCCGGAACGCCCGCGGACGCGCCGGAAGGGATCGAAGGGTATCTCGCCACCCTGCCCGAACCCACCTATGGCGGCCAGATGCAGGATTTCGCCCTGCCCGGCCACAAGGCTGAATACCGGCTGGACATCACCTACGAGGAAATCCCGGTGGCTCTGTCCGACGGCGAAACCGTGTCGCTGCGCAAGCCCACCTACAGGGCGGCCGATCTGGGCTATGGGCCGTTGCACCCCGACGCGATGCTCAGCCCGCGCGTGGCGCCGCAGATGATCGGTCTGGGCCTGCTCGAGGCGATCCCGGTCGAGGACATCCTGGCCAAGGCCGACCCCGACGACGCCGATGGGGACGGGATCTCGGGGCGGCCCAACATCGTGTGGTCGACGGAATTCGGCGAACCCATGCTGGGCCGGTTCGGGCTGAAGGCGGGCATGCCGACGATCATGGAGCAGTCGGCCGCGGCCTTCGCCGGCGATATCGGCATTTCCAGCCCGCTCTACCCCGCGCCTTTTGGCGACTGCACCCCTGCGCAGGCCGATTGCCAGGCCGCCCCGCATGGTGACGGCGACGAACGCGGCTTCGAGATCGACCAGCAAGGCATGGATCTGGTGGCCTTCTACAGCCGCAACCTGGGCGTTCCCGCCCGCCGCGATGTGGATGACCCGCAGGTTCTGCGCGGGAAAGAGGTGTTCCTCACCATTGGCTGCGCGTCCTGTCACACGCCCGCTTTCGTCACCCACCGCCTGCCCGACCGGCCCGAGTACAGTTTCCAGCTGATCTGGCCCTATACGGACCTGCTGCTGCACGACATGGGCAAGGGACTGGCCGACAACCGCCCCGAGGCCCGCGCCACGGGCCGCGAATGGCGCACCGCGCCGCTGTGGGGGATTGGCCTGACCCGGCGGGTTTCGGGACACACCCAGTTCCTGCATGACGGCCGGGCGCGCTCGCTTCTCGAAGCAGTCCTGTGGCACGGCGGCGAGGCCCAGGCCGCGCGTGATGCAGTCGTTTCGTTGCCCAAGCCAGATCGGGATGCGTTGATCCGGTTCCTGGAAAGTCTCTGACCGATGCGCCTGATTGCCGTGATCTTTTCCGCATTGATGCCGCTCTGCGCGGTGGCACAAAGCCGCGATGCGATCCTGACCGACGTGACCCAAGCCCATATCCTGCCGCGTTTCGATCACCTTGTCGAAACGACGGCTGCGCTGGATGCCACTGCTCGCGCGGACTGCGCGCCCGGATCCGTCGACCTGCGCGCGGCCTATCACGTCGCCTTCGACGCCTGGATATCCGCCAGCCACTTGCGGTTCGGCCCGACCGAGGTCGGAGACCGTGCCTTTGCCCTGGCCTTCTGGCCCGACAGCAAAGGGTTCACGCCCAAGGCGCTGTCGGCGATGATCGCGGCTGAAGATCCGGCCATTGCCGGCCCCGATGCCTTTGCAGAAACCTCGATCGCCGGGCGCGGTTTCCTCGCGCTCGAGAGGATGCTGTACGACCCGGCCTTTGCCGATCAGGGCGATGCGGCCTATCGCTGCGGGTTGATCCGCGCCATCGCCGCCGACATCCATCGCACCGCCCGGGCCATCGACCGGGACTGGCACGGCTATGCCCGCATCCTTACCCAACCCGGGCCGGACAGCCCCTATCGGTCCGCCGATGAAGCCCTGCAGGAGCTCTACAAGGCCCTGACCACCGGGCTCGAATTCACGGCCGATACGCGTCTGGGCCGCCCGATGGGCAGTTTCGACCGCCCCCGCCCCAACCGGGCCGAGGCCCGCCGGTCGCTGCGGTCGCTGCGGCATGTGGAACTGTTGCTGGTGGCGCTGCGCGATCTTGCGGCGCGGCTGGCGGCCGACCACCCGCAGATTGCCGCCGCGCTGGACGATGCCTTTGCCCGCAGCATCGCCCGGGCACAGGCGCTGGACGATCCCGCGCTGGCTGGCGTGGCCGAGCCACAGGGGCGGCTGCGGATCGAGGCGCTGCAGCAGTCGATCAACGACATCCGCAGCTTGGCCGCCGCGCAGTTGGGTCCGACCCTGGGCATCAGCGCCGGGTTCAATTCGCTGGACGGAGACTGACCCATGACCAGCCGCCGAGGATTCCTGGCCGGTTTGGCAGCGGCCACTCTTGCCCCCCTGCCGGGCTGGGCTGCGGTCGGTTCGCCCGATTTCCTGTCGGCTGCGCTGTTCGACGACGGGTCGTATCGCCTGGTCGGGTTGACCGGTTCAGGGGATGTGCGGTTCTCGATCCCGCTGCCCGGTCGCGGGCATGCCGCCGCCGCCCATCCCCATCTGGCCCGGGCCGTTGCGTTCGCGCGCCGCCCGGGGCGGTTTGCGCTGGTGATCGATTGCGCGACCGGAGACCAGCTGGCCCGGCTCGACGCGCCGGACGGGCGTCATTTCTATGGCCACGGCGCGTTTTCGCCCGACGGCCGCCGGTTGTTCACCACCGAAAACGACTATGAGGCAGGCACCGGGGTCATCGGCGTCTGGGACGCGGCCAACAGCTATGCCCGGCTGGGCGAGTTTTCTTCGGCGGGGGTCGGCCCCCATGACGTGGTGTTGATGCCCGACGGCAAATCGCTGGCCATCGCCAACGGCGGCATCGAAACCCATCCGGACACAGGGCGCAGCAAGCTGAACCTGCCGACCATGCGCCCGAACCTGACCTATGTCAGCCTCGATGGATCGGTTCTGGAGCAGGTCGAGCTGCCCGCGGCGCTGCACAAAAACTCGATCCGGCATCTGGCCGTTCGTGCGGATGGCCTGCTGGCCTTCGCGATGCAGTGGCAGGGCGACCTGTCCCACAAGCCGGCCTTGCTGGGGCTGAATCGGCGGGGTGGCCGTTACCACCTTCTGTCCGCGCCGGATGACATTCAGGCGACGCTGGCCGGCTATGCAGGCAGTGTCGCCTTTTCCGCCGAGGGGCGTCAGGTCGCCATCACCTGCCCACGCGGCAACGCGCTGCACGTCTTTGATGCCGAGGCAGCTCGTTTTGACAGCGCCCATTCGCTCGGCGACGTGTGCGGGTTGGGCCCCGGGCCATCCGGCTTTGTCTTTACCACCGGGCATGGCGATGTGGGGCATCTGGTTGGGTCAAACCCGGCGGTATCGCCCCATCCTCGGGTCCGTTGGGACAACCATCTGGTTCCCATTCGCCCTGCGATCTGAATTGGGCTAACCTCCGATACAGATTACACTTGGAAGAATCGAACGGCTGCCGTATTGGCGGGCGAAATTTCCACGCCTGCAACGCAAGGACTGACTGGATTGAAACAGACGCCCGTCGCACCGCATTCCATCTACGGGGTTGAAAAATGGGGCAAGGGTCTCATCGAGGTGACGGAGGACGGCGAGATCGGTCTGCGCAATCCCATGGTACCCGATGCGGCGGCCATCAGCCTGCCCGGCATTCTGCACGACCTTGATCAGCGCGGAATCAAGGCGCCGATGATCCTGCGCATCAGTTCATATCTGGAACGCGAGATCGCGCATATCAACGAAAGCTTCCGCGATGCGATCGCGCGTACTGGCTACAAGGGGTCCTATCGCGGCGTATTCCCGATCAAGGTGAACCAGCAGGCGCAGGTCGTCGACCGGATCGTCGAATTCGGCAAGCAATACAATTACGGGCTCGAGGCCGGTTCGAAACCCGAATTGGTGATCGCCCTTGCGCACCGTCTGGCACCCGAGGCGCTGATCGTGTGCAACGGCGTCAAGGACGCAGAGTTCATCGAACTGGCCATCCTCAGCCGCAAGATCGGGTTCAACACGGTCATCGTTCTGGAAAGCCCGAAAGAGGCCGACACGGTCATCGAGGTCTACGAACGGCTGGGCATCGAACCACTGCTGGGCGTGCGGGTGAAACTGACCAACCAGATCAGCGGCAAATGGCAGGAAAGCTCGGGGGATCGGTCGACCTTCGGCATGAACACCGATCAGCTGGTCGCGGTCGTCGACAAGCTGCGCGATGCCGGCCTGCTGCATTGCCTGAAGCTGCAGCATTCGCATCTGGGCAGCCAGGTGCCCGACGTGAACGACGTACGCCGCGCCGTGGGCGAGGCCTGCCGTTATTACACCGAACTGACCCGCGAGGGCGTGCCGCTGACGCACCTGGATCTGGGCGGCGGCATGGGCGTCGATTACACGGGCGAGAAGAAGGCGACCGAAAACTCGATCAACTACACGGTCGAGGAATACTGCGCCAATGTGGTGGAAACCGTGGCCTATGCCATGGACGAGGCCGAAGTGGACCACCCCACGCTGGTGACCGAAAGCGGCCGCGCGGTGGTGGCGACCTCGTCGATGCTGGTGTTCAACGTGCTGGAAAGCACGCTCTATGACGCACCCAACGGCCCCGAGGTGGAACCCGACGACCACCACCTCGTGTCAGATCTGGCGGCGGTGAACGGTTATCTCAGCCAAGACCGCCTGCAGGAATGCTGGAACGACGCCACCTTCTACCGCAACGAGCTGCGCGCCCTGTTCCGCCGCGGTTACGTGGACCTGCGCCAGATGGCCCGGGCCGAGCGCATCTACCTGTCGCTGATGGCGCGGATCAAGGCGCTGGCTGCCTCGGACGATGTCGAAACCGATGTGGACGACCAGTTGGAAAAGCTGGCGGACATCTATCACTGCAACTTCTCGCTGTTCCAGTCGCTGCCCGATGTCTGGGCGATCGACCAGCTGCACCCGATCGTGCCGCTGCAGATGCTGGACCAGGCCCCCGACCGCCGCGCGGTACTTTCCGACATCACCTGCGACAGCGACGGCAAGATCGACCGGTTCATTCTGGCCGACGGTGTCTCTCCCAGCCTGCCGGTGCATTCCCTGCCCGAAGATCGCGACTATTACATGGGCGTGTTCTTCGTCGGCGCCTATCAGGAAACCCTAGGCGACCTGCACAACCTGTTCGGCGACACCAACGTGGTCACCATCGACCTGCGCGCCGATGGCGGGTTCGACCTGCTGCATGAACAGGAGGGTGACACGATCAGCGAAGTCCTGTCCTATGTCGAGTTCGACCCAAGCGACTGCATCGCTGCCTTCCGCAAGATGGTCGACGAGGCGATCTCGACCGGCACGCTCAAGGCGAATGAACGCAAAACCCTGATGACTGCCTATCGCGACAGCATCAACGGCTATACCTACTACGAATAACCCCGGCGAAAGGAGAATTTCCCATGGGCAAGACACTGGTTGTTGGCGCGGGTGGCGTCAGCCACGCCGCCGTGCACAAGATGGCGATGAATTCCGACATCTTCACCGAGATCACGCTGGCCAGCCGCACCAAGGCGAAATGCGATGCCATCGCCAAATCGGTCAAGGAACGCACCGGCGTCGACATCAAAACTGCCGAGCTTGACGCCTACAAGGTCGCCGACACCGTCAAGCTGATCAAGGACACCGGGGCCGAGCTTCTGGTGAACCTGGCCTTGCCCTATCAGGACCTTGTGCTGATGGATGCCTGCCTCGAGGCCGGGTGCCACTATCTCGACACCGCCAACTATGAGCCCGAGGACGAGGCCAAGTTCGAATACCACTGGCAGTGGGCCTATCAGGACAAGTTCAAGCAGGCCGGCCTGACCGCGATCCTCGGCTCGGGCTTCGATCCCGGCGTGACCAGCGTCTTTGCCAAGTGGCTCAAGAAACACAAGCTGGACTCGATCCGCCAGATCGACGTTCTGGACGCCAATGGCGGCCAGAACGATCAGGAATTCGCCACCAACTTCAACCCCGAGATCAACCTGCGCGAAGTACTGGCCGACGCCCGCCACTGGGAAGGCGGCGAGTGGAAAGTGACGCCGGCCATGACCCACAAGGTCGAGTTCGACTTCCCCGGCATCGGGCCGAAGAACATGTACCTCATGTATCACGAGGAACTGGAGTCACTCTCGACCCACTTCCCCGAGATCGAGCGCGCCCGTTTCTGGATGACCTTCGGCGATGCCTACATCACCCATGCCAACGTGCTGCAGAATGTCGGCATGACCCGGATCGACCCGGTGGTCCACAACGGGGTCGAGATCATCCCGATCCAGTTCCTGAAGACCCTGCTGCCCGATCCCGGCGATCTGGGCGCCGAAACCAAGGGCAAGGCCTGCATCGGCGACATCGCCACCGGCCAGGCCAAGGACGGTACGGGCGAAAAGACCTATTACATCTACAACATCTGCGACCACGAGGAATGCTACCGCGAGGTCGGCAGCCAGGCGGTCAGCTACACCACCGGAGTCCCGGCCATGATCGGCGCGGCGCAGGTGCTGAAGGGCAACTGGCGCGAGCCGGGCGTGTGGAACATGGAACAGCTCGACCCGGATGATTTCATGGACATGCTCAACAAGCACGGCCTTCCCTGGCAGGTCCACGAACTCGATGGCCCGGTCGAGTTCTGAACCCTCGGGGCGGTCCGCGCGACCGCCCTGCTTCATCTGGCCCAGAATATCCCGGGGGGTCGCCATTGGTCCGAGCGACAATGGCGACAAGTCGCACCCCCGGCTTATCCACCAATCGGAGACGCCGGACATGACCCAACTGATGCAGACACAGGCCGGAGACGCCGGTGCCTTCCGCACCTTCGACCTCAATCGCGTTCCTACGCCTTGCTTCGTCGTCGACGAAAAGGCAGTGGAGCGAAACCTTGCGGTTCTGGCCGATATCGGCGAGCGGTCCGGCGCACATATTCTGTCCGCGCTCAAGGCCTTCTCCATGTTCGCTCTGGCCCCGCTGGTGCGCCAGTATATCGGCGGCACCTGCGCCAGCGGCATCTACGAGGCCCGGCTGGGCCGCGAGGAATATGGCGGCGAGGTCGCGACCTTCTGCGCGGGCTACAAGGAAACCGACATCGACGAAATCCTTGCGCTCTCAGATCACATCATCTTCAACAGCCCCGGGCAGAAAGACCGTTTTCGTGCCAAGGCACAAGCTGAGGGGCGGCAAGTCGGGCTACGGATCAACCCCGAGCATTCCGAAGGCGAGGTCGCGAAATACGACCCCTGCGCCCCGTGTTCGCGCCTCGGCACCCCGGTCAGCCAACTAGACGCCAAGGCGCTGGAGGGCGTGGATGGCCTGCACATACACACGCTCTGCGAACAGGGGTTCGAGCCGCTGGCGCGCACATGGGCGGCGGTCGAACCGAAGCTCGCGCCATTCCTGAACAGCCTGAAATGGCTGAATTTCGGCGGCGGCCACCACATCACCCGCAACGACTATGACCGCGACGGGCTGGTGGAGTTCATCAAACACATCCGCGCCAAATACGGCGTCGAGGTCTATCTGGAACCCGGCGAAGCCGTGGCACTGGACGCGGGCATCCTGGTGGGTGAAATACTCGACCTGCCGCACAACGGCATGGACCTGGCGATCACCGACATCTCGGCCACCTGCCACATGCCCGACGTGATCGAGGCCCCCTACCGCCCCGCCCTGATGGACGAAGCCGAAACCGGCCACACCTATCGCCTGGGCGGCCCCTCGTGCCTGGCGGGAGACGTGATCGGCGACTACATTTGGGCCGAGCCGCTGCGGATCGGGCAGCGCTTCGCCTTTCTCGATCAGGCGCATTACTCGATGGTCAAGACCAACACGTTCAACGGCGTGCCCCTGCCCACCATCGCCCTGTGGAACAGCGAAACCGATGACCTGAAGATCATCAGGGAATTCGGCTACGACGACTTCAAAGAGAGGCTTTCATGAGCATTTTCCTCGACAGCGAACTGACCGAGGCCGAACGCAGCGAAGACGCCCGGTTCCGTGTCATCCCGGTGCCGTTGGAACGGACGGTCTCCTACGGTTCGGGTACTGCAGGCGGCCCCGCCGCGATCATCGCAGCCAGCAATGAACTCGAACGCATTACTGGACATTCCGAACCCTGTGTCGATGGCATCTTCACCGAACCTTCGCTGGATTGCACCGGCCCGCTGCCGGACGTCATGGAGCGTCTGGCCCAGCGCACCGAGGCCGCGATCCGCGCCGGCACGGTGCCGGTCACGCTGGGCGGTGAACACTCGCTGAGCTATGGCGCGGTGATGGGCGTGGCCCGCGCATTGGGTCAGCCCCTCGGCATCGTGCAGATCGACGCCCATGCCGATCTGCGCAACGCCTATCAGGGCGAGAAACACAGCCACGCCTCGGTCATGCATCTGCTGGCCGAGGAAGGCGTCCGTCTGGCGCAATTCGGCGTACGCGCCTTCTCGACCGAAGAAGCCAAAAGCCGTCTGAGGAACCGTGTCTTCCATGTGGATGCCGAAGAGCTGGTCACCGGCAACATTCATGCCGTCGACCTGCCCGAGGACTTTCCCGAACTGGTCTATGTCAGCTTTGACGTCGACGGGCTGGACCCGTCATTGATGCCCGCAACCGGCACGCCGGTTCCGGGCGGGCTGGGATACTATCAGGCGCTGCATCTGGTCGAACACGCCTTGAAAGGCCGCCGCTGCGTGGGCTTCGACGTGGTCGAACTGGCCCCGGACGGCAACGCGGCGTGGGATTTCACCACGGCACAGATCGTCTATCGCCTGATGGCCTCCTGCTAGTCCTCGGCGGTTTCGTTGAGTTCCATGTGCCCCTCGCCCTTGTTCAACACGCGGCGCAGCATGGGCTCGAAGAACTCCAGCGGCCTGGTCGGATAGTCCGGGTCGAACGCCTTTTGATCGTATTCGTGGCAGAAATAGCGGCAGTCCTCCCAATAGGGGCTGTCGCGGTATTTGTCCCGCGCGTTGCGGTCTCCACCCAGATGGTGGTTGTAGTAATAGCCCTGGAACACGCAGTGATGTTTCAGGATCCAATGGGTGCGTTCGCTGACATAGGGCTTCATCATCGCCGCTGACAGCTCACCGTGGTTGTAGGGTGACAGGATGTCCCCGGTGTCATGGATCAGAGCAGCCACGACCAGTTCCTCATCCGCGCCATCCTCGTAGGCCCGCGTCGCGGCCTGCAGGCTGTGCTGATACCGGTTGACCGGATAGGGTGTCCATTCCTCGTCCAAGGACCGGATCGCGTCCAGAATCCGGTCGGGCAAAGCCGCGTTATAGGCCTCTTCATATTCCATGACGGCGTCCCAATCCGCCTTGGTGGCCTCTTCGAAACTGGTCCAGGTGGGTTTGTGGCTTTTGTCCAGCATGGCAGGTCCTTTGGCTGCGGGTCACTGCCAGACTAGCCGCGACCAGCCAATAGAAAAAATGAATTGATTTTATCACGTCGATCAAAAAATAGTCTCACATGCAGATGCGTGAGCTCGAAACGTTTTTATGCGTGGCGGAAACCGGTGGGTTCCATGCTGCGGCCCGACGGATGAACGTGACACAGACGGCTGTCAGTGCACGGATTCGCCAGCTTGAGGCCGCTACGGGCAAAGCCCTGTTTTCACGTGGTGCCGGCGGTACCAGCCTCACCGACTTCGGGGCGCAGTTCAAACCCTATGCCGAACAGATGCTGTCGCTTTGGTCCTTCGCCTCGCAGGACCTGCCGGCCCAAAGTCAAGGTCGTGTGGCCCTTCGCCTGGGCGCTCAGCTCAGCATCTGGGACCCGCTTCTGGTCGATCTGGCCGTCCGGTTCGAGCAGAGGTTTGGCAAACTTCTGTTGACGCTCAACTATGACCACACGCTGAACATGTCCGAGGCCGTTGCTTCGCACGTTCTGGACGTGGCGTTGACACATGAGAGGCCATCGCGGTCCGGGATTTCGTGCCAGGACTTGCCGCGCGAGCACTTGATCCTTGTCGAGACGCCCCATCTGGCTGAGTCCGGTACCGATCCTGTTTTCATCAATCTCGAACTTGGTGAAGGCTATCAGGAGCATGTACGCGGTCTTGCCCGGCTGTCTGCTGGGCAAACCGTGTTTCTGGGCAATTGCATGATGGCACTGCGCTATATCCTGCAACGCGGTGGGCGCGGTTTTTTCCCGCTCAGCGTCGTCGCCCCGCACCTTGAAAGTGGCGCGCTGCGCAAAGTCGAGGAAGCGGCACCACTAATTCTACCGGTTCACCTAGTCTCGCGCGCCGAGGATGACCACACAAAACTGTTGGATGAATTATACCAGTGCCTGTCAGAGCTGCGGGGCTGACCTCAGGCCGGGGATGGCGCGGGTGCGGCAGTTCTCACCCGCCGGCGAATGATCGGTCTTCCGGCGAAAGCCAGAAACACGGCCGATATTGCGAACCCGACAACGGCTGGACCATAGAGCAGCGGCCATAGCTTCGCATCCTTGATCACCACCGGAGATACGAACCCACGCACGCCTTCCAACAAGACAAGAATCGTGAATGCCGCGAATATCTGAGGCCAAAGGCCGAACCGGGAAAAACTGCCCAGCATCAGCGTCGAATACCCAACCAGCGCCACAGTGATGCAGATCGCGATCCAGGAAAACCGCTGGTGCAGCTCTTCCACCAATTCCCCCAACGGGTAGCCATCCGCCGCGGCGACAGCGTCAAGATCGCCCAACAACTCGATCGTCGGAATCGCCTCAAGACTGCGGCGTCCATTGTCGGTGCTTCGGGACAGCTCCGAAATGTCGTATGATGCGTCGTCGAAAAGGGTCGACGACAGCGTCTTGCCTTCCTTGTTCAGCCGCAGTGCAACCCCATCCACCATGACCAGATGAACGCCGGATCCGTTGTTCACCAGATAGGCGGACGTGCTGGAGTATGTGGCGGGGTTTTCCTGATCGCGACGGTCGGACACGAACACCTCGTGCAATGTGCCATCCAGATCAATCCGACCGATATAGACGGTCACGCCCCGAGCCGGGTGCATGAACTCCCCTTCCTTGAGCAACTGCGCGGTGATGTCACCTGCCACCTCAGCCTGGCGCAATTCCAGCTGTTCTACGGATGCGGGCCGCAGAATGACGCTGACGATCGCCATCATCAGCCCCGCCACCAGACCAAATAGCAACACCGCCCGGCCCAGCCGCCATGGGCTGGACCCGGTGGCCAGCATCACGGTCAGCTCGCTTTCCCGGCTCAGCCGGTTGGTGGCATAGACTGCGGCGGCAAAGACCGCCATCGGCATGACCGTTCGGACAAGTGTTGGCAGGGTCAGCGCCGTGAACTCCAGAAACACCATAGCTGACTGGCCGCCACTGATGACGTGTTCGAACAGGCTGACCGAGCGGGTGATCCAGAACACGCCCACCAGAACAAGCGTGAAGAAGCCGAAAAGAACCAATAGCTGCCGCAGGAAATACCCATCAAAGCGCGACATGTGACCTCTTTCGGCTGTTTTATCCTGGCGGGACATTAGGCCATTCGCCAGTCAAGGGGAACCGCGATTGCGCCACAGCTCACCGGCCGGCACAAGGATTTTGGTGTGCCAAAGCCACCGCAGGACCTGTGCCGCCGAGGTGGGTCCGATGCGGCTCGACCATCGCTGCAAAATATCGGGCACAGAGAGTGGTTCGCGCAGATCGGATATCAACGGCGCCAGTTCGGCCCCTGCCAGCGAGTGGACCGCGCGCGGCAGATTGGGGTGGGTCAGAATCTCTGACCTCAGAACATACGCGTCGCCTTGCACACCGCCCTGTACCAGCTTCGCCTCCGGCGACCGGCGAAGCACCTCGCCGGTGGACAGCTCGGCATTCTGCAGGTCCGCAGGCGGGCGGCGAAGCCAGTCCAGCGGCTGTGCGCGCTGGCTCCAGAACGGCCCAGAGGTGACCTCGTGGTGACGTGCATAGAATGCCGCCGCCAATTCGGCGTGGGTTTCGACGCGTTCGCGCTGTCGTTCCGAATAGAATCCCAGCGCGATGTTGGTGTCGCCGGGCCGGGTCAGAATCGTGTTTACAACCACTGCGGCCTGCATGGCCTGCGCCATAGCCAGATGCACCCCTTGCGATGACAGCGCATCGACCGAGAAACTCGCTTCGCCCACACGCAGCAGATCATCGGCGGGCGGGGTCAATTCACATTGGCTGCTGGCATCACACCGGCGCACCGGGCCCATTCGCGCCTGCTCCAGACAGCCGGCCAGAAGAGTCGATCGTGCCAGAAGGTTCAGATACAGATCACGCCGGGCTGCCGGCGACAAACCAGTGCAATCCGACGGGTCGACAAAAACGCAAGCGTTGACCGTACCATCCGGCTGTGCTGCGCCCCAATACCAATGGGCATCACCAGCCTCCACGCGGGCCTGCGTGCCAAAACCCGGAGGGGCTTGCCAGTAGGCATAGAGCGCCGTCAATGGCGCTGAGGCCGGGCGGAACCTCCGACCAAGTCCCGCATGCTTGCCCGCCGCATCCACCAAAAGGTCGGCGCGCAGCCGGCCTTTTCCCTGCGCAGTCAGGATCGGTACCTCCCAACCGGCGCCGGTGCGCCGTGGTCGATAGGCGCGTGCGGGTTGCAACACACGAACACCCGACTGGCGTGCAGCGTCCAGCAGGATGGCATCGAACCGGCTGCGATCCACCAGAAGGCCCGGATCGTCAACTGGCTCACCCCGCCTTTCAAACGCACCGCCCCACATAAGGACGGAACCCGACGATTGCAGGAATCCCGCAGCTTTCATAGCATCGCCCACACCCAGAAACCGCAGAATGGGCCAGATGGAGGCAGGCAGTGACTCTCCGATGTGTTGGCGTGGGAAGATGGCCCGTTCCAGCAGACAGACCCGTCGCCCCAGCTGTGCCAGCCGCATCGCTGTCACGGCCCCGGCCGGGCCACCGCCGATCACGCAGATCTCGGCTTCAATCTCGGCCGCCATCCGCTGCGCCCTCAGGCCGAACGGCGGGCAGCGTCGCCGAAGAAATCCGGGCGGGCAGCCGACAGCCTGACATAGGCCTGCAGGCAATAATCCAGCCAGCCGCGGATATAATCACATGCCGGGCGGCCACGATGAATGACCTCGTGATGGCAACCGCCACCGCACATGTACCGTGCCCAACAGGTGTTGCACGGCGATTGGTTGTGCACGTGGCGCTCGGCCAGCCAGGCTTCTCGCCGCGCATCCGGGCCGTCATGGACATTGCCCATCGCGGCCAAGTCATCCTCGACGAAGCGGTGGCAGGCGAACAGATCGCCATCCGCCGAAACCCCGAAATATCCGCCACCGGCTCCGCAAGCGTAGGGCCGGTGCGTGCCAAGGTGGATCTCGTGCATTGCGGCGGCCATGTTCGAGAAGGGAAAGCGGCGGCCCTGCAGCACTGCGTCTTCGAAAACGCGTCCGCAGCGGATCATCTGCGAAAGCATTTCGGCCATGTCCTTGCTGCTCATTTCTTCGCGCCCGGTTGGCGAAGCCAGCATGGGTGAGAACCCGACCGAGTGGAAACCCATGCCTATGAAATGGCTCAGGGTCTCAGGCAACTCGAGGTTGCGCGGTGTCACGGTGACCCGAGCGCCCACCTGCATGCGATGCTGTTTGTCCAGCAACGGCAGCACCTTGCGCAGAATGGTGTCGTAGCTGCCGCGCCCACCCTGGTTGGGGCGCAACCGGTCATGTGCCTTGCCAACGCCATCCAGACTGATGGTGACGGCAAAGGCGTGGTCTTCGAAAAACTCAGCGTCTTCCGGGCGCAGCAACGTGCCATTCGTCGTGATCGAAAATCCCACATCCACTTTGTTGCGTTGCGCGTGTTCAGCAGCATAAACCGTCGTTTTTCGGATCAGGTTGCGATTGATCAACGGCTCGCCTCCCAGGAAGGCAAGATTGATCCGGGTGCCGGGTTCCGAGTCCATGATCAGCCGATCGACCGAGGCTTTCGCGACCTCCCATTCCATACTGCGGGCAGGACCACCAAAGCTGCCCTGCGAGGCATAGCAATAGGTGCACGCCAAGTTGCATTTCTGCGCGACCGCCAGCGACAAAGACCTGACCGGCATGCGGCGCGGCGGCGCGTCGTCAATGAACGGCACACCATCAAGACCCATCTGCGTCAGAAACTCTCGCTGACTTTCGGCGGCCATACGGGCGAAGTGATCCGCCGTTCCTTCGGCCACATCGAACACGCGCGAGCCATCTACGGCGAGCATGTGCTCGCCCAATGTCGTTTCGAAAAAATGCACCTCGGCAGATGGGTCGGTCATGTCTCGACCTCGGGCCAGAACGGGATACCGATACCCTTTTCCGCCAAGGCTTCACCGGTGACCCGGAAGCTTTTCATCGTGTCGCGCACCTGCTGGATATACTTCTGCGCTTCGGTAAATCGGTTCTGAGCCTCGTTTTGATAGGCCTGTTCGAGCCCATCGGTGATGCGGCGGAACAGATCCAGTACCTCTTTCGCCTGCGTTTCCGAGCCCACTTGGATCGGGCGCAGATAGGCAGGTGTGCCGCGGCCCGTTTGGTATTTGGCCAGAACGTCCTTCATCTGGCGGAACCGCAGAAAATGCTCGTCGCCGTCGGTGTCGATCCGCACGGCCAAAGCATACAGACGCCGATCGGTGAACGCCTTGTGTTCCAGTGTCGCCACGCACTGGGCATAAGCACGGTCGATGAACCCGTCGGGGCGTTCGATCTCGATGAAGTCGTCGATGGCCTCAGGCGTCAAAGGGCGCAACGACCGTGGGATGATCCGCTTGGGTCCGATGGGCAGGGCAAGCGCGGGCGTCAGCACCGGTTCGTAATCCTTGCCCTGCAACGACCACAGCAACTGGTTTGCCCAGCGCATGTGGGTCATCTCGCCGATCGCAACTTCAAGCAGGGCGCGCCGCGCAAAGATCAGATCATCCTTCAGCGTTGGCCAGCGCTCGGAACCGACGGTTTCGGGATCGGCCAGCGAAAAATAGGCATAGAGGTATTGCAGGCTGAGCGTCATCTCCATCGGCGCCAGACGGGTCTGCAGGTCCTGGACCATCGCCGCTACGCTTTCATACGGTTCGACACCGGGCAGGTCCGTGTCGGCCTCGTAGACTTCGCCGGTCTCGCGTCCCTCGACGACGATCGGCAGGTCGCTCCACATCTGGTTGACCTCGTAGTGGTCAATCTGGAACGGGCGGTTCTGTTCGACGGTATTCAACGCCGCCACATTGCCCGAGGGCGATTTGTCCGAACGCAGCCAATCCAGATAGGTTTCGGCCACGACCGGATCGTCGGGCGCACCAGTCGGCAGGCGGGTGTCATGCGGTACTTCGGCAGTGACCACATCCGGGTGGTTTGATGGCCAGTAGTGGCAGCCGCAATCCCGAAAGTCATGCGACCAGGGATTGCACAGGCTTTGGGTCAGCTCTCCGGGGTCGTAGGCCGTATCGAACACGCCGGCTTCGGTGCGGTACTGCCGGCGGTATCCGTGCAGGACGACCGGCGGTGCATCGACGACACCGTCGTGATTGCGCCGCTCCAGTGCGATGGTCACCGGATGGTCGTCGCCGCATTCAAGGCTGCGGATGAACCGCCAGACCAGCATGCCGTCGTAGGGATTGCCCTTGTCATCACGGAACGAGATACGTCGCCCGCCTTGTTCGACCCAGGCCAGAAACCACCGGCCGCTGGACAGCTCGGCGCCGATGTCACCACGATAGGCGTCCAGCAAATCCTGCACCCAAGGTGCCGAACTGTCATCGGGCAACATCGGGTCATAGAAATAGTCGACATAGACCAGATGAAACCCTTGCGCGTTTTCGGGTGCTTCCGGAACCGGGTTCAGCGGGACACGTACGGCATTGAAAACCAATCCCGGAAAGAACCGGCGATCGAGGTCGCGTACGTCCATTTCCAGCCCCGGAAAACAATTGCCGACCGACCCGTCCAGCCGGGTGTTGTCAGGGTTGCCGGGCACCTTGTAGGCCGCACGGGCCGTCAGGTTGCGGGGTTTGATGCGGATCGGCGCTGGTTTGTCAGACATCCCGAGGCTCTCCTACCGGTTCGGTTTCGGGCGCGGGCGGGTGCGCCTCGAGGTAATCGATGAAAGACATCACCAGGTGGTACTGCCGCCGTGACAACGAGAGCGGAAAATAGTTTGAATCCCGCATGTAAGGCGGCATGCGGGCGTCGTGCATTATGTCGCGCACGATCCGTGGGTCGCGGAAGGCAGGATCGGGTGTCTGGTCAGGGTTCGGGTCCTCTTCGAACTGGGCCAGAACGCCAAAGGGCGGGCGCATCAATCGCCGCACGAAATCAGGCCTGCGGCGCAGAAAGTCCAAAAGGTTTTCCTCATCGATCAACTGCTCATGCACAAACTTGGTGGCGACCGTATAGGGCAGCTGTTCATTCGGGACCGAGTTCGAGAAAACCGACACCGGCTGTGGGCGGATCAACTCATCGATCTTGTCGAGAGGCACCGCGTCCTTTTCCGTCATCGATGCCGCATCGGTGGACGGCAGGCCCGGTGTGGGTGCGATTTTGGTCTGCGCCTGAAGAGAGGCATTGTCCTTGAGGCCCTGTGCCCGGATGTCATCCAGATTGATCAGGCTGTTGGTCTCGAACGCCCTTCGGAAGATGTCGACCACTTCGGTTTTTGCATCAACATAGTTTTCGGCGGTGACCGAGATCAACGACATGTCGCGATCCGCCAGATCGTCTTCGAGGCTGTAGAAAGGCCGGCAATCCGGTGCGAAATCCGGCGGTCCGGTGAAGATGCGCGCCCGGGCGACCAAACGCTGACCGCGAACAGCCAGCGTGGCCTCGATCGTTCCATCACACGTGTCGTCAACCACCCCCCAGGACTGATCATTGCCGACCCGTGCACCATCATAACTGTCATGCGGTTCGGGATCGTCAGACAACCCCGACATCATGATCCACTTCGACCACGGCGTGTCCGGGTTCAGGATGCGGTTCTGCGCCGGCACGATCTCATGAATCCGGCCATATTCCGATTTGGGCGGGTCATTCTTGTATCCCGGAACAGCAAGGGTTGCAGGGCCGAAGGCGGCGTCGGGCGGGCCGTATACCTCGCCCTTGGGCGGAGTGAACCGCAAACGTAGAAGACTGCGGTCCACCATCTCGCCGGGCACCGGCTCGTCCGTCCCTTGGACCGGGCGGACAACCCGCACCGAGCCCAGCGGGATCGGGTTGTGTTCATAGACCAGCGGTTGCTGTTCCGACGTGTGCGGACTGAAGGCCAGCAAGGGTTTAGGAGTAAAATCCTCGGCCGCGATCTCGACCCGTGTACGAAACCCGCAGGCTGCATCTCCGGTGCGGCGGGCGGCTTTCTGATTACCTACAGCGACCGTGTAGCGGATGTTCTTCAGCGACAACCCCTGCCCTTCAAGAAGGTTCAGAGTCACAGGAGTTTCATAGGCCTCGCCGGTTTCAGCATCGAACATTCGCGCCCACAGTTCAAAGAACGGCGCGACCGGGCGCAGGGCGCCGGTGCCTTCATCCCGAAATCGAATCTTCCGCGGGTCCGGCAGGTAGGCCGAGACACTCCCATCCTCGTTTTCCCGCAAAGTCACGTTCGAGCGTATGACCGTCTTGTTGTTGCCATGCGCGTCCAGATCCTGCTGCCATTCGTAGCTTTCCAGCGGGGTCTCGCCCGGGCCAAGCCTGGCAACGGCCATCGGCGGCAGAAAGAAGATTTCCTGTATCGTGTCCATGCCGGGCGCTCTCCAGTTTGGCCATGCCGGTCCGCAACCCGTTTTCAGGGGTACGAATAGCTTTGATAGGTAATCGTCGGGTCCGAGAAGAACGGAGTCGACTTGTCCCGAATGATGTCCGGCGGAGCGTCGTCCGGAACCGGAGAAATACTCTGCTGGTAGTGAAAGAAGTTCTGTGGGTCGAATTTCCGCTTCACGAACAGAAGTGAGTTGAAGTTGTCGCCCCAATAGAGCCAACGATAGTTCAACTGAGTGCGCCGCGGATAATTCTGATAACAGCGATCGATGAAGAAGCCCTCGTCCGTCATCATCTGCATGAACCCATCCAACCATGGGACCACGACGTCTTTCTCATCCTCGGACAACCAGAACACGTCAACGTAGAAATTCATCGACACGTCGCGGTGAATGAAGGCGTTTCCCTGTTTGCCAACCGGCATTCGATTGATCGCCCCGCCATACGGCTCGATCGCCACCGCCCCGTAGGCGTTTGGCGTGCTGTCCAGATAGTCGACGACCCTTTTCCATTCATCTTGCGACAGTTGGCGGGCGATATACCCGCCCTGCTTGTCTTCGCGGGCCTGATCCGGGACCACCGGGATGTCGTATTTCTCATCATACAGCCAGGAATTGATCTGCTGGTAGGTCCCTGTCTTGCTGTTTTCCATGTGGCCGCCAATGGGTTCGTCCAACAGCGGCTGAATGACCCGGCGCCCTTCGTCTTCGGGCCCGTGATATAGGGCCGAGACCAAGAGAACCTTCTGGTCTCCTTGATACGCAAGAAAGATGTAGGCCCCAAATTTGTCCGAGAGACCGTCCTTCATGTAGTTGGCCTGCAGAAACTCCAAAGCCTTGGCAGCCCTGTCCAGTGGCCATTTGATATGAACGCCCCAGACTTCGTACAGGTTGTGCAGCTTGAACCGGATTTCCAGAAGCACCCCGAAATTGTTGCCGGTGCCTCCCCGGATCGCCCAGAAAAGATCGGGGTTGGTCGTGTCATCCGCGATTACGATACTGCCATCCCACAGCATCACCGTCACGCCCAGGACATTGTCGCAGGCCATTCCGAACAGGCGCGACGTGAACCCGTATCCTCCGCCCATCATGAACCCGGCCACGCAGACATCCTGACACGCGCCACCCGGCACATGAAGATGATAGGAATCCAGCACCGAGTTCAGGACCTTGAACGGGGTGCCGGGGCCGACATAGGCCATCGGGGTATCGGGGTCGACCGTCACGTACCACATCCTGCTGGTATCCAGCACCATCGCATTGTTGACCGAGTACCCCGCGGTGCTGTGCCGGCCCGATCGGCTGACCACCCACAGATCATGGTTCCGCGCGAAGGCCAGACTGGCCCGCACGTCCTGAATGGTTTCGCAATAGACAATGATTTCCGGGTAGTCCTGAAAGGCCGGGTTCCAAAGCTGACGATCCGTGTTGTAGTTCGGATCCGTCGGCAAAACAACCGATCCAACCAGGCCTTTTTCAAACTCCCGGATCTGTTCGGGTGTGATCGGATGATAGCGCTGCAGCGACAGGTCCGTTCGGCTGGAGGCGACGCGATCCTTGGCCAGAATGGTCTTGCTTATCTTGCGCATGATGGACGCTCCCTTGGCATAACATGCAGAACGCGCAGGGAAAAAACACTGCGCGCACGTATTACGGTCTTTCCATCAACCCATTTCTGCCCGTCCCAAGCTGGCAGAAAGTTTCCGTGCCGGTCAAGAGATCGTTTCAAGCAATGCCCGGGCTTCGAGGAATTCAGGGATGTCGGCCTTTGGGTCGAAACGTTCCAGGGCATCGGACAGCCATGGCCCCGGCGGCCCCCCGGTTTTGGATACGCGGCGCGTCAGCTCAACGGCTGCGCGCAATTCGAACAGGCTGGCCCCACATTTGCGCGCCTCGGACACCGCCTGTTTGAGCATCGGTTCGGGATCTTTCCGCCCATGATCGTCAAGCAACGAGCGGACCCTGAAAACCTCGGCATCGGCCCATCCTTCGTCGGTGTCTTTGCGCCAAAGTTCGGCCTGCGTCAGCGCCTGCTTGGCGGCCTTGAGCCCCCCGGCACGCACCAGAAGTTCCGCGATCAGCGACAGAAAGAAGCTTTTGTAGTTTCCGGCGCCACTGGACCACCAGTCATCCGACGCCTGCCGCAGGGCCGCGATGTGCTCGGCGTCCGGGGTCTGGTGCGCCCGTGCCCAACTGAGCCACATGCGGGCCGTGATCGACATGAAGGCCAACCTGTGCTCGCGAGAAATCTCCTCCAGCGGTGCGACGGTCGCGACCAGTGCGTCGATATCGCGGTGCAACAGATGGACCATGCACGTATAGGTCAGGACCTGGGCCACGCTGTGCGCGTGTTGCAATTCATTGGCCCACTCCAGAGCCTGCGCCTGAACCCTCCGCGCG
The DNA here is from genome assembly GCF_056537165.1 of Ruegeria sp. CG8. Taxonomy (NCBI): domain Bacteria; kingdom Pseudomonadati; phylum Pseudomonadota; class Alphaproteobacteria; order Rhodobacterales; family Roseobacteraceae; genus Ruegeria; species Ruegeria sp. CG8. The sequence goes on along the minus strand of NZ_JBQFRA010000001.1, from coordinate 4,237 downwards.
CGGGCCGGCTCACCCATCAGGCTGTAACAGACCCCCAGGAAGCCGGCTGTGATGGCCGCATGGTCGGTGCCGTAGACATAGGCCAGCTTCCCATGTGTTTTGAAATCGTAAAGGGTCCAGGCCTGCTCAAGGTGCGCTCTGGCATCTGTCAGATTGCCGATGTGCAGTTGCACGGCGCCCATGGCGCGGTGCCCTACCATCCGATGCTCGGTCCGGCCGCTGACTTCGGCCAGGTCCAGGATCTGGTCCGCCACCTCACCGGCCAGGCGGTACTCGGCCCGCACAAGGTGAAACGCATAAAGCCCATTGAGAACCGGGAACAGGCGTTCCGTCTCGCGGGCCCGGCGGCACAGCTCGCGCAGCCGGCGATAGGCTTCGCCTGTCGCTTCGCCCGCAATCCCGTCAGTCGAGCGCAAGACACCCGCCCGCAGTACTTGCAGATCAATCTCGCGCAAGTCGCGGTCGCGGCTTTTCGGCAGCTCAGACACAAGACCAAGCGCCTTGGACAAATGGGTCAGTGCTTCGGACAGGGCCGACCGCTCGATCGCTCTCTGACCGGCGTTTTGCCAATGGGTAACGGCCTCTTCGGGTCGGTTTGCCAGCGTATAGTGCTGGGCCAGAACTTCGGGCTGGGTCTGCGCAAGATAGGGTTGCTGGTCCAGCAATACACCCGCAGCCTGATCGTGCAGGACCTGCCGCTCGGACCGCAGAAGGCTGTCATAGGCCATGTCCCGGATCAGAGCATGGCGAAACAGATATTCGTCCTCGGCCCCGTCAGGCGGCCGTTGGATGATGCCCGCCATGGCCAATTGTTCCAGGCTGGCCTGCATCGACGCCGCCGGCAGCATGGAGACCGCCGCGACCAGAGCCACCGAAAAGCGTCGACCGAACACCGCACCGGTCTGCGCCACGTCCTTTGCCATGCCTAGGCGGTCGAGGCGCTCCATCAGCGAATCCTTGAGCGTGCTGGGTACCGACAGCGACGGAAGCGGACCGCGCAGGACATAGCCATCCTCGGTCAGCCGCAACTGGCCGGATTCCAGAAGGCCGCGCGTCACCTCCTGAACAAAGAGCGGGATCCCATCGGTCTTGGCGGCAATCAGGTCGCAGACCGGTCCCGGCAAAGGTTTGCCCCCCGCAACATCCGTGACGATTTCCGCCACCTCGGCATTCGACAATCGGGTCAGGGGGATGTGCAACGTGTTGTGGTGGTGCCCCCAGCTGGGGTCGAATCCCTGCCGGGCCGTGACCACGATAAGAACCGGCAGGTCACGAATCCGCTCGATCACCCTGTCAGTCAGCGAAAGCGTGGTCGGGTCCACCCAATGCGCGTCTTCGAACAGCAACAGAACGGGTTTGCTTCGGGCCATCGACACCAATTGCTGCGTGACGGCTTCCAGCGTCTTTTCCAGCTTGACCTGCGGCGGCAGGTCCAAGGGTCCCAATGCATCATCGGCATCGATGCTCAACAGATCCGCAATCAGGCGCTGTTGTTCGGATGTCAGGTACCGCAGCAGCGGCAGAAGCTTGTCCAGCTTTTGGGCGTCCGTATCCGCCGGCGCGAACCCGGCGGAACGTTCCAGTTGCTGCACGATCGGATACAGAGCACTGCTTGTGTGCAGCGGCGAGCATTGAAAATTCAGACGCAGAATGTCCTGACCCTGCAACTCGTGCGCCAACCCTTCGATCAGCCGGGACTTTCCGATCCCCGCCTCACCCGAGATCAGAACGGATTGACCCGCCCCGTGACTGGCTTCGTTCCACTTGTCACACAGCTTGCGAAACTCGGAGCCGCGACCGATCAGACGGCCGGAACCCGCTTCGGGATTGATCTCGAACCGCCGTTCGATCCGCGCGGTACCCTCCACGGTCCAGGCCTGAATCTCGTCCGCAAACCCCTTGAGAACATGCCTGCCGGCATCCTTCAGCCGGAAAGCGCCCCCGATCAGGCGGCGCGTCGAGGGGCTGATGATCAGCGAATTTGGTTCGGCCAGACCCTGCAAACGGGCGGCCAGATTCGGCGTCCGCCCCATGACCACGTCGTTTTCCCGCAACCCGTCCCCATAGATGGTGCCGACCACCACAAGTCCCGTGGCGATTCCGATCCGCGCCTGCAGCTCTTCCTTTCGGTCGATCGCAGGCAGTTCGTCCAAAATCTGCAACCCGGCCTCGATCGCGCGCGAGGCCGCATCTTCCTGCGCGTGCGGATAGCCGAAATAGATCATCGCGCCATCCCCCATGAAACAGGCGATGTGACCACCGAATTTCGAAACGGCGGTTGTGCAAGTCTCTTTGAATCGCCGCACCAGCTCGCCCAGATCTTCCGGATCCAGGCGCTCGGACATTGCCGTCGAGCCGACGAGATCAACGAACATGACCGTCAATTGCCGGCGCTCGGCCACGATTTTGCCCTGTCGGCGAGTGTGCACGGCGTCACCGGCCGTGTCCTGGGCAAAACGCGCGGTTGCGGCAAGCAGGCGACGTCTGGGCCCTAGCGGCAGCCCGAGATCGATCAGATCATGCTCGGACAGATGAACGAGGTCGGACAAGGCCACTTCTGCCGCAGCGAAGGCCGGGGCGTATTTGGATAGCCCCAACTTCTCCAGAAAAGCGGCGATATCCGTCATTTCTCCCCCAACGGCCTGTCCAACGCCGGTTTGTTTTGGCTCGGTCCACCCCGCGCAGATCGCGCGTCGCAAACCGTGGCCTGTTCATTATCCAACTGACTGAACAGCCTTTTCGTTCTTTACCCGCACGTCAAGAGGTTTGGCGAACCAAACCGGCGCAGCACGGTTGACCGTGGAGGCAGCATTGCTGAATTTCTTGGAGAATGGCAGGGGCAGCAGGGTTCGAACCCGCGACCTACGGTTTTGGAGACCGTCGCTCTACCAACTGAGCTATACCCCTGTGGTGCGCCATCAGATATGCCAGCGGCGCGACGGACTCAAGAGGCTTTTTCAGTTTCTCGGGCACATATGCAATCGACAAAGAAGTTGCGTGCGTCGTGCAGTTCTATAAGACAAGGTTCGGCCCACCGAGAGGAAATTACCCTTGAGCCTTCGCAAGAAGATTGCCGACAGCGAGACGACCCTGAACTGGGCCGCGCGCCGCATCGCCAGCTACATCAGGATGGTCCATCGCAACACCAAATGGCAGCGGATCGGCTATGACGAACTGGACAAACTTGCGGAACAGAGCGAGCCGGTCATCGTCGTGCTGTGGCACCAGCGGCTGGCCCAATCGCCCTATTTCTTTCCGCTGGAAAAAGGGCGCATCTGCTCGATCACATCGGCCGCGCGCGCCGGCAGCATGGTGGGCCGGGTGCAGAAGCTCTTCGGCATGGACACCATCGCCATGTCCAGCCACAAGCGTCACGTGGCCCTGTCGCGTGAAGTGCTGGGCAAGATGAAGCAGGGGATCTCGATCGGCATAGCTGCCGACGGTCCACGCGGCCCGGAACGGGTGTGCTCGACCGTCCCGCTGGTCTGGGCGCGCAGCTCGGGCAAACGCGTTTTTGGCATCACCTATTCGGCCCGCCATGGCCGTGAGGCGGGCACCTGGGACCGGCTGCTGCTGCCGCGCCCCTGGCGCAACGAAGGCGTCTTCCTTTGCCGCGAATGGACTGAGACCGTACCCCGCAAGGCGTCGGAAGAGCAGATCGAGCAACTGCGTCAAAGCCTCGAGAAGCACATGAATGACATCACCGCCGAGGCGGATCGTATGGTCGGTCGCGCCCCGTGGGAACCAAAGCTCTGATCAGCCCGCCTGCTTTCCGCCAAAGTCACGGCGAAGGGCACCGGTTTGCTTGCCCCCAAGCCTTCTGCGTTCCCGAAAAAAATCGCTGACGGTGCAGTCGACTTCGTGATCATCATCGCTGAGAATGGCGTCGCGCATGTCTTCCAGGTCCTTGTTGTGAAGGATTTGCGCCCCGTAATTCAGAAACTCAAAGCCAAACATCGCGTCCTCCTGCTGTTCGGGCATTCTGCCGAGCGTGCACAGGTCGCTTTCGGCGTTGCACATCAGGTAGACATTCAGCTTCTGGAGCAGATGGGCGGAAGGTTAAGATTTCTCAAGCCGAGGGTCGGGGGCACTACCAAATCGAAAACAATGGCAGACTTGGAACCATCTGATCTGCTTCCCAATAAGAAAAGGCCGCCCCGGATTGGGACGGCCTTCTTTGGTTTCTCACCGAGTTGCTTTCGGCTGGCTTCGCTTTGGAAAACCGCCTGCCGCAACC